>NZ_JBEZIJ010000002.1:0-755425 GCF_040650955.1 Streptomyces sp. NPDC048560
TCGTCGTCCGTGCTCGCAGCCGACGGGTCGGTGTACGTGGACCAGTTCAGCTCGGCGCCGGTGTCGTGGATCGTGGTCGGGGTGGCGAGGTCGACACCCTGGCGGCCGTAGGTCAGCACCAGCTTCGGGTAGTTCGCGGACTCGCCCGCGTACCCGAACTCGCTTCCCTCGTAACGCGGCCCGCCCTTGGGCCCGTTGGCGCTCTCGTCACCGGCCTTGATCACGAAACCGTTGTTGGTGTTCGTGCCGTCGATCCAGGACTGGACGGTCTTGGTGACGGGGAAGGTGTGCCAGGTGTTGAGCTCACCCGGCTTCTTCGTGACGACACCGCCCTTCGTGAACCGCACCGAGTCCGCCAGCACGGTCGTCGTGGTCGAGGCGGGAGCGTCACCCAGGACGACCTTGCCCAGGGTGCCCGCCTTGAACGGGTGCGTCCCCAGCGTCTTCCACACACCCGCGGTGCCGGCCTGCTGATTGACCGTGTACGCCTTGCTGCCACCGTTGTACGTCACGGTGTACGGGACGTTCGTGGCACGGTCGGTGGCCGGGACGTAATGCGCCTCGACCTGGTAGTCACCGTCCTCCGGCAGACTCGGCTGCCAGGTATAGGTGTCCCCAACCACCGTGTCCTTGTTGTACAGGTAGTCCAGGTTCGTCGCGTACTGGGTGTACGCCGTGTTCCCCGACGCGGGCCAGGCACCCACCGCCGCGGTACGCCCCGCATCACCGTCATCCACGACGACCGAAGTACCCGACAGCTCACCGGTGAACGTGTTCGCGCTGTTCCACGTCGCACCCGCCTCCGTCCACGGCTGCGTCGCCCGGTGCGCCTCCAGCTGCACCTCGGTGTCACCCGAGGTATGCGTCTGGTCGTAATACAGCTTCAGATCCGCCGAGTCCAGCTTGGTGCCCGCCGGAACCGTGCCCAGCGGGAACCGCAGCAGCGCACGAGAGGAACCCGTCGTGGTGTTACCCACCGACAGACGCCAGTTGTCGTCATAGTTCGACGCCGGACCGTCCGACGAGATCATCACGTCCTGCGCCGAAGACGGCGTCGGCGCGATCGTGATCGTCGGATCGACCGTGACCGGATACACCCGCTCCTTCGCGGCCAGCCACCTCGCATCCGGAATGACCGTCAGCTTCCAGCCCTTACCGGCTTTGGTGAGCTTCTGCTCCACCGACGAGCTGTAACCGCCGCCGTACGGAGCGGCAGCATTCCTCTTCGCGTCCGTCATGAACGCGGCAGGAATCACCAGCACCGGATTCGGCGCGTCACCGTACAGCTCGACCGAGCCGTCCTTGCCCGACTTCGGCGTCAGACCACCCGCATCCAGGGTGAACGTGAACTTCACCGGACCGGCCGGCCGCTGGGCCAGGACGATGTTCTCCTTGACCCGGCCCGGGCCCACCACATAGGAGAGGTCCGCGCCCGGCACGGCGTTCTTGTACGTCACGGTGTTGCCGTCGGCCACCGGCGCGAGCTTGCCCGCACCCTCCAGACCCAGCGTCACCGTGTGACCCTCGGCCTCGAACTTCAGCAGCCGCTCCGCGTCCGTACCGAACCAGCTACGCGCCGCGTTCGTCGTGTTCGCCAGAGCGAAACCCTTGGCATCGGACGGCCGGACCGTCGCATCGATGTCCTTGAACGACTTCCCCGACCGGTAACCCGTCGGCGTGACCGACACCTCGGCCTGCACCCGGCCGTCCGACAACTGCCAGAACCGCTCGTTCGCCGTCCGCCGGCCCGTCAGCTCAGCGACACGCTTCGCCTTCGGCGCCACCTTCCCGACCGGCAACTTCTCCCGGCTCGGCAACGTGGGAATCCCACCGGTCGACGGTCCCTCAGAGCCGTCACCGCCATCTCCGTCGGAGAACCACCCCTTGAAGGAATCGACAATTCCGTCACCCTCATCACCCGAAACCTCAGCCGCATAAGCGACTTGAGGAATCATGGTGGAAGCGACCGCCGAAACCACGAGGCAGGCTACAGCCCGCCCGAATCTCGCTTTCACGCCATTCCCTTCATCGGCACGCCGGCAAGACCCCCCTGCCGGTCGCACTCAAGACGGACCCGAGCGGCCCGTCTCCGGGCATGACAACCGGACCACCCCCCGTACATGGGAAAAGTGGCCTCGCCGGAGACGTGTCGATCAAGGTCGGACGCTGTCTAGCCGATTCTTCGAAGCCTGGTCAAGGGAGGCCGTAATACGGGGTATTTGACACCCCTCAAGGGAAAGGGCGCCCCGATTCGCCCGGTTCTTCCGCACCCTGGCATCTGTCGATTCGGATGGTGTATAACCCAGGGCGAACTCGCTTCGACCGAAAGCGCGGCCATGCCCACAACGCAGGAATCAACCGACCCCGAACAGCCGGAACATTCGGAACCGTCGGAACACCCGGAACGGTCCGAATCCCCGGCTACATCCGGGAAGTCGTCCCTGAGCCCCGACCGTCGCGGCATCGCCGTCGCCGCGGCACTGCTGCTCGCCTGCGGCGCGCTCATCACCTACGGAATTCTCGACACCGGCAGCGAAGAGGCCGACAGGGAATCCACCGTGCCCACGGCCGCCGTGACGTACGAAGTGGTGGGCAAGGGCGTCGCCGACATCTCCTATCGCGGAGACGGCGAGGGCGACCGCGCCAGCCTCGTGGAGAACGCCGAACTCCCGTGGAGGAAGACGGTGAACGTGCCGCTCGGCACGTCGCCCATCGTCAGCATCACCCTCGGCGAGAAGGGCGGCGAGGCGAGCTGCACACTCGCCGTCGGCGGCAAGCACGTCCAACGCTCCACCGCGTCGGGGGTCTTCGGACGCAGCACCTGCACCAGCGAACTGCCCTCGCCGGAGCCGTCGGCACCGGCGGACGGAACCGGCTGATCACGGGCCCGTCCGTGCGGCGTACTCACACCCCCCGTCGGACGTGTGGTGGTGGAGGAGCCGCAGCCAGCGTCTGTTCCGTCCAGATGACCTTGCCGTCGTCGGTGTAGCGGGTCCCCCACCGGTCGGCGAACTGGGCGACCAGGAACAGTCCGCGGCCCCCCTCGTCGGTGGTGGCAGCCTGCCGCAGGTGGGGCGAGGTGCTGCTGCGGTCGGAGACCTCGCAGATCAGCGAGCGGTCACGGATCAGCCGTACGCGGATGGGACCGGCCGCGTGGCGAATGGCGTTGGTGACCAGCTCACTCAGGATCAGCTCGGTGGTGAAGGACTCCTCGGTCAGTCCCCACTCGGTCAGCTTGCGGCACACATCGGCCCGTACGAGAGAGACCGCCGAGGGATCGGACTCCACGTCCCAGTCGGCCACGTCCTCCGCGTCGAGCCGGTGCGTACGGCCGACGAGCAGCGCGATGTCGTCGCGCGCGGGGTCGCTCACCAGCGTGCGGACGACCGCCTCGCAGGTGACCTCCGGCAGGTCGGCCGCGTGATCGGCGAGGGTGCGGCGCAGCAGCTCCAGTCCTTCGTCGATGTCACGCCGGCGGTCCTCGACGAGCCCGTCCGTGTAGAGCACCAGTTCGCTGCCCTCGGGGAGCACGACGTCGAGGGTCTCGAAGGGAAGACCGCCGAGGCCGAGCGGTGGGCCGCCTGGTACGTCGGCGAACTCGGCGGTGCCGTCCCGCTGGACGACAACCGGCTGAAGGTGACCGGCCCGGGCCATCGTGCAGCGTCCGGAGGCCGGGTCGTAGATCGCGTAGAGGCAGGTGGCTCCGGTGACCGCCGCCTCGGCCGGGTCGAATGCCTCGTCCTGGTCGATGCGGGCGACCAGTTCGTCCAGGTGCCAGAGGATCTCGCCGGGCGGGAGGTCCAGGGTGGAGAAGTTGTGGACCGCTGTGCGCAGCCGCCCCATGGTGGCGGCGGCGTGGAGTCCGTGGCCGACGACGTCGCCCACCACGAGAGCGACCCGCGCGCCGGGCAGCGGGATGATGTCGAACCAGTCGCCGCCCACGCCGCCGCGCCCTGCGTGCGCGGGCAGGTAGCGGTAGGCGACGTCGAGGGCGTTCTGCTCGGGAAGGCCGTGCGGCAGCAGGCTTCGCTGCAGGGTCACCGCCATGGCGTGCTCGCGCGAGTAGCGGCGTGCGTTGTCGATGCTGACGGCGGCGCGGGCGACCAGTTCCTCGGCCAGGGACAGGTCCTCCTCGTCGAAGGGCGCAGGGTTGGCCGAGCGCCAGAACATCGCCACGCCCAGGACGGCGCCGCGGGCGCGCAGCGGTACCGCGATCTTGGAGTGGACGCCGTTGTCGACGAGCCTCCGGGCACTCTCGGGGTCCTGCTCCTGCCACCCCGTGAAGTCCCCCAGATCCGTTTCGAGGACGGCCTCACCCCGGCCCAGTCCTGACCCCGTGGGTGTGGTCGGCATGAACCGGAGGGTGGAGCCGACCGGCTGCAGGCCCATGTCCTCGCGTTCGCCGCTGAGGGCCGTGCGCCGCATCTCGGTTCCGCCGCGGATGGCGGCCGGTTCCTCCCCCTGGAGCACGGCCTCGACGACGTCCACGGTGGCGAGGTCGCAGAAGCTGGCAGCGGCGAAACCGGCGAGTTCCTCGCAGGTACGCACCACGTCGAGGGTGGTGCCGATCTCCGCCCCGGCCTCGTAGAGCAGATTCAGCCGTCCCCGCGCCATATCGGCCCGGCCCGTCAGGGCGCGCAGTTCGGTGGTGTCGCGCAGGGTCGTCACGCTGCCTGGCGGTCCGCCGTTCGTGTCCGTCGACCTCTGGTTGACGGCCAGCAGGCGGTCGCCGACCGGGTACAGCTCGTCGGTCACGATGCGGCCGGAGTCGAGCAGTTCCGTGGTGACCGGGTCGAGGCCCAGCTCGGGGACCGTACGCCCGTCCACGTCCGGCGGCAGACCCAGCAGCCTGCGCGCCTCGTCGTTGGCGAGCATGAGCCGGCCGTCGCCGCCGACGATGACCACGCCCTCCCGTACGGCGTGCAGGACGGCGTCGTGATGCTCGTACATCCGGGTCATCTCGGTGGGTCCGAGACCGTGTGTCTGACGGCGCAGGCGCCGGCTGACGAGCGCCGTGCCGCCCGTGGCGAGGACCAGGATTCCGGCGGCGGAGCCGAACAGCAGGGGGAACTGATCCTTCACCACACCACTCACGCGCTCGATGGTGATCCCGGCGGACACCAGTCCCACGACGGTGCCGTCCGGGCCGGTGACCGGCACCACGGCCTGCACCAGCGGCCCGATGGTGCCGGTGATCCGCTCGACGACGACGCCACCGCGCAGGGCGGGCTCCACGTTGCCGACGAACTTCTTGCCGATGCGGTCGGGCAGCGGGTGGGTGTAGCGGATGGCGTCGGTGTTCAGCACGACGATGAAGTCGACCCCGGAGCGTTTTCGGGCCTCCTCGGCAGCCGGCTGGAGCACGGCGGTGGGGTCGGGGCCCTTCAGCGCGGCCGCGGTGCCCGGGGCGTTGGCGAAGGTCTCTGCCACCGCTACGGACCGGTTGCGGGCCTCCCTGTCGCTGTCGGCCCGGGACTGGAGAACGAGCGCGGCCACGGCAGCGGCGACCAGCAGCACCACGATCGCCACTTGCAGGAGAAAGACCTGACCGGCGACGGTCCGCATCTTGAGAACCGAGCGCGGGCGGCCGTAGCGTCCGGCCATGCCCTCTTTTTACACCCTCCGCCCGCCCCGGGCGAGCGGCACGACCGCGTAGCGGGACGTCCGGTGGCAGGCTGTGCCCGGTGAGGGCCGGTGCACCGGCCGGCGGCGGTTACGGCGCGGTGCTCGGCGACGCGCGCGAGACGGGCACCGAGGGGATCCGCGGTGGCTCCGGCGCCGACGCCTCAGCGGGACCTGCCGCAGCCTCCGGGCCACCCCTCGGCGCCGGATGCCCGGATGGCACACTGGCCGCCCGCGCGTGAAGGAGTCCCGCTGTGCCGATCGTCCGCAAACTACGCCATGCGGTACGCCGTACCCGCCGGCCCCGGGTTGACCTCAGCCACCCCGCACGCTCGCCTCTGGGGAGCGCGGTCGTCAACTGCGTGCTGTACGAGGACGGTGTCCGGCATCCGGTCGCCTGCCCGGCGGACGAGGCACTGGACCGGGTCCGGCGCGTGGGGCGCGGTTTCGTCTGGCTCGGTCTGCACGAGCCGTCCGCCGAGGAGTTCGCCGGTGTCGCCGAGCTGTTCGGGCTGCACCCGCTGGCCGTCGACGACGCGGTGAGCGCCCACCAGCGGCCGAAGATTCAGCGGTACGAGGACATGCTGTTCGCCGTCTTCAAGACCTGCGGCTACGTCGAACACGAGCAACTCACCGCCACCAGCGAGGTGGTGGACACCGGTGAGATCATGATCTTCACGGGCGCCGACTTCGTGATCACGGTGCGGCACGGCAGCCACGGTTCGCTCGGACCGCTCAGGGAGGCCCTGGAGGCGGACCCGGAGCAGTTGGCCAAGGGGCCCGCCGCGGTGCTGCACGCGATAGCCGACCAGGTCGTCGACAACTATCTGCTGGTCGCCGACGCGGTGCAGCACGACATCGACGCGGTGGAGACCGCGGTCTTCAGTGAGCAGACTGGCCGGGGCGACGCCGGGCGCATCTACCAGCTCAAGCGTGAGCTCATGGAGTTCAAGCGGGCGGTGGCGCCGTTGAGCCGGCCGCTCCAGGGTCTGGCGGAGCGCCCGGTGGAGCCGGTGGGCCCGGAGTTCCAGCCGTACTTCCGCGACGTCGCGGAGCATCTGGCCCGTACGACGGACCAGATCGTCTCCTTCGACGCGCTGCTCGACTCGGTGCTCCAGGCCCATCTGGCACAGGTGACCGTGGCCCAGAACGAGGACATGCGCAAGATCACGGCATGGGCCGCCGTCATCGCCGTACCCACCATGGTCTGCGGGGTGTACGGAATGAACTTCGAGTACATGCCGGAGCTGCGGTGGACCTACGGGTATCCGTTCGTCGTCGGCCTCATGGCCACCGCCTGCTTCGTCATCCACCGGGGATTCCGCCGCAACGGCTGGCTCTGACGGTACGCGTCAGACGGCGGTGAGGATCTCCTCGATCCTGGCCAGCTCCTCGTCGCCGAACTCCAGGTTCGCCACGGCGCCGACGCTGCTCTCCAGCTGGGCGACGCTGCTCGCGCCGACCACGGCGGAGGTGACCCGGCCGCCTCGCAGCACCCAGGCCAGGGCCAGCTGCGCCAGGGTCTGGCCGCGCTCCTTGGCCACCTGGTCGAGGGCGCCCAGCCGGCGCACCAGCTCCGGCGTGACGGCGTCCGGAGTCAGGAACGGGCTGGAGCCGGCCGCGCGCGAGCCCTCGGGGATACCGCGCAGATAGCGGTCGGAGAGG
Source organism: Streptomyces sp. NPDC048560 (assembly GCF_040650955.1). Lineage (NCBI taxonomy): Bacteria > Bacillati > Actinomycetota > Actinomycetes > Kitasatosporales > Streptomycetaceae > Streptomyces > Streptomyces sp. NPDC048560. Next base: position 7,288 of record NZ_JBEZIJ010000002.1, read on the forward strand.
ATGCCCTGCTCCAGCGGCGAGTAGGCGATCGAGCCGGTACCCAGCTCGTCCAGGGCGCTCAGCAGCCCCTCCTCCTCGGGCCGGCGGTCCAGCATCGAGTAGCGCGGCTGGTGGATCAGCAGCGGGGTGCCGAGCTCCCGCAGGATGCGGGCGGCCTCACGGGTCTGCTCGGGCGAGTAGTTGGAGATACCGGCGTACAGCGCCTTGCCCTGGCGCACCGCGGTGTCGAGCGCACCCATCGTCTCTTCGAGCGGGGTCCCGGGGTCGGGCCGGTGGGAGTAGAAGATGTCGACGTAGTCGAGACCGAGCCGGGTCAGGCTCTGGTCGAGGGACGATCGCAGGTACTTGCGCGATCCCCACTCCCCGTACGGACCGTCCCACATGCCGTAGCCCGCCTTGGTCGAGATGACGATCTCGTCCCGCAGGTGCGCGAAGTCCGTCTTCAGGGCGCGGCCCATGGTGATCTCGGCGGAACCGGGCGGCGGTCCGTAGTTGTTCGCGAGGTCGAAGTGGGTGATCCCGAGGTCGAAGGCCCTGCGCAGGATGCGGCCCTGGTCCTCGGGATTCCGGTCGCCGCCGAAGTTGTGCCACAGCCCGAGGGACAGCGCGGGGAGCAGCAGTCCGCTGCGTCCTGTTCGCCGGTACGGCATGGCGGAGTATCGGTCGGCCGACGGGACGTACATACGCGGGCTCCACGGGAGAGGTCCTGGCTACGCGCCGGGCTCGGTGCGCGCCCCCAGGCTTGCGCAGAACGATCCAGCAGTCCAACAGGAGATTCCGGTCGGATTCATCGCCTACATTTCTCAATCATGGAACTGCGTCAGCTTGAGCACTTCGTGGCCGTCGCCGAGGAGCAGCACTTCACCCGCGCCGCCGAGCGCCTCGCCGTGTCCCAGTCCGGGCTGTCCGCGTCCGTGCGGGCGCTGGAACAGGAGCTGAGGACGCCGTTGTTCAGCCGGACGACGCGCTCGGTCCGGCTCACCGAGGCGGGGCGGGCCCTGCTCGTCGAGGCGGAGCGCACGCTGGCGGGGGCGCGGGCGGCGAAGGACGCGGTGGACGCCGTCCGGGGGCTGCTGCGCGGCACGCTGACCGTGGGGGTCGAGCAGTGCGTGGCCGGTGTCAGCCCCGCCCAGCTGCTGGCGGCCTTCCACCGGGCGCATCCGCACATGGAACTCCGGCTCCGGCAGGAGGGCACGTCCAGTCTGCTCGACGGGGTGGCGGGCGGACGGCTCGACATCGCCTTCGCCGCCACGGTCAGTCCGCTGGAGTGGCGCGGCGAGCTGATGCCGCTGGCCCGTGAGCCGATGGTCGTGCTGTGCGCCCCGGGCCACCGGTTCGCGCGGGCCGCCTCGGTGACGTGGACGGACCTGGCCGGCGAGTCGTTCATCGACTTCCATCCGGACTGGGGCCCCCGGCGGGCCGCGGACGAGGCGTTCGCGGCAGCGGGGGTGCGCCGCACGGTGGCGCTCGAGGTGAACGACGTGCACAGCCTCCTGGACCTCGTCCACGAGAGGCTGGGCATCGCGGTGGTGCCGCAGCACTTCGCCCGCAAGCCCGAGGCCGGGCGGCTGGTGGTGGTGGAACCGCTGGGCCCGCACCGGCCGGTGTACGAGAGTGTGGTGGTGCTCCCGCCGGTCCAGGCGATGAGCCCCGGCGCGCGGGCCCTCATGACCTTGGTCGGTACGGACGGCCGGGGCTGAGGGCGCGGGGCGGCCCTTGGCCCCCTCCCGCTCAGTCCTCGTGCCCGAGCTGGAGGTCACGCTCGGTCCGGCCGCCGCCCGCCATCCTCAGGACCGTCGCCACCGGCGGGTAGCCGGCGGCGATCACCGTGTACTCCCCCGATGACAGGTCGACGAACCGGAAGGTCCCGTCCGGCCCCGTCGTGAGGGTGTCGACCACGTTGCCCGCGGCGTCGAGCAGGGTGACCCGGGCGTCCTCCAAGGGCCGTCCGCCGCCGGCGCGTACGGTTCCGCGCAGGACGGCGCCGCCGGCCAGTTCGATGTCCTGCCGGGTCTCCCGGGCCGCCTGCACACTGACCGGCAGGGCCGCCGGACGGAAGGCCGGGGCGCCGGCGGCGAGGGTGTACTCGCCCGCCACCAGCTCCGTCATCACGTAGCCGCCCTCGCGGCCCGTGCGGGCGCTCGCGACGACTTCGCCGCGCACGTCGGTGAGGGTCACCGCGGCGTCCCGCACCGGGGTTCCGTCGGCCGTGACGACCGAACCGGCGAGCCGGCCCGCGCCGCCGAGGACCACGTCCAGCTCCACGGGCCGGTCGCCTACGGTGACGCTGACGGCCTGCGGCTGGTGCCCGCCCGCTGCCGCGATCAGGACGTACGAACCGGAGCCGGGCACGCTCAGCGCGTACCGTCCGTCGTCGCCGCTGGCGCCCCGTCCGGCCTGCTTCCCGTGGCCGTCGACGAGAGTGAGGGCGGCCCGCGGGACCTTGGTGCCGTCGGGGTGCTGGACGTAACCGCAGACCGGCACACCGGAGGAGTGACCGACCGTCACCGTGACGGAGTTCGTACGTGCGGCGGGCACGGGCACCCGGCCGGTCGCCATGTCGTCCGCCGTGGCGGGGGTGGGATGGGACACCAGCGGTTTCTCCTTGAGGAAGAAGGCGAGGAACAGGCCCAGCAGAAGGACCGGCACCAGGTACAGGAAGATCCGCGGCATCGCGTCGGCGTACGCCTGGATGTAGGCGTCACGCAGAGCCGGTTCCATGGCGTGGACGAGCTGCGGGGTGATCGACTCGGGGTCGGGGAGCCCGACGCCCGTCGGGAGCCGTACGTCGAGGGCGTCCGAGAGCCGCCCGGCGAAGAGCGTTCCGAAGATCGCGGCGCCGACGCTGCCGCCGATCTGCCGGAAGTAGTTGTTGGCGCTGGTCGCGGTGCCGAGGTCGGCGGGGCGGACGGAGTTCTGGACGGCGAGCACCAGCACGGGCATGACCAGGCCGATCCCGAGCCCGAGGACGGCCTGCGCGATGCTGTACTCGAAGCGGGACGTACCGGTTTCGAGCCGGGAGAGCAGCCACATGCCGACGGCCGAGACCGCGCTGCCGGCCAGGGGGTAGACGCGGTAGCGGCCGGTACGGGAGATCAGCTGTCCGGAGACGACGGACGCGCCGACGATGCCGCCCATCATCGGCAGCATCAGCAGTCCCGACTCGGTGGCGGACGCCCCGTCGACCATCTGCAGGTACGTCGGCAGATAGCTGGCCGCGCCGAAGAGGGCGACGCCGATGACCGCGCCGACGAGACCCGTGATGTTGAAGATCGAGTCGCGGAACAGGTGGAGCGGAATGATCGGCTCGGGCGCACGGTGCTCCACGGCGAGGAACAGCAGAGTCGTTCCGGCAGCTCCGGCGGCGAGTCCCAGGATGGTGCGCGAGCCCCAGTCGTACTCGGTGCCGCCCCAGCTGGTGAGCAGAACGAGGCAGGTGGACGCGGCGGCGAGCAGCACCGCGCCGAGGATGTCGAGACGCGGGCGTACCGCGGGCTTGGGGAGCTTCAGCACGACGGCGATGACGACGAAGGTGACGAGGCCGAACGGCACGTTGATGTAGAAGCACCAGCGCCAGGAGGCGTGGTCGGTGAAGAATCCCCCGAGGAGTGGGCCCGCGACGGACGCGAGGCCGAAGACAGCGCCGATGAGGCCCATGAAACGGCCGCGCTCACGGGGCGGGACGATGTCCGCGATGATGGCCTGGACGCCGATCATGAGGCCGCCGCCGCCGATGCCCTGGATGGCGCGGAAGGCGATCAGCTCGTCCATCGTGCGGGACCAGCCGGCCAGCGCCGAGCCGATGACGAACACGACGATCGCGAACTGGAAGACGCCCTTGCGGCCGAAGAGGTCGCCGAGCTTCCCGTAGACCGGCAGTCCGATCGTGGAGGCCAGCAGATAGGCGGTGACCGCCCAGGACATCTTCTCCAGGCCGTGCAGCTCACCGACGATCTTCGGCAGCGCGGTGGCGACGATCATCTGGTCGAGCGCCGCGAGCAGCAGGGTGAGCATCAGCCCGACGAAGACCATCCGGACCCGGCCGTGGCTGATCTCCGATGGCGGTGCGGCGAGCTGTGCGGTGTCCCGGCCGGACGGCGGTGCGGGCGGCGCGGTCTGCGTCTCGGCGTCCCCCGTGCCACTCGGTTCGCCCTTCACCAGAGTGATCCCACCCACCACGAAACGCTCCCCTCGTCGCATCTGCGCCGCCCATTTGTCGCATCACGCGGCAAGGCGGGGCAAACACGGCCGGGGGCACGACCGGCGCATTCGGAGGGCTTATGCGCCGGTCGGAGGCACTACGGCGCACAACCGGCCGTCCCGGAAAACCACCCGTTCCGGTGAGGCCGGCCGACAGCGCCCGGAGGCTACTTCTCGACCTCGGTGGCGAGGTTCTGGAGCAGCTCGTCGTAGATGCGGCCGAGCCCCTTGGGCGCGAAGGTCCGCTCGAAGAAACCACCGATGCCGCCGGCTCCGTCCCACACGGTCGACACGACGGCGCGGGACTTGCCCTCGCCTGCCGGGGTGACGGTCCAGGTGGTGACCATCGAGGAGTTGCGGTCCTTCTCGACGAGCCTGCCGTCGGTCGGCTCGGTGACGTCCAGCAGGCAGTCACGGACGCGCTTGCTCGTGGCCTGGAGCTTCCAGTGCACGACGGTGCCCTCGCCGTCGCCGCCCTCGCGCACCTCGTACTCACTGAAGTGACCGGTCATCACCTTGCCCCGGACCTCCTTGTAGTCGGCCAACGCATCGAACACCGCCTCCGCGTCCGCCGCGATGATCCGCTCCGTCGTTGCCTCGACCTGCGCCATGCCAGTTCCTCCACCACTCGACTGTTCGGGGTGTGCTGAGCCAACCACCTCGGGCACGCCCCTCAAAATCGGCCCCGCAAACCCCGTTCGACCCCGCAATCCCGATCGGACCCGCATCGCCTTCACGCACAATCGGTCGCGCACGATCATGGGAACAAGTGTTCTATTCTCTGGTCAGTGCTACCAAGGAGGTGTCCATGCGCTGGGACAATCTGGCCGAAAACACCACAACGGCCCGGAACGGCGCGCTCTTCGCCGCGGACGCGGTGACCACGCGCACGTTCGACACACCCGAATTCAGCGGCATCACCTTTCACGAGGTGCGGGCCCGGTCCATCGTGAACCGGGTGCCAGGGGCGAGCCGGATGCCGTTCGAATGGACCGTGAATCCGTACCGGGGCTGCTCCCATGCCTGCGTGTACTGCTTCGCCCGCAAGACCCACAGCTATCTGGACCTGGACACGGGGCTCGGTTTCGACTCCCAGATCGTCGTCAAGATCAACGCCGTCGAACTGCTGAACCGCCACCTCGCCTCGCACCGCTGGCACGGCGCGCACATCGCGATGGGGACGAACGTCGACTGCTACCAGCGCGCCGAAGGCCGCTACCGGCTGATGCCCGGCATCATCTCGGCCCTCCGCGACCACGCGAACCCCTTCTCGATCCTGACCAAGGGCACACTGATCCTCCGGGACCTGGAGCTGCTGAAGCAGTCCGCCGCGGTCACCGAGGTCGGCGTCTCCATGTCGGTCGGTTTCGTCGACACCGAGCTCTGGCGCACGGTCGAACCGGGGACCCCGTCCCCCGAACGCCGCCTCGACGTCATCCGTACCCTCACCGACAACGGCATCGACTGCGGCGTCCTCATGGCACCGGTCATCCCGTTCCTCGGCGACAGCCCGGAGCAGCTGCGTGCCACGGTGCGGGCGATCGCCGCCTCCGGAGCGACCTCGGTGACCCCGCTCGTCCTGCATCTGCGGCCGGGCGCCCGGGAGTGGTTCATGGAGTGGCTCGGCCTTCACCATCCCCATCTCGTGAGCCGGTACGAGCGGATGTACGCGGACGGGGCGTACGCGCCCACCTGGTACCAGCGGCAGATCACCCGCCGGGTCCACGAGCTGGCCGCCGAATACGGTATGGGCCCCGCGCACCGGGGCGAGTCCCGCCGCGTCACACCGCCCACGGGTCCGCCGCCGGCCGCCGGGGTCCCCGAGGAGGGACCCACCCAACTGACCCTTCTCTGACTCACCGCGACCCACGTCACCTGCGGCGCCCCCGTCACTCCGCACACGCGTGTCCCGCTGTCCAAACGGGTCAACTCTCTGCAGAACATGTCCTTCCGGGCGCGAATGCGGGGAACATGCGGCGGGGGCAGCGGCACCCTCGGCCGCGCTCCCTCCACTTCGGGAGGCCGTATGACGAAACGTGCAGGAATTCTGGTCGCCGTCGGCGCGGCGGTGGCGGGTCTGGTGACCGCCGTACCGTCCGCCGCGACCACCGACACCGGGACGGGCGCGCCGGGCGCCGCGCAGCCCGGGCCGCGTGCCGCACCGCTCAAGTGGACCGGCTGCGCGACCAAGACGTATCCGACGCTGCAGTGCGCGACGGTCCGCTCCCCGCTCGACCACGCCCGCCCGACGGGCCGTCAGGTCACGCTCGCGCTGTCCCGGATCCCGCACACCGCCGCCACCTCGCAGGGCCCGCTCCTGGTCAACCCGGGCGGCCCCGGTGGCAGCGGCCTCTCGATGGCCGGGTTCGTGGCCTCCACGCTCCCGGCGAAGCTCGCCGCGCAGTACGACGTGATCGGCTTCGACCCGCGCGGCGTCGGGAAGAGCCGCCCGGCGCTGAACTGCCTCCCCACGCACTTCGACCCGGTGCGCCCCGACTCCGTACCGCGCTCCTTCCAGGACGAGCAGACCCTCCGGGAGCGGGCCGCCAACTTCGCCGCGGCGTGCGGCGAGAAGCACGGGGACCTGCTGCCGTACATGGACACGGTCAGCGCCGCGAAGGACCTGGACGTGATCCGCGAGGCCCTGGACGCGAGGCAGATCAACTACTTCGGCTACTCCTACGGCACCTACCTGGGCGCCGTCTACGCCAAGCTGTTCCCCGAGCGGGTCCGGCGGCTGGTGCTCGACTCCGTCGTCGACCCCGAGGGCGTCTGGTACGACGACAACCTCAGCCAGGACTACGCGTTCGACGCCCGCCACAAGGCGTTCCTGGCCTGGGTCTCGAAGCACGACACGACGTACGGCCTGGGCCAGGACCCGGCGGAGGTCGAATCCGCGTGGTACGCCATGCGCGAGTCCCTGCGGACACGGCCCGCCGGCGGCAAGGTCGGGGCGAGCGAGCTGGAGGACACCTTCATGCCCGGCGGCTACTACGACGGCTACTGGCCCCATCTGGCCGAGGCGTTCGCCGAGTACGTCAACGACAAGGACGAGGACGCGCTCGTCTCGGCGTACCGGAACTTCGGCGCCACCGGTGCGGGCGGCGGGAACAGCTACTCCGTCTACACGGCCGTGCAGTGCCGGGACTCCGGGTGGCCGCGGGACTGGAACACCTGGCGCAACGACACCTCGACGGTGCACGCGAAGGCACCGTTCATGGCCTGGAACAACGCCTGGTACAACGCGCCGTGCGCCTCCTGGCCGGTGGCGCCGCTGAACCCGGTGCGGGTGACCAACCACAAGCTCCCGCCCGCCCTGCTGTTCCAGGCGACCGACGACGCGGCCACTCCGTACCAGGGCGGTCTCACCATGCACCGCAAGCTGAAGGGTTCCAGCCTGGTCGTCGAACAGGGCGGCGGGAACCACGGCATCACGCTCAGCGGTAACGCCTGCCTGGACGCGTACCTGGTGGACTACCTCGCCAAGGGCACCGTTCCGCGCGGCGACGGGGGCCGGGTGGACGCCGTCTGCGAGGCGCTCGCCGAGCCGAAGCCGCTGCCCGCGGAGAAGGCGCTGCGGAGCTCGGACGGCGCCGGTGGCGGTTCCGAGGGCAAGGCCCTGCACGGGATGCTCGGCTTCCGCGGCTGACCGGCCGGACCTCCCGCGTCCATGGCCGGCCGGCCGTTCACCGTCCGGCCGGCAGGCGGCCGAGGGCCTCGGCCGCGGCTCCGCCGATGCGGGGGTGCGGGAGCGCCGCTTCGAGGACGGGACGGGCCGCACTGTCACCCAGTCGGCCCAGTCCCTCCACGCAGGCGAGGGCCACGCGCCAGTGCGGCTCGTCCGGGTTCAGCAGTCGCTCCAGGGTGCTCACCAGGGCGGGCACCGATTCGGGTGCGCGCAGATCGGTCAGCAGGCGTACGGGATGGACCGCGTAGGCCGTGCGCAGGGTGTTGGTGGCCAGGGCGGCGGCGGCCCGGGGCGTGCGCGGGTCGCCGAGACGCACCAGGGCGTGGGCGGCGGAGACGCAGCGTTCGGGGTCGCGGTGGTTGAGGAGGAGGACCAGCGCCTCGAAGGCACGGCGGTCACCCGAGCAGCCGAGCCGGAACGCGGCGATCTCACGCGCCCACAGGGGGCGCCCCCGCTCCACGAGGACCAGGGCCAGCTCCTCATCGTCGTCGGTGGCCACGAGCCGGTCGTACGTCGCCGACTCCCCCGCCTCGTCGCGCAGCCGGTCGGTCAGCGACCGGAACTCCTCGTCCATGACGCTGAGCGTATCTCCGGACACGGAACGTGCGGGCGCGGTCGGGCGGCCGGGCGGCCGGAAAGTGTGGTCCAGTGCACAGACTCCCAGGGCTGGCGCGCTCGTTACTCGCCGGTTAACCTCATGTGAGCGGGGCACAACCCCGCAGGCTCCGGTGGCCTGGTGACGCAGCCACCCGGAGTGCTTGTCGGTTCGGCAGCTTTGTGAGACGCGACTCGGGACGGAGTCCGTCACCCTTTCCCGGTTCCGGGCACGCCTGTGGCGCCCCGGCCCCTGCACCACGACATGCAGCTCGCGCACGCTCCGCGCCCGGTTTCCCTATCCTCGCGCGCCCCGTGCTTCCTCTTCAGTCGTCACTCACCCTGGAGTCCCGTGATGGACACCCCGCTCAGCACCATCGCCGTCGTCGGTCTCGGCACCATGGGGACCGGCATTGCCGAGGTCCTGGCCCGTGCGGGCCGCGAGGTCATCGGCATCGACATCAGTGACGAGGCCGCCCGCCGGGCCGTCGCCTCCCTGGAAGCCTCCACCGCCCGCGCCGTGGTGCGCGAGCGGATCACCGAGGAGGAGCGGAGCGACGTTCTCGCCCGCTTCCGTACCTTCACCGACCTGCAGGCCGCAGCCGCTGCGGAACTGGTCATCGAGGTCGTGCCCGAGTCGTACGAGATAAAGCAGCAGGTCTTCCGCGACCTCGACGCGATCGTCTCCCCGACCGCGATCCTGGCGACGGGCACGAACGCGCTGTCCGTGACCCGGCTGGCGGCCGAGTCCCAGCACCCCGAGCGGGTGCTGGGCCTGCACTTCTTCAACCCGGCGCCCGCGATGAAGCTCGTCGAGGTGGTCTCCTCCGTGCTCACCGCGCCGCCCGCCGTCGAGACCGTCACCCAGCTGGCCAGAGAGCTGGGCAAGGAGCCGGTCGCGGTCGGGGACCGGCCCGGGTTCGTCGCGGACGGCCTGCTGTTCGGCTATCTCAACCAGGCCGCCGCGATGTACGAGGCGAGCTACGCCTCCCGCGAGGACATCGACGCCGCCATGAAGCTGGGCTGCGGGCTGCCGATGGGCCCGCTCGCCCTGCTCGACCTGATAGGCGTCGACACCGCGCGTACGGTCCTGGAGGCCATGTACTCCGCGTCGCACGACCGGCTGCACGCCCCGGCCCCGATCCTCAAGCAGCTCAGCGAGGCGGGTCTGACAGGCCGCAAGGCGGGCCGCGGTTTCTACACGTACGACGCACCGGGCGGCCAGAGTGTGGTCCCTGACGCGCTGACGCCGAAGGAGGTCTCGGGAGCCGTCGCCGGCCGCGAGGTGCGCTCCGTGGGTGTCGCGGGCTCCGGGACGATGGCCTCGGGCATCGCCGAGGTCTTCGCGAAGGCCGGGTACGACGTCGTGCTGGCCGCGCGCAGCCAGGAGAAGGCGGACACGGCCAAGGGCCGGATCGCGAAGTCGCTGGAGCGGTCGGTCTCCAAGGGCCGGCTCACCGCCGAGGCGAGGGACGAGGCCCTCGCCCGCGTCACCGCCGCCGGGTCGCTGGACGCCTTCGCCGACGTGGACCTCGCCGTCGAGGCGGTCGCCGAGGACCTGGCGGTCAAGCAGCAGCTGTTCGCGACGCTGGACAAGGTCTGCAGGCCCGGTGCGGTGCTGGCGACCACGACCTCGTCACTGCCGGTCATCGCCATCGCACGGGCCACCACACGTCCCGAGGACGTGATCGGGATGCACTTCTTCAATCCGGCGCCCGCGATGAAGCTGGTCGAGGTGGTCCGCACGGTGCTGACCGCCGACGACGTCCACGCCACCGTCCGCGAGGTCTGCGCGAAGGTGCGCAAGCACCCGGTGGACTGCGGGGACCGGGCGGGCTTCATCGTGAACGCGCTGCTGTTCCCGTACCTCAACAACGCGATCAAGATGGTCGAGGAGCACTACGCGACCCTCGACGACATCGACGCCGCCATGAAGCTGGGCGGCGGCTACCCGATGGGGCCGTTCGAGCTCCTGGACGTCGTCGGGCTCGATGTCTCGCTGGCCATCGAGAAGGTCCTGCACAGCGAGTTCCGCGACCCGGGCCTCGCCCCGGCACCCCTCCTGGAACATCTGGTGGCCGCGGGCTGCCTCGGCCGCAAGACGGGCCGCGGTTTCCGCGAATATGCCCGTCGCTGAGAGGGCCCGGCGGGGGGCCGCCCGGCCGGAGAACCGGCCGGGGGGCCGGGGGACCCCGTGATCGACGACGACGCCGCGGGGCGCGTGCCCCGGCTCCATGACGCCGCGAACCCCGCTCCCGGCCCCTCGGAGCCGGGAGCGGGGTGGGGCGGGCTGCTGGGACCTTCCGGCGGCCCGCCCCCACGGGCGCGGCCCCCCGCACCGATGCAGTACGTTCACACCATGTCCCAGCCCGCCAGGTCCACCCGTACCTCAGCCGCGCCCGATGCCCCGGAAACCGCCGCGGGCACACGCGCGGCCGCCCAACGGCTCAAGATGCGCCGTGAGCTGGCGGCCGCGGCGATGGAACTCTTCGCCACGAAGGGCTACGAGGCGACGACGGTCGACGAGATCGCGGGTGCCGCGGGCGTCGCCCGGCGCACGTTCTTCCGTCACTTCCGCTCCAAGGAAGAGGCGATCTTCCCGGATCACGACGACACCCTCGTACGGGCCGAGGCCGTCCTCAACGCGGCACCGGCGCACGAGCACCCGCTCGACACGGTCTGCCGCGGCATCAAGGAAGTCATGAGGATGTACGCGGCCAAGCCCGCCGTCTCCGTGGCGCGCTACAAGCTGACCCGCGAGGTTCCCACGCTGCGGGAGGCGGAGATCGCCTCGGTGGCCCGCTACGAGCGGCTGTTCACGCGCTATCTGCTGGGCCATTTCGACGAGCGCGACCACCATGTCGGCAATGACGACCCCCTGTTGGCGGAGGTCGCCGCATCGGCCGTCGTCACCGCGCACAACCACGTGCTGCGGCGCTGGCTGCGGGCGGGCGGCCAGGGTGACGTGGAGGCACAGCTCGACCACGCCTTCGCGATCGTCCGGGACACCTTCGGGTCCGGGATCGGGGCCGGCAGGACCGCGGCGGCCGAGCCGTCGAAGACCCCGGCCGCGACGGTGGCCACGGAGGGCGAGGTACTGGTCGCCGTGGCGCGCACGGACGCGCCGCTCGACGAGGTGATGCGCACGATCCAGCAGGCGCTGAAGGACCGCTGAGCAGGGCGGTCAGCGTCAGCCGTACGTGTCGTCCACCGGCAGCGGCGCCTCCCAGGGCGGTGGCGTGCCGTCGTCGCTCCACGCCCTGAGAGCCTCGTGGTCCACGCAGAGGATGCCGCACCGGTCCGCGTAGTCGAGGGCCGGGTCGGTGAACTCGCCGGTCGTCACGACGAGCGCGACGTCGGCCTCGTGCACGGCGTAGCAGGTACCCCCGAAACGCTGCACGTCCTGGGAGCCGACCTTGTTCTCGGGGCCGTACCGCTTGCACTGGATGACGACGCGCCGCCGGTCGGGGGTGGTGGCGACGACGTCGGCCCCGAGGTCTCCCGCTCCGCCGACGACCTGGACGTCCTGGAGGCCGTCGCGCTCGCAGAGTCCGGCGACGGCCTGCTCGAACTCGTCCGCGTCCATCACCGCGTAGTCCACCGGCCCGGGGGTGTCCTGGTCCTGCCGGCGCAGGGCCGCGGCCGCCTCCGAAAGCCCGGTGTCCACAAGGGTGTACGTGCCCTCGGTGACCGCCACGGCGGCCCTGCGCGCCGCCCTGCGGTGCCGGTGGTGGCGCAGCAGCGACACCACGCCCGCGACGAGGACGGCCGCCACCACCACGGCGAGGGCCGGATGCCTCCCGGCGCTCTGCCAGGCGGTTCGCAGGGCGGTCCCTCCTCCCCAGAGCAGCAGGGCGGCGAGCGCGAAGGCGGCCGCGGTGCGGCGGATACTGAACGCGGGCCCGCCGTTCGGCGCGGTCCGTCTGCGGGCGGGTATCGCCATCTTCGGTACCTCTTCCCCTCGATGCGGGTCGTCCAAGATCACTTACCTCTGCCACCTGCCCCGACCGGCGGCGTCGACGCCGGGCGGGGGCCATGGAAACCTCGTTGTGCGCCGATGGGGCCCGTGGTCGAGTGACCGGATGAAACCCACAGACCTCCTGGCCCTCTTCGACGACGAGATGCGCGAACACGCCCGCCCCGACGGCCCCGGTGTACGGGTCGAGCGTGCCGGTGACGTCGTGCGCCAGGTCGGTACGGCCGACGACTGGAACGGGGTCGTGTGGTCAGCCCCCGACCTGGACCCCGCGCGGGCGGACGCGGCGATCGCTGCGCAGGTCGCCTACTTCACCTCGCTGGGCCACGACGAGTTCGAGTGGAAGGCGTACGCCCACGACCTTCCTGCCGACCTGCCCGATCGGCTGCTGGCGGCCGGCTTCGTTCCGGAGCCGCCGGAGACCCTGCTGGTCGCACCGGTCGCGGACCTGGCGACCGCCGTCGCGCTGCCCGAGGGCGTCGAGCTGCGGACCGTGACCGACGCGGCCGGTGTGGAGCTGATGGGCCTGGCCCATGAGCGGGCCTTCGGTACGGACTGGTCGCGGCTCGGCCACCAGGTGCTGACCCGGCTGGAGAAGGACCCGGACAGCTTCGTCGGGGTCCTGGCGATGGCGGGCGGGGAGCCGGTCAGCTCGGCCCGCATGGAGTTCTGTCCCGGCACGGGCTTCGCGGGGCTCTGGGGAGGCGGGACGGTGGCCGCCTGGCGCGGCAGAGGCATCTACCGGGCGATGGTGGCCTTCCGTGCCCGGATCGCGGCGGAGCGCGGCTACCGCCATCTCCAGGTCGACGCCACCGACCGGTCGGCCCCGATTCTGCGCCGGCTGGGTTTCTCGGAGCTGAGTACGACGACGCCGTACGTGTACCGCCCCGTGCGCTGACCGCTCGTCGGCAGGACAGACCCTCCCGTAGCGCCCATGGTGTTGCTCATGCGTGCCCTACGGATGACAAGTGAGAGAAATTGTTGGCACTCGGTGCCTTGTCAGGTGTCACGGAGTGCCATACGTTGATGTTGTCCGGGCGGCCGGCGTGCTGAGACCTCACGTACGCCGGCTGTCCCCGCAAGCCACGTGTCTGCGCGCCCGGACGCCTGCGTCACAGGCAAACCCTTCTGCTCCACAGAGCAAGCCGAAGCTCCACCCGCCGAACCGACGGCACACCTCCATACCGCACCGCCCCCCTGCCCGCAGGGTCCCCTCAAGCGTTCCTCAACGCCCAGCTTTGCCGGAGGCATCACCGTGAAGGAAATCCTGGACGCGATCCAATCGCAGGACAGCTCCGCCGCAGACTTCGCGGCCCTGTCCATCCCCGAGTCGTACCGCGCGGTGACCGTGCACAAGGACGAGGCCGAGATGTTCGCCGGCGTCGCCAGCCGCGACAAGGACCCCCGCAAGTCCCTGCACCTCGACGAGGTGCCCGTGCCCGAGCTCGGCCCGGGCGAGGCCCTCGTGGCGGTCATGGCCAGCTCGGTCAACTACAACTCCGTGTGGACGTCGATCTTCGAGCCCGTCTCGACCTTCGGCTTCCTGGAGCGGTACGGCAAGCTGAGCGACCTCAGCAAGCGCCACGACCTCCCGTACCACGTCATCGGTTCCGACCTGGCGGGTGTCGTGCTCCGCACCGGTCCCGGCGTGAACGCCTGGCAGCCGGGCGACGAGGTCGTCGCGCACTGCCTCTCCGTCGAGCTGGAGTCCTCCGACGGCCACAACGACACGATGCTCGACCCCGAGCAGCGCATCTGGGGCTTCGAGACCAACTTCGGCGGGCTCGCGGAGATCGCCCTCGTCAAGTCCAACCAGCTGATGCCGAAGCCGCAGCACCTCAGCTGGGAGGAGGCCGCGTCTCCGGGCCTGGTCAACTCCACCGCGTACCGTCAGCTCGTCTCGCGCAACGGCGCGGGCATGAAGCAGGGCGACAACGTGCTGATCTGGGGCGCGAGCGGTGGACTCGGCTCGTACGCCACGCAGTTCGCGCTGGCCGGCGGCGCCAACCCGATCTGTGTCGTCTCCAGCGACCAGAAGGCGGACATCTGCCGGAAGATGGGCGCGACCGCGATCATCGACCGCAACGCCGAGGGTTACAAGTTCTGGAAGGACGAGCACAACCAGGACCCGCGCGAGTGGAAGCGGTTCGGCAAGCGCATCCGTGAGCTGACCGGCGGCGAGGACGTGGACATCGTCTTCGAGCACCCGGGCCGCGAGACCTTCGGCGCGAGTGTCTACGTCACCCGCAAGGGCGGCACGATCGTCACCTGCGCCTCGACCTCGGGCTACAACCACGAGTACGACAACCGCTACCTGTGGATGTCGCTGAAGAGGATCGTGGGCTCGCACTTCGCCAACTACCGCGAGGCGTGGGAGGCCAACCGCCTGATCGCCAAGGGCAAGATCCACCCGACGCTGTCGAAGGTGTACTCCCTGGAGGACACCGGCCAGGCCGCGTACGACGTGCACCGCAACCTCCACCAGGGCAAGGTCGGCGTTCTGGCGCTGGCGCCCCGTGAAGGCCTTGGCGTGCGCAACCACGAGCTGCGCGAGCAGCACATCGACGCCATCAACCGCTTCAGGAATGTCTGACATGAGCGGCCGCCGGAAGGACCGCCCGTGGCTCATGCGGACGTACGCCGGTCACTCGACGGCCGAAGCGTCCAACGAGCTCTACAGGCGCAACCTCGCCAAGGGCCAGACGGGCCTGTCGGTCGCCTTCGACCTGCCGACGCAGACGGGGTACGACCCCGACCACATCCTCGCCCGCGGCGAGGTGGGCCGGGTCGGCGTGCCCGTCTCGCACCTCGGTGACATGCGGCGGCTGTTCCAGGACATCCCCCTGGAGCAGATGAACACCTCGATGACGATCAACGCCACCGCGATGTGGCTGCTGGCGCTCTATCAGGTGGTCGCCGAGGAACAGGGCGCCGACCCCGGCAAGCTCCAGGGCACGACGCAGAACGACATCGTCAAGGAGTACCTCTCGCGCGGGACGCACGTGTTCCCGCCGGTGCCCTCGCTGCGGCTGACCACCGACATGATCACGTACACGGTCAACCACATCCCGAAGTGGAACCCGATCAACATCTGCAGCTACCACCTGCAGGAGGCGGGAGCCACTCCGGTCCAGGAGATCGCGTACGCCATGTCGACGGCCGTCGCGGTCCTCGACGCGGTCCGCGACTCCGGGCAGGTGCCGGAGGAGAAGTTCGGCGACGTGGTCGCCCGCATCTCCTTCTTCGTGAACGCGGGCGTCCGCTTCATCGAGGAGATGTGCAAGATGCGCGCCTTCGGCCGCATCTGGGACCAGGTCACCCGCGAGCGGTACGGCATCGAGAACCCCAAGCAGCGACGCTTCCGTTACGGCGTGCAGGTCAACTCGCTGGGTCTGACCGAGGCGCAGCCCGAGAACAACGTGCAGCGCATCGTGCTGGAGATGCTGGCCGTCACCCTGTCCAAGGACGCCCGCGCCCGCGCCGTCCAGCTGCCCGCCTGGAACGAGGCGCTGGGGCTCCCCCGGCCCTGGGACCAGCAGTGGTCGCTGCGTATCCAGCAGGTCCTCGCGCACGAGAGCGACCTGCTGGAGTACGAGGACATCTTCGCCGGGTCGCACGTCATCGAGGCCAAGGTGGAGTCCCTGGTCACCGAGTCGCTCGCCGAGATGGACCGCATCCAGGAGATGGGCGGGGCCATGGCCGCCGTCGAGTCCGGATACCTCAAGTCCGAGCTGGTGTCCTCGCACGCCGCCAGGCGGGCCAGGATCGAGGGCGGCGAGGAGAAGATCGTCGGCGTCAACATCTACGAGACGACGGAGCCCAACCCGCTCACGGCCGACCTGGACGCCGCCATCATGACGGTCGATCCGGAGAACGAGGCCGGCGTCGTCGCGGCACTCCACGAGTGGCGCGACAACCGCGACGAGGCACGGGCCACCGAGGCGCTCGCCGCGCTGAAGAAGGCCGCGGCGGGCACCGAGAACATGATGGAAGCCACCGTGGAGTGCGCCCGCGCGGGCGTCACGACCGGCGAGTGGTCCTGGGCGCTGCGCGATGTCTTCGGCGAGTTCCGCGCCCCGACCGGTGTCTCGTCGGCCCCGGTCGCGGTGACGGCCGAGCCGGGCACGCCGCTGGCCGTGGTGCGCGAGAAGGTCGCCCGTACCGCCGAGGAGCTGGGGGCCGGCCGACTGCGCCTGCTGGTCGGCAAGCCGGGTCTTGACGGGCACTCCAACGGTGCCGAGCAGATCGCCGTACGGGCCCGTGACGCCGGTTTCGAGGTGGTCTACCAGGGCATCAGGCTGACGCCCGAACAGATCGTCTCGGCGGCCGTCGCCGAGGACGTGCACTGCGTCGGTCTCTCGATCCTGTCCGGCTCGCACGCCGAGCTGGTGCCGGACGTGCTGACCCGGCTGCGTGAGGCGGGTGCCCACGACATCCCGGTGATCGCCGGGGGCATCATCCCGCCCGCTGACGCCGCCGCCCTGATCGCGGCCGGCGTCGCCGCCGTCTTCACCCCGAAGGACTTCGGTATCACGGAGATCATCGGCCGTATCGTCGACGAGATCCGGAAAGCGAACAAGCTCGACCCTCTGGAGGTCTCCGCATGACCACGCCCACGCCCGTGAACCGTCTGCGTCCGCGCCGCTCCTGTCTGGCAGTGCCCGGCTCGAACCCTCGGTTCCTGGAGAAGGCCCAGGGCCTCCCGGCGGACCAGGTCTTCCTCGACCTGGAGGACGCCTGCGCGCCGCTCGCCAAGGAAGGCGCCCGCCACCACATCGTCGACGCGCTGAACAACGGCGACTGGACGGGCAAGACCCGGGTCGTGCGCGTCAACGACTGGACCACGCACTGGACGTACCGCGATGTCATCACGGTCGTCGAGGGCGCGGGCCCCAACCTCGACTGCATCATGCTGCCCAAGGTCCAGGACGCCCAGCAGGTCGTGGCGCTGGACCTGCTGCTGACGCAGATCGAGAAGACGATGGGCTTCGAGGTCGGCAAGATCGGCATCGAGGCGCAGATCGAGAACGCCAAGGGCCTGGTGAACATCGACGACATCGCCGCCGCGTCGCCGCGTCTGGAGACGCTGATCTTCGGCCCCGCCGACTTCATGGCGTCGATCAACATGAAGACCCTGGTCGTCGGTCAGCAGCCCCCCGGCTACCCGGCGGACGCGTACCACTACATCCTGATGCGCATTCTGATGGCGGCCCGTACGCACGACCTCCAGGCGATCGACGGTCCCTTCCTCCAGATCCGCGACGTGGACGCGTACCGCGAGGTCGCGGGGCGCGCCGCGGCGCTGGGCTTCGACGGCAAGTGGGTGCTGCACCCCGGTCAGGTCGACGCGGCCAACGAGGTGTTCTCGCCCTCGCAGGAGGACTACGACCACGCCGAGCTGATCCTCGACGCCTACGACTGGTGCACCTCCGAGGAGGGCGGCAAGAAGGGCTCGGCGATGCTCGGCGACGAGATGATCGACGAGGCCAGCCGCAAGATGGCGCTCGTCATCGCCGGCAAGGGCCGGGCGGCCGGAATGCAGCGCACCTCCAAGTTCGAAGCCCCGGAGGCCTGATCATGCAGTTCGGACGCACATATGAGGAATTCGAAGTCGGTGCCGTCTACAAGCACTGGCCCGGAAAGACGGTCACCGAGTACGACGACCACCTCTTCTGCCTGCTGACCATGAATCACCACCCGCTCCACATGGACAGCAATTACGCGGAGAAGACGACCGACTTCGGCAAGAACGTCGTCGTCGGCAACTACATCTACTCGCTGCTGCTCGGCATGTCGGTCCCGGACGTGTCCGGCAAGGCGATCGCGAACCTGGAGGTCGAGTCGCTCAAGCACATCGCGCCGACCTTCCACGGGGACACGATCTACGGCGAGACGACGGTCCTCGACAAGACACCGTCGAAGTCCAAGAGCGACCGCGGGATCGTGTACGTCGAGACCAAGGGCTACAAGCAGGACGGCACCGTCGTCTGCGTGTTCCGCCGCAAGGTGATGGTCCCCACCGAGACGTACATCAAGGAGCGCGGCGGAGAGCAGCCCGGCCGCCCCGTCCCCTCCAACTAACCGCGTGAAGCCACAGGAGCAGTCATGACGCGACTCGCCCAGACCGCCGGTCTGACCGACATCCAGCAGGAAATCCTCTCCACGGTCCGGGATTTCGTCGACAAGGAGATCATTCCGGTCGCGACCCAGCTGGAGCACCGCGACGAGTACCCGACGGAGATCGTCGAGGGGCTCAAGGAACTCGGCCTCTTCGGGCTGATGATCCCCGAGGAGTACGGGGGCCTGGGTGAGTCGCTTCTCACATACGCGCTGTGCGTGGAGGAGATCGCCCGCGGCTGGATGAGCGTGTCGGGCATCATCAACACGCATTTCATCGTGGCCTACATGCTCAAGCAGCACGGGACGCAGGAGCAGAAGGACACCTTCCTGCCGCGCATGGCGCTGGGCGAGGTGCGGGGCGCGTTCTCGATGTCCGAGCCGGCGCTCGGCTCGGACGTCTCCGCGATCACGTCCAAGGGTGTGCGGGACGGCGACGAGTACGTCCTCAACGGCCAGAAGATGTGGCTCACGAACGGTGGCACGTCCAACCTGGTCGCGGTCCTGTGCCGCAGTGACGAAGGACACCCCGAGGGCACGGCCCCGCACAAGTCGATGACGACCTTCCTCGTCGAGAAGGAGCCGGGCTTCGGAGAGGTCCGTCCGGGCCTGACGATCCCCGGGAAGATCGACAAGATGGGTTACAAGGGCGTCGATACGACGGAACTCATCATGGACGGACTACGTATTCCGGCCAATCGTGTACTCGGCGGCACCACCGGCCGAGGGTTTTACCAAATGATGGACGGCGTCGAGGTCGGCCGGGTCAATGTGGCCGCACGTGGCTGCGGTGTAGCACAGCGTGCTTTTGAGCTGGGTGTTTCGTACGCCCAGCAGCGCCACACCTTCGGGAAGCCGATCGCCCAGCACCAGGCAATCCA
This sequence comes from Streptomyces sp. NPDC048560, assembly GCF_040650955.1. Taxonomy (NCBI): domain Bacteria; kingdom Bacillati; phylum Actinomycetota; class Actinomycetes; order Kitasatosporales; family Streptomycetaceae; genus Streptomyces; species Streptomyces sp. NPDC048560. The sequence continues at coordinate 26,744 of NZ_JBEZIJ010000002.1, forward strand.
GTTCAAGCTGGCCGAAATGGCCACCAAGGTCGAAGCCGCTCATGCGATGATGGTGAATGCAGCACGCAAAAAGGACTCCGGGGAACGAAACGACCTGGAGGCAGGGATGGCGAAGTACCTCGCCTCCGAGTACTGCAAGGAAGTCGTCGAGGACGCCTTCCGTATCCACGGCGGTTACGGCTTCTCCAAGGAGTACGAGATCGAGCGCCTCTACCGGGAGGCCCCGATGCTGCTGATCGGTGAAGGTACCGCCGAGATCCAGAAAATGATCATTGGGCGCCGACTCCTCGAGGAGTACCGGTTCCAGGGCTGATGTCCCCTTCGAGGTGGTTTTGTCGCGAAGAACATCACACCCTGTGATCCTCGGCCGGCGCCCGTCGGCGGTTCGACTCGGCTGCTGGCTTGCCCAGTTGCGGCCAGCAACCGATACCATCGCCGGAAAAGCCGCCGTCCCCCGTTGCCTGCGCGGCATCATCCGCTACGAAGGTCATTCATGCCCGACAGCCATACCTCTGCACCCCGCGGCGGGGTCCGCCTCGCACGCGGAGCTTCGCCGTGGCTCCTCCCGACCGTCGCCACTGCGGCTCTCAGCCTGTCCCGGGCGCGTAAGTCCGGGCGCTGGGCCGCAGTGGCCGTGCCCACCACCGCGCTCGCGGCGGGCATGCTCTGGTTCTTCCGCGACCCCGAGCGCGAGATCACCGAAGGCCGGGTCATCTCACCGGCCGACGGCGTGGTGCAGAGCATCATGCCGTGGAAGGACGGGCGCACCCGCGTCGCGATCTTCATGAGCCCGCTGAACGTGCACGTCAACCGCGCACCGCTGGCCGGCACGGTGACCTCGGTCGAGCACATCCCGGGCGGGTTCGTTCCGGCGTTCAACAAGGAGAGCGAGAACAACGAGCGCGTTGTCTGGCACTTCGACACCGAGCTCGGAGACATCGAGATGGTGCAGATCGCGGGAGCGGTCGCCCGTCGCATCGTTCCGTACCTCCCGCAGGGCACGAAGGTCGAGCAGGGCGAACGCATCGGCCTGATCCGCTTCGGCTCGCGTGTGGACATCTACCTTCCGGAAGGTATCGATGTCGCGGTCGAGGTCGGCCAGACCACCACCGCGGGGGTGACTCGCATTGACCGTGATTGATCCTGATACGCAGGCCGGCTGGGTGCCGGAGGCAGCCGACGAGGACGACGTCGAGGACATGCCGCTGTCGATGAGGCTGTCGATAGCGGACACCCTCACGCTCGGTAACGCGACGTGCGGATTCATGGCGGTGTACTTCACCACCACGGGGATCCTCATCCCGCACCTCACCGGCAGCAACGAGAGCGGCATGGCGCGGAACTCCGCCGCCACCGCCGTGATCCTCATGCTGCTCGCGGCGATCTTCGACCTCTGCGACGGCCTGGTCGCGCGCAAGCTGCGCTCCTCGCCGATGGGCGCGGAGCTGGACAACCTCTCCGACCTGATCAGCTTCGGACTCGCTCCGGCGTACTTCGTGCTGGTGTACGGCATGGTCGCGGACGACGCCCAGCAGCGGGTGTCGGCGCTGGCGGCGATCGTGGTGCTGCTGGCGGTGGTCCTGCGGCTCGCGAGATTCTCCTGCGTGACCATGAAGGACGGCATGTTCCAGGGGATGCCGAGCCCCTTCGGCGCCCTGACGGTCGTCTCGATCGTGCTCCTGGAGCTGCCCTTCGTGCCGACGCTGCTCGCGATCGTCGGAGTGGCGTGGCTGATGGTCAGCAGGGTCGAGTACCCGAAGCCGCGGGGCGTTCTCGCGGTGGCGATGCTCGGCTGGATCGTGGCCGCGATGGGCCTCCTCGCCGCCTGGGCCTTCGACGCCCCCGGCGGTCAGCTGCTCCTCCAGACGGGCTGCGCGCTGCAGGTCGTCATGGGTGCGGTCATCCCGCTGTTCGCGACGGCACGACGGGTCAACACCTTCCGTGACAACCGGCGCGAGGCGCGGGCGGCGCAGCTGCCGTAACGCCTTCCGCAGCACGTACGACGTACACGAGGGCCCGGATACTCCCCAGTATCCGGGCCCTCGTGCGTGTACGTGTGGAGCGGGGGCCTGGGCCGCTCGTAGCGGCTGCGGGAGCCGGGTGGCGGACCTGGGCCGCTCGTAGCGGCTCCGGGAGCCGGGTGGCGGACCTGGGCCGCTCGTAGCGGCTGCGGGAGCCGGGTGGTGGACCTGGGGGGCCGGGGCCCGGCGCGGGGGGCAGACAGGGGCCGGGGAAACGGCTGAAGGGGCCCGGCCGGTCGGCCGGGCCCCTTCAGGGCTTCAGAGCATCGGTGCGGTGGGTCAGGGCTTCAGCGTGAAGCCTTCGGCGGCGGGGGCGACCGAGGCCGGCCGGACCACCTTCAGGCCACCGGGCGCCGCGGCGTCCGGCTTCATGATGACGCTCTGGCGGGTGGAGGGGGCCGCCGGGTCCGAGAAGTTGTGCGTGATCCCGAATCCGTTGTCGTACGCGGTGAGGGTGAGCAGCGCCTTGTCGACGCCCTCGCGGGTGAGGTCCTTGGCCTCGCACGCCTTCTTCAGTGCCTCGCCGTAGACGGACGCCGCCGAGTATCCGGCGACGACGCCGTTGTCGAGGCCGTCCTTCGGGTACTGGGCCGCGTACTCCTTGGCGAGCTTCGCCGGGCCTGCGCCCGGGTCGCCGATCGGCAGGGTGGAGGAGGCGATGTAGTAGTCCTTGAGCAGGGCCGGGCCCGCCGGGGTCTTGAGGAGCTGCGGGGCGTACGCCGAGTTGTTGCCGACCACCGGGACGTTGAAGCCGGTGGCGGCGGCGACGCCGACCAGGGAGGCCGCCTGGCGGGGGCCGGCGCTGAGGACGATGGCCTTCACGCCCGCCTGCTTGAGCGCGGAGACCTGCGCCGTCATGTCGTTGTCCGTCGGCTTGATCTTCTGCTCGACGACGGTGAGGCCCGCCTCCTTCGCCGCGTGCTTCGAGCCGGCCAGGGCGTTCTCGCCGTAGTCGCCCTCGAAGTACACGTGGCCGATCTTGTCGCCCTTGGCGATGCGCTTCTCCGTGAGCAGGTAGTCGATCAGGTTGATCGTCTCGACGTCGTACGTGGCGCCGATGACCCGGACGTACTTGGAGCCGAGCAGGTTGGCCGACCACGCCTGCGGCAGCACGAGGCCCTTGTCCTGCGTGTCGATCCGCTGCTCGACGGCCGCGACGAACGGGGAGCCGATGAACTGGGTGAAGCCGAGGACGTCCGGCTCCAGCTCGGTGTATCCGGCGATCGCCTTCTGCGGGTCGTAGCCGTGGTCGCGGACCGTCAGCGCGACCTTGCGGTCACAGATGCCGCCCGCCGCGTTGGTCTCCTTCACCCACAGCTGCTGGGCCTGGGTGACGCTCTTGCCCAGCGAGGCGTACACGCCGGTCATGTCCGTCAGGGCGCCGAGTGTGATCGTCGAGGCGGTGACGCCCTCGCCGGTCTTCACTCCGCTCTTGTCCTGCTTGTCGCCGCCGTTGTCGGCGGCCTTTCCGCTGCATCCCACGAGCGTGAGGGTGAGGGCCGCGCATACGGCCGGGATCACTCGCAGTTTCATTTCTTCTCCCCTGGTTTCTTCAGACGCGTAAGGCCGCCGGGCAGGAACAGGACCACCGCGACCACCGCGGCGCCGTACAGATAGCGCGATGCCTCACCCGGTGCGAGACCGCCCGTACCCGGGGCGGAGACCAGGGGAAGGGAGTCGCTGTAGTGGGTGAGCACCTGTGGCAGCAGCGAGACGAACGCGGCGCCGACGACGGCTCCCGCGACGCTGCCGAGCCCGCCGATGACGATCATGGCGAGGTACTCGAGGGACAGGATCATGCCGAAGTACTCCGGCACGGTCCGCTGGAAGACCAGTGCGAGCAGGACGCCCGCGAGGCCCGCGTACATCGAGGACAGGACGAAGACGCCCGCCCGGTAGCGGGCCACCGGGACGCCCATGACACCCGCGGCGATCCGGTGGTCACGGATGGCGTTGAGCGCCCGGCCGGGCCTGCCGCGCAGTACCCCGCGGGCGAAGAGCCCGCTGAGCAGGAGGGCGAGCAGCGCCACGTACCAGAGCTTCTCGGAGGACTGGAAGGGGACCGCCGCGATGACGACCTCGGTGTCGTCGAAGGTGAACCCGAAGACCGAGAGCGGCGGGACGGGGCGGCCGTTGAAGCCGCCGGTGAGGGAGCCCGCGTTGAACAGCACGTGCTGGCCGATGAAGATCAGGGCGAGCGTGGCGATGCCGAGGTAGGCGCCGCGCAGCCGGCCCGCGATCGGGCTGAAGACCCCGCCCGCCGCGCCCGCCAGGAGGACGGCGAGGATCGCCGCGAGCCAGGTGGGAAGGCCGAGGCCGGTGAGCGCGTGCCCGTTCTCGGTGCTGCTCTCCCCCGCCAGGATGCAGTAGCTGTACGCGCCCACGGCGAGGAAGAAGGCGTGGCCCATGGAGAGCTGGCCGGTGGTGCCGGTGAGGAGGTTGATGCCGATGGCCCCGATCGCGGCGGCCATCGCGAACAGTCCCGCCTGGAGCCAGAAGCGGTCCAGGTAGAACGGGAGCACGAGGAGCAGGACCGAGCCGACGAGCCAGAGGTAGGTACGGGGCGTGCGCAGCCGTCGGAGGCTGCCCGCCGGTGCGGGTGTGCTGTCCGGCGGTGCCGCGGGGGCCGCCGTGGCGGATTCGACGGTGTCAGACACGGGCGAGCTCCTTCGTGCCGAAGAGTCCCGCGGGCCGGACGAGCAGGACGATCACCATCACCAGATAGGGCGCGAGGTCCCCGATACCGCGTCCGAGGAAGGACAGGTCGCTCTGGTAGCCGGTGGCCAGTGATTCGGTGACGCCGACGATGAGTCCTCCGGCGAGCGCGCCCGTCGTCGAGTCGAGGCCGCCGAGGATCGCGGCGGGGAACGCCTTGAGCGCGGCGAGCGAGGTGGCCCGTTCGAGGCCGGGGGTCGGGAACACCGTGAGGAACAGCGCGGCGACGGCCGCGAGGGCGCCGGCGACCGCCCAGGCGGAGAGCGAGACCCTGCCGAGCTTGATGCCCATGAGGGCCGCGGTCTGCGGGTTCTCGGCGGCTGCCCGCATCGACACACCCCAGGAGGTGAACCGGAACGCGAGCAGGAACACCGTGATGAGGAGTCCTGCGGCGAGGAACGCGGCGATGCGCGTCTCGGCGAGGGTGATCCCCCCGATGCTGACGACGTCATCGCCCCACGGGTCGCCGAGGGCCATGACGTCGGTGCCCATGCGACGGGTGAGTTCGGTGACGAGGATGATGTCGACGCCGATGGTGACGATGGCCAGCACGCTGTGGTCGCTGCCCCGGTAGCGGCGCATCACGAAGAACTCGACTCCGGCGCCGACGACCGCGGCGCCCGCGATGCCCGCGCCGAGCGCGGGCCAGAAGCCGATGTCGTCGTGGAGCACGGCGGTGACGTATCCGCCGGCCAGCAGCAGTGAGGCGTGGGCGAAGTTGACGACCTCGGTGGCCTTGAAGATGACGACGAAGCCGAGCGCGATCAGCGCGTAGACCGAGCCGATGGAGAGGCCGCCGAGGAGGAGTTCGATGAAGGTGGTCATTCCTGTGCCCCCAAGTAGGCCCGGACGACGGCCGGGTCGTTCTGGACCTCGGCGGGTGTGCCGTCCGCGATCCTGCGTCCGAAGTCGAGTACGGTCACGGCGTCCGCGAGCCGCATCACGACGCCCATGTCGTGCTCGACCAGCACGATGGAGATGCCGAGGCTGTCGCGTACACCGGCGACCACGGCCGCCACGCGGCGCCGTTCGTCGGCGGTCATCCCGGCGACGGGCTCGTCCAGGAGCAGGACCTGCGGTTCCATGCAGAGGGCGCGGCCGAGTTCGACGAGCTTCTGCTTCCCGTACGGGAGAGCGCCCGCGGGGTGGTCCAGCTCCTTGTCCAGGCCGATGAACTCGGCTATCTCGCGGACCCGTTCGAGATGGCGCCTGGCCTCGCGTGCGGCGGAGGGGAGCCACAGGCCGGTGGCCAGGAACCCGGAACGGGTGAGTCGGTGCCGGCCGAGCAGCATGCTCTCGGCGACGGTGGCGTGCGGGGGCAGTGCCAGGTTCTGGAACGTGCGGGCCACGCCGAGTGCGGCGATCCGGTGCGGGGCGAGGCCGGTCAGTTCCGTGTCGCCGAGGTGCACGGTCCCGGAGGTCGCCCGGTAGACGCCGGAGAGCACGTTGAAGCAGGTGGACTTGCCCGCCCCGTTGGGGCCGATGACGGCATGGACGCTGCCCGGTTCGACGGTGAACGAGACCGCGTCGAGGGCGGTGAGCCCGGCGAACCGTACGGTCACGTCCCGGACGGCGAGTGCGGCCGGTGCCGTCGTGGCCTCGGTGGGCGCTGGTGCGCTCTTCACGCGGACCACCTGCTCAGGGTGCGCGCGGCGCTTTCCGCACGGCCGGCGTCCTCGGCGGCCGTCTCGTCGACGACGCCCAGGTAGCGGCGCCGTACCTCGTCCGACGCCGCGAGTTCGTCGGCCGGGCCTTCGAGGGCGACCTCGCCCACGTCCAGGACGTACGCCGTGGTGGCGAGCCGCAGGGCGATGGACGCGTTCTGTTCGACGAGCATCACCGAGGTGCCGGAGGCGTTGATCTCCTGCACGGTCTCGGCGATCTTCTGGGCCATCAGCGGGGCGAGGCCGAGTGACGGTTCGTCGAGCAGGAGCAGCCTGGGGCCGGCCATCAGCGCCCTCCCCATGGCCAGCATCTGCTGCTCGCCGCCGGACAGCAGTCCGGCCCGCTGGTGCGCGCGCTGGGCGAGCACCGGGAACAGCTCGTGTACGCGGGTCAGTGCGGCGGTCACGGACTTGCGTCCGCCGCGGGCACCCAGTGCGCCCGCCCGCAGATTGTCGGCCACCGTCATCCGGGCGAAGACCTGCCGCCCCTCCGGCACCTGGACCACTCCCGCGGCCACCACCTGGGCGGGCCGCAGCCCCTCCAGGGCCTGGCCGTCGAAGCGGATGGTGCCCGTGCCCGTCCCGCGGTGGAAGCCGAGGGTCCGCGATACGGCCCGCAGCAGCGTGGTCTTGCCGGCGCCGTTGCCACCGAGTACGGCGGTGATCGCGCCGGCCGGCACGTCGACGGAGACGTCGCGCAGGGCCCGTACAGGGCCGTAGCCCACGGACAGTGCGCGGATCTCTAGCGTTGCCATGCGTCCTCCTCCTTCCGCCTTGTCGTTGTCGTGTGCAGTGCGTGGTGTGGTGCCACAGACCAGCACCGGGCGCGCCGTGCGTCCACGGCGTGGGGCCGACACGATGCGGGTGACCAGCGTCCGAAGGGCGCGGTTGTGCACGCGCACAGTGCGGCGCCAGGTGCTGGTGACCCCTCCCACGCCGGTGGCATTCTCACCAGCGATGAGCGGCCGCAGAGCCCGAGGGGACCGCGGAACGGGGAGCAGACCATGCAGCGGCGCAGTGACGAGCGGGTCCGGGCGCTGCTCGACGCGCTGCTGGAGGGCCGGGCGTCGCCGGACCTGGCCGAGCGGGCGTCCGCCGGGCTGGGGCTGCCGGAACACGGGCGGTACGCGGTGGCGGTGCTGCGCGTCGAACGGCCCGGGCCGGTGCGCGGGGCGGTGGACGTGGAGGGGATGCGGTTCTGGTGGCGGGCGCGGGAGGACCAGGAGATCGCCGTCGTCGCCCTCGGGGACCGGGGGCTTGAGGAACTGACCGCCGTGCTGGTGGGCCGGTGCCCCGGGCCGGGCGGGATCAGCCCGGTGGTGGAGGGTCTGGCCGGGCTGGACGGCGCGCGGCGGCTGGCCGAGGCGGCGCTGCTGACGTGCGCGGCGGGCTCGAGGCGGATCGTGCGCGTGGAGGACCGGCTGACGACTGCGCTGCTGGTGAGCCAGCCGGAGCTTTCGGCGCGGCTGGTCACCGATGTCTTCGGACCGCTGCTGACGCTGGAACCGGCGGAGCGTGAGCTGCTGGTGGAGACGCTGGACGCGTGGCTGGAGTGCGGTGGGTCGGCGGGGCGGGCCGCGGGGCGGTTGTTCTGTCACCGGAACACGGTGTTCAACCGCTTGCGGCGGCTGGAGTCGCTCACGTCGCGGTCGTTGTCACGGCCGCGTGAGCTGATCGAGATGACGTTGGCCCTGGACGCGTTCCGCCTGACGGCGGTGAGGTGACCGGCGGGGGACGGTCGCCGGTGCCCCGGGGCTCCGCCCCTGTACCCGGTCCGGTGACCGACGGACCGGCTCGGTCTCCGGCGAGCGGCCGTTCAGGGGTGTGGAGGGGCCTGACCCCCCACACCCCGTCCGTCAGAGCAGGAAGTCCCGCCCGATCGACTCCGCCACTCGTTCCAGCAACGGGCCCGCCTGCGCCATGCACACCGCCGGGTCCGGTTCCAGCTCCGTCAGGGCGTACGCGCGCCGGATACCGGCCCGGCCCAGGGCCTCCGGTGGGAGGGCCAGGCGCCCGCACACCGCGACCACCTCCACCCCCGCCGCACGGGCGGCCGCGGCGACGCCCGCCGGGGCCTTGCCGTGCAGGGTCTGCTCGTCGAGCGAGCCCTCGCCGGTGATGACCAGGGTCGCGCGCGCCAGCGCCGGCGCGAAGCCGAGGACGTCGAGCATGACCTCGATCCCGGGGCGGAAGCGGGCTCCGAGCGCCACGAGGGCGCCGTAACCGATACCTCCCGCCGCCCCCGCGCCGGGCAGCGCGGCGTGGTCCGGGCCGAGGACCGACGCGTAGTGCGTGAGGGCCGCGTCGAGGAGCACGATGTCGTCCTCCGTCGCGCCCTTCTGCCGCCCGTACACCTCGGGCGCGCCCTTGGGCCCGGTCAGCGGGTTGTCCACGTCGCTGGCCAGGATCAGGTCGACGTCCGCGAGGCGGGGGTCGAGCCCGGTGAGGTCCGCATCGGCCAGGTCCGCCAGCGCGCCGCCACCCGGGCCGACGGGCTTGCCGTCCGCGTCGAGGAACCGTGCTCCGAGCGCGGCGAGCATTCCCGCGCCGCCGTCCGTGGTGGCGCTGCCGCCTACCCCGAACACGATGGTCCGGGCGCCCGCGTCGAGCGCGGCCCGCAGCAGTTCGCCGGAGCCGTACGTCGTCGCCGTCAGCGGGGCGAACACTCCCGCCGGCAGGTGCTGGAGGCCCGAGGCCTCCGCCATCTCGACCACAGCGGTGGAGCCGCGCAGCGCGTACGCCGCGGTGACCGCGTCCCCGAGGGGCCCGGTCACCCGCGCCTCACGGCGCTCGAATCCGGCGGCCACCGCCGCCGCCACCGTGCCGTCGCCACCGTCCGCGACGGGCAGGGTCTCCACCCGCACATCGGGAACGGCGCGCCTCAGCCCGGCCGTCACCCGCTCCGCGACCTGTACGGCCGTGAGCGAGCCTTTGAACTTGTCCGCCGCGACGAGCACGCGGGCGGTCTTGATCACTGCTCCGTCCGTCACCTTGCATCCCTTGCTTTCGAACAGGCAGTCGCGCCGCCCCGACCCTATCGGGACCACCCCTGATCTGCCCATGGGTGTCCAGCGACCGGGCCACCGCGCCCCACTACGCTGCCCCGGTGACCACCACTGACTACGCCACCTACATCGCGGGCCTGCCCCGTGTCCTGGCCGCAGCGGCCTCGCTGTTCCGCGACGGCGACGGGCGCCTCCTCCTCGTGGAGCCCAATTACCGTGCCGGCTGGGCACTGCCGGGCGGCACCGTCGAGTCGGACGCGGGCGAGAGCCCCCGGCAGGCCGCGCGCCGTGAGACGGCGGAGGAGATCGGCCTCGATCTGGAGCCGGGCAGGCTGCTGGCCGTCGACTGGGCGCGCGGCAGCGGGCGCCCGCCCATCGCCGCGTACCTGTACGACGGGGGTGTGCTCACCCAGGCGCAGTTCGCCGCGATCCGGCTCCAGGAGGAGGAGCTCCTTTCCTGGAAGCTCGTGGAGCCCCGCGGGCTCGGACACCATCTGCTCGGCACACTCGGCCTGCGGGTGGAGGCCGCGCTCACGGTCCTGCACTCCGGGGCCGGCACGGTCGAGCTGGAGGACGGCAGGCCCGTCACGGTCTGAACCCGCTTCCATTCATTCGCCATTGGTCCCTCGTGCACCCGCGCCCGGCAACATCCGGGGTCCACGAGGGATCGGGCACCTCATGGGACACATACGCGGCCTGCGGAAGACGGCCATAACAGCGTCCACCGCAAGGCTGTCGAGCTCGATGTACGGCTTCGAAAGCGTCTCGCACTGCTCGACCAGCAGCAACCGATGTCGACGAAGCCACCGCGGATCCTCAACACAGCGATTGTACTGAGCGTTTCCGATCTGCCTTCTTGCGAGTGAAGATCGCTTCTGTGCGATCACGAGGAGGGCACGAAGTGCGCTCGGTAGGGCCAAGTTCGGCCATGGGATCCAATCCACGCCTGACGCGGTAGCGGGCCTCCTCGACTACCCGCGCGGCATCGGTGATCGGTCTCGTGTGGATCGTCCGGCTACCGCTTCGCGGCGATCAACGGGTGCAGGAATGGGCTGGGTTGTCCGTGCCAGAAGATGTCGAGGCTGTCGCGGGTCCGGGTGGTCGCCACGAACAGGAGGGAGCGGGCGCGCTGTACCTCGCGGCGGTAGCGGACCGGGTCCTCGGCTCGGTACCGGTTAACGGCCTCGCGTGGGATCAGGCCGTCGCTCACGCCGGCGATCACCATGCGCTGGTATTCGAGGCCCTTGAAGCGGTACATCGTTCCGATGTGCACCCCAGCGTCCCCGCGAGGGCCGTCCGAACCGATTTCGACCGGTCGAATGCCACGGCGGGCCAGGGTGCTTCCCATCTCGGACGCCATCGCGTTGGTGGGCACGCAGATCGCAATCTGCTCGGGGGGAATGTCGCCCCAGGACTCGATCAGGTCGGCGATCGCGTCACGCTCCGCCTCCCAGTCCGTGCAGCCGTGCAGGCCCGGTGAGCCCCCGCTAAGGACCGACCGGTAGCCGGCCAGGGTCTCGGTGCTGCCGTCGAGGTCGTCGTAGGTCTCCTGGCTGAGCACCTCGAGTGCGGAGCGGAGGATCTGGCGGGTGGTCCGGTAACTGAGGCGGAGCTTCGCGGACCGGCCGCGAATGTTGACTCCCAGGCTGCCGAGGGTGACCTGATTCTTGTAGATGCGCTGGTGGGTGTCGCCGACCAGGAAGATGTCATTGCCGCCGCGGGCGACCATGGCGCGGAGCATCTTCCAGTGGGCGGGGTGCAGGTCCTGCGCTTCGTCCACGACGATGTGGCGGTAGCGGTATCGGAGCCAGCCGCCGGAGCCTGCCTGCATGTGGATGTTGTCGAGACCACCGGCTTCGTCGCGCTGCCGCTCGATGCTACGGATGCGCTGCTCGCGCTGGGTCTCCAGGCGGGCGGCCCGTTCGGCAACCTGGTCCCAGGTCTGCCGTCCGAGGCGGTCGAGGCGCTGGGAGAACTGCTCGGCGAGCTGCCAGATCTCGGCGCGTTCGGCCCGGGTGACGTTCTTGCCGCGTCCTGCCCGGCGTGCCCGGAAGTAGTCGGTGCGGGAAGTGATCGCCTGTCCGAGGACGACCTGCGTCCACTCCTCGTGGAGGAACTCCGCGTCCCAGCCGGTTTCGTTCAACTCGGCGAGCATGGTCCGCCACTCCCGGACGGCCTGGGCATCGTCGAGGGTCTGCTTGCGACTGCCCGGCTCGGCCTCCCGGACCACCCGCAGCGCCAGTTGGTCGACGTGGCTGATCTCGACCCGCGCGAGGAGTTCCTCGCCGCCCAGTTCGAGGAGGCGGGAACGGAGCTCCGCAGCAAGGTTCTTGTTGAAGGTGGTGAGCAGGATCGGTTTGTCGTGTCCTGCGTGCAGTTGCTGGACGAGATGCCGTACGCGGTGGAGCGCCACAATGGTCTTGCCGGTGCCGGGGCCGCCGCCGACTCTCGCAGGGCCGTTGTAGTCGCGCGTCACCAGTTTGGCCTGCGTGGGGTGCAGAAAGACCTTCCAGCGGCCGAAGTTGCCGCCTTCAAGGGCCTCGCGCAGGGCCTCGTCGGTGGTGGTGACGATGGTCGCGGGTCGTTCGACAGCGGCCTGGAAGTCGTCGGTATCGACCGGCTCCGGGGCGGCGACCGGGGCGGTCACCTGCTCCAGGACCTCGTCATAAGGTGTGCCGTCGTGGAGCGCGAGCAGAACCTCGCCGGTCAGCTGCGGGGCGTGCTCGATCAAACCGAGGAGCTGGTCCTCGGTGGTCAGCGCGTGGATGAGCGGGACCAGGGAGGCGGCGACACCCAGCTCGGTGAGCTGCTGCTCGGTCCACCGGGTGAACAGCGGTACCGGGACAACCGGTGCCTGCGGTGCGGGGGCGGCCGGCTCGGAGGGCGGCAGGCGCTCGGCGAGGACCTGCTCCTCGACGACTTGGAGGTTCACGTACTCGATGCCACCGGTGACCCGGTTGACCGCGTACGCGAGACGGTCGTAGACATCCTTGCGGTGCCGGACGGAGACGATCAACCAGTCGTCGGCGGCGAGCCGGAGCAGCAGTGCCCGGTAATCATCGCTGACCCGCGCCGACCACAGCTTGTCGTAGCCCTGGAGCTGCTTGAGCCGTAGCCCGCCGGTCTCAGGGTGGTCGCGGAACTTGTGCTGGAAGTCGTAGACGGCGCCCTTGACCGAGCGAGGGAGTTTGAGGATCTCCTTGTCCGCCTTGTCGAGCAGGCGCAGGGTCACGTTCCGATTGCTCATGACGTGGTCTCCCCGTTGCCCATGCTGCGGTCTTCTTCTTCCCGGTCAGCCGACGCACTGCCCAATGACGATGATGATGATACGGACATCATGCGGGCGATCTCCTCGGCGTCCCATTCGGTCGCCGGCCGCACCTGCCACCCTGCGGCCTCGAAGGCGCGGTCGCGGTCGTCGGCCTCGGGGTCGGAGTCCTCTCCCTGCGGCGGACGGTGGGTGAGGACGACGGCGATGTGGGCGTCCGGCCAGGCCAACTCGGCCAGCCAACCGTGCGAGTCCAGTTCGAACCCGTCCTCAGGAGCAGGCACTCGGAGCGCGACGAGGCGCTCGGCGAGGGAGGCCAGACCGGGCTCGTCGGGGTCCAGAAATTCGAGGACCTTCGCCCACCGGGTACCGGGGCCGGACTCTGCCACGATCGGCGCCGACGCGGTCGTACGGGCGGGAGCGGCGGCCTGCTGCCCGGCGTCCGCCCGCAGACCGTCACCCCGTACGGCTGTGACTGCCTGGTCTGTGTCCTCGCTCGGTGTGTCCGAGACGTTCGCCGTCTGCACGGCGGTCTCCGCCGCCAGGGTGATCCGCACGCTCTCCAGCCAGCCTGTTCCGCCTGCGGCGGCCAGGGCCTCCACCGGGAATCCGGCGACCTGCCCCCAGGTCAGCTGGGCGCTGTCGCCGCCGCCGTGTTCCAGGAACTGCAGGAGATTGCCCCAGTACAGCCAGGACTGCCAACGCCGCCGGTGCGCGTCCTCGTCGGCGTACACGGCGTCACGGTCGTCGAGGACGGTCAGGCCCGTCCAGACAGGGGGCTTGCGGCGCTGGTCCGCGGCGAGCACCACGGGGCAGCCGGAGCCGGCCGTCGCACGCAGCACCTGGACCTGCCCGCCGGTGCCCACGGGCACCGCGCCGCCCAGGGCCGCGACGATCTGCGGACCCGTGTCGCCGGGGAGGGGGGTTCCACCCCGGGCCCCCGAGCCGATGAGTCCGGCGAGTGCCGCCTCGACGCGGTACAGCCAGCGCCCGGCGTCCGGGTCCCTGAGGTGGGCGATCAGCGTCCGGGCGGGGTTGGTCCACACCGTCTCGGCGAGCTCGCCGGGCAGCCCGTGTCGCACGTTCGCGTAGTAGGCGCGAGCCTGCTTCTGGCCTGATTCGCCGTACGGACGCCATACCGGGTCGGCGGGGCCGGCGCCCGCGTAGCCCGTGTCCTTGAGGCCCTTCTTCCATTCCTTCACGTCGGCGTAGGTGAGCGCGAAGACCCGAAGCCCCTCCGCGCGGAGCCGGGCACGCTTGGTCGCGTCGCCCTCGACCCGGTTGTGGGTCCGACCGGCGTGGAAGGCGTAACCGTCCAGGTAGAGCGCGACGCGTGGACCGGGGGCGTCGAGGCGTTCGAAGAGGACGTCAGGGCGCGTGCCGTCGAGGACCCGCTGCTGGGTGACCCGCCAGCTCAGGGTCTTGCCGCCGTCACCGGTCAGACGCAGGTCCAGGGCGTGGGCGCCGGCCGGGGTGACATAGGCGTCGGCGGTGGCGCGCGACTCGGGCAGCCCGGCCCACTCTCGCAGGGCGTCGAGGAACATCACCTCCAGGTCGCTCTCGGCCTGCTGGTCCATGGAGATCTGCCGGGTGGAGGTGACCTCGGAGGTGGCCCAGCGTTCGCCGTCCGCGCCGAGCAGGTCGTCCAGCATGTGCCGTACCTCGTTGCGGCTGACCCGGTCGTACTCCCCGGCAGGCACCCGGCGCAGCAGGCAGCGGTGGCAGCCGTCGAGGCCCTTGGCGATGCACGGGCAGCTCTCGATGACCTCCCGCGCCTTCAGCAGCACCTCACGGAATCCCTCGGCACTGGCGAGCCGGTGCAGATAGCCGGTGCCACCGGGCAGCCGGTCGTACACCACGAGGAAACGGCGCGGCCAGTCGGAGTCGGAGCCGTCCGGCATGGAGGCGGCGGCGATGTCGATGTGGTCGGGGTCGCCGCCGTAGCGGGCCGCGATGCCCGCGAAGAGGGCTGCGGTGAAGGAGGCGAGACGCTCCTTGGCCCGGGCCACCGACGCGGGCAGCAGGATACGTACCGCCTCGGTGGTCAGCTCGTGGGCGAGGAGCAGGGGGACGTCTTCACCCCGGCCCTGCTCCTGGCCGCCACCGCGCAGCCGTCGGCGCGGGCACCACAGCAGGTGGTGTGCGCTGGCCTTGGTGGCGCGGCCCACCGACTCGCTCAGCTCCTGCTGAGCGGCTTCGACGACCGGCCGGCCGTCGGCGGTCGCGCCACCGCACTCGGTGCACACGTGGAACGGGTTGAGCCGGACGTCCTCGCCGGCCAGGGACACGGTGCTGCTGCCGTCCTGTCGGTCGATGCCGAGGTTGAGGGTGCGTACGGTCGCGCGGCGGGTGAAGTCCGCGCCGAACACGGCTGTGTCGTGCCGCCAGGATCCCTTCGCGATCAGGGCGGGGTCGATGTCCACGGTGGTGATCTGCGAGTACCGGGTGCGTTCGCGGTCGTCCCGGTCGTCCCGGACACGCGCGTCGTCCCGCTTGTCACGCGCGAGGACCCGCTTGGGCTGCAGCACGCGGGCTACGCACCCGGCGTCGGCGATCTCCCGCGATCCGCAACGGGGGCAGGCGGAGGTGTCGTTCACGGCGTTCTCGGTCCGGCAGTAGCCGCAGGCCGGGCAGAGGCGCCACTCCGCCCAGGCGCGGCGCTCCGGACCGCCGATGTCGAGGGCCCGCACCCGGTGCTTGTAGCCGTTGACGTAGAAGGTGTTGCCCGGCGCCAGTTCGGTCAGCGCGAGCTTGCGGGAACGCTCGTAGTCGCGTACTTCACTGCGGTACGTCTTCTTCTCGCCGCCGGTGCCACGGCCCGCGTCGCTCTCGCTCTCGCCGTCCTCGGGTTCGGCGGTCGACTCCGACCAGTAGAGGGTGGCCTCCAGCTGGGTGATGTCGTCGGCGAGGCTGTAGTTCGGCAGCAGGCCGAGATCGACCAGCGCTCCGTGCGCGCTCGCCTGGCTCAGCTCACGCATCAGGTCCCCGGTGCTCCGCCGCTCGGCCCTCAACTCCTTTCGCTCGTCGTCCTGTTCGCGGTCACCGGTACTGACCAGACGGTCCAGGGCCTCGTCGATGGCGAAGAGCCGCCGACGCAGTTCCTCGCGGCGCGCGGTCCATTCCTCCTCGGCCTCCTGCAGGGTCCGCGCGATGCCGGCGGTGGCGTACTCCCGCAGCTCGTCGGCCGCGTGCTGGGAGACCCCGAAGTCCTCCTCGCCGTCCTTGCCCACCGGGAACAGCTCCAGGAACGACTCGACCAGGCGCGCCCCGTGGGTGAGCGCCGCATCGGAGAGGTCCTGGCACCATCCCGTCGTGCCGAACAACGCCGACACCAGCCGCGGCACAGGCTGGAGCAGTTCACCGTCCCCGGTGCGGAGTTCGCCGCGCGCGGCCAGGTCGAGCAGGTGCGCGGTGTACTGGCGGCGCAGGATCTCCACGGCCGACAGGTAGCAGCCCGGCGGCACGATGTCTCCAGCGATCATCTCGCGCGGTGCATCCAGGTAGTACAGGTCACGGGGGCGGCGTCCGCCGAAGGCGACGATCAGCGCGTTGCCGGTCTTGCGGCCGGCCCGGCCCGCCCGCTGCACGTAGTTCGCCGGGCCCGCGGGAAGCGAGCCGAGCAGGACGGCCGACAGGTCCCCGATGTCAATGCCCAGTTCCAGGGTGGGCGTGCAGGACAGCACGTTGGGATCGGTGTAGTGGGTGCCGGCGCGGAAGGTCCGCTCGACCTTCTCCCGCTCGGGCCGGGTCAGCATGCCGGTGTGCTCGGCGGTCACCACTCGGAACGTGCCACCGGTGCGGTACAGCCGCCGGTAGTAGTCGCCGCGGTAGTCCCGGGTCTGCGCGATCTCGCCCGCCGCCGGACCTGCGGCCGCCGAGAGGCTCAGGTCCAGCTGCGGCGGGGTGAGCATGCCCGTGCACCGGAACCGCGGGCACGGATGCCCGTACCAACGGGTCTTCCGCTCCGGCGGCACCACCTGCTCCCAGCCGCACTCCTCGCAGCTCACGTACGCCTTGTTGACCACGGCGTCGTCGAGCAGCCGCACCTCGATGTGGCCGGGCTGAAGCCCGTATACCCGGGTCGCGCGGTCGAGTGCTGTCCGCGCGGACAGCACCCGTTCGTCCACCAGGACCGGAAGCAGCCGGCGCAGGAACTCGGTGGCCCCGGTCGCGTCGAGGCCGAGGCAGCGCATGGCCCAGTCCTGGTACCAGCCGACCCGCCCGGCGCTGCGCCCGCCGACCGTGTCGAAGGCGGTGTTGTCCTTCGGGCCGTCAAGGAGGAAGCGCGGCGCGGCGACCCCGTCGGGGAACGCGGGCATGCCCTCCGGCCGCCCGCCCCAGATCTTGAACCGGTTGGTGCCGGCCTCCCTGATCCAGTCGTTCAGCCATCGGTGCCGCACCCCGCCCCGCACCCGGACGCGCTCCAACAGACCGCGCACGAAGGCCAGATACCGGTCAGAGGTCGCCAGACCGCCGTCCGTCACCAGCTGCCCGGGCAGTGACAGATGGATGTCCCGGGCGAGTGCCGCGATCCTCCCCGGATCCTCCAGCGCGACCTCGGCGGCAGCCGTACGGGTCAGTTCAAGGGTCCGGCCCAGCCGGGACCGCAGTCCGAATTCCATCACCGTCGCGAACGCGAGCCGCTCACCGATCAGTTTCCAGGTACGGGCGTCGCCGGTTCCTCGCCCGGAGAGGAGGCGGTCCACGCCCGCTTCGTCGTGCAGGTCCGGCGGCACCACGGCGGCCAGCGCCTGTGGGTCATCGACCGTGTCGAGGATGCTGCCGATCAGGTCGTTGAGGGCCAGCGGGGCACCGGACTCCTCCATGTTGTGCACGAGCAGCGAGCGCAGCGAGAACTTGTACGAGGCGTTCGCCACGTATCCGGCGCGGTGGGCGGCGTCCTGCGTGGAGTCGTTGAAGAGCAGCGTCTTGCGCTCCTCCGCCTCCAGCGCCACCTGCCCGCCGGTGAACAGTTGCGTCACCGTGGCCGAGGCGAGTGAGGCCAGGGCGGTGCCCATGAAGCGGATGCCGTTGTCGGTGTTGCACGCCGGACAGCGGTCGTCCTTCGCCGCCCGGTCCGCTGTCTTCTTCTCCAGGAGCGCCCGCGCGAACCAGGCGTCCTGCAGCTCCGCCTCCGCGTCGCCCGCCACCGGCAGCCGGTACGTGCCCTGCGCGCCGTCGAGCACGACGACCGTACCCGCCTCGCCGGCCGCGCCTCCCTTGCCCGAGGCGGCGTCGACGGCGGCCCGCGCCTCACCCCAGGTCGCCACCATGAAGTACCGCAACCGCCGCTTGTCACGCCCCGTGCCGGCCCGCCACACCTTGTCCGCGCTCATCACCAGCGCCTGCGGATCCGACTCGGGAGACAGCGCCGCCCACCCGGAACGCCCGCAGTGCCGGCAGTACACGGCCGGAAGCAGCACCTGCGCCGGCCGCCAGGCCGTGTCGGAACCGGGCAGAGCGGCGGCCCGCCGCGAATCCACCACCGGCAGCCTGGCCGAACCGTCGGTCGACTCCTCGCCGCTCGCGCCCGGGGCCGAAGGCCCGGCCGTCGCGACGCGACGCGCCGCCGCCCGCTCGTCCTCGTACCACCGGAACTCCGGCGTGTACCCCACCCCGCGAAGGACCCGGCTGACAGGCCGCACCCAGAGGTGGGCCTCGATGTGCAGCAGCGGCCTGGGCCGCTTCTCGTCGGACTCCGGATCGCGGGCCGACGACAACAGGGCCACCACTCTCGCCAGGGCGTCGAGCGCCAGCCGCGGGTTCTCCCGGGCCGTCCGCGCCCACGCGTACCCGAACCGGGCCATCCGGTCCCGCAGCCCCCACTCGTCGAGCGGCTCCCCGTCGAGCAGGGAGAGAACCCCGTGCGTGAAGTCGTGCCGCTTCAGCATCCGCCCCAGCTGGAACGGGTCGAGCCCGCCGCGGCCCAGCATCTTCTCCGCGAGCGCGTCCAGATCCAGCGCCTCGGGCCGCGACACGACGTCCGGCCCGCCGGACACTTCCACGACCGTCCTCGGGTCCGGTGGCTCGGGCAGCGTGTAGTCCACGTCGCCGGAGAACTCGTCGGCCCGCTGCCGCTCTTCCCCGATCACCGCGTCCGCTCCGAACGGCACCCCGAAGACCTGCTCGGCGACCTGCCGGATCGCCAGGCCGTCCCCGCCGCCCTCGCCGAGCGTCGCCGAGGTCGCCACCGGGCAGATGGCCCCGAGCGGCCGCCCCGGCCGCGACTCGCCGACCGTCCGCGCGAGCCGCCGCAGCAGCATCGCCACATCCGTGCCCTGAGCGCCGTCGTACGTGTGGAACTCGTCGAGCACCACGTACCGCACCTCTGCGCCCTCCCACAGCGCGCGGTCCTCGGCGCGCTGCAACAGCAGGTCCAGCATCTTGTAGTTGGTGATCAGGATGTCCGGCGGCGTGCGCCGCATCTCTTCCCGCCGCGTCATCACCCGTCGGAACTCCGTGTCCGGCCGGTCCCCGATGTACAGACCGGCCGTGACCTGCGCCAGCTCCGGCTGGGCCAGGTACTCGCCGATACGCCCTGCCTGGTCCGTGGCCAGCGCGTTCATCGGATACAGCAGGACCGCCTTGACCCCGCTCCCGCCCCCGGCCTTCGCCTTCTCCCGCCGACAGTGGTCGAGCACGGGCATCAGGAACGACTCCGTCTTGCCCGAGCCCGTCCCCGTCGTCACCAGCGTCGGCTCCGCCGCCCCGTGCCGCGTACTCAGCCGCTGCCAAGCCTTCGCCTGGTGCCGGTACGGAGCGAACCCCGGCCGCCACTCGACCGCAGACTCCCAGCCCGCCTCCGCCGTGTGGAACGGCGTCCTGATCCGCAGGTAAGGCCCCCGGAAGATCCCTGCCTCCGGGTCCCCGAGAAACCGCTCCAGCGCCCGCCGCGTGTCCTCGTCCGCCAGCGCGTACGTCGTCGTGAGGTACTGCGTCAGACTGCCCCGCAGCTGCGCGGCGGCCAGAGTGGGCTTCACGGCGGGGACCCTCCGAAGTGACAAGCGGACAACATGCACGATGATCAGCGCCTACGGTATCCCCGCCCGCTGACAACCGAGGGGGATCCGCCAAGGTCCCCGGCCCGGCCGGTTCCGCATCGGGCCCGTGCCCCGGCCTCCGTACGGTGATCGCGTGCGTGCCGCCCTCAATCGCTCGCCATGGGACTGCCCGCCATGTGCCGCTCGCTCCAGGACGGCAGGTGTCGGGCTATTGCCAGAAGCACTCGTCGATCACGATCTGTGGGTCCGTGGCGCGGGCGGTGAAGTGGTACCTCAGCCATCCGCGGCCGTAGTCGAAGTAAAGGATGTGTTCGCCACGTGGGCGGGTGGACTGGACCGGTTCGACGCTCATCCCGGCCGCCAGACCCCTGTCGGCGTCGATGCCCAGGAAGTACGGATCCTGTGCGGTGACCAGCTCGGCGCGGGCGGCGGCGACAAGGGCCTGGGCTGGTTCGGGGAGGGCGTTGCGGTTGCCCTCGGCTCCCTTGGTCCAGTCGGCCTGCCAGGGCGGACCCATGAATTCGCTTGTCACTGGCCGGGGTTCACCTGCGCCACCGTGCGGCGGATGCGTCCGGCTTCCTCGATGAGGGCCTTGGCGCGGGCGTAGTCCGGTTCCTGGCCGGCCTCGTCCTCCAGGCGGTGGACCGTGGCCTCGTTCCGCGGGTCGCGGGCGAGGGCGTACTCGCCCCACCAGCGGGCCATGAAGGCGGGCACCGGCGCGAGGTCGTAGGCGTCGGCGATGTCGCGGCGCCAGTGCCGGTCGAAGTCCACGAGGAGTTGCGGCGCGTACTGGGCGATGGCGGCGCGGAGGGCCTTGGGGTTCCGCTCGGGCATGGGTGGGACGCCCCTGGCGCTGTGGGCGGCTGTGCTCATGAGCTTGAGCCCTTTCGTGACGGGGTGATCAGGCGGCCGTGGCCGGTTCCTGTACGACGGTGGTGACGATCTTGAGCCGACCGTCGCAGTAGGCCACCAGTAGCGCCTCGAAAGCGGCGGAGATCGAAGTCCCGCCCTGCGCGGCGCGGTGCTCGGCCGCCGTCCAGTCGGCATCGCCGATCTTGATGAGTTTCGCGGTGCGCGAGGCGGCTGCCGGGTTGTCCGCGGGGTCGGGAGTGATCCGGCCGTGGCCGTAGGCGGCGACGAGGCGGCCGCCGGTCCAGCCGATCGGGCGGCCGTCACGCTGCTTGCTCTTCTCACCTGCGCGTTTCCATACGGAAGTGTCCACGTACAGCGAGTGCTGCCGTTCGGGCATGGTGGCCTCCTCCAGCCTCCTGCATGGCGTGGCGCCAGCCTACTACTCCTTTTTGAGATAGAGAGGTGTGGACGCATCGCCGTGCGGTCGGGACGTGCGCGCCACCTCGGCCCAGACCGTCTTGCCTGGGGCGTGGACCCGGTAGTGCCAGTCCCAGCGGGTGGCGAGGCCGGCGACCAGGAGGAGGCCACGGCCCGCCGTGGTCAGTTCCTCGTGCGGCGCGGGAAGGGACGGAAGGCGCTCGCTGCGGGTGTCGTCGACCTCGACGCGTACGCAGGCTGCGTCGGCGGTCACGCGGAGGCCGAAGTCGCGGCCGGGGACTCGGCCGTGCGTGGCGGCGTTCACGCACAACTCAGCTGCGACCAGGAGGACGGCGTCGTGGACGTCGGTGTCGTAGGGGATGCCCCAGGTGTCGAGGCGGGTGGAGGTGAGGCGACGGGCGAGACGGGCACCACGCGGGGTGGAGCTGAAGGCCATGGCGAAGTGGTGCTCAAGGGCCGGGCGTTGGGCGGGATCGGTGTGGGGAGCGAAATTGCTGGTCATGCCTCTACGGTGACGGCCCGTCGCGTAGCGTGACCAGAGGTGACGCGGTGACGGCGGGGCTGTCGTACGCGGACCGGCGTGTTCTGTACGCGGTGTGGGCCGTGACCCTGTCCAGGGCGAGGGGTTGGGCGGGACATCCGGTCTTCTCGGGAGAGGCGGGGCGCATGGACGAGCGGTGGGGCGACGGGCGGGGTGAGTACGGCGATGACGGTGAGTGCGGTGACGTCGGCGACGGGACGCGGCCGGAGGCCCTGCCGGGATCGGGCATCGTGGTCGCCTTCGGCAAGCTGTTGAAGCTGCTGCGCGAGAAGGAAGGGCTGGACCGGGCGGAACTCGGAAGGCGTACGGGGTACTCGGCGTCGACGATCGGGTCCTTCGAGCAGGGGAGGCGGATTCCGCCGGGGACGTTCATCGACCGGGCGGATGAGGTGTTGGGGGCGGGTGGGGCCTTGAAGGTGTTCAAGGAGGGGGTCGCGGAAGCGCAGTACCCGCCCTTCTTCCGAGAAGTGCCGAAGCTGGAGGCCGAGGCGGTCGAACTGCATGTGTACGCGAATCAGGCAGTGCCGGGGCTTCTCCAGACGAAGGAGTACTCGCGGGCGGTGTTCGGGATCGTGAGGCCGCCGCTCGATGAGGAAGCCATCGAACAGCGGGTGGTCGCGCGCATGGAGCGGCAAAAGGTATTCGAGCGCCGCTCGGCACCCTTGACGAGCTTTGTGGTTGATGAGTCCGTTCTGCGGCGGCCCATGGGCGGACGGGACGTCCTTCGTGGCCAGTTGGAGCAGATCCTGCTCATGGGGCAGCTCCGCACCGTCGAGATCCAGGTGATGCCGCTCGACCGCGAGGAGAACGCGGGCATGGCCGGTCCGTTCTCCTTGATCGAGACGAAGCAGGGGCGGAGGATCGCGTACGTTGAAGTGCAGAACGTGAGCCGGGTGCACACGGATCGGGCCTCCGTGCGAAGGCTGGAGGCCAAGTACGGAATCCTTCGTGCCCAGGCGCTTACGCCACGGGAGTCGTCGGCGTTCATCGAGAAGCTTCTGGGAGAACTGTGAGAGTTCAGGGGACTGAGCGCGAGGCGGTCGAGGACCTGACCTGGTTCAAGAGCAGCTACAGCAGCGAGGAGGGCGGCGAGTGCGTCGAGGTCGCCGTCGGGAACGCCACTGTGCACGTACGCGACTCGAAGGTTGCGCCAGGGCCGATCCTTACGGTTTCTTCGCAGGCGTGGGCCGGTCTAGTCGGGCTGGCGATTGAGGGTCAGCCTGCTTGAGATCCTGTGAGCCGGTCCTCCTGCCGCGCTCAGGCCGCGGCAGGAGGATTCGTGACGGGTGCGCCGTGTAGGGATCCGCGCTGAGCGACCAGGACACATTGGGTGCTATTTCCGCCACTTGGACAGATCTCCGGCGAAGTCGACGTAGGAGCGACTGGTCCCCGAGGGGGCTGGGACGACCAGCTTCAGACGGGCCGCCTGCTCTGCGATGGCAGGGGCATCCGACTCGCGGTACGGAGGCTGTTTCAGCAGCCTTTTCAGGTGCTCCTTGGCATTTTCGATCATGCCAAGGTTCCTGCGGCACTCTTGGGCGCTGAGCTTCCAGCCCGGCCGGACTTTGGGGAACGCATCAGGGAAAAGCATGAGCCACGCCTCCATCTCGAACGCGGAGAGCGCGAGGGCGGTATCGCAGCCAGGGGAGAACATGTTTTCAAGCTCTGAGGAGATGCGCTGCCGGGTCTTCGCGTAGTCCGGCCCTTCCACTCCATCGAAGTCGACATGGACGGCGATCGCTGCGAGAGTCGCGCCCTGGCTCCGCTCCATGGCCTGAGCTAGCCTCCTCAGCTCATCCAGACGGGGGCGTAACTGCCTGTCCGCTGCGGCCAGATGGATCTGCTTGCCTATGTGGACAATCTTCGGGCAGGTCCCCGGATGGAGCTCGGAGATCAGGTGTCCCAAGACCTTTCGGTCGAAGAGTCCTTCACCCGCGACGGCTATGAACCGCTTCTTCTTGTCGCGCTGTGCCTGTTCCGGCCGCCCTCTCTTCACCACGCCGTGCCTCCGAGGGCGCCGGAGAACCAGAGATCGCCGAGCGGCAGACCTTCGGAGGCTTCGACGATTTCCTCGATATGTGACGCCTCGATTGCGGGGATCCTGGATCGTCCTCGTTCGTCGCGCTCGCAGATGACGAGTTCCTCGGCCGCCAACTGGTCGGCGAAGGCCGGAGAGTGCGATGTGGCGAGGAACTGTGTGTGCTCGCTTGCTTCCCGGAGGCGGGAGGCGAGGAGGGTCAGCGCATGCGGGTGGATGCCGTGGTCGATCTCTTCGATGCAGGTCAGCATCGGGGGGTTGGGATCGTGGAAGAGGGCGAGCAGACAGAGCAAACGGACGGTGCCGAAGGACGCGTCAGCCAGGCTGGTGGTTCCACGCAGGCCACGCTCGGTGAGGGCAACGGCCACCCGGTCGACCCGGCCGGGCGCGAGGGGGAAGTCGATAGCCTCGATCTGCGGAAGAACCTCGGTGACGTCCGCCATGTAGTTGTCCCAGTGATTCGGGTGGTTCTTCCGGATCTCCTGGAGGAAGTCTGCCAGGTTGGCGCCGTTGTCGGCCAGCAGGACGCCCTCCTGGAATCCGATGGCGGCCGGTCGCCTCGCCGCGCGCACGTCAACGTCGAATACCCGCATCGCGGTGAGATGTTGCGCGAGGTGAGGCGTGGAGAGGAAAGGTGAGGCGGCGGCCGTGGGGGGTTCCAGGACACTGTGGAGACGGTCGATCTTGTGCTCGCTGATTGTGGTCGCGAGCGCAGCGCGTGGATCCGACAGCCGCACTGTGGTGCTGCTCGAGTCGGCGGTCGTCGGGGCAGTCGACGTGTGATGCTCCACCAGGTGTTCCGCACGGGAGAGGACACGATTGTCGGCCGACCCGCCACGGCCCTTCCGGTAGAGCAGAGAAAGCCGGTACTCGTCAGGCTGGTCTTCTGTGGCGTGCTCGGTCCATCTACCCCGAAGGCCGAACCGCATGACAGCCGGGGCGGCTCCTCCGCCGCGATAGGCGACTGCGGGGAAGCCGCTCCGTTCTGCGAGCGTCTGCTGGAGGCCAGTTCGGACCATGTCGGCGAGGAACTCGAAGGTGTGGATGACGTTGGACTTGCCGGCACCGTTCGGACCGACCATCACACTGAGCGGCCCTAGGGGAAGCTCCACCTGGGCGAGCGTGCGGAAGTTCTCCACGGTCAGATGCGAGATGTGTGACTTCAACCCAAAGCCGATCTGAACGGAGTGGCGAGTTCCACCACGTGCGGTACGGGGACCAACGGCCATGATCTGCGGGCCGTGTTCGAACGATGGTAGGAGATGGCACGGGGAGGCAACGGGCGTTCCTGCAAAAGGGATCAGCAGAGACTCTCCGGGCCGGTTCTCGTTGCTTCGTCGGCAGAGCCGGATGAGGTTGCACCCCGCAGATGGCAAGGTCGGCGAACAGGGGGATGTCCTGTTGGGGAGCAGATGAGGTCGTCAGGGGGTGGTGCGCAGGGATTCGGCTACGCGAGGCCGGAGCCAGGACCACTGCCTGTGGCGGCGGATCTGCTGGTACACCTCGTCCGGAGCCGAGGAGAGCTGGAGGAGGCAGAGGACGAACAGCCAGTACAGGGATTCGGCGAGATAGTACTGGGGGGCTCCGACCTGGTCCGGCCTCTTGCCGTAATGGTGGCTGATGTCGTTGCGGAGGGTGACGATGTTTCCGGCCCAGGTCTCGGTGTCGTCACCGACGAGATTCAGGAAATGGGGGCCGGCCGTGCTGATACAGCGATTCAGGGCCCACTTGAGGCTGGGGTCCTTCTTGGGGTTGTCAGTCTCCTTGATGAGGTGGCGGCCCAGGGCTTCGAGCGCGACGACCCGATGGAAGAAACGGTCCTCGACGAAGAGATGAGGGTTGTAGCGGCTGGACATGACCCGGCCGAGGAGAGGCCGGTGGATGTCTGCGGTATTCAGCCAGCGTCGAACGCCTGCGATGCCACCGAGGGCATCGAAGGTGAAATGCATTTGGTGGGGATGGAGTTGGTGCGGAGTTGGGCTGGTGTCCAGGGCCAGCCAGCGGGCGAAGAAGTCGATCGGGGTGCGTATGTCCGGGCGTCCCAATGCGTGGGAGCCCGAGGGCCGGAAGGAGAGGGAATCGAATTCGGCCGTTCGCCCCGTAGCGATACTGACCAGGTCCTGGAGGTTGCTGATCTGGTCCGTCAGGTCACTTGTCGGGAGGACACCGGAGGGTGAAGCGAAGCGAGCCATGTACTTCTCGCTCAGAAAGCTCTGGGTCGGGCTGGGAGCGTCTGCCTTGACGTTGTGGTAAAGGAGCAGGGTCATGCCGTTATCCAGGGGAACCGACTGCTTGGGTTGAGGGACGAGGTCCAGGGAGGCGAACGGGCGGGCGGCGCTATAACCCAGGTCGGGATCAAAGCGGTTGTGGGTGGACCTGATGCCGCTCCGGTCCACCCAGTGGGTGAGGTAGCGCAGATCGCCGGAGATGGATTCTGCGCTGGGCTCCATCGCATTCGGCCAGTGGACACCACGAAAGAAGGATCCGACGTTGTAGGCGGCGGTTTCCGGGCTGTTGTTCAAGTGACCCGATGTTCGCTCGGTCCGGGAGCAGTTCTCCAGGGAGAACAGGTGGTTTCCAGCAGCGCCGAAAATGCGTGCGTGGTGGGCTCCTTGGTTGCCCAGCACGATGCCATGCACGGAGACGTCAGGGGCCAGGCTGTCGTGTATGCGGAGGGTCGTGCCGTCTTCCGGCGAATGAGTCAAGATTCCCTTGACCTTCTTGCTCTCACTGCCGGGGAGCCACCAGTCACCTTCCGCGATGATGCGGCGCGGATCTTTGTCAGGCACGGGGATCCTCGCTGCGGGGCGGTGACCAGCGGCCGGCGGCGATCTCGGCGTCCAGGCGAGCCTGGAAGTGAGCGTGGGCGGCGCGCATCTCGGCGGGGCGGTCGGCCTTGTAGAAGGGGGCGGTGTAGCCGGCGGGGGGCGGGGTGGTGTCGGGGGAGGCGAGATGGGACTGGAGGTCGAGCCAGTCCTGCTTGGTCTGGCCGTGTCCGTAGGTGTTGTGGTTCGCGGCGATCTTGCGGCCGTTGGCGTCGAAGTACATGGCCGACTCGTAATCGGAGAGGACGGGGTAGCGGGACGTGTAAATCGCGACGAGCTGCTCGGCGGTGATGCCGAGCCAGACGGAGACGAGTGCGTCGAGCTCGACGAGGGCGGCTCGGCGCTCGTACTCGGTGCGGAGGGGGGTGTCGTAGGCCCAGGTGGGGGTGAGGTGGGCGGAGAGGGGGGCGAGGTTGGGCCAGTCAGGGTTGGCCCAGTCTTCGTAGCCGGGCCAGGTGGGGTGGAAGAGCTCGGCCCAGAGGGGGGCGTAGTGGTTGGTGAGGCAGTTGAGACGCAGGGAGCGGAGGAGGAGGTCGGGGGCGAGGGGATGTTTTGGGGTAGCGGCGGGCATTTTGTTTGCTTCGGCGACGCGAAGGTCGGAGCGGCCGGTAATGCGGAGGAGGTAGTCCAGGGGGAGGGAAGCCCAGAAACCGGCGTTAAGAGCGGTCAGGCGTTCATCAGGCATGGCCATGGAGTTCACGGCATCGACGTGGGCAGGGCCTGGTGGAATTAGGGAGGCGAATAGGCTGCGCTCACCATCGAAGGAGATCATGCGACGCCAGGCAAGGCGGAAATATTCGGTATATGGGCGACCGGCCCAAACGTCCTGAGCTGCGATGTAGAGATCTTGACCGCAGGATCGAATGTAATTCGTGTGAGGCAATTCGCTAAAGTCGAGTTCGGCGACATTCAGCACATCCCAGTGTTGAATACTCTTGCAGGGGATCCTGGGGCGCTTATAGAAAGGTGTGGCAACGCTGAAGTGTGGTCCCTGAAGGATGACTTCACTTGGTGAATCTGGTGTGGCGCTGGACCAGCTAATCAGGCCGTCCTTCTTGGCATTCGTCTCGTTGTATCCCTGGCTCAGGTGCGGTGCCTGATGGGAAATTCGCTGATTGATAATAGATAGGGCTGTGACCGCACCTTGCTCTTCGGTCGTTACTGGGTACAGAAGTGTCGCTTGAGAAACTTCTGTACCTTCCTCTCCGGAGAGGCGATTCCACTCGGCGAGGCGTGCTGCGTTCACGGTTACTAGCCGAGACTTATGTGGCCGGAGTTCCCACTTTCCTTCGTGCTTGATCCCCGGCGGTTGCCCGTTTCCATTGTGGTCGAGTGAAGAAATTAGCGTGGTGGGGTCGAATAGCCAACTGACGTGAGTGAAAGATACGCTGGATGGCGTGCCGTAAATGTTGATGCTGAACTGGCGAGTCCCCTGCACCTCGTCGAACAGCTGAAGGCGATTGGAAAAATGGGCGTGCGTTCGGAGGTGACGGTAAGTTGCTTCGCGGAGAACTCCTTCTTTTACTCCGCTGAAGTGGCTGTCGGGATGGATCAAGCCCGCCAACCCGCTTTCGTTCAAGTTCCGCCATGCGCGACACATGAATGCCCGATATAGGTCCGCCCGCGTTCCGATCAGATCGGGATATACGGCAGGCGACGTGAGTGTGGTGACTGTGCCGAGGTTCGCTGATAGCTCGTTTAGGTAGTAGCCGCGTGACGGTTCGAGGATTTCTGATTTCCTCAGGCGCCACTCTTCCGCGCTTGGCTTTTCAGCCAGCTTGAACCACGGCGCAAGCTCTGCCAGAACTGAGTCTTCCTGCCAGTCCGGCCGCACCCACGGCGGGTTTCCCACCTGCAAGTCATATCCGCCCCCCGCGAACACCTGCGCGTACTCCAACTCCCAATGGAAGAACCCTTGCCGCTCCGCAATCTCCTTCGCCGCACTCGTCCACGGATACCGGCTCGGCAGCCAGTAGCTCTGCTCCATGCCCATCAGGCCCGGCAGCGCGTCCTCGTACGGCGACAGTTCGTCCAGCGTCTCGAACGCGGAGACCAGCGAGTCGGCCGGGACATCGTGCTTGCCGAGGAGCGACTCGGCGAACGACAGCCAGTCGTCGAGGTCGGCGAGAGACACGTGGGCCTCACGCTCCGCCGCCGCCGTCCGGGCCTTGGCGACGGCCTTCTGCTTCGCAGCCCGGCGCGCCTCGTTCGACTCGGCCGTCACGTCGCCGAAGAGGTCCTCGGACTCCCACTCCACGACGCCCGACAGGGCGGAGACCGAGACGTCGGCGGCGGACTCGCGGGCGTACCTCTCGTCCGTCCCGTTCAGCAAGCCCGCCTCCTGGACCGGCCAGAACCACAGCGAGCACCAGGCGTCCATCAGCGTCTTGAGACGCCAGTACGGGGTGTCCGGTGCCGTCAGGTCCGCGAGGACCTCCTCGCGCTGGACGGCGACCTTCGGCGTGCGGAGCCAGCCGTCGTCCGCGCCCCAGATGTCGATGGTGCGGGAGATGTCCCGTTCGGAGATCTCCAGGCGCCGCACGACCAGCCCCCAGAGGTATTCGGCGCGGCGTGCGAGGGCCTGGAGCTTGGCCGTCTGCTTGGCGGAAGGGGTCTTGGTGATGGCCCTACGCCACGCGGCGAGCGCCTTCGCGTCCGCCGGTGCCAGCGCCTTCGCCTCCTTCTCGGCGGCGACCGCGCCCCATTCCTTCGCCGGGAGGAGGAAGTGGTGGACGGACCCGGCGGGCAGCTCCGTACCGGCGACCGCGTCCGCGAGGGGGAAGCGTTCCGGTGTCGTGCCTAGCCAAGCCCCCTTCTTCAGCTTCTCCGACGGGTAGACCTCCCGCCGCCCGCCGATCAGCGAGTTGCCTCGCCGCAGATGCAGCCCGAACCAGGGGGCCTCCATGCCTGGGTGCATCGTGTTCAGCCACAGCGAGACCTCCGCCAGCTCCACCGCCGTCGAGTTCAGGTCGACGCCGTAGGAGTTGTGCAGGGCGATGTACGCCTTGGCCTTCTGGAACTCGACCGGGTACTTCTCCGTGTCGATGGGCGTGCCCAGCTCGTCCTGGCGGCGGCGCAGGTACTCGGCGGCGACCTGGTTGATGGCCTCGTTGAGGAACGCGCCGGATCCGAGGGCCGGTTCGCAGATCTTCCAGTCCAGCAGCTCCCGCGCCGGGGTGACTGTGTCGTCCTGGTCGAGCCGGTGCTGCAGAGCCAGCTGCACGGTGACCTTGGTCAGCGACTCCGGGGTGTAGTACGAGGCGGAGGTCTGCCGGTCACGCCCCGACAGCCGGTAGACGAAGGACCCGGGTGCGTACCGTACGCGCCGCTCTGCGCCGGTGTCCTCGTCCCGCACCCGCACGAAGACGTTGTCCTCGTACTCGTCGGCCTTGCCCTCGGGGACCAGCCACGAGCCGCCCGACGGGTCGCCGCCCTTGGCCACCTCGTACAGCTCCTCGCCGGCGACGAAGCCGCTGTACGACATCAGGCCCTCGTAAACCGCGCCGAGCTGGTTGATGCCGAGCTGGGCGTACGAGATGAAGCCGCCGCGCTCGCGGCGCTTGCCGCGGGTGAGCATGAGGAGGCGCAGGACGCGGTAGACGGTGGCGTTGCGGAGCCGCGTGTCGAGGAAGCGCTCCTCGCCGGTGGCGTCGACGTCGACGGTGGGGTCGGCGATGGCCCTCGGGCCGATGAGGCGGATCGACTCGGGTTCGAAGAGCTTGGAGTGCAGGGGCTCGAAGCGCAGGCCCTCGCCCTCGGAGGTCTTCGCGGTCACCTCGTCCGTGACGACGCCGTGGGTGCGGCGGGGGCGGTAGCCGGTCTGGACCTTGCGGAAGAGGAGGTCGAGGGATTCGTAGAGGTAGGTGCCGCGGCGGGACTTCTCGTCGACCAGGTCACGTTCGGCGACGAGTTCACCGAGGCGGCCGAGGCCGTAACCCTGCTGATACTCGGGGTAGTCGGAGGGGAGGATGCCGAGCTCGGGGCGGGCCTCGGCGTAGAGCAGGAAGAGGATGCGGTAGAGGTAGCGGAGCGATTCGCGGGTGAGCTGGCGGCCGAGCTCGGGGAGGTCCTTGACGTCCTCGGGGCGCACGCCCTGCTCGCGGATGCGGTCCAGGACCTCGTTGGCGATGAGCTCGACGCTGAGGCGGAGGCCGTCGCGGAGTTCGCCGGACACACCCACCGCGTGCTTCGTGGACTTGCCTACCAGTTCGGCGAGCGGGTTCTCGCCGCCCGCCTCAGGGGTGCGGAGGGAGTCCGCGCCAAACAGAGCGGCCACGGTGTCCAGTTCGCCACCCGGACGGACGTCGTGCCGCTCCAGGGCCGCGTCCAGGGAGACCGCGAGGTAGCGGCCCTCGCCCCAGGCGGCGCGGTCGGCGAGGATCACGACGCCGCCGTTCAGGAGGAGCACGTAGCGCGGGGCGTCGTCGCAGGCGAAGAGGAAGGAGGCCAGCTTGGAGCCGGTGGCGATGCGGTGCTGGGCGTCCAGGGTGAGCGGGTCGAGGAGACGGCCGGGGCCCTCGGGGTCGAGGGCGTCGTCGGGCTCGGGGGACCAGCCGCAGTCGAGGGCGACCAGGCCCTTCTCGGCATGCGCGACCTGGACCTCGTACGCCTGGTCGGCGCGCTCGACGGTGATCGTTCCGGGCTTGGCGTCGAAGCCGAGGGAGCGGACGACGTCGGCGTTGAGGGTACGGACCTGATCGCACCAGCCGGGTGAGTCGTAGGTGGTGGCGTCCTCGTCCTCGACGGCCGCCGCCGCGAAGGCGGCGCGGGCACGGAAGTAGGGGCGCCGCAGGGATCGGAGGCCCATGCGGGGGGTGACGGGCAGGCCGCCGTCGCGGGGCTCGCCGTCCGGGTTCGCCTCGGTGTCGGCCGCGGCGGC
This sequence comes from Streptomyces sp. NPDC048560, assembly GCF_040650955.1. Classification (NCBI taxonomy): domain Bacteria; kingdom Bacillati; phylum Actinomycetota; class Actinomycetes; order Kitasatosporales; family Streptomycetaceae; genus Streptomyces; species Streptomyces sp. NPDC048560. The sequence continues at coordinate 57,991 of NZ_JBEZIJ010000002.1, forward strand.
CTCTTCCTCGCGGGTCTTCCAGGCGGTCAGCAGGCCGGCCTTGAGGTCCTTGGGCAGTATCTCGGCGAGGTAGTGCGCGGAGAAGTAGTCGCCGCGGTTGACCAGGGAGTCGTACGTCATGTTCGTAAGCCTCAGATGGGGTGATCAGGCCGCGGGGGCGAGGACGGCGAGGACGCGGAGCATGGGGCGGCCTGTGGTGAGGAGTGAGTCGGCCAGGCCGGCGAGGCGGCGGCTGTCGGAGTCCTTGGCCTCGGTTCCGGCTGCGCCGAGGGTCTGCTGCTCCCAGTCGGCAAGGCGGAGCTTGTACTGCTCGATGGGGCCGCGCAACGGTTCGTCCCAGGCGGTGCGGTGGGTCTCCAGGAACGCTTCCGCGGCGTCGAGAACGGCGGGAACGTCCTCGGTGAGGCGTTCGGTGTCGTGGGCGGCGAGGGGGTTGGCCATGGTGGGACCGACACCGGCGCGCTGGAGGACGGCCACCATGTCGTCGTCCACGACGTAGGACTCGGAGTAGGCGGATGACCCGGACCCGGTGCGGACCGCCATCCACTTGACGACGGTGGGGCGGCCGAGCGCGTTCGAATAGATGCCCTGGACGAGGTAGGTGGCGGTGTCCACGGACGCGGTCAGGACCGGGGCCTCCTGACGGTTCAGGCGGACCAGAACCTTGTCGGTCAGCCACTCCACCACCGGGTGGAGGTCGGTGAGGAGGGAGATGTCCGGCCAACTGGAGGTGGAGGACTCGCGGGCCCGGGTCAGGGCGTGCTCGGCGAGGCGGCGATTGAGGGTGACCTTGAGGCGTTCCTTGAGGCCCTGCTCGCGAATGTAGTCCGTCGGGAGCGCCTTGAGGCGGTGGATCAGGTCGGCGGGTGGGACGAAGGAGATCAGGCCCGACTCGGCGTCGGTGGACAGGTCCAGGCGGTCGACGGCGTCGGGGAAGACCTCACGCAGGGCCTCGTCGAAGAAGGCGCGGGTGGAGGTGAAGAGGGTGGGGACGTGGGCGGTGGGAACCGGGCCGGAGAGGGAGTCGGATGCTGATGCCGCGTCCTCCTGCGGGGCTGCTCCGGCGGTCGGGACCGTACAGTCGTCCGCGCTGTCGTCCGTGCCGTCGTTGACGCCGCCGAAGAAGTCGGCGAGGAAGTCGTCCATGGCTCCGTCCTCACCGTCCCCGCCGGCTTCGGCTGCCGGGTGGTGGGAGTCCAGCGACTCGTCGACCGTACGGCCGCGCAGCAGGTCCTGGATCAGGGATTTCTCCTCGGCCTCCGCGCGGTACAGGCCGCTGACCGCCTCCGCGGTGCCGAGGGCGCGGTGGGCTTCGCTCTCGCGGTCCAGGAGGCGTTCGGCGACCAGGGTGTCGTCCTTGGCGCCGTCGACCTCGCTGGTCAGGATCAGCGCGCGGAACTGCGGCTGGTGCGCCTGGCCGTAGCGGTCGATACGTCCGTTGCGCTGCTCGATCCGGATCAGGGACCACGGGACGTCGTAGTGGACGAGCTGGTGGCACTGGCGGTGCAGGTTGACGCCCTCGGAGGCGACGTCGCCGGTGAAGAGCATCCGGACGGGGGTGTCGGCGAGGCCGAAGTCCTCCACGCACTGCATCTGCTGCTCGTCGGAGAGACCGCCGTGCATGATGCGGGCGGCGCTCTTCGCGGTGTCCTTGGCGGGCTTGAAGCCGAGCGCGGCCGGGACCACCTTCGCCAGCCACTCCAGGGTCTGCACCCGCTCGGAGAAGACGACCACGCGGGCGTCCGACCTCGGACCGACGCCGATCTCCCGCAACTGCTCCACCAGCGCCCGGAACTTCGCCGAGTCCGTCTCCGCCATCCCGGCCGACAGCTCGCGCAGCCGGTGCAGGGCGGCCAGCTCGGCGGCGGTCTCCTGCGGCGCGTCCTTCTTCTCCAGCGTCTTGACGCGGGCGGCGACGGTCGAGCGCAGCGCCGCGCAGGAGGAGAGGAAGGACTTCAGGAGGGTGTACGGGAACAGGGGGACGTCGCTGACGGACTTGCGGCCGTCAGCGGACAGCCAGACCTCGGCCAGCTCCTCGAAGATCTTCTCCTCGGCGGGGGTGGCGGCGCAGCGCACCGACTGCGAGGGGCCTCGGGCCGCCCACTGGCCCTTCATCTGGTCCTTGACCTCGGGGCTGACCTTGGTACGGCGGATGAAGAGGTGCTCGATGTCCTCGGCGCGGTAGTGCTCGGGGTCGCGGATGGCAGCCGGGTCGAGGAGGGAGATCAGCTCGGCGAAGGAGCGGGCATTGCCGTTGTGAGGGGTGGCGGATGCCAGGATCAGAGCGTCGGTACGGGGGGCCAGGAGCTTGGCGAGCTGATTACGGAGCGAGCCCTTGTTGATCAGGTTGTGGGACTCGTCGATGACGACGGCGTCCCAGTTGATGCGCTCCAGGTGGTGCTTGTACTGGTCGGTGTTCTTCAGGGTGTCGATGGAGACGATCACGCGCTTGAAGTACGTGAAGGGGTTGCGTCCGGCCGGGATCTCGCGCTGGATCCGCTCGATGCCGACCGAGTCCAGGCGGATCAACGGGATCGCGAAACGGGTCCACAGCTCGTGCTGGAACTGTTCCAGGACGTGCTGCGGGGTGACGACGAGAATGCGCTCGCCGCGACCGCGGCGGATCAGCTCGGCCAGGGTCAGGCCGATCTCCAGGGTCTTGCCGAGGCCCACCACGTCCGCGATGAGCAGGCGGGGGCGCAGGTTGCGACCGGAGAGTGCGAGTTGGGCGGGGCGCTGCTGGTAGAGCAGCGGGTCCAGGAGGAAGGAGTCGGCCAACGCGAGACCGCGCTCGGACTGGGGAAGCGCGGTCTTGCGGAGGACGGCTTCGAGGAAGAGGCGGGAGCGGCGGAAGTTCGGGGAGTCGTCACGGACCAAGCGGGTGTTTCGGGGGTCGAGGAGCTCCACACCCTGGTCTTCGCCCAGGCCCTTCTCCAGCTCGGTGAAGAAGACCGCCTCTTGGTCGCGGACGAAGTCGGAGGCGCCCACGGCCTCGATCCGGGTGCCGTCATGTTCGGTAGGGGTGGCCTTGCGGACCAGCCACACCTCGTCCCGGACCAGGATCTGGGCGCCGGGCGGGAACTGCGCCCGCTCCTCGGAACCTACCGTTCCGTCAGTTCCTCCGCTCCTTTCGTCAAGCGTGCCGAGTGTGCTGACGCTGGACTGCTGGGCGGTCACCCGGAGCCTCCTGAGAACTGAACGAGAGGATGTAAAGGAATCGTGTACTACGGACGATACGGGTGGCGTCAGAACGCGGCACCGGCCGCGTAGGCGGTGCGGAGCTGGGCCGCGGTGCGGCGGGCCTGAGCGGAGTGGCGGATCGGGGGACGCGTAGAGGCCGGACGGGCGGGGCTCCTGCCGGGGCCGGTGCGCACAGGTGGTGCGGTTGGATCGTCGTCGAGCGTGGGGGCCAGCTGTGGCACAGGGGCGGGCTCGTCAGTAGGACCGGCGCCAGGAGCCTCGGGCACAGTGACGGTCGGAGCGAGGTGGAAATCTGGATTGGAGGACGGTGCGGAGGGCGCAGGAGATGCGGGGGGAGCGACGGCAGCCTTCCCGGTAGGGAGGTGCGCGATCCCGGCACCCGGGTCGGCTGGCTCCATGATGTGCGCCGGAGATTGCACTTCAGGCTGTTGCGCTGGAGCCGGAGGCCAGACGACGGTAGGGGTCGGCAGTACGGGGTTGTGCAGGCCGCTCCGTGAGGTCTGTGCAGTCAGCCGGCGTCGGGCCTGGGCCATGTTGAGACCGCTCGCCTCGATCAGCGCCCGGAACCGGGCGACAACCTGAGCGAGCGAGGGACGCTCGGCCGGGTCCTGCGCGAGCATTTCGGAGATCAGCGGAGACAGCTCGGCGGGAAGACCGGACACGTCGGGGTCGGTATCCGGGTCCGTGATCATGTGGAACATGGCGAACACGTGCGACGCGTCGTACGGGTAATGCCCGGTCGCCGCGAAGAGCAGAACCGAACCGAGTGCGTACACGTCTACCGCGCCGGTCAGCGGTTTGACGCCGGCTGCCTGCTCCGGGGCCATGCAGGCGGGGGTGCCCACCACTTGGTGCGGGGCTGTGAGCGAGGCGTTGGACTCGGTGAAGGCGGCAAGACCGAAATCGATGATCTTGGGGCCGTTGGGGCCGAGGAGAATGTTCGCGGGCTTGAGGTCGCGGTGGAGCAGACCCTGCTGGTGAACCGTGGCCAGGCCCTCGGCCAGGATCGCGCCGAGGGAGGCGGTGAGCAGCGGGCTCAGCGGACCGTCCTCGGCGCAGTGCCGACTCAGGTCCGGTCCGGCGATGTACTCCGTGGCCAGCCAAGGCTGCTCGGCCTCCGGGTCCGCTCCCAGGAAAGCGGCGTTGCGGGTGCCCCAGATCGTCTTGAGGACCTCGATCTCCTGGGCGAACCTGAGCCGGGACTCGGTGTCCACCACACTCGGTTTGATCACCTTCACCGCGGCCGGTTCACCACTCGGCGACTCGCCCAGGAACACCTGGCCCATTCCGCCCTGGCCGATCCGGCCGAGCAGGTCGAAGTCTCCGAGCGAGGTGGGGTCCTCGGGGCTGAGCGGAGTGATCTGCACGGTTGGTCCTTGGTCCTTGGTCCTGAAGGGCCTGGCCCGGGGGCTGGGATCCGGCGGCGGGGCGGCGCTGGGACGCCCCAGTCGGGCTGAGCTGCGGCGGCAACGGGTGCCACTACCGTAATAGACAGGATGGTCGCAGGTCAGGCGTACCGCGATCAGCGGTTGAGACACAGGCCGTGAGCCACTTGGCAGAGGCAGCGGCATCCAGCACCGATCCCCGCGAGCTACTGCACTCGGTCGGCGACCTGGTGGTGCTACTAATCATCCTGAGCCTTGGCCTGTACGGCGGCTGTCGACACCGCGGGGGCGGGCCACAGCGGCGCCCGCCGGAGCGGTGGCGGCGCGGGCGGACGTGTCGCGGGCGGAGGCTGCGGACAGCCGCCCGGCCGGGCGCGACACCGTCGCCGTTCGCTCCGGTGGGCTGACGGTTCAGCGGCCGGGGCGCTCCAGCTCCGCCTGTACGCGGCGCGAGGGCTGGAACACGTACAGGTCGAGGATGTCGGGGGCGTCCACGAGGCCGGGGCCGCCGTCGGCGACCCAGGTCGCGATGTCGGCCACCGCGTCAGGATCGTTGACCAGGCCGAGCCAGACCGGCCGGCCGCCCGCCCTGCGGCCCTCGGCGGAGGGCTGTACGACGATGACGTTGCCTTGCTCGCACGCGTCCAGGCACTCCACGGCACGCACCGTGGCGGTTGCGCCGGCCGTCTCCTTCAGCCGGCGCAGCTGCCCGGCGTGGTCGACGCCGGGGATCTTCTCCGTGCCGCAGCAACAGCCCCTGCAGACGCTGACGGTGGGGCGGGGCGTGCCCGGTCCGGGCGGGGCCTTACGGGTGCGGCGGCTCATACGGGGACACTTCCGGTCGCAGCGCGGATGATCACCGTGGGACCTTACCCAGCCCGCCCCCGCATCGAACAGCTGATCACCTCCGCCCGCGGATCGGGTATCGTTGACGGCTGCGAAGGGGAGTAGCCCCGCAAACCGGTCGTCGACACACTGGAGCCCTCGGGTTCCCGGTGGCCGGGCTCGTAGATCCTTACGGGCGGGCGAGACCTTCGGTCAGGTATGACACGCCCGCGCCCTGCGGGCGCTGACGTCATGCCGGGCCGAGTGGTCCTCCGAGAGCCCGACTGGCGCTTCGCGAAGATCCGGGGCCCGGCTCCTACAGAAAGCCACCCGGTATGCATCTCGACCCCCTGGCGATCCTCACCGCCTTCGGGCTGATCTTCCTCGCGGAGCTCCCCGACAAGACGATGTTCGCCTCGCTGGCCATGGGCACCCGTATGCGCCCGCTCTATGTCTGGTTCGGTACGTCCTCCGCGTTCGTCGTGCACGTCGCCATCGCCGTCGGCGCGGGCGGTCTGATCGGGCTGCTGCCCGACTGGACGGTCAAGCTGGTCTCGGCCCTGCTCTTCGCGTTCGGCGCGTTCATGCTGCTGCGCAACGGGGGCGACGACGGGGACGAGGCGGACGAGGTCAAGACCGTGACGGGCTTCTGGCCGGTGTACTCGACCGCCTTCATGGCCGTCTTCATCAGCGAGTGGGGCGACCTCACCCAGATCACCACCGCCAACCTCGCCGCGAGCAACGGCGCCTGGTCCACCGCCATCGGTTCGGCCGCCGCGCTGATGTCCGTCTCGGCGCTGGCGCTCCTGGCCGGCCGCTTCATCGCCAAGCGCGTTCCGCTGAAGACGGTGCAGCGCATCGGCGGTGTCTGCATGGCGGGGCTCGCGATCTGGTCGGCCGTGGAGATCTTCACCGGCTGAGCCTGCGGTGGTCAGAAGAGGGCGGGGACCTCGGCCTCCGTACCGTTCTCGAAGGCCAGCAGCCGCTGCTTGCGGTCGAGGCCGCCGCCGTATCCGGTGAGGCTGCCGGACGCTCCGATGACGCGGTGGCACGGGACGATGATCCCGATGGGGTTCCTGCCGTTGGCGAGGCCCACGGCGCGGGAGGCGCTGGGGTTGCCGAGCAGGCCGGCCAGTTCGCCGTAGGAACGGGTCTCGCCGTACGGGATACGGGTGAGCTCGGCCCAGACGCTGCGCTGGAACGGGGTCCCGGCCAGGTGCATCGGCAGGTCGAAGGCGCGCAGCTCGCCCGCGAAGTAGGCGTCCAGCTGCTCGACGACCGGCCGGAAGGGGCCAGGATCGGGCTCGCCGAAGGTCTCCTCCGGCGGGCGGTGACGCTGGCCGGCCATGTACAGGCCGGCCAGGACACCGTCCGTGGCGACGAGGGTGAGCGGTCCGTAGGGGCTGTCGACGACCGTGTGCCGTCTTGTCGCGGAGCGTGTCGCTGTCATGGGTGGCGTCCTCACACGGGCAGGTGGTTGATGGGGTGGTCGTCGACGGTCCACAGGTACTGCACGGCGTACGCCCGCCAGGGCCGCCACCGCGTCGCGCGCGCGGTGAGCGCGGCGGGGGTCGCCGGGAGTCCGAGCTGTTGCGCGGACCGTCTGATGCCGAGGTCGGTGGGCAGGAAGGCGTCCGGGTCGCCGAGCGCCCGCATGGCGATCACCTCGACGGTCCACGGCCCGAAGCCGGGCAGTGCGGTCAGCTCGGCTCGGGCCTGTTCCCAGTCGGTGTCCGTGCCCAGCCGCAGTGAGCCGTCGGCGAGGGCCGAGACGAGGGTGGTGAGCGTGGTGCGCCTGGTACGCGGCAGGGCGAGCGCCTCCGGGTCGAGGCCGGCGAGGGCCTGCGGGGTGGGGAAGAGGTGGGTGAGTCCGCCCTCGGGGTCGTCGACGGGCGTCCCGTGGGCGGTGACGAGCCGGGCGGCGTGCGTGCGGGCCGCCGCCGTCGACACCTGCTGGCCGAGCACGGCCCGTACGGCGAACTCCGCGCCGTCGACGGTACGGGGCACCCGGCGTCCCGGGGCCTTGTCGACGAGCGGGGCGAGCAGCGGATCGGAGCGCAGCTGTTCGTCGACGGCGACCGGGTCGGCGTCCAGGTCGAGCAGCCACCGGCAGCGGCTGATCGCCTGGGTGAGGTCGCGCGGGTCGGTGAGCATGAGCCGGCAGGCGATGTGGTCGGGGCGGGGGGCCAGGGAGACGATGCCGTGTCCGTGCGGGAGGGTGAGCGTGCGGCGGTAGGCGCCGTCGCGCCACTCCTCGACGCCGGGGACCGCGGTGGCGGCGAGGTGGCCGAAGAGGTTGCTGGGGTTGAGGGGGGCGCGGTACGGGAGGCGCAGCGCGATGACCCCGGGTGTCGTGGGAGTTCCGGCCCCCCGGGCGGCGCGGGCCCGCAGTTCGCCGGGGGCGAGCGCGAAGACCTCGCGGACGGTGTCGTTGAAGGTGCGGATCGAGGAGAACCCGGCGGCGAACGCCACTTCCGCCATGGGTAGCTGGGTGGTCTCGATGAGCAGTCTGGCCGTCTGGGCGCGCTGGGAGCGGGCCAGTGCAAGCGGTCCCGCACCGAGTTCGGCGAGCAGCTGTCGCTCGATCTGCCGGGCGGAGTAGCCGAGGCGTGCCGCGAGGCCCGGCACCCCCTCCCGGTCGACGACTCCGTCGGCGATGAGACGCATGGCGCGGGCGACCGAGTCGGCGCGGGCGTTCCATTCCGGGGAGCCCGGGCTGGTGTCGGGACGACACCGCTTGCAGGCCCTGAATCCGGCCTGCTGACAGGCGGCGGCGCTGGGCAGGAAGGTCATGTTCTCGACCTTGGGCGGCACGACGGGGCAGCTGGGACGGCAGTAGATCCGGGTGGTCAGGACCGCCGTGAAGAACCATCCGTCGAAGCGGGCGTCCTTGGACCGGACAGCCCGTACGCAGCGCTCGGTGTCGGTGTGCATGGTTCAAGGATGGGGCACGCGGAGGCGCGGCGGCTGGCGGAAATCCGACATCAGCCTTCGTCTGCCAGGCAGCCGCGGAAACGCCACCGGATCACACCGGAACCGGAACGTAGACCGGCCACCAGGCGGGAATGCCGTCCGGGCAGGAGGGCGACGGGTAGTCCATGCCTCCGACCGCGGACGTGACGAACCAGAGCAGCCACAGGTTCGCCGCGACGGCGCAGATCGTGGCGGCCGTACGCCCGAACCGCCCCACGGCTCCGTGGACGACTGTCCACACCACGGCCGTCAGCAGCCAGACGACGGGCAGCAGGAAGATCAGGACCATGGAATTCGCGGAGGAGTTGACTCCCACGTCGCAGGAACTCCACATGGCCCCGATGAGGAGGACACTCCCCGCCGCGGTGGGAATCCCCGACACCGCGCCCATGCGGAACCCGGTGGACCAGTGACCGCCGGAAGCGCGGTCCGTCCCTGTGCTCATCAGCCCTCTCCCCCGTTCCCGTCCCAGGCCGTGGCGTCCATGGTGACGTACACGCGGGCAGCGTGTGACGTGCGGGCGGCTCGCCCCCGCGGAGGCGGGCGAGGAGTCGGTGTCGTGGGTGATGGACTGTGTCGCCGACGGTGCGCGGATCCCGATGCGCCTCACGGCCGTGCGTGAGGGCAGCACTCTCGCGGTGTTCTTCGCGCTGCACCTCACGGACCCGGGCAAGGCGGAGCTGCCGGAGGGCATCTGCACCGCGCAGACGGCCGAGCTGGCCTGACCCCGGGCTCCGCGCCGGGCTCAGCCCTTCCTCAGGCGTCGCCAGACCGCCTTCGCCGCGTGGTGGCCCGACATGCCGTGCACCCCGGGCCCGGGAGGGGTTGCCGAGGAGCAGAGGAAGACCGCCGGGTGCGCGGTGGCGTACGGCACGCGGGCCAGTTTGGGGCGGATCAGGGTCTGGAGGCCGGCGAAGGCTCCGCAGGCGATGTCACCGCCCACGTAGTTGGCGTTGCGGGCGGCCAGTTCCGGCGGTCCCGCGACGGCGCGTGCGAGGACCAGGTCGCGGAAGCCGGGTGCGAAGCGTTCGATCTGGCGCTCGATCACCTCGGTCGCGTCGCCCGTCCAGCCCGCCGGGACATGCCCGTACACCCAGAAGACATGGCGGCCCTCGGGCGCCCTGGACGGGTCGGTGAGGGTCGGCTGAGCGGTGATCAGGAACGGGACGCTCGGGTCACGGCCGTCGACAGCGGCGCGCAGGGCGCTGTCGATCTCACCCTCCGTCGGCCCGACATGGACGGTCCCGGCACGCCGGGCGTCCTTCGCGGTCCACGGCACGGGGCCGGACAGCGCGTAATCGATCTTGAAGGTGGAGGCTCCGTACCGGTAGCCGCGGTACGCGTTGCCGAGCCCCGCGATGCGGGCGAGGGCGGTCGGCGAGGTGTCGAATACGTAGGCGCGGGCGGGCGGCAGCTCGTCCAGGCGCTTGACCTCGGTACCGGTGCGGATGGTGCCGCCCAGTTCCCTGAGGTACGAGGCGAGGGCGTCGGAGATGGCCTGCGAACCGCCGCGCGGCACCGGCCAGCCGTTCTCGTGGGCGGCCAGCGCGAAGACGAGGGCGATGGCGCCGGTGGCGAAACCGCTGGTGGGAGCGATGGCGTGGGCGGCGAGCCCGGCGAGGAGTCCACGCGCCCTGGGGCCCCGGAAGCGCCGCGCGATCCAGCTGGCCGGCTGCAGGCCGACCAGGCCGAAGCGGGCGAGGCGGTACGGGTCCCGGGGCAGCCCGTCCCACGGCGTGCGCAGGAAGTCGGCGGCCAGGGTGTCCCAGTCCCCCAGGTGCGGCGTGACGAGACGGCGGTAGGCGCCCGCGTCCCGCGGCCCGAGCGACATCGCGCTCTCCCCCACCGACTGCGTGAGCACGGCGGCGGAGCCGTCCGGGAACGGGTGGGCGAGGGACAGTTCGGGCTGGAGCCATTCGAGGCCGTGGCGGCCCAGCGGCATGTTCCGGAACGCGGGTGACCCTATGCCGAGCGGATGGACGGCCGAGCACGGGTCGTGGCGGAAGCCCGGGAGGGTGAGCTCTTCGGTACGGGCCCCGCCGCCGATGGTGTCCTGAGCCTCGAACACTTCCACGGAGAAGCCCCGGCGGGCCAACTCGGCTGCGGCGGTGAGTCCGTTGGGCCCCGCCCCCACGACGACTGCATCGAGCATCGACGACACCTTGGGACTCCTTTGTCAGCCGGCGGCCAGGACACACAGGATATTCGGGGCCGTCGCCGGCGCGGCCGGGGGTGTCCGTCCGCCGGACCGCACGACGGTGCCGGGCCGGTCAGACGCCGGTGCGGAGCGCGGCGAGGATGCGGTCCTTCGTGGCCTCGTCGCGGGCTGCCGTGAACGGCAGGTCGTTGCCGCCGGTGATCCGGAAGTCGGCGCCGGAGAGGGTGGCCTGCGCGCCGCCCGCCTCGGTGACCAGGAGCAGGCCCGCCGCGTGGTCCCAGGCGAACTCCCAGTTGAACGCAACCGCGTCCTGGGCGCCGCAGGCGACGGCGAGGTACTCGAGTCCGGCGGAACCGCAGGCGCGGGCGTCGATGCCCTCGGTGCGCAGCCCGAGCAGGGCGCGCTTCTGCGCGTCGGAGGTGAAGTCGGGGTGGGACATCGCCACCTTCAGGACGGCGCCGGGCGCGGGCGAGCCCGCGTTCAGCGGCTTGCCGTTGAGGGTGGCGCCCCGGCCGCGTACCGCGATCGCCATCTCGTCCATCGCGGCGGCGTATGTCCACGAGGCGAGGACCTGCCCGTGGTGGGCGAGGGCCACCAGGGTGCAGAAGCCGGGTTCGCCGTGGACGAACTGCCGGGTGCCGTCGACCGGGTCGACGATCCATACGGGGGCTTCGCCGCCGAGTGCGTCGTACACCCGCGGGTCCGCGTGGACCGCTTCCTCGCCGACGACGACCGAGCCGGGGAGCAGCCGGGTCAGGGACTCGGTCAGGTGCTCCTCGGCGAGGCGGTCGGCCGTGGTGACCAGGTCGTGCGGGCCGCTCTTCTCGATGATGTCGTGGGTGGCGAGCTGCCGGTAGCGCGGCATGATCTCGGCGGCGGCCGCTGCGCGGACCGCCGCCTCGACCTGGCTCAGGTGCCCGGCGTTCCCGGCGTTCCCGGCGGTCTCGGCCTTCTCAGCCAGAAAGTCATCGATCATGCCTCCAGCTAAGCACGGTCGGCGGGGGATGCGTCGGGCGGGCGGTCAGCGGCCGACCGCGTACCCCTGCATACCGCGCGGGTTGGCGGCCGCGGACAGGACTCCGGTCCGCGGGTCCCGGGCGACGGCGCACATCCGGCCCTCTGACCACGGGTCGCCGACCGTGACCTCGTGGCCCCGGCGGCGCAGCCCCTCGACGGTCTCCGGGTCCATGCCCTCCTCCACGGTGACGCTGCCGGGCCGCATCCCGCGCGGGAAGAAGGAACCGGGGAAGCTGTCGTTGTGCCAGTTCGGCGCGTCGATGGCGCCCTGGAGGTCGAGGCCGCCCCGGACCTCGGCGCGCAGCGCCACGGCCAGGAAGAAGTGCAGCTGCCACTGGTCCTGCTGGTCGCCGCCTGGCGTACCGAACGCCATCACGGGGACGCCGTCGCGCAGGGCGAGGGACGGGGTGAGCGTGGTGCGGGGGCGGCGGCCGGGGGTGAGGGAGTTGGGCAGTCCCTCGTCGAGCCAGGCCATCTGGAGGCGGGTGCCGAGCGGGAAGCCCAGCTCGGGAACGACCGGGTTGGACTGGAGCCAGCCACCGCTGGGGGTGGCGGAGACCATGTTGCCCCAGCGGTCGACGACGTCGACGTGGCACGTGTCGCCCCGGGTCGCTCCGTCGGCGGAAACGTTGGGCTCACCGGCGGCCGCGCCGTCCTTCGCGACTGTCGGCTCTCCCGCTCCGGCCACCGGGATGCCCATGGCGTCGAAGCCGGCCTCGCCCGAGGCGACGGCGTGGGCGTGCTCGCTGAGAACAGGCGTGCGCCCGTCGGGGCTGCCGGGGCGCAGCTCGTGCGAGGCCTTGTCGGTGACGAGGGCGCGGCGCTCGGCGTTGTACGGCTCGGAGAGCAGGGTGTCCAGGGGGACGTCGGCGGCGTCGCCGTACCAGGCCTCCCGGTCGGCCATGGCGAGCTTGCAGCCCTCGATGAGCAGGTGCACGTACTCGGCGGAGCCGTACGCGGGCAGCTCGTCGGGGAGCAGGGCGAGCTGCTGGAGGAACGCGGGGCCCTGGCTCCAGCCGCCGGCCTTGGCCAGCGTCCAGCCGTTCCAGTCGTACGTGGCGGGGGCCTCGTAGGAGGCGGACCAGCCGGCGAGGTCGGCGGCGGTGAGGGTGCCGGTGTGGTGCGTGCCGCTGGTGTCCATGGTGGGGACGGCGGCCTGGCGGACCATTGCCTCGGCGATGAAGCCCTCCCGCCAGACGGCCCGGGCGGCGTCGATCTGCGCGACGCGGTCCTCGCCGCCGGTCTCGACGGCCTCGGCTATGAGGCGGCGCCAGGTGGCGGCCAGGGCGGGGTTGCGGAACAGCTCACCCGGCAGGGGCGAGACGCCGCCGGGGAGGTAGACCTCGGCGGAGGAAGGCCATTCGGTCTCGAAGAGGGAGCGGACGGTCTCGACGGTCTGGCCGACCCGCTCGACGGGTGCGTGACCGTCCTCGGCGTACCCGATCGCGTACCGCAGGACCTCCTCGACCGTCTTGGTGCCGTGGTCGCGCAGCAGGAGCATCCACGCGTCGAACGCGCCGGGGACGGCCGCGGCAAGGGGCCCCGTGCCGGGGACGAGGTCCAGGCCGAGGGAGCGGTAGTGGGCGACGGTGGCGCCCGCGGGGGCGGGGCCCTGTCCGCACAGCACCCGCACGTCGCCGTCCTTGGGCGCCAGGATGACCGGGACCTCACCGGCCGGTCCGTTGAGGTGCGGCTCGACGACGTGGAGGACGAATCCGGCGGCGACCGCCGCGTCGAAGGCGTTGCCGCCGTCCTCCAGGACGGCCATCGCGGACTGCGAGGCGAGCCAGTGGGTGGAGGACACCATGCCGAAGGTGCCCTGGAGGGTCGGCCGGGTGGTGAACACGGATACGGCTCCTAGTTGTGCTGGTGGTCTGTGCGGATCGTAAGGCGGTCGTCGCCGGGGACGCCGGGTCAGCCCGCCGCGTCGGGCGCCGTGCCGTCGTCCGTCACGAGGTGACAGGAGACCTGCCGGCCGCCCGGGATCTCACGCAGTGCGGGGACCTCGGTGCGGCAGCGCTCGGTGGCGAGCGGGCATCGGGTGTGGAAGCGGCAGCCCGGCGGGGGGTCGAGGGGACTGGGCAGTTCGCCGTGCAGCACGATGCGCCGCCGGGACCGCTGCTCGACCGGGTCGGGAACGGGCGCGGCCGAGAGCAGCGCCTGGGTGTACGGGTGCTTGGGCGCGGCGAACAGCTGTGCTGTGGGGGCCTGTTCGACGATCTGGCCGAGATACATCACGGCGATCCGGTCGGCGAGGAATTCGACGGCGGCCAGGTCGTGGGTGATGAACAGACAGCCGAAACCGCGGTCGCGCTGGAGGTCGGCGAGGAGGTTGAGGACGGCTGCCTGGACGGAGACGTCGAGGGCCGAGGTCGGTTCGTCGGCGACGACCAGATCGGGGTCGCAGGAGAGTGCGCGGGCGATGGAGATGCGCTGGCGCTGCCCGCCCGAGAGCTCGTGCGGGAGCCGGTCGGCGTGCTCGGGGCGCAGGCCGACCTGACCGAGGAGCTTCTCGACCCGGGCCCGTACCTCCGCGCCGCGTGCCTGCCGGTTCAGCCTGATCGGCTCGGCGATGATCTGCCCGATGGTCATGCGCGGGTCGAGGGAGGAGGACGGGTCCTGGAAGACCAGGTGGAAGTCCTTGCGCAGGGGGCGCAGGGCGCGGCGGGAGAGGTGCGTGATGTCGGTGCCGTTGATGCGGACGGTGCCGCCGGTGGGTTCGTCGAGGCGGACGGCGCAGCGGCCGACGGTCGTCTTGCCGCTGCCGGACTCGCCGACGAGCCCGACGACCTCGCCGCGCCCGACGGTGATCGACACCCCGTCGACGGCGCGCACGGCGGCTCCCCCGGAGGCCGCGAAGTGCCTTTCCATGGAGGTGATTTCGAGGACGGGCGGCAGCCCTTCGGCCGCGTCCTGATCGCTCGCGCGCGGTGCGGGGACAGTCAGTGTGCTGGTCACTTTCCGGCCTCCTGGTCGGTTCGCGCGGGAGCGACGGATTCGTCCGCACGGTCGGAGCGGTCGGCACCGTCGGCTCCGTCCGCACGGTCGGATGGGTCCGTGCGGTCGGCTGCGTCCGCACGGCCGGCTTCCTCCGCTCCGTACGGGTGCCAGCAGGCGGCCCGGTGCGCGGCGTCGGTGCCGGACTGCCGGTCGACGGCCTTGAAGCCGGGGCGGCTGCCGGTGCAGGTGTCGTCGGCGCGGGCGCAGCGGGGAGCGAAGGTGCAGGCGTCGGGCTGGCTGTCGAGGCTCGGCACCAGGCCCGGGATCTCCGGCAGTCGCCGTTTCCCCTCGCCGCCCGGGCGCAGTACGGCGCCGAGCAGACCGCGGGTGTACGGGTGCCTGCCGTGACCGAACAGGTCGTGGACCGGGGCCTGTTCGACGGGGCGGCCCGCGTACATCACGAGCACCCTGTCGGCGGCGTCGGCGACCACGCCGAGGTCGTGGGTGACCAGGACGATGGCGGTACCGAGCCGTTCGCGGAGCTCCTGGAGCACTTCGAGGATGCCCGCCTGCACCGTCACGTCGAGGGCCGTCGTCGGTTCGTCGGCGATCAGAACGGCGGGGTCGCAGGCCACGGCGATGGCGATCATCACGCGCTGGCGCATACCGCCGGACAGCTGGTGCGGGTACTCCTCGATACGGCGCGCGGGGGCCGGGATACCGACGAGCGAGAGGAGTTCCACGGCGCGCGCCCTGGCCTCCTTCCTGCTCAGCCCCTGGTGCCTGCGCAGCACCTCGCCGATCTGCCGGCCGATGGTGAGGACCGGGTTCAGCGAGGTCATCGGCTCCTGGAAGATCATCGCGATGTCCTTGCCGCGGACCTTCTGGAGCTCCTTCTCGGGTGCGCCGACGAGTTCGCGGCCCTTGAGTGTGATGGACCCGCCGACGCGGGCGGCCGGGGGGAGCAGTCCCATGACGGCCATCGAGGTGACGGACTTGCCGCATCCCGACTCCCCCACCACGGCGAGCACTTCGCGCGGTGCCAGGTCGAAGGAGACGCCGTCGACGGCGTGCACGGTGCGGCTGTCGGAGCGGAAGGACACCGACAGATCGCGCACGCTGAGGACCGGTTCGCGTACCGGGTCCCGTACGGGTTCGAGAAGGGTCTCGGTCATCGGGTGCCTCCGCGGGGGTCGAGGACGTCACGCAGCCCGTCGCCGAGCAGGTTGAAGGCCAGCGTCGCGGCGACGATCGCCAGGCCGGGGAAGACGGCCATCCAGGGTGCGGGCGCCAGGAAGGACTGGGCCCCGGAGAGCATCACGCCGAGGGACGGGTCCGGTGGCTGGACCCCGAGGCCGAGGAAGCTGAGGAGCGCCTCGCCGATGATCGCGGCGGGGATGCCCACGGTCGCCTGGACGATCAGCGCGGAGGTGGCGTTGGGCAGGATGTGCCGGAAGAGCAGGGTGCCGTCGCCGCCCCCGTTGGCTATCGCCGCGGCGACGTAGTCCGCGTGCCGCAGCCGAAGGGTCTCGGCACGGGTGATGCGGATGACGGCGGGGATCTGCGAGATGCCGATAGCGATGGTCGCGTTGGTGAGCGAGGGGCCGAGGATCGCGGCGAGTCCGACGGCGAGCACCAGGAACGGGAAGGCGAGCATGGTGTCGGTGAGCCGTGAGACGGCGCTGTCCGCGATCTTGCCGTAGTAACCGCCGATCAGACCCAGCGGTACGCCGACGAGGAAGGCAAGCACGACGGCGACGAGGCCGACCTGCATGGAGGCCCGTGCCCCGTAGACGATCCGGGAGAGCTGGTCGCGGCCGAGATCGTCGGTGCCGAGCCAGTGCGCCCAGCCCGGTTCCGCCAGCACGTTCCCGAAGTCCGGCTGGGCCGGGTCGTACGGTGCGAGCAGCGGGGCGAACAGGGCCGCGAGGACGAAGACGGCGGCGATGACGCCACCGGTGAGGGCGAGCCGGTTCCTGCGCAGGGCGCGGAGCTTTCCGCCGCCCTTGCGCCGTGGGGTGACGGCGG
This sequence comes from Streptomyces sp. NPDC048560, assembly GCF_040650955.1. Lineage (NCBI taxonomy): Bacteria > Bacillati > Actinomycetota > Actinomycetes > Kitasatosporales > Streptomycetaceae > Streptomyces > Streptomyces sp. NPDC048560. The sequence continues at coordinate 74,518 of NZ_JBEZIJ010000002.1, forward strand.
GCTTGCCGGGGAGGGATGTGGTCGCTGTGGTCACCGGGCACCTCCGAGCCGGATGCGCGGGTCGATGACCGAATAGACCACGTCGACCAGCAGGTTGATGAGGATGTACGCGGCGGAGGTGCAGAGCACCACGGCCTGGAGCGTGGCGTAGTCACGGGTGAATACCGCGTCGATCGTGAGCTTCCCGAAGCCGGGCAGGACGAAGATCTGTTCGGTGACGACGGCGCCCGAGATCAGGTGGCCGAGCTGGAGACCGAGGACGGTCACCACCGTGACGAGCGAGTTGCGGAGTGCGTGTCCGCCGATGACGGACCCCCGCGAGAGGCCCTTGGCGCGGGCCGTGCGGACGTAGTCGGCGGAGAGCGAGTCGAGCATCGCCGCCCGCGTCTGGCGCATCACGACGGCGGCCAGTCCGGAACCGAGGACGATCGCGGGGAGCACCATGCGGCGCAGGTTGTCCACGGGGTCGGTGCCGAAGGGGACGTAACCGGATGCGGCGAACACCGGTACGGCGATGGCGAATCCGAGTACCAGGACGATGCCGAGCCAGAAGGTCGGGATGGAGAGGCCGATCAGCGCGATGGCGTTGGCGAGCCACTCCTCGGGCCTGCCGCGCCGTACGGCTGCCACGACACCGGCGCCGATGCCGACGACGACCGCGAGGAGCAGGGAGAGCGCGGCGAGTTCGAGGGTGACGGGGAGTGCCTGGGCGATGGCGTCGGCGACGGGGAGTCCGGTACGGGAGGAGGTGCCGAGGTCGCCGGTGAGGGCGTGCCCGATGAACCGTCCGTACTGCACGACGATGTTGTCGTCGAGGCCGTAGCTCTCGCGGATCGCCGCGAGCGACTCGGGGCTGCGTTCCTCACCGGCGAGGGCGAGCGCCGGGTCGCCGGGCAGGGCCCGGATTCCGGCGAAGACCACGATGCTGACGAGGAAGAGCGTGATGAGTGACTGGCGCAGACGCGTCAGCAGGTACGTCGTCATCGGGTGTACCCCGCAGCCGTGACCCGGACCAGTCCGTCGCCGTAGACGCGGATACCCGCGACGTCCTTGGTGGTGACGACGTAGTTCTTCTGCCGGTAGAGGTAGATCATCGCGTGTGCGTCCTGGACCCTGCGGGTCAGTTCGTCGTAGATGCCGGTGCGCCGGGCCGGGTCGGCGACGGTGCGGCCCTCGGCGATCAGCTTGTCGATGGCGGGGTCGCCGAGGCCGTACGCGTTCATGGCGCCCGCCGTCTTGAGGAAGTTGGAGACGTTGCCGTCGGGATCGAGGCGGCCGGACCAGCCGCTGGTGAAGATGTCGTACTCCCCGGCGTCGGTCTCGGCGAGCATGGTCGCGTACTCGGTGGGCCGCAGCGACAGTTCGAAGCCCGCCTCCTTGACCATGGCCTGGAGCACCTGGCCGACGCGCCCCTGCTCCGGGGTGGTGGAGGTCTTGAGCTCGATCTTCACCGGGGTCTTCACCCCTGCCTCCTTCAGCAGCTGCTTCGCCCTGGCGACATCCCGCTCGGGGCAGTCCTGCGGTCGCACACCGGGGGCGATGGCGGACTGCGGGGAGATCGGGCCGCAGGCCGGTTCGTACATGCCCTGGAAGACGACCTTGTTGATCAGATCTCGGTCGATGGCGAGCTCGAACGCCTCCCGGACCCGGACGTCCCGGCCGAGGGGGGTGTCGATCCTCCCCGGCGGCTGCCCGAGGCCCTTCACGTTGCCGACGTTGATGCCGATGCCCTGGTACCCGAGCGAGGGCGAGTTGAACAGCTGGAGCCCCGGTTCGGTGAGGGCGCTGCGTACGTCGACGGGGCCCATCTGGTCGCCGACCTGGAGGTCGCCGGAGCGCAGGTTGGCCAGGCGGACGTTGCCGTCGGGGATGGGCTTGTAGACGACTCCGTCGAGGTGGACCTTGTCGGCGTCGTAGTAGTGGGGGTCCTTCCTGAGGACGATCCGGTCGCCGCCCACGCGCTCGACGAAGGTGAAGGGGCCCACGCAGGAGGGGTGGTTGGTGAAGTTCTTGCCGTACTTCCTGAGCGCGGTCGGCGACATCACCATCCCGGCCCGGTCGGCCAGTACACCGGTGAGGGGTACGTAGGGGTGGTCGAGCTCCAGCCGCACGGTGTCCGGGCCGGTGGCCTCGGCGGTGCGGACGGGCGCCAGTTCGGTGCCGCGCGCCGATCCGGGGAGATCCCGGTGGCGCAGCAGCGACGTGACGACAGCGGCGGCGTCGAGTGCGGTGCCGTCGCTGAAGGTCAGCCCCTTCCGTATCCGCACCGTGACCGTGCGGCCGTCGGCCGAGGTGGTGGGGAGTGCGGCGGCGAGCTGCGGCACGACGGTGCCGTCCTCGTCGATGTCGTACAGCTTCTCGCACATGCCCGCGAAGACCGTGCGGCCCACGAGGGTCTGGGCGAGCGTGGGATCGAGCTTGTCAGGGTCGGAGTTGAGAGCAACGGTGAGCGTCCCGCCGTCGCGTACGGGCCGTTCATCGGACTTCCGCACACCTCCGACCTCGGTCGCCGAGGACTGCAGCGACGCGCAGCCCGAGGTGAGGGACACCAATGCAACTGCCACCAGGGCAACCGCTTTTCGGCGCACGAGGGCCTACCTCCCGCCAGGGGGTGATCAAGGAATATCGCAGACCGTATTTCGCATACAGTCCGCAGTGCAAGAGGGATGCTCACATAGCGGACAAGAATTTTGCGCGCGCCCGGATAACGGGCGGATTGGCCGTTTAGTCAGAGAATCGGGGACTGACGGGCTGCCGCACCGGCGTGCCGTAATCGGGTTGAGCGCGCGTCGGCGCGCGTGTTAGGACTGCCGGGGTCGCGAACGACGATCACACGGACGAACGGGGAGGCTGCCGGACATGGCGCTCGGAGAACTGGTGAGACTGCGGGCCATGGGACCGCCGGACGCCGAGGCCCTGTGGCGGTGGAACCACGACCCCGAGGTCATGCGCTGGATGGGCGACGGCTATCCGCAGCAGCCCGAACTGACGCGGAAGTGGCTGGAGGAGCGGCCCCGCAACGCGTACGGCGATCTGCTGCTCGGCATCGAGGTGCTGGAGAGCGGACAGCTCATCGGCCTGATCCGGCTGCGCGACGCCGAACCGGAGTCGGGAAGCGCCGAGCTGGACATCTACCTCGGCGAGAAGGAGTCCTGGGGCCACGGCTACGCCACCGACGCCCTGCGGACCGCCTGCCGCTACGGCTTCGACAAGATGCGCCTGCACCGCATCGCCCTGACGGTGGTCACCGAGAACGTGGCCGCCCACCACATCTACCGCAAGGTGGGCTTCGTGGAGGAGGGCACCCTGCGCCAGAGCTTCCGCCGCGACGGCCGGTGGTACGACGAGTTCACGATGGCGATGCTGGAGGGCGAGCTGCGCTAGACCTCTTCCTCCGCGTTCGTCCGGTCCTGTCTCCGTACACTGGCGGACATGGCATGTCGCATCAGTGAACTGGTCATCGACGCCGCCGACGCCGAGCGGCTCGCGGCGTTCTGGAGCGAGGTCCTCGGCTACGTGGAGCTCGGCCGGGAGGACGACGGAAGCATCGAGATCGGGCCGCCCGACGCCGGCTTCGGCGGCCCGCAGCCGACTCTCGTCATCAGTCCGAGCAGCGACCCGCGAACCGGGAAGCTCCGGCTCCACATCGATGTCAACCCGACCGACCGCGACCAGGACGCCGAGCTGGAGCGCCTGCTCGCTCTCGGCGCCACACCCGTCGACATCGGCCAGACCGGGAACTGGCACGTCCTCACCGACCCGGAAGGCAACGAGTTCTGCCTCCTGCACACCCGGCTCCAGCCCGTCTGACCTGCCGGCCCCCACCGGCCGCGCCCTCAGGTCTGCTCGGCGCTCTCGCGTAGGCCGACGCTGACCAGCCCTGTCTCGTAGGCGGCGATGACGGCCTGGACCCGGTCCCGGAGACCGAGCTTGGCGAGGATACGGGCGACGTGGGTCTTGACCGTCGCCTCGGCCAGGTGGAGGCGGCCGGCCAGTTCGGCGTTGCTCAGTCCTTGGGCCAGCAGGCCGAGGACCTCCAGTTCGCGCGGGGTGAGCGAGGCCAGGTCGCGGTGCCGGACAGCGGTGTCGCTGCCGGGCCGGGCGAACCTCTGGACGAGGCGGCGCGTGATGGCGGGCGCCAGGAGGGCGTCGCCGGTACGGACCGTGCGGACAGCCGCGGCCAGGTACTCGGGGGTGACGTCCTTGAGCAGGAAGCCGCTCGCCCCCGCTGCCAATGCCGCGTAGACGTACCGGTCCAGGTCGAAGGTGGTCAGCATGATGACGCGGGGTTCGCCGGGCGACGGGGTCGCCCCTGCCCCGACGGAGTCGACAGCCCCGGGACCGCCCAGGATGCGGCGGGTGGCTTCCAGGCCGTCCATCTCGGGCATCCGGATGTCCATCAGGACCACGTCGGGCCTGGTTCTGCGCACCGCTTCGACGGCTTCGGCCCCGTTCGTCGCCTCGGCGACGACGTCGATCCCCTCGGAACCGAGGATCATACGGAATCCGGTACGGACCAGTGTCTGGTCGTCGGCGAGGAGTACACGCAGCGGCTCGGTCACGGGGTCTCCAGGGGAATGAGTGCTTCCACACGGAAGCCGTCGGTCAGGCGCCGGCCGGTGTCCAGGTTCCCGCCGTAGACGGCGAGGCGCTCGCGCAGGCCGATCAGGCCCCGGCCGTTTCCGGCGGTCGCACCCGCGCCGGGGCGTCCACCGGTGTCGGTGACCTCCACCCGCAGCCGGTCCGGGCGGCACTCCACGGTCACGGCGGCGGTGGCCCCGGACGCGTGCTTCACCGTGTTGGTCAGGGCTTCCTGGACCACACGATAGGCGGCGAGTTCGACACCGGGCGGGAGAGGACCGAGCGGGCCGGTCACGGTCAGCTCTACCGGCAGGCCGGTGCCCCGGACCCGCTCGACCAGCGTTTCCAGCTGGCCCAGTCCGGGCTGCGGGGCCAGCTCCGCGGCCGGATCGGCCGTATCCCCACCCCCGTCCGTTCCCTCGCCGTCCATGGTGAGCAGCCCCATGACGTGGCGCAGCTCGGTCATGGCCGCCCGCCCGCCCGCCTCGACGGCGAGCAGCGCGTCGGCCGCCTGCTCGGGAGAGTTCTTCATGATCTTGCGGGCGGCGCCCGCCTGGATGACCATCACGCTGACGTTGTGTGTGACGACGTCGTGCAGTTCGCGGGCGATCCGGGCCCGCTCGTGCTCGACCGCCCGGCGCAGGGCCTCCGTCTGTTCCCGTTCCAGGGCGGAAAGACGGGCGCGGCTCTCGTCGGTCCGGAGTTTCCAGGTGCGCAGTCCGACGGCGGCCACCGCCATCGGAGCCAGGATCAGCAGCGTCACGTACTCGTTGGGGACGATCGGCTTCACCGAGTTCCCGGAGGTGGCCACCAGCAGGACCGCCACGGCCAGCGCCACCAGGGTCGCCACACGGTACGGGCTGAAGACGGCGGCGCTGTAGACGGCGATGACGAACGCGTAGAAGGTCAGCCGCGACACGTCGTACGGGGTGAGCAGCGTCGCCGCCGTGACGACGCACAGCACGGCGAGCGGGTAGCGGCGGCGCAGGACGAGGGCGGCCGAGGCGACGAGCGCGAGGGTCGCCATGAGGGCCAGGCCTTCGGGGCCGGTGGGCGGCACGTGCCGGAACACCCCCGGAGGGACCTGCTGCGTCGAGTTGTCGATGGCGTAGTGGAGGGTGGCGACGCCGACCACCAGCGCCAGGAGCACGTCGAAGTGCCGGGCGCTTCGGGTGGGCCGCGGAGGCGGGCCGACCGGGTGCCTGGCGTCGCGGATCACTCGCCGCAGCCTCTCCGGCGTCGTACGCGCTTTCATCACCGGCCCATTGTCGCCGCCACGCGTCAGGTCCGGATCCGTCCCGGTGGTCATTCCCTGCGCGGCGGATACATCAGCCGACTACGTCGCAGGGATGACGTTTGCGGGGCTCATCCCAGCGCGGTACCGCAATGGGTCCGGGCGGGCGACGCGGGCGGGCCGGGCCCGCTCCTAGCGTTCACGGAGCCGAAGCACGCCTACCCGAGGAGCCTGTCCATGACCATGCCGGTGATCGAACTATGCGGGGTGAGCCGCCGGTACGACGACGGCCCGCCCGCCTTGCACGAGGCGTCACTGACCGTGCGGCCCGGCGAGGCCGTGGCGGTCCTCGGCCCTTCCGGCAGTGGCAAGTCCACGCTGCTCAACCTGATCGCGGGCCTGGACCGGCCGGATACGGGGACCGTCACGGTCGACGGCGTGCGGGTGGATCAGCTGAGCGAGGCGGGATCGGCGCTCTACCGGCGGACCAGGATCGGCATGGTCTTCCAGTTCTTCAACCTGCTCGACGATCTGACCGTCGCCGACAACGTCGTCCTGCCCGCCCGGCTGGCGGGCACGGCACGGGGCGCAGCCGACCGCCGGGCGGCGGAACTCCTGGAGATCCTCGGCATCGGCCGGCACGCCCGCGCCTACCCGGGAAGACTGTCCGGCGGCGAGCGGCAGCGCGTGGCGGTGGCCCGGGCGCTGATGAACCGGCCACCGCTGCTCCTCGCCGACGAACCCACCGGTGCCCTGGACACGGCCGCCGGTCAGGACGTCAGCACACTGCTCAAGGAGCTCAACGCCGAGGGTCAGACCGTCGTGGTGGTCACCCACGACCTGGCCCTGGCCCGAGCCTGCACGCAACGTACCGTCCGGATCGCCGACGGCCGGATCACCGAGGACGTCCGGTCGCACACCGTCGCCCCGGAGGCCGTCCGATGAGTGCGCTCGGCAGGGTGGTGCGCTCGGGAGTGGGACGCCGCCGGGTGCAGACGCTGGTGATCGGGCTCGCCACGATGATCGCGGTGGCCGCCTCGATCCTCGGTGGATCGCTGCTCGTGGTCTCCGGCGCGCCCTTCGACGACGCCTTCGCCAGGCAGCACGGCGCGCATCTGTCCGTCCTGTTCGACGCGGGCGGAGTGACTGCCGCTCAGCTCGCGGCGTCCAAGGACACCGAGGGGGTGAGCAGCGCCGCCGGGCCGTTCCGTACGGCGACGGTCACACCGAGGGCGGACGGCACACCCGGGTGGCCGATGACCGTGGTGGGGCGCGGCGATCCCGGCAGAGGTGTGGACGAGGTGGCACTTCTCGAAGGGCGGTGGCCCGCGCGCCCCGGCGAGATCGTGCTGTCCGCCGGATCCGCGCCCTTCCCGGTCATGGGCATGAGCATCGCCTTCCCCGGGCTGCCCGGTGAACCGACGTTGACGGTGGTCGGTCTGGCGAGTTCGGTCACGCGGACCGCCGACGCCTGGGTGGTGCCTTCCCAGATGCCGGCGCTCACCGCGCCCGGCAGCGGCGGCCACCAGATGCTCTACCGCTTCACCGCCGCCGATACCGCCGCGCACGTCGCGGCGGGCCGCAAGGCCGTGACGGAAGCTCTGCCTCCGCGAGCGGCGGCCGGCGAACAGTCCTGGCTCACCGTCAGGAAGGACGCCGAGCGTGACACCGCCCTCTACGTCCCGTTCCTCGTCGCGTTCGGAGCCCTCGGCCTGGTCATGTCGGTACTCGTCGTCGGCAACATCGTCGCGTCGGCCGTCGGTACGGGAACGCGCCGCATCGGCATCCTCAAGGCGCTCGGTCTCACTCCGGCACAGGTCGTACGGGCCTACGTCGGCCAGGCACTGATCCCGGCCGCGGTGGGCACGGCCGTCGGTGTCCTCGTCGGCCACCTGCTGGCCGTCCCCGTGATGGCCGAGACGGAGGAGGTCTACGGCAGCTCCTCGCTGACCATCGCCCCCTGGGTCGACCTGGTGGTGATCGCCGGGGTGCTCGGCCTGGTGGCGGCGACCGCGTGGGTGAGTGCCTGGCGGGCCGGACGGCTCCGTACGGTCGATGCGCTCGCCGTCGGGCGTACCGCATCGGCGGGGCGCGGCCGGTGGGCGGCCCGCCTGGCCGGACGGCTCCCCCTGCCGCAGCCGGTCGCCCTGGGCCTGGTCCGGCCCTTCGCGCAGCCCGCCCGCGCGCTGGCCATGGGAACGGCGGTCCTGTTCGGTGCCGTCGCCATCACGTTCACCGTGGGGATGGTCGCCACCCTCGGCGAGGTGATGAAGGCCAAGGCCCACGACGTCGCCGATGTCGTCGTGCCCCCTCCCCCGCCGGACTTCGGACCCCGGGGCCCGGAGTCCGGGAAGCCCGCGGCAGATCCCGTCGCGGTCGCCGCGGCCGTCGAGGCGGTCTCGGGAACCGGGAAGTACTACAGAGCCGCGACGGTCCGGGCGACCGTGTCCGGACTGACGGGCGTCATCGACGTGACGGCCTTCACCGGCGACGCCTCCTGGGGCGGGTACACGATGGTGTCGGGCCGCTGGATCGACGGACCAGGCGAGGCCGTCGTACCGACCCCTTTCCTCGCCGCCACCGGCGCCCGGCTCGGCGACAGCGTGATCCTCAAGGGCCTGGCAGGCCCGGTCACCGTGCGGATCGTCGGCGAGGTCCTGGACCCTCGCAACGACGGCATGCAGGTATTCACCGACGTCTCGACCCTGGCGGCCGCGCATCCCGACCTGACGGAGACGAGCCATCACATCGCGGTCACTTCAGGCACCGACGTCACCGCCTACGTCGACGCGCTGAACAAGGACCTGGCAGCGCTGGGGGCCACCGCTCAGGCCGGCGGGCTCGACGCCGGAGGCGACATGGTCGTCACGCTCAACGCGCTGTCCGTGATGCTCACAATGCTGCTCGTCGCCGTCGCCGCGCTCGGCGTGTTCAACGGCGTACTGCTCGACACGCGTGAGCGTGTCCGGGAGATCGGCGTCCACAAGGCGCTCGGCATGACGCCCCGGCAGACCATCGCGATGGTCCTCACCTCCGTCGCCGTGACGGGACTGGCCGCGGGCGCGCTGGGCGTGCCGCTGGGCGTGGCCCTGCACGGCTGGGTCCTCCCCGCGATGGGCGACAGCGTGGGACTTCGCCTTCCCGATTCCGTCATCGCCGTGTACCACGCGGCCGAACTGCTGCCACTGGCTCTCGGCGGTCTGCTCATCGCCGTCCTGGGCGCACTCCTGCCGGCGGGCTGGGCCGCCAGGTCCCGGACCGCCGCCTCCCTGCGCACCGAATAGGAGGCCGGTGTCCGGGACCGCGCCTCCGGCCCCCACCTCCGCGAACGGGCCGGGGGCCGGACTGCGTGTCGCCTCCCGGTGGGGACCCGCCCGGTCAGTGGCTGTCGTCCGCAGGAGTCGCGGTATGGGTCCGGGCCGCGCCGTCGTCCGCCGGTGCCGCGGCGCGGGTCCACGCCGCGTCGCGGAGCAGGCGCAGGCCGTTGAGGCCGACGATGACCGTCGAGCCCTCGTGGCCGAGTACCCCCAGGGGCAGCGGCAGATGACCGGCCAGGTCCCAGACGACCAGGCCGGAGATGAACACTCCGGCGATGACCAGGTTCTGGACGACCAGGCGACGGGCGGCGCGGGAGAGGGCCATGACCGCCGGGACGGTGGCCAGTTCGTCGCGGACGATGACGGCGTCGGCCGTCTCCAGGGCCAGGTCGGAGCCGGCGCGGCCCATGGCGATGCCGGTGTGGGCGGCGGCCAGGGCGGGGGCGTCGTTGACGCCGTCGCCGATGACGAGCACCTTGCGGCCCGCCGCCTCCTCCCCCCGTACGGCGGCGACCTTGTCCTGCGGCAGCAGTCCCGCTCGGATGTCGGTGATGCCGACGTCGGCGCCGAGACGGGCCGCGGCGCGCGGGTTGTCGCCGGTCAGCAGCATCGGCGTACGGCCGGTGAGGGCGGTCAGGTCCTTCACGGTGCTCGCCGCGTCCGGGCGGAGCCGGTCGGCGACGGCCAGGACACCGACCGCGACGCCGTCACGCCGGACGAGCACGGCGGTGCGTCCGTCGTTCTCCAGCTCGGTCGCCAGCGCGGCGGCGGACCGGTCCGGCGCGGTTTCCGGGGCGGCGGGGAGGAGGCGGGCCGGGGAGCCGACCGTGACGGTGCGGCCCTGGACCGTGGCCGTCACGCCGGTGCCCGGCGCCGAGGTGAAGTCCCCGGCGGCCGGTACGCGCAGGCGGCGTTCCTGGGCTGCCGCGACGACGGCGCGTGCCAGGGGATGTTCGCTGGGGTGCTCGGCCGCCGCGGCGAGGGCGAGCAGTCCGTCCTCGTCGAGGCCGCTGTCACGCAGTGGACGGATCGCGGTGACGCGCGGGGTGCCCTCGGTCAGGGTGCCGGTCTTGTCCAGGGCGACCGCGTCGACCTGGCCCAGGCGCTCCATGACGACGGCCGACTTCACCAGCACTCCGTGGCGCCCCGCGTTGGCGATCGCGGACAGCAGGGGCGGCATGGTCGCCAGTACCACCGCACAGGGCGAGGCGACGATCATGAAGGTCATCGCCCGCAGCAGCGCACTCGTCAGATCGCCGCCGAAGGCCATCGGGACGAGGAAGACGGCGAGGGTGGCTGCCACCATGCCGAGCGAGTAGCGCTGCTCGACCTTCTCGATGAACAGCTGGGTGGGCGCCTTCGTCCCGGACGCTTCGGCCACCATGGCCACGATCCGGGCGATCACGGAGTCGGAGGCGTCCCGTTCGACGGTGACACGCAGGGCGCCGGTGCCGTTGAGGGTGCCGGCGAAGACCTCGTCCCCCGACTCCTTGGTGACCGGCAGGGGCTCGCCGGTGATGGTGGCCTGGTCGACCTCACCGGCGCCCTCCACCACCCGGCCGTCCGCACCGACACGCTCACCGGGCCGGATCAGGATCGTGTCACCGATCCGGAGGTCCTCGGTGGCGACCGTCTCCTCACCGCCGCCCGGGGTCAGCCGCGTGGCGGTGGCCGGGGCGAGGTCCAGCAGACCGCGCACGGCGTCCTGCGTGCGGGCGGTGGCCAGCGCCTCCAGGGCGCCGGACGTCGCGAAGATGACGATCAGGAGGGCGCCGTCCATCACCTGGCCGATCGACGCCGCCCCGATCGCGGCGACGATCATCAGCAGGTCGACGTCCAGGGTCCTGTCCCGCAGTGCACGAAGGCCCTCCAGGGCCGGTTCCCAGCCGCCGGTGACGTAGGCCAGTCCGTACAGCGGCCCCCACGCCCAGGCGGGAGCGCCCGTCAGCTGCAGAGGGAGCGCCGCCAGGAAGAGCACGAGCGCGGCGCCGGCCCAGCGCGCCTCCGCCAGAGCGAGGACGCGTGTGCGGCGGCGCGGCGGTGTCGCGGGACCGGCCTGCGCCGCCCGTTCCGGACGTTGCAGCAGAGCAGGAGACATGACAAATCAACCCTTCACGGGCAGGCGGCCGACGACGAGCCCACCATACAGGAACACATGAACAGGTCTTCATGTGTTATCAGTAGGATGGGCTCCATGGGTCACGGAGCCGACGACAAGCCAACCGCCACCACACGTGAACGCCTGGACGCCGTGGGGACCGCCGACGTCGCCGCGACCCTCCAGGCCCTGGCCACCCCGTCCCGGCTGCGCATCCTCGCCCGGCTCCAGGAGGGTCCCTGCGCGGTCGGCGATCTCGCGCAGGCGGTGGACATGGAACCCTCCGCCTGCTCCCACCAGCTACGGCTGCTGCGCAACCTCGGCCTGGTGACGGGCGAACGCCAGGGCAGGTCGATCGTCTACGCCCTGTACGACCACCATGTCGCCGAGCTCCTCGACCAGGCCCTCTTCCATGTCGAGCACCTCCGCCTCGGCCTGCGGGACACACCCGTGGCGGCGGAGGCTGACTGACCTCCGCCCGGCCGATCGGGTCGAACAGTCTTGCCATTGCCCTCGGCAAAGGCTTTCCACATATGCGGAGTTCGTTCGCTCGGTAGTCTTCTGCCCTCATCAGCACCAATGAGGGGGGTACCTCACGTGCGCAAGCACCTTGTCGTCGCCACTGCCATAGCCACCGGCCTCCTGGCCACGCTCGCCGCAGTTCCGGCGCAGGCCGCCGAGTACAGCTCGGCCCTGAAGATCCGGGGAGTCCAGTACGACGCGCCCGGACGCGACTCCAACAGCTGTTCCTCGGGCAACACCCGCGAGGAATACCTGACGCTCAAGAACTACTCGTCCAGCACGACCGTCAACCTCAGGGGGTACGCGGTCAAGGACACCGCCGGCAACAAGTTCACGTTCACGGCGAACCACTACCTGCAGCCCGGGGACTACATCAAGCTGCGCGGCGGTAACGGCACGGACTCCGACGCCAACAACGTCGTCTACCGCGACAACTGCAACTTCATGTGGAACAACGACAAGGACACGATCTACCTCTACAAGCCCTCGGGCAGCCGCTCCGACGTGCACGCCTACTCGAAGTCGGCGAACGACCGCGACGGCAACGGGTACATCACCTTCCACAGCTGAGCCCGTAACGGGCCCGTCCCGCAACAGAGGGCCGGTTCGCGCGGACGTGCGCGCGAACCGGCCCGGCCGCCTGTCAGACCGTGACCACCCGCCGGAGCGACAGATCACGCGAGGACCGGCCGGGCGGGCCGGTACCGCCGGCCCCCGTTCCTGAACCGGTCCGCCGCGACATGTGCGGATTAAACCGCACTGCGGCAGGGTTGTCCCTGGTCGGAGCCGACTCGCGGAGCAGGGTCGGGCGGACGTGGAGGCACGGCTGTGCACGGTGAGTACAAGGTCCCCGGCGGCAAGCTCGTCGTGGTCGATCTGGAGGTCGAAGGCGGCGTACTGCGCCACGTACGCGTGGCCGGTGACTTCTTCCTCGAACCCGACGAGGCCATCGTCGCCATCGACGCCGCGCTGGAGGGCGCGCCCGCGCACACGGACACCGCCGGCCTCGCCGCGCGCATCGAGGCGGCCCTGCCTCCGTCCACGGTGATGTTCGGGCTGTCGGCGGAGGGCGTGGCCGTAGCCGTACGCCGGGCACTCGCGCAGGCAACCGAGTGGAGCGACTACGACTGGCAGCTCGTCCACGACGCCCCGCAGTCCCCGGCCCTGCACATGGCACTGGACGAGGTCATCACCGCCGAGGTCGCCGCGGGCCGCCGCCCGCCGACCCTCAGGGTCTGGGAGTGGGACTCCCCGGCCGTGATCATCGGCAGCTTCCAGTCGCTGCGCAACGAGGTCGACCCCGCGGGCACCGACCGGCACGGCGTCTCCGTCGTCCGGCGCATCTCCGGCGGCGGGGCCATGTTCGCCGAGCCCAGCAGCACCATCACCTACTCGCTCGCCGTGCCGCAGTCCCTCGTCTCCGGCCTCTCGTTCGCCGACAGTTACGCCTACCTCGACGACTGGGTCCTGGAGGCTCTCGGCGACATGGGCATCAAGGCCTGGTACCAGCCGCTCAACGACATCGCGACCGAGGTCGGGAAGATCGCGGGTGCGGCCCAGAAGCGTGTCGTGGGCCCGGACGGCGGTCCCGGCGCGGTGCTGCACCACGTGACGATGTCGTACGACATCGACGTCGACAAGATGCTCGACGTCCTGCGCATCGGCAAGGAGAAGATGTCGGACAAGGGCACCCGGAGCGCGAAGAAGCGCGTCGACCCGCTGCGCCGGCAGACCGGTCTGCCCCGTCAGACCGTCATCGACAACATGATCGAGTCCTTCCGCAAGCGCCACGGACTCACCCGGGGCGCGGTCACCGCGGAGGAGCTGGCACGGGCCGAGGAGCTCGTCCGCACCAAGTTCGGCACGGCGGAATGGACGGCCCGGGTGCCGTAGCGTGCGCGGCGCATATCCTCGCCCGGGCACGCCGAACGCGGAGCGGAAGCCGAGCGCAGGACGGAAGAGGACGGACACCGTGGCGGAGAGAAGCAGAACAGGCTCAGCGGCCACCGACAGCGCACCGGGCACCCACGCCACGGACCCGCCCGCCGCCGCCTCCCTCAGTGCGCAGGCACGCGAGTCCATCCTGCGTCGCATCGTCGACCGCCGGTACGCGCAGGGCGCGCGCCTCGTCGAGCGGGAGATCGCCGAGGAACTGAGCATGTCCCGCGTTCCGGTGCGCGAGGCGCTGCGCGCCCTCGTCACCGAAGGGCTCCTCGAACTGCTCCCGCACAGCGGCGTACGCGTCCGCCGCCTCGGGCGCGCCGACGTGGAGCACCTCTACGAGGTGTGGGAACCCCTCGCCGTGCAGGCGTCGAGGCTGGCGGCGCGTACCGTCGCGGCGGGCGACACCGAGGGGGTGGCCGCGCTGGCGGCGGCCCTGCGTCAGGCCGAGTCGGCGGCGGCGGCGGACGAGGGCACCCGGGAGGTGGCCGCCCACACGGCGTTCCACGAGGGGGTCGTGGCCATGTCCCGCAACCCGCTGCTCGCCCGCACGATGGAGCAGCTGAGCTGGCAGCTGCGGCTGTTGTTCGGTATGCGCGAGGAGCCGGCTCACATGCGGGCCCAGCACGCGGAGATGCACCGGCACATCAGCAACGGCGACGCCGAGGCGGCTGCCGCGAGCACGCTGCTGCACGTACGGGACAGCCGGACGGTCGCCCTGCGCTCCCTCTTCGGCTCGGACGTCGGCTCGGACGTCGGCTCGGACGTCGGCTCGGACGTCGGCTCGGACTGACTCGGCCACAGCCCTTGGTGTCGACTTCAATCGACCTCAGCGTCACTCCCGCCTCTTTGTATACCAACTCCTCGAACAATCCTCCCCGCCTCCCCCTGACACGCACTTTCCTTGCCTCGATCGGACTCTTGGTATACAAACTGGCGGGAGGCGTCGCCGCGCCCTCGACCCACGCCCGCCGAAGGAGTCCCCATGCAGCCGTCCTCGCCCGCTCCCAGCGCGCTCTCCCGCCGCACGATGCTGGCCGCTGCCGCCGCACTCGCCGGCACCACCGCCGTGACGGCCGCCGCCCCCGCCCAGGCCCACCCGTCCGCCGCACCCGCCTCCCCCGCTCCGGCCACCGCGTCCGGAGCGGCCGGGCGCCGCGACCGGGCCGTGGTGTTCCGTGACGTCCGTCCGCTCGGCGCCGCTGAGGCCACGGACCTCGTGGTGGTCGACGGCCGTATCGCCGAAGGACCCGCACCCCGCGGCGCGAAGGTCGTCGACGGCGGCGGCCGGATCGCCCTGCCCTCCCTCGTCGACGCGCACATCCACCCCGACAAGACGACCTGGGACGGCTCGTGGGTCTCACGGCGCCCGGCGAGCGGCATCGCCGACTACGTCGAACAGGACGTGGAGCTGTTCCGCAGCCAGCGCCGCCCCGTCGCGGAACGCGCGTACGGCCTGATGGCCCACGCCGTGACCCGCGGTACGCGTGCGATGCGCGCCCACGCCGACGTCGCCCCGGCCTACGGACTGGCCGGGGTGGAGGGTGTGGCGCAGGCCCGCGAGCGTCTGAGCCACGCACTGGACGTGCAGATCGTGGCGTTCCCGCAGCACGGAGTCATCCGCACCCCCGGCACGGCGGCCCTGCTGGAGGAGGCGGCGCGCCAGGGCATCGTCGACATGATCGGCGGCATCGACCCGATCGGCTTCGACCGGGCCCTCGACGAACAGCTCGACCTCGTCTTCGGCATCGCGGACCGCCACGGCGTCGGCGTGGACATCCATCTGCACGACCGCGGTGAGACGGGCATGAAGGCGATGCGCGGCATCATCGACCGCACCCGCGCGCTGTCCCTCACCGGAAAGGTCACCGTCAGCCACGTGTTCTGCCTGCCGGGCCTGTCGGACCGTGAACTCGGCGCCGTGGCAGCCGACCTGGGCGATCTGGACATCGCCCTCACCACGGTGGCGCCGTCGGGTTCGCTGGTGCTGCCGATCGACCGGCTGCGCGAGCACGGCGTACGGGTCGGGCTCGGTTCGGACGGTGTGCGCGACTCCTGGAGCCCGTTCGGCAACGCCGACATGCTGCACCGTGCGCATCTGCTCGGCTGGGTGACGGACGTACGCCTCGACCAGGAGCTGACCGACTGCTACCGCGTCGCGGCCCACGGCGGCGCGGAGGTCATGGGACTCGCCCACGCGGACTTCGGGCCCGGCGCACCGGCCGACTTCGTCCTCGTCGAGGGCGAGTGCCTGCCCCAGGTCGTCGTCGACATGCCCCGGCGCGACGTGGTCGTGCACCGCGGGGCCGTCGTGGCGCGCGACGGCGTGTTCCTCGACTGACGGCACGGCACCTGGGGGCACGGCTCACGCGGCACGGCACGCACGACCGCCCCGGCCGGGCAGGATGCCGGCCGGGGCGGAGCGCTGTGCGGGAACCGCGTGGGGTCGCTCGGGTCAGCCGAGCGTGGCGACGGCCTGGTTGAACGTGGCCGAAGGGCGCATCACGGCCGCGGCCTTGGCCGGGTCGGGCTGGTAGTAGCCGCCGATGTCGACCGGCGAGCCCTGCACCGCGATCAGCTCGTCGACGATGGTCTGCTCCTGCTCGGCCAGCGTCTTGGCGAGCGGCGCGAACGCCTCGGCGAGCTTGGCGTCGTCGGTCTGGGCCGCGAGCTCCTGGGCCCAGTAGAGCGCCAGGTAGAAGTGGCTGCCGCGGTTGTCGATGCCACCGAGCTTGCGGCTCGGCGACTTGTCCTCGTTGAGGAACGTGCCGGTCGCACGGTCCAGCGTGTCGGCGAGGACCTGGGCGCGCGCGTTGCCCGTGCTCGTCGCGAGGAACTCGAAGCTGGCCGCGAGGGCGAAGAACTCACCCAGGCTGTCCCAGCGCAGGTAGTTCTCCTTGACGAGCTGCTGGACGTGCTTCGGGGCGGAGCCGCCGGCGCCCGTCTCGAACAGGCCGCCACCGTTCATGAGCGGGACGACGGAGAGCATCTTCGCGCTCGTGCCCAGCTCGAGGATCGGGAACAGGTCCGTGAGGTAGTCACGGAGCACGTTGCCGGTGACGGAGATGGTGTCCTCGCCGCGGCGGATGCGCTCCAGGGAGAAGGCGGTGGCCTCCACCGGCGACATGATCTCGATCCGGAGACCGTCCGTGTCGTGGTCGGCCAGGTACGTCCTGACCTTCTCGATGAGCTTCGCGTCGTGCGCGCGGGTCTCGTCGAGCCAGAACACGGCCGGGTTGCCGGTCGCGCGGGCGCGGGTGACGGCGAGCTTGACCCAGTCCTGGATCGGCAGGTCCTTGGCCTGGCACATCCGGAAGATGTCACCGGCGCCCACGGCCTGCTCCAGCACGGCGTTGCCGTCGGCGTCCAGGACGCGCACGGTGCCCGTGGTGGGGACCTCGAAGGTCTTGTCGTGGCTGCCGTACTCCTCGGCCTTCTGCGCCATGAGACCGACGTTGGAGACCGAGCCCATCGTGGACGGGTCGAAGGCACCGTTGGCACGGCAGTCGTCGATGACGACCTGGTAGACGCCCGCGTAGCTGCTGTCCGGGAGGACTGCGAGGGTGTCGGCCTCCTGGCCGTCCGGGCCCCACATGTGGCCGGAGGTGCGGATCATGGCCGGCATGGAGGCGTCGACGATGACGTCGCTGGGGACGTGCAGGTTGGTGATGCCCTTGTCGGAGTCGACCATCGCCAGGGCGGGGCCCTCGGCGAGCTCGGCTTCGAAGGACGCCTTGATCTCGTCGCCCAGGTGGGGCACCGAGTCGAGGCCCTTGAGGATGCCGCCGAGGCCGTCGTTCGGCGTCAGACCGGCCGCGACGAGCGCCTCGCCGTACTTGGCGAACGTCTTCGGGAAGAAGGCGCGGACCACGTGACCGAAGATGATCGGGTCGGAGACCTTCATCATCGTGGCCTTGAGGTGCACCGAGAAGAGGATGCCCTCGGCCTTGGCACGGGCGATCTGCGCGGAGAAGAACTCGCGCAGCGCGGCCTCGCGCATCACGGCGGCGTCGACGATCTCGCCCGCGAGGACGGGTACCGACTCGCGCAGGACGGTGGTGGTGCCGTCGTCACCGACGAGCTCGATGCGCAGGGTGCCGGGCTCGGAGACGACGACGGACTTCTCGGTGGACCGGAAGTCGTCGACGCCCATCGTGGCGACGTTCGTCTTCGAGTCGGCCGACCAGGCGCCCATGCGGTGCGGGTGCGCCTTGGCGTAGTTCTTCACCGAGGCGGGGGCGCGACGGTCGGAGTTGCCCTCGCGCAGAACGGGGTTGACCGCGCTGCCCTTGATCTTGTCGTAGCGCGCGCGGACGTCCTTGTCCTCGTCGCTCTTCGCGTCGTCCGGGTAGTCCGGAAGCGCGTAGCCCTGCGCCTGGAGCTCCGCGATCGCGGCCTTGAGCTGCGGGATCGAGGCCGAGACGTTCGGCAGCTTGATGATGTTGGCGCCGGGAGTCTTGGCCAGCTCGCCGAGCTCGGCGAGTGCGTCATCGATACGCTGGCCGGCTTCGAGGCGCTCCGGGAAGCTGGCGATGATCCGGCCCGCCAGGGAGATGTCGCGGCTTTCCACCGTGACACCGGCCGTCGAGGCGTACGCCTCGACGACGGGCAGGAACGAGTACGTCGCCAGCGCAGGGGCCTCGTCGGTGTGCGTATAGATGATGGTCGAGTCAGTCACCGGGTGCTCCGCTCCACGTCTGCAACATTGCTTGACATCAAGATATCTCCTAGCCGGTCCCCTCTCCACAGGGCCCCGCCCCCGTTCTCGCACGGAACGTCATCTGCGCCGGGGTTCGACCAGCCCCGCCTCGTACGCGAAGACGACCAGCTGGGCCCGGTCCCGGGCGCCGAGCTTGATCATGGCGCGGCTGATGTGGGTCTTGGCGGTGAACGGACTGACCACCATGTGGGCGGCGATCTCCTCGTTGGTCAGCCCCCGGGCGGCGAGCGCGGTGACCTCGCGCTCCCGGCGCGTCAGGATCTCCAGGCCGGGCGCGGTCGCACGGTCGGGGGGCCTGGAGACGAACTCGCCGATCAGCCGGCGTGTGATGGCGGGCGAGAGGAGGGCGTCGCCGCGCGCGGCGACCTTGATGGCCTGGAGCAGCTCGGCGGGTTCGGTGTCCTTCAACAGGAATCCGGCGGCGCCCGCGCGCAGCGCGTCGAAGACGTACTCGTCGAGGCCGTAGTTGGTCAGGATCACGACGTGCACCCCGGCCAGCCTGGGGTCGGCGGCGATCTCGCGGGTCGCCTCGATACCGGTCATCACGGGCATCTGCACGTCCATCAGCGCGACGTCGGGAGCGTGGCGGCGGGCGAGCTCCACGCCCTGGCGGCCGTCGGCGGCCTCTCCGACGACCTCGATGCCTTCCTCGGCGTCCAGCAGCGCCCGGAATCCGGCCCGCATCAGGGCCTGGTCGTCGACGATCACCACCCGGATCGTGTCCTGGTTCCTCACGTGGCCGCCCGCCCCGGCTGCCGTGCGGCGCCGGTGAGCGGAAGCTCGGCGCGCACCGACAGGCCTCCGCCGGCCCGGGGTGCGACGACGAGGGTGCCGCCGAGCGCGGTGACGCGTTCGCGCATACCCGTGAGACCGGTGCCCGGGGTGACTGTGTCGCCGGGCCCGCACGGGCCCTGGTCGTCCACCGACACGACGAGGCTGCCGGCCGTGTAGCCGATCCGTACGGTGGTGCCGGCCCGGTCGGCGTGCCGGGCGACGTTGGTGAGCGCCTCCTGAACGATGCGGTACGCGGCCCTGTCCACGTCCGCCGGCAGTGGCCGTACCCGGCCTTCGGACGTGACGGCGAGCGAGATGCCCGCCGCGCGGGCCCGCTCGGCCAGCTCCCCCATCCGGTCGAGTCCGGGGCCCGGCTCCGCCGCGTCCGTACGCAGGACCTCCAGCGTGGCACGCAGCTCACGCATCGCCTCGCCGCCCGCCTCCTGGATGGCGAGGAGCGCGGGTTCCACCTCGGCACCGCGTTTCCGGGCGAGGTGGACGGCGACTCCGGCCTGGAGTTTCACGATGGAGATGGAGTGGGTGAGGGAGTCGTGCAGCTCCCGGGCGATACGGAGGCGCTCCTCACCGGCCCGGCGCAGCGCGGTCTCCTCCCGGGTGCGTTCGGCGTCGAGGGCGCGCTGTTCGGTCTGGCGCAGGTAGGCCTGCCAGTTCTTGTCGATGAGTCCGGTGACTCCGGCGCACAGGAACCAGCCGAGCAGGAGCAGGCTCCGCTCGACGGAGTCCCGGGTGTCCGTGGTGGTGGCGAGCAGGACGACGACGTAGCCGGCGAGGAAGACGCCGCCCGCGGCGACGCCCGCGGCGCGGTGTCCGCTGCGTGCCGCCGCGTGGACGGCGACCAGCACGGGAAAGGCCGCCCAGGTGCCGGGGTGTGCGTGCAGGACGTACGCGGACATGCAGAGGGTGGTGACGGCGAGCACCGCGCGCGGTGCTCTGCGGTGTGCCGCCAGCGCGAGCGAACCGGCCGCGACGAGCAGCAGGTCGAGAACGCCGGGCGCGGACGCGGCGACGGCCGCGAGTGCGACCGCCGCGCCGATCACCGCGGCCAGTACCGCGTCCAGCAGTTGCGTCCGCCGGCCGATGTCCCCGTGCATGAGCCGCACCCTAACTCCCCTGCGCAGCACGGCGCGTCATCCCGGGAGACCGGCTCCGTGCTACTCCCGGCGGAGTAGCCGCCGCGGCTGGACGTCGGTCCGGCGCAGCGTCGAATGCCTTCCCGTGTACGACGACCGGGGGCGGGCCGGGGGGTGAGCATCGTCCCCATGACCGGACACTTCAGATACACCTCGCCCCAGCCGCCGAAGGCCGCGACCGGAGTGGTCGCCGACGTCTACGCCCAGGTGGCCACCGACTTCGGGATCGAACGCGCCTCCACCTTCGTCGTCCTGTCGGCGGCGCCGCCCCTGCTTACCGCGACGTGGGCCCTCGTACGCGAATCACTGCTGGCCGGACATGTCTCCCGTACGGACAAGGAGGTGGTGGCGGCGGGGGTGTCGCTGGCCAACCGGTGTCCGTTCTGCGTGGTCGCGCACACCGTTCTGCTCCACGCGACGGGTGACCACCGGCTGGCGGAGGTGGTCGGCGGCGGCGGGCTGCCCGACGACCCACGCCACCGCGAACTGCTCGCCTGGGGAAAGGACATGAGTACCCCGCAGCCGTTCCCGGCGGCGCACGCGCCGGAGCAGATCGGGACGGCGCTCGCGTTCCACTTCGTCAACCGCATCGTGTCCTCGCTGCTGACCGAGGACATGCTGCCGGGAGGCGCCCAGAAGTACCGGCTGGTGCGGAGCGTCGCGGGCCGGTCCCTGGCCCGCACCGTCCGCCGGGAGCTACGGCCCGGCGCGAGTCTCGCGCTGCTCGGAACGGAAGGTGCGGAGCCCGCCTGGGCCGCGGGCACTGCGGTCGGTACGGCCTTCGGGGCGCTGCGCTCGGCCGCTCACCTGGGCGCGGGTCTGCTGAGCGACGAGGACGCGGCGCTCGTACAGGAGTCGGTGGCCGGCTGGGACGGTGTCACGCCCCTTCCGCTCAGCGGTGCGGAACTTCCGGACCGGACCGAGCGGCCCGGCGCCCGGCTCGCGCTGCTCGCGGCACGGGCCCCCTACCGGATCACCGACGCGGACGTGGCGGCCTGGCGCGTGCCGCCGTTCACCGACCACTGCCTCGTCCATCTGATCGCCTTCGGCGCGATCTGTGCCGTCGAGCGCGTCGAGGCGAACCTGCCGGCGCACTCCGAGAGGCCCGCGTGAACGGCGTGCGGGCGGGGGCTCGGGTGGTCAGCGCCCGTCGCCCTTCTTCGGCCCCGGTCCGCGCGGGAGCGGCGGCCGGTGCTCGAACCAGCGCCGGTCGGACTCCAGTTGGGCGGCGAGCGAGATGAGCCTCTCCTCGCTCCGGGACGGCCCCAGCAGTTGGGCGCCGATCGGGAGGCCGTCGCCGGTGAAGCCGGCGGGGACGCTGATCCCGGGCCAGCCGAGGACGTTCCACGGCCAGGCGTAGGGGCAGGCTGCCGCCATCGCGACATCGGTGCGCCAGGCGCTGAGGCCGTCGAACGCGCCGATGCGCGGCGGCGGCGCGGCGGTCGTCGGGGTGAGCAGTACGTCGAAGCCGGATGTGTCGAAGAGGGCGCCGATACGCCGGTGCTGGCGCACTTCGCGGGCCCGGGCGGCGCGCACGATCCGGCCGCCGAGGCGGGTGCCGGTGCGCAGGGCGCTGCGGGTGCGCGGGTCGAGGAGCTCGGGTTCGGGGTGGAGTGCGGCGAGTTCGGCGATGCCGGCGGTGGCGCGGGGGACGAACGAGAGACCGATCAGCCCGTAGCGGGGGCGGGCCTCCTCCACGTGGTGGCCCAGGCGGGCCAGGGTCCCGGCGAGCGCGGAGACGGCACGGCGGACCTCGGGGTGGGGTGCCGTGCGGGTGAGGGTGAGGGCCGGCTGGAAGGCGACGGCGATCCGCAGGGTGCCGGGGTCACGGCGGGCCGCGGCCGACGCGCGGACGGCGGGCGGGCGGTGCGGGTCGGCGGGATGCGGTCCGGCGACGGCGTCCAGCAGGAGGGCGGCGTCGGCCACGGTACGGGCGAGGGGGCCGTTGACCGTGAGTCCCTGGAAGGCGTCGCTCTGCGGGTGGACGGAGATCCGGCCGCGCTGCGGTTTGATGCCGACGAGGTGGGTCCACGCGGCGGGAATGCGGACGGAGCCGGCGCCGTCCGAGCCGAGCGCGGCGGGGACCAGGCCTGCGGCGACGGCCGCCGCGGACCCGCCGGACGAGCCGCCCGGTGTGTGTGCCGTGTTCCAGGGGTTGCGCGTGGCACCGAAGGCGGGCCCCTCGGTGAACCCCCACTGGCCCAGTTCGCAGCTGTTCGTCTTGCCGACGACCACCGCCCCGGCCGCGCGCAGCCTGCGTACCACCTCGCTGTCCGAGGTGGCCGGCGGCCGTTCGCCCTCGCAGCCGAAGTAGGTGGGCATACCCGCCACATCGGTGTCGTCCTTGACCGCGACCGGCACACCGAGAAGCGGGAGCCGCTCCCCCGCCGCGAGCCTGCGGTCCGCTTCCGCGGCCTCGGCGAGCGCGGCCTCGGGGCGCAGTTGCCGGAAGGCGTTGAGGGTGGGCTGCGTCGCCTCGATGCGGGCGAGTGCCGCGGCGACCAGTTCGGTGGAGGTGGTCAGTCCCTCCGCGAGGCGGCGCGCGCTCTCCGCCAGGCCGCTCGGGTCTGCTGAGGGCATGGGCCGACACCTCCACGTAGTGACTTACCGGAGGGTAACCACGGGCGGCGGCCCACTCAAGCATTCGGCCGGATTAGCGGAGCCGGCCGCGTCGGGCGGCACACGTCCGGGGGCCGGCCGGCGCACGGTCAGTTCCCCGGCCGGGGTGGTTGAGCCGGATGCCGCAGCCGGCGGAAGGCCCGGTCGTAGTAGACCAGCGGCTCCCCCCGGCCTGGCAGGACGTGCCGGACGGCGCCGACGAGGATGACGTGGTCACCGGCGGGGTGGCGGGCGTGCACCGCGCACTCCAGGGTCACGAGCGCGTCCGCCACCGCCGGGAACAGGCGTGGCGTCGTCGTGGTGTCCTCGGCGCGGAACTTGTCCGCGCCGGAGCGGGCGAACCGGGTGGCGAGCGCGCTCTGGTCGTCGCGCAGGAGGCTGACGGCGAAGCCCCGGCACTCGTCGGCGAACACCTGGTAGGAGCTCGACGTCTTCGCGAGGCAGACGAGCACGAGCGGCGGGTCCATGGACACCGAACAGAACGACGTGGCGGTGAACCCGCGCGGCTGCCCTTCGGCGTCCTCGGTCGTGACGACGACGACACCTCCGGCGAGCTGGGCCATGGCGGCCCGGAACGCGTCGGCGACGGGCGGGGCCCCCGGGTGGGTGATGGTCAGACGGTCCGTGCGGTTCACGGGAGGACCACCACCTGCGCGGCGTAGTTGAGCCCGGCGCCGAAGCCCACCAGCAGGGCCGTGTCACCGGTCGAGGCCTGCTGGGAGGCGAGCATGGATTCCAGCGCCAGCGGAATGGAGGCCGCCGACGTGTTGCCGCTGTGCGCCACGTCGCGTGCCACCGCGGTCGCGCCGGTCAGGCCGAGACGCTCGGACAGGAGGTCGATCATCCGGAGGTTGGCCTGGTGCGGCACGAAGACGTCGAGCGCCTGCGGTGTCGTACCCGCCTCGTCGAGTGCCCGCGCGGCGGCCGGTGCCACCTCGTCCATGGCCCAGCGGAAGACACGGCGCCCGTCCATGCGCATCCACGCCCGGTCCCCCGGCCCTGCACCGGTCGCGGCGCCCGGCCCGGCCCAGGGGGCCGTCATCCGGAGCGCCTCGGCGTGGGCACCGTCCGCCCGCCGCACCACCGGGCCTATTCCCGGCGTGGCGGCGTCGCCGACGACCGCGGCCCCCGCACCGTCCGCGAAGAGGAAGGAGATGGTCCGGTCCGTGGGCTCCACGATGTCCGTCATGCGCTCGGCACCGATGACCAGGACCCGTCGCGCACTGCCCGCCCGCACCGCGTCGGAGGCCATGGCCAGGGCGTGGCAGAAGCCGGCGCAGGCGGCGGAGAGATCGACGGCCGCGGCGCCCCGCGCACCGAGCTCGTACGCCACGCGGACGGAGAGCGGCGGGGTCTGCACCAGGTTGGACATGCTCGCCACCAGCACGAGGTCGATCTCGCCGGGCAGCGTACCGGCCTGCGCCAGGGCCTTCTCGGCCGCCGCGGTGGCCATCATCGGCAAGGTCTCGTCCGGACCCGCGAACCGTCGCTCGACGATGCCGCTGCGGGTCTCGATCCACTCCTCGGTGGAGTCGATGAGCCGGCAGACCTCCGCGTTGTCCACCACCCGGTGTGGCCGGTAGCCGCCGATGCCGAGCAGCGCACTGTGGCGAGTCCCGGCGGTTCTGACGGTCCATGTCATTGCCGTCTCCTCCCTGTCGGCTGCGGCGCCCCGATCCGGACGCTTGCCGCGCCCAGCGTCGGGGCGGGCGGTGGAGAAGTCCTCGAACACGGCTCAGGGCGCGGCCCCTGCGGCGGAACCCGTCCATATGCCGGACAATAGGTCCACAAAACGCCGATCAGCGGGAACGCCCCTGAGTAGCAGGCCTGTTCGACGTACAATCGCCTTCTCTGGGGGAGGGGCTGTTCGTGATACGGCTGGTCATTGCCGAGGAGATGCCCATGCTGCGCGGGGCCCTGGTGGCCCTGTTGCAGATGGAGCCGGACTTCCACGTCGTGGCGGAGGTGGGTCACTGGGACGACCTGCTTCCCACCGCGCTGGAGTACCGGCCCGACGTCGCGGTGATCGACATCGACCTGCCCGGCACCGACGGACTGACGGCCGTGGCGAAATTACGCACCTGCCTCCCCTCCTGCCGGCTGCTGGTCATCACCAGCCTCGGTACGACGGCCTCGCTGCGCCGGACCCTGGCCAACCAGGTCGACGGCTATCTGCTCAAGGACGCGCTGCCGAGCGACCTGACCGAGGCGATCCGCAAGCTGGTGGCCGGGCAGCGGGTCATCGACCCACAGCTCGCCCTGTCACCCCTGGACGGCCCCGCGCCGCAACTGACCCCCCGTGAGGTGTCCGTGCTCCGCCTCACGGCCGACGGCGAGGACGTACGCGTCATCGCGCAGGAACTGCACCTGAGCGCCGGCACGGTCCGCAACTACCTGACGGCGATCGTCCACAAGCTCGGTGCGCGCAACCGGGTGGACGCCGTGCGCATCGCCCGGGAGAACGGGCTCATCTGACCGGGGAACGGGTTCGGACGCCCGTGCCGGACCCCGGGGGCCCCGCAGGATCCGAACCGGACCCTGGCGAGCCCGGCACGATCCGAACGACAGACCCCAGGGCGACAGGCCCTACTCCTGCCCGCCGCCGAGCTCCCGCTCGTAGACGCGGAGGGTCTCGATGAAGGTGCGCCGCTCGGCAGGGCTCAACGGCCGCAGGGCGGTCCGCCACGCCTGTACGCCTGTCTCCAGCCATCGGCGCACCGCTTCCATGTGCGCCCCGGCGATGCTGACGATCTTGCGGCGCCGGTCGGACGCGTCGTCCTCACGGTCCACCACTCCGTACCGGTTGAGCTCGCCCACGAGCAGGCTGACGGTGGCCGGGGCGAGCTCGAGCCGGGTCGCCAACTCGTTGACCGCGAGCGGCCCGTCGAAGAACAGGTAGGCCAGCAGCGACAGGTGCCTCGGCGCGAGGTTGTACTCCTCCAGCTCCTTGGGCACAGGCGTGCGCTTGGTGCGCGCGACCACGCGCGGCATCAGGAGCAGCAGCGTGCGGACTCCGTCGTCGACGCCGGGCTCGGCACCCGTCTCACCATCGCTTGACACGGCACAGCCCCCCGCAATAGCTTTGCTTTGAAAGCAAAGCATTCGGCTCTGCTTTCCCATGCTGCTGCCGAGGCTACCGGAGGGCCGACTCATGACGGTGGAAAAACTGGCCGACCCGACACCACCGCCGCAGTACAGCCCCAAGCGCTGGGCAACGCTGGCGGTGACCCTGTTCGCCGTGTTCATGGACATGGTGGACAACACGGTCCTCAACGTCGCCCTGCCCGCCGTCCAGCGCGACCTGGACGCCTCGTCCTCGCAGCTGGAATGGTCCGTGGCCGGCTACACGCTGGCCTTCGCGGCCGCGATGATCACCGGCGCCCGCCTCGGTGACCAGCTCGGCCGCCGGCGGATCTACCTGATCGGCCTCGGCGCCTTCGTCGTCACCTCCGCACTGGCCGGGGCCGCCGTCAACGTGGAGATGCTCATCGCCTCCCGCATCCTCCAGGGCGCCGCGGCGGCCCTGATGGTGCCCCAGGTGCTGGCGATGCTTCAGGTCGACTTCCCCAAGTCCGAGCGCCCCCAGGCGATGTCGATGTACGGCATGTCGCTCGCGCTCGGCGGCATCGGCGGCCCGCTGCTCGGCGGCGTACTGCTGCAGGCCGACCTCTTCGACCTCAGCTGGCGCCCGCTGTTCTTCATCAACGTGCCGGTCGGCCTGATCGCACTCGCCGCCGCCGCCTACCTCACCCGCGAGTCGCGCGCCGACTCCAGGGAGAGCTTCGACATCCGCGGCACCCTGCTCGCGACGGTCGCCCTGGTCAGCCTCCTGTACCCGCTCATCCAGGGCAGGGAGCTGGGGTGGCCGTGGTGGACCTTCGCGCTGATGATCGCCTGCCCGGTCCTCCTGTGGCTGTTCGCCCGTTACGAGCGCCGGGTCGCCGACCGCGGCGAGTCCCCGATCATCGACCCCGACCTGCTGCGCCACCGCAGCTCGCTCGGCGGACTGCTCGTCGCCGTCCTGTTCTTCTGCGGCATGGCCTACCAGGTGGTACTCACCGTCCACCTCCAGACGGCCGAGGGCTACTCCCCGCTGCGTACGGCCGTGGCTCTGGCCACCTTCACGGTGGGTGTGGGCATCGGCTCGGCCTTCGCCCCCCAGCTGATGCCGCTCGGCCGCCGCGTGGTGCTCATGGGCTGCACGGTGATCGCCGTGGGCATGGGAATCGTGGCCTGGACCGTCAACCGCTACTCCGGCTCGCTGGAGTGGTGGCACATGGTGCCCGGCATGGTCATCTCCGGCATCGGTCTCGCCATGGTCGCCGGAACCCTCCTGACCATCGTGCTCGCCAAGATGCCCAGGTCCGCCTCGGGTGCCGCTTCCTCGCTGATCAACACGGCCATCCAGCTCGGTGCGGCCACCGGCGTGGCGATCGTGGGCACCGTCTACTTCACGCTGCTCGAGGACCGGCACTCGCCCGTCGACTCGGCGGTGACCGGCCTGCTGACCGTCGTCGGGCTCTACGTGATGGCCGGACTGCTCGCCTTCGTCCTGCCCCCGGGCCGGGTCGACGTGAGCGAGCTGGAGGACGACGAGGACCCGGCGGAAGGGGCCGAAGGCAGCGAGCCCCTGTCCGGAGTCACGACGGCCGCGGGGAGCAAGGCTCCCTCCGGAGCCTGAACCCGGCCACAGCAGAACGGACCCGGAAGACCGCTCTTCCGACGGTGCCCCGCCGCGCGTGTTCGCGGCGGGGCACCGCTCCGTCCGCCCACGACTCTCGCACCGCCGTCCCGCAACCCGCCCTCCAGCCCGACCCGCAAACGTGTGCGGCACATCCCCTTTCACAGAAGGAAGTGCCCCATGCCCACCACACCTTCCACCCGGTTCCGGCGTCGCGTGCTCGCAGCTCTGGCCGGCGCGCTCGCACTCGTCTCCGCGGGCTCCGTGACCGCCTGGGGACAGCAGGCCGCTCCCGAGGGAAGGACCGGCGCCGGCCCCATCACCGGACTGGACTTCCTGCTCGGTGACTTCAGTTGCGCGTACACCGATCTCACCCTTGCCGAGCCCGTCACGGTGAACGTGGACTGGAAGACGGAGAAGACCCTCGGCGGCGCGTTCTACGAGATGGACCTGATCGGCACCACGCCCGCTTTCGAAGGTCGCTGGGTGTTCGGCCGTAACGCGATCGACAACGAGTTCACCTCGTTCTACTGGGACACCTGGGGCAATACCGGGACCGCGTCGTCCCACGGCTGGAAGAACGGCATGTTGCGCTTCCAGGGTCCTTACGTGACACCCGCAGGACATGTCGACAGCAAGGACGAGTTCCGTATCGTCGACGGCGACCGGTTCACCGACGACGCATTCATCCGGTTCCCCGGCGAGTCATGGAAGGCGATCAGCCACGTGGACTGCCGACGGAACTGACCCCAGCGGTCGGCATTCATGGGCCGGACGTTTTCCGGACACTCGCGTAAGCCCCGTTCCAGCATGTGGAACGGGGCTTACGTTGCATCCGGCCCCCCACCGTGAGAAATTCACGTTACGCAAAATCGGCCACCCCTCCGCAGCCGTGGCGAATTTCACACTCGACGCCCGCAATGACGTCGCCGTATCGTATTTATTAATTCTGAACTTGGCTTGATCCGGCCCCACTGCAACCCCTCACCAGCCATACGTGACGAATTCATGGACGGTTTCATGACGGATTCACTGTGAGGATTCAATTTCCTCTGCAAGGCTCCCGTTGAAATTTCCGAACAGGGGGCCTGGTTGTGGAAATCAAAGTATTGGGACCGCTCGACGTACGCCTCGACGGCACATCGGTCGTTCCGAGTGCCGGCAAACCCCGTCAGATATTGGCTCTCCTCGCCCTGCGGGCAGGACGGATCGTGCCCGTCCCGGTCCTGATGGAGGAGATCTGGGGGGACCGGATACCCCGCAGCGCGCAGACCACGCTCCAGACCTACATACTCCAGCTCCGCCGCAGGATCAGCGCGGCGCGGCCCGACGCACGCCGGCCGACGGCCAAGGACGTGCTGACCACGCGGTTCGGCGGATACCAGCTCAGCGAGCCTGTCGTCAGCAGCGACGTCGTCGACTTCCAGCGGCTCACCGCGGAAGGGAGCTCGGCGCTGGAGCGGGGAGAGGCCGGCCGTGCGGCCGAACTGCTCGGCCGTGCGCTCGGCCTGTGGCAGGGCCCGGCACTCGTCGACGTGCCGACGGGGCCACTCCTGGACACCGAGATCCTGGGCATCGAGGAGGGCAGGGCCCGGGCGCTCGAACTGCGGGTGGAGGCCGACCTCCGGCTCGGCCGGCACGCCGACCTCATCGGCGAACTGCGCATGCTGGTGGCCCGGCACCCGCTGCACGAGAGCTTCCACGCCCAGCTGATGATCGCGCTGTGCCGTTCCGGTCACAACTGGCGGGCGCTGGAGGTGTACCAGCAGCTGCGGGCCACACTCGTCGGTGAACTGGGGGTCGAGCCGTCCGGCCGGATCCAGCGGCTCCACCAGGAGGTGCTGAGCGGGGACCAGGGCCGGCTGAGCGACTCCTCCCCCGAGCCCGGACTCCTGCTCAGGGCGGGCTGAGGGACCGGCCGGCTGACGGACCGGCCGGCTCGACCGCACCGGCACATGGCGATGGAGCGGGACCTCCCACCAGGGGGTCCCGCTCCATCGCCCGTACGGCGTCCGCCCGCCCGGTCAGGGCCTGACGACGACCCTGCTCGCGTCGAGCCACATCCGGGCTCCCTGGCCGAAGAGCCGGTTCTCGACACGGCTCTCGGGGTCGACGAACTTCTGCTCCACGGGTTCACCGGCCCGCGGGTCGTAGTAGAAGTCCTGCCTGTCCTTGAGCCTGACCAGCGCCGTGCCGTCGGACGCGCCCGGCTTGGCACCGTCCAGCAGGCTGCCCAGCGCCATCCCGCAACTGATCTGATCGAGCGTCAGCAGCTCCTCGGTGCCACCGTGGTCCAGCGTCATGTACTTGCGGTCGAAGGCGCGCGTTCCGATCTTGTCGGTGCGCAGCTTCTGCGCGCCGTCCACGTACCAGGTCACGCGCTTGCCGCCCTGGTCGATGCGCACCTCCAGGTCGTGCATCCGCCCCGGTGTGGTCCTGGCGACCGGTATCGCGTAGCCGTACGCCGCGTAGTCCTCGGTCGCGCTCGGCAACCGCTCGTAGATGGCGTACACGGTGTCGTTGGTGACCGAGAAGTCGGCGATCGCCTGGGACTCGAAGTCCGCGGTGATCAGCGCGATGGAGGCCAGCCGGATGTCGGACGCGGGATCCTTGACGGTGGGCCCGAACGGGTTCTCGGTGCCGAAGGTCCGGCTCGCCACCCGGTGCTCGCAGCTGATGGACCCGGTGTCCGGGACCTCGAAGCCAGGGGTTCCGTCGGCGGTGTAGCGGTTGGGGAAGGCGATCCACTTGATGTGGTCGTCCGCACCCTCGACGCCACCCTCGGGTCCCACGCTCCTCGCGTAGGCCGGGTGACCGGTCTTCGGGTTGACACCGGTCGGCTTCACGTCGAGCACACCGCCCTCGGTGGAGATGACCGCGTCGCCGTCCGGCCAGTGCTCGTCGCCGAGGACCATCCAGTCGCCGTTCTCGCCGGAGTCGAACCCGGTACCGAACCCGTCCTTGAACAGGACCGTGCCGGTCCCCGTCGCCTTCGGGACGGACTGCGCGGTGGCCGGCAGCAGTGCCGTCACCGCCACTCCGGCCACCAGTGCGTACGCCAGCTTGCGTCTTGCCGTTCGCCTTGCCACAACTGCCCCCTGCTTCAACGGTGTTCAGGTCCGGCCACTGTGGCGTGCGTCACCGGATTTTCTCTGGAGCGCCGCTGCGGCGCCGGCTTCGACGGCTGCTCGACCGGCACTCCAGCGGGGGCCCTGATGGTGGCCGAGCCAGCTCTCACCCATGAGGAAGGACACCCCGGACATGGAACGACAGTCCGATCCGCTGCTCGAGGTCAGCGAGGAGATCGCCACCGCCCTGGCGGAGCGCCGTCCGGTGGTGGCGCTGGAGTCGTCGCTCATCACCACCGACCCCTCGTCCGAGACCGCCTCGCTGATCGAGAAGGCGGTGCGGGACGCCGGGGCGGTGCCCGCGACCATCGGCATCGCCGGCGGGAAGCTCGTCGTCGGCCTGACCGACGCGCTCATCGAGCGCTTCTCGGCCACGAAGGGAATCCCGAAGATCAGCGCCCGTGACATCGGTGCCGCGCTGGCGGGCGGCGGGCTCGGGGCGACGACGGTGGCGGGCACGATCGTGATCGCCGAACGGGCGGGCATCCAGGTGTTCACCACCGCGGGTATCGGCGGCGTGCACCGGCGGGGGCAGGACACCCTCGACATCTCCCCCGACCTGCTCCAGTTCCGCCGTACCCGGATGACCGTGGTCTCGGGCGGCGCCAAGAGCATCCTCGACCACCGGCTCACCGCCGAGTACCTGGAGACCGCGGGCATCCCGGTGTTCGGGTACCGCACGGACCGGCTGCCGGCGTTCGTCGTGCGCGAGGCCGACGTACGCGTGCAGCGGATGGACGACCTGCACACCGCAGCCCGTGCGGCCGAGGCGCACTGGGAGGTCAACGGGCCGGGGACGGTCCTGCTCACCAGCCCGATCGACGAGCGGGACGCGGTGGACAACGACGTGGTCGAGGCGGCCATCGCCGACGCCCTCGCCCAATGCGACCAGGACGGCATCGTGGGCAACGCGGTCAGCCCGTACCTGATGAAGGCGCTCGCCAGGGCGTCCGACGGCATGATGCCGAAGGCCGGACGGTCGCTGCTGCTGAGCACGGCCCGGGTCGCCGGCGAGTTCTCCGTGGCCCTGAGCTCCGTGCAGGCCGAGCGGTGACCGCCCCCGCGGCGACCCGCGGGGTGATCCTGGATCTGGACGGGACGCTGGCCGACACCCCCGCGGCGATCGCCACCATCACCGCCGAGGTCCTGGCGGCGGCGGGCACCCAGGTCTCCCGTCAGGCGGTCCTGGCCACGGTCGGACGCCCGCTGCCCGCGTCGCTCGCCGGTCTGATGGAGCTTCCCGTCGACGACCCGAAGGTGACCGCCGCGACCGAGGAGTACGGGCGACGGTTCGGCGCGCACGTGCGGGCCGCCGGTCCCGCACTGCTCTACCCCGGTGTCCTCGACGGTCTGGAGACCCTGTCCCGGGCCGGCTTCGGGCTGGCACTGGCGACCTCGAAGGTGGAGAAGGCCGCGCACGCGATCGCACAGCTCACCGGCCTGGACGCCTGGCTGCGCGTCATCGCGGGCGACGACACCGTGGCCCGCGGAAAGCCGAACCCGGACATGGCCCTGCACGTCGCCGGGAAGCTCGGTCTGCCTCCCGGGCAGTGCGTCGTCATCGGCGACGGGGTTCCCGACGCCGAGATGGGACGGGCGGCCGGGATGACCGTGATCGGCGTGTCGTACGGGGTGTCCGCACCGGACGAACTGAAGCGGGCCGGGGCCGACACGGTCGTGGACTCCTTCGCCGCGGCGGTCTCCGCCGTGCTGGAGGGCCACCGGTGAGTCCGACCGACGTACCCGGCCCCGAGCGGCCGGGCCTTCCGGCCCTTCCGGCTCCGAACGAGCATCCGACGAGGAAAGGGGCGGCTCCCATGCCGCGCAGAACATTCGTCTCCCGGCACGCCGTGCTGCTGGCCGCCGCCGCGCTGGGCACCGTCATGGCGACGCCCGGGACGGCGACGGCACGACGGGACAGCCGCGACTACCGCATGGTCTGGGACGACTTCGCCGACGGCTTCCGCGCCGACGGCGACGACGCCCGCTGGTTCCACGTGGCCGGGGGCCCGTACCGGGCCGACGACGGCGTCGTCACCACCCGCAAGGGCGAACTGTCCGTCCGGGCACGCGGCAGCCATCCGGTGACGGGCGAGCCGGCGTTCACCCAGACCATCCCCGCCGACAACCCCATCGGTATGCCCGGCTCGGGCGACCACGCCAAGTTCATCGCCTACACCAGCCACACCGCGACGAGCGGGCACCCCGGCTTCGACGCCGAGGACGGCTACGAACTGCTCTTCGAGACCCGGCTCTCCGGACGGACCTACGGCACCGCCGGGCACCCGTTCGGCGACGCGGTGAGCGACCCGGACGACGACCTGCGCCTCGCCTCCGCCATGATGCTGACGACGGACCCGGAGACCTCCGTCTCCTTCGACTTCGTCGTCACCAACAAGCGGATCTACGCGTGGTACGGCCGGCCCACCTTCCTGCGCGGCGAGCTGGGCGACTACGCCTCGTTCGCCCACACGGTGCCGCTCGCCGGTCGCCGCCCCGACGACACCCACCGCTTCGGCATCGCCTACGACCGCGCCGCCGGCGTCGTCCGCTGGCTGATCGACGGCCGTGAGGTCTTCCGCGTGGACCGCATCGGCTTCCGGCTGGACCGCTCGACCGCGACCCTCGACGAGGGCGGCGAGGAGACGCCGGTCAGGCCGCGGCAGCTCAACGCGGGACTCGGACTGCTCACCCTGCTGGACGCGTCCTGGCCCACCGGCAAGGGGCTCGTCCGGCTCTCCTCGCGGGCCCACACGACGTACTACCGGCCCTCGGTGGGCGCACCCGCCGAGCTGGACTTCGCCGACGAGTCGAGCACCGACGCCGGCCGGCTCTTCGGACAGGGCGCGTCCTTCCGGCTCGGCCCGTACCGGGTCTCCAGCCGGCGTGTGCGATGACCCCGGACGATGTCGTCGGGGTGTGGCGGCTCGACTCGTACACCGAGGTGGACGAGGCGGGCTCGACGGTGGCCGGCCCCCTGGGCGACTCACCGGCGGGGCTGCTGATCTACACCGCGGACGGTCATGTCGCGGTCAGCATGATGAAGACGGGTGAGGGCCCCGCCCTGGAGACGTACATGGGGTACTCCGGGCGGTGGCGGCTGGCCGGCGACGAGATGACGCACACGGTCGTCGTCAGCGCGCATCCGCGGATGGCGGGCACCGAGCAGGTGCGCCGTGTCGCCCTCGACGGCCGGGCGCTCTCGCTCCGCGGCACGGCCGTGAACCCGGTGGGCGGCCGCGCGCCCGAACGCGTCCTGACCTGGCGGCGCGCAGAGAACGACGACCCGACCCAGCAGAAGAAGGAGTAGACGTGCCCGAGTATGTGGATGCCCCCGAGGGCTGGTGGCGCGAGTTCATCATGGCGGACCCGCCGAGGACCGCGAAGGCCTCGGTGGTCCGTAAGGACGGCAGTCCGCACGTCGTCCCGGTCGGCGTGATCATGGACGGCGACGACATCATCTACACCTGCCAGAAGGACAGCGTGAAGGGCCGCTCCCTCCAGCGGGACGGCCGGATCGCCATGCTGTGGGACGACGAGCGGCCGCCGTTCTCCTTCGTGCTCGTGCGGGGCAGGGCGACGCTCAGCGAGGACCTGGACGAGCTGCGGACCTGGACCGCCCGGATAGGCGGCCGCTACCACGGCCGGGCGCGCGAGGAGGAGTTCTCCGACCGGTTCACGATCCCGAACGGCGTCGTCGTCCGGGTGAAGGTGGAGCACATCGTGGCGAAGGTGAATCTGTCGGAGACGGTCAACGTGAAGGACGCCTGACCGTCACCCGGCGGCGGGCGGACAAGCCACGAGGCGGCGGAGGGGCCGATGCCCTTCCGCCGCCTCGGCGTTCCCTGCCGCCGGCCTACCGCGCCGTCGTGTACCGGTCGTCGGCCGGTACCCGCCGGGCGGTGGAGCGCAGGTCGTCGACCTGCTGCCAGCCGTCGCCGTAGATCGCGTCCCGCATCGCGGGGAAGCGGAGGAAGTCGTGCGGGAAGCCCGGTTCCACCCGGCTGACCTCGTCGAGGCGTGCCAGCCACTCGTCCTCCAGGACCGCCTCGACGGCCGCGAGGTTGTCGGCGAGCTGCTCCTCCTTGGTGGCTCCCATGATGGGCACCACGTTGCCCGGCCGGGACAGCAGCCAGGCGAGCGCCACCTGCGCGGGGCTGAGACCCGCCGCCTCGGCGACCCGTACCGTCTCCTCCACGACGTCGTCACCCGGCCCCCTGCCGCCCTGGCCCCAGGCCACGTGGTCCAGCCTGCCGCCCTCGGACCGCAGGTACTTGCCGGTGAGCCGGCCGTCGGCCAGCGGACCCCAGGCGAAGACCGGGAGGTCGAAGGCGTGGGCCATGGGCAGGAGTTCGCGCTCGACGGTGCGTTCGAGCAGGTTGTACCTGATCTGGAGTCCGGCGAACGGCGACCAGTCGCGCAGTTCGGCCAGGGTGTTGGCCTGCGCCACCTCCCAGGCCGGCCAGTCGGACACGCCGACGTAGAGCACCTTGCCCGCGCGCACCTGGTCGTCGAGGGCGCGCATCACCTCGGGCACCGGCGTGAGGGTGTCCCGGGCGTGGACCCAGAGCACGTCGAGGTGGTCGGTGCCGAGGCGGCGCAGGCTCGCCTCCAGGGAACGCACGAGGTTCTTGCGGTGGTTGCCCGCGGAGTTCGGGTCGCCCGGGTGGGTCTGCATCGTGTACTTGGTGCTGAGGACGAAACGGTCGCGGCGGCCGGCGAGCAGCTTGCCGAGCGTCGTCTCCGCCGAGCCGTCGCCGTACTCGTTGGCGGTGTCGATGAAGTTGCCGCCCGCGTCGGCGTACTGCCCGAGGATCCTCTCGTGGACCTGTCCGGGCAGCTTCCAGTCGTCGCCGAACGTCATGGTGCCCAGCGCCAGCCGGGATATCCGGACTCCGGTCCTGCCGAGCAGTGTGTAGCGCACGGTTCAGTCCTTCCGGCTCAGGACGACCAACGGGATCTGCCGCTCGGTACCGGCCTGGTAGTCGGCGAACGCCTGCACCTCGGCGGACGCCTCGGCGAAGAGGCGGTCGCGCTCCTCGCCGGACGGCACCTCGCGTGCGACGGCCGCGTAGGTCTCGCCGCCTGCCTCGACGGTCACCTGCGGGTTCACCTTGATGTTGTGGTACCAGGCGGGGTGGGTGGCCGCGCCGCCGTTGCTGCCGAAGACGAGCAGGCTGCCGTCCGGCTGCCCGAAGTAGAGCGTGGGCACGGTGCGGGCGAGGCCGGACCTGGCGCCCCTGGTGGTGAGCAGAATCAGCGCCGCGCCCTCGAAGTGGCCCCCGACCTTGCCGCCGTTCTCCCGGAACTGCTGGATGACCTGAAGGTTGTACGCACCCGGGTCGCCCTCGGCGGGAGTGGTGGGCGCGGGGTCGAACTGCACTGAAGTCATGGGGGACTTCCTCTCCGTCGGGACAAGCGGGGAACTGTTCGGCGTGGTCCACGCGAGCCTAAACGGAAAAACTTCCACTTCGCAAGGAACTGCCTCGCGAGCCGCTTGAGCGGCCGAACTATGCTCTCGGCCATGTCCGCAGCTCCCGAACGCGCCGACGCGGCGCGCAACCGCCACCGCATCCTGACCGCCGCCGCCCGCATGGTGGCGGCGGGCGGCGTGGAGCGGCTCGCGCTGGACGAGGTGGCCAGGGCGGCCGACGTGGGAGTGGGTACGGTCTACCGGCGCTTCGGGGACCGCGCGGGGCTGGTCTTCGCCCTGCTGGAGGAGCAGGACGAGCTGTTCCGCGCCCGGATCGCGGACGGTCCCCCGCCACTGGGGCCACGAGGCGCTCCTCAGGAGCGGCTCCGCGCCTTCCTCAACGCGCTCGTCGACCTCTCGGTGGAACAGCGCCCGCTGCTGCTGCTGGCCGAGTCGAGCTCCCCCTCCGCGCGCTACCGCAACGCCTCGTACGCCTTCCAGCACACCCACACCAGCGGCCTGGTGGCCGAGCTGCGCCCGGACGCGGACGCGGCGTACCTGGCGGACGCCCTGCTCGCACCCTTCGCTCCCAGCCTGATCGACCATCAGGTGCGCTCGGGCGGCTTCTCCCCGCAGCGCATCAAGGACGGGCTCGACCAGCTGCTGCGAGGGCTGCTTCCGCCCGGTGACGGCTGAGGCGTTCCTCCGCCGCTCGGCAGCGGCGGGGGCCGTCTGTCGAGCCGGTCTCCAGCCGCCTTCCAGCGCCGGGCGGAAGCGTGACGGCGACGGGTGCGCGAACGCAGACCGCGCACGACGCGGTCCATGGGAGGCACAACCATGCTGGACACCGAGGAACTGGCCCGACAGGCCGCCGCATCCGCGCAGACGGCCGAGGAAGCCCGCGCACTCGACCCCGACGTGGTCAAACTGCTGTTGGGCGCCGGATTCGCCCGTCATTTCGTGCCCCGTGCCCACGGGGGCACCGAGGGCACCTTCGCGGACCTCACGGACGCCGTGGCGCGGGTCGGCGCCGCCTGTCCCGCCACCGCCTGGTGCGCCTCGCTGGCGGCGAACCTGGGCCGGATGGCGGCCTACCTGCCGGCCGGGGGACAGCAGGAGGTGTGGGAGCAGGGGCCCGACGCACTGGTCGCCGGCTCGCTCTCCCCGTTCGGCAAGGCCGCCCCCTCCGCCGGGGGCCACACCGTGTCCGGCCGCTGGCCCTACGTCAGCGCCGTGGCCTACGCGGACTGGCTGCTGCTGTGCGCCACGCTGCCGGACGGAGCCGCGCCCCGGGTCTTCGCGGTGCCCCGCGCCGCGGTGGACGTCGTGGAGACCTGGGACAGCGCCGGCATGAAGGCCACCGGCAGCCACACCGTGGTCGTCACGGACGTCTTCGTGCCCGCCCGGCGGTCGTTCGCCCGCGCCGGCCTGCTGACCGGGACGCCCGTCTCCGCCGTGGCCGCCTGCCACACGGTGCCGCTGGAAGCGTCCAACGGGCTGTCCTTCGCGGCGCCGCTGCTCGGCGCGGCAGACGGGGCGCTCGGCCACTGGACGGCGTACGCACAGGTCAAGGCACGGTCCGCGGTACTGAACCCGCAGGCTCCCGGCCCCAGTCGTGAGGCACTCGCCGGAGTGCTCGCCCATGCCGCCGGGGAGACGGATGCAGCCCGGCTGCTGCTCGAACGGTGCGCGCGCGTCGCCGACCTCGGCGCGGACGTGACGCCGGAGCAGATCCGGCGCAATCTGCGCGACACCGCTCTGGCCGTACGGATGCTGGCCTCGGCCGTGAACCGGCTGGTGGCCAACGGCGGGACGACGGGGTTCAGCGGGGACCGGCCGTTGCAGCGCTACTGGCGGGACGTGAACGCGTCGGTGACCCACATCGCGCTGCAGTTCGACGCGGCGGCGCTGGCCTACGCGGAAGGCCGGCTGTGGACGACGGAGACCAGCAGCCCGCAAGCGGCGCGGTAGCGGCCGGACAGCACGGGCAGGGCGGGCGTGGCCCCTTGGAGGGGGCCCGTCGGCTCGGCCGTCAGGGAGCCGGTGGTCCCGCCGCACGAACCGGTGTGCGTACGGGGCCGGAACACGACGCGGACCGAGCGGAAGGTCAGCGGGGCGGCCGTCAACGGGTTCCAGGCCTTGTAGACCGCCTCCTTGACACTGAACAGCAGTGTCTCCCAGGGCAGCCCCGCCACGGCCGGCAGCGCCGCCAGGTGGGCCAGTTCCTCGTCCGAGGCGATCGCCGCCCGCATCGCGGGCCGCAGCGGCACGGCGCGCTCCGCGTCGATGCCGAGAACCCCGCCCGGGCGGGCGGGGGCGGCCACGGCGGCGCGGTATGCGGCGCTGTGCGTGATGCTGCCCGTGAATCCGGGCGGCCACAGCGGTTCACCCCGCCGTCCGCGCCGCAGCGGGCCGGACGGGTCGGGTGCGCCGGCCGCCGCGAGCGCCCGGCGGGCGCACCAGCGGGCGGTGGCGAACTCCCGGCGCCGCCGGTCCACCGCCGCCCGGCCGAGCTCCGCCTCCTCCAACGGGTGCGGGCGCAGCCAGGCCGGGTCGCCGAGGCAGTCCGCCGCGTGCGCCCGGTCCGGCAGCAGCCCGTCGAACAGGCCCGGCGAGGTCGGGGGTGGCGGGCCTTCAGGCATGGGAGCGGGGCAGGACTCCGCCGTTGTACTCGACCATCTCGCCGAAGATCCCGATCACGTCCATCTCCTGGCCCAGCGGCTCACCGGCCAGCTCGGAGTAGGCGCGGTGCAGGTTGGCCACCAGCCGTTCGGGGTCGAGCAGGCCGGCGAACTCTCCCGGCCCCGCCTCCCTGGCGAGCTGGAGCGGCGTGAGCCCGGCGGCCCGGCCCTCGGCCGCGATCCTCTGGAGCCGGCGGAAGTAGTCCTCCGTGTGGGCCAGCGCCTCGGGACCGCTGACCGGTCCGTGGCCGCCCACGACGGTCAGCGGCTCCAGGTCGCGCAGGAGGCGCAGGGTTGCGAGGCTGCCCGCGACGGAACCCATCAGCACGAACGGCGTGCAGCCGGGCAGGACGACGTCCCCCGCGAACAGCACACGCTCGCGCGGCAGCCAGACCAGGGTGTCGTTGGTGGTGTGCGCGGGTCCCGGGTGGATCAGCTCGATCACGCGCTCGCCCTGATGCAGGGTGATCCCCTGGCGGTACGTCAGCTCGGGGAGCATGAGCTGGATGTCACCCCACTCCACGGCGGGCCACAGACCGGTCAGGCCGAGTCCGGCCGCCGCCATCTCCGTACGGGTGCGCTCGTGGGCGACGACGACGGTGTCCGGCCCCGCGAGTTCGGCGTTGCCGAAGGTGTGGTCCCCGTGGAAGTGGGTGTTGACGATCAGCCGGGGCCGTTCGGGGGTGAGGCCGTGCAGGGCCGCGCGCAGGGCGCGGGCCCGGGCCAGGGTGGCCGCCGTGTCGACGAGGACGGGCCTGCCGCCCCGGCCCGGTTCGAGCAGGATCCCGGCGTTGCTGACGCACCAGCCGCCCTCGGGCTGGATGTAGGCGTACGTCGCGTCGGCCACCTCCTCCAGCCGGCCGGGGGCCCTGGGCGGCGCCCCGGCCGTGGTGCCGGCGGTCACCGGCCACCGCCGGTGCCGCCGAGCCGGTCGCGCATCGCGCGCAGCGTGCCCCGGCTGTTCGCGCCGATGATGTCGCGGGCGCGCACCTTCGCCTGGGCGACGGTGGTGCCCGCCCCGAAGACGTCCTCGACGGCGCCGGGATCGATCGCCACGGTGTGCCGGGCGGTGACCCTGGTGCCGTCGGGGCCCCGGGTCACCAGCCACTCGCCGGTGTGGGCCAGCAGACCGCGCGGCGGCGTCGTCTGCTTGTAGACGATCCGCTCCTTCCCGAAGCACAGCCGTACCGACTGGGTGAAGTGGGTGCTGCCGTCGGCGGCCGAGGTCTGCATGTCCATCGTCTGGACGTCGGCGCCGGCCGTCGTGTCGTCGGCCGGGACGGTCTCCAGGTCGATCCCGGCGACGTGCGGCAGGTACTCGGGCCACAGGTCGGCGCGGTACAGGAACTCGTAGACGTCCGCTGCCGGCGCGTCGACCGTCTCGTGGTCGCTGAAGGCCAGGATCAGGGAGTCCGGCTCCTCCGCCCGTTCCGCCCAGCTGCGCAGCGCCGCGATCTCCGTGTTGCTGTTCGCGTCCAGCGCGGCGGCGATCCGGTCGGCCGCGTGCGGGTCGCCCGCCGTGCTCCAGCGGTGGCCGAGTTCCAGCCTGCCGGGCGAGCCGTCCTCGAACAGCCAGTGGCCGGTCATCGCCGTCAGTGGCGGTGCCGGGTTCTCCTGGGCGAAGCCGATGCGCCTGCCCGCCGGGTCGAGCTCCCGGCGCGAGGTCCAGCTGCGCACCTCCAGGCCGACCACCGCCCAGAGCCTGATGCGCTGGACGCCGTCGGTGCGCTCCAGCTCCTGGGACCAGATGCAGGGCGCGAAGAGCAACGGCCAGCGCCCCACGTTCTCGATGAGCCGGTAGGCGCGGTCGGCCGGTGCGGCCAGCTCCGTGACGTGCTCGGCGGAGCCGGTGGGGCTGTCCGCGGTTCTCGGTTGCGTCGTGGTGTCCACGCGGTCCTTCTCCTCAGTCCGGTGTGTGCCGGGGCTCGGGGCGGGTGTCAGTAGTTGCCGAGGCCGCCGCAGACGTTGATCGCCTGTGCCGTGACCGCCGCTGCCGCGTCCGAGACCAGGTAGGCGACCATCCCGGCGACCTCCTCGGGTTCGGTGTAACGGCCGAGCGGGATCTTGGCGTTGAACTTCTCCAGGACCTCGTCCTCGGTGGTGTCCCAGAGCCGGGCGTAGTGCGCGCGCACGTTGCCCGCCATGGGTGTTTCCACGTAACCGGGGCACACGGCGTTGACGGTGATGCCACTCTTGGCGAGCTCCAGGCCCAGGGCCTTGGTGAACCCGACGACGCCGTGCTTGGACGCCGAGTAGGGCGCGCCGAAGACGACTCCCTGCTTGCCGCCCGTCGAGGCGATGCTGATGATCCTGGCGCGCTTCAGTTCCCTCATGCGGCCGGTCGTCAGCACCTGCTTGGTGACCAGGAAGACGCTGTTGAGGTTGGTGTTGATGACGTCGAACCAGAGCTCGTCTGGGACCTCGGCGGTGACGCCTCCCCCGCTGCGCCCGGCGTTGTTGACGAGTACCTCGACCGGCCCGTACCGGTCGACCGCGGACTGCACGAACTGCCGCACGCTGTCCGGGGAGGTGACGTCGCATGCCTGCCCGTCCACCGTCAGACCGCTCTCGCGCAGTTCCTTGACGGTCTGGGCGAGCGCCTCCGCGTCACGTGCGCAGAGGTAGAGCGGGTGCCCGAGGGCGCCCAGTGACTCGGCGACGGACCGTCCGATGCCCCGGGTCGCCCCGGTGACGACGGCGGTGCCCCGGGTCGTCCGCTGTTCCTGCTCCATGTGTCGGCCCCTCCCCTCAGGCGGCCTGGACGGCGGACTGGTTGACGAGGTCGAGGAACTCCCGGGGGGTGGTGATCTCGGTGACCTCCTCGTCGGAGAGGGTGACGCCGTAGCGCTGCTGCACGGCGGCCGCCGTTTCGAGCAGGGCGAGCGAGTCGTAGCCGAGGTCGGTGAAGGTGACGTCCAGGCTCTCGGACGTCAGTACGACGTTCTCGTCGGCGCCGGCGCACTCGGTGAGCACACCTGCCAGGTCGTGGAGGGTGATGACGGCCATGGGACAGCTCCTCGTGTGTGGTGTCCGGCCGGCGCCGGTGGGCGGGACCGGGTGTGGGGAAGGAACGGGGTGTCAGGAAGCTTCGGCGGCGCGGACGACGACGGCGGCGTTGAAGCCGCCGTGGCCGCGGGCCAGCACCAGCGCGGTGCGCAGGGGTGCTTCGCGGGGGGTGTCGCGTACGAGGTCGAGCCGGTGTCCGGCGACCGGGCTGGCGATGCCCGCGGTGGGCGGCACAACTCCGTCGCGCAGGGCGAGCAGCGCTCCCGCGACGTCGAGCGGGGCTCCCCCGCCGTACAGCCGGCCGGTGAGCGTCTTGGGGGCGGTGACCGACACGCCGTACGGCCCGAAGAGCGAGCGCAGGGCGGCTGCCTCCTCCTCGTCGGCCGCGGGCGTTCCGGCGGCGTCGGCGAAGACCACGTCGACGGCTTCGGGGGTCAGCCCGCTGTCGGCGAGGGCGAGCCGCGCGGCGCGTTCGAGGCCGGGCGGGCGTCCTGATCCGGGCCTCGGGGAGAAGGTGGCGGCGTATCCGGCGATCTCGCCGTACACCCGTGCGCCGCGCGCCCGGGCCGCCGTCGCGTCCTCCATGACGAGGATCGCGCCGCCCTCACCGGGCACGTGCCCGGCGGCGCGGGCGTCGAAGGGCAGGTAGGCGGTGGCCGGGTCGGCGCCGCGGGAGAGCCGGCCGCTCGCGATGTGGGAGGTCAGCCCCCAGGGGTCGAGGGAGGAGTCCATGCCGCCGGTCAGTGACAGCTTCACGCCCTGCCGCAGTGTGCGGCGGGACTGGCCGATGGCGTCGAGCCCGCCCGCCTGCTCGGAGACGAGGACCCCGCTCGGTCCGCGCAGTTTGTGGCGGATGGAGAGCTGCCCGGTGTTGACCGCGTAGAACCAGGCGAACGACTCGTAGACGCTCACCTTCTGCGGGCCCTCGGTCCACAGTTTGCGGATCTCCCGGTGGGTGAAGCCGAAGCCGCCGGTGGCGTTGGAGGTCACCACGCCGAGCGCGTAGTCGCCGTAGCCCTCCTGCCCGGCGAGTTCGGCCGGGTCCGCGCCGGCGTCGGCCAGGGCCTCGGCGCCGGCGACCAGGGCGAGGCGGGTCACCCGGTCGGTCTGCGGGAGCAGCCGTCCCGGGATGTGCTCGGCCGCGTCGAACCCGTCGATGGCGCCGATCAGCCGGGACGGGTAGCGGGAGGCGTCGTAGTCGGTGACCGGTCCGATGCCGCTCTCGCCGCGCAGGGTCGCCTGCCACCACGCCTCGGTGCCGAGGCCGTTGGGGGCGGCGACGCCGATGCCGGTGACGACGGCGCTCGGCCGCGCGGTGTCCCCGGCCGTTCCGGGGGCGGGCGTTGTGGCCGTCGCTGTCATCGCGCGGTCTCCTCTCGGGTGATGACCATGGCGGACTGGA
Organism: Streptomyces sp. NPDC048560; assembly: GCF_040650955.1. Taxonomy (NCBI): domain Bacteria; kingdom Bacillati; phylum Actinomycetota; class Actinomycetes; order Kitasatosporales; family Streptomycetaceae; genus Streptomyces; species Streptomyces sp. NPDC048560. The sequence continues at coordinate 117,786 of NZ_JBEZIJ010000002.1, forward strand.
AGCCGCCGAAGCCGCTGCCGACGCTGAGGACGTTGTCCACGCGGTGTTCGCGGGCCTCGTTGGGTACGTAGTCCAGGTCGCACTCGGGGTCGGGCTCGTGCAGGTTGGCGGTGGGCGGCACGGCGCCGTTCTCCATCGCCAGGGCGCAGGCGGCGATCTCGATCGAGCCGATCGCCCCCAGCGAGTGCCCGACCATGGACTTGATGGAACTGACGGGGACCCGGTAGGCGTGGTCGCCGAGGGTCTCCTTGAACGCGGCGGTCTCGTGCCGGTCGTTCTGCTTGGTGCCCGAACCGTGCGCGTTGACGTAGTCGACCCGGTCGGGTGCCAGGCGCGCCTGGTCGAGCGAGTGGCGGATGGCATCGGCCATCTCGGTGCCGTCGGGGCGCAGTCCGGTCATGTGGTACGCGTTGCAACGGGTCGCGTAGCCGCCGATCAGCCCGTAGATGTGGGCTCCCCTGGCCTTGGCGTGCTCCAGCTCCTCCAGCACGAACATCGCGGCCCCTTCGGCCAGGACGAATCCGTTGCGGGTGCGGTCGAACGGCCGCGAGGCGTGCTCGGGGTCGTCGTTGCGCGGAGTGGTGGCCTTGATCGCGTCGAAGCAGGCGACGGCGATCGGTGAGATCGGGGTGTCCGCACCCCCCGCGATCATGACGTCCACGGTGCCCTCGGCGATCAGGTCCCGGGCGTAGCCGACCGAGTCGAGCCCGGAGGTGCACCCGGTGGAGACCACCGTGGCGGGTCCCTCGGCGCCCACCGTCCACGCGACCTCCGCGGCCAGGGAGCTGGGTACGAAGGCGTCGAACAGGTGCGGCGACACGTAGTCGCTGTCCACCTCCCACAGCCGCCCGCTGTCACTGAGGACGAGGTACTCGCGTTCCAGGCTGGTGGTGCCACCGACCGCGCTGCCGATGCTGACACCCGTTCGGTGCGGGTCGAGTTTCACGAATTCCAGGCCGCTGTCGGCCAGGCACTCCCGGGCGCTGACGACGGCGAACTGCGCCGCCCGGTCGAGCCGTCGGGCCTCCCGCGGGCTGAGCCCGTACCGCTGTGGATCGAAGTCGACTTCGGCGGCGACCTGGGAGCGGAAGCGGGAGGGGTCGAAGAAGGAGATCGTACGGGTGGCTGTGCGGCCCGAGACCAACAGGTCCCAGAACGCCTTCTTCCCCACCCCACCCGGCGCGATGACGCCGATTCCGGTGATTGCGACACTTCGGTTCACTGTCCTGCCCCTCGTTCGGCTGCTTCCGACTGTCGGTGCCGCTCCTCGACCACCGCTCGAATACGACTGGCGCCCCCGGCCGGCGGGTCCACCGCCGGTCCACTCCAGGTCGAGACGGCGCGGCGAGGCTCGGCCGCGCGCCGGAGGAGCCGGCGGACGGACGAGGAGGGTTCTGTGGAGCTACGCCGACGTGTGCTTCTGCTGCCGGGCCAGGGGGCACAGCGCGAGCGCATGGCCGCCGGACTCTACGGCGCGCACGGGGAGTTCACCGCGTCCATGGACGCGTTCTTCGACCAGCAGGGCGAGCAGGGGCCGTTGCTGCGGACGCACTGGCTGCGGACGGCCCCGAACCCGGCCATGGACGACGCCGCCGTCGCCCAGCCGCTGCTGCTGGGAGTGGGGCACGCGCTGGGGCGGGCCGTGAGCGGGCCGGGCGGCGGGCCCGGCCTGTTGCTCGGGCACAGCGTGGGCGAGCTCGCGGCGGCCTGCCTCGCGGGGGTGTTCGACGCGGCGGACGTGGGCGCGCTCGCCTCGGCCAGGGCCCGGGTCCTGACGGACGAGGGTCACGGGGGGATGCTCGCCGTCGCGGGCACCCCGCAGGAGCTGTCCGCGGACCTGGGGCCCGGGGTGGCGGTCGCCGCGCTCAACGGTCCGCGCCAGACCGTGCTCGCCGGTCCGGCGGCGGCGCTGGCGGAAACGGCGGAGCGGTTGCGCGCCCGTGGCCGGGTCGTGCGCGCGCTGCGCTCCGGCCACGCCTTCCACAGTCCCCTCATGGAGAGCACCGCCCTGCGTTTCGGTGAGGCACTGGTGGCCCTCGGGCCGCGGGCACCCCGGTCGGGAGTCACGGTGGTCTCGACGCGCACCGGTGTCCCGGTGACCGTGCGGCAGGCCCGGGACCCGCACTTCTGGGGCGGCCAACTGGCCACCCCGGTGCGGTACTGGCCCGCTCTGCGGCATCTGCTGGACACCTGGGGCCGACGGCCGGGGCTGCTGTTGCTCGACGGGTCCGCGGACGGGAGCCTGGGCGCCCCCGCCCGGCACCATCCCGCGGTGCGGGAGGGCGCCAGCGAGGTCGTGCCCCTGTTGGCGCGGGGCCGGGACTGCGGTGGTCCGCAGGACGAGCGGGTCTTCGCCGAGGCGCTGACCCGGCTCGCGGAGTCCGGGGGTCAGGCCGCGGTGAGCTGACCGCGGACGTGCTGGATGAGGGAGGCGGGTGTCTTGAGTTCGTCGAGCTCCTCGTCGGGAATGGTGACGCCGAAGTCGTCCTGGATACGCAGGACGATCTCGTACACGGTCAGCGAGTCGAACCCCAGGTCGGTGAAATCGGTGTCCAGCGTGGAGTCCTTGATCTCCTCGCTGGTTGCTCCGCCGAAGCAGGCGCTCACGACGTCGCGGAACTCTGTGATGGTGAAGTCGGCCATGCGGAACACCGTGTGCGCCGGCGCTCGACGAAGCCTGGAGACCGGCTCGACACCGGCCGGACAGCCACGGCTCCGCCGCCCCTCGATCCCGCCTCCAGCCGTCGCGCCCAGCATCGGGACATGACCACCGACGAGACTCCCGGACCCAAGATCCCCTCGCCCGAACTGTATGTGGAGGTGACCCAGTTCTACGCCCGCCAGATGCACCGCATGGACGGAGGTGACTTCGGCGGATTCGCCGCGTCCTTCTCCCAGGACTCGGTGTTCGCTCCTGCCGGAGGCGGCGGCCTGCGTGGCCCCGACGCCATCGAGGCGGCCGCCCGGGGCGCTGCGGGCAGGTTCGGCGAGGGGCAGCCGCGGCACTGGTTCGACATGATGACGGTCGAGGAGGCGGACGACGGCTCCGTCTCCACCAGCTACTACGCGACGGTGACCGTCGCGTCGCCGGACGGCTCCGTGCTGGTGGAGCCGACCTGTTTCGTCCGCGACACCCTCGTCCGCGTGGGCGGCACGCTGCGCGCCCGGTCACGGGTCATCGAGCGCGACGACCTGGTGGCACGCGCCCGAGCCGAGGGCTGATCCCCGTGTGGTCGGTGGTACTGCCGGTCAAGCCGTTCAGCGCGGCCAAGAGCAGGCTTACGGACGAACTCGGCCCCTGGCGCAGGGAGCTGGCGCACGCCTTCTTCCTGGACACGCTGCGGGCGGTCCGCGCCACCGCCGGGGTCCGTACCGTCGTGGTCGTGACGTCCGACCCGCTCGCCGCCGCGCAGGCCCGCACCATGGGCGCGGACGTCGGCCACGACTCCCCCGGGCTCGGCCTGAACACCGCGGTGCGAGCGGGCGCCGCCCGGTCCTCGGCACTGAACCCCCGGGGACCGGTGGCGGTGCTCACCGCCGACCTTCCGGGGCTGCGCCCGCAGGAGTTGGCGGAGGTACTGGCCCAGGCGCTCCGGCACCGCCGGGCGTTCGTCCCCGACCACAACGGCACGGGGACGACCGTCCTCACGTCTCTCGTGCCCAGTGCGCTCGCCCCGAGCTTCGGGGCCGGTTCCGCCCGGTCGCACGCCGCGAGCGGGGCCTTCTCGATCGGCCCGGCGACGGACAGCGGGATCCGGCTCGACGTGGACACGCCCGAGGACCTGGCTCTGGTGACGCGGCGCGGCGTGGGGTCGTTCACGACGGCGGTCCTGCGGCTGCGCGAGGCGATGGATCCCGCGGCCCGTCCGGTTCAGGAAGTCTCGGCGAGCGCTTCCTCGTAGCCGTGGATGACGCGCACGACGGTGGCGCGCTCCTGGGGGCTGAGGCCGTCGAGGACCTGGTGCCATGCCTTTGCGCTGCTGGCCAGCCAGGCGTCGACGGCCCCGCGCGTGGTGGGGTCCTCGCTGATCGAGACGATGCTGCGCCTGCGGTCGCCGGGGTCGGAGCGGCGCTCGACGACCCCCTGGCGCTGGAGGTCACTGACCATCAGGCTGACGGTGGTCGGTGCGACTTCGAGGCGGGCGGCCAGGTCCTTGACCGGCGTGGGTCCGTCGAACAGCAGGCAGGACAGCAGCGACAGATGTCTGGGCGCCAGCCGGAGCGAACGGAGCTGCTCGGGCACCGGCGTCCTCTTGGCGCGCGAGATCAGCCGCGGCATCGTGAGCAGCATGGCGCGGACCGCGTCCTCCGTGGTGAGACGGTCCTCCGCGTCCTCACCCGGCACCTCTTCCGCCTCTGCCATGGTCACCTCCGGTCCAGGTCGGACACGCTACCCGACGGTCCGCACCCTCCCGCTCTCAGGTCGCCGGGGGCACGACGACGCCCAGGGCGGGGAGCAGATACGTCTCCTCGTAGAGGAAGTGCTCCTCCAGTCCTGCCACGGTCCGCTCCAGTTCCTCCTTCAGCCAGGTGACGTCCTGGCCGTCGTCGGCCGCCACGAGCTTGCCCAGGCGCTCCAGTCCCGCGGCCACCTGCCGGTGCTCCTCGCGGAGCCGCTCGATGACGGGAGCGATCTCGGGGTAGCGCTGTTCGAAGACGGGAAAGGCGCCGTCCTCCATGGTGTGGTGGTGGTGCAGTCCCAGGCAGTACTCCAGGCAGCGGTTGCGCAGCTGCTGGATGAGCGCGGCGTTGGCTCCCGCGTCGCGGACGGCCCCCGCCGCGCTCGTCTCGTCCAGGGCGGCCCGCAGCTCCGCCAGCTGGGCACGCAGTTCCCGGTGCCCGGTGAGCAGTTGCCGCCCTGCGGCCCGGCTGTCGATGTCCTGGGGAACGGGCATGAGGCTGCCTCCGCGAAGTCGGTTTGCTTCCAAAGCAAATGTACCTGGAGGTTACCGAGGCCCGCGCGCTCCCGTCAATCGGCCGCCGCGCGTCCGATCTCCGTCCGGCGCACCCTCGCAGGCACGATTCGCACGCCGGAACACGGCCCTGACCAGGGCTTCCCCAAGGGGGCGACCCGGCCGGACCCCGGTGACGACAAGGGACACCTGCCGCGAGCTGATCACCGACGACGCCGGCAACGCGGCCGGGGCGCTCACCAAGGGCGCCAGGGCCGAGGGGGGCGGCATCCCCGGCGCTGTCCGATGCGCGTATCGGCCCGGGGTTCGTCGGCCGGCGCGGTCGTGGGCTTCTCCGGCTTCGACGAGCCTGTGCCCACGGCCACGCCGTCCGAGGACGAGACAGGCGGTGCCACCACCCTGCCGGGGCGGACTCCCGCTCCGTTCGGAGGCGGTGCCCCGCCGCCGGACGCTCAGCCGGAGAGGGCGGGGATGATCTCGGAACCGTAGGCGTCGATGGTCGCCTCGCGCGCGTCGTGCATGTTGTACACGGCGAACTGGTCGACGCCCAGGTCCCGCAGGACCTGCAGCTTCTCGATGTGGGCCTCGGCCGGGCCGAGCAGGCAGAACCGGTCGACGATCTCGTCAGGCACGAAGGCGGTGTCCGGGTTACCCGTACGGCCGTGGTGGCTGTAGTCGTATCCGGACCGCCCGGCGATGTACTCCGTGAGCGCGTCGGGCACGAGGCCCGAGTGCTCGCCGTACCGCGCGACGAGGTCGGCCACGTGGTTGCCGACCATGCCGCCGAACCAGCGGCACTGCTCACGGGCGTGCGCCAGGTCGTCACTGACGTAGGCGGGCGCGGCCACGCAGATGGTGACGTCGTCCGGGTCCCGGCCGGCGTCGGCCGCCGACTGCCGAACCGCCTTGACCATCCACTCGGTGAGGTAGGGGTCGGCGAGCTGGAGGATGAACCCGTCGGCCTTGCTCCCTGCCAGGGCGAGCGCCTTGGGACCGTACGCGCCCATCCAGACCGGCAGCCGGCCGTCCTTGATCCAGGGGATGCGCACGGGCTGGCCGTCGACGGTCGCCTCCCGCCCCTCGGCGAGGTCCCGGATGGCGTCGATCGACTCGCCCAGGCGGGCCAGGGTGTTGGGTTTGCGGCCGGCGACCCGCATCGCCGAGTCGCCGCGGCCGATGCCGCACACCGTCCGGTTGCCGTACATCTCGTTGAGGGTGGCGAAGGTGGAGGCGGTGACCTCCCAGGTGCGGGTGGAGGGGTTGGTGACCATCGGTCCGACGATCAGCCGCTCGGTGTGTTCCAGGATGCGGCTGTAGATGACGAAGGGCTCCTGCCAGAGCACCGTCGAGTCGAAGGTCCAGCCGTAGCGGAAGCCGTTGCGTTCCGCGCGGCGCATGAGGCCGACGACGGCCGACGCCGGCGGGTCGGTCTGGAGGACGAGTCCGAAGTCCATGACAGGTGCTCCTAGTCCAGGGGATCCTCTGCGGGCACTGTCCGCGAGTGACGCACTCCGGCGGATCCTTCCTCACGAGACCGCGCGGGACCGTGTACGGCGATGCCTCGGAAACCGACTCGCGGGTGACCATCCTGGACCGCTTCTCCTGCCTGGGGAAGCCCCCGCGCCGGTCGACGGTCCGCCGCTGCGAGGTCGTCACCGAGGCGGCGGCGCCGGCCGGAGAAGAACGCGCGGGAGCCTGGCCTGCCGGCAGCGCCCACGGTGTGCGCCGACGCGGCCGTCGGCGGTGACTCGATGGCCCCGGGGCCGCGGCCCGCACCGCCCGCGCCCTGACGGACAACGCGTCCGCCGACGCGCGCCGAGACGGCCGGCCGCCCTCCGTCCTCGCGTCTCCACCGGGGTTCGCGGTGCCGCCCAGACTCGTGCCGGTGACCTCGGCCCGCCGCTCGGCACGCCAGGAACCGCCCGGTGGCACACTTCCGCGTCGTGCGGTCCCGCGTCGTACGGTCCCGCGTCGTACGGTCCCGGGCGCCACCTGCGCTCACAGGTACTGGCACAACCCCCTGGGCACGTAGGCCCCGTGACCCGCGCGGCCGACGTACGCGCCTCCCTCGATGACGGGGACGCCGCGCGACAGGACGGTCTCGACCCGGCCGGTGATCCGCCTGCCCTCGTACGCCGAGTAGTCGACGTTCATGTGGTGCGTCTCGGCGGACAGCACCTGCTGGGCCTCCGGGTCGTACACGACGATGTCCGCGTCGGCGCCCGGCGCGATCGTCCCCTTCCTCGGGTAGAGGCCGAACATCCGGGCCGGCGCGGCGCACGCGATCTCGATCCAGCGGCGGCGTGAGATGTGCCCGTCCACCACGGCCTGATGCAGCAGATCCATCCGGTGCTCCACGCCCGGCATACCGTTGGGGATCTTCGAGAAGTCGCCGACGCCCATGTCCTTCTGGCCCTTGAAGCAGAACGGGCAGTGGTCGGTGGAGACGACCTGGAGGTCGTTGGTCCGCAGCCCGCGCCACAGTGCCGCCTGGTGGTCCTTCGGCCGGAGCGGTGTCGAGCAGACGTACTTGGCGCCCTCGAAGTCCGGCTCGGCCAGGTTGTCGGTGGACAGGAAGAGGTACTGCGGGCAGGTCTCACCGAACACCGGCAGACCTTCGTCACGGGCCCGGGTCAACTCCGCCAGGGCTTCCCGGGCAGAGACGTGGACGACGTACACGGGAGCACCGGCGACCTGGCTCAGCCGGATGACGCGGTGGGTCGCCTCGGCTTCCAGGAGAGCCTTCCGGACCTCCCCGTGATAGCGGGGGTCGCGCTCTCCTCGTGCGAGGGCCTGCTCAACGAGGACGTCGATGGCGATGCCGTTCTCGGCGTGCATCATGACCAGCCCGCCGTTGCCGCTCGCCCGCTGCATGGCCCGGAGAATCTGGCCGTCGTCCGAGTAGAACACCCCGGGGTAGGCGGTGAAGAGCTTGAAGGAGGTCACGCCGGCCTCGATCAGCGTGTCCATCTGCTTGAGGGACGACTCGTTCACGTCGGACATGATCATGTGAAAGCCGTAGTCGATGGCACAGGTGCCGTCGGCCTTCGCGTGCCACGTGTCGAGGCCCTCCCGGAGGGAGCGCCCCTTCGACTGGATGGCGAAGTCGACGATCGTGGTGGTGCCGCCCCAGGCGGCCGCCCGGGTCCCCGTCTCGAACGTGTCGGAGGACGTGGTGCCGCCGAACGGCATCTCCATGTGGGTGTGGCCGTCGACCCCGCCCGGGATGACGTACTTCCCCCGCGCGTCGATGACCCGGTCAGCCGTCCATCCATGACTGTCCGGAGTGGCCAGAGCGACGACCCGGCTCTCTTCGACGAGCACGTCCACGTGGAGTTCGTCGGACGCGGTGATGACAAGACCACCGGTGATCAGAGTGCGTGTCACAGCTCAGCTCCATTCGCTTCGGATCAAGGATTTCGCCTCGCGGGAAGGGGTGGGGCATACGTGGTGAAGAACGTAGAAGTGGGTTACCCACTGTGGCAATACCGCGCCTGCCGGCCGATGAGGACGTTTCCGTTTCCCGTACGGCGTACCCCACCGGCCCAACCCGCCGCCCGGCACGGCGCCGGTGCGGCACCGGGGTCCGCCCCCGTGCGGCGGCGTGTACGTGCGGTGGCGTCCGGACGGGGGAACGCGGGGCGGTTCCTCACTTGATAGGCAAGTCGATGCTTGCCTATCATCGCGTTCATGGCGGAGGATGTCTTCAAGGCGCTGGCCGACCCCACCCGTCGGCACATCCTCGACGAGCTGGTGGAACGGGACGGCCAGACGCTGTTCGAGATCTGCGCCAGGCTGATGACGAAGCACGGCCTGGGCCTGTCCCGCCAGGCCGTCAGCCAGCATCTGGCCGTCCTGGAAGCAGCGGATCTGGTCCGCACGCGGCGCCAGGGCCGCTACAAGTTCCACGATCTGAACACCGCCCCCCTTGAGCGCATCATGACCCGATGGCTCAGGCCCGACGGACCGGAGAGCCCCCCATGAGAATCCACCTGAGCAGCGTCTTCGTCGACGACCAGGCCAAGGCCCTGAGCTTCTACACCGACACGCTGGGCTTCGTGAAGAAGCACGACGTCCCGGTGGGTACGGACCGGTGGCTGACGGTCGTCTCGCCGGAGGACCCCGACGGGACCGAACTCCTCCTCGAACCCTCCGGGCACCCCGCGGTTCAGCCGTACAAGAACGCTCTGGTCGAGGACGGCATCCCGGCCACGTCGTTCGCCGTGGACGACGTACCCGCCGAGTTCGCGCGGCTGCGGAAGCTCGGGGTGCGCTTCACCCAGGAGCCGCTGGAGATGGGGCCGATCACCACCGCGGTCCTGGACGACACGTGCGGGAACCTGATCCAGATCGTGCACAGCAAGTAGGGCCGCGGGACCGGCCGGGTCCGGGCCGCACCCGGCCGGGACCGGCAGCCCGGCCTACTCCACCGCGCGCAGGGCCTCGCCGAGGATCGCCGCCCCCTCCTCGGCCTCGGCGACCGTCAGGGACAGCGGCGGGGCGATCCGCAGCACGCTGGTGCTGTGCCCGCCGCCCTTGCCCAGCAGCAGTCCGCGTTCCCTCGCCGCTTCGAGGACGGCGGCCGCGGTCTCGGGGTTCGCCTCGTCGGTGCCCGGCTTCACCAGTTCGATGCCGATCATGAGGCCGCGGCCCCGCACCTCCCGTACGTGCGCGGAGCCCGCCACGACCGCCCGCAGCCGCTCGATGAGCAGTCCGCCTACGCGCCGGGCGTTGCCCGGGAGGTCGTGCTCCAGGAGGTACGAGAGGTTGGCGAGCCCGGCCGCCATCGTGACCGGCGAGCCGCCGAACGTCGAGATGGAGTTCGCGTCCAGGCTGTTCATGACCTCGGCGCGGGCGACGACTCCACCGATCGACATGCCGTTGCCGATCCCCTTGGCGAACGTGAGGATGTCCGGCGGCCCGTGCTCGGCGTGTGCCTGCCAGCCCCAGAAGTGGTCGCCCGTCCTCCCCCAGCCGGTCTGCACCTCGTCCGAGATCCAGAGGATGCCGTGCCGGTCGAGGACCTGACGGAACGCCGCGTACAGCCCGTCGGGCGGTGAGGTGAATCCGCCGACGCCCTGGATGGGTTCGGCGATCAGCGCGGCGGCGTCGCGGGTGTGCCCGAGCAGGTCCTCCAGATCGGCGACGCATGCCTTGACGAACCGGTCGTCGCTCAGCTCCGCGTACGGTCCGCGGGTGCGGACGCCACCGTGCACGTACAGGGTCTGCAGCGGCGAAAGGCTCGTGGGTGTCCAGGCCCGGTTGCCGGTGACGGAGACGGCCGAGAACGACCGCCCGTGGTAGCTGTTGCGCATCGCGAGAATCTGGTTGGACCTGCGGTAGGCCGTCGCGAGCAGCATCGCCGTGTCGTTGGCCTCGGTGCCCGACGTGGTGAAGAAGACCCGCGCGTCGGGGATACCGGAGAGGGCGGCGACACGCTCGGCGAGTTCCACCATCGGGCGGTTGAGGTAGAGCGTCGAGGAGTGGATGATCCGCCCGGCCTGCTCGGCGACCGCCTTGGTCACCTCGGGCAGCGCGTGCGCGGTCATCGTGGTGAGGATGCCGCCGAAGAAGTCGAGGTAGCGGTTGCCGTCCGCGTCCCAGACGTGCCGGCCCTCGCCGTGGGTGAGCTCCAGCGGGTCGCGGTAGTAGAGCGCCAGCCAGTCCGGGCTGACGGCGAGGTGGCGCTCGTGCAGCCCGGTCACGGCTCGACCAGCCCCTCGTACGCGTCGGGGCGGCGGTCCCGGAAGAACGCCCACTGCTTCCGTACCTCCTCGATCATCCCGAAGTCGAGGTCGCGGACGACGAGTTCCTCGTCCTTGTCGCTGGCGACGTCACCCACGAACTGGCCGCGCGGGTCGACGAAGTAGCTGGTGCCGTAGAAGTCGTTGTCGCCGTACTCCTCCTGGCCGACCCGGTTGATCGCGGCGACGAAGTACTCGTTGGCGACCGCCGACGCGGGCTGTTCGAGCTGCCAGAGGTGGCTGGAGAGTCCGCGTGAGGTCGCGGACGGGTTGTAGACCAGCTGAGCCCCGTTCAGGCCCAGTTGGCGCCAGCCCTCGGGGAAGTGGCGGTCGTAGCAGATGTAGACGCCGACCTTGCCGACGGCGGTGTCGAACACCGGCCAGCCGGCGTTCCCGGGCTTGAAGTAGTACTTCTCCCAGAATCCCTTGACCTGCGGGATGTGGTGCTTGCGGTACTTGCCGAGATACGTGCCGTCGGCGTCGATCACCGCGGCGGTGTTGTAGTAGAAGCCGGACTGCTCGATCTCGAAGACCGGCACGACCACCACCATGCCGGTCTCCCGGGCCAGGTCGCGCATCCGGCGGACGGTGGGCCCGTCCGGGACGGCCTCGGCCCAGCGGTAGTGCTCGGGTTCCTGCACCTGGCAGAAGTAGGGGGCGTTGAACACCTCCTGGAAGCCGATGATCTTCGCTCCCTGCCGGGCGGCCTCGCGCGCGTGCTCCTCGTGCTTGGCGATCATGGATTCGGTGTCGCCGGTCCAGGTCGCCTGGACGAGGGCGGCGCGTACGACGTGGGACATGAGCTGCTCCTTCGACGCGGCGTCAGAGAGCCTCTACGTGGTTTCTACGCCCGTAGACACAGTGCGTACGGGAGAACGTAAGCCCCGTCCCACAGCGGGGCAAGACCATCGCCGAGAACGGGCGGAGTCGATCATGTTTCGCACCCGAGCGGTCCACTCCTTACATGCAAGCGCACTCGACCGAACGAAGGGAACCGCGTACGTCACACCGGTACGCGCGTCGGAGAGCCTGCTCCCGGAGCCGTTCCGCCGGGCCTCCCGCACTACTTCCCGCGCGAGCCGGGTGTCGCGGAGACGCGCACGGCGACCGCTGGGCGGACCTCGACGACCGGCGCACCCCTCTGTCGGCGCACCCCATACCGGCGCACGACGGACGGGGCCTGACATGGCATGACGAAGGCAGCCCTTTCGTCCTACTAGAATTTCATCCGATCATGCCCGGAGGGCTGTGAAGGGGCATGACGATCAGGGGGCAGGGTGAGCGGCGAGTACGGGACGTTCGGGGCTGTGCTGCGCGCACTGCGGCTGACCGCGTCGCTGACCATCGAAGGTCTGGCGGAGGCGTCGGGCGTGAGTGTGCGCGGCATCGGCGATCTGGAACGGGGGCGGCGGGCAGCTCCGCAGCGGCGGACGGTGGCCGCCCTCGCGGACGGGCTCGGGCTCGGCGACGCGGACCGGGAACAGTTGCTGACGGTCGCCCGCGCCGGCCGCAGTGCGGGGTACAGCCCGGCGGGAGTACGGACCTTCCCGCGCGGGGTCGACGACTTCGTCGGCCGTGAGCACGAACTCGCCGGCCTGACCGAGCTCGCGGAACGGGCCGCCCGGCACCCGGCCGTCGGACCGGGGGGCCCGGAAGCAGGTGGCGCCCATCCGGTGGTGGTGGCCGTGTCCGGGCCGCCCGGCACCGGTAAGACCACGCTCGCCCTGCACGCGGCCCGGCAGCTGGCGGACCGCTTCCCCGACGGACAACTGGTACTCGACCTGCGGGGCATGGACGACGACCCGCCCGGCCCCGCCGAACTCATGCTCGCCGCGCTCAAGGCGTTTCAGGTGGCCGACCGCGACCTCGCCAAGGCCGGACCGCAGGGACATCCCGGGCTGTACCGGCGGCTCCTCGCGGACCGGCGCTGTCTGCTGGTGCTCGACAACGCCCGTGACGAGTCGCAGGTGCGGCCGCTCCTGCCGGGCGCCGGGGCCGGGATGGTCGTGGTGACCAGCCGCCGGATGCTCACCGGGCTGGAGAGCGTGCACCGACTCCCGCTGGGCGAGCTGGCCCCGGCGGAGGCCGCCGTGTTCCTGACGGCACTGGTGGGGGCTGAGCGGGCCGAGGCCGACCCGGCCTCCCTCGCCGAGGTCGCGCGGCGCTGCGGATACCTGCCCCTGGCGCTGCGGGTGGCGGGCAACTGGCTGGCCACCCGAACGGGCTGGCCCCTGCGGCGCCTCGCCGACCGCCTCTCCGTCGACGACCGGCGACTGGGCGCCCTGGCCGCCGGGGACGTGCGGGTGTCCGCCGCCTTCGAGCTGTCCTACCGTCAGCTCACCCCCGCTGCCGCCCGTCTGTTCCGGCGTCTGGCACTCGTCCCCGGCCCGAGCACCGGCGCCGCCGCGGCGGCCTGGCTGACCGGTCAGGAGCTGTTCGACGCCGAGGACACCCTGGACGAACTGGTCGAGGCCGGACTGCTGGGCGCGGAACGGGACCGCTACCGGCTCCACGACCTGCTGTGCCTGTTCGCCCGTGCCCGCCTGGAGGCCGAGGAGAGCGCCGAGGCCGTCGAGGAGGCCCGTGCGACGCTGTACCACTGGCTGCTGGAGACCACCGTTCTGGCCGGCCGCTGGTTCGAGCCCGATCACGGCGCGCCGCCGGACACCTGGCAGGGCATGGTCGACCTGTCCTCCGCGGACATGGCCGGTCAGTGGCTGAAGGCGGAGGGCACCAACTGGCTGACAGCCCTGCGCGCGGCCCGGGCAGCCGGCGAACACACCACGGTGGTGGAGGTGGCCGAGGCGCTGCACTGGTTCTCCGACCAGTGGATCTTCTGGGGGCACTGGCCCGAGATCTTCGACACCGCGGTCCGGTCGGCCCGGGCGCTGGGTGACCCGCTCCTCGAAGCGACGCAGCTCAACTACCACGCCTGGGCCCTGCTCCTGTGCGAGGGCCTCCCCCAGGACAGCATCGCCCGCGCCGGCGAGGCCCTGGGCGCCGCCCGGCGCGCGGGAGACGCCCAGCAGCAGGCGTGGGCCCACAACTACCGGGGCTGGGCCTTCGGCAAGGTCGAGGACTACGCGAGTGCCGACGAGGAGATCCGTCAGGCGGCTGCCCTGTTCGAAGCCGCGGGAGACCTGCACGGCAGTCTTCAGGCGCAGCACAACCACGTCATGAGCCTGATGGGTCAGGGCCGGCCCGAGGAGGCACTGTCCGCCTGCCGGCGTGTCTGCGCGTTCCTGGAGGACGCCGGCGACCGGATCGAACCGCACATCGCCGCCATCTGCCGCCTCGAAGCCCACTCCAACATGGGCATGACGTACGCCCAGTTGGAGAGGTGGGACGAGGCGGTCGCCCATCTGCGTACGGCCATCGAGATGTACCACGACGCCGGCAACACCGCCCTGGAGAGCCGCCGGCTGATCAGCCTGGGGGACGTCCTGCTCGCCGCGGGGCGTACGGCGGAAGCGCGCGAGGTCTTCGCACGCTGTGCCGCCCTGGGACCCGGCGCCGATCCGCAGGTCGTCGCCGACGCCCGGGAGCGCCTCGCACGCCCGGCCACGGTGTGACGGGCTCCGCGCGCCACCCGGCCCCGCACTCCCTGAACGGCTCCGCACTCCGCACTCCCTGAACGGCCCCGCACTCCGCCCTCCCTGTCGGTCCGGACCTGCTGAGGGCAGGGCCCGGAGCGCGTCGAGGGGTTGAGGCCCCGGCGCACCCGCGACCACGGTAGGCCGTCGCGGCGCCCGTCTCCTTTCTCTGCGCGCACGCTCTCTGTTCCGTGGGTGCACTTGTGCGGGTGCGCTACGGACGACCGCCAAGTGGCATCGGCTCGTGCCTGTTTCTGCCTGCTTTCTGCCTGGGAACCCGCCCGGCCCGCTGCTTGGCTGGTCAACGGCGGAGAACCGGGCCGCGACGCTGCTGCCCGGCTCCTGCCGCACGGACGCTGTCCGGTCGGCAGGACATCCGCGCAGGACCAGGCACCCGCCGTCGCTCATCCGGGCACCGGCAACCGCCTCGATCCCTCTGCGCTACGGATCCGAGGTCTCCGCCGGTGTCACGTGGACGAAGAGGAGTGGCAGATGAGCCGGGAATTGACGACTGCTTCGGTGCCCCAGGAGCAGCAGCTCGCCTACTGGCGGGAAGCGATGAGTACACAGCCGGTCCCGACGGCCGTCGCCCGGCCGGCCGGCGGCCCCTTCGCCGGCCGGATCACCACCCACCAAGTCGGCTTCCTCCACGTCTCCTCCGTCGAAGCGGACGCTCACCGCACCAGCAGGACGTCGGGGCACATAGGGCGCTCCCGGGAGTCGTTCGTGATGCTCGGCGTCCAGGTCTCCGGCACGGCCACCCTCGCGCAGGACGGCAGACGGGCCACGGTCGGCCCGGGCGGACTCATGGTGTACGACACGGCACGGCCGTACTTCCTGGACTACCCGGAGCGCTTCTCGACCCGGGTCGTGCGCCTGCCCCGGCGCTCGCTGGCCCTGCCCGACGACGACCTCCGCAGGATCACCGCGACGGCGATCGACACCACGCAGGGGTACGGCGCCGTCCTGACACCCTTCCTGTCCACGCTGGTCGCCTCCGCGCCGTCGTACTCCCCGGCCGCAGCCGGGCGGCTGGCCTCCGGCGTCGTCGACCTGTTCGCCACCCTGGTCGCCGAGCAGGCCGACGGCGCGGGGCCGGGACCGCAGGACTCCCGCGGCGCGCTGGTGGCGCGCATACGCGACCACATCGACGGCAACCTGGGCGACCCGGCGCTCTCGCCCGAGGCCATCGCGAAGGCTCACCACATCTCGGTGCGCTATCTGCACCGGCTCTTCCAGGACGAGGGCATCACCGTCGGCAGGCTGATGCTGCGGCGCCGGCTGGAGGAGTGCGCGCGCGAACTGGCGCGCGGAGGCCGGGTGGCACCGACGGTCTCGTCGGTGGCGCAGCGGTGGGGATTCGTCAACCCCGCTCATTTCAGCAGGGTGTTCCGCGGCTCCTACGGCATCTCCCCCCGCGAATGGCGAAGCCTGTCCGCCGGCGGAAGCCGCGACAGCCGGCAGCCGCTGGTCGCGCCGGAGCGAGCCCGGTGAAGCCGGCCCCGGCGCGTGCGCGTACGGCGGGCTCAGCTCGCCGGCACGGTGTCCAGCCACTGCAGGATCTCGGGGGTGACCGGATCGACGATGTCGGCGAACTCGTCATGCTTCTTGAGGAACTTCGCCACGTACGGGCAGACGGGCACGATCCGCTTCCCCGACGTACGTACGTCCGTCAGTGCCTGCTGGACGAGCACGGAGGCCAGGCCCTGTCCGGCGAAGGCGTCATCGACCTCGGTGTGGTAGAAGACGCGCTGGTCATCGCGGTCGCGGTAGGCCGTCAGACCTGCCACCGTGTCGTCGACCAGGATCTCGTAGCGGTGCTTGGGGTCCACTCGCCGGACGGTGGGAGTGGGAACGGGCTGCGTCATCGTGTGCCTTTCGGACGGGTCGGGTTTCTGCGCGGTGTGATGGTGGCGTTGGGCAGTGCGGGCGCGGGGATGCGGTATCCGTCGAAGCCGTCGACCTCACCGAAGCGGTCGGACGCGGCCTGCCAGGCCTCTCTGGCCTCGACGATGTCGTCGTGGCTGCGGCCCACGAAGTTCCACCACATGACGATCTGTTCCCCGAACGGCGGGCCGCCCAGCAGTACGAGCCGGGCACCGGCGTCCGTCTCGTTCGTCAGGGTCAGGGTGCTGCTTCCCGTGTCGCGGTATCCCAGCTCCGCGGCCTGGAGGAGCGTTCCGTCCATGCGGACGCCTCCGCTGTCGACGAGGAGGCCGTGCTCGAACTCCGGGTCCGTCGCAAGGGTCACGGACGCGCCCGGCCGCAGGAGGATCTCGGCGCCGAGCAGGGGGGTGAAGGTCGGCACCGGTGACACCTCTCCGGCGAGGCGCCCCAGGAACACCCGGATGTCGGCGCCGTCCACGTGCACCGAGCCCGGTGCGTAGTGCCTGAAGTCACGCTCCGCGTGCCGGTGTCGCTCCGGGAGCGCCACCCACAGCTGCACACCGTGGAGAATCGTGGTGCGCGGGGTCGACACCTCCGAGTGGCTGATGCCGTGCCCGCCCGTCATCAGGTTGAGCTCGCCCGGGCGCACCATCGCGTGGCTGCCCAGGCTGTCGCGGTGCTCGATCTCCCCGCTGAACAGCCAGCTCACGGTCTGCAGACCGGTGTGCGGGTGGGGAGCCACGTCCATGCCGCCCGTGGCCGCGACGTCGTCGGGACCGTAGTGGTCGACGAAGCACCAGGCCCCGATCAGGGTCCGGGCGCGCTGCGGCAGCGTCCGCCGCACCGTCATCGCGCGCAGGCCGCCCAACGGCACCTCCCGCGCGGAGACCACCTCGACCCGCGACACGGATGCGGCCGGATCCGACACCTCGGGCTCCACTTCGACGTCACTCATCGCGCTCCCCTCCCCCATATATGGTTTCATGTTCAACAATATTATCCATGGTAGGCCGTCACCCCGCGAAGTGCACGGCAGCACGAGTGCGGGACGGAACGTCCCGTGAAGGAGTCCGCGTTGAGCGACATGGCAGCAGGTCCGGCGGGAAAGCGCGTGTACCTCGACAAGCAGAGCCCCAAGGCCTATCACGCACTCGTCGGGGCGGCCGAGGAGGTCCGCACGGTCGCCGCCGACGCGGGCCTCGACCGCATTCTCGTGGAACTGATCAACATCCGCGTGTCGCAGATCAACGGCTGCGCCTACTGCCTCGGTCTGCACACCCGCGCGGCCCTGCGCGCGGGCGAGACGACCCAGCGCCTGGGCGTGCTGCCGGCCTGGCGTGACACCGAACTCTTCACGGCGCGGGAACGCGCGGCGCTCGCCCTGGCCGAGGCGACCACCGCACCGGCGGACGCCGCCCTCCAGGAGAGCGCCTACGCGGTGGCCCGGAACTCCCTCACCGACGACGAGATCTCCGCGGCCATCTGGGTGGCGATCACCATCAACGCCTTCAACCGGATCTCCATCATGAGCAAACATCCGGTGCGGGGGAACGCGGCACAGTGACCTCCGGCCGGGCACGGTCCCGGCCCGGCGCGGCCGACGGATCAGGGCAGCGGCTCGGTCCAGGGCGCGCCGGAACCCGAGAGGCGGTGCGCGACCACCGAGGTCACCACGAGCAGCACCAGTGCCGAGCCCAGTACGGCGGCGAGTTCGGCGTGCCGCAGCAGGACGGCTCCGACGAGGGCGCCGAGGAACATCGCCAGTACGGAGAGGAACCGCCGGCCCGGCCGCGGGGCCGCTCCTCCTGCCGAGGTGGAGTCTGCGGCGAGGCCCGTGAGCGTCAGGGTCAGCACCGTGGTGGTCAGGTCCGGGACTCCGAGGCGCCGCGCCACGGCGTTCTGGAGGCCCATGGCGAGGCCCAGGAGGACGATCAGGGTGTACTGGGTGCCGGTGCCCACCCTGCCGTGCGAGACCAGTGCGGCGACGACGGCCGCGGCGACGAGGACCGCCTGCAGCCCCGCGGCGACGGTCAGCAGCCGGCCACGGTGTGCGGCGAAGCGGGTGCCGAAGCGGCCTCCCGCCAGCGCGCCTGCGAGGAACGCGGCCATCGCGACGAGGGAGGCGGAGGCGGACAGCCCCTCGGCTCCCGCCAGCGCGAATCCGAGGAAGACCACGTTGCCGGTCATGTTGGCGACGAAGACGTGGCCGAGTGCCAGGTAGCTCACCGCGTCCACGAGTCCCGTCACCACCGTCAGCGTCAGCATGAGCGGCATGAGCGGGCCGTGCCTGTCCCCCTTGGGCGGGAACAGGGTGCCGACCACGTCGTTCACCAGCCTGTGCGTCACGCGTCGGTCCTTCCGGTGTGAAGGGGGCGGTGCAGCACCGCGCGGGTGAGCAGTCCGCTGCACGGTCCGAGGACGAGGGCCGCGAGGGAGACCCACAGGGGCCAGGAGGCCAGCCCGAGCGCGTGGTCGAGCGACCACCGGCCCGGGCCGGTGAGCGCCGCCGCCGCGGAGACGGCGACGAGGACCAGCGGATACTCGTACCCGTCATCCTGCACCCAGAGCCCCTTGCGCCACTTGACGGCGCTCGCCACCGTCATCACTCCCATGGCGGCCATGGCCGCCATGGGAGTGAGCAGACCGGCCGCCAGGAACAGACCGGCACCGATCTGGCTGCCGCCCGCCGCGAGCGCGGTCAGACGGCCTCCCCGGAAGCCGTCGCGCCGGAACTCCTCGGTTCCCCCCGCCAGGCCCTTGCCGCCCAGCCGGAAGCTGACCTTCTGCACGCCGTGTCCGGCGATGAGGAGCCCCGCCACGAGGCGGAGGACCAGTAGTCCCGTATCCATTCGTTCTGCCTGTTCCTGACGTTCGGTAGCTGCTCTGATGCTGGGGAAGGTGGGCCGGGAAGGGCTCAGCCGGCCGCGTGGGCGCCGAGGACGGCCTGCGCGTAGACGACCCCGAGGCCGTACGCGCCGGCGTGCTCCTTCACGACGTCCGTGACGGGGACGTACGTGTCCGTACGCGCCCAGTCCCGCTGGAACTCCAGCAGGACCTGCACCCAGGTCACCGGAACGGCGCCGCCCTGGACCATGCGCTGCACGGCGTGCTCGTGCGCCTGGGGGCTGACCCCGGCGGACGCGTCCGTGACGACGTAGACCTCGTAGCCCTGGGAGAGCGCCGAAAGGGTCGGGAGCACGACACAGACCTCGGTCCACAGCCCTGCGATGACGAGCTTCCTGCGCCCCGTCGCCTTGACCGCCTCGACGAAGGAGACGTCCTCCCAGGCGTTCATCGACGTGCGGTCGATGACCTCGTGCCCGGGGAAGACGGCGGCCAGCTGCGGCAGGATCGGCCCCGAGAAGGACTCGGCCGCCACGGTGCTCAGCACCACCGGCACGTCGAAGACCTTCGCCGCCTTCGCCAGGCCCACGGTGGAGTTGACGACGGCGCCGCGGTCTCCGCTCCCGGCGGCGAAGAACATCTGCGGCTGGTGGTCCACGAACAGCACAGCGCAGTTGTCGGGCGTCAGCAGGTCGGGGCTGGGGACCGCCGTGACGTCGGAGATGTCGACCATGGGAGTGCCTTTCTTGTGGGTGCGCGCGGGCGGGTGCCCGCAGCGGGACCGGCCGTCCCGGGGACGGCGGGTGGGGGTGGTGTCCCGGGAGGGCCGGCTCGTGGCCGGGGCCCTCCCGGGAGGTCAGAGTGCGAAGCAGGGGTCGAAGACCGTGCTCGCGGTGTGAGGGGTGAGGCCGCGCCGGGCGCGCCACTGACGGTGCTGTTCGGACTCCGCGACGGCCTGGCCGAGCAGTTCGGCCTGACGGGTGCCGGACAGGCCGGTGGGCGGTGTGGCCTGGTAGCCCCCGAAGTGCGCCACCGGGCTCCAGGCCGGGCTGACGGGCGGCAGTTCCTCGTCGATGCCCTCGTACTCGCCCGTGGCGTACACGATCCGGCCACCGACGACCGTCAGCAGGGCCTCGATGTGGGCGATGTCGGGTTCGGGGACGGTGAAGTAGTCCTCGGACAGGACCGCGAAGTCGCCGAAGAAGCCGGGGCGCAGGACTCCCTTGACGTCCTCCTCGCCCGTCAGCCTGGCGCCCGCTTCGGTGAACATGGCGAGCGCGGTGCTCCGGTCGACGCGGTTGTGCGGCGGGCGGACGACCAGGTCACCGACGGTCCTGCCGGTGATCAGCCAGTGCAGGGCGACCCACGGGTTGTACGTGGACACCCGGGTGGCGTCCGTTCCCGCGCCGACGGTCAGTCCGCGTCGCAGCATGGCGCCGATCGGAGGGGCGTCCGCCGCCGCGCCGGGGCCGTACCGGCGCAGGAACGCCTCCCCCTGGAAGGACAGCCTGTTCTGCACGGACAGGGCGCCGCCGAGCGCGGCGATGCGGTCGAGGCTGTCCGCGGAGACGGTCTCCGCGTGGTCGAACAACCACCTTTTCCCTGACGGGAAGAGTCCCTCGGCGGCCAGTTTCTCGAATACGGCGAGATCGCGTCGGATGGTCTCGTCGTACGTCGCGTGGAGCCGGAATCCCCATCCGTTCTCCATGAGAAGGCGTACCGCCTTCTCGAATTCCACCTCGTAGCCTTCGGGATGGGCAGGACGCGGCTGGGCGAAATTCTCGAAATCGGCTGCCGCCCAGGTGAGATTCTCGCCCGCCCCGTTGAGGCGCAGCCAGGAGTCACCGTCCTGCGGCCGGACCATCTCGATCCACCGGGACAGGTCGGCTATTTCCTGGCCCGCGGTCTGCGGGAACAGGTGATAGGCGATGCGCAACGAGAGCTGCCCGGCTTCGGCGAGCTCGACGACGGTGCTGTAGTTGTCGGGGAAGTTCTGGAATCCGCCGGCCGCGTCGATGGCCGAGGTAAGACCGAATCGGTTCAGTTCCCGCAGGAAGTGCCTTGTGGAGGTCTTCCTGTCCTCCCCTTCCAGGACAGGCGCCTTGGCCAGGGTCGAGTACAGGATCAGGGCGCTGGGCGCGGCCAGCAACATGCCGGTCGGCTCTCCGTCCCTGCCCCGCACGATCTGGCCCCCCTTGGGATCGGGGGTTTCCCTGGTGTACCCGGCGGCCTTGAGCGCCGCCCGGTTGAGTACCGCCGACTGGTACAGGTGCAGGACGAACACCGGGGTGTCCGGAGCAGCGGCGTTCAGCTCGGCGACGGTCGGCAGCCGGCGTTCGGCGAACTGCTCGGCCGACCATCCCCCGACCACCCGTACCCACT
The DNA here is from genome assembly GCF_040650955.1 of Streptomyces sp. NPDC048560. NCBI lineage: Bacteria > Bacillati > Actinomycetota > Actinomycetes > Kitasatosporales > Streptomycetaceae > Streptomyces > Streptomyces sp. NPDC048560. The sequence goes on from NZ_JBEZIJ010000002.1 coordinate 139,149, forward strand.
GGCCCTTCGGGGTGCGGGCCGCCTGGTCCCGCAGCATCGCCAGGCCCTGCCGCAGCGTGGACACGCCGTCCCAGCGCAGTTCCAGGACGTAGTTGAGGCCGCCCCGGATCACGTGGAGGTGGGAGTCGTTGAGGCCGGGGACCATCCGCCGGCCGATTGCGTCCACCACCTTCGTGGCGGGTCCGATGTACGGGGCGACGTCGCTGTCGTCGCCGACGGCCGTGATGACTCCGGCCGTGACGGCGAGCGCCTCGGCCTGCGGCCGGTGCGGGTCGCCCGTGTGGATCTTCGCGTTGCGGACGACCAGGTCCGCGGCGTCGTCGGTGGCATGGGGCACCAGCCCGCCGACGGGCATCGTTGACACCTTCGACAACCTCCTACGGATTGAGACAGCGTCGAGTGCGCTGCATTGCGATCGCGGCCGGGCAGGGGAGCGAATTCCATGGCGGGCCCGACGAGCGGCTGCGAAGCCCGGCGGGTGAATTCCCGTGCGCCGCGTGATCCGTGGACTTCCACGGTGACCGTCTCCAGGAATTACGCCCCGGGGCCCGTACGGGCCGACAGGCCGACGTATAGCCGCCCGTCGGCCCCGTGGCCCTCGCTGCCCCACCACGTTATGCGGCTCCGTGGCGCAGGTGTGTGCCCGGAGTGCACTGCGTCGGTGCCGACAGTGCACCGGGAATTGTCACTGCGCTGTGAGTCCAGAGTCCGTGCGCTGACGGGCAATTCACCGCACCGCCGCTCCTTTAGCGTGCGAAGTGGCTCATCTCCGTGTGCGGTTGTACGAGCACCCGGGGATGAATCGCCGGCAGGACCGGCGCGCCAACGAAACAGAGGAGTGTCTGATGTCGGATGTAGTGGAGCCCCCGCGACCGGTGCTGGAGCCGGCGGCGGCGGCGTTCGCCGAGGCGACGGCCAATCCCCCGTTCCTGTTCGACCTGCCGCCCGCCGAGGGGCGCAAGGCGGTGGACGAGGTGCAGTCGGGTGAAGTGGCCATGCCGGCCGTCGACGAGGAGTGGATCACCGTCTCCGGCGGTCCGACGGGCAGTGTCCGTGCCCGTGTCGTGCGCCCCGCCGGTGCGGTCGGAACCCTTCCCGTGATCCTGTACATCCACGGCGCCGGCTGGGTGTTCGGCAACGCCCACACCCATGACCGACTGGTGCGTGAACTCGCCGTCGGGGCCGGAGCCGCGGTGGTCTTTCCCGAGTACGAGCTCTCCCCGGAGGCCCGCTACCCGGTCGCCATCGAGCAGAACTACGCCGTGGCCCGCTGGATCGTCGACCAGGGCGCCGGTCACGGCCTGGACCCGTCGCGCATCGCGGTGGCCGGCGACTCGGTCGGCGGCAACATGGCCGCCGCCCTGACCCTCATGGCCAAGGAGCGCGGCGGCCTCCCGCTGCTGGCACAGGTGTTGTTCTACCCGGTCACGGACGCCGCCTTCGACACGTCCTCGTACCACCAGTTCGCCACCGGCTACTTCCTGCGCCGCGACGGCATGCAGTGGTTCTGGGACCAGTACACCACCGACGAGGAAGAGCGCGCGCAGATCACCGCGTCTCCCCTGCGGGCCACCACCGAACAGCTCACCGGACTGCCGCCCGCCCTCGTCGTCACCGGCGAGGCCGACGTCCTGCGCGACGAGGGCGAGGCGTACGCCAACAAGCTCCGCCAGGCCGGTGTCCCCGTGACCGCCGTCCGCTTCCAGGGCGTCATCCACGACTTCGTCATGCTCAACGCCCTGCGCGGCACCCACGCCGCCGACGCCGCGATCAACCTCGCCGTCACCACGCTGCGCACCGCCCTCGGCGCCGCCCCTGACGCCCGCTGACACGGCACTCCGCCCGACAACTCCCCAAGGAGCACCCACACATGCCCACCGAGCCCACCCCCACCGTCGTCCTCGTGCACGGCGCCTTCGCCGACGCCGGCAGCTGGTCCGGCGTCATCACGGAGCTGCGCGACCACGGCGTGTCCGTGGTCGCCCCGCCGAACCCGCTGCGCGGCCTGGCGTCGGACGCCGCGTACATCGCTTCCGTCGCCGCGCAGATCGACGGTCCCGTCATCCTGGTCGGCCACTCGTACGGCGGCGCCCTGATCACGGTCGCCGGCGCCACCGACAACGTCGTCGGTCTCGTCTACATAGCCGCCTACGTCCTGGAACAGGGCGAGAGCCTCGGCGAGCTGCAGGGCCGCTTCGCCCTCTCGCCGCTCGTCGAGAACCTCAGGCAGGCGACGTACCCGGTCGAGGGCGCCGAGCCCTCGGTGGAGGTCACCATCACCCCGGAGGCGTTCCCGGAGATCTTCGCCGCGGATGTCGCCGCCGAGACCACCGCGGTACTCGCCCTGACCCAACGCCCGCTGGCAGCAGCCGCGTTCGAGGAGACCGCCTCGGCCGCCGCCTGGAGGACGAAGCCCGCGTGGGCCCTCGTCGCCGGAGCCGACCGTGCCATCAACCCCGAGGTCGAGCGCTTCGGTGCCGAGCGGGCCGGAGCGACCGTCGTCGAGCTCGACGGTGCTTCGCACGCCGTGGCCGTCTCCCGGCCGAAGGCCGTCGCCGGCCTCATCCTGGACGCCGTGCGCGCGACCAGCTGACTGAACGGCCCGGCAGGCCGCGCGGAGCCCTGAGGGCACCCGCGCGGTCTGCGGCCGTCACGACATCACGTCCACCCGGCACGGCGGTGCGACCCCGCCGTGGACGCACACGGGCACACCCGGCACTGCACCACAGGAGGAACATCATGACCAGCGACCCGACGTCCGGGAACGGCAGTCAGCCCTGGCTGCACCAGAAGGGTGAGGTGATCCAGGAGTTCGGCACCGTCAAGCAGTTCCCGGTCGGCCTGTCCTACGAAGCACGCATGTACTCCTGCCAGCGGCTGAACAAGGTGCTGGCGGACACGCAGATCCTGTACGGCCTCTACAAGAAGCACCACTGGCTGATGCGTGGCGCGACCTTCTACCAGCTGCACCTGGTCCTGGACCAGCACGCGGGAGAGCAGCTCGAACTCGTCGACACCCTCGCGGAGCGCGTCCAGTCCCTGGGCGGCGTCGCGCTCGGGGACCCCCGCCACGTCGCCGAGATCACGTCGATTCCGCGTCCCCCGGACGGCGTCGAACAGGTACCGGCGATGCTGTCCCGCCTCCTGGAGGCCCACGAGGCCATTCTCGTCGACGCCCACGACTGGGCGGCCCGCGCGGCCGGGCTGGGCGACGACGGCACCAACGACCTGTTGGTCTCCCAGGTGATCAGGACGGGCGAACGCCAGGCGTGGTTCCTGGCGGAACACCTGGTCGACACCCCGCTCGTCCGTGTCTGAGAACTCGGCACAGGGAGCACCTGTACGAGCCTGAACCCCGCACCGTACCGCTGCCCGGGCCACCACACGGGCCCGGGCGGCGGGGCTGCCGTCAGCGGGACGGCGCCCGTCGGGCACCGGTACGCGCCTGCCCGTGCGGCCGGGGCCCGCTTCGCGGCTGACGCGCGGAGCGGCCCGGGCTAGTCTTCCTCCAGCATGAGCGCGATGGGGGCGGAGCACGTGACGGGTGAGTCGGCACAGCGGTGGGCTTCGGCCCTCGATTCGGTCGTCGTGTACGCGCAGGGCGCGCTCTGCCGACGGCTGGCCCGTGGCAGCGTCCCACCCGACGGCCGGGTCCGGGTGACGGGACTGCCCCGTTCGCTGGACACGGGCTCGTTGCGCGCCCGGGTCGTCACAGGCTCCGGTGTCCGGGTCACCGAGGCCCGGGTGGAGGTCGAGGCCGAGCCACCGGCCACGGGCCCGTCCGACGAACTGCGGCGCGAGGTCGAGCGGCTGAGCGACGCCTACGCGGCCGCGCAGGAACGCCGGGAGCGCCAGCTGCGCCTGATCGAGGAGGCCAGGTCGCTCCACCCGGCCCCACCTGCCCGCAAGCGCGAGGATCCGCACCGCCGGACTCCGGTCGACGCGTGGCTGGAGCTGGCCGGCTTCGTGGACGAGCGGCTGGCGGGACTGCACAGCCACCTCGTCGAACTGGAGGAGGCGCTGCGCGCCGTCGAGCACGAGTTCACCGTCGCCGCCGACCGGCTTGCCCGCGCCTCCACAGACGCGCCGTCGGCGCATGTGGAGACCAGCGTCTGTGTGCGGCTGACCCTGGACGGCTCGGGTGAGGCGGAGGTGGAGCTGGAGTACGGGGTGCCGGGCGCCGTCTGGGTGCCCTCGTACCGCCTCACCTGCCGTCAGGGCGACGGCAGCGGCCGTCTGGTGCTGCGCGCCTCGGTGGCCCAGAGGACGGGCGAGGACTGGACCGGCGTACGCATCGCCCTGGCCACCGCCGATCTTCGGCGCCGGACCGATCTGCCGAGCCTCCGCTCCCTCCGGATCGGCCGCAGCCAGCCCGCCCCCGCGCCCTCCGGCTGGCGCGAGCCCCCGCCCGGGCTCGCCGGCCTGTTCTCCGGCTACGACACGGCAGGCCCTGGGACGGCCGCGTACCCGGCCGCCCGGACCGGCGCCGCCGCGGCCGTTGCCGCGGCCGTCGCCGGGGGCCCCGGGTCGGCTCCCCTTCCGCCACCGTTGGCGGCCCCACAGAGCTTCGGCGGTCCACCGGCCGCGATCCCGGCGCCGGGCAGCGCGCAGCCGGGCGGGGCGCGACCGCGTGGCGCGCCGCGTACCGGCGGTCCCTCCGCGGGTGCTCCCGCCGCGATGGCTCCCGCCGCCCCCGGCCACCCCTCGCCGCCGCCCCCTCCCGCGCCGTCGGCCGGTCCCCCGCAGCCCGGGGGCGCGCCGCCGGTGCCCGGTCCGCCGCAGCCCAGCGGCGCCGAGCTCGATTACGCCGCCCTCGTCCTGAGCGGCCCCGAGGAGCACGGCGAACGCAGGGGCCGGCTGTTTCCCGGCTCGCCCTTCGACCCGGTGGGTGCGGAGCACCGCCGCCGCGCCGAAGCCGTGTCCACGCTTCCGCTGCCCGGACAGGCCGTCCGGCCCCGGGAGTCGGCAGGTTCCTTCGACCACCGCTTCGACGCCACCGCCCGTACCGACGTTCCGTCGGACGGCACCTGGCACACCGTCACCGTCGGCGAGGTCCCTGTCGGCCTGCGTACCGAGTACCTGTGCGTGCCGTCCGTGGACCAGACCGTGTACGCGACGCTGGTGCTCTCCAACGCCACCGGCCAGGCACTGCTGGCGGGTCCGGTGGAGGTCACCGTCGACGACGACTTCCTGCTCACCGCCGCACTCCCCACGCTGGCGCCCGGCGGCGTCCGCCGGGTGGGGCTCGGGCCGGCCGAGGGCATCCGGGTCACCCGCCGTACCCACCTGCGGGAGTCGACCTCCGGCCTGCGCAACCAGACCACCGTGCTCGACCACCGCGTCCACGTGGAGCTGTCCAACCAGCTCGGGAGGACCGTGACCGTGGAGATCCGCGAACGGGTTCCCGTCACCTCGGATCCGGAGGTCCGGATCGAGGAACGGGCCGACTGGACGGCCCCCGCGGACGTCGCGGGACCCGACCGGTACGCGCCGGGCACCCGCATCTGGCGTGCGGACCTGCCCGCCGCCTCCACCGCCGCCTTCGACGGCGGCTACGAAATCCGCATCCCGGCCGGCAAAGCCCTGGTCGGCGGCAACCGCAGGAGCTGACACACGCCATGCCCGGGGTCCCGAAGCCGATCGCCCTCCCCGTCACCGCCGTCACCTGTCTGGAGGACCGCGCCCATGTCGAGCGCACCGTCGTCCTCGACCTGGCAGCCGGGGTCCACCGGCTGCGTCTCGGGCCGGTCAGCGCTCTGGCCGTGGACCACACGCTCCATGCCGAACTGACCGCCGATCACCCCGCCGCCGTGCTCGACGCGCGGATCGTTCGCAGCTGGACGCCCCGCGGGCCGCTGGTGTCCACGGACGAGGACTCCGCCCTGCGCCTCCGGGTGCGCACCATCGAAGAGGAGCAGCTGACCCTGGGGCAGCGGCGCGACCGGCTGCTCACCCGCGTCGACCTGCTCGGCCGGATCGCCGGCGACCTGCTGCGGGACATCCGTGAGGGGGCCGGCTCCGGGGAGACGGAACCGGGCCGCTGGGCCCGCGAACTCGACCGGGTGGACGCCGAGCGCGAAGAGCAGGGGGAACAACTGCGCCTCGTGGAAGCCCGACTGTCCGCCCTGGCGGTCGAACTCCACGCGCAGCAGCGGGCGATGGACCTCTCCGAGGACCAGCCCGCCGAGCTGGTCGGCCACGTCGAGCTGACCGTGGAGTCGGCGGCCGACGGGCCTGCCGGGCTGCGCCTGAGCCACCTCACGCCGTGTGCGCTGTGGCGGCCCGCCTACCGGGCGGTGCTCGACGGGGACTCCCTGACGCTGGAGACCGACGCGGTGGTCTGGCAGCGCACCGGCGAGGACTGGTCGGACGTGCGGCTGACGTTGTCCACGGCCCGCTCGGCGCTTGCCACCGATCCGCCACTGCTGAACGAGGACCGGCTGGCGCTCAGGGACCGCTCCGCGGCGGAGCGCCGCACGGTCGACGTCGAGGTGCGCGAGGAGAAGATCGGGAACCTCGGACCGGCCCCGGTGCTCGGGCTGCCGGGGGTCGACGACGGTGGCGAGGCCCGGGTGCTGCGAGCCCCGGGGCCGGCCTCCGTACGCGGCAACGGCCGGGCCCACCGCGTACCGCTCTCCGCCTTCACCACGTCCTCGCGCGGCGAGTACGCGGGATCGCCCGAGTTGTCCCCGTTGGTCACCCGCATGGTGCGGTTCGACAACCTGTCGGGCCACGCGCTGCTCGCCGGCCCCGTCGACCTGATCCGCGGCAGCGGATTCGGCGGACGGGCCACCCTGGACTTCGCCGCCCCCGGTGCCCCGGTCGAGCTGGGCTTCGGCAGCTGCGACGACTTCCGCGTGGTCCGGCACACCGAGGAGACCCGCGACACCACCGGGCTCAGCCAGCGGACCGTCGTCACCCGTACCGTCCGGCTGCACGTGTCCCGGTTCTCCGCCCCCGCGGAGCAGGGCGAGCAGGTGGTCGTCCTGCGGGAGCGGATCCCCGTCTCCGAGGTCTCGGCGGTCGAGGTGCGCCTGCGCGCGGACGCGTGCTCACCGGCACCCGACGTGGTCGACGCCGACGGCATCGCCCGCTGGGACGTCACCCTCGCGCCCGGTGGCCGCCGCACGGTCACCCTCGTCTACGAGGTGTCGGCGAGCGCCAAGGTCACCGGACTCTGAGGTCGGGGCCGGGCCGCGACGGCGAACTCGGTCCGCGCCGCGACGGCCTCGCGCCACGCCGGGGAAAGGGCCTGTGACCTGGTGTGACCGACGTACCAGGTGAGCTCGGCGAATCCCTGGGCATAAGTGCCGACAGACGATGGGAGGTTGCCATGGATGGCAGAGACCTGGAGCTCGGCGAGCTTCTGGCCGCAGCGGAATCCGCGCCGCCAGGGGAGTCCGTCGGCGTGATCGCGCACGACCTGCGCAAGCGCTTCGGGGCGGAACGCGTGTCGTTCCTGTTCGTGGATCTCATGGGCCAGCGGCTGTTGCGCCTGACCGCGCCGGCCGAGGGTGACAGGGCGGACGCCGCCGAACGGATCGACGTGAAGGGCAGTACGTACGAAACGGTCCTGCGCACCCAGCGCCAGCACGTCGAGCCGGACGGCCAGGGCGGACGTCGCGTGATCTCGCCCGTGAGCAACCGCGGCGACTGCATCGGCGTACTGGAGGTCACACTCCAGTCCGCCGACGACACCGTGCTCGCGCAGATCAGTGACGCGGCCCACGCACTCGCCTACATCATCGTCACGGACCGCCGCTTCACCGACCTGTACCACGCAGGCCGGCGCACCACCCGGACCAGCCTGGCCGCCGAGATCCAGCATCAGCTGCTCCCTTCGGCGTCCTGCTGCGAGGCACCCCAGTTCACCCTGGCCGCGGGCCTGGTCCCCGCCGACGACATCGGCGGCGACACGTACGACTACACCCTCGACCAGGACACCCTGCACCTGTCCATCACCGACGCGATGGGCCACGACACCGACTCCGCCCTGCTGGCCACGCTGGTCACCAGCGCGTTGCGCGGCGCCCGCCGTGCGGGCTGCGACGCGCTCCGCCAGGCCCATCGCGCCCACGAGGCCCTGCTGAGCCACAGTCGCGGACTGGCCACCGGCCAACTGCTGTGCATCCAGCTGGAGACGGGCACGTGTGAGCTGGTCAACGCGGGGCATCCCTGGCCGCTGCGCCTGCGCGACGGCGCCGCCGAGGCCGAGGAGGTCCAGCTGACCGTCAACCTGCCGTTCGGCGTCGCGGCACCCACTTCCTACCAGCTCCAGGAGCTTCAGTTGCACCCCGGCGACCGCTTGGTCCTGCTCACCGACGGCATGCAGGAACGCGGTGCCGCAGCTGTCGATCTGCCCTCGCTCGTGGGCGAGACCCGCGGATCGCATCCCAGGGAGGCCGTCCGGACCCTGACCACAGCGGTACTGGACGCCTGCCGGGGCAACCTGAAGGACGACGCCACCGTCGTCATCCTGGACTGGCACGGCACGGAGGGGTTCGCTCCACGAGGCGCTCGCGGACGACAGAGACCTGCCCCGAGCGCGTCACGCCCAGCAGCCTGAGCGTTGCCGGTCCCGGGACACGGCCCGGTCATACGAACCGGGGCGACGGCTCACGCCCCGCGCCGGAGGTCACGCACCAGCGTGTACGTGCTGACCAGAAGCACGGCGCAGGCGCCCCGGACCCAGCCGGAGGACGCACCCGTCACGGTGGTCACGAACCGCGAGGATGAGCAGGAGCAGGGCGGCCGGGACACCGAGCGCCGAGATGATGAGGTCGATGCGGCGTGTGACCGTGCCATCCTGCCCGGCGCCGCCCGCCGCCCGCCCCCGTAAGGGCGCCGGGGTAATGACTGCGGCCTGGCGTCCGGTCATGCCGGGCTCGCGGGGTCCGGCATGACCGGACGACGGCCCTCAGGCCCCGGCGATGCCCGCCACCCGCAGTGCGTGGACGAGGTCCCACTCGCGCGCCGCCGACACCTCACGGGCCGCAGCCAGCAGTTGCGGGACGAGGCGGCGCGGATCGCGCTCGGCGATACTGGCCGCGTCCTGCGGTGTGCGTACGCGGACGAACGCGCCCAGCAGCGCCCGCACCTGGGGTGCCAGACCCGCACGGTCGAGGGCGGCCACGGCATCCGCGATCTCGGTCGCGGGACGTGCCGCACCCTGGCGCAGCAGGTCGGCGCAGTCGTCGGCGCGCCCTGCCTCGGCCAGCGCGCCCGCCGCCGCTGCCAGCCCGGCGGGCGGCAGCGTGGACACCTCCCACAGGAGGGTCGCCCAGTCGGCGGCGAGTCCCGCCCTGTGCAGGGCGAGCGCGAGGACGGGCAGATGACCGGCAGGCCAGGCCGCCGCCTCGCAGAGCACGACGTGCGCCTCGCCGCTGCGGCCCTGGGCGCGCAGTTGGACGAGCCGTTCGACGGCCTCGTCGGCGGAGCGCCTGGCGGCGGGGTCGGGTGCGGCCGTGGGCGCGGAGACGCCGGGCGCGTCATCGGGGGCGGTGGCGCCGCGGAAGCGGGCGCCACGCGGTCCCGCCGCGGCCTGCGGCGGTAAGGGGAGCAGCGGCACCGCCGAGGGGACGGTCGCCTCGGTCTCGTCGTCGAGGTCCAGGCCCGCGAAGCGTGCGCCCCGCGGCTTCTTCCGCTTCGGGGCGGGGGCGGGCGGCGCTTCCCGGACGCGCTCCGCCGGGGTTCCGTGCGCGCCCGCGTGGGCGGGCTCCGTGCGCGCGGGCTTCGCCCCGGGCGCCGCACCGTCCGGCTCCTCCGTCCGGAACCAGCCCTTGGGTGTGGAGGCCGCCGCGAGCCTCGCGCGGAGTTCCGAACTGCGCGCCGACGCCCGCTCGTGGTCGTCCCGGGCCCAGGCCAGGGCCTCGGCCCTGGCCTCCGGGGTGTGCGCCGTGTTGCCGGGGACGGCGCGTATGCGCCGCTCGGCATCGGTCTGCTCCCGCAGCATCAGTTCGAGCCGCTGGACCAGGGCCTGACGGCCGCCCGGCCGCCGGTCGTGGGCGGCGGCCGACGCGGAGTACAGCGCGGCGGCCCGGACCGACTCCTGCTCGGCGAACGCCGTCCCGCGAGCCACGGCGAGGTCCTGGAGCAGGGACTCGACCACGTCCCAGGGCGGCACCTCGGTGCCTTCGAAGCAGGCCCTCATCCCCTCGGGATCACGCCGGGAGAACACTCCGTACCAGCCGCGTCCGGGGTCGAGCAGGGCCGTCATGTCCCGCAGGTAGTGCGCGAACGTGGCTACCGCCACCGCGGGTTGCCGCACCGTCATCGTCGCCCTCACCAACCGTCGACCGGAGCCTTGCAGTCCGCAGGTATTCGACAGCAGTCGTGTTACGAGACGACTACGCGGGCTTTTCGGGCAGGGTGCGGTCCGCGGCCCCCGGCAGGGCCCGGGGGTGTCAGAAGGTGATCGCGATTCCCGTCTGGGGGCGCTTGCCGAGCCGTACGACCGTCGCGGGCCAGTCGAGGAGCCAGTACTTCCACGTGTACTTGCGGCCGATGATCTTGCGGACCTTCCGGGTGCCGGCCTCGTCCAGCAGCTGCCCGGTACCCTCGGCGCTCGGGGCGCCCTCGGCTACACGGCCCCGCAGGTCGCAGACCGTGACGGTGACGCGGCTGCTGTTGCGCAGCCGCTTCACCTTCCACGAGTCGGACCGGGTCCAGACGTAGAGCACGTCGCCGTCCGCCGCCGCCCAGACGGGCGTGGCGACGGGGGTGCCGTCCTTCCGGTACGTGGTCAGGCTGACGTACTCACTGCGGGCGAAGTCCTGAAGAGTCATGTGCGCGACCCTACGCGTCCCCGCAGGCCGAACCGAGTGTGGTGTCAGCCGAGTTCACCCCGAAGATCAGCCGCTCCGTCTCAGGCCGTGAGCGGCAGGGGTACGGGTGGCGGCTCCTGTTCTCGTGGGGCGGGACGCGCGGCGCCGGCCGTGGGCTCGGAAGCGCATCCGGCGAGCAGGTCGTCCATCGAGAGGCCGAGTGCGCGCGCGAGGGCGGCGACCGTGAAGAAGGCGGGGGTGGGAGCCCGGCCCGTCTCGATCTTCCGGAGGGTCTCGGCGGAGATTCCGGCGCTCGCCGCGACCACGACCATGCTGCGTCCGTCGCGTGCCTCGCGCAGCAGGCGGCCGAGCCGTTCGCCTCGTGCGCGCTCTTCAGCAGTCAGGGGTGTTCGAACCATGCCGTCATTCTAATACCGCCTCGACCGGTATAGTAATTGGCATGGTGCAACTCAAGACAGACACACATATCGAGGCGATGCGCGAGGCCGGCCGGGTCGTCGCACAGATCCTGACCTCCGCACGGGAAGCCGCCGCCGTCGGCGTCTCGCCGCGCGAACTCGACGAGGTGGCGCGCGAGGTCCTGCGTGAGGCCGGGGCCACCTCCCCGTTCCTGAACTACCGCCCGCACTTCGCGCCCACGCCCTTCCCCGCGGTGATCTGCGCGTCGGTCAACGACGCGATCGTGCACGGCATCCCGTCATCGGAACGGCTCCGGGACGGCGATCTGGTGAGCATCGACGCGGGCGCCCTGCTGAACGGCTGGGCGGGCGACTCGGCCATCAGTTTCACCGTCGGCAGCGCCCGCCCCGAGGACACCCGGCTGATCGACACGGCGTTCGCCGCGCTCGACGCGGGCATCGCGGCGGCGGTCGTCGGGAACCGGATCGGCGACATCGCCCACGCGATCGGCAGCGTGTGCCGCACTGCCGGCTACGGCATCCCCGACGGCTTCGGCGGCCACGGCATCGGCCGGTCGATGCACGAGGACCCGGGCGTCCCGAACGAGGGACGTCCGGGCCGCGGCATGCCTCTGCGGCACGGGATGGTGCTGGCGATCGAGCCGATGCTGATCGGCGGCGGAGGCGACGACTTCCGCCCGGACCGGGACGGCTGGACGCTCCGTACGACCGACGGAAGCCGCGCGGCCCACGCCGAACACACCGTCGCGATCACGGACGACGGCCCCCGCGTCCTCACCGCGCTCTGAAGTCCCGCCCGTCCGGAGTCAGTTGTTCACGAACTCCCTCGCCAGTTCCTTCCCGGCGGCGACCGCGGCACCGCGGCTCTCGATCGGCGACACCCTGGAGTCCTTGAACAGGATGTACCCGGCCCCGAGGCCACCGCTGTCGAGTCATGACGTTCAGCCCGGATGCACCACCATGGCCGAGCCCCCGCCCCTGCGCACTTTCTCCGCCGCCGCGACCCAGCGCCCGTCGGGCAGCCGCTGTACCCCGGTCGCCGCCCCGATCTCGGGATTCAGCCGGAAGGCGTGGCCGAGGGATTCGAGACCGGCACGGACCGGACTGTCCCACAGTCCTGGCTCGATCTCCGTCGTCGCCGAGTTGCGCTGGCTGGCGCGCGGCGCCGCGATGGCGTCGACCAGGGGAAGCCCCCGGTCGAGGTGGCCGGTCAGGGTCTGGAGCACGGTGGTGATGATCGTCGCACCGCCCGGCGAGCCCAGCGCCAGGAGCGGCCTGCCGTGCTTCAGCACGATGGTCGGCGCCATCGACGACCGGGGCCGCTTGCCCGGACCCGGCAGGTTCGGGTCGTGGACGGCCGGATTGGCGGGCGCGAACGAGAAGTCGGTCAGCTCGTTGTTGAGCAGGAAGCCACGCCCCGGCACCGTGATGCCGCTGCCGCCCGTCGACTCGATGGTCAGCGTGTAGGCGACCACGTTGCCCCACTTGTCGGCGGTGGTCAGATGAGTCGTGTTCTCCCCCTCGTACGGGGTGGGGGCGGCCTCGCCGGTGGCGGCGCAGGCGGCGGGGTCGCGCGGGTCACCGGGGGCCAGCGGACTGGTCAGCGCCTTGTCGTCGTCGATCAGGCACTCCCGGGCGTCGGCGAACCGCTGGCTGAGAAGCCCCCGCGTGGGTACGTCCTCGAACGCGGGGTCCCCGACCCAGCGCCCCCGGTCGGCGAAAGCGATCCGGCTGGACTCGATGAGCCGGTGCAGATACCGCTCCTGGCTCGCCTTCGAGAGGTCCGTGGACTCCAGGATGTTGAGCGCCTCGCCGACGCTCGTACCGCCGGAGGAGGACGGCGCCATGCCGTACACGTCAAGGCCCCGGTAGCCGACCCTCGTCGGGTCCTGCCGCAGGGTGCGGTAACGCTTCAGGTCCTTGGCCGTCAGGTCACCGGCGCGCACGACCCGGGTCGCCTCCGGATCGACGGGCGGATTGCGCACCGTCGTGACGATGTCCTCGGCCAGCTCGCCCTTGTACAGGGCGCGGGCACCTTCGCGGCCCAGCTTCTCGTACGTACGCGCGAGGTCGGGGTTCTTGAAGACCGAGCCGGTCACCGGGAGCTGCCCACCCGGCAGGAACAGCTCGGCGGAGGCCGGGAAGTCCGCGAACCTGGCCTGGTTGCCCTCGGTCTGCGCGCGGAACGTGGCGTCCACGACGAAGCCGTCACGGGCGAGCCGCTCGGCCGGTTTCAGCAGCCGGCTCAGGGGCTTGCTGCCCCAGGTGTCGAGCACGGTCTCCCAGGTGGCCGGAGTTCCGGGCGTCCCGACGCCGAGGCCGCTGGTCATGCCTTCGGCGAAGGGGATCGGCTTCCCGTTCTCCAGGAAGAGCGAGGAGTCGGCGCTGCGCGGGGCGGTCTCACGGCCGTCCACGGTCCGCACCGTACCCGTGGCGGCCTCGTAGTGGACGAAGTAGCCACCGCCGCCGATGCCCGCCGAGTACGGTTCCGTGACGCCGAGCGCCGCCGCGGTCGCGACGGCCGCGTCGACCGCGTTGCCGCCGTTGCGGAGCACTTCGATTCCGGCGGCCGACGCATCGGCGTCGACGCTCGCCACGGCTCCCCCGTACCCCACCGCCACAGGCGACTTGGGCGGCGGACCGGCCGGTGTCGTGGAACCGGCCGGAGCGGCCGCCCCGACCGAGGCGATGACGGCGAGAACACCTAAGAACGAGACATTCCGCCCGACGGAACGACGCATGCGCACCTCCAGTGAAGGATCGTCCGCGCAGGGTAACTCCGCCCCGCCCCGATCGTCAGGACCGCCTCGAACAAGAACCCGGATGACCGCTGACACGCACGCCCATGACCGACGACCGGCTGCCGACCTGAGGGCTGCGAGCGCATCGCCCGCGTGGTTCCCACGGTTTCGTCCTCGGGGTTCACGGATGGCCGCCGAGCGCCGCCCAACGCCTGCGTCAGGAGCTCCGGGTGACACCCGCCATGCCCGTTCGGTGGCCGGATCCGGTGGGGTCCCGTGGAAGGGCCCGCCCTGACTCGATCCGGTGCGGAACGGTGCGTAGAACGGGCCGAAGGGGTCGGATCGGCCCCATAGGGCCTTTCTCTTAAGGGTAGTTACGCGCCAAAGATTCCAATACCCGTGTGGATCAAGCGCTGGTACGATCATGCGGTCGCGCGACGAGCAATTCACTTGTCGTGCCTTCGTGTTCGAGCATTTACAGGGGGATTCACCATGCGTCTGAGCCGCAAGATCGCTTCTCTTGGCATCACCGCCACCGCCACCGCGGGCCTCGTGGTCGGAATGGCGCCCCCGTCCCAGGCCGCGGCGTCGCTGTACTGCGACGACTACGACCCGTACTGCATGATCTTCTACTACAACAGCGGAACCTCCGGTTCGAGAACCGCTTTCGTGGGCTTCGACCACTACTCCCTGAACGGCTACAAGTTCCTGCACGACGGTGCCGGCAAGGGCCAGTACGTCAAGAACAACTCGGCCTCCGCGGTGAACCTCAGTGACTACGACCTGAACATCTACTTCAACAGCAACCTCGCGGGCGCCTGCGACTCCATACCGCCCTACAAGACCGCCGGACGCCTCGTGAAGACGTACAACAACAACGCGTCGTTCGGGTACGGGCGCTACAACGGCGACTGCTACAAGTTCTGATCCTCGTGAGACGCCTGGCACCGGCCTGCCTGGCCCTGGCCGCCGCCCTGCTCGGCTGCTCCTCCGGGAGCGGTGCGGGTGGGGGCGGTGGCCGGGCAGGGGCCGCCGACACCCCCGCCCCGTCCGGCCGCCCGGCGGCCGAGCGGCAGGTCACCTACACCGACCGGCTGCCCATCGCCCGGTACAGCTACACGCACGCCGAGAGCGCCTTGATCGACTCGGCGCAGCAGGTACTGACACAGCGCTGTATGCGCACGTTCGGTATCGATTACGAGCCGCCGAAGCCGGCAGGCGAACCGCCCCGGCCCGCCGATCGCCGCTACGGCCTTTCGAGCGAGAGCGAAGCGGAAAGCTTCGGATATCGTCCCGGACCCGAAGCCACGCCGAGCGAAAGGCCCTCTCTCCCGACGGAGGCCCTCCCCGTTTTCTACGGAAAGCGGGGCGCGGTACCGGATGGCGGGGAAAAGGCCACGTACAAGGGGAAAGAGATCCCCGCGGAGGGATGCTTCGGGCAGTCGGTCGTAGAGCTCTCGGAGAAGTACGACGATCCGGACGCGGCAGCGGTCGCGAGCGGTGTCGCCACGGAGAGCTACGAGGAATCCCTCACCGATCCATCCGTGAAGGAAGCATTCCGGAAGTGGTCGGCATGTATGCGGAATTCTGAATTCCGCTATGAGACTCCGATGAGCCCGTTGAACAGCTCCGCATTCCAGGGCAGGACGGTCACCGCGAAGGAGAAGAAGACCGCGGTCGCCGACGTGCGCTGCAAGGAGCGAACCGGACTGCTGGATATCTGGTTCGAGGCCGAGTCCAGGATCCAGAAGGCGGGCATCGAGAAGAACACCGTGGCATTGGAAAAGCTGCGCACCGCCCACCAGGAGAAGACCGATGCGGCGCGCCGCATCGTCGCAGCCGACTGAGGGCTGTCCGGTAATCCCCGGTGGATCGGCGCGGGGCGCGGGCGCATCTGCCGGCGGCCCCGCGTACCTCTCACCGGTCCGCGGGCCGGCCGGAACCGGAAGAGCGGCCCACGTCGCGTGTCTCCACGACGTCGGGCCGCTCGGCCTGTCGAGCACAACCCGGCCGGCGCGCAGCTGACCTTCCCCCCGCCCTGACGGTCCGGATGGTGTCCGGTTCCGCCGTACGAGAAGTGATCACCGGCTGCTGCCGGACGGGTACCACTCGGCTGCCGCCCTCAGGGGAGCAGCGTTCCGGGTTCCGCCGGAGCGACCTCGACGGCCTTGGTCTTGACGTTGCGCCGCTCCCGTTTGGCCACCCAGGTGGCGAACCACGAGAGCAGCATGCAGAGCCCGATGTAAATCGGCGAGATCACCATCACCACAGGGATGAAAGGAAGATCGTAGTCGAGATTCGACGCGATCAGCTTCCCCGCGTGGAGAAACTCCTCGTAGGTGATCAGGAAGCCGAGCGAGGTGTCCTTCAGCGCGACCACCAACTGGCTGATGATGGTGGGCAGCATGGCCCGTACCGCCTGGGGCGCCAGCACGTAGGTGGTGACCTGTGTCTTGCGCATACCGAGGGCGTAGGCGGCCTCGCGCTGGCCCCGGTCCACCGAGTGGATTCCGGTACGGAAGACCTCTGCGAGCACCGAGCCGTTGTAGAGGGTCAGCCCCGCGACGAGGGCGGGCAGCGGCTGCACCTTCAGCGCCACGAAGATGAAGAAGATCATCACCAGGACGGGCATCGCGCGGAAGAACTCCACGAGCAGCGTGGAGATCCAGCGCAACGGCCGGTGGACGGAGAGCCGCCCGACCGCGAGCAGCGCGCCGAGCGCCAGGGAGAGCACCGCGGCGTACGCGAACGCCTTGAGGGTGTTGCCGAGTCCGCGCAGCAGGAGTTCCTGGATGCCCTGGTACTCGAAGGGTGTCCACTTCACGCTGGTGAACTGGTCGGTGTCGAAGAGCAGATAGATGATCCAGCCGAGCAGCGCGAGGATCAGGACGGAGGACACGATGCCGTACAGGCGGTGCCGTTTGCGGGTCAGCGGACCCGGGATGTCGTAGAGCGCGGTGGCCGAGGGCGCGGAGTGGGTCATCGGGCGACTCCCCAGCGCTTCTCCAGCACATGGAAGAGCGCACTGATGGACAGGGTGATGATCAGGTAGCCGACGGCGATCCACACGAAGGACCAGATGATGCTGTAGCCCAGCTCGTTGAGGGTCTTGTAGGTGCCGAGCAGTTCGGTGACGCTGAACGCGCCGGCGATGGCCGAGTTCTTGGCGAGGGCGATCAAAGTCGAGCCGACCGGCGGGATCACCGAGCGGAACGCCTGCGGGAGGACGACCGCGCTCAGGGTCTGCCCGAAGGTCATACCCAGACTGCGGGCCGCTTCGCCCTGGCCCGTGGGCACGGTGTTGATGCCCGAGCGCAGGACTTCGCAGATGAACGCGGAGGTGTAGCACCCGAGCGCGAGCACGGCGAAGACCTCGAACGGCAGGACGAGCCCGAAGCGCGGCAGCCCCAGCAGCACCGCGAAGAACAGCAGGGTGAGCGGGGTGTTACGCAGGACGGTCACCCAGACGGTGCCGAGCGCCCGGAAGGAGCCGACGGGCGCCACCCGGCACGAGGCCATGACGAAGCCGAGGACCAGGGCCAGGATCGACGAGTAGACGGTGAGTTCGACGGTGCCGAGGAAGCCTTCGCCGTAGAGGGAGAAGTTCTCCGTGAGTACATCCATGAGATGGCCGGTCCCCTCAGTTCGTCGGGTAGCGGTCGATGGGCGGCGGCGTCGGCGCGGGCACTCCGGAGAGCCCCAGCGTCGCTTCGAACGCCTTCTTCCAGTTGCCGTTCTTCTCGTTGGCCTCCAGGGCGTCGTTCAGCGCGGCCCGCAGCGCGTTGTCGCCGCGCGGGACGCCGATGCCGTACGGCTCCTCCGAGAACGGCTTTCCGACGACCTTCATCTCCTCCGGTACCTTCGCGGCGAAGCCCAGCAGGATGGCGTCGTCGGTGGTGACGGCGTCGACCTGGTAGGTCAGCAGGTTGTCGACGCAGATCGAGTACGTGTCGTAGGCGACCAGGTCCGCCCGGGGGAACTCCTCGGCGATCCGCTGGTACGGCGTCGAACCGGCGGCGGAGCAGACGGTCTTGCCGTCCAGGTCCTGCGGCCCCTTGATGTCGTTCTCGTCGGTGCGTACGAGCAGGCCCTGGCCGGCCATGTAGTACGGCCCGGCGAAGCCGACGAGTTTCTTGCGCATGTCGTTGATCGTGTACGTGCCGACGTAGTAGTCGATCTGCCCGTTCTGCAGGGCGGTCTCGCGGTTTGCGGAGGCGATGGTCCTGAAGCGGATCTCGTCGGGCTCGAATCCGAGCGAGGCCGCCAGCATGCGGGCGATCTCGATGTCGAAACCGGAGTAGATGCCGGTGGCCGGGTCCTTCTCGCCCAGGTAGGGCTGGTCCTCCTTGGCCCCCACGATCAGGTATCCACGGTTCTTGGCCTCCTGCCAGGTCTTCGATTCGGGCAGCTGGAAGCCGGTGTCGACCTCGTAACTGGGCAGCGCCCCGGCCTTGGGTCCCTTCACCGGCGGACTGCCCTCCTTGCCGCAGCCGGCGGCGAGGACGGCGAGCAGCAGGCAGGCCAGCGCGGCCACGGCTTTTCTCGTACGCACCATGAATCCCCCGTCAGTGCTTGAGGATCTTGGACAGGAAGTCCTTGGCGCGGTCGCTCGCCGGGGCGGTGAAGAACTCCTCAGGGTGGCGGTCCTCGACGACCGCTCCGTCGGCCATGAACACGACGCGGTTGGCTGCCGACCGCGCGAAGCCCATCTCGTGGGTGACGACGACCATGGTCATGCCGTCCCGGGCGAGCTGCTGCATGACCTCCAGCACCTCGTTGATCATCTCCGGGTCGAGCGCCGACGTCGGTTCGTCGAAGAGCAGGGCCTTGGGGTCCATGGCGAGGGCGCGGGCGATGGCCACGCGCTGCTGCTGTCCGCCGGAGAGCTGGGCCGGGTACTTGTCGGCGTGCGCGGCGAGCCCGACGCGCTCCAGGAGCTCCCGTGACCGCTCGTCCGCCTCGTCCCTCTTGCGCTTACGGACCTTGATCTGCGCGAGGGAGACGTTGGCCAGCACGGTCTTGTGCGCGAAGAGGTTGAACGACTGGAAGACCATGCCGACTTCGGCCCTGAGCTGTGCCAGGCCCCTTCCCTCCTCGGGGAGGGGCTTGCCGTCAAGGGCGATGTGGCCGGACTCGATCGTCTCGAGTCTGTTGATCGTCCGGCAGAGCGTCGACTTGCCGGAGCCGGAGGGGCCGATGACCACCACCACCTCCCCGCGGCCGACGGTGAGATTGATGTCCTGCAGTACGTGCAACGCACCGAAGTGCTTGTTGACGCCCCGCAGCTCGATCAACGGATCGACGGCCATACACTGCCCTACCCATATGTCGCTGTATTGAAGTCAGCGCAAACTATCCGTCCGGGTACGGGACTTAGCGGTCGACACGCATTAGAGGGGCATAAGGCTGCTTATCCTGCTTTGGTGAACGCGTCAGTACTCGGCGGACTCCCCGTACACCTGGGAGAGCTCGGGGCTGCCGGAGATCGCCCAGTCGAGACCGGCCTCGACCACGTCGATCTCCCGCCCGGAATCGAGGCAGACGACGGGCTGACCGCTGGGCCGGATACGCCACACGGCGCCGGGCACGTTCCGCACGAGGACGGTGCCGAGATAGAGACCCGCGTCGTTGCCGAGCCAGGGCAGCTCCTCGGGATCGTCGCGCCAGCGGGGTGGGAGCTGATCGAGTGCGGCCAACGAGGCCGGGCTGTCGTCCAGTTCGAGTCCGTTCTGCTCGGCCCGGACGCGCAGCAGCTCGCATTCGGCGAGCAACTCGGCCACACCGGCCGGATCTGCCTCCACGGCGGCCGCGAGCGCGACCCCCCGCGTACCACCCTGGCGCTTACGCCAGTTGTCCAGGAAAGGGATGTTCATGAGCGGGTCCCCCGCGATGCGTTGATGCTGGTTATGGGCCTGACCTGCAGCTCTCCACCTATGCACGCCTCTAGGAAGTTAGCTCTGGTTAGTTTCATTTTGCCCACGTTCACCATGATCATCTCCCAGTCGCCCTCACCGCCTTGACGCCCAGCCGCAGCGGCCCCGTCGACGCCTGTTCACCTTGACACAGAACCGGTCCCGAATCGCTGCACCCTGGGGGGTGTGGACCGGCGGCCCGTGACCGGCAACGTGATCAACGAGGGGGCCGATTCCGGTTGATCGAGCCGAGAGGAACGCGTGTTCGATTCATGGCGCCAACCGGTGGCGGGTGCCGGCGGTCCTGTCAGACGAACAGCCGCAACGCGGACGCGACGATCGCCGCGCCCACGTCCTCGCGGTCGTCGAGATGGACACCCGGGCGGATCCGGACCGAGGACCGGTTGAGGCTCGCGTGCGGGCACTGCAGCGCGACGTTGATGTCGTGTGCAGGTGAACTCGCCGTCGGCCGCCCCTCGTTCGACGACTCGCCCGAGGACGGCGTCAAGCCCTACTCCCGGGTCACCTGCCCCCTGGGTCGAGGTGGGAGGCCTGGGCGATAACCGCCGCCGCCCTTCGCGCTCCTGCCGAAACCGCAGCGAGGTGGACGGGCCGGGCGCCCTGATTTGCGGGGCCGACCGGGCGCGCGTCACCCTGGTGGTCGAGGGCAGGTGCTGACGTGCACACCAGCGACGAGATCTACAACCGGGTGCTCTGGGACCCACGCTTCGACCCTGAGCGGTTCGTGATGGGGATCGCCGAACGCGGGGCCCCGCCGAAGCGGGTCCTGCTCGGCGACTTCGTGCCGGGCGGGGAGATCCCCTGGCACCGGGTGGTGTTCTTCGAGGCGGACGGCCAGGTCGTCTGGGACCGCGCCTCCGGCGTCGACCGGCTCGACGAGACGCTCGTCGGGCAGGCCGTTCCCGTGCCGGCCCCGGCGCCCGGCGACATCCTCGCCGTCCCGTCGACGAACCGCACCGCCGTCGCCTGGCTGCCGCCGGCGAGGTTGTGGCCGCCGATCCAGCACATCCGCCGCGAACACGACCGGCAGATCCGCCGCTGGCCGCCGCACGTCAACGTGCTCTTCGGTTTCGTCCCCGAGGCCGAGTTCGACCGGGCCCTGCCTCTGGTCGCCGCGGCGCTCGCCGAGACGCCGCCGTTCACCGCCCGCCTGGCGGGCGTCCACTGGTTCGGACACCGCGAGGACGCCACCGTCTGGCTCGACCCGGCCGCCGCCGACCACGAGCCCTGGGCACGGGTGCGGGAGTCCCTGGAGCTCCGCTTCCCGCTCTGCGGATCGCACTCGCAGGGCTTCACCCCGCACCTGTCCCTCGGCCGCACCCCGGACCCGCACCGCCTCGCCCCCAAGGTGGAAGCCCTCCTCGGCCCCATGACGGCCCGGGTCGACGAGCTGGCCGTGCTCTCCCGGCGCGGCGACGAGCCGATGCGCGTCCGTGCCCGCGTCACGCTCGGCAGCGGGGACGTACGTCACCCGGAGGTTCCGGCCCCTCGGGGCGACCCTCCGCCGTCACCGCCCTTCCGGAAGGCTTCTCCTTGCTGACGTCCCGCACCGGTGCAGGTCGCGACAGGCGCCCGATCGGAACGGTGCGGAATCGACAGATCAGGATGGACCGTGGCATACCGGAGCACCGAGCGGCCCACTGCGGGCCGAAGAGGGCCCGCGCTTAGGCTTTGGGCATGATCACGCAGTCGTATCTTTCCGACCTCTTCTCCCTCGACGGCCGCGTCGCCGTGGTGACCGGCGGCAGTTCGGGCATCGGCAGGTCCATCGCCGGCGCCCTCGCCCGCGCCGGTGCGAGCGTGGTCATCGTGGCCCGCCGGGAAGCCGAACTCACCACCGCCGTCGCCGAGCTGACCGCGGAGGGCTGCCGCGCAGCCCGGGTCAGCGCCGATCTGGGCACCTCCGCGGGCGTCCGCGCGGGTGCGGACGAGGCGGCCTCGGTGTTCGGCGAGCCGGACATCCTCGTCAACTGCGCCGGGATCAACCTGCGTCCGCCGATGGGCGAACTCGGCGAGGACGTCTGGGACACCACGATGGCGGTGAACCTGAAGGCGCCGTACCTGCTGGGCGAGCGGTTCGGACCCGGCATGGCGGAGCGGGGCTACGGCCGGATCATCCACATCACCTCCCAGCAGGCGCACCGGGCGTTCGTCAACAGCGGTGCCTACGGGGTCTCCAAGGGCGCGCTGGAGTCACTGGCCCGCTCGCAGGCCGAGGCCTGGTCGCCGCACGGAGTCACCTGCAACACCCTCGTGCCCGGCTTCGTGATGACGCCGCTCAACACACGGCTGTCGTCCGACCCGGAGAAGGTGGCCGCGCTGGCTGCGCGCACGATGGTCAAGCGCAACGGACTGGCGGACGACTTCGCGGGCGCGGCCGTGTTCCTGGCGAGCGCCGCCTCCGCCTATGTCACCGGACAGTCGCTCTTCGTCGACGGCGGTTTCTCGGTCCACTGAGTGCGCGCGGCATCCGCGGGGCGACGTACCCGGAGGCCAACAGGCCCCGGGGTGGCGGGAATGAGGGGATCACGATGGCGGACGGTACGGCACACACGGGCGAGCACGGCGGCAGCGGCGGCAGCGGCGGCGCGGACGACGGCATGGTCGTCTACTGGCGGCCCGGCTGCCCGTACTGCATGAAGCTGCGGCTCCGGCTCCGCTTCTCGGGACTGACGTACACCGAGGTGAACATCTGGCGGGACCCGGACGCCGCCGCCTTCGTACGGTCGGTCGCGGACGGCAACGAGACCGTGCCGACGGTGACGGTCGCCGGACAGGCCATGGTGAACCCGTCCACGCGGCAGATCACCGACGCCGTACGGTCCCGTGCGCCGCACCTGCTCCGGGGCGCGCCCCCGGCCTGAGGGGCGTGGGCCCCGCTCAGAGATCGAGGTCGACGACCACCGGCGCGTGGTCGGAGGCGCCCTTGCCCTTGCGCTCCTCACGGTCCACGTAGCTGTCCTTGACCGCGGCCGTGAACGGGGCGTTGCCGTAGACGAGGTCGATGCGCATACCCTTGTTCTTGGGGAAGCGGAGCTCCCGGTAGTCCCAGAAGGTGTACGGGCGGTCGTACTTGAGCGGCCTCGGCATCACGTCCGACAGCCCCTCCTGGCGCAGGCTCGCGAGCGCGGCGCGCTCGGCCGGGGTGACGTGCGTGGCCCCTTCGAAGAGCGCCGGGTCCCAGACGTCCTCGTCCGTCGGGGCGACGTTGAAGTCGCCGAGGACGGCGAACGGATGCGCGCCCGCCGCGTCCGCCGCGACGGCCTTCTGCAGGGCCTCGAACCAGGCCAGCTTGTACGCGTAGTGGTCGTGGGCCACCTCGCGGCCGTTCGGCACGTACACCGACCAGAGGCGGACGGGGCCGCAGGTCGCCGAGATCGCGCGCGGCTCCTGCACACCCTCGAAGTCGGGGCCGCCGGGCAGACCGGTGACGACGTCGGCGAGGCCCACGCGGGAGATCAGCGCGACCCCGTTCCACCGGCCCGTGGCGTTGACCGCGCACTCGTAGCCCAGCTCGCGGAGCGCCTCGGCCGGGAACTGCTCGGCTGCACACTTGGTCTCCTGGAGGCACAGCACGTCCGTGCCGGTGCTCTCCAGCCAGGCCAGCAGCCTCGGGAGGCGGGCGGTGATCGAATTGACGTTCCAGGTGGCGATGCGCATGGCAGTAAACCTAACGCCTCCCACTGACAGTCGCCCCGCTCCCGGCCGCCCGTCCCCCGGCCGGGGTGCGGCGCTCAGAGGTCCGCGACCTCGCCCGGCACCAGTCGGCTGTGGTCGGAGCCGCCCAGTTTCCCGATCTGCGTGTCGTAGATCGGGCGCGCGAGATCGGTGAGCAGAGCGTCGTGGATGTCGATGGCGCGCCGCGGCCGGACCTCGCGCACATAGTCGATGACCTCGGAGATCTTGCTCCACGGGGCCATCACAGGCAGCATCAGCGTGTCCACAGGCCGGTCGGGCACGGTGAGCGCGTCACCGGGGTGGAAGACGGAGCCGTCGATCATGAAGCCGATGTTGGTGATCCTCGGGATGTCCGGGTGGATCACCGCGTGCAGCTCGCCGTGCACGTCCACCTCGAAACCGGCGGCGGTGAACGTGTCCCCGTGGCCCACGGTGTGGACCCGGCCGGGGAAGGCCGCGGAGAGCTGCCCGGCCACGCTGCGCAGGCTCCAGATCTCGACGGCCGGGTCCGCTTCCAGGGCGGCGCGCAGGCGTGCCTCGTCGAAGTGGTCCGGGTGCTCGTGCGTCACCAGGATCGCGTCGGCGCCGGCCACGGCGTCGTCCTCGGAGAAGCCTCCGGGGTCGATGACGATCGCCCGTCCCTCCCTCTCCAGCCGGATACAGGAGTGCGTCTTCTTCGTGAGCGTGAGAGGCGATGCGTCCATGCGCCCATCTTGCTACGCGGGCGGCCTGGTTTCCTCCTGGATCACGGACCGGGCGATGGCGAACGCGGCGCCCGCCGCCGGGATGCCGCAGTACACGGCCGACTGGAGGAGCACTTCCTTGATCTCTTCGGGGGTGAGCCCGTTGCGCAGCGCCGCCCTGGTGTGGGCGGCGAGGCCCTCCAGGTGTCCCGAGGCGACGAGGGCCGTGAGCGTCACGCAGCTGCGGGTGCGGCGGTCGAGGCCCTCGCGGCTCCAGACCTCGCCCCAGGCGTAGCGGGTGACGAGCTCCTCGAAGTCCTCGGTGAACGCGTCGGACGCGGCGAGCGCGCCGTCCACGTGTGCGTCACCCAGCACCTCGCGGCGGACCTTCATGCCGCTGTCGTGACGGTCGCGACCGGCCGCCGCGGCGGACTCGGGTGCGACGGCGGCCGGGGCGATCTCCGCGACGGGCGCGTAGGGGACGGAGAGGGCCGCCGGTACGGCGGGCGGTACGGGGATCGGGCCCGGCGTGTCCTGCCAGGCGGTGGAGAAGTGCATGAGGAGCAGGTCGGTGACGGCGCCGGGCTGCTCGACGGGCGCCAGGTGGGAGGCGCCGGGGACGAGCGCGAGCCGGGCGTCGGGGATGCCGGCGACCAGCGTGCGGGCCTCGGCGGGCCCGGTGACCTGGTCCTCCGCGCCGACCAGGACGAGCGTGGGGACGCTGATGCGGCCGAGTTCCGCCCGGATGTCGAAGGCGGCCAGCGCCTCGCACGCGGCGATGTAGCAGCCGGGGTCGGTCGTGCGGACCATCTGGACCGCCCATTCGACGATGGCCGGCTGGGCGGCCGCGAAGCCGCGGGTGAACCAGGCTTCGGGTGCGGTACGGGCCATCGGCTCCAGGCCGTTGGTGCGGACGATGACGCCGCGCTGGCGGAACTCGTCGGCGCTGCCGAACCGGGGCGAGGCCGCCACGAGGGCCAGCGAGGCGACCCGGTCGGGGTGGCGCAGCGCCAGGTCGGTGCCGATCGCCCCGCCGATGGAGCAGCCCGCGTACCCGAAACGCCGGACGCCGAGGCTGTCGAGCGTGGCGAGCAGCCGGTCCGCCAGGTCACCGACACCCGTGGCGGGGTGCGCGGGGGCGCCGCCGTGGCCCGGGAGGTCGTACCGGAACACCCGCCAGTGCCGGGCCAGCTCGGGTATCTGCCGGTCCCACATGTGCCACGTCGTGCCCAGCGAGGGCCCGATGACGAGGACGGGGGCGTCCTCCGGCCCGTCGAAGCGGTACTGGAGGAGCGGCCGGTCCTGCGGGACGGGCTGCGGGGGCGGCGTGGAGTGGGGGCCGGGGGCGGCGTGGTCGCCGGGCACGACGCCGGGTACGGCGTGGGGCTGACGGGCGACCGGCGGTGCGGGCTGAACGGCCTGCTGGGGCTGGACCGGCTGCGTGTACCGCAGGTCCTGCTGAGGCTGCCGCGTCCCCGGGGCCGGCGCTGTCGGCGCGACCTGCGCGGAGGGCGCCGGCTGCGGCGGCACCTGGCCGGGCACCGGCTGCTGCGGGTCGTACGCGGGCTGTGGGGTCGTCTCAGTCACTTCGCTCACTCGCTCCAGGTTAGCGAGCGGTCCGCCGGTCCCGGATCAGGGGGTCGCCGCGGATACGACATAGACGACAGGGCTGGCCGGATCGGTCATGTTGACCGTGATGTTCTGGGTGGGCCTGGGGTCCTTGTTGGTGTGGGTCACCCCGGCCCAGTGGACGCCGGGCCCGAAGTACCAGCCGGTGATCTTTATGTCCCGCGGGCCGACAGTGACGGCGCCGGGCTTGAGGGCCGCCCGCCCCGTACCGATGTTGCTCAGGAAGCGGTCGAGGCCGGCGGACGTCGTACGGAACTTCACGTACATCCGGCTGGCTTTCCAGTTGTTGGTCTCGTAGTACTGGACGCCCGACGCGTTGCCCGGGATCGGGATCTCGAAGATCCGGCGCTGCATTCCGGAGGGCCAGTCCTCGCGCAGACCCTGCGCGGCGGCCTCGGCCTCCTTGTCCTTGCCGGAGCGGCGGCTCTGCCCGGCGGAGATCACCAGATAGCCCGCCGGGATACCGATGAGCAGCACGATCGTGATCGCCGTGATCAGCCGGCGACGGATCATCCGGCGACGGTCCTGCGGGGGCGGGCCGTCACCGTCGCCGGACGGCGAGGTCTGGCGCGGCGCGACGGTGTGCTCGGCTGCGGTCATGTGCGGAGGTCCCCAGGTGCTGCGGATTCGGAGTGCGGAAGGCCGGGTGCGGGGCGGCGCGGATCAGTCGAGGGTGCGTGTGCTCCGCGTGCTGCTGCGGATCGTGTTCGCCGCCTGGTCGTAGATCTGCGCGTAGCGCTCGTACCGTTCGACCCGGCGGCGGTTTGCGCGACGGAATCTGCGGGCGACCAGGCGGGCCAGGTCCGCGGCGCCGACCATACCCGCTTCGGGGCCGAGCTGCGCCTTGGCGATGCGGGCCTCGGGACGGTAGCCACGGCCCGTGAGGTGCCGCTTGAAGGCGTCCCGGGCGGGGCCGATCAGGAGGTCGTCGGCGGCGCTGACGCCGCCCCCGATGACGAAGCAGGACGGGTCGAGCGCTGCGGCGAGATTGGCGATGCCGACGCCGAGCCACTGGCCGATGTCCTGGAGGAGTTCGACGCACATCGCGTCGCCCTCCCGGGCCAGTTCGGTGATCAGCGGCCCGGTGATGTCGGGGACGTTGCCCTTGACCCGCTCGATGAGCCCGTGGGCCACCGGGGAGTCCGCGGCGGCCAGTTCCCTGGCCTCGCGGACGAGGGCGTTGCCGGAGCTGTACTGCTCCCAGCAGCCCCGGTTCCCGCACGGGCAGCGGTGCCCGCCCGGCACCACCTGCATGTGGCCGAACTCACCCGCGACCCCGTACTTGCCGCGCTTGACCTGCCCGTCCTCCAGGATCGCGCCGCCGATGCCGGTGCCGAGCGTGATCATGACGAGGTGGTCCTCGCCGCGGCCCGCGCCGAAGCGCCATTCCGCCCAGGCGGCCGTGTTCGCGTCGTTGTCGACCATGACGGGGACGACGAGGCGGGAGGCGATGGCATCGCGCAGGGGTTCGTCGCGCCAGGCGAGGTGCGGGGCGAAGAGGACCTTGGAGCGGTCGGCGTCGACCCAGCCGGCCGCGCCGATCCCGACGGCGTGGACGTCGTGCCGGTCGGAGAGGTCGAGGACCAGCTCGACGATGGTGTCCTCGACGACCTTGGGGCTCTTGGACTTGTCGGGCGTCTCGGTGCGCAGCTGTTCCAGGATGTTGCCGTCGGCGTCGACGACTCCGGCCATGACCTTCGTACCGCCGATGTCGATACCGACGGTCGGGACCCGGGGCGCCGTGAGGTGCGAGCGCCGCTCGCGCGTGCCGACGGTCTTCAGGACGGTGGCGCGGGCGGAGCCGCGGTGTGCGAAGTCGCGGTACGTGCTCATCGTCCCTGCGTCGGTCGGGGGGCCGGTGCGTGGTGCCGCCGGCGGCGGACGGTGTCCGCCGGGGTCGATTCTGCCATTGGGTGCGGGTGTCCGTACGGCACCGTTTCGGCCTCAGCTCCCTGTCGTGCCCGATTCCGGTCCGGTGGCCCGTGCCAGTTCGTGGCTCAGTTCCTCCAGTTCGCTGCCGCCCGCCATCTGCCTGGTCAGCTCGTCCAGGGAGATGCTGTCCCGGGTGTGGCTGCCGGACATGACGCCGCGCTTGAGCAGGACGAACCGGTCACCCACGAGGTAGGCGTGGTGCGGGTTGTGCGTGATCAGGACCACACCGAGGCCGGCGTCCCGGGCCGCCGCGACGTACTTCAGCACGACGCCGGACTGCTTGACGCCGAGCGCCGCCGTGGGCTCGTCGAGGACGAGGACCTTGGCGCCGAAGTGCACGGCGCGGGCGATCGCCACGCACTGGCGCTCGCCGCCGGACAGGGTTCCGATCGGCTGGTCGACGTCGCGCAGGTCGATACCCATGCGCAGCAGCGCCGCGTGGGTCGTCTCACGCATCAGCTGCACGTCGAGGCGCTTGAACGGCCCCGTGCCCTTCGTCGGCTCCGAGCCGAGGAAGAAGTTCCGCCAGACCGGCATGAGGGGTACGACGGCGAGGTCCTGGTAGACCGTGGCGATACCCCGGTCCAGGGCGTCCCGCGGGTTGGCGAGCGTGGTCTCCTCGCCCTCGATCAGGAAGGTGCCGCCGTCGTGCCGGTGCAGCCCGGCGATGATCTTGATCAGCGTGGACTTGCCGGCGCCGTTGTCGCCGAGCACGCAGGTGATCTCCCCCGCGTGGACCTCCAGCGAGACGTGTTCGAGCGCCTTGATGTTGCCGTAGAACTTGCTGACGTCGTCCAGTTCGACGAGTGCCTGGGTCGAGGCCTGTTCCGAGGCCGGGGTCTCGGTCATTTCGTCGCCTCCGCGCGCTTGCGCACCCATGCGTTGAGCAGGGTGGCCAGGAGCAGCATCGCTCCGAGGAAGAACTTGAACCAGTCGGGGTTCCACTCCGCGTACACGATGCCCTTGCTGGTCATGCCGAAGATGAAGGCACCGACCGCCGAGCCGATCGCGGAGCCGTAGCCGCCGGTGATCAGACACCCGCCGATGACCGCCGCGATGATGTACGTCAGCTCGTTGCCGACGCCTTCGCCCGACTGCACCACGTCGTAGCTGAACAGCAGGTGCTGGCCGGAGACCCAGGCGGCGAAGGCCACCCCGAGGTACAGCCCGATCTTCGTACGGATCACGGGGACGCCGACCGCCCGTGCCGCGTCCGCCTCGCCACCGACCGCGAAGATCCAGTTGCCGAAGCGGGTGCGGAGCAGGATCCAGGTGGCGATCGCGACGAGCACGAACCACCACAGGATGGTGACCTTCAGCTCCATGCCGCCGATGGTCAGCTGGGAGGCGAAGACCTTGCGGGCCGACTCGAAGCCCTCCATGTCCCCGATGGACTTCGTCGACACGGTGCCGCTGATCAGCTTGGTGAAGCCGAGGTTGAGACCGGTGAGCATCAGGAACGTGCCGAGCGTGATGATGAAGCTCGGCAGTTTGGTGCGGGTCAGCATGAAGCCGTTGAACGCGCCGACGGCGAGGGTGACCAGCAGGGATACGAAGACGCCGACCCAGACGTTGGCCGTCATCTGGTAGCTGAACATCGAGGAGATCAGCGCCGAACTGGTCACCAGCACACCGGCGGAGAGGTCGAACTCTCCGCCGATCATCAGGAGCGCCACCGGCGCGGCCATGATTCCGATCGTGGAGGCCGCGTACAGGACCGTGCCGAAGCTGGAGGTCTGCAGGAAGCTGTCGGCGACGACCGAGAAGAAGAGGAAGACGGCCACGGCGCCGACGACCGAGCCGAGCTCGGGGCGGCCGAGGAGTCTGCGCAGCGGCGAGGTGCGCAGCAGCCGCTCGTCGGAGGCGCCCGGGGCGGGGGCCGCCGGCTGCCCGGTCGCCGTCATCGGGTCCCCCGCTTCGTGTACTCGGCGAGCTCGGGCGCGTCGTCGGCGGTGATGATCTGCGGTCCGGTCAGGACGGGCAGCCCGCCGCCGAGCACGTTGCGGTTGTAGCGGTAGAGCCACAGCAGGTCGACGGCCTCGTACCCCTGGAGGTAGGGCTGCTGGTCGACGGCGAAGCCGAGCGTGCCGGCCTTGAGCGCGGTGGCGACCTTGGCGTTGAGGTCGAACGTGTCGACCTCGGCCTCGCTGCCCGCCGACTCCCTCGCCTTCACGGCGGCGTCGGCGAACGGCGCGCCGAGTGTGACGACCGCGTCGATGCTCTTGTCCGCCTGGAGCTTCGCCTCGATGGACGACTGCACGTCGGGCATGTTCGTGCCGTCGACGTAGAGGTTCTGCATCGTGCCGCCGAAGGACTTCTTGGCCCCGTCGCAGCGCTGCTCGTGGCCGACGTTGCCCTGCTCGTGCAGGACGCACAGCGCCTTCTTGCGGTCCCTCTTGTCGAGCTCGTCGCCGACGGCCTCACCGGCGATGGACTCGTCCTGCCCGATGTGGGTGAGGGCGCCGAACTCCTCGGACTCCGCGGAGCCGGAGTTGACGGTGATCACCGGGATGCCGGCCTTGGTGGCCTTGGCGACGACGGCCTTCATGGCGTCCGGCTTGGCGAGCGTGACGATCAGCCCGTCGACCTTCTTGTCGATGGCCGCCTGGACGAGCTGGGCCTGCTGCTGCGCCTCGTCGTGGTGCGAGTAGAGGAAGTTGATGTTGTCCTTGACCGCGGCCTGCTTGGCACCGCTCTGCACGATGTCCCAGAAGGTGTCGCCGTCGCCGGAGTGGGTGACCATCGCGAAGGTCCAGCGCGGTGTGTTCACCGCGGAGCGGCCCTCGGCCGCCTGCGCCGCGCGCTCCTCCGCCCGCTTGCCGCCGGTGCTGCTGCATCCCACGAGGGATGCGCCGAGCACCGCTGCCAGCACGGCACCCATCGCACGTACCCCTGTCCGAACCCTTGCCACGACGCCGTGCCCTTCTAGTGCTGCTCGCTGTGCTGCTTGGTGGAGCCGGGGAGAGCGCACTCCCGGCCCGGCTGCCCAAGTATCCCCGAGGGGGTGTCCGCCTCGCCCGGCAGGGGCGCGGCGGAGCGGCGGCACGGTGCTGCGCGGGGCGGTCACCGGGTGCCGCGCGCGGTGTATTTCTCCAGCTGCGGTACGTCCTTCGCGGTGACGATCGCGGGCCCGGTGAGCACCGGCTTCCCGCCGCCGATGACGTTGCCGTTGGTCCGGTTGAGCCAGATCTCGTCGACCGCGAGATAGCCCTGGAGGTAGGGCTGCTGGTCGACGGCGAAGCCGACCTCCTCGGCCTTGAGCCGCTTGACCACCTCCGCGTTGAGGTCGAACGTGTCGACCTCGGCCGTGGAGCCGGAGCCCTCCTTGGCCTTGACCGACGCGGCGGCGAACGGGGCGCCGAGTGTGACGATCGCGTCGATGCTCTTGTCCGCCTGGAGCTTCGCCTCGATGGACGACGTGGAGGCCGGCATGTTGGTGCCTTCGACGTTGAGGTTCTCGACCTGGCCGCCGAAGGTCTTCTTCACCCCGGCGCAGCGCTCCTCGAGTGAGACGTTGCCCTGTTCGTGGATCACACAGAGCGCCTTCTTCCTGCCCCGGTCGTTGAGCTCCTCGCCGACGGCCTCGCCCGCGACCGACTCGTCCTGGCCGATGTGGCTGAGCGCGCCGACCTCGGTGGAGAACTGCGCGCCGGAGTTGATCGTGACGACGGGGATCCCGGCGCTGACCGCTTTGGCCACGACGGCCTTGACCGCTTCGGGTTTGGCGAGGGTGACGATGATGCCGTCGGCCTTCTGGTCGATGGCGGCCTGGATGAGCTGGGCCTGTTCCTTGCCCTCCTTGTCGGCGGAATACAGGAACTCGACGTTGTCCTTGGCCGCCGCCTGTTCGGCGCCGCTCTGCACGATGTCCCAGAAGGTGTCGCCCTGCCCGGAGTGTGTGACCATCGCGATCTTCATGCGAGGGGTGGAGACGGCCTTGCCCCCTCCCCCGCCGCTGCCGGACTCCTCGGAGTCCTTCCCGCCGGAACCGCTGCACCCGGCGAGGGTGAGGGCACACAGGGCGATCAGGACTGTTGCCGTGCGAGTGGTGCGCATGGTGGGCCCGCCTTGTCTCCCGGCCGCCCAAGTGCGGCTGGGGGAGTTCTAGCGGCGTTGAAGGGCCACCGTCAAGAGTTTGTCCGAACATTCTTACGCGGACGGCCCGTGGGAGCGGGCCTCACGGGCGCACGAGCAACTGGAACTCGAACGAGTAGCGGGAGGCCCGGTAGACGTGCGAGCCGAACTCGACCGCCCGCCCGGTGTCGTCGAACGTGGTGCGCTGCATCGTGAGCAGCGGCGCCCCTTCGGACTCCGCGAGCCGTGCCGCCTCCTCCGCCGTGGCGGCCCGGGCGCCCACGGACTGCCGGGCGCTGTGCAGGGTGATGCCGCAGGCGCGCATCATCCGGTAGAGCCCGGTGGACTCCAGCTCCTCGGTCGCGAGTCCGAGCAGCCCCGGGGGCAGGTGGTTGCGCAGCAGCGCCATGGGCTCGTCGTGTGCGGACCGCAGGCGTTCGACGAGGTGGACCTCGCTGCCCTCGGCGACCCCGAGCGCGGCCGCGACCTCGGCGGTGGCCGGCTCGACGGTGTTGCGCAGGACCTGGGTGGCGGGGCGCTGGCCCGCCTTCTCCAGGTCGTCGTAGAGCGAGCTGAGTTCGAGCGGGCGCCGGACCTGGCTGTGCACGACCTGCGTCCCGACGCCCCGGCGGCGGACCATCAGCCCTTTGTCCACGAGCGACTGGATCGCCTGGCGGACCGTGGGGCGGGACAGGCCGAGGCGGGACGCGAGCTCGATCTCGTTGCCGAGGAGGCTCCCGGGGGCCAGTCGGCCCTGCTCGACGGCCGCCTCCAGCTGCTGCGACAGCTGGAAGTAGAGGGGCACCGGGCTGGAGCGGTCCACGCTCAGCGGGAGCGGCCGGTCGGTTCCTTGTGTGGGCACGGAACGAGCCTAGTTCGATTGTCCTGACAAAGCCATGCCGTCCCGAACGGGCGCTCGATCCGGCCAGGCGCCCCGACCGGTCGCGCGTTCGCCCGCCTGCTCACGCCTGTTCATTTGTCAGGACAAACGCTTGACATGACGACAGCGCGAACGCCACCTTGGGGCCATGCGCATCGGACTGATCGGAACGGGACGTATCGGCAGCTTCCACGCGGAGGTGCTCAGCCATCACCCCTCCGTCGACTCCCTGGTCGTGGCCGACGCCGACCCGGACCGTGCCGCGCTGACAGCCGCCCGTACCGGTGCGACCGCCGCGTCGGTGGACGAGCTCTTCGCCGGCGGCCCCGCCCTGGACGCCCTGGTGATCACGTCGGCGACCGCCGCCCACGCCGAACTCATCGCCCGTGCCGCCGGGGCAGGACTCCCGGCCTTCTGCGAGAAGCCGATCGCCATCGACCTGCCGGGCACACTGCGCGCGCTCGCCGAGGTCGAATCGGCGGGCACGGTCCTGCAGCTGGGTTTCATGCGGCGCTTCGACGCCGGATACGGCGCGGCGCGCGCGGCCGTACGCGAAGGGCGCCTCGGCCGGCTGCACACGGTGCGCGCGGCCACCTCGGACCCGGCGCCGCCGCCCGCCGCCTATCTCCCGCTCTCGGGGGGCCTCTACCGGGACTGTCTGGTCCATGACTTCGACATGGTCCGGTGGGTGACGGGCCGCGAGGTGACGCAGGTGTACGCGACGGGGTCGGACGCCGGACCCGCGATGTTCCGCGAGGCGGGCGACGTGGACACGGCGGCCGCGCTGCTGACCCTGGACGACGGGACGCTGGTGACGGCGACGGCGACCCGGTGCAACGGCGCCGGGTACGACGTACGCATGGAGCTGGCCGGCGAGCTGGACCAGATCGCGGTGGGGCTCGACGACCGGACGCCTCTCACGTCGACGGAGCCGCAGGGCCCCGGAGCGCCGCCGAAGCCGTGGCCCGGCTTCCTGGAGCGGTTCGCCCCGGCTTACGAGGCGGAGCTCGACGCGTTCGTCCGGGTCGTCCGGGGCGAGCTGGCGAATCCGTGCGACGGACGTGAGGCGCTGCACGCGTTGCGGATCGCGGAGGCGTGCGAGTGGTCGCGGCGCGAGCGCCGGCCGGTGGATCTGAGCGAGGTCCCGGGCGGCTGAACGGACCCGGGACCCTTGCTCAGGACAGCACGGTCACCACCTCACCGGCAGGCTCAGCGGGCCCCGGATCAGCATTCCCGTACGCCAGCGCAGCTTCGCCGCGTCCGCGTCGAGCCGTAGCTCAGGGCAGCGTTCGAGGAGCGACCTGATAGCGATCCGCGCCTCGATCCGGGCCAGCGGTGCGCCCAGGCAGTAGTGGATGCCGTGGCCGAAGGCGACGTGGCCCCGCGCGTCCCGCGTGATGTCGAAGCGGTCGGGGTCCTCGTAGCGGGCGGGGTCGCGGTTGGCGTCCGCCATGGCGACGAGCACCAGCTCGCCCCCGCCCGGAATCACCGTGCCGCCCACGTCGAGCGGTTCCGTGGTGAAACGGTAGGTGGGGGTCTCGACCGGACCCTCGTAGCGCAGGGTCTCCTCCACCGCGTTGTCGATCAGCCCGAAGTCCGCCCGCAGTGCGGCCAGCTGATCCGGGTGGCCGAGCAGTGCGAGCACGCCGTTGGAGATGAGGTTGACGGTCGTCTCGTGGCCCGCGACCAGGAGCAGCCAGGCCATGCCGATCAGCTCGTCACCGGAGAGCCGGTCGCCGTCGTCATCGGACGTGTGGATCAGCGCGCTCATCAGGTCGTCGCCCGGATCGGCGCGCTTGCGTTCGATGAGCTCGGCGATGTAGGCGGTCATCGACGCGGTCGCCGACAGGCGTTCCTCGGCGTCGAGGGAGGACACCGCGGTGTTGGACCACTGACGGAACGCCTGCCGGTCCAGGAACGGCACGCCGAGGAGTTCACAGATCACGGACATCGGTAACGGGAAGGACAGGGCCTCCACCAGGTCGGTGCCGCGGCCGGGCCCCGCGAGCATGGTGTCGAGCAGCTCGTCGGTCAACGCCTGGATACGCGGAGCGAGTTGTTCCATCCTGCGCGGGGTGAACTCCCGGGTCACCAGCTTGCGCAGCCGGGTGTGCGCAGGAGCGTCCGAGCTGAGCATGGAGGTCCCGGACGACACCTTGCTGACGCCCAGTGTGGGCGAGGCACGGCGCCATTCCTTGGACAGCCGCTGGTCGGCGAGCAGTTCGCGGCCCGCCTCGTATCCGACGACGAGCCAGGCGGGCGTGCCCTCCGGGATCAGGACCCGGTGGACGGGGCCGAGCGCGCGCAGTTCCGCGTAGACGGGGTAGGGGTCACGGGTGAAGGCCTCGCCCAGCGCGGCGAGGTCGACGGTGTCGACGAGCGGTTCGGCGGTCAACGCGGGTCCCTTCAGGGCTGCTTGGCGGACAGTACGGTTCCCTGCGCGACGGCGCAGAGGTTCTGCTCGCCGTCGTCCCCGACGGTGAACAGGTCGCAGCGGACCACGGCCTGGCGGCGGCCGGAGTGCACGACGGTGGCACGGGCGGTCAGCGTGTGGCCGGTGGCCGGACGGACGTACTGGATGGAGAACCCGCCGGTCAGCACGGCGGGGCCGAGGGTGGTGCCTGCGGCGAAGGTGATCGCGTTGTCGGCAGCGTAGGCCAGCACTCCGCCGTGCAGGAAGCCGTTCTGCTGCCGGAGTTCGGGCCGGGCATCGATGCCGAGGGTCGCGCCGCCGTCCCCGAACGCCGTGATGCGGGCACCCACGAGGACACTGAACGGCTGGCTGTCGAGGACCTTCTGTGCCGTCCGGAGATCGAGTTCGCTCATGACAGGGTCCTACCTCACCAGATCACCGGCAACCGTCTGACCCCTCTCATCAGCAGGCCGGGCAGCCAGTCGGGCTCGCCGCCCCGCGGGTCACGGGCGAGTTCCGGGCACCGCTCAAGCAGCCTCCGGATCGCGATCCGCCCCTCCATACGGGCCAGCGGGGCGCCCAGGCAGAAGTGGATGCCGTGGCCGAAGGCCAGGTGCCCCCTCGCCTCACGGCGGATGTCGAAGGTGTCGGGCTCCGGATAGCGGCCTGGGTCGCGGTCGGCGGAGGCCAGGGCGACGAGCACCGCCTCGCCCGCCGGAATGAGGGTCGGGCCGATCCTGACCGGTTCCCGGGTGAAGCGGAAGGTCGCGGTCTCCACCGGACCGTCGTAACGGAGCATCTCCTCGACCGCCCCGTCGATGAGACCCGGGTCCGCCCGGAGCAGGGCGAGCTGGTCCGGGTGGTCCAGGAGTGCGCGTACACCGTTGGAGATGAGGTTGACGGTCGTCTCGTGGCCCGCCACGAGCAACAGGAAAGCCATGCCGACGAGTTCGTCGGGGGACAGCCGGTCGCCCCCGTCGTCGCGTGCCTCGATGAGGGCGCTCATCAGGTCCTGGCCGGGTGTACGGCGCTTGTCCTCGATCAGATCGACGAGATAGGCGCCCATCGCGCGGACCGCCTCGCCCTCCTGCTCGGCCGAGGAGGGCGCGACGATGCTCCCGGACATCAGCCGGAAGGCGTCACGGCCGAGGTCCGGCACTCCGATGAGTTCGCAGATGACCGTCATGGGCAGCGGGAAGGCCAGTGCGTCCACGAGGTCGGCCCGCCCGGCGGGGAGCATCGCGTCGAGCAGCTGACCGGTGACCTGCTCGACGCGCGGCCGCAGCGCCTCGACCCGGCGTGCGGTGAACTCACGGGCGACGAGTTTGCGCAGCCTGGTGTGGTGCGGTGCGTCCATCTCCAGCATGTTCGCGTTGATCGAGCCGGCAGTGGCCGACCAGTTGCCGCCCGTGCGCCAGTTCTTGCTGAAGCGCTGGTCCGCGAGGGCGGCCCTGGCCTCCTCGTAGCCGACGATCAGCCAGATACGGTCGAAGCCGTCGGTGCGGATCGTGTGCACCGGGCCCTCCGCGCGCAGCTTCGCGTAGTACGGATACGGGTTCGCCGTGAAGTCGTGCGCTTCCCTCAGATCGACCATGGTCATGGCCGGCCCCCTTCCGGTCCGATCCGTTCAGCGTATGCCGCCGCCGTCGGCCGAGTCCTCGTCGAGCAGCCCTGCGTCGTGGATCAACAGTGCGATCTGGACACGGTTGTTGAGCCCGAGCTTGGCCAGGATGCGGGAGACGTGTGTCTTCACGGTCGCCACGCTGAGGTAGAGCGCACCGGCGATCTCCGCGTTGGAAGCACCCCCTCCGACCGCGAGTGCCACCGCCTGTTCACGGTCGGCGAGTCCGGCGAACCGTTGCCGCGCCCGGTCCGTGCGGCCCGCCCGGTCGTCCGGGGCGCCGCCCGCGGCGCGGACCATGAGCCGGCGGGTGACGGCCGGCGAGAGCACGGGGTCACCGGCGGCGACACGGAGAACGGAGTCCATGATCTGAGCGGGAGGCGTGTCTTTCAGGACAAAGCCTGCGGCTCCGGCGCGGATCGCCCGGAGCACCTGCTCGTCGGCGTGGAAGGTGGTGAGGACGACGACTTCGGGGGCGTTCGGGCGCCGCCGTACGGCCTCGGTCGCGGTGAGCCCGTCCATGACGGGCATCCGGATGTCCATCAGCACGACGTCGGGGTGCAGCCGGTCGACGAGTTCCACGACCTCGCTGCCGTCCGCACCCTCCCCGACGATGTCGATGGCCTCGGCCCCGCCGAGCATCAGGGTGAGCCCGGCCCGTACGAGCGGGTCGTCGTCGACGATGAGCAGCCGGACCGGTCGCGCCACCGGGGGCGTCGGGGTAGTCATGCGGCCCACGGTAGCCAGGCCCGGACGCCGAACCCGCCGTCGGGTTCCGGGCCGTGGCCGAGGTGACCACCGGCGAGGGTGGCCCGTTCGGTGAGGCCGATGAGGCCCTGGCCCGAGCCGGGGACCCGCTCGAAGGGTTCCGTGGGGGCGGGGTTGCGGGCCTCGACGGCGAGCCCCTCACCGGGGCCGCCGGTCAGGGTGAGGGAGACCTCCGTGCCGGGCGCGTGTTTACGGGCGTTGGTGAGGCACTCCTGGGCGATGCGGTAGACGGTGCGGCCGAGGGCGGCCGGGGCGGAGGCCGGGTCGGCGACGCGGTTGTCGAGGGTGACCTTCATGCCGGCGAGACGGGACTCGGCAACCAGGGCGTCCAGGCTCAGGAGGGTGGGCTGCGGCCGGTCGCTCTCGTCGCCCTCCCCGGGGGCGCGCAGGACGCCGATGATCTCGCGGAGGTCCTGGAGCGCCTCGCGGGCGCTGTCCCTGATCACTCCGGCGGCCCTGGCGACCTCGGCCGGTGGCGCGTCGGGGCGGAACTCCAGGGCGCCCGCGTGGACGCTGAGGAGCGTCAGCCGGTGGGCGAGTACGTCGTGCATCTCGCGCGCGATGGCCTCGCGGGCCAGTCGCTGGGCCTGTTCGGCACGGAGCTCCGCCTCGGCCTCGGCGCGGTGGGCCCGTTCGCGCAGCGTGATCACGAGCTGGCGTCCGGAGCGCACGATCATGCCCCAGCTGAGGACCAGCAGGATGAGCAGGACGCCGATGAGGGTGGAGGCGATGAACGAGAGACCCGGGTCGGGGCGCAGCCACGGTTGCAGCGGCGCGACGGCCAGGGCGCCGGCGCCGACGAGAGCGACCGGCCGGAACGGCCGGTGCACGGCCAGGCTGAACAGCGCGATCAGCAGGGCGCCTGCGGCGACGGGTTCGACGATGCCGACGAGCGTGAGGATCACGGCGAGCGGGACGGGCCACCGTCTGCGGACCCACAGCGCACAGCAGGCCGCGGTCCCGATCAGTGCGTCGGCGAGGACGACCGCGTCCGGTGTCGTCGAGTCCGCCTCGATCGTGCCGATGGCGAGCATCCCGACACCCGCGGCGCAGAGGAAGGCGGTGATGTCGACCGCCTGGTCCCGCAGCGTCCGGCGCGCCCTGCCCCGGTCGCCGGGCAGCTCGGGGCCGGCCGTCGCCGAGGGCAGGAGCCGGCGGTACTCCGTTCGCGTCATATCGACAAAGCTACGCAGCCAGGAGGCCGGGAACGGGCTTCCGGCGTGGAGGAGAGACCGAAGTCGTACGGCTTGGAGACTTTCGGCGCGGCCTCGCAGACCGGTGGCCGACGCGGGCCCCGAAGCGCACGGGCGAGGCTCGGCGCATGAAGAAATTGGTCGAGTCGGTGGGCTTCATCGTCTTCGTTCAGGGCGTGGCCGGACTGCTGCACGAATGGACGGGGTGGTTCCGGCTCTGGGCGGTGGTGCGGCGGATCGACTTCCTCAGCGAGAACCAGACGTTCGCCCACGCCGTGCTGGTCGTGACGGGTGTCGCGGTGATGGTCGCGGCCGACTCGATCAAGGAGTGAGGGGTGCGGTCCCTTGAGGGCTGTCCCGTAATCCCTGGTGGATCAGCGCGCGGCGCCAGATGCGGTGCATCACAAGGCGGAGGGACGTCCGCGTACCGGATGTATTCGGGCGTTCCGACAACGCGGCGAGGTGCCGTAGCTGTCGTCGTGCGCCCGCCAGGGGTTACGGGACAGCCCTCAGGGGGTGGCGGCGGCTCTGTCCGCGCTGCGACGCCCCCATGCCGTGCCGGCCAGCACCAGCCCGGCTCCCACCACCGCGAGCACGCCGAGCCGCTCACCGCCGATCGAGATGCCCACGGCCGCCGCCCACAGCGGTTCCGTACCGAGCAGCAGGCTGACCCGGGACGGTGAGGTGCGGCGTACGGACCACATCTGCACGAAGAAGGCGAAGAGCGTGCAGAAGACGGAGAGGAACACCAGCCCGGCCCACTCGCGGACGCCGAAGTCGGCGGCGACGGTCCACGGTGCCGCGCCGGTTCCGGGCAGGGCCGCGAGAACGGCGAAGACGGCGACGGCGCCGCCCAGCTGGACCGTGGTCAGCGACAGCGAGTCCGCTTCCTGCACCGACTTGATCCGGGCCATCAGCAGGACGTGGACGGTACGGGCGACGGCGGCGAGGAGCATGAGGACATCCCCCGTCGAGGGGCTGGTGAAGCCGCCCCCCTGGGTGAGGAGGAGCACTCCCGCGACCGAGAGGCCGGCTGCCGCGAGGAAGGCCCTGGGGGGCCTGATCCTCGTCACGGCGGCCTCCGCGAGCGGCGTGAAGATCATCGTGAGGCTGATGATGAGCCCGGCGTTGGTGGCCGAGGTGTGGACCACGCCGTACGTCTCCAGCAGAAAGATCCCGCTGAGGACGAGCCCGAGGAGACCGGCGCCGCGCCACTGCGCCGCGCTCAGCGCCCGGAGCCTGCGCCACCCGGCGGCCACGAGGACGGGTAGCACTATCGCGAACCGCAGGACGAGCACGGCGACGACGGTGTGGGTCGTCGTGATGCCCTTGGCCGCGAGATAGCTCGACCCCCAGACGGCGGCGACGACCAGCACGGGCAGATCGGTGACCCAAGCGCGGCGCGGGGGCGCCAGGGCGGGCACGGCAACGGCGGACACCTGGTGCTCCTTGTTCTCCACAGCGGAATCAATGTGTGGAGACCTCACCGGCTCGCACGCTGAACGATCACCGTACCGGCGGGTGCGGTCTGCGGGAACACCCGTCTCACCGGCCGGATCCGGCCGCCGGGACGGACGGTGTGGCGCCCGGTGGGCAGCGGTCCCGGCGCGCCGGCCCTCATGAACCGGCCGGCCGGCCACGTCACTCGGAGTGGGCCGTCGAGGAAGCCGGCGTCGTTCACGAGCGGACTCCCGTGCCGGTGGGGGAAGCCGGACTCCCCGTCGCCCACGCGCACAGTGGGCGTCCGTTTCCCGCCGGTATCCATGGCCCGCGAGGACTTTCCTGGTTCTTGTCGCCGGTACGGCGGCGCTCACCGAGCGGCAGGGAATCCGACATGACCAGCAGCAGCAACAGGACCGCACTCGTCACCGGCGGCAGCCGGGGCATCGGCGCCGCCACCGCCATCCGGCTGGCGCAGGACGGCGCCGACGTGGCGCTGACCTACGTGCGGGACGAGGCGGCTGCCCAGGCCGTCGTCCGGAAGATCGAGGGCTACGGCCGCCGGGCCGTCGCCCTGCGCGCCGACGCCTCGGACGCGGCATCGCCCGCAGCGGCCGTGAACGCCGCCGCCGACGCCCTCGGCGGGCTCGACATCCTCGTCAACAACGCCGGGATCGGCATCCTCGGGCCCATCACCTCGCTCACGGACGCCGACATCGACCGAACCCTCGCCGTGAACGTGCGGGCGGTGTTCCTCGCCTGCCGTGCCGCGGCGGGCCGGATGAGCGACGGCGGCCGCATCATCTCGGTCGGTACGGCCCTGAGCAGGCACACGGGCGGGCCCGGCGCGACGCTCTACACGATGAGCAAGTCCGCCCTCGCGGGTCTCACCAAGCCGCTCGCGCGTGAGCTCGGCCCGCGGGGCATCACGGTGAACCTGATCCAGCCCGGCCCGGTCGACACCGACCTCAACCCGGCCGGCGGTCCGTTCGCGGCGGGCCAGCGGGCGGCCACCACGCTGGACCGGTTCGGCACGGCGGACGAGGTCGCCTCCCTGATCGCATACCTCGCGAGCGAGGACGCGGCGTACATCACCGGTACGGAGGTGGTGGTGGACGGCGGCCACGCCGCGTAACCCCGGGGCCCTGGCCGCCGGGCGGGGCGGGGCGGGCAGTTCCCGGCCTGCCCCGACCGGTGGTCCGTCCTACGCTGGCCGGGTAGCCACGCGAACGGAAAGGGAGATCATGTCCGGGATTCCGGCACACACCCTCAACGACGGCCGCACGGTCCCCGCGGTCGGTCTCGGCACCTGGCCGCTGGACGACGCCGAAGCCGAGAAGGCGGTGGCCGGGGCGCTCGGCCTCGGCTACCGGCTCGTCGACACCGCCCTGAACTACGGCAACGAGACGGGCACCGGGCGCGGGATCGCCCGGAGCGGTGTGCCGCGCGAAGACGTCTTCGTCACGACGAAGGTGCCGGGGCGGCATCACGGTTACGAGGAGACGCTCGCGTCGTTCGAGGAGTCCCGGAGCAATCTCGGGCTCGACTACGTCGATCTGTATCTGATCCACTGGCCGCTGCCGCAGGTCGGCAAGTACCTGGAGACCTGGAGGGCGCTGATCAAGCTCCGTGAGGAGGGGCTCGTCCGCTCCATCGGAGTCTCCAACTTCACGGCGGCCCACCTCGATCATCTCCAGCAGGAGACGGGAGTGGTGCCGGCCGTGAACCAGATCGAGATGCATCCGCTGCTGCCCCAGGAGGAGTTGCGGGCGGTGCACCGCGCGAAGGGCATCGTGACGGAGAGCTGGAGCCCGCTGGCCCGGGGCCGCGAGGTGCTGGCGGCCCCGGGTGTCGTGGCGGCCGCCGAGGCGCACGGGGTGACCACCGGCCAGGTGGTGCTGCGCTGGCACGTCCAGGTCGGCGCGGTGCCGATCCCCAAGTCGGCCGACGCGGGGCGGCAGCGCGAGAACCTCGACCTGTTCGGGTTCGAGCTGGCGCCGGACGAGCTCACGCGGATCGCGCCGGGCCGCGAGCGCCGCTTCGGCGGCGATCCGGAGACGCACGAGGAGTTCTGACCCCCGCCCCGCGACCGGGGCGGGGTCCGGCGCGGACGCGTCAGCCGTTGCGCGGCGGGTCCGGCGCGGACGCGTCAGCCGTTGCGCGGCGGGTCCGGCGCGGACGCGTCAGCCGTTGCGCGGCGGGTCCGGCGCGGACGCGTCAGCGGTTGCGGGGCGTGACCTCGGCCATGCGGCCCCAGCTCTCCCCCGGCACCTCGACGTTGATGATCTCCGGAATCTCGGAGACCAGCTCGGACATCGTGTCCATCGCCGCCGCGAAGTGCGCGGACTTCACATGCGCCTCGCCCGCCTCCGGCGAGGCGAAGGCTTCGAGCAGGACGAACTGGTCCGGGTTCTCGACGCTGTACGACCACTCGAAGAAGAGGTTGCCCGGTTCCATGCGGGTGGCCAGGGTGAACTCGTCGACGGCAGGGAGCCAGTTGTCCCGCTCGGCGCTGCGCACGGTGAACTTGACGGCGATGAAGATCATGGCGACTCCTGGTCGGTACGTCCGGCGGATCTCCCATTCAAGCCCGTTCGGTCATCGAGGACAAAACGGCACCTGCCAGGACACGCCGGACGTACCGCGCCCGCTCAGCCTCCCAGTTCGCGGTGGCGTGCGGCGAGCGCCGCCGCCCCGTCCTCGGTCAGCGAGCCGAAGAGCCGCAGCCTGGAGATTCCGCCGTCCGGGAAGATGTCGATCCGGACGTGGGTACCGACGACCGGCTCCGGCAGGACGAAACGGTGGTTGGTGTCGGGCTGCAGCCGGGTCCGGAGCAGGACTTCGGCCCACTCGCCGGTGTCCCCGTCCCGGACCGAGAGCGTCGCCCAGCCCGCCGAGTTGCCCTTGAGGTAGGCGGTGTCGATCTCCACGGCACCGATGCGCGACTGCGCGGCCAGCCGGTAGCGGATCCAGTCGTTGCCCCGGTCGCGCCGGCGCCGGGTCTCCCAGCCGTCGTCCATCTTGTGGGAGCGGCCGGGCTGGATGGTGTTCGTGGCCGGGGAGTAGAAGCGGTCGGAGGCGTCCTCGACCTGGGTGCCGTTCTCCAGGGCCGCCAGGTCGAAGGTGCCGAGTGCGGCGAGCCAGACGGGGTCGGGCGCCACTTCCCCGTACACCCGGAGCCGGGCTATCCCGCCGTCCGGGTGCTGGTTGACCCGCAGGTGGGTGAAGCGCTGTTCGGCCTCGACGAGGAACCCGTTGGCAGCGTGACCGCCAACGGCCGTGCGGGGGACGAGGGTTGTCCACTTCACGTCAGGGGCGAGCAGTTCCTCGGGCGAAGGGGAGCCGGGCAGGGAGACCGCCTGGACGGAGACCGCCTGCGGGTAGTTCCCCCGGAAGTGCGCGGTGTCCACGACCAGACCGCGTACGACGCCGGGCGCCCCGAGCCGGACGAGCGCCCAGTCGTGGTCCTCGTCGGTGGGGTGCGGCTGCGCGGCGCTCACGCCGCGGCGCCGGCGGGTCTCCCAGCCGTCCATGATCTTGCCCTTGTGGCCGAAGCGCTCGGGGTCGAAGACGGCGGGTCCGTGCTTGAGCAGGTTCTCGCGCTCGGCGAAGAACTCGTCGTTGGCGGCGATCACTCCCGCGCCGAGACGGCGGTCGGCGAGATCGACGAGCTGGGTGAAGGGGAAGTCCGCGGTGCGGTAGTCGGCGTACGGGTCGCCACCGCCGTACGGGCTCGCGTCACCGGTGAAGTGCGGGATCGCCGTCATGGTCAGAAGTTCCTTTCGAGCAGGCGGCCGGTGGGTCCGGCGAGGACTCCCCGGTCCGCGATCCGTACGCCGCGCAGCCAGGTGGACTTCACGACGCCGTGCAGGGTCCTGCCCGCGTAGGCGGTGACCTGGTTGCGGTGGAAGAGCTCGGCGGGGTCGACGGTGAAGGTGCCGTCGGGGTCGAGGACGGCGAAGTCGGCGTCGCGGCCTGCCTCGATGGCGCCCTTGCGGTCCAGTCCCGCCAGTTCGGCGGGGGCGGCGGACATCCAGCGCACCACGTCGTCGAGGGTGTGGCCGCGCCTGCGGGCCTCGGTCCAGATGGCGGGGAGGCCGAGCTGGAGGGAGGAGATGCCGCCCCACGCGGAGGCGAAGTCCGGCGTCTTGAGGT
Organism: Streptomyces sp. NPDC048560; assembly: GCF_040650955.1. NCBI lineage: Bacteria > Bacillati > Actinomycetota > Actinomycetes > Kitasatosporales > Streptomycetaceae > Streptomyces > Streptomyces sp. NPDC048560. Next base: position 183,492 of record NZ_JBEZIJ010000002.1, read on the forward strand.
CGGTGGTGCAGGGCGAGTGGTCGGAGACGACGCAGTCGATCGTGCCGTCGGCGAGTCCCTGCCACAGAGCGTCCTGGTTGGCGGCCTCCCGGATGGGCGGGCAGCACTTGAACTCCGTCGCCCTGTCAGGGACCTCCTCGGCGGTGAGGGTGAGGAAGTGCGGGCAGGACTCGACGGTGACGCGGACGCCCTCGCGCTTCGCGGCGGCGATCGGCTCCAGCGCGTCGCTGGACGACAGGTGGAGCACGTGGACGCGGGCGTTCAGTCGCCTGGCGTGCGCGATGAGGCCGGCGATCGCGGTGTTCTCCGCGTCGCGGGGACGGGAGGCGAGGAAGTCGGCGTACGCGGGACCGCCTCGCTGCGGGGCCGCCTCCAGGTGGTGCGGGTCCTCGGCATGCACGATCAGGAGGCCGCCGAGGTCCGAGATCTCGGCCATGGTGCGGGCCAGCTGATCCTGGTCGAGCTCCGGGAACTCCTCGACGCCCGAGGGGGACAGGAAGCACTTGAAGCCGAAGACCCCGGCCTCGTACAGCGGGCGCAGGTCCTTCGTGTTGGTGGGGATCGCGCCGCCCCAGAAGCCCGTGTCGACGTGCACCTTGGGGGCGGCCACCCGCTGCTTGGTGCGCAGGTGGTCCACGGTGGTGGTCGGCGGGAGGGAGTTGAGCGGCATGTCGAGGAGGGTGGTGATGCCGCCGGCGGCGGCTGCCCGGGTGGCGGTGGAGAAGCCTTCCCACTCGGTGCGGCCGGGGTCGTTCACATGCACGTGGGTGTCGACGAGGCCGGGCATCAGGACGTCGTCGCCGAAGTCCTCCAGGCGGGCGCCGTGGGGCACCTCGGTGTCGTACGGAAGGACGGCGGCGATCGTCCCGTCGGCGACGGCGACCGTCGCTGGGCGCGTGCCCTCAGGGGTGACGACGCGCGTCGAGCGCAGTACCAGCTTCACTTCCGCACCGGACACCCGTGCTCCTCACTTCGTGGTGGAAACGAAACTCGAAGGTTTCAACGAACTGTTGTTTCAACGAACTGTTGAAGGAGTCTTCATCGGGGAGCCGCCCTCGTCAAGACCTTCACTCTGCTCGCCCGGCGGCAAGTCGACCACCCGTGAGGGGAACTAGATGTTTCCACGAAGTAAAAGCCTAATTCCGCAGCGCGGAATGTAGCATGGACCAGGAAGGGCCCCGGGTGCGTGCTGCGCCGACCTGCGGCACCTGGACAAAACAGCCCCTGACCGGCAAGGACGCCCTCCGGGAACAGTGGGCCGATCGGGAACCGCCCGGTAGGCTGGCGCCTTGCTGTTCCGCATCGAAAGGACCGTTGACGTGCCGCCGTCCCACGCCAGCACATCCGACTCCAAGCCCGCCGGCCCCAGCGGCGGTGTGCAGTCCCTTGAACGCGCCTTCGATCTGCTGGAACGGATGGCGGACGCCGGGGGCGAGGTCGGGCTGAGTGAGCTCTCCGCGAGCAGCGGACTGCCCCTGCCCACCATCCACCGGCTGATGCGCACCCTGGTCGTGTGCGGCTACGTCCGCCAGCAGCCCAACCGCCGCTACGCGCTCGGCCCCCGGCTGATCCGCCTCGGCGAGTCCGCGTCCCGGCTGCTCGGCACCTGGGCCCGCCCGTACCTCCAGCGCCTGGTCGAGGAGACCGGCGAGACGGCGAACATGGCCCTGCTGGACGGCGACGAGATCGTGTACGTCGCCCAGGTCCCCTCGAAGCACTCGATGCGCATGTTCACCGAGGTGGGGCGCCGGGTCCTCCCCCACTCCACGGGCGTGGGCAAGGCCCTCCTGGCGAACACCCCGGCCGACGAGGTGCGGGCCCTGCTCGCCCGTACGGGAATGCCGGCGGCGACCGAGAAGACCATCACCACCCCGGACGGCTTCCTCGACGCGCTCGACCTGGTACGCAGGGCCGGTTACGCGGTCGACGACAACGAGCAGGAGATCGGGGTCCGCTGCCTGGCGGTCTCCGTGCCCAACTCCCCCACCTCTGCGGCGATCTCGATCTCGGGCCCGGCGGGCCGGGTGACGGAGGCGGCGACGGAGCGGATCGTGCCGATCCTCCAGCAGATCGCGAAGGAACTCTCCGAGGCACTGGCGAGCAGCGGCGCCACGAGCTGAGGCCGCAGGCCACTGAACGTCATGACCTCCGGTCGCCGCCGCGGGCCCGACGGGTGCCGGGCCCGCGGCGGCGTTCTCACGTCAGGCGGCCGTCGCGCATCACGGCGACCCGGTCCATCCGCTCCAGGTGGGCGCGGTCGTGCGTGACGAGCACCGTCGCCGTCGACCGCTCCCTGGTGAGGGTGGCCAGCAGATCCAGCACCGCGGCGCCCCGTTCGTGATCGAGTGCGCTCGTCGGCTCGTCGACGAGCAGGAGTGAGGGCTCGTTCATCAGGGCCCGCGCGATGTTGACCCGCTGGCGCTGGCCGCCCGACAGCTGGTGCGGCCTGCGGTCCGCCTTGTCGGCGAGACCCACGGCGTCCAGGAGCTCCAGGGCCCGTGCCCGCGCCGGACGCACCGGCCCGCGTGACAGATGGGCCATCACCTGGAGCTGCTCGGCGGCGGTCAGGGAAGGCAGCAGGTTGGGCTGCTGGAAGACGATGCCGATGTGCTCGCGGCGCAGGGCCGCCTTGTCGGCGGCGCTGAGCCCCGCGGTCTCCGTACCGGCCACGACGGTCTTTCCGCTGTCCGGGGTGACGAGCGTGGCGGCCACCGCGAGGAGGCTCGACTTCCCGGAGCCGGACGGTCCGACGACGGCGGCGAGCGAACCTCCGGGGACGTCCAGGGAGACCTGGTCGAGCGCGGTGAGCCGGCCGTCCCCGTCGGGGTAGGTGAGGGTGACGTCGACAAGGGTGAGGGTCATCGGGCACTCCCGAGCGCGGTGAGCGGATCGACGGCGGTGATCCGCCTGATGGACAGGGCCGCGCCGAGCGCCCCGAGGACGGTCATGACGGCCGCCGGTACGAGCACGGTCGCCAGGTCGAGGACGAACGGCACCGTGCCGCCGCCGATGAACGCGCCGATGCCCGTAGCGAGCGCGGCGCCCAGGCCCGTACCGATCACGAGCACGGCCACGGCCTGGCCCAGAGCGTCGCGCAGCAGATACGCCGTGGAGGCACCCAGCGCCTTGAGTACGGCGACGTCACCGGAGCGCTGGATCGTCCACACGGTGAAGAAGGCACCGATGACGAGGGCGGAGATGGCGAAGAGGAAGCCGCGCATCAGCTGGAGCGAGCCGTTCTCGGCCTGGTAGGAGCCGATCGCGGTGAGGGATTCCGCGACGGTGTGCGAGCTGGTGCCGGCCGCCCTGTCGCCTGCCGCGACGTCCACCTCACCGGTGGTGCGCAGGGCGATGACCGTGGCCCGCTGCTCCGTACGGCCGCCCTGGTCACCGAGCCGCTGCCAGTCGGCGAGGGAGGTCCACACGACCGGCGTATGGCTGTACGAGGCGTCTCCGGCGACGGCGGCGACGCTCAGCTCGACGCCGCCGAGCCGTACCTGGTCACCGGTCGCCACTCCCAGGTCATCCGCGGCCTTCTCCGACAGCACCGCCTTTCCCGCGCCCGGACGTACGCCTTCGGGTCCGAGTCCGCCGTCCGGCTCGACGCCGAAGGCGGAGACCGCGGCGGTCCGCCCGCCCGCGAGCGTGGCGGCGTTCACCGTCCGGATGCCGAGCGGCCGGGCCTCGGCGACACCGGGCCGCTCGGCCCAGGTGCGCCAGGCGCGTTCCTGGACGGCCGAATCGGTGAAGGACACGGAGCGGCCGTCGGGTGGGGCTGCGAAGGCCAGACGGTCGGCGTCCAGCCCGGTGACGGCCGAGGTGTTCTCCCTGGCCAGGCCGGCCGTGAGCCCGGACAGCAGGCCGACGAGCAGCGTGATCAGTACGACGACGGTGCCCATGAGCGCGAACCGCCCCTTGGCGAATGCCAGATCTCTCCATGCGACGAACATGACTCCAGCCTCACGTCGCGGACCCGCACGGACATCGCGCGGGGGAAGGGCCGAACATCAACCTTTCGATTGACTGCCCGCCGGACCCGCGCGTCTACGCTGGACGGACCATGGATTCGCGTTCGCATATGCCGGTCACCGCCGCACTGCGCCTCTGCCTGCACGGCTTGCTCGCCGGGCTGCTGGGCCTCGTCGCGCTGCGCGCGGCCAGTGACGACGCCCCGCACGCCACCGCCGTCGTGGTGGTGACCTGCCTGATGGCAGCCGTGTACGCGGCAGGCGTCCTGGCCCCGGCCGTGCAGCCGCGAAGCCGCGCCGCGGCCCTCTGGCTGACGGTGCTCGGCGCGGTCTGGCTGGCGCTGCTCGTGCTCTCGCCGAACGCTCTGTGGGTGGCGTTCCCCCTCTACTTTCTCCAGCTGCACCTCCTCCCGGTGCGCTGGGCCCTGCCCGCCGTGGCGGTGACCGCGCTCGCTGCGATCACGAGTTTCGTACTGCACGGCCAGGAGACGACGCCTGGCACGTTCATCGGTCCGCTGCTCGGTGCGGCCGTCGCCGTCGCGACGGTGCTCGGTTACGAAGCGCTGTTCCGGGAGAGCGAACGGCGTCGCGAGCTGATCGAGGAACTGGTCGCGACGCGGGAGGAGCTGGCCGTCGCGGAGCGCACGGCGGGAACCCTCGCCGAACGGGAACGGCTGGCCCGGGAGATCCACGACACCCTGGCACAGGGCCTGTCCAGCATCCAGCTGCTCCTGCGCGCGGCCGAGCGCTCGCTGCCCGCCGAGGGGACGGCCACGGCCCACGTCCGTCAGGCGCGCGAGGCGGCCCAGGACAACCTGGCCGAGGCCCGCCGTTTCGTACGCGCCCTGAGCCCGCCCGACCTGGAGCACGGCTCGCTGGCCGCAGCCCTGGAACGCCTCCGCGGCCGCACCGGGTCCCCCGGCCTCATCGTGCAGTTCGCGGTGAGCGGCACCCCGGTGGAGCTGCCCACGCCCTACGAGGTGGCGTTGCTCCGTACCGCGCAGTCGGCGCTGGCCAACGCGGTGCAGCACGCCGGAGCGGACCGGGTGGAGATGACGCTCAGCTTCATGGACACCTCGGTGTCCCTGGACGTGGTGGACGACGGCCGAGGCTTCGAGCCGGGCGCCGTATCCGCGCCGGCCTCCGGTGACGGCGGCTTCGGGCTGCCCGCGATGCGGTCCCGGGCCCGTTCGCTGGGCGGCACCCTGAGCGTCGAGTCCGCCCCCGGCCAGGGCACAGCGGTCGCGGTGACGCTGCCTCTTCCTCTTCCGCTCCCGCACTCCACGGAGGACGCCGCATGAGTACGCCGATCCGTCTGCTGCTCGCCGACGACCATCCGGTGGTGCGGGCGGGGCTGCGTGCCGTGCTCGACACCGAGCCGGACTTCCGGGTCGCGGCCGAGGCGGCGACCGCCGAGGAGGCCGTGGCCCTCGCCGCGACGGGTGCCTTCGACGTGGTCCTGATGGATCTGCAGTTCGGTGCGGGGATGCACGGCTCACAGGCGACGGCCGCGATCACCGGATCGCCCGGCGCGCCCCGGGTGCTGATCCTCACCACGTACGACTCCGACGCGGACATCCTGGCCGCCGTGGAGGCGGGCGCGAGCGGCTATCTGCTGAAGGACGCGCCACCGGAGGAACTGGCGGCGGCGGTGCGCACGGCGGCCGCCGGCCGCTCGGCGCTCGCCCCCGCGGTCGCGCACCGGCTGATGGACCGGATGCGGACGCCGTCGGAGGCCCTCACCAAGCGTGAGCTGGAGGTTCTCCAGCTCGTGGGCGAAGGGCTCTCCAACCAGCAGGTCAGCAAGCGGCTGTTCCTCAGCCAGGCGACGGTGAAGTCCCATCTGGTGCACATCTACGCCAAGCTGGGCGTGGACTCGCGCACCTCGGCGGTCGCGGCGGCGACGGCACGCCGTCTGATCCGCCGCTGACCCTGCCTCCCCCGGGAGCGGTTCAGCGGCGCGGTGGCTCCCCGAAGAGGTCCACCGCGTTCCGTACGTCCCTGAGCCCGGGGGCCAGGGCGCTGACCGAGCCGATCGCCCCCGCGATCAGCAGCAGTGAGCGGCGCAGCCGGGGAGTCTCCGGGGCGCCGCTGACCGCCATGGCGTCCAGCGCCGCGAGCTCGTCCTCGGCGATACCCCGGTCCGGGAAGTCCACGGGATGTCCGGCCAGTTCACGGCGGAGCCGGGAGACGGCCGTCCGCAGTCCCGTCACCCTCGGGTCTTCCCCGCCACGTCCGGTCACCCGCTTCTGCCCCACGCTTCGCAACAAAGCACTCCCCCTCGCACACCTTTGTGCCGGTGTTCCGACCGCCTTGTGCCGGTGTTTCGACCAAGCCCCGGGCCGTGGTCAAGTGCCTGGGGTTGTCGGCAAGTTAACGCCATGAAAGGTGGCGCGCGCCACTCCATGGACAGAATTGACGGTTGCCCCCGGGGGTGACGCGTGTTTCGCCTGTGCGAACGGTGCGGTGGTATCCAGGGCCCATGTCTCCTACATCAGAGAACCCGGTGATCGCCGGTGTCCTGCTCGCCGCGGGTGGCGGCCGCCGGCTCGGCGGCCGGCCGAAGGCGCTGCTGCCGCACCGCGGCCGTCCCCTGGTCGAGTACGCCCTCCGGGTCCTGCGCGACGGGGGGTGCGGTCCGCTCCACGTGGTGCTGGGCGCGGCCGCCGAAGACGTACGGGCGCGGGCCGATCTGACCGGGTGTGTGGTGACCGACAACCCGGAGTGGGAGCAGGGCATGGGCTCCTCCCTGCGGGCAGGACTCGGGGCGCTCGCCGGGACGGGGGCGGACGCGGCACTGGTGCTCCTGGTGGATCAGCCGGGGATCGGGGCGCAGGCGGTGGCGCGGGTGAGGTCGGCGTACCGCGCGCGGTCGAGCCTTGCCGCCGCCTCGTACGACGGGGAGCGCGGCCATCCGGTGCTGTTCGGCGCCGACCGCTGGGCGGACATCGCGGAGGCGGCCGTCGGGGATCAGGGGGCGCGCGCGTACCTGCGGGCGCACCGCGATGCGATCACGCTCGTCGAGTGTTCCGATGTGGCTCAGGCGTACGACATCGACACGCCGGAGGACCTGACGCGCCTGGAGTGACCGCAGCCCTGGAATGGCGGGAACGTACGGACCGTGCCCGCCCTGGCACGCCGCGCCATCGGTGTCCCACGTATGTCGACCCGGAGAATCTCGATATCAACAAACCATTGAACTTCCACCATGAGGAAACTACTATCCACTGGTCAGAAGCGCTTTGAACCCCAGACGGCGCCCACGGCCGCATCTCGGAGCCTTGGCACGCCGTGCCGTCCCAGGCGTCCCGGCGGCCGTGAGAGGCCGCTCGCGCACCGCCCGCTGAAGGAGTGACAGCTCATGTCCGCACCAGCGCCGTCCACGCTGGCCATCGTCGATGCCGAGCCCCTGCCCCGGCAGGACGAGGTCCTGACCCCCGCGGCCCTCGCGTTCGTGGCCGAGCTGCACCGGCGGTTCACGCCCCGCCGTGACGAGCTCCTCACCCGCAGGGGCGAGCGCCGCGCCGAGATCGCACGCACCTCCACCCTCGACTTCCTCCCGGAGACCGCACAGCTCCGCGAGGACGACTCCTGGAAGGTCGCACCGGCCCCGGCCGCGCTCGACGACCGCCGGGTGGAGATCACCGGTCCGACCGACCGCAAGATGACCATCAATGCCCTGAACTCGGGCGCCAAGGTCTGGCTCGCCGACTTCGAGGACGCGTCCGCCCCCACGTGGGAGAACGTCATCCTCGGCCAGCTCAACCTGACCGACGCCTACAACCGCGCGATCGACTTCACCGACCCGAAGTCGGGCAAGTCCTACGCACTGGGGCCCGCCGACGAACTCGCGACGGTCGTCATGCGCCCGCGCGGCTGGCACCTGAACGAGCGCCACCTCCAGTTCGACGGCACCCCGGTGCCCGGTGCGCTGGTCGACTTCGGCCTCTACTTCTTCCACAACGCCCAGCGTCTGATCGACCTCGGCAAGGGCCCGTACTTCTACCTCCCGAAGACGGAGTCGCACCTGGAGGCCCGCCTCTGGAACGACATCTTCGTCTTCGCCCAGGACTACGCCGGCATCCCGCAGGGCACGGTCCGCGCGACCGTGCTGATCGAGACGATCACCGCCGCGTACGAGATGGAGGAGATCCTCTACGAGCTCCGCGACCACGCCTCCGGGCTGAACGCGGGCCGCTGGGACTACCTCTTCTCCATCGTCAAGAACTTCCGCGACGGCGGCTCGAAGTTCGTGCTCCCCGACCGCAACCTCGTCACGATGACCGCCCCGTTCATGCGGGCGTACACCGAACTCCTGGTGCGCACCTGCCACAAGCGCGGCGCCCACGCGATCGGCGGCATGGCCGCCTTCATCCCGTCGCGCCGCGACGCGGAGGTCAACAAGGTCGCCTTCGAGAAGGTCAAGGCGGACAAGGACCGCGAGGCCCACGACGGCTTCGACGGCTCCTGGGTCGCCCACCCCGACCTCGTGCCGATCGCCATGGCCTCCTTCGACGCCGTCCTCGGCGAGAAGCCGAACCAGAAGGACCGCCTGCGCGAGGACGTCACCGTGGCTCCCGGCGACCTGATCGCCATCGACACCCTGGACGCCAGGCCCACGTACGAGGGCCTCCAGAACGCCGTCGCGGTCGGCATCCGCTACATCGAGGCCTGGCTTCGCGGCATGGGCGCGGTCGCCATCTTCAACCTGATGGAGGACGCCGCCACCGCCGAGATCTCGCGCTCGCAGATCTGGCAGTGGATCAACGCGGACGTGGTCTTCGAGAACGGCGAACACGCCACGGCGGACCTGGCCCGCAGGATCGCCGCCGAGGAACTCGGCACGATCCGCGCGGAGATCGGCGACGAGCAGTTCGCAGCGGGCAAGTGGCAGGAGGCCCACGACCTCCTGCTCCAGGTCTCCCTGGACCAGGACTACGCGGACTTCCTGACGCTGCCGGCGTACGAGCAGCTGCGCTGACGCGTGTCGCGCAGGTCGACGCACCTCTCCTGGCGCCCCTGTGGCACCGGGAGCGGTGCGGACACGGCCTGGACCGACGCGTCCGAGCGCCCCGCCACCGCCCGTCAGCCCGGCAGGACGACCGTGCGCTGTGCGGAGAAGTCGCCCCAGGTGCCGTCGGGCAGTTTGGCGCGGATCTTCAGTGAGTAGCGGGTGCCGGGCGGATCGCCGAGCGTCAGACGGTAGGTCGCGCGGCCCTTCGGCGGAGTGCCGCCCCAGACGATCGTCGTGGTCATCTTCCCGTTGAGGTGGAGCTGGTACGCGGGGATCTCGCCGCCGGTGTCCGGCTGGTCCCAGGACAGGCCGACGACGTACTCCTCGCCCTCCTTGGTCAGCGCCGTCCGCAGACCGGTGGGGGCGGTGCTCGCGGGTGCTCCGGGGGCGGAAGCAGTGGTGAGGTCGACGGCCTCGCTGTCGGGTGAGGACTTCTCGGCGGCGTCACGGGCCCGGACAGTGAACGTGTACACGGTGCCCGGGCGCAGTCCGCTCACCCGGGCCTCGGTCTCCGTGCCCGGCACCGTGTGGATCCGGGAGTCCTCCTGGTAGATGTCGTACGCGGTGACGGCCACGTCGTCCGTCGAGGCGCCCCAGGACAGCGTGGCGGCGCGGCTGCCGTCCGCGGCGGCGCGCAGTTTCACGGGCGTGGTGGGGACCCTGGTGTCCGAGGGGGCGGGGACGGGGGTGGTGACCCGCGCGACGGCGCTCGGCCGGGACAGGTTTCCGGCGCCGTCGCGGGCCCGGACGGTGAAGGTGTACGCCGTCGCCGCGGTCAGGCCGTCGATGTCGGTCATCCGCTTCGCGGCCGGTACGGAGACGGCCTTCTCGCCCTCGCGGTAGATCTCGTACCCGGTGATCGCCTTGTTGTCGGACGCGTGCTCCCACATGACGTGCACGGAGGTGGCGCTGCCGGCCTGCGCCGTCACTCCGCGGGGAGCCGTAGGTTTCTGCGTGTCGGCGCTCGCGGTGCCTGCGCACGAAGTGAGCGCGGCGAGGAGCAGGGCGGTGGAACAGGTCAACACGGCGTGCATGTGGGGGCGTTGCACGGTCCTGCCTTCCCCTTCGGGAGCAATGGTCCAGACCTGTATGCCATGGTGCGGGGGTCGCCGACAAGAGGGCCGAACGGAACGTTCCGCAATGTGCCGGTGTGGCCGCGATGAGTTCCGGGCGCCGCGAGGGTCTGACAGATATGGACACGCACAGCACGACCCAGCCCGCCCTCGATCTGAAGTCGGCCGCCGAGCAGATCCTGGCGCTGCTCGGTTCCATCGAGGACCGACAGCTCGACGGCCCGACCCCGTGCCCCGATTACGCCGTTCGGGAGCTGGTCGCCCACCTCGTCGGGCTCACCACGGCCTTCCGTGACGCCGCCAGGAAGGATTTCGGAACGACGACCGACACAGCGCCGGCCTCGGCGCTCCCGGTGCTCGACGCGGACTGGCGCGAGGCGCTGCCGCGCCTGCTCGCCGAACTGGTGGAGGCATGGCACTCCCCCGCCGCACGGGAAGGCATGACCCGGGCCGGCGGCGTGGATCTGCCGGGCGAGGTGGCCGGCCTGGTGGCGCTCAACGAGCTGGTCATCCACGGCTGGGACCTGGCACGCTCGACCGGGCAGGAGTTCCGGGCCGATGAGGCGGATCTGCGCTCGTCGGAAGCGATGCTGACACCGGCGGAGGGCGACCCCGGGGGCTCGGACATCTTCGGTCCGCCGGTGCCCGTACCGGCCGACGCGCCGCTCCTCGACCGGGTGATCGGCCTGAGCGGCCGGCGGCCCGACTGGCGGCCGGGCGACTGAGACCGGGCCCGGCTGGTCGTGGGGCGCGGGCCGGGCGTTGTGGTGCGCGGGCCGGGCGGTGTGAGGCACGGGCCGGGCGGCTGAAGCCGGATGAGGCGCGGCTCAGCTCGTGAAGAACTCGGTGATCTCGTGCGCCACCCGGTCCGCGAGCGTCTCGTGGAGCCGGTGGCCGCCCGCGACCGTGACCATCCTGCAGTCCGGGATCAGCGACGCCGTCTCGGACAGCCACTCCTGCGGCATCGCGCTCGAAGGGCCACCCGAGATGATCATGGTCTGGGCCACGATCTCACCGAGCCCCTCGGCCCACGCGGGATCCGGGTCCGCGAGCTGGCCGAGCACCGCCGGAACCACGCGCTCGTCGTAGTCGACCGGCCCTTCGGGGAGCGGCAGCGGGCTCTCCTCGCCGGGGAACGGCGGCGGGGTCTCGATCAGCACGAGCCGCTCCACCCGGTCCGAGTGCTCGTGGGCCAGGAGCTGGGCCACGACGCCGCCCATCGAGTGGCCGACCAGGCCGACCCGGTCGAGCTCGCACTCGTCGAGGAACCCGACGACGTCCTCACACATCTGGCCGAGCGCGTACTCGTCCGGCCAGTCGCTCTCCCCGTGCCCCCGCAGGTCCAGGGCGTACACCCGCCACTCGGCGCCGAGCAGGCCGCCGAGCGCCTCCCAGTCCGCGGCGGAGCCGCCGAGACCGTGCAGCAGGACGACGGGCGAGCCGAACGGGTCGCCCCAGGCCCGGTACGCCAACCGCACATCGCCGACATCCACGACCGAATGGTCTTCCATGCCTCCGACGCTACAACGCCGGGACTCCCGGAGCCGCCGCCCCGGCCTGGCACGCTTGACCCGTGAAGCACACCGTTCGCTCCCTCGTCGCAACCACCGTCATGACCGCCGTGATGGCCGTGTCGGCCCTGACCGGCTGCTCCGGATCAGGCGGTTCCGCCCCGGAGACCGACCTCGACGATCCGGCGAAGAAGCAGCTCGCCATGCGGCTGGTGTCCAGTGCGGAGAACTCCTCGCTGGACTGGAAGGCGCAGTACAAGTACATCGAGGACATCGGTGACGGCCGCGGCTACACCGCCGGCATCATCGGATTCTGCTCCGGCACCGGAGACATGCTGGCCGTGGTCGAGCGGTACGCGGCGGCCCGGCCCGGCAACCCCCTGGAGCGGTACCTGCCCGCGCTGCGAGCCGTCAACGGCAGCGACGCGCACACGGGACTCGGCCGCCCGTTCACCGAGGCGTGGGCGAAGGCCGCCACCGATCCGGCGTTCCGGTCGGCGCAGGACGCGGAGCGGGACCACTCCTACTTCGACCCGGCGGTCGAGCGGGCGAAGGGCGACGGGCTCAGCGCCCTGGGCCAGTTCATCTACTACGACGCCTACGTGATGCACGGTTTGGGGGACACGGACGGCTCGGTCGGCTTCGCCTCGATACGACGCGCGGCGCTCGCGAAGGCCGATCCGCCCGCACGGGGCGGCGACGAGGAGGCGTATCTCCACGCCTTCCTGGACGCCCGTGTGGCCGCGATCGCCAAGGAGCCGTCCCACACGGACACCAGCCGTGTCGAGACCGCCCAACGGGTGTTCGTACGCGAGGGCAATCTCCAGCTGGAGACTCCGCTGCGATGGCGGGTGTACGGCGAGAGCTACCACGTCGACGGCCGCTGAACCCTTCGGAGTCCGGCGCTCGGAGCACAGGTCCACGTAGCCGTGTGCGCCGGTCACGACGTGGCGGCCGGGGCCCCGCACCGCGTATGCGCGCGGTGCGGGGCCTTCGCGTGGGACGTGCGGGCGGCGCGTGCGACTGGGGCGGCCCGCATGGCGACCAGGGACCCAGCGCCACCGGACGGATTATCGGCTCATCTTCGGCGCGGGGGTGTACCGCACTCACGCGCCCCTGATAGGAAAGCTTCCTAACAGAAGAAGGGCACGACGAACTCCCTCTGGAGGACTGGTGCACAACCCCCATAACGGCACCGCGCGTCGCACCACCCGACTCACCCGCCCGGTAGGCTTCGCCGCCCTGGCACTCGGACTCGCCCTCACGGCGACTCCCATGACCGCCCACGCCGACGAGACCCCCACCACGTCGGCCGCACACCAGCAGGAGGCCGCCGTACCCGGGCTCGACGATCCGGCGAAGAAGGACATCGCGATGCGGCTGGTGTCCAGTGCGGAGAACTCCTCGCTGGACTGGAAGGCGCAGTACAAGTACATCGAGGACATCGGTGACGGCCGCGGCTACACCGCCGGCATCATCGGATTCTGCTCCGGCACCGGCGACATGCTGGACCTCGTCGAGCTGTACACGGAGCGCGAACCAGGCAACCCGCTCGCGGGATATCTGCCCGCCCTGCGCGCGGTGGACGGCACCGACTCCCACGAAGGGCTCGACCCCGGCTTCACCGGGGCCTGGGCGGAAGCCGCGTCCGACCCCGCCTTCGAGCAGGCGCAGAACGACGAGCGCGACCGGGTGTACTTCGACCCGGCCGTCAAGGCGGGCAAGGGCGACGGGATCGGCACACTCGGGCAGTTCGCCTATTACGACGCCCTCGTCATGCACGGCGAAGGCGGCGACAGCGCGAGCTTCGGTTCCATCCGCGAGAGGGCGCTCTCCAGGGCGACGCCGCCGTCCCGGGGCGGCGATGAGGTGACGTACCTCCACGCCTTCCTGGACGCCCGGGTATGGGCGATGCGGCAGGAGGAGGCCCACTCGGACACCAGCCGGGTGGACACGGCCCAGCGGGTCTTCCTCGACGAGGGCAACCTGAACCTGGACCCGCCGCTCGACTGGAAGGTGTACGGCGACAGCTTCCACATCGACCGGTGAACGGCCGGTAACGCCTGTGGCGCGTACGGCCGTTGCCGTACGCGCCACAGCGCGGTGCCGGTGGTGCGGGTCCGTCAGTGGACAGCCACCGGGGCCGCGCCCTTCGAGGCGGGCTCCGAACCGGGGGTGAGCTCCGGGTTGGTGTCCGCGTCCGCGCCCGGCCTGCGGCCGATGTGGTTGAAGGCCAGGTTCAGCAGGATCGCCACCACGCAGCCGGTGGAGATGCCCGAGTCCAGGACGACGAGCAGGTCCTCCGGGAAGGCGTGGTAGAACTCCGGGGCGGCGATGGGGATCAGGCCGATCCCGACGGCCGCCGCGACGATCAGCGCGTTCTCGCCCTTCTCCAGTGCGGCGGTGGCCAGGGTCTGGATACCGCTCGCGGCGACCGAGCCGAACAGCACGATGCCGGCGCCGCCGAGTACCGGCAGCGGCACGACGGCGACGACGGACGCGGCGACCGGGACGAGCCCGAGCACGATCAGGATGCCTCCGCCCGCGGCGACGACGAACCGGCTGCGGACCTTCGTCATCGCGACGAGCCCGATGTTCTGTGCGAAGGCGCTGCACATGAAGCCGTTGAACAGCGGGCTGATGGCACTGCCGAGAGTGTCGGCGCGCAGTCCGCCCTCGATGGTCCGCTCGTCCGCCGGACGGTCGACGATCCGGCCGAGGGCGAGCATGTCGGCGGTGGACTCCGTCATGCACACCAGCATCACGATGCACATCGAGATGATCGCGGCGATCTCGAACTGGGGCGCGCCGAAGTGGAACGGCGTGGGGAATCCGACGACTCCGGCGTCCTGGACGGGGCTGAAGTCGGTGATGCCGACCGGGATCGCGATCAGTGTGCCGATGACCAGGCCGAGCAGGATCGCGATCTGCTGGAGGAAGCCGCGCAGCAGTTTGCGCAGGGCCAGCACGATCGCCAGGGTGGCGGCGGCCATCGTGATGTTGGTCATCGAACCGTAGTCGTCGGCGGTGGAGTTGCCGCCCTGTGACCAGTTGAAGGCGACCGGCAGGAGCGAGACACCGATCAGAGTGATCACGGTGCCCGTGACCACGGGCGGGAAGAACCGGACCAGCTTGCAGAAGTACGGGGCGAGTACGAACCCGAGGAGGCTCGCCACGATGATCGCGCCGAAGATGACGGCGATCCCGTCGTGACCCCGGTCCTTGCCGATGGCCACCATGGGGGTGACACCGGCGAACGAGACCCCGTTGACGAACGGCAGCCGGGCGCCGATGCGCCAGAAGCCGAGGGTCTGGAGCAGGGTGGCTATGCCCGCGGTGAAGAGGCTCGCCCCCATCAGGAAGGCGGTTTCCTTGGCGCTGAGGCCCACGGCGGGGCCCACGATCATCGGCGGGGCGACCACGCCGGCGTACATGGCGGCCACGTGCTGGAGACCGCTGGTGAACATCTTCAGGGGCGGCAGGGTTTCGTCGACCGGGTGTTTCCGGTCGGATCCCGCGAGGGCGGCTGGGTCCTGTGCTGCATTGCGAAACCTGGGCTTGGCGGCCACGGCGGTTCCTCCGGTCGGGTACACGTCGTCGTCGACGTGGGTGTCAGGGAGGTGGTGCGGAGTGGTGCGTTGGTGCAGGCGTTTCGTTACGGGTGCTTCGTCATGCGGGTGGGGATGCCCGGGCAGCGTTCATCACCGGTGCGGAGGGCGCGCACGTGTGGTGTGCGCCCTCCGCACCGGCTGCCGTGGACCCCGCTCGGGTCCACGGCGGCCGGACGAGGGCCGTCCCCCTCGGCCGGCCGGTTCAGGGGGTGTTGCCGCGGGGCCTCAGGCTCCGGCGGCGATCTGCGCGAGGCGGCGGGCCTCGTCGCGGGTGTCACGGGCGATGGCGTCCTCGTCCACCGTGATCAGGTGATTGCCCTCGACGACCGGCTTGCCGTCGACGAGGGAGAGCGTGACCGGGGCCGCGGCCCCGAAGACGAGTGCGGTGACCGGGTCGGCGATGGAGGCGTGGGCGAGGGTGTCCAGCTTCCACAGGACGAGGTCGGCGAGCTTGCCGGCCTCCAGGGAGCCGATCTGGTCGGCGCGGCCGAGGACCTGGGCGCCCCCGTACGTACCGAGCCGCAGGGCCTGGCGTGCGTTGAGGGCCTTCTCGCGGTGGGCACCGAGGCGGTTGATGAGGAGGGCGTTGCGCAGTTCGGTGTGGAGTTCACCGGACTCGTTGGAGGCCGTGCCGTCGACTCCGAGACCGACGGGAATGCCCGCGGCGAGCATGTCGGGTACCCGGGCGATGCCCGCGGCGAGGCGGGCGTTGGAGGACGGGCAGTGCGCGACGCCCGTTCCCGTACGGGCGAAGGCGGCGATGTCGGAGTCGTTCATGTGGACGCAGTGCGCCATCCACACGTCCTCGCCGAGCCAGCCGTTCGCCTCGAAGTAGTCGGTGGGGCCCATCCCGAACAGTTCCTTGCAGAACTGCTCCTCCTCGACCGTCTCCGAGCCGTGGGTGTGCAGCCTCACACCCCGGCGCCGCGCCAACTCGGCTCCCTGCTTCAGGAGTTCGGTCGAGATGGAGAACGGGGAGCACGGCGCGACGGCGATCTGCGTCATCGAGCCGAACGAGGCGTCGTGGTGGGCGTCGATGGCCGCCTCGGTGCCCGCGAGTGCGCCTTCGAGCGTCTCCACGGCGAAGTCCGGCGGCAGCCCGCCGTCCTTCGCACTGCGGTCCATGGAGCCACGGGCAAGGGTGAACCGCACGCCCATGTCGCGTGCCGCCCCGACGATCGCGCCGGTGAGGTCGCCGGAGCCCTTCGGGTAGACGTAGTGGTGGTCCATCGCCGTGGTGACACCGCCGCGCGCCATCATGGCGAGCGAGCCCTGCGCCGCGGCGCGGACCATCGGCTCGTCGATGCGCGCCCAGGTCGGGTAGAGGGCGACCAGCCAGTCGAAGAGGTTGTGGTCGGTCGCGATGCCCCTGGTGATCCACTGGTAGAAGTGGTGATGGGTGTTGACGAGGCCGGGTGTGACGAGATGTCCGGTGCCGTCGATGCGGCGTACGACGTCGGCGAGGCCCTCCGGTGCCTTGCCCGCGCCGACGGACTCGATGCGGTTGCCCGCCACGACGACGTGTCCCGAGGCGTACTCGGTGTCGTGGGCGTCGACGGTCGCGATCGAACAGTTCTCGATGACGATGCGCTGAGGGTCTGCCGAAGCTGCCATGGTGCTTCCTTCTTCTCTCGTCGGCGATGTGGGCACGGCAGGACCCTAGGAGGATTTGAGTGCCACAGCGGGGCGGCTGTGGGTGCCGAGATGGTGGAAGAACAGGTTGAGCAGGACCGCGGTGAGCGCTCCCGCACTGATTCCGGAGCCGAGCACCGTCTGTGCCCAGGCTGGAAATCCCGCGTAGAAGGCGGGCGCGGCGAGCGGGATGATTCCCGCGCCGAGCGCCACCGCGACGAGGATGATGTTGGAGCTGTCGTCGAGGCCGGCCTCGGAGAGCGTGCGGATGCCGCTCACAGCGATGGAGCCGAACAGGACGATGCCGGCGCCGCCGAGTACGGGCATCGGGACGAGCGAGACGACGGCGCCGAGCACCGGGAACGCGCCGAGGACGAGCAGGGCGCCGCCCGCCGCAGCGACCACGTAACGGCTGCGTACCTTCGTCAGCGAGACCACGCCCACGTTCTGGGCGAAGGCGCTCGTCGGGAAGCCGCCGAACACCGGGCCGAGCAGAGTGGCGATGCCGTCCGTGCGCAGGCCGCGGGTGAGGGTAGGGCCGTCGGCGGGCCGCTCGCAGATCTCACCGAGCGCCAGCATTCCGGCGGAGGACTCCGTCATCAGGACCAGCATGACGATGCAGAGGGAGAGGATCGCGGCGGGCTGGAACTCGGGGGCGCCGAAGGCGAAGGGGGTGGGCAGGGCCGCGATGGGTGCGGACCTCAGCGCGGAGAGGTCGGCGAGCCCGAACGGGATCGCGGCCAGCGTGCCGATGAACATGCCCATGAGCAGGGCCACTTGCCTGACGAAGCCGCGCCCGAAACGCTGGATGAGCAGGATGACGGCAAGCGTGAAGGCGGCCAGGGCGAGGTACTTCATGGCACCGAAGTCGGCGGCGTTCGTGTCGCCGCCCTGTGCCCAGGCGACCGGGACGGGCATCAGGGTGACGCCGATGAGGGTGATGACGACGCCTGTGACGAGCGGCGGGAAGAACCGCAGCAGCCGTCCGAAGAAGGGGCCGAGGGCCAGGCAGAGGACTCCGGCGACGAGTACCGCTCCGTAGATCTGCGGGAGTTGGTGACCGGGGGCGCTGGTCTCGGCGATGGCGAGCATCGGGGCGATGCCCGCGGAGGAGGCGGCGTTGACGAACGGCAGACGGTTGCCCGCGAAGCGGCCGGCGCCGAGCGTCTGCAGGAGGGTGGCGAGTCCGGCGATCAGCAGGCTCGCCGCGATCAGGCGGGTCATACCGGCCGTGTCGAGGCCGACTGCCTGGCCGATGATCAGCGGAGGGGTGACGACGCCCGCGTACATGGCGGCGATGTGCTGGAGTGCGGCGGGGAGGAGCCGCGAGGCGGGAAGCTTTTCGTCGACCGGATGCACGGAGCTCTCCGGCGGTGCGGAACACGGGCCTTCTGCCGGCCCCGTTGCGGGCTGTGCCATGGGATGTCCCTCCGGGGTGACCGGCCCGCGCCCGCTGTGGACAGGCGGGGGCCGGATCACTACCGCGTCAGAGGTTGGTCATGTCGACGGGGATCTTCGGCTCGGCGCCGTCCCGCAGCACGGTCGCCTCGATGAGGCCGTACGGGCGGTCCGCCGCGAAGTAGACCTCATTGTCGTTCTTGAGGCCGAACGGCTCCAGATCCACCAGGAAGTGGTGGTTGTTCGGCAGCGAGAAGCGCATCTCGTCGACCTCGCTGCGGCTGTTGATGACCCGCGAACCCATCTGGTAGAGGGTCTGCTGGAGCGAGAGGGAGTACGTCTCGGCGAAGGCCTGGAGCATGTGCTTCTTCACCTGCTCGTACGACTTCTCCCAGTTGGGCATCCGCTGGTCGTCGCTCGTCCAGTTGTAACGCCAGGCGGCCGACACGTCGGTGCACAGGACGCGGTCGTACGCCTCCTTGAGCGTCGTGTACTTGTCCTTGACGTAGCCCCAGAACTCCGAGTTGGTGGAGTTCATGACGGTGAGGTCCTTGAGACCGGAGATGATCTCCCAGTTCTCGCCGTCGAAGGTGATCTGGGTGGTGCGCAGCTCCTGTCCCTTGCGGGCGAAGGAGTGGTTGACCTCGTCGGCGCCGATGAACCTCGAGTTGCCGTCGGAGGTCGCGATGCGCTCCCAGGCGTACTCCTGGATCCGGATGCGCGCGACCTTGATCGGCTCCTGCGAGGTCACGAAGTGCCGGGCGAGGTGGATGCCGAACTGCTCGGCCGACTCGATGCCGTACTCCTTGGCGAACGCGTACACCGTGTTCTTGGTGGTGTCCGTCGGCAGGACGTTGGCGTTGGAGCCGGAGTAGTGGACGTCGTCCATGTCGCCGGAGAGGGCGACGGAGACGTTCAGGTCCTTGATGTGGTGGGTGTCGCCGTCCCGCGTGATCCTGACGACGCGGTTCTCTGCTTTGCCGTACTGGTTCTGGCCGAGAATCGTGGGCATTGTCTGCTAGCTCCCTCGGTAAACGGAGTAGCCGAACGGGTTGAGCAGCAGCGGTACGTGGTAGTGCTCGCCCGGGTCGACGGCGAAGGTGATCGCCACTTCCGGGAAGAACGCACCGCTGTCCCTTACGCGGGGGGCGTCCTGCTGCGCCTCGGCTTGCTGGTTGTTCGCACTGTCGTTCCTGGCGAAGTACGCCTCGACCTCGAAGTCGAGCCGTACGTGGGTCGTGCCCTCCGGCAGCGCCGGCAGGTCCTTGCAGCGCCCGTCCGCGTCGGTGGCGGACCCGCCCAGTGCCGTCCACCCCGCGTCGCGGCCGCTGCGGGCCTCCAGCGAAATGGCGACACCCGCGGCGGGGCGTCCGATGCTGGTGTCCAGGATGTGCGTGGACACCGAAGCGGTGGTGGCGGTGCTCATCAGTCCTTGTCCTCTTCCACGAGACGGGTCAGCCGGATGCGGTTGATCTTGCCCAGTTCGGTGCGCACGTGTCCGCGCTCCTGCTCGGGCGAGTTCTCGATCCGGGTCTTCACCGCGTCGCGCATCTGCTCACCGGTGGCTCCGGTGGCGCAGATCAGGAAGACATGTCCGAACCGCTCCTGGTAGGCCAGGTTCAGTGCGAGCATCTCGTCCTTGAGTGCCTCCGAGGCGCCGGCCATGCCCCGCTGTTCTCGGGAGGAGGTCGGGTCCCCGGGCTTCGGGCGGCCGATCGGTGGATGACCGGCCATGGCTTCGGCCAGGTCCTCCGCCGAGAGCTCGGCCATGGCGGCGTCGCTCGCGGAGAGGAGGGCTTCCACCGTGGCGTACGGGCGCCGGGAGAGGATGACGCTTCCCCAGACCGCACTGGCACACACCTCGTGCAGCACGGCGATGGCCTCGCTGCCCGCCAGGGTGTTGAACCGGGCGAGGCCCGGCGTCGAGCTCGAAGTCACGGGAGCCTCCGTGGCTGTTTTTCGCTGTGCGTTGTTCGGGCTGCGGATAGCTAACGCCCTCCACAACACCACGTCAACACTTTGTTGAAATCTCGCGAACGGAGAAAGCCGCCGTCCCGGCATGCGGACGGCGGCTTCCCCAGGCTTCGATCAACTACTCACCCTTGGCGGCATTTTCCCGGTTCAGGTAGTTGTAGACCGTGAAGCGGCTGACGCCCAGGGCGCCGGCCACCGTCTCCACGCCATGCCGTACGGAAAAGGCACCGCGTGCCTCCAGGGTCCGCACGACGGACTGCTTCGTCTTGCGGTCCAGGTCGCAGAGCGGCATCCCGTGCCGCCGCTCCATCGCGGCCAGGATGTGATCCAGCGAGTCGGAGAGCTGCGGAAGCCGCACGGCTATGACGTCCTCGCCCTCCCAGGCGAGCACCACATCGTCGTCGGCCGCCTGCTCGGGAGCCAGCAGCTCCGCACCCATCGCGTCGACGAGCGGCTTCACGGCGCTGACCAGGGGGTGGTCCGCAGGTTCGGTCACGGCGCGTCCTCCCCGATCACGTTGACCTGGAGGGACACCCGGGTGGCGCCGGACGCCAGGGCCTTGCGCAGCAGGGAGTCGACCGCCGCGAGCACCCGGTCCGCGCCCCCCTCCGCCGTATTGCCGAAGGGGCCGACATCCACGGCCTCCAGCTCGGCCGCCTCGATGACCTCACGGGCCACCACCGCGTGGGCGGGCGCCTCGTCCAGGTCGAAGGGCTCGGTGGTGAATTCCACCCTCAAGCGCACTGTGCCTCCCTCATGTCCTCGTCGCGGCGGTCTGCTCCGCGGCTCGGCGACGACCTTAGCCGCCGGGGCCGAAAACGCGCGGCGGCGCCGGCCGCGGGCAGCGCCCAGGACCGGCCCGGATTTCGGGCACCCCCTTGACAGCCTCGCCAACCGTTGGGCAATCTTCCGTTAAGCAGAAACTAACTTCCGCAATACGGAAGGAGCGCCGAACCCATCATGGGCTACCCGGACCAGCGCTTCAATGTGAACCTTTCGATCCTCTTCACGGAACTCCCGCTCCTTGAGCGTCCCGCGGCAGCCGCCGCGGCGGGCTTCACGGCGGTCGAGCTGTGGTGGCCCTGGATCGAGACCCCGACCCCCGAGCAGGCCGAGCTCGACGCCCTGAAGAGGGCGCTCGACGAGGCCGGCACCCAGCTGGTGGGACTGAACTTCTACGCGGGGCAGCTGCCCGGCCCGGACCGCGGAGCGCTCTCCGTGCCCGGTACGGAGTCGGACCGCTTCCGCGCCAACATCGAGGTGGTCGCCGGCTTCGCCGCATCGGTCGGCTGCAAGGCGCTCAACGCGCTCTACGGCAACCGCGTCGACGGCGTGGAGCCGGCCGCACAGGACGAACTCGCCCTGGAGAACCTGGTCCTGGCCGCCCGTGCGGCGGACCGGATCGGGGCGGTACTCCTGATCGAGACGCTGAACAAGCCGGAGTCGCCGCGCTATCCGCTGGTGAGCGCCCCGGCCGGCGTCGAGGTCGTCGACAAGGTCAACGCGGCGACGGGGCTGGGGAACGCGAAGTTCCTCCTCGACCTGTACCACCTGTCCATGAACGGCGAGGACCTCAGCCAGGTGATCAAGGCGTACGCCGCGAACACCGGCCACGTCCAGATCGCCGACAACCCGGGGCGCGGCGCACCGGGCACCGGCTCACTCCCGCTGGAGCGGCTCCTCGACGAGCTGACCGAAGCCGGTTACGACGGCTGGGTCGGCCTGGAGTACAAGCCGGGCGACCGGCCGAGCGCCGAGGCGTTCTCATGGCTCCCGGCAGAGGCCCGGGCGGCCCGCTGAGGGGCGCCGGCTCCCCTCGTAATCCCGCTTTTCAGGAAGGCACCCTCATGAGCAACAACCTCCCCAAGGTCGCGTGGATCGGGCTCGGCATCATGGGCTCCCCCATGTCCGAGAACCTGGTGAAGGCCGGTTACGACGTCACCGGTTACACCCTGGAACAGGACAAGGTCGACCGGCTGGTCGCGGCGGGCGGCAAGGGGGCCGCCTCGGTCGCCGAGGCGGTCAGGGACGCCGATGTCGTCATCACCATGGTGCCCGCGTCCCCGCACGTCGAGGCCATCGCCTACGGCGCCGAGGGCATCCTGGAGAACGCCAGGTCCGGCGCCCTGCTGATCGACATGTCCTCGATCACCCCGCAGACCTCCGTGGACCTCGCGAACGCGGCGAAGGACAAGGGGATCCGCGTCCTGGACGCCCCCGTGTCCGGCGGCGAGGCCGGTGCGATCGAGGCCGTACTGTCGATCATGGTCGGTGGCGAGCGGGCCGACTTCGACGCCGCGCAGCCGATCCTCCAGGCCCTCGGCAGGACCATCGTGCTCTGCGGTCCGCACGGTTCGGGCCAGACGGTGAAGGCCGCCAACCAGCTGATCGTCGCGGTGAACATCCAGGCGTGCGCCGAGGCCGTGGTCTTCCTGGAGAAGTCCGGCGTCGACCTCGCCGCCGCGCTCGACGTACTCAACGGCGGACTGGCCGGCTCCACCGTACTGACCCGCAAGAAGGACAACTTCCTCAAGCGCGACTTCGCTCCGGGCTTCCGGATCGACCTGCACCACAAGGACATGGGCATCGTCACGGACGCCGCCCGCAACGTCGGTGCCGCGCTGCCCGTCGGCGCCGTCGTGGCCCAGCTGGTCGCGTCCCTGCGCGCGCAGGGTGACGGCGGCCTGGACCACTCTGCCCTGCTCCGCGCCGTCGAGCGCCTCTCCGGCGCGCAGGTCTGACGCACCCCGGCCCCGGAGACGGGGCCCTCTGAACTCCGGGTCGCGGTGGCGCTGACACCTGTCCTGTCGCGCCCAGGCGTCACCGCGATCCGGAACCACCTACTTCGATTTCAACAAACTGTTGACGTGCCGTTCACGGCGAACCTACGCTCCTCAAGCCGTCAGCAGCTCCAGCATGGAAGGTCATCCCGCCACATGGCTAAGCGTGTCCTCACGACCGAGTCAGGCGCCCCGGTCGCCGACAACCAGAACTCCGCCACCGCCGGCGTCGGCGGGCCGATCCTCCTGCAGGACCAGCACCTCCTGGAGAAGCTCGCCCGCTTCAACCGTGAGCGCATCCCGGAGCGCGTGGTCCACGCCCGCGGTTCCGGTGCGTACGGCTACTTCGAGGTGACGGACGACGTCACCGGCTTCACCCGCGCCGACTTCCTCTCCGAAGTGGGCCGTCGCACCGAGACGTTCATCCGGTTCTCGACGGTCGCCGACTCGCTGGGCGGCGCCGACGCCGTACGCGACCCGCGCGGTTTCGCCCTCAAGTTCTACACGGACGAGGGCAACTACGACCTGGTCGGCAACAACACCCCGGTGTTCTTCATCAAGGACCCGATCAAGTTCCCCGACTTCATCCACTCACAGAAGCGCGACCCGTTCACGGGCAGGCAGGAGCCCGACAACGTCTGGGACTTCTGGGCGCACTCCCCCGAGGCCACGCACCAGGTGACCTGGCTGATGGGCGACCGCGGCATCCCCGCCTCGTACCGTCACATGAACGGCTACGGCTCGCACACCTACCGGTGGACGAACGCGCAGGGCGAGGCGTTCTTCGTCAAGTACCACTTCAAGACGAACCAGGGTGTCCGTTCGCTCTCCGCCGAGCAGGCCGCGGAGCTCGTGGGCAAGGACGCCAACTCGCACCAGACGGACCTGCTCCAGGCCATCGAGCGCGGGGTGAACCCGTCCTGGACCCTGTACGTGCAGGTCATGCCGGCGGCGGAGGCGGCGGACTACCGCTTCAACCCGTTCGACCTCACCAAGGTGTGGCCGCACGGCGACTACCCGCTCCAGCGCGTGGGACGGCTGGTCCTGGACCGCAACCCGGACAACGTGTTCGCCGAGGTCGAGCAGGCGGCGTTCTCCCCGAACAACTTCGTGCCCGGCATCGGCCCTTCGCCGGACAAGATGCTCCAGGGCCGGCTGTTCGCCTACGCCGACGCCCACCGGTACCGCCTGGGCGTCAACCACACCCAGCTGCCGGTCAACGCCCCCAGGTCCGCGCCTGCGGACAACTACGGGCGGGACGGGCTGATGGCCACCCGCAACGGCTCGCGCCACGACAAGAACTACGAGCCCAACTCGTACGCGGGCCCCGCGCAGACCGACGCGGAGCTCACGGCCCCGTTCGCCGTCCACGGCTGGACGGGCACGCACGAGGCGCCCGCGCACACCAAGGACGACGACTTCTTCCAGGCGGGTGAGCTGTTCCGGCTCATGTCCGAGGACGAGAAGGGCCGTCTGGTCGCCAACATCGCGGGAGGCCTGTCCCAGGTCACGCGCGACGACGTGATCGAGAAGAACCTCGCCCACTTCCACGCAGCCGACACCGACTACGGCAAGCGCGTGGAGGAGGCAGTCCGCGCCCTGCGCGAGGACTGACCTCCACCCCATGAGCCCTGCCCGTGCCCGTGTACCCGGATGAGGGGTTGTACGCGGCGCGGGCAGGACGAGGCCGCGGCGGCTGTGCGATGCCAGTGCGGTGGTGAAGGTTCCGGAGCGCGTGCGCTGACCTGAAGCGGACGTCCCGCGCCGGGCCGATCGCCGCTGCCGCGGCCCCTGTTCGCCCATGACGAGGGCGCGGAGTACGGATACGGTCCCGTACTCCGCGCCCTTTCTCCGCGTCCGAGCCTGTACAGGACACGCCTTCCAGCCTGTCCGGCTCTTGAGCGCACACTGAGGGCACAGCAGCGGCCCCCTCCCCAGGAAGTCCGGGGAGGGGGCCGTTCGCATCGGCGCCGGGTCAGGACACCGTCAGCGCGCGGATCGCCGTAGGCGCGTGGCCCGGCTCCGTCGCCACGTCCTCGAACTCGTTGACCGACGCGATGTCCGTACCGCTCATCGCGATGTTCGTGACCCGCTCCAGGATCGCCTCGACCACCACCGGCACCCGGAACTCCGCGGCCAGCTTCTTCGCCTCCTCGAACGCGGGCAGCAGCTGGTCCGGCTCAGTGACCCGGATCGCCTTGCAGCCCAGGCCCTCGACGACCTTGACGTGGTCCACGCCGTAGACGCCCAGCTCGGGGGAGTTGACGTTCTCGAACTCCAGGTTGACCTGGAAGTCGATGTCGAAGTTGCGCTGCGCCTGCCGGATGAGCCCCAGGTAGGAGTTGTTCACCAGGACGTGGACGTACGGGATGTTGTGCTGCGCACCGACCGCCAGCTCCTCCATCATGAACTGGAAGTCGTAGTCGCCCGACAGCGCGACGACCTGGCCCTCCGGGTCAGCTGTGGCCACGCCCAGCGCTGCCGGGAGCGTCCAGCCGAGCGGGCCGGCCTGGCCGCAGTTGATCCAGTGGCGGGGCCTGAACACGTGCAGCATCTGCGCGCCCGCGATCTGCGAGAGCCCGATCGTCGTGACGTAACGGGTCTCCGGCCCGAACGCCCGGTTCATCTCCTCGTACACGCGCTGCGGCTTGAGCGGCACGTTGTCGAAGTGCGTACGGCGCTGGAGCGTGGCCTTGCGCTCCTGCGTGGACGCGGCCCATTCCGAGCGGTCCTTCAGCGTGCCGGCCGCCTTCAGCTCGCGCGCCACCTCGACGAAGAGTTCGAGGGCGGCCTTCGCGTCGGACGCGATGCCGAGGTCCGGGGCGAAGATCTTGCCCAGCTGGGTGGGCTCGACGTCGACGTGGACGAACGTCCGGCCCTTCGTGTAGACGTCCAGCTTGCCCGTGTGCCGGTTGGCCCAGCGGTTGCCGATGCCGAGGACGAAGTCGGACTCCAGGAAGTTCGCGTTGCCGTACCGGTGCGAGGTCTGGAGGCCGACCATGCCCGCGTTGAGCTCGTGGTCGTCGGCGATGATGCCCCAGCCCATCAGCGTGGGGACGACCGGGACGCCGGTCAGCTCCGCGAACTCCACGAGGAGTTCGCAGGCGTCGGCGTTGATGATGCCGCCGCCCGCGACGAGCAGCGGGCGCTCGGACGCGTTGAGCATCTCGATCGCGCGCTCGATCTGCTTGCGGGAGGCCGCGGGCTTGTTGACCGGCAGCGGCTCGTACAGCTCGGGGTCGAACTCGATCTCCGTGAGCTGCACGTCGATCGGCAGGTCGATGAGGACGGGACCCGGACGGCCGGAGCGCATCAGCTGGAACGCCTGCTGGAAGACGCCGGGGACCTGCGCGGCCTCCAGGACGGTCGTCGCCGCCTTCGTGACCGGCTTGGCGATCGACGCGATGTCGACGGCCTGGAAGTCCTCCTTGTGCAGCACCGCGGTCGGGGCCTGGCCGGTGATGCACAGGATCGGGATGGAGTCGGCGATGGCGGAGTACAGCCCGGTGATCATGTCGGTGCCCGCGGGCCCCGACGTACCGATGCAGACGCCGATGTTCCCCGCGGCGGCGCGGGTGTATCCCTCGGCCATGTGGGATGCGCCCTCGACGTGCCGGGCGAGGGTGTGGTGCACCCCGCCGGATGCCTTGAGGGCGGCGTAGAACGGGTTGATCGCCGCACCCGGCACGCCGAACGCGTTCGTGACGCCTTCGCGCTTGAGGATCTCAACTGCCGCTCGGGCAGCGGTCATACGACTCATTGAGTGCTCCTGCTCGGACTTGGTGGAGTCGGGCTCTTCGCGCCACCTGAGAGCACCAATTCCGTATTACGGAAATTTAGTTCTGCTATACGGAATCAATCTAAAGTGCGTCCGGATCGCAGTCAAGGGAGGCAAGTGCGCGAAGTCGCCCCCGGAGAGTTCGCTCCTGGTGGACGATGGGAGTACGGAGAGCAGCAGGGGGACCGGAGGGGGACAGCCGTGGAGTCCGTGCCGGTGCGCTGCCCGGTCTGCCGTCGCGATCACGCGTACGTCGCGCCCGTCTATCCGTGCCCGTGCGGCGCCCCGACCGCGCCGCGACTGCTCCGCGGCGCCCCGGCGGAACCCATCACGCACCGCACGTGGAACGACGACTGGGTGACGGTGCGCTGCGCCGTCTGCGGGCGCCGCGACCAGTGGCCGCACCCGGAGCTGTGCTGCCCGTGCGGGACCGTGCTCCGCATACCCGTGCGCCCTCTGACGGCCCCCGCGCCTCCCCCGCCCGGCCCCTCGCACATTCCACTGCCGCGCACGGCCGCGCACCCGCGCCCCGCGTTCCGGCCGAAGACGATCCGCACCGCGCGCGACGCGGTCTCCGCCGCCGCGCTCTATCTGACGTGGCTCGGCTACCGCGAGGTGGTGCCGGCCCGTGAGCGCTCCTCGTCCCGCATCGACATACGCGCCGCCGGGCTGATCGCGCAGGTGGACTCCATCACCACCGCGACCGTCCTGCGCGACGTCGAGTGCCTCTGGCTGAACGCGCTGAACTCCTCGGTCGCCGGAGTCTTCTTCTCCCTCGCCGGATACGCGCCCGACGCCAGGCAACGCGCGGACGGTCTCGCGCTCCCGTTGTTCGTCATGGACCTCACGGGTACCCCGCAGCCGGTGAACAGCCCGGCGGACGAACTGATCAGCACCGGCGCCTGAGAATCCGGACCGGCAGCCGGATCCAGCCGCTCACCCTGACGAACGGTTCCCCGCCACCGGCCCCTCTCGCCATACTGATGTCATGCGTATCCGCCCCGCCCGGCGTTCCGAACTGGCCCTGCTCCAGGACATCGAACGCGCCGCAGGCGAACCGTTCCGCACCCTCGGCATGGCGGCCGTCGCGGACGACGACCCGCCGCCGCTCGGCCTGCTGGAGAGCTACCGGCGGGCCGGCCGCTCCTGGGTGGCGGCGGAGGCCCTGACGTCCGCCGCGGAGCAGCCGCTCGGCTATCTGATAGCCGACGCGGTCGACGACGCGGCGCACATCGAACAGGTGTCGGTCACACCCATGGCCGCCCGCCGCGGCATCGGGCGGGCGCTCATCGACCACCTCGCACAGTGGGCCGCGGCGCAGGACCTGCGGGCCCTGACCCTGACCACGTTCACCGACGTCCCGTGGAACGCCCCCTACTACCGACGGCTCGGCTTCCGGACCCTCACGGAGGACGAACTCACCGACGGACTGCGCGCCATCCGGACCCTGGAGAACCAACACGGCCTGGACCGGTGGCCCAGGGTCTGCATGAGGCGGGAGCTCTGAACCGCCGCCATCGGCCGGGGGATAACCGGGGGCGATAAACAGTCACGTCCGTCACAACGGGCCCGTATGAGCGGTGCGTTGTCAGTGGGGGGACGTAGAGTGAGCACATGGCCTTAACTCCTCGGCTTTCCCGCCCATCCACCCCCGCGCACGCCCCGCACGCCCCGTCAGCCGGCCCCGTCGCGCAGCCGACGGCCGCGTCCGCCGCCGAGGCGAACGAGGCCATACGCGCCCTGGTGGACGCGCGGGCCGGAGAGGACTGGTCGTCCGTGGAGTCCGCAGCGTACGAGGTACTGCTGATCGAGTGGGCCGCGGCGACCCGGGGCCTCGGCTCCGACATCATCGAGGCCGCCTGACGCCGTCCCGTCGGGACAGGGCCGGCGGCCCCTGTGGCCCTGGGCCGAAACCCGGGGCCTCGGTGACCCCGGCCGCCCGGGCCCATCCGCGGGGGCCTACTCGCCGTAGGTCTCGCGCAGTTCGATCTTCCGGACCTTGCCGCTGACGGTCATCGGGAAGGCGTCCAGGATCTCCATCCGCCGCGGAATCTTGTAGTGCGCGAGCCGCTCCCGGCAGTACGCGGTGACGTCGTCGAGGGTCGGCGGGTCGGCCGGGTCCCGGGCGATGACGCAGGCCAGGATCTCCTCGCCATACTTCGCGTCCGGTACGCCCACCACCTGTACGTCGGCGATCTTCGGGTGACCGTGGAGGAACTCCTCGATCTCCCGTGGGTACACGTTCTCCCCACCCCGGATGATCATGTCCTTGATCCGGCCGACGATCCGGACGTAGCCGTCCTCGCGCATCTCCGCCAGGTCACCGGTGTGCATCCAGCGCCCGGCGTCGACCACTTCGGCCGTCCGTTCGGGCTGCTCCCAGTAGCCGAGCATCACGCTGTAGCCACGGGTGCAGAGCTCGCCCGACTCGCCGCGCCTCAGCGTCACACCGGTCACCGGGTCGGTCACCTTCACCTCGATGTGCGGCATCACCCGGCCGACCGTGCCCGTACGGCGATCGAGATCGTCGTCGCGGCGGGTCTGGGTGGAGACGGGCGAGGTCTCCGTCATCCCGTAACAGATCGACACCTCCGCCATGTGCATCTCGGCGACGACCCGCTTCATCACCTCCACCGGGCAGGGAGATCCGGCCATGATGCCGGTACGGAGCGAGGAGAGGTCGTACGAGGCGAAGTCAGGCAGGTCCAACTCCGCGATGAACATGGTCGGCACGCCGTACAGAGAGGTGCAGCGCTCCTGCTGGACGGCCGCGAGCACCGCCGCCGGCTCGAAGGCGGGCGCGGGGATCACGATGCAGGCCCCGTGCGAGGTGGCCGCGAGATTTCCCATGACCATGCCGAAGCAGTGGTAGAAGGGCACGGGCAGGCAGACCCGGTCCTCCTCGGTGTAGGCGATCATCTCGCCCACGAAGAAGCCGTTGTTGAGGATGTTGTGGTGGGAGAGCGTGGCGCCCTTCGGGAAGCCCGTGGTCCCCGAGGTGTACTGGATGTTGATCGGGTCGTCGCAGGACAGCCCGGCTTCGCGAGCCGCCAGCTCGTCGTGGGTGACGGTCCCCGCACCCGCCGTCAGCTCGTCCCACGACGGGTCGCCGATGTAGTGGACCGCGTGGAGCGACGGGCAGGTGGCACGGACCTGGCCGACGAGGGCCCGGTAGTCGCTCGTACGGTGGGAGAGCGAGGCGACCAGGAGCGAGATTCCCGCCTGGTTGATCACGTACGCCAGCTCGTGCGCCCGGTAGGCCGGATTGACGTTGACCAGCACCGCGCCGACGCGGGCCGTGGCGTACTGGAGGAGCACCCACTCCGGGCAGTTGAGGGCCCAGATGCCGACCCGGTCGCCCTTGGCCACACCCGCCGCCATCAGGCCGCGCGCGAGTTCGTCCACGTCGGCGCCGAACGCGGCGTAGGTCCAGCGCCGGCCGGAGGGCACGTCGACCAGCGCCTCACGCTCGGGGAAGGACCGGACCGCCCGGGCGAGGTTCTCGCCGATGGTGTCGCCGAGGAGCGGCGTGCTTCCGGTGCCGTGTGCGTACGACAGTTCGTTCACCGCAGGTCCCCTTCGTCGAACTCGGTGCCCGTGCCCAGAGCGGTGCGCTCGCGGAGCTCGATCCGGCGGATCTTGCCCGAGACGGTCTTCGGCAGCTCGGCGAACTCCAGCCGTCGGATGCGCTTGTACGGGGCGAGGACCGCCCGGGAGTGCGCGAACAGCACCTTCGCGGTGTCGGCACCGGGTTCCCAGCCCTCCGCGAGCACGATGTACGCCTTCGGCACGGCGAGCCGGAGCGGGTCGGGGGCGGGCACGACGGCGGCCTCTGCTACCGCCTCGTGCTCCAGCAGGGCGCTCTCCAGCTCGAAGGGCGAGATCTTGTAGTCGGAGGCCTTGAACACGTCGTCGGCGCGGCCGACGTACGTGATGTAGCCGTCCTCGTCGCGCGCGCCGATGTCGCCGGTCCGGTAGTAGCCGCCCGCCATGGCCTCGGCCGTGCGCTCCGGGTCGCCGTGGTAGCCCGTCATCAGGCCGACCGGAGCCGACGACAGATCGAGGGAGATCTCACCCTCGGCCGCGCCGGGTTCACCGGAGACCGGGTCGAGGAGTACGACGTCGAAGCCGGGGCTGGGGCGGCCCATCGAGCCGGCCTTGAGCAGCTGGCCGGGGGTGTTGGCCACCTGGACCGCCGTCTCCGTCTGGCCGAAGCCGTCGCGGATGGTGACGCCCCATTCCCGCCGGACGGTCTCGATGACCTCCGGGTTGAGCGGCTCGCCGGCCGCGACCACCTCGCGCGGCGGTGTCTTCAGCTGCGAGAGGTCGGCCTGGATGAGCATCCGCCACACGGTGGGCGGCGCACAGAAGCTGGTCACTGCCGAGCGGTCCATCTCCGCCATCAGCCGGCCCGCGTCGAAACGGGTGTAGTTGAAGATGAAGACGGTGGCCTCGGCCGTCCACGGCGCGAACAGGTTCGACCAGGCGTGCTTGGCCCAGCCGGGCGAGGAGATGTTGAGGTGGACGTCTCCGGGCTTCAGTCCGATCCAGTACATCGTCGACAAGTGACCCACAGGGTAGGAGACGTGGGTGTGCTCGACGAGTTTGGGCCGGGCGGTGGTGCCGGAGGTGAAGTAGAGCATCAGCGTCTCGTCGGCCCGGGTCGGGCGGTCCGGCGCGAAGGTCGCGGGCTGCTCGTCCGCGTCGCCGTAGGAGAGCCAGCCGTCGACCTCGGCGCCCACCGCGATCCGTGTGTAGTCGCCGGGCACCTCGCCGAACTTGGCCGCGTCCTCCGCCCGGACGAGGACATGGCGCACCCGGCCGCGTTCGACGCGGTCGCGCAGGTCGGCGGGGCCGAGGAGCGGGGTGGCGGGGATGAGGACGGCACGCAGCTTCATCGCGGCGAGGGCCGTCTCCCACAGCTCGCTCTGGTTGCCGAGCATGACGAGGATGCGGTCTCCCTCGCGTACACCCCGGGCCTTCAGCCAGTTCGCGGCCCGGTTCGACCGGGCGGACATCTGCGCGAAGGAGACCTCCGTACGGTGGCCGTCCTCCTCCACGATGTGCAGCGCGGTGCGGTCGTTGCCCTCGGCGATGACGTCGAACCAGTCCAGCGCCCAGTTGAAGTGCTCGGACCGGGGCCAGCTGAAGCCCTCGTACGCCCGCGCGTAGTCCTCGCGGTGTTCGAGCAGAAAGTCCCGGGCGGCCCGGAACGTCTCCGTCGCACTCGTTGCCGACATGTGCCCTCCTCGTTGCGGACCGGACCGGTCGCTTGACATCATGTGAAAGGTGACCCAGATCTCACTACCCCCGAACGGGGGGAGAGTCCGACGCGTGTCTTCGGGACGGGTGAAATTACGGACGGGGCGGAGGGCTTCGGCGTGCCGGAACCCGGCGAGGCGGTCGAGATGCGCGCGGCGCTTCTGAGGCTGCGCCGGACCAGCGGACTCCCCGTCGTGTTCGGCGGGCTCCTCCACGACGTCCGACACGCCAGGATCGCCGAACTGAACGGGGCCCGGACGGCCGCGCTGCGCGGACTCGTCATCTCCGCGGGCAGCGGCCTCGGCGGCAAGGCGATCGCCCTGTCCCGCCCGTGCGCGGTGACCGACTACCCCTCGTCGCGGCACATCAGTCACGAATACGACACCGCTGTGGCGGCGGAGGGTCTGCGCTCGGTCGTCGCGGTCCCCGTCGTCGTGCGCCGCAGGGTGCGCGGCGTGCTGTACGGGGCGCTGCGGGATCCGCTCACTCTCGGGGACCGTACGTTCGCGGCGGCGGTTTCGGCGGCCCGCGATGTGGAACAGGCCCTGGTCGTCCGGGACGAGGTGCAACAGCTCCTGGCGGCCACCCGGGAGCAGGTGGCCGACCCGGACGCGCCGCCGGGCTCCTGGGAACACGTCCGGGACGTGCACCAGGAGCTGCATGCGCTGGCGCCGAAGATCCTCGACCGGGCGCTGCGCGACGAACTGCTCGCGGTCTGCGGGCGGCTGGCCGCGGCGACCGGCGCCCGCACCCCGTCGGCCCACCGGGTGGTGCTGGCCCCCCGCGAGGTGGACGTCCTCACCTGTGTGGCGACCGGGGCGACGAACGCGGTGGCGGCGCAGCGTCTCGGGCTGCGGCCCGAGACGGTGAAGGGCTACCTGCGTTCGGCGATGCGGAAACTGGGCGCCCACACCCGCCTGGAGGCGGTGGTGGCGGCGCGCCGAGCGGGTCTGCTGCCCTAGGCCGGGCCCGGTCGGCGGTCTGGTCACCTCACCGGTCACCGAAGTCGACGAAGGAGGCGAACCGCACGTCGTAAGCGGTCGCGTCCGTCATCACCGACAACATCCCGGCGGCCTCCCCCGTGATCTCCTCGCGTTGCGCGCCGCTGAGCCGCCCGAGTGCCTGCACCGTGACGGTGGCCGCGTCCCCGGCCGTGTCCAGGCGCCAGATCGCGGCGAGGAATCCGTCGACGAGGAGGCTCCCGTACGACTGGTTCCCCTTGCCGTTGCGCCCCTTGTACGGGGGCGGGATGACGCGGGAGCGGTCCGCGTGGCCGAGCAGCACGTTGTCGAACTCCGGCAGGAAGCGCGGCGCGGCCGGGGTGTCCGGATCCGGGCGCGGCGCGTCCGGGAGGTCGAAGAGCTCGACGCCGTGTTCGTCGCGGAAGGTGAGGAGCCCGGGCCGCAGCCGCTCGAACACCTCGCGCAGCCGGGTCAGTCCGGCCCACACCTGCATGTCCTTCACGGAAGCGGGGCCGAAGGCCGCCAGATAGCGCAGGACGGTCGCGTCGGGTGCGGGAGCCGGCTCCGACGGGCGGCCGAGCCAGTGCTCGGCGGTCGTGAGCGCGACCTGTCCGCTGCGCCCCCACAGCCCGCGGGGGGTGACCTGTACGAGGGGCAGGCGGCAGCGGGCGGCGATGGTCAGGGCCGGCGGGTCGGCGTCCGGCCAGTGGCCGAGCAGGATCTCGCGCAGCTCCTTCATCGTGCGGGGGCGCTCCTCGACGAGTTCCTTGCTGATCGCCGCGAGCCGGTCGAGGTCCACGCCTGCGAGCCCGGCCCGGAACTCGTTCAGTTCGCGTTCGCGAGCGGCCTGGACGAGGGGGCGCAGGGTGAGTGCGTCGTCGGCGGTGTGGGTGTGGATGGTCGAGCGGAGGGTGACGATGCGGACGACCTCACGGGACTCCATCAGGGCCGAGAGGCGGTCGGGCCGGAAGCCGTCGAGGCGGGCGTGGAGCTGGAAGTACGGCGGCCTGGTGTTCTGCGCCTGGAGCCCGAGGAGGTGTGCGACCGCCTCCTTCGCCGGCATGGCGCTGCGGCGCAGGAGCAACTGGCGTTCCAGCGTGGCGCGGTTGAGCGCGCGGCTGGAGAGCACGGGGGCGTTCGTCTTCGCGGCCATGTACGCACGCTACGCGGCGTTGCGGTCAGCTTCGGTCCGCGACCGCGAACCCGTGTACGTCACCCTGCTCCGGGGTCAGGGACGTCCTGGCGCCGGAACCTGCTCGCCCACCGGTACGGGCCCCGGTGCGGTGCCGTCGCCGAACGGGCTGCCGCCCAGCTCCTCCCGGTGGTGCGGGGTCAGCCAGCCGGAGAGATCAGGGCCGACGGGCACGATGCCCGTGGGGTTGATGCCCGTCTGCACCCGGTAGTAGTGCTGCTTGATGTGGTCGAAGTCGACCGTGTCACCGAATCCCGGTGTCTGGAAGAGGTCGCGGGCGTAGGCCCACAGAACGGGGTCCTCGGTGAGCTTCGAGCGGTTGCACTTGAAGTGACCGTGGTAGACGGCGTCGAAGCGCACCAGCGTGGTGAACAGTCGGATGTCCGCCTCGGTGACGGTGTCGCCGACCAGATAACGCCGGTCCGCCAGGCGCTCGGACACCAGGTCGAGGCGGCGGAACACATCGGCGTACGCGCTCTCGTACTCCTTCTGGCCGTCGGCGAAGCCGGCCCGGTAGACGCCGTTGTTGACGTCTCGGTAGATGCCCGCCATGACCTCGTCGATCTCCTCGCGGAGCGCTTCCGGGTAGAGGTCGGGGGCACCGTCCCGGTGCAGCGCGGACCACTCCGTGGCGAAGTCCAGGGTGATCCGCTGGTAGTCGTTGGTGACGAGCCGGCGGCTCGGCACGTCGACGATCGCGGGCACGCTCACCCCGCCGGGGTAGTCGCGTTCCCGGGCGTCGTACGCCTCGCTGAGGAAGCGGATGCCGAGGACCGGGTCCTTGCCGTCCTCGTCCAGGGTGAAGCGCCAGCTGCGGTCGTCCTGCACCGGGTCGGCGACGGCGAGCGACACGGCGCCCTCCAGGCCCAGGAGGCGGCGTGAGACGAGGGCGCGGCTCGCCCAGGGGCAGGCACGGCTGACGACCAGCCGGTAGCGGCCCGGCTCCACCGGCCAGCCGTCGCGGCCGTCGGCCGTGATGCGGTCGGCGAAGTGGCTGCGGGACCGCTTGAAGGGCTTGCGGCCGTACGAGGAGTTCCCGTCGGACCCCTCGCCCGCGGACCGGGACCCGGACGGGTTCTTGTCGTTGTTCATGGCTCGGTTCTCCCTGTGTCGACGGACTCCTTCGTACGACTCCTGCCCCGTCGGGTGGCCCGCACATCGGCGAGGGCGACGATCAGGCCGGCCAGGACGAAGGCGACCGAGACGAGGAGCCCGTGGTCGTAGGCGGTGGCCCAGCCGTCGGGGCCCACCTGGGCGAAGAACACCGCGCCGACCGCGGCGATGCCGATCGCGGATCCGACGCGCTGGCCGGTCTGGAGGGTGCCCCCGGCGCTGCCCGCGCCGGCCACGGGTACCTCCGAGAGTGTGAGGGTCTGGTTGGGCGCGATGACCAGGCCGCTGCCGAGGCCCGCCAGCAGCAGCGGGGACGCCATCGCCCATCCGGCGTTCGTCCCGGGTACGAGGTGCACGGCGAGTGCGGTGAGGGCGAGTCCGACCGCCACCATCGTGAGTCCGACGACGACGAGGGGCCGCCCGAAGCGGCCGACCAGCCGGCCGCCGATGGTCGCGCTGAGGCCGGAGCCCAGGGCGAACGGCGTGACGGCGAGTCCCGCCTGGAGTGCGGAGTAGTGCTGGCCCGACTGGAGGTAGAGCGTGGTGACGAAGAAGATCGAGGTGAACCCGGCGAAGTACAGGAGGATCAGCAGACAGCCGAGCCAGTAGGACCGCAGGCGGAAGAGCGCGAGGTTCAGGACCGGCTGTGTGGAGCGCCTGGGACACCGGGACTCCCAGCTGACGAACGCCGCGAGCAGGGCGGCCGCCAGGAGCAGGAGCAGCCATTTGGCGTTGCCCTGCCACTGCTGGGCCTGTACGAAGGGGAGGAGCAGGGCGAGCACGGCCGCGCCGAGGAGCAGTACGCCGACGGGGTCGAGGTCACGCGCCCGCACGGGCGCCGCCGACGGGGTGTCCGGGAGCAGCCGCCTGGCCAGCAGGAGGCAGACGATGCCGAGCGGCAGATTGACGTAGAACACCCATCGCCAGCCCTCCTCCGCCCCGGCCATCTCGATCAGCAGACCGCCGAGCAGCGGGCCGACGGCCGTCGAGATGCCGACGACCGTGCCGAACATGCCGAAGGCCCGGCCGCGCTCCCGGCCGGAGAACATCTGCTGGATCAGTGCGGAGATCTGCGGGGAGATCAGCCCGCCGGCGAGCCCTTGGACCAGTCGGGCGATCACGAGCCAGAGGCTGGACTGCGCGGCGCCGCAGGCGGCCGACGCGAGGGTGAACAGGGCGAGTCCCGCCATGAACACCACACGCCTGCCCCGGGCGTCGCCGAGACGGCCCGCCGGGATGAGAAGGAGTCCGAACGCGAGCGCGTAGCCGGACAGCACCCACTGGAGGTCGGATTCGGGGGTGTCGAGGCCCTCCCTGATGGACGGCAGCGCCACATTGACGATGGACACGTCCAGGAGGGTCATGAAACCGGCCACCAGACAGACGCCGAGCGCCTTCCAGCGGCGAGGGTCGGGGGCGCCGGAACCTGGGGTTTCCGCACCGGGGCGGGAGCCCTTTCCCGGGTGCGCCGCACTGTCTGCCATGTCTCGCACCCTAGAGCCCCGACGGCTGTCGGGCGGCCTGCGGCACCCGAATCGGGGCGTCCTGGGAGTCGAACACCTCTACGATGCGCGGAATTAACCTCTGATGCCTTGTCACGCCCGTTCTACGCGCATAGCTTTTGCTCTCACTACATAGTTGGGGGCTCCACACGTGCACATATCCAGACACGGTTCCGCTCTGCTCGCCGGCGCCGTCGCCGTCACCCTCTCGGTGACCGCTCTGCCTGCCGCCTTCGCGGCCCCGTCCCCGACCGCCGTGATCTCCGAGGTCTACGGCGGCGGCGGCAACTCGGGTGCGACCCTCACCCGCGACTTCATCGAACTGGCCAACGCCGGGGCCGCGCCGTACGGCCTCTCGGACTTCAGCGTGCAGTACCTTCCGGCCACGCCGTCCGCCGGTTCCCTGTGGCAGGTGACCCCGCTCACCGGGTCCATCGCCCCCGGCGGCCGCTACCTCGTCGCCCAGGCGGCCGGCACGGGCGGCACCGTGGCGCTGCCGACGCCCGACGCCACGGGCACGGTCGCGATGTCCGCCTCCGGCGGCTCCGTCGCGCTCGTCTCCGGCACCGCTCCCCTGACGTGCAAGACGGCCGCCGACTGCGCCGTCGACACCAGGATCGTGGACCTCGTCGGTTACGGCTCCGCCGTCGTGCGCGAGGCCGCCCCGGTGACCGGCGCGTCCGCCACCGCCTCCGTGGCGCGCGGCACCGCCCTCGCCGACACCGACGACAACGCCGCCGACCTCACGGCCGGCGCGCCCAGTCCGGTCAACGCCGCCGGCGAGTCGTCCGGCGGAACGGGCCCCGGCCCCGGCGACCCGGGCAACCCGACCGAGCCCGGCACCGTCCGGGTGCACGACATCCAGGGCGCGACCCGCCTGTCGCCGCTCGCCGGCCAGTCGGTGACCGGCGTCCCCGGCGTCGTCACCGCGGTACGGACCTCCGGTTCGCGCGGCTTCTGGATCCAGGACACCGCTCCGGACTCCGACGCCCGTACCGGCGAGGGCCTGTTCGTCTACACCGGCAGCTCCGCGCCCACCGTCGCCGTCGGCGACTCGGTACTGGTCAGCGGAAAGGTCGCGGAGTACTACCCGGCCGCCACCACCCAGTCACTCACCCAGCTCACCGCTCCGAAGACCACCGTGCTGTCCTCGGGCAACCCGCTGCCCGCCGCTGTCGTCCTCGACGCGGCCTCGGTGCCCGGCGCCTACGCACCCACGGCGAACGGCGGCTCGATCGAGGCGCTGCCGCTCGACCCGGCGGCGTACGCCCTCGACCTGTACGAGGCGCTCGAAGGCACCCGGGTGCGCATCGCCGACACCCGTGTCACCGGGGCGACCACCGCGTACGACGAGATCTGGGTGACGGTCAAGCCCGAGGAGCAGCCGACGGCGCGCGGCGGCACGCTCTACGCCTCGTACGCCGACCAGAACACCGGCCGTATCAAGGTGCTGTCGCTCGACGCCGCCCAGCCCGTTCCGGTCGCGGACGTGGGCGACGTGCTGTCCGGCACCACCACCGGTGTCATGGACTACGCGTCCTTCGGCGGCTACAACCTGCAGGCCACCGAGCTCGGCACGCTCACCGACAACGATCTGCGGCGCGAGGTCACCCGCCCGCAGCGCGGCAACGAGCTGGCCGTGGCCACGTACAACGTGGAGAACCTGGACGCGCTCGACGACCAGGCGAAGTTCGACACGCTCGCCGCGGGTGTCGCCGTCAACCTCTCCTCGCCCGACGTGCTGTCGCTGGAGGAGATCCAGGACGACAACGGCGCGGTCAAGGACGGCGCCGTCGGCTCCGAGGCGACGCTGAAGCGGTTCACCGACGCGATCGTCGCGGCGGGCGGCCCCCAGTACGCGTGGCGCTACGTCGCTCCCGAGGACGGCAAGGACGGCGGCGAGCCGGGTGGCAACATCCGCAACGTCTTCCTCTTCAACCCCGAGCGGGTCGACTTCGTGGACCGCGCGGGCGGCGACGCGACCACCCCCGTGACGGTGGTGGACACCAAGAAGGGCGCCACGCTCTCGGTGTCCCCCGGGCGGATCAACCCGGCGAGCAGCGCGTGGGCCGACAGCCGCAAGCCGCTGGTCGGTGAGTTCCGCTTCCACGGCAAGCCGGTCTTCGTCATCGCCAACCACTTCACGTCCAAGGGCGGCGACCAGCCTCTGCACGGCCGCAACCAGGAGCCGGAGCGCAGTTCGGAGACCAAGCGGGTGCAGCAGGCCGCCGAGGTCAACACCTTCGTCAAGTCGCTGCTCTCGGCCGACAGGTCGGCGCGCGTG
This sequence comes from Streptomyces sp. NPDC048560, assembly GCF_040650955.1. Classification (NCBI taxonomy): domain Bacteria; kingdom Bacillati; phylum Actinomycetota; class Actinomycetes; order Kitasatosporales; family Streptomycetaceae; genus Streptomyces; species Streptomyces sp. NPDC048560. The sequence continues at coordinate 222,546 of NZ_JBEZIJ010000002.1, forward strand.
GTGACCCTCGGGGACCTCAACGACTTCGCGTTCTCGCCCACGATGGACGCGCTGACGGACGGCAGGGTGCTCAGGCCGCTCATCACGACGCTGCCCGCGAGCGAGCAGTACAGCTACGTGTTCGACGGCAACTCGCAGACGCTGGACCACATCCTGACCAGCCCTGCCGTGAGCCGCTTCGACTACGACGTGGTGCACATCAACGCCGAGTTCGCCGACCAGGCGAGCGACCACGACCCGCAGATCGTCCGTATGCAGGTCAACAAGCGCTGATTCCCGGCACCGTCACCGGGCCGCGCGGGACACCACCACGTCGCGCGCGGCCCGGTCCTGCTTCGGGAGGGCCGCCGGACGGTCCCGTTCGAGCGGCCGGTCGGTGAAGAACCGGGTGACGAGCTCGGCGACGTCGTCGGGCCGCTCCAGGACCACCCAGTGGTCGGACCGGTCGATCGTGAGGAAGCGGCTGCCCTCGATCGTCGCCGCGAATGCCCGCTGGCGCTCGGGCGAGGTCACCGTGTCGTGCTCCCCGGCGAAGACCAGCGCGGGCACCCCGGACAGCCCGCCGGAGAAGTCGGGCCGGTCCCCGAGCGCCCGGCGCAGGGTCTCCGGGGCGTGCGGCGAGTGGGTGAGCGCATGGAGGAAGGAGCGCCGGACGTAGCGCCTGGCGAGCTCCCTGCGGTGCACCGGGCGTTCCGGATCCAGGCACATCAGTCCGTCGGCGGCGAGCCTCGCGAACCCTTCCGTGTCCCCCAGGGCCAGCCGCTCCGACGCCTGCCGCCAGTACCGGATCCGGTCCTCCCCGATGTGCGCGGGGACTCCGCCGAGCACCAGCCTCGCGATCCGGCCCGGGTTGCGCTGTGCGCACCCGAAGGCGATCGCCGCGCCGTAGGAGAAACCGAAGAGGTTCACCCTCGGCACGTCCAGGCTGTCGATGATCCCTGTCACCGCGTCGATCACTGTGTCCGCCGCGGGGCCCGGCGGGAGGGGGTCCGCCGTGCCCATGCCGGGCAGGTCGGCGGTGACCACGTCGGCGTGGGGGCCGAGGTGGTCGTCCATCTGCGGCCAGCCGAACATGCCCTGGAGCGCCCCGCCCAGCACGATGACGGGCTCGGTGCCCGGTCCGCCGTGCGGGGTGGTGCGCGGCAGGACGCGGTAGCCGTAACGGAGCCCGTTCACCGACAGGGACCGGATGATCTCCTCGGACATGGTGGGTGTTCCTCCCGTCACTTGGTGAGCACGAGCGCCGCGTTGTGGCCGCCGAATCCGAGCGAGGTCTTGACCGCGCAGTCGAAGGCGGCGGACCTGGCCTCCTTGCTCACCACCTCGACGGGGATCCCCGGGTCGGGGGCGTCGAGGTTGGCGGTGGGCGGCACCAGCTGCCGCTGGAGGGCGAGGACGGTCAGCGCGGTCTCGATGCCGCCCGCCGCACCGAGAGCGTGCCCGGTCCTGGCCTTGGTGGAGGTGACGAGGGGGTGTCCGCCCAGCACCCGGTGGAGCATGGTCGCCTCGATCAGGTCGTTGGCGACCGTCGAGGTGCCGTGGGCGTTGACGTGGCCGATGTCGCCCGCCCCCACGCCCGCGTCCGCCAGTGCGGTGCGCAGCGCCCGTTCGATCCCGAGACCGTCGGGGTCGGGGGCGACGGCGGAGTGGGCGTCGCTGGACGCCCCGTAACCGGCGACGTGCGCGCGGACGACGGCGCCGCGGGCCCGTGCGTGCTCGGGGTGCTCCATGACGAGGAGCCCGGCGCCCTCGCCGACGACGAAGCCGTCGCGATGGGTGTCGAAGGGGCGGCAGGCCGCCCCCGGGTCGTCCCTGCGGATGGAGACGGCCTTCATCTGGCAGGCGCTCGCGATCAGCAGCCGGGAGCAGACCGATTCGGCGCCCCCCGCGACGACGATGTCGCAGGCACCTGAGCGGAGCATCTGGTGGGCGGTGCCGATGGCGACGGTGCCGGAGGAACAGGCGGTGGAGACGGCCTGGCTCGGTCCGTGCACCCCGAGGTCCATGGCGACGCTGCTCGCCGCGCCGTTGACGACGGTGAGCGGGGCGAGCTTCGGGGAGACCCGCCGGGCGCCGCGTTCGGTGAGGGCGGTGTGCTGCTGGTCGTAGAAGGGCAGCCCGCCGTGTGCCGAGCCGATGACGACGGCGACCCGGCCGCTGTCCCAGACCGAGGGGTCGAGTCCGGCGTCGGCGACGGCCTCGCGGGCGGCGATCACCGCGAGCTGCGCGAAGCGGTCCATCAGCCGCTGGGTGGCCACGCCGAGCACGGCCCGTGTGTCGAGGCCGGGCACGGTGTACATGAAGTCGCAGGGCAGGCCCTCCAGTTCGGGCTGCTGCTGGACGGACGGCACGGCCGCGGGGTCGCAGACCCCGTGCCAGGCCGCGTCCGCGCCGACGCCTGCGGCGGTGACGAGTCCGATGCCGGTGACGGCGGCGGCGAACGGTTCCAGGTGCGGCCTGGTCCAGGACGAGGTGGCCCTGCGGGCCGTCACGCGGTGGCCTTGCCGTGCACGGCGGCGACGAGCCGGCCCACGGTGTCGCGCGAGGTGAGCGCGACGTCTTCCAGGTCGATGTCCATGCGGTCCTCGATCAGGAGCCGCAGCTCCTCCAGCGCCAGTGAGTCCAGGCGCAGTTGCCGGAGCGGCACGTCGGGGCGGATGGCGAGGGGGTCGGTTCCGAACTTCGTCACCAGCAGGGTGGTGATCTCTTCCGATGTGCTCATGGGGCGCTCCTCCGCAGTCGTACGCGGTGACGCCGGCCGCGTGGGGTTGGGGACAGTGCCATCGGGGGCGCCGGCTGCTCCGGAGGGACCCTTTATACGCCTTCACGGGCCGCGCGCGGCCTCGCGTTCCCCCGTGAGGTGGGGGGACGACCAGGTGTACGAATCCCCGCTCCGGTCCGGCGGGATGACACGATGGGCCGGCGGGGGCCTTGGAGAGGGGACGCACAGCGATGACGGCGGAACGGCACGACGACGAGGACGTTCAGGTCAGCCCGGCGACATGGGTCGCCCGGCAGGCCGAGCTGTACGAGTCGTCAGGAGGCACGAAGGGCACCACGCAGCTCGGGGTCCCCTGTCTGCTGATGGACTACGTGGGCCGGCGCAGCGGGGCCGTCCGGCGCACGGTGCTGATGTACGGACGCGACGGGGACGACTATCTGATCGTGGCGTCGAACGGCGGCTCCGACAAGCCTCCGCTCTGGTACCTGAACCTGCTGGCCGGTCCGGAGGTGGAACTGCGGGTCGGGACGGAGCGGTTCCCGGCGGTCGCCGAGACCCTCTCGGCGCAGGAGAAGGAGCGCGTCTGGCCGCACCTGGTGGACCTGTTCCCCCGGTACGCGCAATACCAGCGGGGTACCTCCCGGGACATCCCCGTGGTCCGGCTCAGGCGGCGCTGACCAACAGCGTTCCACCCGCCGGGGCTTGGCCCGTACACTCCGCGATCATGACCATGGAAACAGTTCGGGCCGACGCGTCCGTCCTCGACGGACCCGCCCTCTTCGCGACGATGTCCACGATGCGCGCCATGCGCCGCCTCAAGCCGGACGCGGTGCCTGACGAGACGCTGGAGCAGCTGATACAGGCCGCCGTCTGGGGCCCCAGCGGCGGCAACATGCAGTGTTACGAGTACGTCGTCGTCACCGACCGCGAGGTGATGGCGCGCCTCGCACCGCTGTGGAAGCGGTGCGTGGACTCCTACCTGGCGACGACCGGCAAGTACGCCCCGGCGGGCATGGACGAGGCGGCGTACGGGCGGATGGTCGCGGCCATCGAGTACCAGCGCGACCACTTCGCCGACACTCCGGCGCTGATCATCCCGTGCTACCGCTTCCCCGAGCCGCGCATCGACGAGGAGGGCCTGATCGCCTCCGCGCAGGCGCTCGGTCCGGCGGGCACCGAGCACCTGATGAGCACGCAGACGCGGTTCCAGGCGCTCGCGGAGGGTTCCTGCGTCTACCCGGGCGTACAGAACCTGCTGCTCGCCGCCCGGGCCCTGGGGCTCGCGGCGAACATCACCATCTGGCATCTGATGCTGGAGCAGGAGTGGAAGGAGGCGCTCGGGATCCCCGAGGACATGCAGACCTTCGCGGCCGTGCCTGTGGGGTGGCCGCAGGGCAACTTCGGTCCCGTGCGTCGCCGGCCGGTGGCGGACGTCATCCACCGCGACCGCTGGTAGTCCTGACGGTTAGGCCGGGCGGGCCTGTCCGCTGCCGGGCAAGGCGCCGCTTGAGAGTCAAGTGCCCTATTTATCAAGGCAGTTGACCGACACGCCGCCATCGACGCGTCATTGTCCCGCTCCGGTCGCGTCGATAGCCTGAGCCGCCCTGAACGGCCCTCGTCACCCACTCGGGTGCGAGGGCCATTCCGCTCCCCCCACCGAGCAGGAGCAGACATGCCCAGACCCACCGCCGCCCTCCCGAGAAGCCGGGCAGCCGTCCTGGCCGCCCTCACCGTGACCGCCCTCCTCGCGACGGGCTCCCCGGCCACCGCGGCACCGGCCGACGACCCCATGAACCAGGCCTTCGCGCAGGCCGCCGAGGAGTACGGCGTGCCGCGCGACCTGCTCACCGCCGTCGGCTACGGCGAGACCCACCTCGACGGCCATGCCGGGCGCCCGAGCCAGGCGGGCGGCTACGGCGTGATGCACCTCGTGAGCAACCCCGCGAACCGCTCACTGGAGCAGGCCTCCGCACTGACCGGCGAGTCGGCCGCGAAACTGCGCCAGGACACCGCGGCCAACATCCTGGGCGGCGCCGCCCTGCTCCGCAGGCACGCCGACGCGCTGGGGCTCGACCGCGCCCGGCGCGGTGACATCGACGCCTGGTACCCGGCGGTCGCCCGCTACAGCGGCGCACGGGACGCCACCGCCGTCCTCTACGCGGACACGGTCTACACCTTCCTGGCCCAGGGACTGCGTACGACGGTCGCCGGCGGCGAGAAGGTCACCGTCACCTCCCGGCCGGTGTCCCCCGAGAAGGGCACCCTGGCCACGGCGGGCGTCACCGCGGCGAGCCCCGACTACCCGCCGGCCCTGTGGGTGCCGGCCAGCACCGCCAACTACGCCTCGGGCCGTTCGGCCGCGATCGACAAAGTGGTCGTCCATGTCACGCAGGGCTCGTACGCGGGAACGATCAGCTGGTTCCAGAACCCCGCCTCCCAGGTCAGCACGCACTACGTCGTCCGGTCATCCGACGGCCAGGTCACCCAGATGGTGCGCGACAGCGACACGGCGTGGCACGCGCGGAACACCAACTCCTCCTCGCTCGGGATCGAGCACGAGGGGTGGGTCGACGACCCCTCATGGTTCACCGACACGATGTACCGCTCCTCGGCCGCGCTGACCAGGTACCTCTGCGACCGGTACGGCATTCCCAAGAACCGCACGCATGTCATCGCCCACAGCGAGGCGCCCGGGAACGACCACACCGATCCGGGTGTGCACTGGAACTGGGACTACTACATGCAGCTGGTCGGCGGTGGCGCAGGCGGCGGTACGGGCACCGACGGGCTGAGTTTCCCCTCGTACACCACCCAGCAGTCCGGCTCGACGGGGACCCAGGTCGCGGCGCTCCAGCGGCTGCTCAACACCCAGGGGTACGAAGCGGGTACGGCGGACGGGGTGTTCGGCCCCGCCACGAAGAGCGCCGCGCAGGCGTTCCAGCAGGCCCGCGGGCTGACCGCGGACGGTGTCGTCGGCCGCAGGACGTGGACCGCGCTGCTGTCGGCCGGCACCACCCCGTCCCTCTCGCAGGGCAGTTCCGGGGAGGCGGTGAAGCGGATCCAGCGTGCGCTGACGGCGGCGCTGGGCTCGACGGTGTCCATCGACGGGAGCTTCGGTCCCGCGACGGACACGGCGGTGCGCGCCTACCAGAGCAGCCGGGGGCTCTCCGCCGACGGCGGCGTGGGGCCGGCCACCTGGGCAGCGCTGCAGGCAGGGCGCTGAGCCACCGGTCGGCTCAGGTCCTTCGACGGCGCCCCTGTCCGCGGCGGCGCCGTCACGGACCGGCCGGGTAGCCGGTCTCCTTGACGTCGTCGGCCAGGTCGTCGAGGGCGATCTCCGGGTTGAGTGCCGCGACCACGTCCGCGGTCAGCGGCCGGAGGTCGTACACGTGGCGCACGGCGGCCGGGTCGAGGGTGATCTCGTAGTAGTCCTCGGCCCATTCCAGGTAGGCCTCGGGGGTGCCCGCGACGAGGAGCTGGAACAGGTAGTCCGCGCCGTCCGCGCCCTCCCCCTCCTCGGGGAGGTCGATGTCTCCCGTACGCCACGCGCTGTCCGAGGTCTCCCGCCACAGACACGCCGTCACCAGGGGAACTCCGGACTCGTCCCCGAAGGACGGCTCCTCCACGAAGCGCTGGAAGACCGCGGGGACGTCGTCGAGCACGCCGGGCCACAGCACGTCGTCGACGTACGGGCTCATCGGCGACTCGTGGTCGAAGCCTCGCGCGTACACACCGTCGGGCGAGAACACGATCGAGTACTCGTCACCCGAACCGTTGCGCATGGAGGCCACTTCCAGCGGCTGTTCGCCCGACGCGGACCACTGGGCGTCGTAGCTGTGCCAGCGGTCCGCCCACTCGCGGCACAGGATCGCGTCCAGCATCGCCATGGCACGGCAGAGGTCGCTGAGGGCGGATATCCCGGGCATGTGACGGGCGACGTCGTAAACGCTCATGGCCCCATCCAACCGCACGGCCCCGGCCGGGCCGGCAGCGCCTCTTCTCAGCACTCCCGGCCCGCCTGCACGGACGCGGAAAGGGATGGCCCCGCACCCCTGCGCGGGATGCGGGGCCACCAGGAACGGGCCTCTCAGGAGGTCACTTCAGCCCGAAGGCCCGGATGATCTCCTGGTCGACGGCGAGGCCGCCGGGACCCTCGGCGTGTGCCTTGAGCGAGACGAAGCCGCTCGCCTTCGCCGGGGTCCTGAACACCGCGGTCCAGGCACCCGCCGCGCTCTTGCGCAGCTGCACGGGCGCCCAGTTCCCACCGTCGTCGTAGCTGACCGACAGGGTGGCCCTGTCGGCCCTCACCGCGCCGTCCAGCCACTCCTGCGTACCGGAGGCGAGACCGAGCTCGGTCCACCGGCCGGCCTTGACGTCACCGGCCAGGTCGGTGTCGACGTCGTAGTCCAACTGGAGCATCGGGATGTCCGCCTGCCACGGGCCGTTCGGGTCCATGGCGCCGGAGACGAAGCCCCACTCGCTGTGGGTGCGCGTCGAGGTCTTCCACACCTCGCCGTCACGGGCGGAGTCGATGACGAGCCGGTACGGAACCTTCTCGGACGCCAGGTCCCAGGCGTAACCGGCGCGGCCCGCACCCTTCTTGACCAGCGTGTCGCCCTGGTAGAAGGCGTACGACGTCGTGTCGTACTCGTTCTCGGGCATCGAACCGGAGTGGCCCGGACCGGAGTCCGTCCACACCGGGATGTTGAACTGCATGTCGTTGGACGTCGTGCGGAACGGACCCCAGTAGCCGGTGCCGAGCCGCGGGCGGGTGATCGGTGCGAACCACTCGGCCGTGTAGCTGCGGCCCGCCCTGTAGTCCATCTCGGTGCTGCGCATCTCCGCGGCGATGTCCGAGGCGGTGGCGTTCAGCACGGAGTGGTTCTCGTACCAGAAGGAGTCGCCCGGCAGCGGGTTGACCCACTCGGTGCGGACGCCCGGGAACTTCTCGTACTCCTCGAAGCCGACACCGGGACCGTAGTCCGGGATGTCGTAGCGGAAGCCGGCGCCGAGCGTGGCCTTGTGGCCGTAGAAGGTGTTCTCCACCTTCGCCAGCTCGCCGGTCTCGGGTGCGAAGGCCAGCGGACGGTCCGGGATCGTGCCGTCGTGACGGTCGACCAGGTCGTAGACGTAGCTCGCGAACTTCCGCTGGTCGACGTCGATGTCCTTGCCGCGCTTCGCGGCCTCGATCAGCTTCTGTCCGGCGATGCGCTGCACCGAGGCGACCGGGATGGCGGCCTCCTCGCCCCAGGGGGCGTAGCTCTCCATCGCGACGCCGCGCCCGTCGTTGACGACGAGGAGCACCTTGGCGCCCGCGGCGACCGCGTTGGCCAGCCGTTCCGCGGGGGCGACCGCGTCGCTGCGGTTGATCACGACGGCCTTGCCCTTGACGTTCAGGCCCTCGTAGTCGGCCGCCGCGCCGTCGCCGGCGAAGACGCCGGTGAGTTCCTGCTCGCTGTCCTCCGCGACGACCGAACCGCCCTGGACGGCGACCGGGACGTCACGGCCGTCGGCCGATACGTCGATCAGTTCCTCGCCCTGGCGCCAGCGGGTGAGGAAGCTGAAGCTGCCCTGGGTGACCTTCTCGGTCGGGCTCGCCCACAGCTGGTCGTACATCAGCGGGATCTGGAACAGGTCGCGCTGGACCGTGCCGTCCGGGGCGGTGCGTGCCATGTCGTACCGCAGCTGGCGCGTCTCCGTCTCCTTCGGCGTCCGCACGCTGATCTTGCGGGCCTTGGAGGCGTCGAGGGTGACGGTGGTGGGCTTGTCGAGGATCGTCTCGGGAGCCGCGAGGAAGGCCACGGCCTTGGAGTCGGCGCGGTCGCCGTCGATGTCCACGGAGCTCCACGCGGTGTAGTTGCCCGGGGGCAGCCGCAGCGTGGACTCACCGGAGACCGCGACGACACCGAGATTGACGTCGCCGAGTGCCGCGATGACGACGTATCCGTCCGTCGGCTGGCCCGCACGGTCACGGAGCCGGAGCGTCAGGTCGTAGAGCTCCCGCTCCTTGTTCACCGCGAAGCCGGTGTGCGCGACGGTGGTGCCCGCCGCGTCCTTGGCGGTGACCTGGCCGGAGAACTGGGTGTCGTTCGAGACCTTCGACGGGTCGATCGAGAGGACGGCGTCGGCGGTGGAGCCCGCCGGGACCGTGATCTTCGGCGTGGACAGGGTGTACGCCGCCGAGTCCGTGCCGGTCGACAGGTCCAGCGTGACGTCCTCGGCCCCGGTGTTGCGGTAGGTGATCGTCCGCTCGGCGACCGGGTCGGTCGTCGCGTGCGGCCAGTCGTAGGACGCGACCTCGACGGAACCGGTGGCCTCGACCGTCGTGTCGATCGCCGCCTTCACGTCGAGCCGGCCGGTGCCCTGCTCGTACGGGGTGTAGTCGGGCAGTACCTTGGACGAGCTCATCAGCGCGTCCTTGATGCGCTGACCGCTCCAGTCGGGGTGGCGCTGCTTCAGTACGGCGGCGGCGCCCGCGACGTGCGGGGTGGCCATCGACGTACCGGACATCTGCTGGTACATGCCCTCGATGCCGGGGATCGACTGCGAGGCGGCCGCGTTGATGTCGACGCCAGGGGCGGACAGGTCGGGCTTCAGGCCGTGGGACCTGACCAGGGGGCCCATGGAGGAGAAGTCGGCGCGGCCGTCCTGCTTGTCGACGGCGGCGATGGTCAGCGCCTTCTCCGCCGAACCGGGCGACCCGATGGTGCCCGCGCCGTACGCGTTCCCGGCGGCGATCACGAACAGCGGACCGCCGTCCGCCGACAGCGCGTTCACGGCCTGCGACATGGGGTCGGTGCCGTCGTCCGGTACCGGCGAGCCGAGGCTCATGGAGACGACGTCGGCGCCTTCGGCCTTCGCCCACTCCATGGCGGCGATGATCCCGGAGTCCGCGCCGGAGCCGCCGTCGCCGAGGACCTTGCCGACGAGCAGTCCGGCGCCGGGAGCCACACCCTTGTTCGCGCCGTCCGAAGCGGCGCCTGAGCCCGCGATGGTGGACGCCACGTGCGTACCGTGGCCGTGCTTGTCGTCGACCTCCTCGCCGGGCACGAAGCTCTTCGTACCGAGGATGCGGTCCTTGACGTCGGGGTGGTCCACGTCGATGCCGGTGTCGAGTACGGCGACCTTGGTGCCGTTCCCGTCGTAGCCCGCCGCCCATGCCTGCGGGGCGTTGACCTGCGGCACCGAATCGGCGAGCAGCGCTTCGGCGCGGCCGTCGAGCCACAGCTTCGCGAGGCCGTTGTCCAGCGAACGGGTCGTCTCCGTGCGGGCGATGTCGGTCCAGAAGGACCGCGCCTCGTCCTTGTCGGCCTTCAGCGCGGCGCCGTTGATGGAGCCGAGCTCGCGGACGGTCCTGCTGCCGCGCGGGGCGGCGGGCAGCGAACGCGCCTTGCTCCGCGGGTACGTGGCGATCAGCGGGATGGCACCCGAGGTCTTGTCGTCGTACCCCATCTCCACCAGGGCGGAGACGTTGAAGAGCCGGCGGTCCAGCTTCCCCGCCGCGATCAGCGCGGTCGCCTCGTCGGGCAGGACGTAGATGTCGTCGCCCGCCTGCTGCACGTGCACACCGCCGGTGGCGCCGTCGGGGCGGTCCACCGTGACGGTGTCCTGGTTCCCGGCACCGTCCACGTAGTGCACGACGTCACCGGTGATCAGGGTGAGCTCGTGGCTCTCGGGCTGCGCCTGCTGACGGCCTTCGGCCGCGCGGGGCTGGGGAACGGCTGAAGCGGAACCCGCCGCGGGAAGCATCACACCACTCACCAGGGCGACCGAGGTCGCTATGAGCAGGGCTCTGCGTCCCGCGCGGGCGGATCTCGCCCGGCCGGAAACGGAGGAGGGGGAAAGTGTCATGCAGCTGATCTACCGGCAAAAGCCGGGTGACAGCTGTGTTCAGGGCTGGCGTGAAGCCGCCGTGGCGGTTACCCGCCCGGGAACGACCAGGATCAAGGGGGTCATTCAGGCCACGGAGGCGAGAGAGGGGCCGCCCTCGTGGTGGATCGGGGTGTGGGCGCCGGTGAGCGGGCGCCCGCTGCCGCCGCGCCGTTCGGCGACGATCTCGGCGACGATCGACAGGGCGGTCTCCTCCGGCGTACGGGCTCCGAGGTCGAGGCCGATCGGCGAGTGCAGCCTGGCCAGTTCGGCTTCGGTGACCCCTGCCTCGCGCAGCCGTTCGTTGCGGTCGAGGTGGGTGCGCCGCGAGCCCATCGCGCCGACGTAGGCGACGGGCAGTTTCAACGCCGCTTCGAGCAGCGGCACGTCGAACTTGGCGTCGTGCGTGAGGACGCACAGGACGGTGCGCGCGTCGACGTCGGTCGCCGCGAGGTAGCGGTGCGGCCATTCGACGACGACCTCGTCGGCCTCCGGGAAGCGGGCGCGGGTGGCGAAGACGGGCCGGGCGTCGCAGACGGTCACCCGGTAGCCGAGGAAGGAGCCCGCCCTGACCAGGGCGGCGGCGAAGTCGATGGCCCCGAACACGATCATGCGGGGCGGCGGGACGCTCGACTCGACGAGCAGCGTGACGGGCTCCCCGCACCGCGAGCCCTCCGCCCCGATGACGAGGGAGCCGGTGCGGCCCGCGTCGAGCATCGCGCGGGCCTCGGCGACGGCGGTGCGGTCGAGCTCGGGGTGTCCGCCGAGCCCGCCCTCGTACGTCCCGTCGGGGTGGACGAGGAGCGGGCGGCCGAGCAGTTCCGCGGGCCCTTCGGTGATCCGCGCGACCGCCGCCGCCGCCCCCTCCGCGGCGGCCGCGAGCACCGCGGCGAACACCGGGCGCGCGGGATCGTCCGCACGCACCGGTGTGACCAGGATGTCGATGACGCCGCCGCAGGTCAGACCGACCGCGAAGGCGTCCTCGTCGCTGTAGCCGAACTGCTCACGGACGGTCCTGCCGTCGTCGAGGGCCTGTTGGCACAGGTCGTACACCGCGCCCTCCACACATCCGCCGGAGACCGAACCGATCGCTGTGCCGTCACGGTCGACGGCGAGGGCGGCGCCCGGCTGCCGGGGCGCGCTGCCGCCGACCGCCACCACGGTGGCGACGGCGAACTCGCGTCCCTGCCCGACCCACCGGTGAAGCTCTTCGGCGATGTCCAGCATGGCGTGTCTCCTTAGGCAGAGTGTGGAGGGGGCGGGCGTCAGTGGACGCCCAGCCAGCTCTCGATGGGGTTGAGCGCGAAGTAGACGATGAAGATGACCGTCAGGCCCCACATGAACGCCCCTACCTCGCGGGCCCTGCCCTGGGCGAGCTTGATGGCGGCGTACGAGATGACGCCTGCCGCGACACCGGTGGTGATGGTGTAGGTGAAGGGCATCAGGACGACGGTGAGGAAGACCGGGATGGCCACGGAACGGTCGCCCCAGTCCACGTGCCGGGCGTTCTGCATCATCATGGCGCCGATGACGACCAGAGCGGCGGACGCCACCTCGGTCGGCACGATCGCGGTCAGCGGGGTGAAGAAGAGACAGGCCGCGAAGAAGAGTCCGGTGACGACGGAGGCGAGTCCGGTCCTCGCGCCCTCGCCGACGCCGGTCGCCGACTCCACGAAGACGGTCTGGCCGGAGCCGCCGGCGACTCCGCCGATCGCACCGCCCGCGCCGTCGATGAACAGCGCCTTGGAGAGGCCGGGCATCCGGCCCTTGTCGTCGGCGAGCTTGGCCTCCGTACCGACGCCGATGATCGTGGCCATGGCGTCGAAGAAGCCGGCCAGCACGAGGGTGAAGACGATCATGCCGACCGTCATCACGCCGACGTCGCCCCAGCCGCCGAACTCCACGTCCCCGAAGAGCGAGAAGTCGGGTGCGGAGACCGCGCTGCCGTTGAGCTCCGGCGGGCCGCTGCTCCAGGCCTTGGCGGGGATGTCGCCGATCGCGTTGATGATGATCGCGAGGACCGTGCCCGCCACGATGCCGATCAGGATCGCGCCGGGGATGTTGCGCGCCTGGAGCATGAAGATGAGGAGCAGGGTCACGCAGAAGATGAGGACGGGCCAGCCGGCGAGTTCACCGGCGGGGCCGAGCGATACGGGTGTCGCCGTGCCCTTGTGGACGAAGCCGGCCTTGTAGAGGCCGATCAGGGCGATGAACAGTCCGATGCCCATGGTGATGCCGTGCTTCAGCGCGAGCGGAATCGCGTTCATGATCAGCTCGCGGAGGCCGGTGACCACCAGGAGGCAGATCACCACACCGTAGATCACGCACATGCCCATGGCCTGCGGCCAGGTCATGGCCGGGGCGACCTGCCCGGCGAGTACGCCGGAGACGCTGAGTCCGGCGGCGAGGGCCAGCGGCACCTTGCCGACGAAGCCCATCAGCAGGGTCGTCGCGGCGGCCGCGAGGGCCGTCGCCGTGATCAGGCCGGACTGGCCGAGGAGGTTGCCGTCCACGTCCTTGCCGCCGAGGATCAGCGGGTTGAGCAGGAGGATGTACGCCATCGCCATGAAGGTGGTGACGCCACCGCGCAGCTCACGCGCGACGGTCGATCCTCGGTCGGATATGTGAAAGTACCGGTCGAGCCAGGATCGTCCGGCGGGGACGCGCGAGCCGTTGCCCGCGTCCTCCGCTCCGGTCCTGGGCTCCACTGACTGCTGGGTCATGGTGCCTGACTCCCAAGGTTCACAGGGGCACCCGCGTGGAGAGAACAGATTGCGGGATTTGGGATTGCTGCGTCGGGCAGCACACCCGGGGGACGGCCCGAGGCGAACTGAGCGTGCAGGTACAGATGTACTGAGGCAGTGCAAGGACCGCGAGCGGTGCGGTACTCGGTGTCTCCGGACGGCGCGGTCACGCGGGGAAGTGTGACGTTCACGGCAGCACGCACCGTCCGGAGAGTTCGTGGGAGCTGTTTCAGTTGCCGGTGAGGTGCTCGGGTCGTACCGGCGTCCTGTTGAGCTCCAGGCCCGTCGCGTTCCGGATCGCCGCGAGGACGGCCGGGGTGGACGAGAGGGTGGGGGCCTCGCCGACACCGCGCAGCCCGTACGGGGCGTGGTCGTCGGCGAGTTCGAGCACGTCGACCGGAATGGCCGGCGTGTCGAGGATCGTGGGCAGCAGGTAGTCCGTGAAGGACGGGTTGCGCACCTTCGCGGTCTTCGGGTCGACGATGATCTCCTCCATGACGGCGATGCCCATGCCCTGGAGGGTGCCGCCCTGGATCTGCCCGACGACGGAGAGCGGGTTCAGCGCCTTGCCGACGTCCTGGGCGCAGGCCAGTTCGATGACCTTGACCAGGCCGAGTTCGGTGTCGACCTCGACGACCGCGCGGTGGGCGGCGAAGGAGTACTGGACGTGGCCGTTGCCCTGGCCGGTCCGCAGATCGAACGCCTCGGTGGGCCGGTGGCGCCACTCCAGCTCGATGTCGATCGCCTCGTCCTCCAGCACGTCGGCCACGTCGGCCAGTACCTCGCCGCCGTCGGTCACGACCTTGCCGCCCTCCAGGAGGAGTTCGGCGGTGGCCCAGGCCGGGTGGTACGTACCGAACTTGCGGCGCCCGAGCTCCAGCACCTTCTCCCGGACGGCTTCGCAGGAGTTCTTCACGGCGCCGCCGGTGACGTACGTCTGGCGGGAGGCGGAGGTCGATCCCGCCGAGCCCACCTTGGTGTCGGCCGGCTGGATGGTGACCTGGTTGACACCGAGCTCGGTACGGGCGATCTGGGCGTGCACGGTGACGCCGCCCTGGCCGACCTCGGCCATCGCGGTGTGCACGGTAGCGACCGGCTCGCCGTTGATGACCTCCATCCGTACGCGGGCGGTGGAGTAGTCGTCGAAGCCTTCGGAGAAGCCGACGTTCTTGATGCCGACCGCGTAGCCGACACCTCGTACGACGCCTTCGCCGTGGGTGGTGTTCGACAGCCCGCCGGGCAGGGCGCGCACGTCGACGGTGCTGCCTTCGGCGTCGACGGCCAGCCACTGCCGCTCGGGCGGCAGCGGGCGGGACTTGACCCGGCGCAGCAGCTCGGCGACCGGGGCCGGCGAGTCGCAGGGCTGGCCGGTGGGCAGGAGGGTGCCCTGTTCCATGGCGTTGAGCTGGCGGAACTCGACCGGGTCCATGTCCAGCTTCGCCGCGAGCTTGTCCATCTGCGCCTCGTACGCGAAGCACGCCTGGACCGCGCCGAAGCCTCGCATGGCACCGCAGGGCGGGTTGTTGGAGTAGAGCGCGATCGCCTCGATGTCGACGTTCTCGACGACGTACGGGCCGACCGAGAGTGAGGAGGCGTTGCCGACGACGGCCGGGGAGGCCGACGCGTAGGCGCCGCCGTCCAGGACGATCCGGCACTTCATGTGCGTGAGCTTGCCGTCCTTGGTGGCGCCGTGTTCGTAGGAGAGCTTCGCCGGGTGCCGGTGGACGTGTCCGAAGAAGGACTCGAAGCGGTTGTAGACGATCTTGACCGGTTTGCCCGTGCGGAGCGCGAGCAGGCAGGCGTGGATCTGCATCGACAGGTCCTCGCGGCCTCCGAAGGCGCCGCCGACGCCGGAGAGCGTCATACGGACCTTGTCCTCGGGCAGCCCGAGAACCGGGGCGATCTGCTTGAGGTCGGAGTGCAGCCACTGGGTGGCCACGTACAGCTCGACGCCGCCGTCCTCGGAGGGCACGGCGAGGCCGGACTCCGGGCCGAGGAACGCCTGGTCCTGCATGCCGAAGGTGTACTCGCCCCGGACGATCACGTCGGCGCGCTTCGCTGCGGCCTCGGCGTCTCCGCGGACGATCGGCTGGCGGTGGACGATGTTGGGGTGCGGGACGTGACCGATGTGGTGGTCGTCGCGGCCCTCGTGGACCAGGACCGCGCCGGGTGCGGTCGCGGACGCCTCGTCCGTGATGACCGGCAGCTCGACGTAGTCGATCTTGATCTTCGCGGCGGCGCGGCGGGCGGTCTCCGGGTGGTCGGCGGCGACGAGCGCCACCGGCTCACCGTGGTGGCGGACCTTGCCGTGGGCGAGGACCGGGGTGTCCTGGATCTCCAGGCCGTAGTTCTTGACCGCGGCGGGCAGGTCGTCGTACGTCAGGACGGCGTAGACGCCGGGCGTCGCGACGGCCTCGCCGATGTCGATCGACCTGATCTCGGCGTGGGCGACCGTGGAGCGGAGCGTGTGGCCCCACAGCATGTCCTCGTGCCACATGTCCGAGGAGTACGCGAACTCGCCGGTGACCTTGAGGATGCCGTCGGGACGCATCGTGGACTCACCGATGCCGCCCCTGGTCTTCGAGCCCTGGGTGATCTTGGTGGGGGTCCCGGCCGGCACGGAGGCCGCTCGTGGATGCATCGCCATGGCTATCGCACCGTCTCTTCCTGACGGGCGGCCGCGAGGCGGACCGCGTCGAGGATCTTCTCGTAACCCGTGCAGCGGCAGAGGTTGCCGGAGAGCGCCTCGCGGATGTCCTGGTCGGACGGCGAGGGGTGGGTCTCCAGCAGCTCGTCGGCCGCGACCAGGAGGCCGGGGGTGCAGAAACCGCACTGCACGGCGCCGGCATCGATGAACGCCTGCTGGATCGGCGACAGCTCGGTCGCCTCGCCGCTCTGCCCGTCGGCGGGCCTGGCCTGCCAGCGCCTGGCCGAGTCGAGCGTCGTACCGCAGGCGCCGGAGGCGCAGCCTCCGCCGGGGTGGGCGTCCTCGCGGTGCTTCGCGTAGTCCGCGAGGCCCTCCACGGTGACGACCTCGCGGCCCTCCACCTGGCCGGCGGCGACGAGACAGGAACACACCGGCACCCCGTCGAGGCGCACCGTGCACGATCCGCACTCGCCCTGCTCGCAGGCGTTCTTGGAGCCGGGGAGGCCCATGCGCTCACGCAGGACGTAGAGGAGGGATTCGCCCTCCCAGACGTCGTCGGCTTCCTGCTGACGGCCGTTGACCGTGAAATTCACTCGCATGGTTACGCAGCTCCTTCGAGGGTGCGGCCGGCGCCGCGGTACTGCTCCCAGGTCCAGCCCAGCGTGCGCCGGGCCATGATGCCGACCGCGTGCCTGCGGTACTTCGCGGTGCCGCGCACGTCGTCGATGGGGTTGCAGGCGCCGGAGGCGAGCTCCGCGAACTGCTTGGCCACCGAGGGCGTGATGATCTTCCCGCTCTCCCAGAATCCGCCCTCGTCGAGCGCGGCGTTCAGGAACTCCTCTGCCGCCTTCGCCCGGACGGGTGTCGGGGCGGCCGAACCGATGCCGGTGCGGACCGTGCGGGTCTCGGGGTGCAGGGCGAGGCCGAAGGCACAGACGGCGATGACCATCGCGTTGCGCGTACCGACCTTGGAGTACTGCTGGGGCCCGTCGGCCTTCTTGATGTGCACGGCCCGGATCAGCTCGTCCGGGGCGAGGGCGTTGCGCTTGACGCCGGTGTAGAAGTCGTCGATGGGGATCATCCGGGTTCCGCGTACGGACTCGGCCTCGACCTCGGCCCCTGCGGCGAGGAGCGCGGGGTGGGCGTCACCGGCGGGCGACGCGGTGCCCAGGTTTCCGCCGACACCGCCGCGGTTACGGATCTGTGGTGAGGCGACGGTGTGCGAGGCGAGCGCCAGGCCGGGCAGCTCGGCCCGCAGGTGCTCCATGATCGCGCTGTACGGGACGGAGGCGCCGAGCCGTACGTGCTCCTGACCCACCTGCCACTCGGTCAGCTCACCGATGCGGTTCAGATCCAGGAGGTACTCGGGCCGCCGGTGGTCGAAGTTGATCTCGACCATCACATCGGTGCCGCCCGCGATGGGCACAGCCGTCGGGTGCTCGGCCTTGGCGGCGAGCGCCTCCTCCCAGCTGGCGGGGCGAAGGAAGTCCATGAGTGGCTCTCTTCTTCTCAATCGGTCGTTCGCTGGGGCTGGGGACGGCCGGCCCTCGACTGGTTCGTTCATCTGCTGTTCATGCGGTGTGTGACCCAGTACACAAGCCAGGATCCGGCCAGTGCAGTCACCGAAACCATGAAGGAATTGGCTGGTCTCCTTCCCGGTCTTGTAGATTCGAACGAATGGCGGGGATCAGTAACCTCACCGCAATTCACAGGTATCCCCCGCACCTGTGCCCCCGCACCAACGAAAAAGATCGGCGGCAACGAGATGCGGCTGCGCGCACTGCTGGACACCGACGCGCTGGGCCTGCGGCTGCTCGGCGGCGACGACGAGCTGGACCGCACGGTCCGGGGTGTCATGACGACCGACCTCCGCGACCCCAGCCGCTACCTCTCCGGCGGCGAGCTGGTGCTCACGGGGCTGGCCTGGCGCCGTGACGCGGCGGACTCCGAGCCGTTCGTCCGCATCCTCGCGGGTGCCGGTGTCGCCGGACTCGCGGCGGGCGAGGCGGAGCTCGGTGACATCCCCGACGATCTGGTCGAGGCGTGCCGGCACCACCGGCTTCCACTCTTCGCCGTGAACGAGACCGTGGCATTTGCAACGATCACCGAACACGTGGTGCGCCAGGTCTCCGGCGAGCGGGCCGGCGACCTGGCGGCGGTCGTGGACCGGCACCGCAGGCTGATGACGTCGGGGCCGGCCGGCGGCGGTCCCGAGGTCGTCCTCGATCTGCTCACCTCCGACCTGGACCTCCGCGCCTGGGTGCTCTCCCCCACCGGCCGCCAGATCGCCGGCGCCGGCGAACCGCTGCCCGGCCCCGTCGGTGCCGCACTGGCCGGAAGACACCTGGCGGCGACCCGCACGGGACGCCGTGGCCCGCACCGGGCGGCGGTGGACGGTACGACGTATTCGCTGTTCCCGATCCGGAACACCGGGCGGGGCGCCGCTCCGGCCTCGCGCGACGTGCGCGAGTCGGTGCTCTCCGACTGGCTGCTCGCGGTGGAGGCCGACGCGGGCGACTGGCCGGCCGCCCGCCTGGACCTGCTCCAGGGCGTCACCCAGCTGATCGCGGTCGAGCGGGACCGCCGGGACGCGGCCCGCACGGTACGCCGCAGGCTCGCGCAGGAGGTCCTGGAGCTGGTCCAGGCGGGCGCCGCCCCCGCCGAGATCGCGGCCCGGCTCCGGGTCGCCGCGCCGGTGCTGCTGCCCGGTCTCGGCACGGCACCGCACTGGCAGGTCGTCGTCGCCCGGGTCGAGTGGGCCGCCGACGGCGCGGCCGGCACGGGAACCGGCGCGACGGCGGACATCCCGGGCGGCCCGGTCGCCCAGGCGCTGCTGGAGGAGATCCTGGTCGACCCGTCGGTGACGGGCCCCGACACAGCCGACCGGATCGCGGTCGCGCACACGGGTGACGAGGCCATCGCCCTCGTACCGCTGCCGGCGATGCCCGCACCCGAGGCGACCACCGGCGAGGCCGGGACCGACCCGGCGGCAGCCGAGCAGCAGGACCCGGCGCTGCACGCCGACAT
Source organism: Streptomyces sp. NPDC048560 (assembly GCF_040650955.1). Taxonomy (NCBI): domain Bacteria; kingdom Bacillati; phylum Actinomycetota; class Actinomycetes; order Kitasatosporales; family Streptomycetaceae; genus Streptomyces; species Streptomyces sp. NPDC048560. The sequence continues at coordinate 241,555 of NZ_JBEZIJ010000002.1, forward strand.
ACTGCTCGCCGCCGTCCGTGAACCGCTCGCCGCCGGCCTCGCCGACGACGGCCGGCTGACACTGGGTGTCAGCGCGGCCGTGCATTCCGCGGAGGGACTGCGCGGCGCACTGGAGGAGGCCCGGCACGCCCGCCGGGTCGCGGCGGCCCGTCCGGGCCGGGTCTGCGCGGCCGGGCACCACGAGCTGGCCTCGCACGTCCTGCTGCTGCCGTTCGTCCCGGACGACGTCCGCAAGGCGTTCACCGCCCGGCTGCTGGACCCGCTGCGCGACTACGACACGCGCCACCGCGCGGAGCTGATCCCGACACTGGAAGCCTTCCTGGACTGCGACGGTTCCTGGACCCGCTGTGCGGCCCGGCTGCATCTGCACGTCAACACACTGCGCTACCGCGTCGGGCGTATCGAGCAGTTGACGGGGCGTGACCTTTCGCGCCTCGAGGACAAGCTCGATTTCTTCCTCGCCCTGCGTATGAGCTGACGTACGGGCGCTCGCGAGGCCGTACGGCGTTCGGGTCGATTGTGAAATCTTTCACCTGACATTGTCCGGACCTCTTGGCCCGGCGTGCCATTCCGTGCTGAGATGCGCCCAGACTCAACAGCTCGATGGCGTGCTCGGGGAGGGCAATGTGGCGCATACCGCCATGTCTGGTTCCGGAACGACAGCAGATGACGATCCGCCGCTCCAGACAGCGGTATGGCGGCTGCGATCACGCGCCTGCTGGACGGACGCGGCCGCTCTGCTCGAACCGCACGCGGCCACCGACCCGGCTGCCGCGCTCCAGCGCACCGCTCTGCTGACCGAGCGGTGCCTCTACACAGCCGAGGGCTGGACGGACGCCGAGGACGCGCTCCGCAACGCCGAGGCCCTGGCCCACGACGACGCCGAGCGCGGGGCCGCGGCCTGCGAGCGCGGGCACCTGGCCTACGCGTCGACGCTTCTCGGGGTACGGGACCGGGCCGACGAGGCCAGCGTGGCGCTGAGCCGGGCCGCCGCCCTGCTCTCCCCCGCGGCGGCCGGACGTCCGCTGCTGGACTTCCGGCGGGGCCTGATCGCTCAGAACATCGCCGATTCACCGCAGTCCGCCCGCGCCGCGTACCGCAGGGCCCACGCGGGTGCCACGGCCCAGGAGGACGAGCTGCTGCTCTCCTTCACCTGGCGCCACCTGGCCTCGCTCGCCCTGCGCGAGGGCGAGCTGGCAGAGGCGCGGCACGGGTTCACGGAGTCGCTGCGGATCAGGGAGGAGCTGGGTTACCTCGTCGGTACGGCTCCCGCGCTGATGTCCCTCGCCGACGCCGAAACCGAGCCCGAGGCCGCCCGGCTGCGCGCCGAGGCGGGCCGGCTCTTCCGGCTGCTGGGCGGCGTGCCCACCTGGCTGGCCCCCCAGCTGGAGCCCGCGGTGCCGCATCCGGGCCGTCCGCTCGACGACGCGGCGGGAGCCTGGCGGGTCAGATGACCGCGCCGGTCAGCTCTCCGAACCCGTGAAGTGTTCCCGTACGAGCGACTGCACGACGCCGAGGTTCTGGGCGATCAGGGCGTCGAGCAGCGCCGTGTGCTCCACGGCGTCCGCGAGCAGGTCGGCGCGTCGGGTGGCGGGGTTGCTGACCAGCGGCCACTGGGACCGTCGGTGCAGGTCGTCCGCGACCTGCACCAGCTGGTCGTTGCCGGCGAGCGCCAGCACGGCACGGTGGAAGGCCCGGTCGCACTCCGCGTAGCTCGCGCGGTCGCCGACGGCGGCTGCCGCGACCGTGGCGTCGGCCAGTGGGCGCAGCGCGGTCCAGTGGCCCGCGGGCACCGAACGGGCGAGCCGCAGCATGACGGGGACCTCGATCAGGGCCCGCACCTCGGCCAGCTCGGCCAGTTCGCGCGGCCCGCGTTCGCTGACGCGGAAGCCCCTGTTCGGTACGACCTCGACGGCGCCCTCGATGGCCAGCTGCTGCATCGCCTCGCGCACCGGCGTCGCCGAGACGCCGAACCGGGCACCCAGTGCCGGGGCGGAGTAGACCTGGCCGGGGGCCAGCTCCCCGTCGACGAGGGCGGCCCGCAGGGCGTCGAGGATCTGGCCGCGCACCGAGTGCCGCTGGACCGTACGGGGGGCGGGCGGCTCACTGTGGGTGTGCTCGCCGCGCGCCTGTTCCGGCACCCGTCCCGGGGCCGGGACCGCCGGAGCCGCGTACGACAGCCATGCGTCCTCACGCGCTCTGCCCTGCTCCACTGGACCTCCTCGGCCTGCCGTGGGCCCGGCTCGCGTGCGCCATGCCCCGTGTGCACGATAGGCGGAGGAGGCTCCAGTTCAAACATGGATCAGGTCGGGTAAGGTAAGGCTAACCTCTAAACGATCCCGATTCGGTGGTCCCCGCATGACCGTCTCCACGCTGTTCACCGACACCGCGGCGTCCTCCGTGACCGCCGCCTACGCACGCCTGGCCGAGGTCTTCCCCGGGCTGCGCGCCGAGGTGCTCGCGGACGACGCCGAGGCCCCCTCGGGCACCGGCTGGGTGGGCGCCGCCGAGCTCGCCGGTGGCGGCGCGGCCCTCGACGCCTTCCTGGCCTGGGACAACGCCCAGGTGCTGCGTGACTACGGACAGCAGGCCCGCCCGGACGTGGTCGCCAGCTTCGGGCTGCACCGCTACGCGTGGCCGGCCTGCCTCCTGGTGACCGTGCCGTGGTTCCTGCACCGCAGGGTGCCGCGCGTTCCCGTCGAGGACGTCGCCTTCCAGCGCGCGCTGGGACATCTCACCGTCCGGGTAAGGGAGTTCGCCTGCCTGCCGGACGATCCCGCGGCGTCGCTCCCCGGCGCCCGGGTCGTGCCCGACGAGGCCGCACTGCGTGCCGAGGTGCTGGAGTCCGTGGCTCAGCACCTGGGACCGGTGCTCGACGGGTTCGGACCGCGGATGCGGCGCGGCAAGCGGGCCCTGTGGGGCATGGCGACGGACGAGGTCGTCGAAGGGCTCTGGTACGTCGCTCACCTGCTGGGCGAGGAGCGCCGGGCGATGGCGGAGCTGGAGCTGCTGCTGCCGGGCACCACCAAGCCGTACGTGGGCACCGCCGGGTTCCGTGAACTGACCGGCCCCGAGGGCGAATCGCTGCCGACGCGCGACCGGGCGAGCTGCTGCCTCTTCTACACGCTGCGCCCCGAGGACACCTGCGTCACCTGCCCCCGTACGTGCGACGCCGACCGGGTCCGGAAGCTGACGCCCGCCCCCTGATCCACACCCCCCTTCCCGGTGACTCACCCTCGAACGTAAACCCCCTTTCACGCACGGCCGTTCGAGAACATTCCGCTCATCCGTATGCCTCGCCACCCCATTGGCGTTCTCTTGCCCCGAAACCGCCTGAGCCGGGCGGCGTTTCCGTCACGATGGCGCCCGAAACGCCCTACGCGACGCAAGGGACCGCGCATGAGACTGACCGACATATCGCTTGACTGGCTGCTTCCGGGCGCCGTACTGCTCGTGGGGGTCATGGCGGCGGTGACGGTGGTCGCACGCGGCAAGCGCGCCGCCGGCAAGGCATCGGCCGACGACAACTGGGAACGCAGCGAGGACCGCCGCCGGCGCAAGGAGGCGCTCTACGCCACCGCCTCGTACGTCCTGCTGTTCTGCTGTGCCGCGGTGGCCGCCGCACTCTCCTTCCACGGGCTCGTCGGCTTCGGCCGGCAAAACCTCAGCCTCTCCGGGGGCTGGGAGTACCTCGTCCCGTTCGGCCTCGACGGGGCCGCGATGTTCTGTTCCGTGCTGGCCGTACGGGAGGCGAGCCACGGTGACGCGGCGCTCGGCTCCCGGCTGCTGGTGTGGACGTTCGCCGGCGCCGCCGCCTGGTTCAACTGGGTGCACGCGCCGCGCGGCATGGATCACGCGGGCGCCCCGCACTTCTTCGCGGGGATGTCGCTCTCGGCAGCCGTGCTGTTCGACCGGGCGCTGAAGCAGACCCGCAGGGCCGCACTGCGCGAACAGGGCCTGGTGCCACGCCCGTTGCCCCAGATCCGGATCGTGCGGTGGCTGCGGGCACCCCGCGAGACCTTCGGTGCCTGGTCGCTGATGCTCCTTGAAGGCGTACGCACGCTGGACGAGGCGGTCGACGAGGTCCGCGAGGACCGGCGGGAGAGGGAGCAGGACCGGCTCCGCAGAAAGGGCCAGGAGAAGCTGGACCGGGCGCACATCAAGGCCCTGAACCGGCAGAACCGCGCCTGGGTGCGGGGTGGTCGTGGCGGGCAGCAGGACGTCCCCGCCCTCGCACCGCCCCAGGGTGCCGCGCAGGGTGTCGCGGAGCCCGCCATAGCTGAGCCGGGACAGCTGCCCCTGCGGCCCCGGCCATCCCTGCAAGCCGTGAACCGCGCGAGCTCCAAGAGGGCGAAGAACCAGTCGGGTTCTCCGAGCCTCCCGGCGCAGACCGCGGACGGTGACTCCAGGACCGTCGACCTCACCGCCGAGGACGACACCCAGGCCCTGCCCCGGCTCGACTCGCTGGAACAGAAACTCAAGGCCCTGGAACAGCAGTTCGGCTGAGTACACCCCGGTGGGAGGCTGTGTCAGGGCCTCCCACTGCGCGGTTCAGGCGCTCGCCGCGTTCAGCTCGAACCAGACCACCTTGCCCAGCGCCTGCGCCGTGACCCCCCAGGCGTCCGCCAGGCTCCGCACCAGGACCAGGCCCCTGCCGTGCGTACCGTCGTCGGCGTTCGGTACGTACGGCCTGGGAGCTCCCGACATGAAGTCGCGCACCTCCACGCGCACCTTCTCGGGTCCCGCCGTCACCGTGACCACCGCGCCGTGGCGCGTATGGATCAGCGCGTTCGTCACGACCTCGCTCAGCAGCAGCTCCGCCACCTCGGCCGCCTCGGGCTCGGAACGACATCGCAGGAACTCCCGCAGCGCCCGCCGTACGTCACCCACCCCTGACAGGTCGGCGTGCCCCAGTCTGCGTCGGAGCTGGACCGAACGGCCCTCCCGATGCCTCATCGTTTCCCCCGCCCGCACAGTGAATCGACCTCCTTTGCCGCATACCCTCTCGAACACCTTCACGGGGGATGCATGCCCCGTGCGCGGACAGTCACGCTTTTCGAGCCGTCAAGAAGTGAACAGTGCTCATCGGCGGGCGACTTCGGGGCAGGGTGGTGGGGCGGACGCTGGTGCGCCCACCCCACCGCGCCTCAGGGGCGCGGCACGTTACGGAGGTTGGAACGGGCCATCTGGAGCATCCGGCCCACTCCCCCGTCGAGCACGATCTTGCTGGCCGACAGGGCGAAGCCGGACACCATCTCGGCGCTGATCCTCGGTGGAATGGACAGCGCGTTCGGGTCGGTGACCACGTCGACGAGGGCGGGCCCCTTGTGCTTGAAGGCGTCCTTCAGCGCGCCCTCCAGCTGCTTGGGCTTCTCCACGCGGACCCCGTAGGCCCCGGCGGCCCGCGCGACGGCGGCGAAGTCCGGGTTCTTGTTCGTCGTGCCGAACGAGGGGAGCCCGGCCACCAGCATCTCCAGCTCGACCATCCCGAGCGACGAGTTGTTGAAGAGGACGACCTTCACCGGCAGGTCGTACTGGACCAGGGTGAGGAAGTCACCCATGAGCATGGTGAACCCGCCGTCGCCCGACATCGAGACGACCTGGCGGCCCCGGTCCACGAACTGTGCCCCGATGGCCTGCGGCAGCGCGTTGGCCATCGAACCGTGACTGAACGAACCGATCACCCTGCGCTTGCCGTTCGGGGTCAGATAGCGCGCGGCCCACACGTTGCACATACCCGTGTCGACGGTGAACACGGCGTCGTCGTCCGCGAGTTCGTCGAGCACCGACGCGACGTACTCCGGGTGGATCGGTACGTGCTTCTCGACCTTGCGGGTGTACGCCTTGACCACACCCTCCAGCGCGTCGGCGTGCTTCTTCAGCATCCGGTCGAGGAACTTGCGGTCCGTCTTGACCTTCACGCGCGGGGTCAGACAGCGCAGCGTCTCACGCACATCGCCCCAGACCGCCAGATCGAGCTTGGACCGGCGGCCCAGATGCTCGGGCCGGACGTCCACCTGGACGATCTTCACATCGTCCGGAAGGAAGGCGTTGTACGGGAAGTCGGTGCCCAGCAGGATGAGGAGGTCGCACTCGTGGGTGGCCTCGTAGGCGGCCCCGTAGCCCAGCAGCCCGCTCATGCCGACGTCGTACGGGTTGTCGTACTGGATCCACTCCTTGCCCCGCAGCGCGTGCCCGACCGGGGACTTCACCCGCTCCGCGAACTCCATGACCTCGGCGTGCGCGCCCGCCGTGCCGCTGCCGCAGAACAGGGTGACGCGCTTCGCCTCGTCCACCATCCGGCAGAGCTTCTCGATCTCCCAGTCCCCCGGCCGGGCCGTCGGCCGGGTGGTGACGAGCGCGTGCTCGATCGACTTCTCCGGGGCCGGCTTGGAGGCGATGTCGCCCGGCATCGACACGACGCTGACGCCGCCCCTGCCGACCGCGTGCTGGATGGCCGACTGGAGCAGCCTCGGCATCTGCTGCGGGTTGGAGATCATCTCGTTGTAGTGGCTGCACTCCTGGAAGAGCAGCTCCGGATGGGTCTCCTGGAAGTAGCCGAGCCCGATCTCGCTGGACGGGATGTGCGAGGCGAGGGCGAGCACCGGGGCCATGGAACGGTGGGCGTCGTAGAGACCGTTGATGAGGTGCAGGTTGCCGGGCCCGCACGAGCCCGCGCAGGCCGCCAGACTGCCGGTGATCTGGGCCTCCGCCCCGGCGGCGAACGCGGCGGTCTCCTCGTGCCTGACCTGGATCCAGTCGATGGCCGCGTTACGCCGGATGGCGTCGACGACGGGGTTGAGGCTGTCGCCGACGACGCCGTACAGCCGCTTCACCCCTGCCCGCACGAGGATGTCGACGAACTGCTCCGAGACGTTCTGCTTGGCCATGGGTGCGCACCCTCTCCGCTGTGCTCCGTGCTCCTGTGGAGTCCATCAACCCACGGCCCGTACGATCACGCCTCCCAGACGGCGGCGCACGTGCGGTCGTCGGCGTACCCCTTGATCCGGAGCTGGATGTCCGCCAGATAACCGGCCAGTCCCGGCGGCCCGGCGGGTGACCAGCGCTCGGCGAGCTCCTTGGCGAGGGCGGGTTCGCCACGCATCGGGTCGGCGAGGCCGTTGCCGCACAACAGCAGGGTGTCGCCCGGGCCGGCCACCGAGGCACGGAACCGGAAGGGCTCGGAAGGCGGCGGGACGGGGCTCTCGATGTACGGGGCCGGGGCTGTCGTGATCTGGAGGTCCATGGTCAGCCGGTCCCCCTCGGGCCCCTCCTCGCCCTGTGCTCCGCCGGACGGCGCGGAGCCGAAGCCGACGACGCCCTCCCCGGTGAGTGCCCCGGCGTCCGGAACACGGGGTTCGAGGTCCTGCCACACACCGTCCCGCAGCCGGAAGAGGCCACCCGCGCCGACACCGAAGAAGACCCTGGTGCGGCACCGGGGATCGGCCGGGAGCAGGAGGCAGCGCAGGCCGGCGGTGTACTCGTCGGGCTCAAGCCCGAGCTCGGCCGCCCTGGCGCGCAGCTTGCCGTAGGTACGGTCGGTGAGGCGGTGCAGACCGGATTTGAGATCGCCGCGGCGGCCCGCCCTTATGTCTTCGGAGAGCCTGGCGTGGCTCCGGCCGACGGCGCCACCGATCCACTGGACGGCGTCGGCAGCCGCGCGCTGCGCCCCCTCGGCCGCCCGGGCGCCGCCGGCGATGGCGACGAGGACGAGGGCGTTCTCCGCGGCGCCGAAGCGGGCGGTGAGGAGGGCGTCACGGCGGGGTTCGCCCCGGAACCGGGCGGAGTCGCCGCGTACGGAGGCGGCCCGCAGGGTGTACGTCCCGTACCGGGCGCCGTCGAGCACGGTGTCGGGGACGAGCCCCTGCAGATCCAGGGAGCTGGAGGCCGGCAGGGCGGAGGGTTCGGCGTCATAGGTCGGCGGCCGGTCGCCGAGGTAGTCGAGGGGAGGGCGGGCGCCGGGGACGGCGACGGGACCGGGCACCGTGCCGGAGCCGGGCACCGTGCCGGTGGAGGTACGGGTGGCGCTGTGGTCCGCGTCGGCCCCTTCGGAGCTCGCCTCGACCGGCGGTGGCGGTGGCGGGGTCGAGGGCGGCGGAGGCGCGGCGAAGCTGCGCGGCGGTGAGGCTCCCGAGGGCGGTTCCCAGGGCGCCCGGACCGCCATGACGGGTGGCGCCGTGGTGGGTGACGGGATGACGGGTGGTGCCGCGGGCGGCTCCGGGTCCCGCCCCGACACCGGCTCCGACACGGACGCCGATGCCGGCTCCGGGCCGGGGCCCGGGACCCCGTCCGTGTCCCGGTCGGGCCCCGGCCCGGGGCCGGTGTCCATGTGGCCGGCCGCTGGACCCACCGCGTCCGACGCGGAGTCGAAGCGGTCGTCCAGACTGTCGGCCGCGCTGCTCGGCCCGATGTCCGGCGCGCTCTCGTCGTACAGCCTGCGCCACCAGTCGTCCTCATGGGCGGCGGGCCAATCCCCCTGCTGACTCATGCCCTTATTGTCCACCGCGAGCGGCGCACGAAAACGGGTCATCCACAAAAAGAGGTCCGCCGGGCGGCCCCACCCCCCACGGGAAGGACGCCCGGCGGACCGGTCGGAACGTGGTCAGCGCACGGCGTACGCGTCGGCCACGGTCTGGATGACGGAGTTGCCGTTGGCGTCCGTCAGTTCAGTCTTGAGAGTGACGTTCCTACCCGAGGCACCCGCGTGGTCGACGCTCGCGCTCCACCGGCCGTCCTTGCGAGCGGTGGTGGCCCGTGTCCACGTCGTACCGTCGTCGTAGGAGAAGGACACCTCGGCCGCCGTCACCTCGCCGGGTGTGTAGCCCGCGTGGCCGGTGACGCTCAGGTCGATCCTCTGACCGTCCAGCGCCGGCAGGGTCTTGAGCCCGTCCGTCTCCAGCCCGTAGTGCGGGAAGAGCAGCGGGATGCCCTGCGAGTACACGTTCTCGTCGCGCTCCGAGCGGAACTTCCAGGTGGTCTCGGTACGGGTGGAACGCTTCCAGACGGCGGCCGGCTGACCGGACTTGAAGGTCACCATGGTGAGTTCGTAGGCGGCGTCGGCGGCCGGGACGGTGAACACCCCGGACGGCCAGCCGGACTGACCGAGCACCTCACCGCCGCTGGTGAGCGTCATGTTGCCCAGGTCTCCGAAGGAGCCCTGCATACCGCCGTGTTCGCTGTCCGCCCAGAAGCCGGGTGCGACTCCGATCAGGTTGTCCTGGCGCTCGGCGGCGAGCTGCTCCTCGCCCTGGGTGCTGAGCGGGGTCGACGGGCCGAGGATGCCCCGGTACCAGCTCTCGCCGCGCTGCTGGCCGGCCTTGTACGTGCGGGGCCGGTCGAACATCGTCTCGCCCCAGGGGAAGCTGGAGGAGAGGAACCGCTCCCAGCCGGTGTCGCCCGGCGAGTAGAACTCGGTGCGCCTGCCCGGGGCGGCGACGGTGTCGAACAGCCCGACGGAGAAGCGTGCGCCGTAGGGCCGGCCCACGACCATCGAGTCGACGTAGTCGGCCGCCACGCCCATGGCCTCGTACGTGGCGGTGGACCTGCCGAGCTTGCTGTCGCGGACCGTGTACGTGCGGTCGGAGGTGACCGGGCCGGTCTCGGGGAAGCCCAGGTTGTAGACGAACGGGCTGACGGCGGTGCCCTTCCAGCGCAGCGTGACGGCACCGTCGGCGAGAGCCGTGGCCAGGCCGGCGGCCTCGCTCGCCTCGATTGCGAGGGAGGGCAGCGGCGCCTGGCCGTAGCCGACGGACGGCAGCCACGGCCCCGCGGACGGACGGTGCACGATGAGCGCCTTGGCGCCCGCGGCCTTGGCGTTCCGCGCCTGGACGGTCATGTGTCCGTCGTCGGCGACCTTCACCAGGGCGATCTTGCCTGCGACACCGGCGGCCGCCAGCTCCTCGGGGGTGCCGGTGCCCGCGTCGACGAGCGGGGCCTCTCCGACGCCGTCGAGGTTGACGGAGCCGGTGCTCGCCGCCCACGGGTGCAGCCCGGCGCCGCCGACGACCGAGAGCTCCTCGATCAGCGGGGCGTACCTGCGCCAGTAGCTGGCGAATTCGAAGTCGCCGTCGCTCGCCCTGCCCACGATGTCGACCAGGTAGTTCTTGACGGCGCGGCTGCCGCTGATGGATCCCGAGTGCAGCCAGACGTCGTCCCAGCTGCGGCCGAAGGTCAGTGTCGTGGCGCGGTCCTCGGAGTCGCGCCCCGCCGTCCGCACCTGGACCCGGTGGGCCTTGCGGGCGTCCAGCACCAGGCTGGTGTCCTTGGTGAGGTCCAGCTGCGGCCTGGCCAGGTAGCCGACGGACTCGACCATCCTGCCGGTGGCGTCCTCGGGGTCGGGCGAGGTGACGAAGCCGGAGACGAAGTACGCGCCGGGGCGCACCTGGTAGACCTGATCGGCGGCGCCGTCGTTGAAGCGGCGCTCACCGCTGGCGGTGTCGGTCCCGATGACGTCGAGCGAGGACGAGCCGGCCGCGGGCTCGCCGGTGCGGTCGATCAGCTTGACGCGCAGGGTGACGGTCTCGGCGCCGACGTACAGCGAGAACGGGGTGGAGACGTCGACCCCGCCCGTGGCCGTGGCGAGGACGCGTCCGGTGACGTCCCCGTACTGGCCGCGTGCGAGGTGCGCGGTCGGGTCGATCGCCAGGGGGACCTTGACGGTGGCTCCGGCCGGGACGGTGACGGTGCGTGCGCCGAGGCGGGCGACGGTCGGGCGTACGGCCGTGCCGTCGTTGCCGGTGACGTCCGCGACGCGCAGTGAGAGCTCGACAGGCGTGGTGCCGTCGTTGGTGTACGGGACCTCGACGGTCGTGCGGTCGCTGCTGTCCTGCGGCCAGTTGAAGGTGCCCGCCTGGACGGCCGGGGCGCCGGTGACCTTCGTGTCGATGGCGGCCTTGACGTCGAGCCTGCCGCCGCCGGTCTCCCGTACGTCGCCTGGAATGTCGCTCTTCGCCGAGGAGACGAGGGCGGCCTTGACCTGCTGGGCCGTCCAGTCGGGGTGGCGCTGCTTCACGATGGCCGCCGCTCCCGCGACCTGCGGGGTGGCCATCGACGTACCCGACATCGCCTGGTAGGCGTAGACGCCCCGGCCGCCCGCCGCGGCGGCCGAGATGGCGACGCCGGGCGCGGCGATCTCGGGCTTGAGGGTGTGCGCGCCGATGGCGGGGCCCCGGCTGGAGAACTGTGCGGTGGAGTCGTCGCGGTCGACGGCGCCCACGGTGAGCACGCTGGGGGCGCAGCCCGGCGAGGAGACCGTGTTCAGTGTGGGTCCTGCGTTCCCGGCCGCGACCACGAACAGCGTGTCGGTGCCGCGTCCCAGTTCCTCGGCGGCGACGCTCATCGGGTCGGTGCAGTCGGTGGGTGTCGAGCTGCCGAGGCTCATGGAGACGACGTCGGCCTTGTTGTCGACGGCCCACTGCATCCCGGCGATGATCCAGGAGGCGGCCCCCGAACCGCTGTCGTTGAGGACCTTGCCGACGAGGAGTTCGGCGCCGGGTGCGATGCCCTTGTTCCTGCCGTCGCTCGCCGCGCCGCTGCCGCCGACGGTGGAGGCGGTGTGGGTGCCGTGGCCCTGCCGGTCGTCCGTCGTGCTGGAGTCCGTGAAGTTCTCGGAGCCGGCGATCCGGCCTTCGAGGTCCGGGTGCCCGGCGTCCGCGCCGGTGTCCAGGACGGCGACCTTGGTGCCCTTGCCGTCGTAGCCGGCGGCCCAGGCCAGGTCGGCGCGGACCTGCTTGGCCGACCTGTCGAGACTGGCCTCGACCTGGCGGTCGAGCCAGAGCTTCTTGAGCCCGGTCGCCGAACGCGACCGGGAGCCGGTGACGTCCGCCCAGAAGGCGGAGCTCCGCTTCTTGTCGGCCTTGAGCGCGACGCCGTCGATGGCGGCGAGGTCGAGCCCGCGCTCGGCGCCGCGCGGGGTGACGGGAGTGCTGCGCGCGGCCTGCCCGGTGTAGGTGGCGATCAGCGGGACGGTCTTGGAGTGGGCGTCGTCGTAGCCCTGGCGGATGAGGCCGGTGACGTTGAAGAGTTCCTCGTCGACGGTGCCGTCGGCGAGCGCTCCGACGGCGGCTTCGGGGTAGACGTACAGGTCCTTGCCGGCCTGCCGGGTCTGCACGAGGGGGACGGTGCCGTCCTCGCGGGGCAGCGCGGTGGCGGACGCGGTGCCCGTGCGGTCGGTGCTCACCAGGACCCGGTCCCCCGTGACGAGGGTGACGGTGACCGGTGCGGCGGCCTCCGCGACAGCGGCCGCGCTGCCGGTCAGCGGTCTGTCGGTGCTCGCGTCGTCCTGTGGCGACGCCACGGACGGTGCGGTCGCGGTGACGGCCAGGACGGCGGCGGTAGCCACTCCCAGCGCCGTGCGCGATATCGGGCGCATCGCTCTCCCCAGGTCATTCCGGATCGAAGCAGCACAAGGTGCCGTGTTCCGGAGGCTGTTGGTGCTGCGGTGGCGCCACATTTGCAGAGTGGTCACCGGTACAGGGGATGATGTGGGCGGCGGGTTTACGCCGTGGCCCTTTCCCGCCACGGCTGGTCGTCCGGAACGCACGTTGTGCGACCGCCACGCCCGGGGAGGGCCGAGGATGCTGGGTGCGATAGGTCTCGACGAGAGACAGGAAGCGACGTACCGCGCGCTCGTCGCTGCGGGGGCGGCGGAGGTCTCCGACCTGGCCCACCGGCTGGGGATCCCGCAAACCGATACGGAACGGGCGCTGCGCCGGCTGGAGCACCAGGGCCTCGCGGCCCAGTCGTCGGCGAGGCCGGGGCGCTGGGTGGCCGCGCCGCCCGGGGTGGCCCTGGGCGCCCTGCTCATCCAGCAGCGTCACGAGCTGGAGCAGGCGGAGCTGGCGGCCGCCCTGCTCGCCGAGGAGTACCGCGCCGAGGCGAGCGAGCCCGCCGTGCACGACCTGGTCGAGGTGGTGACCGGCGCGAGCGCGGTGACCCACCGCTTCCACCAGTTGCAGCTCGGTGCGGTGTCGGAGGTCTGCGCCCTGGTCACCGGGAAGCCGATCGCGGTGACCGGTATGGAGAACGAGTCCGAGGAACGCGCGGCGAACCGTGGGGTGTCCTACCGCGTCGTGGTCGAGCGCGAGGTGCTCGGGCTGCCGTCGGGAATCCTGGAGCTGTCGGCCGCCCTCAGCCGGAACGAGCAGTGCCGGGTGGTCGACCGGGTACCGACCAAACTGGTCGTGGCCGACGGCAGCCTCGCCATGGTGCCGCTGACGGCCCGCGGGGCGGAGCCGGCCGCACTGGTGGTCCACGCCAGCGGACTGCTGGAGTCGCTGACCGGCCTGTTCGAGGCGGTGTGGCGGGACGCGATGCCGCTGCGGCTCGGCGAGAACGGCTGGGTCGAGGAAGTGACGACGGGCCCCGATCCGACCGATCTGGAGATCCTGTCGCTGCTGCTGGCGGGGCTGACGGACGCGAGTGTGGCCAAGCAGCTGGATCTGGGGCTGCGGACCGTCCAGCGACGGGTCAAGGGCCTCATGGAGCTGACCGGGGTGTCGACGCGGCTGCAGCTGGGCTGGCACGCGTACGAACGGGGCTGGGTGGCCCGTACGCCACGGATCTGACCCGGCCCGAACCCCCTCGGACCTGCGCTGACAGGCGGGACCTGCGGGCTTCCGGCAGGCTGGTGGGATGGGTGTGTGGCAGCTCGTCGCCGTCGGCCTGGTCATGCTGCTCGGGCTGGTCGGCGTGCTGGTGCCGGGCGTGCCGGGGGCGGCGATGGTCTGGGCCGCAGTGCTGTGGTGGGCCCTGACGGACGTGGGTCAGGACGCCTGGGTCGTACTGATCGGAGCAACGGCCCTGCTCCTGATGAACCAGGCACTCAAACCGCTTCTGCCACCCCGCCGCCCCGACGCGTCGGGTGCGCCACGCGGCACCCTGACCCTGGGCGGGATCGCAGCGATCGTCGGGTTCTTCGTCATCCCGGTGGTCGGCGCGGTCGTGGGGTACGTCGGGGCGATCTACGGCGCCGAGCGGGTGAGACTGGGCAGCCGTGGCGCGGGGTGGGCCTCGGTGCGCTCCGTCATGCGGGCGACCGGCTACTCGGTGCTGGTGGAGCTGTTCGTATGCCTGCTGGTGGCGGGCACGTGGCTGGTCGCCGTCATCTGGGACTGACGTCCACGCCGCCCGGACCCGCGAGCAGGCCCGCGCGCTCCAGGTGGCGTACGGCGTACGAACGCCAAGGCCGCCACGCTTCGTTTCCCGGCGTCCCCGCCGGATCGACGTCCGGGTCTCCGAGGGCCCGCATCCTGATCAGGGCCGCTTCCCGGGGGCCGATCCCCGGCAGCCGCAGCAGCGCGCGCTCCGCCTCGTCCCGGTCGGCGCCCGCGTCGAGCCTCACCTCGCCGTCGGCGAGTGCGGCTGCCAGGGTCCGCAGTGCGGGGTCACCGGCCGAGCCGGCCAGCACCCCCGGCCCGGGGAAGAGGTGGGTCAGCCCGCCGCAGGGCACGTCGAGGAGCTTCCCGTACCGCTCGACCAGCTCCTCGGCCGCCGCCCGGCCCACCAGGGTCCGTACGGCGAACTCGTCCGGGTCGGCGGCGCCCGGCGAGCGCAGCCCGGGCCGGTCGGCGACCAGCGGTGCGAGCAGTGGCGCGGCGCCGAGCGTCTCACCGACGGCGCAGGGGTCGGCGTCCAGGTCGAGCAGCCTGCGCAGCCGCTGTACGGCGGTCGTCAGGTCACGGAGATCGGTGAGGTGGATCCGCGCCTCCAGCCACTGCCCCGGGGACTCCTCGTCGACGGCGACGATGCCCGCGCCGTACGGGAGCGTCAGGGTGCGCCGGTACGTCCGGCGGCCGGGCTCGCCGCTAATCTCCTCGATCCGCCTCACCGTGTCGACGGCGAGCAGGTCGAAGACCTCCCGGGCCGCGTACGGTCCCCGGTGGGCGAGCCGGAGCGGAATCCCGGCACGGGTTCCGTCCCGTACGCCCGCGCCGAGGCCGGTACCCGACTCGGCGCGCAGGGCACTGGGGGTCCGGGCGTAGATCTGCCGGATCGTGTCGTTGAACTGGCGGACGCTGGCGAAACCCGCCGCGAAAACGATCTCGGTGACCGGCAGGTCCGTGGTCTGGAGGAGGACGCGTGCCGTGTGGGCGCGCTGGGCCCTGGCGAGCGCGACGGGACCCGCGCCCAGCTCGGCGTTGAGCTGGCGCTGCACCTGCCGGGGGCTGTAGCCGAGCCGGCCGGCGAGACCGGGGACGCCCTCCCGGTCCACGACGCCGTCGCCGATCATGCGCATGGCACGGCCGACGACATCCGCGCGTACGTTCCACTCCGCGGAGCCGGGCACGGCGTCGGGCCGGCAGCGTCTGCAGGCCCGGAAGCCGTTGCCCTGAGCGGCGGCGGCGGTCGGGTAGAACCGCACGTTCTTCCGTTTGGGGGTGACGGCGGGGCAGCTCGGCCGGCAGTAGATGCCGGTGGTCGCGACGGCGAAGAAGAACTGCCCGTCGAACCTGGCGTCGCGGCTGCTCACCGCCTCGTACCTGGTCTTTTCGTCCATCACACCGTCCAGTGTGCGGCACCTCCCGGTGCCGCACTCGCGGTATTCGGACGTCGAACCCGGTGACGGTATCGCCACCCGCTACCGCGTCCGGCCCCGCTTGAACTCCATGGCGGCCCGTCCCTCGGCGCCCCTGCGCTTCCATTCGCGCATGGTCTCCGCGCGGAGCCGGGCATCGGTCTTCGCCGCGATCCGGTGGTTCTCCCGGAGCAGCTTGCGGTAGCTCTCCAGGCGCCGCTCGGGCAGCGTCCCGTCCTCGAGGGCGGCGAGGACGACGCAGCCCGGCTCGGCCACGTGGGCACAGTCATGGAAACGGCACTGCCGCGCCAGGTCCTCGATCTCGGAGAACACCTGGCCGACACCGGCCTCCGCGTCCCAGAGCCCGACACCGCGCAGTCCGGGGGTGTCGATGAGCACGCCACCGCCCGGCAGGACGAGGAGGTTGCGCGTCGTGGTGGTGTGCCGCCCCTTGCCGTCCACGTCGCGGGCGGCCTTGACGTCCATCACGTCCTCCCCGAGCAGGGTGTTGGCGAGGGTGGACTTGCCCGCACCGGAGATCCCGAGGAGCACGCTCGTACCGCCGGAGACGACGGCACGGAACACGTCGACGCCCTCACCGGTGGCGGAGCTGACGGGGAGCACCTGGACGCCGGGGGCGATGCCCTCGATGTCCTGGACCAGATGGGAGAGCGTGACGACGTCCGGCACCAGGTCGGCCTTGGTCAGCAGCACGATCGGCTGCGGGTCGGCCCCGACGCTCGTGCCGCTCTTCCCGAGGAGTGCGTCACCGCTGGAGCTGGACATGGCGAGCGCGAGGAACCGCTCCAGGCGTCCCAGGTCGAGTTCGACCGCGAGCGAGACGCAGATGACGATGTGGTCGAGGTTGGTGGCGAGCACCTGGCCCTCGGAACGCTGCGAGGACGTCGAGCGGACGAAGGCCGTACGCCGCGGCAGCAGCGCACGCACGAACTGCGGGTCGCCGTCGGGGTCGACGGCCACCCAGTCGCCCGTGCAGATGACCCGCATCGGGTCGCGGGGCACCACGAAGGCGGTGTCCGCACGCAGCGGGCCTTCGGGGGTGACGAGGTCGCACTGACCGCGGTCCACCCGCACGACACGGCCGGGCAGCAGACCCTGCTCGGCGTACGGGGCGAACGCGGCGGCCCAGTCCTCGTCCCAGCCGTACGGAGACAGCGCGTGCGACGAGGTCGGAACCGGAAGAGAGGAGAAAGACAAGGGAAACCCTTCGAAGGGCGGCCCCGGCACCGCGTACTCGGACGCGGAAGAAAGGTGAAAGAAGGTCAGCCGGTGGCCACGGGGGTGAGAACGATGCACTTCTGGCTGTGGGCGGCGCCCATCGCAACGACAGTCATCAATGTCCTCACCTCCTGGTTCCTTCACGGCTTACGCGCACGGCCGAGCGTTCCCGGCCCTCTGCGCGGACGTGTTCCACCTTAGCCCGCGGCCACCGGTCGGCGTCAACGGAATTTGTTCGCTGAACATCGAAGGACACGTTCCGCCGGAGTTGTCCCGAAGGCTTCCCCGATCGGGTGATACGGGTGCACAACGACCGGTCTCGGGCCGTTATGGTGCCGAGCATGACCACATCCCAGACCGCCACCGGCACGTTCACACAAGCCCAGTTGGGCACCCAGATCCTGATCGGCTGGAGCGGCCGGCACCCCGAGGCCGACCACGACGTCGCCTTCCTGCTCACCTACTCGCTCGGCGACGGTCAGGACGGCCCGGAGGCCGGCGAGGCTGCCCTGCGCACCGCGCTGGAGCGCACCGGCCTCACCGTCGGCGGCGAACTCACCAGGGCGTCCGAGAAGCCGGGCCTCCAGGTGAAGCTCCTCGTCCAGGCCGGCCAGGCGGTCCTGACGATGCCTCACTTCAAGGCGCAGTACCAGGTGCCGCCGGAGTGGCTGGCCGCCGCGGCCGCCCAGGGCGAGGTCTACGGAATGTTCGCCACCCGCCCGTGGCCGGAGGGCGTACCCGGCCGGCCGGTGAGCGAGGAGGCGCTGCGCGCGTTCGCGGCGGACGAGGAGGTCGTCAGGACGTCCGCGCTCTGCCTCCTGCCGGTACGCAGCCTGGGCTGACCCGGCCCTGTCCCCCGTCCGTGCGCGACGATGCCCACCACCCCCATGGAGTGGTGGGCATCGTCGCGCACGGCGTCGCACAAGGAAATACGGGCGGCCCCGGACGTGCCCGGACCGCCCGCACGGGGAGAACGTCAGTTGTTGCCGACGCCGTTGCCCGAGAGCACCGGGATGTCGTCCAGGATGTGCGACAGGGCCTCGTCACCCTTCGCCTGGGTGGAGTTCTCGGTGCACTGCTGGTTCTGCGGCGAGGACAGGACGTTGATGTCCTGGACCGCGACCGGCACGAGCACGCCGACGAGCGAACCGACGTTGGCCTCGGCCGGGAGACCGATGCACGCCTTGTTCAGCGTGCCCTGCACCAGCTGGGTGTTCGGGCTCCAGTCGCCCTTGGTCACGGCGTTGCCGAACGCCTGCGAGGCGCCGTTGCCGTTGACCGACGTGGTGCCCTCGTCGTTGCCGATCGCCATGGCCGAGGGGGCCGCGGCGGCGGACAGACCGATCAGGGACACGGCGACCGCAGCGCCGGCCATCATCTTCTTCATCAAGCTTCACCTTTCGGAGCGTCCCGTTGTGGAACGTACTGATCAACCTCAATCGGAGGATTCAGTTCCGCAGGACCACTCAAATGGGTTGGATCCGGCGCAAGGTCGACGCCTCGGGTTCACTCACGGCCGGCTTCCCCCGAGCTGCGGGCGGCCGGAACGAACCCGCCGGCCGGACGCCGTACGGGGTGGGAGGGCGCCCCTGACGCGACGCCGCGGCCTGCCGCGCACCACTCCGCGAACAGACGGTCGTAGATCGGTGTGCTGTCCTCCGTGGGCCGCTGGCCGCCCGGCGGGCGTTGACTGTCGTACTGATCCATGAAGTGCCCTTACCCCGTCCGGCGAACCGGGGCAGCCGGTCCTGGTCCATCCGGCCCAACCCGGACGCACGACGAGGGGCCAGCTCGTCCCGTCCACCGGTGAACGGCGGACGTACGGACGAACTGGCCCCACGTGTTGAGCACTTCGGAAAGACAGAGTCCGGGCGGGCCCTGGCGGCCTCGATGAGGTCAGCCGCGGAAACCCGGAACTACGCGACCTCAGTTGTTGCCGACACCGTTGCCGGACAGGACCGGGATGTCGTCCAGGATGTGCGACAGGGCCTCGTCACCCTTGGCCTGGGTGGAGTTCTCGGTGCACTGCTGGTTCTGCGGCGAGGACAGGACGTTGATGTCCTGGACCGCGATCGGGATCGCGCCGATGAGCGAACCGACGTTGGCCTTGGCCGGCAGGCCGATGCAGGGCTTGTTCAGCGAGCCCTGGATGAGCGCGAACTGCGGGCTCCAGTCACCGTGCGTGGCGGAGTTGCCGAAGGCCTGCGAGGCGCCGTTGCCGTTGATCGACGTGGTGCCGCCGTCGTTGCCGATGGCCATGGCGGAGGGGGCCGCCGCGGCGGAGACACCGACGACCGAAGCAGCGACAGCTGCCGAGGCCAGAATCTTCTTCATCATGAAATAATCCTTCCGAGGTATTCTCTTGCCCGCCTATCCGGAGCGTCCTGATCAACTCGTTCCGGCGGGATTGGTTGTGCTCATTCACTCGAACGGTGCTTTCCTGCCTGGCTGCCACCGGATTCGGGGCGCCTGCGCACCGGAGGAATTGCGGTTCTGTGCGGGAATTACCGTCGCGCCGACGGATCAGCCGCCGAGGGGCACGCCGCCGAGCAGCGGGGCGGCGCCCTGGGCCGCACCGGTCGCCTCGCCCGCCAGCTTGCCGACCGCGCCGTCCTCCTGCACCGACTCGGCGGCACCGCCGACGGTGTCGACCAGCGGGTCGACTGCCTGCGGAGCGGCGGCCATGACCTGGTTCAGGCCACTGTCGAGGCTGAAGTTGGGGGCCGTGGCTTCAGTGACGGCGAAGGCGGGAGCAGCCGTTCCGAGAGCAGCCACGGAACCGACAATGAGCGCAGCTGTCTTCGCGTACTTCACTTTCAGGTTCCCTTCTGCAGCGGCATCTGTTTCGGTCGCGTTCCCGCGCCGCACCAGCCTTCTTTAGCTGTGACATCTGCCGCTTTCAAAAGGAGTAACGATCACGCGGCGAACGGGCAACTGCGTGCCGTCGAATTTCTCGGAACGTCTACGGGATTTCTTCCGGCCCCTGCGGGAACCGGTAAAAGAAGCGGGCCCCGGACCGCATGTGCGGTCCGGGGCCCACCGAGGACGAGCTATCAGCTCAGCTCGCCACGTTTCAGTGGTTGATGCAGGTGTTGCCGAACGCGGGGTTCAGCAGACCGATGACGTTCACGGTGTTGCCGCAGACGTTGATGGGGATGTGGATCGGAACCTGCACGACGTTGCCGGACAGAACGCCCGGGGAGTGCGCGGCGACGGCGTTGGCACCGGAGTCGGCCATGGCCGGCGCAGCGGCGCCCATCGCCATGAGAGTTCCGGCGGCGACGGCGGCAACCTTGGTGTACTTCACTTTTTGTCCCTTTCTTGCAGCGGAGTCCGGAGCGGCCACGTCTTTCGTGCCGCACGAGCGCTGTTCTGATCGCCCGTAACTCCGAAGCTGTTATTCGTAACGACGTGGAGCCGGAATCGAAACTCGATCCCGAGCAGATTCTCGGGAAAACCCCCGATTGGCACAGCAGCAGGCCCGGGCCGCTCGGAGGAGGAAACCGGCGGCCCGGGCCTGTGGTGCGTCCGGGTCAGCTGTTGTGGGCGCCGTTCCCGGACAGGACCGGGATGCCGTCGAGGATGTGCGACAGCGGCTCGTCACCCTTGGCCTGGGTGGAGTTCTCGGTGCACTGCTGGTTCTGCGGCGAGGACAGGACGTTGATGTCCTGGACCGAGATGGGCACCAGGCCGATGAGCGAACCGACGTTGCCCTTCAGCGGCAGACCGACACACGGCTTGTTGAGCGAGCCCTGGACCAGACCGAACTGGGGGCTCCAGTCACCGTGCGTCTCGGCGTTGCCGAACGCCTGCGAGGCGCCGTTGCCGTTGACCGAGGTCGTTCCTCCGTCGTCGCCGATCGCCATGGCCTGCGTAGCCGAGAGACCGAGGACGGAGGCGGCGACGGCACCCGTAGCCAGAACCTTCTTGATCACGATTAACCCTTCTCGTACCGATTGCCCCGTGCCGGAGCGCTCTGACCAACTCGCGGCGGCACGTTTGGTTCCGGGTGTTCACCCGAATGCCGCAGGTTCCGCGCGCGCCGGACGGGGGCGCGCCTCGGCCATTCAGGCGCATGTGCGTACGCCTGCCGTTCGTGAAGGAATTGCGATCGTGGCAGCCGAAGCGCCGCGCCCGAACACAGCGGAAGATGCTCACGCGTGCACCGAACACAGGTCCACGGACCGCTCGCCCGGCGGGCAATTCCCGGCGTCAGGGCCACTTCCGCGCCCCCTCACCCCTCGCATTCACGATGAGATCGAACGCGCACACGTCACCCGTTCGGGTGGTTACAGGATTTCCACGCATCTTCAAGTTTCCCGCTCATGCCTCATTCGTTATGGGTGTCGTCCAACGTGCAGTTGGATCGCCCACACGGAATGTCCTGTGGACTGTCCTAGGAAGGACAAGTAATGCGGCAGGTTTTGAATAAAAGCATGATCGTCATGGCGGCGGCTTCGGGCATTCTTTCCGCGGCCGGCGGTTATGCACATGCCGACTCCTCGGCCGATGGCGCCGCTGTCGGTTCGCCGGGGGTCGGTTCGGGCAACGCCGTGCAGGTGCCGGTGCACGTCCCGGTCAACCTCTGCGGCAACACGGTGAACGTGATCGCCCTGCTGAACCCGGCATTCGGCAACTCCTGCGCGAACGTCGACAACGGGAAGGGCGGCGGCGGGCACGGCGGTGGCGGCGGCCACCACGGCGGCGGGTACGGAAACGGCCACGGCGGTGGCAACGGCCACGGTGGCGCCAACGGGCACGGTGGCGGGCATGGCAGCGGTACCTCACAGGGCGGCGCTTCCGCCGACGGCGCTGCCGTGAACTCCCCCGGTGTGCTGTCGGGCAACCTGATCCAGGCTCCGGTGCACGTACCGGTCAACGCCTGCGGCAACACCGTCGACGTCGTGGGCGCGCTGAACCCGGCCCTCGGCAACGACTGCGCCAACGTCAGCGGCCCGGACCACCGGCCGCCGACGGAGGAGCCGCCGACCGGCAAGCCGCCGGTCGAGGAGCCCCCGGCCTCCCAGCCGCCGGTCGAACCGCCGGCCAACGAGCCGCCCGCGAACCAGCCGCCGGCGAAGCAGCCCCCCGCCGACCACGCCCCGCACGGCGGCGGCTCCGCGCTCGCGGAGACCGGCTCGGCCGGCCTCGGTCTGGCTGCCGGTGCCAGCGCCGTTCTCATGCTCGGTGGCGCGGTGCTGCTGCGCCGCACCCGCGGTTCGCAGATCTGACCCGGTCAACTGAGCGGAGGAAGGGGCCGCCCGCATAGCTACCGCTGTGCGGGCGGCCCCTTCCTCGTCGGTCCCCGCCCGTGCCGGTGACAGGTGGCCGGAAGCCGCTCGGCACCGGCGCCCCGGTGCGAGCATGAAGCCGTCCAGCACCTCCCCGTATCGGAACAGGCGGTATCGGCGTGGCGGTATCAGGCGTACGGATGGGCGTGGTCGGCGGCAGCATCGCGGGCTGCGCCATGGCGATCGCGGGTGCCCGGGCAGGCGCCGACGTCACCGTCTACGAACGCAGCGACGGTGAACTCCAGGACCGCGGTCTCGGCATCGTGATTCCCCCGGCGCTGCACGAGGAACTCGTCACGGCCGGATATCTGGACGCCTCGATGGACACGGCGCCTGTCGGGACCCGTGTGTGGCTCACCCGGAAGCCGGACGGGCGCACCGCCCATGAGTTCGGCAGGCAGCCGAGCGCCGTGGTGCCGTGCAACTGGGGGATGCTGTGGCGCTCGTTGCGCGCGCGTGCGGGTGACGTCCGCTACCACCGCGGGCTGCCGGTCACCTCGGTCGAGCGGGAGCCTTCGGGCCGCGCGCTGATCCGTACCGCCGCCGGGGCGGAGTCGTACGACATCGTCGTGGGCGCGGACGGCCATCAGTCGGTCACCCGGCGCCTGCTCGCACCGGGGCTGCGGCCCACACCCGCCGGTTACACGGTGTGGCGCGGCACCGTCGCCCTGAGCGCCTTCGCCGGTCGGCCGGAACAGCTGGAACTGCTGCGCGGCGCCTGGGTGACGGTGACCTTCGAGCGGGGGCACGGTGTCTTCTACCTGATCCCCTCGGCGCGGAAGGAGTCCGGCGGCGCAGGTGGGGAACGGCTCCTCGCCTACGCGGTCTACGGCTTCCTCCCCGCCCCGGCAGCCGGGCGCCGCGAGGAGGCCGCGTACGTACGGACCCTCGCCGACGAGCACTTCCCCGCCGAGTGGGCCGATGTCGTCGCCCGGGGGAAGCACCTCTCCCTGGTGTGTCATCCGGTGACCGACTTCCAGGCGCCCCGGTCCGCGAGCCCGCCGTTCCTGCTCGCCGGGGACGCCGCCGCGATCACCCGGCCGCACACAGCGAGCGGCGCGGTCAAGGCACTCCAGGACGCCCTCTGCCTGGAGCGGGCCCTGCGCGACTCGACGTCGACGGACGAGGCGCTGCGACGGTACGCGGACGAGCGCACAGCCGAAGGTGCCCGGCTGGTGGAGCTGGGGCGCAGGCTGGGGCACGCCCAGGTGGAGCGGACGCCGGAGTGGCACACGATGGGTCCCGCCGACGTGGACACCTGGAGCCGCGCCGTCCTGGGCGGCGCAACGAGCTATCTGTTCGGCGGGCCCCATCGCGGGGCGGACGCGGAACCGCCCCGTGGCAGCGCCTGCTCGTGACAGGACCCGTCAGGCGGCGATGCGTTCGAAGACCGCGGCGAGGCCCTGGCCGCCGCCGATGCACATGGTCTCCAGCCCGTAGCGGGCCTCGCGGCGGTGCATCTCCCGGGTGAGGGTGGCGAGGATGCGGGCTCCCGTGGCGCCCACGGGGTGGCCGAGGGATACCCCGGAGCCGTTGACGTTGATCCGCTCGTGATCCTTGTCGCCGAGGCCCAGTTCCCGGGTGCACGCGAGGACCTGGGCGGCGAACGCCTCGTTGAGCTCGATCAGGTCGAGGTCGGCGAGGGTCAGTCCGGCGCGGCCGAGCGCGGCGTGCGTGGCCGGGACGGGACCGATGCCCATCGTCGCGGCCGGGACGCCGGCGCGGGCGAAGGAGACGAGGCGCACGAGCGGGGTGAGGCCGAGCCGTTCGGCGGTGGCGGCGCTGGTCACCAGGCACGCGGCCGCCGCGTCGTTCTGGCCGCTGGCGTTGCCTGCGGTGACGGTGGCTTCCGGGTCGGTCCTGCCCATGAGGGGGCGCAGAGCGGCGAGTTGCTCGGCGGTGGTGTCGGGGCGGGGGTGCTCGTCGGCGGTGACGACCGTCTCGCCCTTGCGGGTCCGTACGGTGACGGGGACGATCTCCGCGTCGTAGCGTCCCTCCGCGACCGCTCGGGCGGCCCGCTGCTGGGAACGCAGGGCCAGCGCGTCCTGGTCGGCGCGGCTGATCCCGTACTCCCGGCGCAGGTTCTCCGCCGTCTCGATCATGCCCCCGGGTACGGGGTGGTTGACGCCGCCCGCCGTGACCCGGCCGCGGGCCAGGGAGTCGTGGAGCTGGAGGCCTGGGCCCTTGATGCCCCAGCGCCCGTCGTGCGTGTAGTAGGGGGCGGCGCTCATGACGTCGACGCCTCCCGCGATCACGAGGTCGCTGAAGCCCGCCCGGATCTGCATCGCCGCGTCGAGTACGGCCTGGAGGCCGGAGCCGCAGCGCCGGTCGATCTGCGCGCCGGTGACGGTGACGGGCAGTCCGGCGTCCAGGGCGGCGACCCGGCCGATGGCGGGCGCGTCGGACGAGGGGTAGGCGTGCCCGAGGATCACCTCGTCGACCCGGTCGGGGTCGACGCCGGTCCGGGCGACGACCTCGGCGATGACGCGCGCGGCCAGTGAGGCCGGCGTCTGCTGTGCGAACGCTCCGCCGAAGCGGCCGATGGGCGTGCGCAGGGGTTCGCAGACGACGACATCGAGCTGGTCGGGCACGGCGGGGCCTTTCGGAGGGTGGCCGGGGAGTGATGCGGTGTGACGCGTACGACCCTCGCATCAGGGACTGATTCGGTCCAATATCGAATTCGCCCTGATCCGAGACGGGGCGCGTCTCAATGGGGTGGGGGCGGGTTCGCTCCGCCGGGGGTCGGCAGGGCCTCCTCGGCGACGGCGAGCACCGCACGGAGCGCGGCGGACGGGTTGTCCTGGCGCCAGGCCAGCGCCGCCTGGCGCCGGATGGGTGGTCCGGCGAGGGGCCGGTAGACCAAGCCGTTCTGCTGGATGTGCATGCAGGAGGTGACCGTCAGGGTGACGCCGACGCCGGCTGCGACCAGCGCCATGATCGTGTACGAGTCGGGAGCTTCCTGCACCACGCGCGGGGTGAACCCGGAGGCCTCGCAGGCTTCGGTCATGGCGTCGCGCACGGTCGATCCGGTGTTGGCGGGGAAGGAGACGAACGGTTCGTCGGCGAGCACCGCGAGCGGGACGCTGTCCAGCTGGGCGAGCCGGTGGTCCGAGGGCAGCGCGCAGATCAGCTCCTCCTCGTCGATCACGCGGTAGGACACGCCCGGCCGCGTCACGGGCAGCCGGACGAAACCGAGGTCGAGGGAGCCGTCGGCGACCCGGGACAGGGCGACGTTGGCGTACGTCTGGCCCGTCATGACGAGTTCGAGTCCGGGGTGGGCGGCGCGCACGGCACGGGTCAGCCGGGGCAGGGTCTCGTGGCTGGAGGCTCCGGCGAATCCGATGGTGACCCGCCCGTACTCGCCGCGGCCGGCGGCCTTGGCCGCCCGGACCGCCGTATCGAGATCGTCGAGCACGGTGCGTACCGGTCCGAGGAACGACTCGCCCGCGCTGGTCAGACGTACGGAGCGGGTGTTGCGTACGAAGAGCTGCACACCGAGCTGCTTCTCCAGCTGGCGGATCTGCTGGCTCAGCGGGGGCTGGGCCATCTGGAGCCGCTTGGCGGCCCGGCTGAAGTGCAGTTCCTCTGCCACGGCGACGAACGCGGTCAGATGTCGCAGTTCCATGCAGCACTCCGCTCCTGACAGGCCCGTATTCATTGGTTCACGGTCTTGATGCGACCTTAATTTGGTATTGGACAGCAATCAATGGCCGCTGACACGGTGGAGCGTCCCGCACGCGCAGGCCCGAGGAGCACCGTGGACAGAACCGACAAGGTCATGACGATGAAGGCGGCGGTCGCCGCCTTCGTCCGTGACGGGGACACCGTCTGCCTCGAAGGGTTCACCCATCTGATCCCGACGGCCGCGGGACACGAGATCATCCGGCAGGGCCGCAAGGACCTCACCGTCGTGCGGATGACGGCCGACATCGTGGTGGACCAGATGCTCGCCGCGGGCTGTGTCTCCCGGCTGGTCTCCTCCTTCGTCGGCAACTCGTCGGCCGGCTCGCTGGGCAATCTGCGGCGCCGCATCGAGAGCGCCGATCCCGAGCCGCTCGCCTACGAGGAGTACAGCCACTACGGCATGATCTGCCGCTATCTCGCCGGGTCGCAGCGGCTGCCGTTCTATCCGCTGCGCTCCTACGGCGGCAGCGATCTGCCGGGCGTCAACAGCGATCTGCGCAAGGTCACTTCGCCCTACCCGGGACCGGACGGCGAACCGGAGCAGATCTATGTCGTGCCGCCGGTCAACCCCGACGTGACGATCATCCACGCACAGCGGGCCGACCGCGGCGGCAACACCCAGATGTGGGGGCTGACCGGCGTCCAGGCGGAGGCGGTGTACGCGGCGAGGAAGGCGGTCGTCGTGGTCGAGGAGCTCGTGGACGACGAGGTGATCCGCTCGGACCCGAACCGCACGCTCGTGCCCGCCCACGCCGTCGACGCCGTCGTCGTCTGCCCGCGCGGCGCGCACCCGTCGTTCGCGCAGGGGTACTACGACCGCGACAACGCGTTCTACCGGGCCTGGTCGCGGATCAGCCAGGAGCCGGACCTCATCCGGGGGTGGCTGGAGGAGTGGGTGTACGGGACGGCCGACCACGCGGAGTACGTGGCGAAGCTGGGCGAGGAGTTCTGGGCGGGCCTGGCCGTCGGCGAGGCGCTGAGCGAGCCGGTCAACTACGGACGCCGGCTGTGACGGCCACGCACGCGGGACACGAGAAGGAGAAACCGGCCATGACCCTCATCGCGCAGGACACCCCCGTCACCTCGTCGGAGCTGCTGTCCGTCGTGGCGTCGCGCGAACTCGTCGCGCGCCGGACGGTGTTCGCGGGCATCGGGCTGCCGACGCTCGCGACCGAGCTGGCGCATCTGACGGTCGCGCCTGAGATCGAGGTGGTGTACGAGTCGGGAGTCTGCGGCGCGCACCCCTCGCGCCTGCCGGAGACGATCGCGGACGCCGTCCTGATCACCGGGGCCGAGGCGGTGATCTCCATGCCGGCGCTGTTCGGCTGCGTCCTCCAGGGCGGGCACATCGACGTCGGTTTCCTGGGCGCTGCCCAGATCGACCGCTGGGGCAACCTCAACACCTCGGTCATCGGTGACTGGGAGAGCCCGTCGGTGCGGCTGCCGGGGTCGGGTGGCGGTGTCGAGGTGATGGCCAACGCGCGTGAGGTGTTCGTGGTGATGCGCCGGCACACTCCGCGTTCCTTCACCGATCCGCTGGACTTCTGCACGACCCCGGGTCCCGACAGGGCGCTCGCCGACGGCATCCGCCCGCTCGGCACCGGCGTCACCCGCGTCATCACCGAACTGGGCATCCTCGCCCGTGAGGGCGTCGGCCACGAGCTGCGGCTGGTCTCCGTCCAGCCGGGCGTCACCGTCGAGCAGGTCAGGGCCGCGACGGGCTGGGACCTCCAGGTCGCCGGCACGGTCACCACGATCGCGCCCCCGACCGCCGAGGAGCTGCGCCTGCTGCGCGAGGATGTCGACCCCGACCGCGTCTACCTTCGCTGAGCCGGAAACCGATCTACCGAAAGGACCGTCAACCGCCATGCGGATCAGGATCGTCGGCGCCGGGGCCATGGGCCGCGGCATCGCCCAGTGGGCGGCGACCGCAGGACACACCGTCGAGTTGTGCGACGTACGCGCCGAGGCGGTGAAGGACGCCGTGGAGTTCGTGACGGCCATGCTGGAGCGCGCCGTGCAGAAGGGCCGGATGTCCGCCGAGGAGCGCGGGGCCACGGTCGGGCGTCTCGTACCGCTCGACGACCCGTGGGCGCCGGGCCCCGACGTCGAGCTCGTCATCGAGGCCGTACGGGAGGATCCGGCGACCAAGGCCGAGGTGTTCGGCAAGCTGGAGCGTGCGCTGCCCGCCTCAACCGTGTTCGCGACGAACACCTCGTCCCTGTCGGTCACCGGCATCGCTTCGACGCTCCAGGACCCGACGCGCCTGGCGGGGCTGCACTTCTTCAACCCGGTGCCGCTGATGAAGATCGTCGAGGTGGTGCCGGGCGCTGCCACCCGCACGGAGATCCCGCCCCTCCTCACGGCGCTGGTGGAGAGCTGCGGGCACCGTGCCGTCACGGTCGCCGACACCCCCGGCTTCCTCGTCAACCACGCGGGGCGCGGGCTGGTGACCGAGGCACTCGCGCTGCTGGAGGAGTCGGTCTCCGATCCGGCGGGCATCGACCGGATCGCCCGCGAGGTGCTGGGGCTGCGGATGGGCCCGTTCGAGCTGATGGACCTGACCGGCCTCGACGTGACGGCCGCGGTGATCGACTCGATCTGGCAGGGCTTCCGGTACGAGGACCGGCTCCGGCCCTCCTACCTCACCCCGAACCGGGTCGCGGCGGGACTGCACGGACGCAAGACCGGCCGGGGCTGGTTCGCGTACGGGCCCGAGGCACCCGCCCCGTCGCCCGAGCCGCCGGTCACGGGCGACGCCGCCCGCCCGGTGTTCGTGGTGGGCGCGGATTCGGACCCCGAGGCGGTCCGGCTGCGCGGCGCGCTGTCCGGAGCGGGCGCGAACGTGGCGACGGGACCGGCGCCCGGGGCGGACGCGGTCGTGCTCGTTCCGGTGTGGGGCACCACGGTGGCCGCCGCAGTCTCCGCGCACGGCCTGCCCGCCGGCCGCACCTTCGGGGTGGACCCGCTGCCCGCTGCGGGCCGGCGCCGGGTGCTCGCCGTGACGCCTGCCGCGGACCCGGCCGCCGCTCGGGACGCCCGTGCGGTGCTCGCCCTGGCGGCGGACGGCGAGGAGCCCTGGGCCGTTTCGGTGGTCCGGGACACGGCGGGGTCGGTCGCGCAGCGACTGCTCTCCTCCATCGTCTCCGTCGCCGCGTCGATCGCGGAGCGCTCCCTCGCGACGCCCGCCGATATCGATCTGGCCGTCACGACCGGGCTCGGCTATCCCGTCGGGCCGCTGGCCTGGGGCGAGCGCGTCGGGGCCGGGCGGATGCTGGAGCTGCACCGGGCCTTGCACGCCTCGACGGGCGACCCCCGCCACCGCCCGACCCGCTGGGTCACCGAGCGGGCGCAGCTCGGGCTGGCGCTGACGGACCCGGGCTCCTCCCTCGCCGACTGCGGGTAGCGAGTGGGCCGGGCGCCCGGGGGACGCGGTCTCCCCGGGCGCCCGGCCACGACCGTTCCGTAAAGGACCGGAGGGCGTCCGGCGGGCCTGAGGGCTTTCCCGTCCGCCTGTTGCACGTGTTCGGGCGTTCCGGCAACGCGGCGAGGCGCGGTGGCTGTCGTCGTGCCCCGCCAGGGATCGTGGGGCAGCCCTTAGGTTCGGTGCATGACTCCACGACTCGACGCGATCAGCATCACCACCGCCGACCTGGGCGCCTCGCTCGCCTTCTACCGCCGCCTCGGTCTCGACATCCCCGCCGGCGCCGAATCCGCCCCCCATGTCGAAGCGGCGCTGCCGGGCGGGATGCGGCTGCTCTGGGACACCGAGGACGTCGTCCGCTCCTTCGATCCCGCGTGGGCCGGATCGGCCGGCGGGGAACGTCTGGGGCTCGCCTTCCTCTGCGACAGCCCGGCGGAGGTGGACTCGGTGTACGGCGATCTGACCGGCGCCGGGTACGAGGGCCATCTCGCGCCGTGGGACGCGGTGTGGGGGCAGCGTTACGCGGTGGTGCTCGACCCGGACGGCAGCGCGGTGTCGCTCTTCGCCCCCGCCCCGTCGCCCGCGTCCCCGTAACCCCGTGGCCCGCCGACGGCCGCTGGGTGTCGGGGCCCCGCCGCGTCGATGAGCGGCGCCCCCTCCTCGTACATCCGGGAGCTCTCCTACGGGCCTGGTTTCGTCTCCCTGTCGCGGGGGCCGTGCAGCCGGGACTTCACGTCGTCCGGGGGCAGGAACCGCGACCAGCGCTCCGGGAACTCGGACGGCATGTACACGTCGTCCTCGTCGTCTTCGTCATCCGGAGCGCGAGGGGTGGCGGACCAGGTGCGGGCCACGAACTCGGCCGCCTGCGCGGCCCGCGCCCGTTCGTTGGCCGCACGGGCCACGGAGGTCGCGAGCGAGGGCCAGACCCGGTCGATGGCCGCGTTGACCGCAGCGCCGACCAGCACCGCGAATGCGGAGATACCGATCCACAGCAGGACGGCGATGGGCGCGGCCAAGGAGCCGTAGATCGTGGGGCCCTCGACCGTGCTGGTGAGGTAGATCCGCAGCAGGAAGCTGCCGACCACCCACATGCCCAGGGCCACCAGCGCACCCGGCACGTCCTCGATCCACGGGGAACGGACCGGCACAGACACGTGGTAGAGCGTCGTGAGGAACGCGATCGTCAGGAGTATGACCAGCGGCCAGTACAGGACCGCTATGACTTCCGTGCCCCAGGGGACGAACTCCACGACCCGGTCGGGCCCGACGACGAGCAGGGGCAGGACCACCGCTCCGAGCAGCAGCGCGATGATGTACAGCAGGAAGGCGAGCAACCGGGTCTTGACGATTCCGCGTTCGCCGTCGAGTCCGTACATGACGGTGATCGTGTCGATGAAGACGTTCACCGCCCGCGATCCGGACCACAGGGCGATCGCGAAACCGATGGAGATGACGTCGGGACGGGCGCCCGTCGTCACGTCGTCCAGCAGCGGCTTGGCGAAGTCGTTGACGCCGCGCTCGGAGAGGACCGTCTGCGCCGCGTTGAGGATGTTCCGCTCGATGGAGGCGACCGTGGTGGTCGTCGTCCACTCGTCGACGTAGCCGAGCAGCCCGATGAGACCGAGCAGAAGCGGCGGCATCGACAAAAGGGTGAAGAACGCCGCCTCGGCCGCGAGGCCGAGGATGCGGTACTCGATGCACGAGTTGACGGTGTCCTTGAGCAACTGCCATGCCATCTGCCGCTTGGACACGTTGCGGTAGAGCACTCGAGCCCGGTGGAGCCGCCCCGATGGCCGCTCGGGTGTTTCATTTGCTGCCTGCACCTCCTTACCGTAGCTGTATGGCAGCCACCACCCACACAGTGACCAACCAGGTTCCACCGCTGGTCGGCTATGACGTCTTCCATGCCGATCTCGCCCTCACCGAGGCCGTCGAGCGGCACCTCGCCCCGGATCTCCTCTCCTCGGTGCGCGACGAGCTCGGCACGCTCGGCCGGTCGGCAGGTTCCGCCCACGCGCAGGAGTGGGGTGCGCAGGCGAACGAGAACCCTCCGAAACTGCGTACGCACGACCGGTACGGTCACCGCATCGACGAGGTGGACTTCCATCCGTCCTGGCACCGGCTGCTGGGTCACGCGGTGTCGGCCGGACTGACCGACGCCTGGAGCAGGCCCGGCGGTCACGTCCGGCGGGCGGCCGGATTCCTGGTCTGGACACAGAGCGAGGCGGGCCACGGCTGCCCGCTGTCCATGACCCACGCCGCGGTCCCGGCCCTGCGGACCGACCCGGCGCTGGCCGCCGCGTGGGAGCCGCTGCTGACGTCGAACGTCTACGAGGAGGGCCTGCGGCCTCCGCTGGAGAAGGCCGGTGTCCTCTTCGGGATGGGCATGACCGAGAAGCAGGGCGGCACCGACGTGCGGTCCAACACGACGCGCGCCGAACCGCTGGCCGCAGACGGTGAGTACCTGCTCACGGGCCACAAGTGGTTCTGCTCGGCGCCGATGTCCGACGGTTTCCTGGTCCTCGCACAGGCTCCGGGAGGGCTGACCTGCTTCCTCCTGCCGCGGGTTCTGCCGGACGGGACCCGGAACGTGTTCGCCATCCAGCGCCTCAAGGACAAACTGGGCAATCGTTCCAATGCGTCCAGCGAGGTGGAGTTCGACGGCACATGGGCCCAGCGGGTCGGCGAGGAGGGGCGCGGGGTCCGCACCATCATCGAGATGGTGGCGGCCACCCGGCTGGACTGCGTGGTCGGTTCGGCCGCGCTGATGCGGCAGGCGGTGGCGCAGGCGGTCCATCACACGGCGTACCGGCAGGCTTTCGGCGGTCTGCTGATCGAGAAGCCGCTGATGCGCAACGTCCTGGCCGACCTGGCGCTGGAGTCGGAGGCGGCGACGACGCTCGCGCTGCGGCTGGCCGCGGCGTACGACGCCGACACCCCTCAGGAGCGGGCGTTCCTGCGGATCGCCGTGCCCACTGCCAAGTACTGGGTGACGAAGCGGTGCACGGCCGTGGTGGGCGAGGCGCTGGAGTGCCTCGGTGGCAACGGTTACGTGGAGGAGTCGGGTATGCCACGCCTGTTGCGCGAGGCACCGCTCAACTCGATCTGGGAGGGCTCGGGGAACGTCCAGGCGCTGGACGTGCTGCGGGCGCTGCAGCGGGAACCGCATGCGCTGGACGCGTTCCTCAAGGAGATCGGTGCGGCGCGGGGCGCCGACCACCGGCTGGACGGGGCGATCAAGGATCTGCTCACCGAACTGGCGGACCTGGAAGCGGTGGAGGCGCGGGCCCGGCGGCTGGTCGAACGGATGGCGCTGGTGCTCCAGGGATCACTGCTGGTCCGCTGGGCACCGCCCGAGGTGGCCGACGCGTTCTGCGCCTCACGGCTGGGCGGGGACTGGGGATCGGCCTTCGGGACGCTGCCGCACCAGCTCGATCTGGCCTCGATCGTGGAGCGGGCGCGGGCCTACGACCGGTAGCCCGGCCCGGGGAGAAGCCACGGAGGGTGGTGCTGCGCCGACACGGCACCACCCTCCATGCTTGTTCAACACCTGAAGCACGGGACACAGGCCCCGCACCGCGGTGTTCCGCCACTCTCGTCCGGACCTGTACCCGCTGACCAGAGTTGCAAGGGGTTGCAAGCATTGATGACACGCGACGCCGGACAGCGGCAGGATAGGACCTGCCCGGCCACGACCGGCCGGCGGGCGGGCCCCCACCCCGCAGCCTGATCGAGGGGAAGAGCGATGAGGGGGAACGAGTGATGCGGACCAGCCGTGCAGGCCAGCCGCGTGGGGCCGTCCCGCGCGCGGAGATCGACGCCTCGTGGGACCGGGTGGCGCGCAGCGGCGTCGATCCGGAGCAGTCGACGGAGAGCGAGCTGCTGGAACCGGACGAGATCGAGCACCGGCGCACCTCCTCGACACTCGGTGCGGTGATGCCCATGCTGCGCGACGGTCTCGCCTCCATAGCGGACGCCTCGCAGCAGATCATGGTGCTCACCGATGTGGACGGCCGGGTGCTGTGGCGCCAGGGCCATTCGAGGGTGCTGCGCCAGGCCGACGGCATCTGCCTGGAGGAGGGGGCCGCGTGGTCGGAGACGACCACCGGGACCAACGCCATCGGCACGACGCTCGCCACGCGCAAGCCGATCCAGGTGCACTCCGCCGAGCACTTCGTGCGCTCGCTGCACAACTGGACCTGCGCCGCCGCTCCGGTGTGCGATCCGCGCGACGGCAAGCTCGTCGGCATCCTGGACATCAGCGGGCCGGCCCGCACCTTCCATCCGGCGACGCTGGCGCTGGTCGACTCGGTGGCCAGGCTGGCCGAGAGCGAGCTGCGGATGCGGCACCTGGTCTCGATCGAGCGGCTGCGGGCGGTGGCCGCGCCGATCCTCTGCCGGCTGAGCGGACGGGCGCTCGCGGTCGACACCCATGGCTGGCTGGCCGCGGTCACGGGGATGCCGCCGGTGGACCGGCTGCCCCTGCCGAAGTCCCTGCGGGCGGGCCGGGTGTGGCTGCCGTCCCTGGGCATGTGCCGGGTGGAGCCGCTGCCCGGCGGCTGGCTGGTCCAGGTGGCCGACGCGGGACTCGACGGCCCGCCGCGCCGGGTGGTGCTGGATCTGAGCAGGGCCCGGGGGCTGTCCGTCCATGTGATCAACCCGGTGGGCACCTGGACGCAGCGGCTCTCGCCGCGCCACGCGGAGCTGCTGTACACGCTGGCGCTGCATCCGGAGGGGCGCACGGCGGCGGAGCTGGCGCAGGACATCTTCGGCGACGCGACGAGGACGGTGACGGTCCGGGCCGAGATCTCGCGGCTGCGGCGCCATCTGGCGGAGGTGCTGGCCCACCGCCCGTACCGCTTCGGCGAGGACGTGGAGGTGGAGGTGGTCCACCCGGAGGATCCGGCGGATCTGCTGCCGCACTCGAAGGCACCGGTGGTGGTCGGGACGCGCGGCTCCGCGAGTCCGTAGCGGTGGGACTCCCTCGGCTCCGGCACCGCGCCGATCTCGGACGACCGTTCCCGGACCCGCCTTGGCTGAAATCGAACGGCATGATTCCCTGGCCGTATGAGCACCTCGCCGCACCCCGCCCCCGCCACGACCGCGGTGACCATCTGGTCCCTGGAGCAGACCTCGGCCGCCGACCTGCGGCCCTCCGCCGCTCCCGGCGACGGGGTGCGGGTCGTACGCTCGGAGCGGCCGCTGCCGGAGTTCAGCCGGTTCCTCTACACGGCGGTCGGCGGCGACATCCGCTGGACCGACCGGCTGGGGATGTCGTACGCCCAGTGGCAGGAGACCCTGGACCGGCCCGGCGTCGAGACCTGGGTGGCGTACGAGAACGGCACCCCGGCCGGATACGTGGAGCTCGATCCGCAGGCCGAGGGCTCCGTGGAGATCATGTACTTCGGACTGATTCCGGCCTTCCGGGGACGGCGCATCGGCGGGCACCTGCTCTCGGTGGGCGTGGCACGCGCCTGGGACCTGGCCGAGCGCTGGCCGGAGCGGACCCCGACGAAGCGGGTCTGGCTCCACACCTGCTCCGAGGACGGCCCGCACGCGATGGACAACTACCTGCGCCGGGGTTTCCGGCTGTTCGACACCCGGATCGAGCACGGGCCGGCGGTCGAGACCCCCGGCCCGTGGCCCGGAGCGCACACCGCCTGAGTGGATTTGTCGGCCCTCCGGAAGTGACGGACGACACAGTGTCTCATCTTTCGAGACCATGTCGTCCACATCGTGGATCGTGGTGGACTGCCCCGAACTGCGCGTGACACGCTTCCGTCATGTCTGGAACTGGAATTGCCTTGGTGAGTCGGCGGCACGTCGACCTCGGCCGCATGTCCAGCGCCATCTGTCCAGCGAGCTGAGAGACCCAGCACCGCTGAGATCCCGTTACCTCTACTGACCCTGCGCACCGCCGCGCCCTCCGCGCGAGTGTGCAGGTCAGAGCCGCCCTCCGCAGTCCCGAAGGACGTATTGTCATGGCCGCCACCCCGGAACAGCCTGCGACCACAGCGCCCCGCCGCAAGGCCGGACGCCACCGTGGCGAGGGCCAATGGGCGATGGGTCACTTCACCCCGCTGAACGGGAACGAGCAGTTCAAGAAGGACGACGACAGTCTCAACGTGCGGACACGCATTGAGACGATCTACTCCAAGCGGGGATTCGACTCGATCGACCCCAACGACCTTCGTGGACGTATGCGCTGGTGGGGCCTGTACACCCAGCGCAAGCCCGGCATCGACGGCGGCAAGACGGCGATCCTGGAGCCGGAGGAGCTGGACGACCGCTACTTCATGCTCCGTGTGCGCATCGACGGTGGCCGGCTGACCACCGCTCAGCTCCGGGTGATCGGCGAGATCTCGCAGGAGTACGCGCGGGGCACCGCCGACATCACCGACCGGCAGAACGTCCAGCTGCACTGGATCCGCATCGAGGACGTCCCGGCGATCTGGGAGAAGCTGGAAGCCGTCGGGCTCTCCACCACCGAGGCGTGCGGTGACTGCCCCCGCGTGATCATCGGTTCCCCGGTGGCCGGGATCGCGGCCGACGAGATCATCGACGGCACACCGGCGGTCGACGAGATCCACGACCGCTACATCGGCAGCCCCGAGTTCTCGAACCTGCCCCGCAAGTTCAAGACCGCCATCTCGGGTTCGCCGGTGCAGGACGTGGTCCACGAGATCAACGACATCGCCTTCGTGGGCGTGGACCACCCCGAGCACGGCCCCGGCTTCGACGTCTGGGTCGGCGGCGGTCTCTCCACCAACCCGCGGCTCGCGGAGCGGCTCGGCACGTGGGTGCCGCTCGACGAGGTCCCGGACGTCTGGGCCGGAGTGGTCGGCATCTTCCGCGACTACGGCTACCGCCGGCTGCGGACCCGCGCCCGTCTGAAGTTCCTGATGGCCGACTGGGGTCCCGCCAAGTTCCGCCAGGTGCTGGAGGACGAGTACCTCAAGCGCCCGATGCTGGACGGCCCCGCCCCTGCCCAGCCCTCCTCGCGCTGGCGCGACCACATCGGTGTCCACCAGCAGCGGGACGGCCGGTTCTACGTCGGCTTCGCCCCGCGCGTCGGACGCGTGGACGGCTCCACCCTCGCCAAGATCGCCGACCTCGCGGCCGCGCACGGCTCGGACCGGCTCCGTACCACCGTCGAGCAGAAGATGATCATTCTCGATGTGGAGCAGGACCAGCTCGACTCGCTGGTCTCCGGCCTGGAGGCGCTGGACTTCCAGGTGAAGCCGTCGCCGTTCCGTCGCGGCACGATGGCCTGCACCGGCATCGAGTTCTGCAAGCTGGCGATCGTCGAGACGAAGGCGCGCGGCGCCTCGCTCATCGACGAACTGGAGCGCCGCATGCCGGAGTTCGAGGAGCCGCTGACGATCAACATCAACGGCTGCCCCAACGCCTGCGCCCGTATCCAGACGGCCGACATCGGCCTCAAGGGCCAGCTCATGCTCGACGAGGACGGCAACCAGGTCGAGGGCTACCAGGTCCACCTCGGTGGCGCGCTCGGCCTGGAGGCCGGCTTCGGCCGCAAGGTCCGTGGTCTCAAGGTCACTTCGGCCGAGCTGCCCGACTACGTCGAGCGTGTTCTCGGCCGGTTCCAGGAGGAGCGCGAGGCCGACGAGCGCTTCGCGACCTGGGCCGCCCGGGCCAGTGCGGAGTCGCTGTCATGAGCGAGCGAGCCGCGCCGTTCTACTGCCCGTACTGCGGTGACGAGGACCTGCGTCCGCACGAGACCGGGCACGGCGCCTGGGAATGTGCTTCCTGCAATCGCGCGTTCCAGCTGAAGTTCCTGGGGCTGCTGTCCCAGGGCCTGAAGCGCAACGACGTTGAAGGGGACGGGATATGACGGACACTCTGCAGTCCGCCGAGCTCACCGACGAGGCTCTGAGGGAACTGGCCGAGCAGGCGGGCCGGGAGCTGGAGGACGCCTCCGCGCCCGACATCCTGAAGTGGGCGACCGACACGTTCGGGGCGCGGTTCTGCGTCACCTCCTCGATGGAGGACGCGGTGGTCGCGCATCTCGCCTCGCGTGTGGCCCCCGGTGTGGACGTGGTGTTCCTGGACACCGGCTACCACTTCGAGGAGACCATCGGGACGCGGGACGCGGTGGACGCGGTGATGGACGTCAACGTCATCACGCTCACCCCCCGGCAGACGGTCGCCGAGCAGGACGCCGAGTACGGGCCGAAGCTGCACGACCGCGACCCCGACCTCTGCTGCGCGCTGCGGAAGGTCAAGCCCCTGGAGGACGGCCTCACCGCGTACGCCGCGTGGGCGACCGGCCTGCGGCGTGACGAGTCGCCGACCCGGGCGAACACCCCGGTGGTGGGCTGGGACCAGAAGCGCCGCAAGGTCAAGGTCTCGCCGATCGCCAGGTGGACGCAGGACGAGGTGGACGCGTACGTCGCCGAACACGGCGTACTGACCAACCCCCTGCTCATGGACGGGTACGCCTCCGTGGGCTGCGCGCCCTGCACACGGCGGGTGCTGGAGGGCGAGGACGCACGGGCCGGCCGGTGGGCCGGGCGGGGCAAGACCGAGTGCGGACTGCACGGCTGATGACAACGGATCAGGAGACTTCGATGAGCGTGACGGAGACGGGAGCCACCGTCTGGCTGACCGGTCTGCCGAGCGCGGGCAAGACGACCATCGCGTACGAGCTGGCGGGCCGGCTGCGCGGTGACGGGCACAAGGTGGAGGTGCTCGACGGCGACGAGATCCGGGAGTTCCTCTCCGCGGGCCTCGGCTTCTCCCGCGAGGACCGGCACACCAACGTCCAGCGGATCGGCTTCGTCGCCGAGCTGCTGGCGGCGAACGGTGTGAAGGTGCTCGTCCCGGTCATCGCCCCGTACGCGGACAGCCGGGACGCCGTCCGCAAGCGCCACCGCACCGAGGGCACCGCGTACCTGGAGGTGCACGTCGCCACCCCCGTCGAGGTGTGCTCCGAACGCGATGTGAAGGGTCTCTACGCCAAGCAGGCAGCGGGCGAGATCAGTGGCCTCACCGGGGTCGACGACCCCTACGAGGCACCCGAGTCGCCCGATCTGCGGATCGAGTCGCACCAGCAGACCGTGCAGGAGTCCGCAAGCGCCCTTCGTGCGCTGCTCACCGAAAGGGGCCTGGCGTGACGACCGTCGCCACCGTGCCGGAAGGCACCGTCCATCCTTACGCCCTCAGCCACCTGGACTCCCTGGAGTCCGAGGCGGTGCACATCTTCCGCGAGGTGGCGGGTGAGTTCGAGCGCCCGGTGATCCTGTTCTCCGGCGGCAAGGACTCCATCCTGATGCTGCACCTGGCGCTCAAGGCGTTCGCGCCGGCGCCGGTGCCGTTCACGCTGCTGCACGTCGACACCGGGCACAACTTCCCCGAGGTCCTGGAG
Source organism: Streptomyces sp. NPDC048560 (assembly GCF_040650955.1). Taxonomy (NCBI): domain Bacteria; kingdom Bacillati; phylum Actinomycetota; class Actinomycetes; order Kitasatosporales; family Streptomycetaceae; genus Streptomyces; species Streptomyces sp. NPDC048560. The sequence continues at coordinate 280,095 of NZ_JBEZIJ010000002.1, forward strand.
TACCGGGACCGCACGGTCGAGAAGCACGGGCTGCGGCTCCACGTCGCCTCCGTGCAGGAGTACATCGACGCCGGGAAGCTCCGCGAGCGCCCCGACGGCACCCGCAACCCCCTCCAGACGGTCCCGCTGACCGAGGCGATCCAGCAGCTCCGCTTCGACGCGGTGTTCGGCGGCGGACGGCGCGACGAGGAGAAGGCGCGCGCCAAGGAGCGGGTCTTCTCGCTGCGCGACGAGTTCTCGCAGTGGGACCCGCGCCGTCAGCGCCCCGAACTGTGGCAGCTCTACAACGGCCGGCACGCTCCGGGTGAGCACGTGCGGGTCTTCCCGATCTCGAACTGGACCGAGCTCGACGTCTGGCAGTACATCGAGCGCGAGGGCATCGAACTCCCCGAGATCTACTTCGCCCACGAGCGCGAGGTCTTCAACCGCTCGGGGATGTGGCTGACCGCGGGCGACTGGGGCGGTCCCAAGGAGCACGAGAGCGTCGAGACCCGGCTGGTGCGCTACCGCACGGTCGGCGACATGTCCTGCACCGGCGCCGTCGACTCCGACGCCACCACGCTGGACGCCGTGATCACCGAGATCGCCGCCTCCCGTCTCACCGAGCGGGGCGCGACGCGGGCCGACGACAAGATGTCCGAGGCCGCGATGGAAGACCGCAAGCGCGAGGGGTACTTCTAACATGACCACACCCACCCAGCAGGCCGGCCTCGTGTCGACCACCACGCTGCTTCGGTTCGCCACCGCGGGCTCGGTCGACGACGGCAAGTCCACCCTCGTGGGACGCCTTCTGCACGACTCGAAGTCGGTCCTCACCGACCAGCTGGAGGCCGTCGAGCACGCCTCCCGCAACCGTGGACAGGAGACGCCCGACCTGGCGCTGCTGACCGACGGACTGCGGGCCGAGCGCGAGCAGGGCATCACCATCGACGTCGCGTACCGCTACTTCGCGACGCCCGCCCGCCGGTTCATCCTCGCCGACACCCCCGGCCACGTGCAGTACACCCGCAACATGGTGACCGGCGCCTCGACCGCGGACCTCGCCGTCGTCCTGGTCGACGCCCGTAACGGCGTCATCGAGCAGACCCGCCGGCACGCCGCCGTCGCCGCCCTGCTGCGCGTCCCGCACGTGGTCCTGGCCGTCAACAAGATGGACCTCGTCGCGTACGCGGAGCCCGTGTTCGCCGCCATCGCCAAGGAGTTCACGGCGTACGCCGCGTCCCTGGGCGTCCCGGAGATCACCGCGATCCCGATCTCCGCACTGGCCGGTGACAACGTCGTGGAGCCCTCCGCGAACATGGACTGGTACGGCGGCCCGACCGTGCTCGAGCACCTGGAGACGGTGCCGGTCAGTCATGACCTCACCGCCTGCCACGCGCGGTTCCCCGTGCAGTACGTCATCCGCCCGCAGACCGCCGAACACCCCGACTACCGGGGTTACGCGGGACAGATCGCCGCCGGAGCCTTCCGCGTCGGCGAGCCTGTCACGGTCCTGCCCTCCGGCCGCACCTCCACCATCGCGGCGATCGACGCGCTCGGTGAGAGCGTCGAGGAGGCGTGGGCGCCGCAGTCCGTCACGATCCGGCTGACCGACGACATCGACGTCTCGCGCGGTGACCTGCTCGCCCCCGTCGAAGACGCGCCCGCCGTCACCCAGGACGTAGAGGCGACCGTCTGCCACGTCGCCGACCAGCCGCTCTCGGTCGGCCAGCGGGTGCTGCTCAAGCACACCACCCGCACGGTCAAGGCGATCGTCAAGGACATCCCGTCCCGGCTCACCCTGGACGACCTGTCCCAGCACCCCGCTCCCGGGCAGCTGGTCGCCAACGACATCGGCCGGGTCGTCGTACGCACCGCCGAACCCCTCGCGCTCGACGCGTACGCGGACTCGCGGCGCACCGGCTCGTTCCTGCTGATCGACCCCGCCGACGGCACCACGCTCTCCGCCGGCATGGCGGGTGCCTCGTTCGCCGAGGTGGCCGCCGCCGTGCACGACGAGGCCGCGGCGGGCGACGACGCCGAGTGGGACTTCTGATGACCATCGACATCTTCTCGACCTTCGCGAAGGAGGGCGGCCGGGTCGGCAGCGGCGCCCTCGGCAGCGGCCAGGGCGGCGTCGGGCGATGTGCGTGATGACGTACGCGCACCGCCTGCGCGCCCGCTCGCACCAACCGCACCGCCCGTTCAGACGAAGACCTGCCGACCACCCGGCCGCGTCCCCCGACTTCCGGGGGACGTGAGTACCGGGCCGACGAGAGGAAAGCCTCCCGTGTCTGCCCCCCGTTCCACCGTCCGCCGCAGCATCGCTGCTGCCGCCGCCCTGCCGCTGCTCGCCGTGGTGCTCACGGCCTGCGGCTACGGCTCCGAGGCCAAGGACGACGACGCGAAGAAGACGAACGTCGCCGCCGGCGGCAAGAAGCTCTCCGCGGACAGCGTGAAGATCGGATACTTCCCGAACCTCACGCACGCCACCGCCCTGGTCGGTATCCAGGAAGGGCTGATCGCCAAGGAACTGGGCGGCACCGAGGTGAAGCCCTCCACGTTCAACGCGGGCCCCTCCGAGATCGAGGCCCTCAACGCGGGCTCGATCGACATCGGGTTCATCGGCCCCTCCCCCGCCATCAACGGCTTCTCCAAGTCCCAGGGCAAGAACCTGCGGATCATCGGCGGTGCGGCGTCCGGCGGCGTCAAGCTGGTCGTCGACCCGAAGAAGATCAAGACCCTGGACGACCTCAAGGGCAAGAAGATCGCCACGCCTCAGCTCGGCAACACCCAGGACGTGGCGTTCCTCAACTGGATCGCCGAGAAGGGCTGGAAGGTCGACGCCCAGAGCGGCAAGGGCGACGTCTCCGTGGTCCGTTCGGACAACAGGGTGACGCCGGACGCCTTCAAGGCGGGCTCCCTCGACGGCGCCTGGGTGCCGGAGCCGACCGCGTCCAAGCTGGTCGCCGAGGGCGGCAAGGTGCTCCTGGACGAGTCCACGCTGTGGCCCGACAACAAGTTCGTGATCACGAACATCATCGTGTCGCAGAAGTTCCTCTCCGAGCACCCCGATGTCGTCGAGGCGGTGCTGCGCGGTTCGGTGAAGACCAACGCGTGGATCAACGCCAACCCGGACAAGGCGAAGGCGTCGGCCAACGCCGCGCTGGAGGAGCTCAGCGGCAAGGCGCTCTCCCCCGAGGTCATCGACCCCGCGTGGAAGTCCGTCCGGTTCACGGACGACCCGCTGGCCGCCACCCTCGACGCCCAGGCCAAGCACGCGGTGAAGGCGGGTCTCCTCGATGAGACGGACCTGACGGGGATCTACGACCTCGCGCCGCTCAACAAGATCCTGAAGGCCGCGGGCCAGCCCGAGGTCAGCGACGCCGGTCTCGGCGTCAAGTAACCCGACCGCCCATCCGTTCCAGGATTCCCAGGAGGTGACGACCATGGCGACCACCACCCTCACCAAGGCCGAGGACCGTGCGACGGTCGAGCACGCCGCTCGTATCTCGCACGTCTCCAAGTCCTTCGCAGGACCCACGGGTCAGCAGCTCGTCCTGGACGACATCACGCTCGATGTCGCCCCCGGCGAGTTCGTCACCCTCCTGGGGGCCTCCGGGTGCGGAAAGTCGACCCTGCTCAACCTGGTGGCCGGACTCGACCGCCCGACCGCGGGGTCCATCGAGACCCCCGGCGGGCGGCCGGCCCTGATGTTCCAGGAGCACGCCCTCTTCCCGTGGCTGACCGCGGGGAAGAACATCGAGCTCGCCCTGCGGCTGCGTGGGGTGCCGAAGCAGGACCGCCGCCCTGAGGCCGAGCGGCTGCTCGAACTCGTCCGTCTGGGCGGGGCGTTCGGCAAGCGGGTGCATGAACTCTCGGGTGGTATGCGGCAGCGCGTGGCAATGGCGCGCGCGCTCGCCCAGGACAGTCAGCTCCTCCTGATGGACGAGCCGTTCGCCGCGCTCGACGCCATCACGCGCGACGTGCTGCACGACGAACTGACCCGGATCTGGCGCGAGACGAACGCGTCGGTCCTCTTCGTCACGCACAACGTGCGTGAGGCGGTACGGCTCGCGCAGCGGGTCGTGCTGCTCTCTTCGAGGCCGGGCCGGATCGCCCACGAGTGGTCGGTCGACATCGAGCACCCGCGCCGCATCGAGGACACCGCGGTGGCGGAGCTGTCCGTCGAGATCACCGAACAACTGCGTGGGGAGATCCGCCGACATGGCCAGCACTGACATCAAGACCGACGATCTGGCCGGTCTCGAAGCCGGTCTCGACGCCCTGGACGCCGTGCAGGTGCGGCGGACCCCGGTGCGCGAGGTCCTCGTCGGCAAGGTCCTGCCGCCGCTGCTGGCGGTGGTGCTGGTCGTGGCCACCTGGCAGCTGCTGGTCACCGCGCAGGTCACCGACGACTACAAGCTGCCGCCGCCGTCCGCCGTCTGGGACAGCGCGGTCGACATGTGGCTCGCGGGAACGCTGCTCGAAGTGATCTGGACCAGCGTCTCGCGCGGTCTGCTCGGATTCGTGATGGCCGTCGCCCTGGGGACGCCGCTCGGTCTCCTGGTCGCCCGGGTGAAGTTCGTCCGGTCCGCCATCGGCCCGATCCTGTCCGGTCTCCAGTCCCTGCCCTCGGTGGCCTGGGTGGCACCGGCCGTCATCTGGCTCGGCCTCAACGACAAGATGATGTACGCCGTGATCCTGCTCGGCGCGGTCCCCTCGATCGCCAACGGTCTGGTCTCCGGCGTCGACCAGGTGCCCCCGCTCGTCATCCGGGCGGGCCGCACCCTCGGCGCGACCGGGCTGCGCGGCACCTGGCACATCGTGCTGCCGGCCGCGCTGCCCGGCTATCTGGCGGGCCTCAAGCAGGGCTGGGCCTTCTCCTGGCGTTCGCTGATGGCGGCCGAGATCATCGCTTCGTCGCCCGATCTCGGCCTCGGCCTCGGGCAGTTGCTGGAGAACGGCCGCAACAACTTCGACATGCCGGGGATCTTCCTCTCGATCCTCCTCATCCTGTTCGTCGGCATCGCGATCGACCTGCTGATCTTCAGTCCGCTGGAGCGGTGGATCCTGCGCAGCCGCGGCCTCCTCGTGAAGAGCTGAGTCCGCCATGTCCTCACCTGTCCTCCTCGTCATCGCCCACGGCAGCCGCGATCCGCGGCACGCCGCGACCGTGCACGCGCTCACCGAGCGGGTACGTACGCTGCGGCCGGGGCTGCGCGTGGAGACGGGCTTCCTGGAGTTCAACGCCCCCTCCGTGCCCCGGCAGCTGGAACGCCTGGCCGCGGAGGGCGTGGAGGACGTGGTCACTCTGCCGCTGCTCCTCACCCGGGCCTTCCACGCCAAGACCGACATCCCCTCGGTGCTGCGCGAGGCCCGGACCCGCCTGCCGCGGATGCGGGTGCGGCAGGCCGAGGTCCTGGGCCCGTCGCCGCTGCTGAACGCGGCGATGGAACAGCGGCTGTACGAGGCCGGGGTCTCCCGCGGCGACAAGAGCTCGACCGGGCTGGTCCTGGCCTCGGCGGGCTCCACAGACCCGGAGGCGATCGCAGTGATCGCTGAAATCGCGCGGGAGCTGCGGCACACCGGTTGGTGCGCCGTGCGGCCTGCGTTCGCCTCCGCATCTCTTCCCCGTACCGAGGACGCGGTGCGGGCCCTGCGGGCGGACGGGGTGCGCCGCGTCGCGGTCGCCCCGTACGTCATCGCGCCCGGGCGCTTGCCGGACCGGATCGCCGCGGGTGCGGCGGAGGCCGGCGCGGATGTGCTCGCCGGAGTCCTCGGGGCCGCACCGGAACTGGCCCGGCTGCTGGTGGACCGCTACGACGAGGCGCGGGCCGAACGGCGGACGGCGCTCAGCGCCTAGGGCCTGGTCCGGTTGGCGGGGGCGTGGGTATGTCGCGGTGGCAGGTGAGGCAGGCGCCGGGGTCCAGTGCGTGTCCGGACTCCAACTCAACGCACACGGACGCGACCTGACGATCGTTCACAAGATCTCGAGCACCACCGAACCCGGCAGACACACACCACCACGACCAGCCTGACCACGCACTACTGGGCGCGGGCGGGAATGTGCGCACAGGTCGGAAGGGGAACGTCGTGCCCACTAGACCATGCACCCGGCACGATGCCCTGGCATATGCGCAAGAGTGGCTGGAAACGCACGACTCACGGCTGATAATTACGCTCTCGACGGGACATCGCGGCGCCCGGCCAGCCATCACGTGATCCAGATCACCGATCGATCCCCCCACGAGGTGCACCCCATAGCGGTGACGTTGTGTCAGTTCATCCTGCATTGGCACCTGCTAGCTTCTGGCTCTCCGCCTCCATGGAACGAAAGAGAATCTGATGAACATCAAGCGCCTCGTCGCATCCAGCGGCATAGCCCTGGCCCTCACCGGATCGATGCTCACCTTCGCGGCCCCGGCCAACGCCGTCATCGGCTGCGAGGACTACCACGCCTGCCTGTACTACAACTCCGACTACAAGGGGGCCATGTACAAGCAGGAGTACGACGTCCCGGACTACTACAACCGGTACTTCGAAACCAGCCTCGCGGGCAGCAACGGCAACGGTGTCGTGGTCAAGAACAACGCCGCTTCCGTGGACAACTGGGACAGAGTCAGCCGGATCCGGGTCTACTACAACTCGAACTACAACGGCTCGTACGCCTACCAGACCATCGCGGCGAACGGAAAGGCGAACCTCAACAGCACGATGAAGAACAACAACGCCTCCGGGATGTTCATCGACTACGGCGGCAACAAGTAACTCACCGACGCGAGAGGGGCATTCCGGCCGTCCGAATCCGGTGGCATCCGGCGGAGTGCCCCCCCGTATGCCTTCGCCCCGGATCTCAGCCTTCAAAGGAAACCGACGCTCATGGGAACGTCCCTCTCCCGAACCTTTTCGGCCGCCCTCACGGCCTCGCTCGCGGCGGCCCTGCTCGCCGGCTGCGGCAGCCTCTCAGGGGGCAGGAGCGCGAAGGCCACGGACGTTCCCGCCACCCCTGCCGAGATATCGGAGATCACCACGGCGGTGATCGAACCCGTACCCGTGGAGGCCTATCTGCTCACCGAGGAGCAGTGGACCATGCTCGGGAGGGCCGAGCACGCGCTGCGCGTGCGCTGCATGGAGCGCTTCGGATTCCCGTACGAGGAACCCTTGCCGGTCGGTGAGCCCTCGGGCCAGACCATCTCCCAGTACCGCTACGGCAAGTTGGACCCCGCGAAGACCGCCGTCCACGGGTACCGGATGCCCGGCGCCCCCTCCTCCGCCGGCGGTACGGATGCCGGAGCGACCACGGCCAAGGAGCGACGGAAGAAGCCCACCGCGGCCGAGCGGATGGTTCTCAGCGGCACCGCCGACCTCACGGCGAAGAGCGGAAGGGGCGGCCAGAACGTCAACGGCGGGACGGTGCCCGACGGGGGCTGCGTCGGCGAGGCGCAGCGGAAGCTGGGCGACTACGGGGACGCCCAGATCGCCAACGACGTGAACCTCGGCAGCTTCGGCAAGTCGCTCCAGGACGGGCGGGTGATCGCGGTGTTCGCCAAGTGGTCGCGCTGCATGGCGGAGAGCGGTTACCACTACCAGACCCCGATGGAAGCCTCCGAGGACGAGAAGTGGCTCGGCGAAACGGCCTCCGCCGAGGAGAAGACCGTCGCCACCGCGGACGCCCTGTGCAAGATCAAGAACAATGTCGCGGGGGTCTGGTACGCCGTCGACGTCGCCTACCAGAAGCAGGCCATCGAGGAGCACGCCGAGGAACTCGACCAGGTACGGAAGGGCATCGACGGGCAGCTGAAGGCCGCCGCCGAAGTCCTGGGAGACTGACGGACCCCACGGTGGCTGTGTGAGCGCGATCGCGTCGACGGCGATGAACTCGCCGGCTGCGGACGGGGCCCGGCCCGCCGGACGCGAGGCCGGGCCCCGTTTCTCGGGGAAGCGCTCAGTGCGCAGCCTCTGCGGGGGTGTGGTGCCGGCCGACCGGGATGACGAGCGGGGTGCCGCTGACCGGGTCCGTGGTGACCTGGCAGCACAGCCCGAAGACGTCCTCCACCGTGGCGGCCGTGATGACGTCGGCGGGCGCCCCTTCGGCCACGATGCGGCCGGCCTTCATGGCGATGACGTGATCCGCGTACCGGCACGCCTGGTTGAGGTCGTGCAGCACCATCACGACGGTGCGGCCCTCGCGGCGGTTGAGGTCGGTGACGAGGTCGAGGACGTCGATCTGGTGGGCCAGGTCGAGGTAGGTCGTCGGTTCGTCCAGGAGCAGGACCGGCGTGCCCTGGGCGACGGCCATCGCGATCCATGCCCGCTGGCGCTGACCACCGGAGAGTTCGTCGACGGCGCGGTCGGCGAGGTCCGTGGTGCCCGTGGCCTCCAGCGCGTCGCGCACGGCCTGTTCGTCGGCCTTGGTCCACTGCCGCCACCAGGTCTGGTGCGGGGAGCGCCCCCGGTTGACCAGGTCGATGACGGTCAGGCCCTCGGGGGCGACGGGTGACTGCGGGAGGATGCCGAGCTGCTGGGCGAGTTCCCGGGTGGGGATGGAGTGCAGGGCGCGGCCGTCCAGCCGGACGGCTCCCTGGCGCGGGGCCAGCAGCCGGGCCAGCGCCCTGAGCAGGGTGGACTTGCCGCAGGCGTTGGCGCCGACGATCGCGGTGACCCGGCCCGGTGGCACGGCCAGGTCGAGGTCCGTGACGACGGGGCGGTCGTCGTAGCCCAGGTGCAGGCCCTCGGCCCGGAGGTCGGGTTCGGCGTCGGACATCGGTTCAGCCTCCTGAGCCCGCGCGGTTGACGCGGATGAGCAGCCACAGCAGTACCGGGGCGCCGAGCACACCGGTGACGATTCCCACGGGCAGTTCGGTGCCGGGGATCACCTCGCGCGCGACGACGTCGGACGCGAGGACGACGAGGGCGCCGGTGAGTCCGGCGGCCAGGGGCGGCGGCCAGGCCGTACGGCACAGGCGCTGGGCGATCTGGGGTGCGGCGAGCGCGACGAACGCGACCGGTCCGGCGGCCGCCGTCGCGAAGGCCACCAGGCCGACGCCGGTGAGCAGGACGACGAGGCGCACGGTCTGGACACGGGTGCCCAGCCCGGTCGCGACGTCGTCGCCGAGCTGGAGCGTCCGCATCAGACGGCCGATCAGCAGGGCTGCGGGGAACAGCACGACCAGGGCCGCGGTGAGTGGTCCGGCCTGCTGCCAGTCGCGGCCGTTGAGGTTGCCGACGAGCCAGCCGAGGGCCTCCTGGGCCTGGAACCTGCTGCCCCGTGCGAGGAGGAAGTCGGTGGCGCTGAGGCAGATCCAGGACACGCCGATACCGACGAGGACGATCCGGTATCCGGTGGTGCCGCGCCGCCAGGCGAGTCCGTAGACGAGGAGGGCGCTGGTCAGGGCGCCGAGGATGCCGAGCGCCTGGGTGCCGAGGCCGAAGTCCCAGCCGAGCACGATGCCCGCCACGACCGCGGTCCCGGCGCCGTGGGTGAGGCCGATCATGTCGGGGCTGCCCAGCGGGTTGCGCGTCATCGTCTGGAACAGGGCGCCGGACATCCCGAACGCGACACCGGCGAGCAGCCCCACCATCGCCCGGGGCAGCCGCAGTTCCCGGACGACGAGCAGGGTGCCGGCGTCGCCCGATCCCGTCAGCGCGCGGGCGACGTCGGTGAGCGGGATGCCGTACTCACCGACCGACAGGTCCCAGCACAGGGCGAGGAACACGGCGGCCGCGAGGAACGCGCTCACCGCGAGCTGTCTGGGGTGCAGGATGCCGGAGACGCGTGGCACGGCCAGGCGGAACGGCCGCCCGCCGACCGGGGCGCGCGCCACGGGCGGCGCGGTGGTGCCGTCCATCGGGGCGGGAAGGGCCTTGGGGGTCATGGTCATACCTCCGCGAGCTTGCGCCGACGGACGAGAGCGATGAAGAACGGTCCGCCGATGAAGGCGACGATGATCCCGGCCTGTATCTCGACGGGCCTGGCGATCACCCGCCCGAGGATGTCCGCGGCCAGCAGCAGACAGGCGGCGAGTGCCGCGGACAGGGCCAGCAGCGCGCGGTGGTCGGGGCCGATGCCGGCGTGCTGGGCGAGGACCCTGGCGACGTGCGGGACGACGAGGCCGATGAAGACGACGGGGCCGATGACCGCGACCGCGGCACCGGTGAGCAGGGTGATCGCCAGCACGCCCTGGAGGCGGACGAGGCCGAGCCGGCGGCCCAGCGAGGCGGCGACGTCGTCGCCGAGGGCGAGGCTGTTGAGGGCAGGGGCGCTCGCCAGCGCGAGGAGGGCGCCGACCGCGAGGAAGGGCAGGATGCTCCAGACCGTGGAGGCTTCCTGGTCGGCGAGCGATCCCGCCGACCAGAACCGGAAGCGGTCCAGCGCGTCGGGGTCGGTCAGGACGACGGCGCTGGTCAGCGAGGACAGGGCGGACGTCACGGCGATTCCGGCGAGCGCCAGTTTCACCGGGGTGGGCCCGGAACGTCCCAGCCGCCCCAGCAGGTAGACCACGACGCTCGCCGCCAGGGCCCCGGCGAACGCGAACCAGATGTAGCCGAACAGCGAGCCGATGCCGGCGACCCCGGCGGCGAGCACGATGGCGAAGGCAGCCCCCGCGCTCACCCCCAGGATGCCCGGGTCCGCCAGCGGGTTGCGGGTCAGCGCCTGCATCACGCAGCCGGACAGGCCGAGCGCGGCGCCCGCCGCGAGGCCGAGTGCCGTACGGGGCACGCGCACCGACCAGATGATGTCCTCGATCCGTGCACCGGCCGGGTCCCCGGTCAGTGCGCTGATCACCTGGCCGGGCGGGATCCGGAGGGCGCCGAGACCGATCGACAGCAGGCCGAGCACCACCAGCGCGGCGACGAGCAGGGCCACGAGCAGGGCGGGGCGCCATCGGGCGGGGTGGGTCACGGGGCTTGCTCCACGGTCCGGGTTCCTCACGGGCTGGTCGGGGCGGCCGGTCGTCCGGCGCCGGTCAGGAGGCCGGCGCGGTGACCTCGGTGGCGGTCTTTCCGTCGACGGCCGCGGCCAGCAGGGGCGCCAGCCGGTCGACCGTGTAGGGGAGGCTGAGCGGGCTCACGAACGAGATCGCGTTGCCGAAGTCGCTGTTCGTGCCGACCAGGACCTCGCGCTCCTCCTTGGCCACCCTCAGGTCTCCGTAGAGCGGGTCGGCGTGCAGCTTCTTCCCGTCCTTGGCCACATCGGTGACGAGCCACACGATGGCGTCGGTGTCCAGGAGGTCGGTGCGCTCCTTGCTGATGTTCGCGCCGAACGCGTCGCCGATGACCTTGTCCAGGTCGGCGGGGAGCGCGAAGCCGAGACCGTTGAGGAGACGCGAGCGGTTGTCCGAGGTCCCGTAGACGAACGTGCCCTCGTACGGGGTGGCCATGACGGCGCTCGCGCCCTTGAACTCGGGGTGCGCGGCGGCCGCTTCGGTGATGTGCTTCTCCGTCTTCGAGACGAGCGCGGCGGCTTCGTCGGCCTTGCCGAGGGCGCTGCCGACGGTCTTGGTCTGGTCCTGCCAGGAAATGCCGTAGTCGGGGGCGTCCTTGGGCTGGGCGACGACCGGGGCGATCTTGGAGAGGCTGCGGTACTGGTCCTTGGTGAGGCCGGAGTAGAGGGCCAGGATCAGATCGGGGCGCAGGGAGGCGATCTTCTCGACCTGCGGGCCGGTGCCGGTGTCCTTGAGGACGGTGGGCGTCTTCCCGCCGCCGAGCGCGTCCTCGGCCCAGGGGCCGACGGCGCCCGGGTAGCCGCCGAGCCATTCGGTGGTGCCGACCGGGACCGTGCCGAGGGCGAGGACGGCGTCCTGGTCGGAGAGGCCCACGGTGACGACGCGCCGGGGCTCGGACTTCACGGTGGTGCTGCCGTACTTGTGCGCCAGGGTGACGGGGAAGGCGCCCTTCCCGGCCGGGCTGTTGCCGGCCGTTCCCTCGCTGTCGCCGTCGCCGGAGCCGCAGGCGGCCACCGAGAACATCAGCAGGGCGGACGCGGCCACGGCGGTCAGCCGGGTGCGCTGGAACAAGCGGAACATGACGGAGTCCTCCTGTGAGATTCGGTGGGTCGGCGGCCTTGGGGCGGCCGGAGCGGTCAGGGGTGGGGTGTGGTCCGGCTGCCGGACCAGGCCCGCCAGAGGTCGGCGTACGGCCCGCCGGCGTCGCGGAGTTCGGTGTGGGTGCCGCTCTCGACGACCCGGCCGCCGTCGAGTACGACGACGCGGTCGGCGGCCACGGCCTGGGTGAGCCGGTGGGCGACGACGAGCGCGGTCCGTCCGGCCAGGGCCCGTTGCGCGGAGCGCTCCAGGTCGCGCGCGCCCGCGCTGCCCGCCTCGGCGGTCGCCTCGTCCAGCACGGCGACCGGCGGGTCGGCCAGGACGAGCCGGGCGAGGGCGAGTTGCTGGGCGCGTGCGGCGTCGAGGCGGTGGCCGCCCTCGCCCACGACCGTGCCGAGCCCGTCGGGCAGGGCCTCGGCCCAGGCCAGGGCGTGCACCGTGGACAGCGCGGTGCGCAGTTCGTCGTCGGTGGCGGCGGGGCGGGCCAGCCGGAGGTCGTCGGCGAGGGTGCCGGTGAACACGTGCACTTCCTGGGTGACCAGGACGACGGAGGGGCCGTCGGCGGCGCCCGTGACGCGGACGGTTCCTTCGGTGGGCAGTTGCACACCCGCCACCAGCCGGGCCAGCGTGGACTTCCCGGCCCCGCTGGTGCCGACCAGGGCCACGTGTTCGCCGGGTGCCAGGGTCAGCGACACCTCGTGCAGTACGGGGCTGCCGGAGCCGTACGCGTGGCTGACCGCGTCGACGGTGACGGAGGCCGGGGTGGGCGTGGTCCGCTGCCCCGGGAGGTGGCCGGCCGTCACGTCGTCCCGCGTCGCGGCGTCCGCGGACTCGGTCACACCGACGAGCCGGGCGAGTCCGGCGGCTGCCGACTGTGCGTCGTCCAGCAGGACGAGTGCGGCGTTGACCGGCCCGAACAGGCTGTGGAAGTAGAGGGCGGCCGCGGTGGCCGTACCCACCGAAACGGCGCCGTCGCCGACCAGGACGAACCCGGTCACGAGGACCCCCGCCAGTCCGATGTACTCGGCGATGTGGAGCCGTTGGTAGAAGCCCAGCACGAGATGGACGGCTCGCATCGTCAGGTCGACGGCGGCCCCCGAGCGCTTCGCGGCCCGCTCGGTGTGCTGCTGCTCCAGCCGGTGGCCCCGTACGGTCGTGGCGCCGCCGATGGTCTCCAGGAGCTGTTGCTGCTGGGCCCCGTTGGCGACGCGCTGGTCGGCGTACAGGGTGACGGCGCGGCGCACGTACCAGCGGGCGGTGAGTGCCTGTACGGGTACGGCGAGGAGCGCGGCGAGCAGGAACCGGATGTCCAGCAGGGCCAGCGCGCCGAAGGTGAGGACGATCGCCAGGACCGAACGGGCCAGTTCGGGCAGGGCGGAGCGGACGGCTTCGGCGACCCGGGCGACGTCGCCGGTGACGCGGGCGGTGAGGTCGCCCGCCCCGGCTCGTTCGAGCCGGTCGGCGGGGAGGGTGAGGACGCGTTCGACGAACTGTTCGCGCAGCCGGGCCAGTACGGTCTCGCCGAGGCGGGCGACCTGGGTCAGCCCGATCGTCGTGGTGACGCCCTGGACGACCGCTACCAGGACGAGCAGGAGCACCGGCTGGGTGAGCGCGGCCACGGGCCGGCCGTCGGCGACGATGTCGACGATGTGGCCGAGGAGCGGCTGGACGAGGAGGCCGACGGCCGTGGCGGCGATCAGGACACCGAGTCCGACGGCGGCCCTGCCCCGGTCGGGCCGTACGAGTACGCGCAGCGCGGCCCGGGTCCGGGCGGCGGTGGCGATGGGCAGCAGTTCCCTGCTGTCGGGGGGCGTGGTCATGTGAGCACCGCCGCACGGTAGACGGAGTTGTCGCGGACCAGGTCGTCGTGCGTGGAGCGGGCCGTGATCGTGCCGCCGTCGATGAGGACGACGCGGTCGGTTGCGGCGAGCAGGGCGGGGCTGCTGGTGACCAGCACGGTGGTGCGCCCTGTGCGGGCGGTCCGGATGCCGGTGGCTATCCGGGCCTCGGTGGCGGCGTCCACCGCCGTCGTCGGGTCGTGGACGACCAGGACGCGGCGGTCGGCGGCCAGGGCCCGGGCGAGGGCCACACGTTGTCGCTGCCCGCCGGAGAGTGCGCGGCCGCGCTCGCCGACCTGGGCCGTGGTGCCGCCGGGCAGGGCCGCGGCGACCTCGTCCGCGGCGGCGGCCGTCATCGCGGGGTGCGGGTCGGCGCCAGGGGGCGCGGCGGCGGTGACGTTCTCCAGGAGGGTGCCGTCGAAGAGCTGCGCGTCGTGTTCGGCCACCAGGACCACCGAGCGCAGGGCGTCGGGGTCGAGGTCGGTGAGCGGGATGCCGTCGAGTTCGACGGTGCCGGCCGCCGGGTCGCCGGTCCGGGCCAGGCAGTAGAGGAGGGCGGCGGCGTGGCCGGGGTCGGTGACGACGACTCCGAGGTGTTCGCCGGGCGGGACGGTGAGGTCGAGTCCGGTGAGGCCGGCGTGGGAGAGGCCGCGCAGCCGCAGCTCTCCGCGTACGGGTGCGGGCACCGTCCTCGTGCCGCCGGTGGACTCCCCCGGTGCGGCCAGCACGTCGGCGATCCGGGCCGCGGATGCCCGTCCCTTGGCGAACTCGGCGCCGACCCAGGCCAGCATGCCGATCGGGCCGGGCAGGAAGAGGGCGAGACCGACGGCGGAGACGAGCGCGCCGAGGCCGATGGAACCGCTGAGGACGAGGCGGGCGCCGACGAGGGCGACCAGGGCGATGAAGACTCCGGTGAGCGTCAGCATCAGCCCGCTCTGGAAGGCCTCCGCGCGGGCGGCCCGCACGTTGGCCGCCATGGACGCCTGGCTGGTGTGCCGGTAGCGGTCGACGGCGGCCATTTCGGCGCGCAGCCCCTTCAGTACGCGAACCCCTGCCACGAGGTCCGCGGCGACTCCGGAGGCGTGCGCGGCGCGTTCCTGTTCTGCCTCGCTGCGGTGTTCCAGGGGCCTGGCCAGGAAGTGACCCAGCGCCATCAGGACCGGGGCGCCCAGCAGGACGAGCAGCCCGAGCGGGACGGAGGCCCTCAGCAGGAGCACCGCGCCCGCGACGACACCGACGACGGCGGCGATCCCGAGGGTCAGGGCCATGTTCACGGCACCCACCCTGCGGGCGTCCTCGGTGGCGACGTTCACCAGGGCGCCGGGCGGCCGTCCCGCCTCCGCCCCGCCGTGCGGTGCCAGTACCCGGCGTACGACGTCCAGACGCAGCAGGTGCGCTGCCCGTTCGGCGGCCCGTTCACCGGCTCTGCAGCCGAAGCGGAATCCGAACGAGAGCGCGGCGTAGACGAGGGCGAGTACGACCAGCCAGCGGGCGAGCGCCCCGCCGTCGGGGTGGACGACGGCACGGTCGACGACGAGACCGATCAGGACCGGGACGAGTGCCTCGCCGGTCTGGTGGGCAGCGCCGAGTACCGAGCCGACGACGACGTCCCTGCGTTGCCCCGCGACGGCGCGGCGCATGATGCCGCCCCCGGGCGTGTCAGCCCTCAATCGCTTACCCCTCGAAGTCTCCGGAGCGTCGGAAACGGGGCTCCCGACCGCACACCTCCAGCCAAAACGAAGGCAAGGCTAACCTAAACCTGACTGGACGGGGAACGGCGTATCAGACCTCGGCGAACGGATCGTCGACGTACGGGGTCGCCTGGTGGAAGTAGAGGAGCCAGCCGCTCTCCGTGCGCCGCCACAGGGAACTGCGGTGGGAGTGCAGTCCCTTGGACTCGGTGTCGAAGGTGAGGTGCACGTAATCGGTGCAGAGCTGGACGCCTCGCATCCGGGACGCCGTCAGCGGACCGGGGCTCGGGGCGTCGGCCGCCGTGAGTGCGGCGATGATCGAGTCCCGGTTCCAGAGCCGGCCGCTGGTGCCGATCTCGCGGAACTCGGTGTGGAGCAGCGAGACGAGAGTCTCGGCCGAGGCACGGACGACGGGGTCCAGGAGGCGCAGCTCTCCGTCAATGGCCGCGGCCACGGCGGGCGACGGTTCGGTCACGTGTTCATCTCCACTGGTTGCGCGGGGGCGTTCCGGCCACGGGTCGTCATGGCGCTGCCACCGCCCCCGTGCGGCCGCTCCGTCCCGGTCCCGCGCGGGAATCCGGTGTACGTCGCGGACATGGGCACACCATAGGACGGTGCTCCCGGCCGGAGCGACCGCCGCGCCCCGTGGGGGAAGGCGCGGCGGCCGCCGGTTCGTTGCGGCCGGGCGGCGGAGCCCGCCGCCCGGCCCTTACCGTTGATCGGTTACTCGACGACCTTCAGCAGCTTGTTGGCCGTGCCCTCGGTCGCGTTGGTGATGGCGTCGGGGGTCGCCCCCCCGGTCAGCGCCGTGGCGACCTGCTCCGGGGTGGCGTCCTGGTGTCCGCCGAGGTAGACGGCGGCGGCGCCCACGACGTGCGGGGTTGCCATCGACGTACCGGAGATGGTCTTGGTGCCGGTGTCGCTGTCGTTCCACGTCGACGTGATGTCGGAGCCCGGGGCGTAGATGTCCACGACCGCGCCGAAGTTGGAGAACGACGACTGCTCGTCGCCCACCGTGGAGGAGGCGACCGTGATGGCCTCCGGGACGCGGGAGGGGGAGCCCTCGCCGGCGTCACTGGACTCGTTCCCGGCGGCCACACCGAAGGTGACACCGGAGGCGATGGCCTTCTGGACCGCGGCGTCGAGAGCCGGGTCGGCACCGCCGCCGAGGCTCATGTTGGCGACCGACGGACCCTTGTGGTTCGTGGTGACCCAGTCGATGCCCGCGACGACCTGCTCGGTGGTGCCGGAGCCCGCGTCGTCGAGCACGCGGACGGCCACGATCTTCGCCTTCTTGGCGACTCCGTGGGCCGCACCGGCTATGGTGCCGGCCACGTGCGTGCCGTGACCGTTGCCGTCGTCCGCGTTGTCGTCGTTGTCCACGGCGTCGAAGCCCGAAGTGGCGCGGCCCTCGAAGTCGCTGTGCGTGACACGGACACCGGTGTCGATGACGTACGCCGTGACGCCCTCACCGGCGGCGTCCGGGTAGGTGTACGCCTTGTCGCCTGCGGTCCCGGCCTGGTCGATCCGGTCGAGACCCCAGGACGGCGGGTTGTCCTGGGTGGCGCTGGCCGTGAACTTCTTGTTCTGGACGACCTTGGCGACGGCCGGGTCGGCGGCGAGGCGCTTGGCCTCCGTCTCCGTGAGCCCGCTCGCGGAGAAGCCGTTGATGGCCGACTTGTAGTTCCGCTTGAGCTTGCCGCCGTACTCCTCGGCCAGCTCCGCCTTGTCCGCCTTCTCGTCCAGCATCACGATGTAGCTGCCGGAGACGGCGGTGGCCGCGTCGGCGCCGTAGACCGTGCCCATCGCCGGGGCCGGCGAGGCTCCGGCGAACGAGGTGGACAGAAGGGTGACTCCGGCTGCCGCTGCCACTGCGGTGATCGCGGCGGTCAGCTTGATCCGGCGTGCGCGCTTGTGAATTGCCATGAAGAGGGATCTCCTCGTCATTCTTTGTGGGGGGATTGACCCTCGGCCGGAAGATCTCCGGGGGTTGGCTCGAAACCCTGACCGATTGACACGCTCATATCAAGACCTTCATGTAGCTGTGACTTACTCAACAAGGTTTCGTAATAAGAAATCGGCCACGTCCGGTCAAGTCGGACACGACCCCCAACTTCCTTGATGCGCATGGGGCTTGTGGGGCAAGAACGGGTGTGGCTCCCCCGCCTGGACGGAGAGAGCCACACCCGAGTTGACCGAACACGAGGCGGAGACGGCTTGATCACGCCCCCCTGTCACCGGAAAACAGGCGACCGCGGTCGTCAAGCGGACAGTTCGGCCTCGACGAGGTCGGCCGCCCGCCGCGTGCCGCCCTCCCGCGCCATGCTTTCCCGTACTTCGGCGGCCCTGATGGCTACCGCCGGATCGCCGACGAGGGCGAGCACGGCCTCGCGCAGGGTCACGGCGTTCGCCTCCTCCATCGGCAGATGACGGGCGACGCCGAGCGCCTGGAGCATGTCCGCGTTGCCGAACTGGTCGACGGCCTGCGGAACGGCGACCATCGGCGTGCCGGTCGCGAGCCCCTCCTGGCTGCCGCCCGCGCCCGCGTGGGTGATGAAGGCGTCCGCCTGCCTGAGCACCGCGAGCTGCGGAACCCAGGAGTGCACCTCCACGCTCCCTGGCACGTCGCCGAGTTCGGACGGGTCCACGTGCGCGCCGATCTGGAGCACGACGTGCCAGCCGGGCAGGTCGCCGAAGGCGTCGACGCAGTCGCGGTAGAAGGCGGGCTGCTTCGTGAAGGAGGAGCCGAGGGAGACCAGCAGGACCTTCTCGGCACCTGCCGGGCGCCGCCACTCCCCCTGGTCGGCCCGGTCGCCCTGGCACGCGCCGACGAAGGTGTGGACGGTGCAGTCCACCCGGTCGGCGTGCGGCTGGAGCACCTCCGGGATGAGGACGATCGCCCGTCGCGGCCTGGCCACGAAGTCGTCCGACGACACGTCACCCAGGCCGTTCTCCGCGAGCCAGGCCTCGAAGCGCGCGTAGTACGCCCTGCCTCGCCCGGTCTTCTTGAGCTCGGCGGTCATGGGCTCACCGACCTCCTCCTCGTACCCCTCCCAGGGGACCATGTTGGGCCAGAGGGAGACGGCGGGAACCCCCCAGCGGTGGGCGAGGATCCGGGCCGGGTAGGAGGTGATGTCGTGGAGCACCAGGTCCGGCTCATCCCCTTCGAAGGCGGCGGCGAGCTGGGGCAGCGCCTGGATGCCGTCATTCAGGAACGGTTCGATGTTGTCGATCAGTTCGGTGCCCCAGGCGTCCGGGTCGTCGCCCACGGGCAGCACCGAGGTGTAGAGCACCGGCTCGGCCCCGGTGGCCGCGATCTTCTCGGCGAAGGCGGCAGGCGCGGCGGGGATGGCGTAACTGACGCGGTACCCACGGGCGACGAGTTCCCGGATGACTTCGAGGCTCGGGTTCACGTGGCCGTGGGCGGCGATGGAGAACATGGCGATATGGGCACGCGGCGATTCGGTCATGCGCCCACAATAGGCGAGACGATACGTCTCGTCCAGCCTGAATGCGCGGTCCGCTCAGCGCTGATAGCGGGCCAGGACCCGGTTCCCGTCGTCGACCAGGCGTTCTCGCAGCTCCTCGGTGTCGATCGCCCCGCTGTAGAACTCCTGGAGGGCCGGGGTGGCGACCTTGTCCTTCCATTCGGGGTAGCCGCGCACGGACTGGGCGGGCGCCGGGCGCAGCTCCTTCGCCAGCGCGGTGCCGGTCGCCCAGCCGTTCTCGGTGGTGCGCAGGGCCGGGTCGGCCAGGGCTTCGGTGCCGGTGGGCAGCATCCAGTCGCCCCTGGCCAGGCGGACCATGTTCGGCGGGCGCAGCAGGAAGTCGATGAACCGCATCGCTTCCTTCTTGTACGGGCTGTCCTCGGCGATCGAGAGCGTCTGCGGACTCACCCCCTGGGCGAGCCCGGCGGAGCCCGCCGGGGCGGGCAGGACCGTCCACTCGAAGCCCTCGGGCGCCTGCTCCACGATCTGCTGACGGTAGGCGAAGCCCAGCGGGACCATGGCGTACCTGCCGCCGAAGAAGCCCGGCAGGGTGTCGGAGCCGCCCATGCCCAGGGCCGTACGTGCGGCGCTGCCGTCGGCGCCGACCTGGTCGCGGACGGTTCCGGGGACCATCCGGTCCCCCTCTTCGAAACGGATGGTCACCTTGCCGTCCGCGCCACGGTGGAAGAGCTGCCCTCCGGCGGAGAGGCCGAGGTTGAGGGTGACGGATACCGGCTCCTTGAGCGGCCAGGCGACCCCGTATCTGCCCTTCGCCGTCAGCTCCTTGGTGACCTGGCGGAACTCCGGCCAGGTCCACGGCCGCTCCGGGGACGGGATGCGGACCCCGGACGCCTTGAGGATCCTGGTGTTGGCGATCAGGACGCGGGGCTCCTGGAGGAAGGGGACACCGTAGACACCGCCGTCGAACGTGGTGGTGCGCCAGGACTGTTCCGGGATGTCCGTGGTGAGCCGGTCCGGCAGGAGGGTGCGCAGGTCGGCGAGGTAGCCGCCGTACGCGAAGTCGGCGAGGTCGTCCGAGGCGTCGTGGATGACGTCCGGTGCCTCGCCACCCTCGAAGGAGGTGAGCAGCTGGTCGTGGACGTTGTCCCAGCTGCCCTGCACGTAGTCCACCTGGATGTCCGGGTTGGCCGCGTTCCACTCCTTCACCAGCTGCTTGTTGGCGTCGACGGACTCCTTCTGCCACGCCAGCGACTGGAAGCTCAGCCTGATCGTGCCGGCCGCGTCCCTGCTTTCCCGGCCGTCGGAGCAGCCGCTGAGCAGCAGGGTCAGCGCGGTGGCCGCCGCCGCGGCGGCACGGGTCAGTGCGCGCATCAGCTCTTCACCGCCCCGGCCGTCATGCCGCCGGTGATCCGCCGCTGGATGACCGCGAACAGGACGAGTGAGGGCAGGGTGGCGAGGAACGCGGCGGCGGCGAGCGGCCCGAGGTCGGCCACGCCCTCCGCGCCGAGGAAGTGGGTGAGGACGACCGGCAGGGTCTGCTTCTCCGGTGTCTTGAGCAGGACGAGAGCGAAGAAGAACTCGTTCCACGCGGTGATGAACGCGAAGAGCGCGGTGGCGACGATCCCGGGGGCCAGCAGCGGGGCGGTGACGGAGACCAGGGTGCGCAGCCTTCCCGCCCCGTCGACGGCGGCCGCTTCCTCCAGTTCGGGCGGCACCGCCCGTACGTACCCCGCCAGCATCCACAGGGCGAACGGCAGCGACCAGACCACGTACACCAGGATCAGCCCCCACAGCGAGTTGATCAGATGCAGGTTCTTGAGGATCAGGAACAGCGGAATGATGACGAGGACGAACGGGAACGCCTGGCTGACCACGACCCAGCCGGTCGCGGCGGTGGCCAGCCTGCCGCGGTGGCGGGCCATGGCGTAGGCCATGGGGGTGGCGACGGCCACCGCGATCAGGGCGGCGGAGACAGCGGCGACCAGGGAGTTGACGGCGGCCTGGAACAGCGGCTGCTCGTCGAACGCCTGCCGGAAGTTCTCCAGTGTCGGCTGCGCGGGAATCCAGGTGGGATGCAGCGAGCCGAGTTCGCGGGCGGGCTTGAACGCGGTGGAGATCAGCCAGGCGAACGGGAACGCCAGGAACACCAGGTAGCAGAGCAGCGCGGCGTACTGTCCGGCGCGTGCGGGCCTGCTGGTACGAAGGCTCATGCGTCCTCGCCTCCCCTGAGACGGCCGACGAGGTAGAAGGCGAGGATGACGGAGATCACCGCGACCATCACGCAGCCCATGGCGGCGGCGTAGCCGAACTGGCCGTAGCGGAATGCCTCCTCGTACGCGAAGAGCATCGGCAGCCGGGTACGGCCGCCGGGGCCCCCGCTGGTCAGCACGTAGACCAGTGCGAACGAGTTGAAGTTCCAGATGAAGTTGAGCGCGGTGATGGAGAGGGCGATGGGCCGGACGGCGGGCCAGGTCACCGTACGGAAGCGGCGCCAGGCCCCCGCGCCGTCGAGTGCCGCCGCCTCGTGGAGTTCGTGCGGGGTGTTCTGGAGGCCGGCGAGCAGCGCGACCGTGGTCTGGGGCATACCGGCCCAGATACCGACGACGATGACGGCGGGCAGCGCGGTGGCCAGGCCCGTGAGCCAGTCCCGGCCGTCGCCGAGGCCGAGATCGCGGATGGTCTCGTTGAGGATGCCCGCGTCGGGGTTGTAGACGAGCCGCCACATGATGCCGACGACCACTTCGGGCATCGCCCAGGGGATGATCGCCAGCGCGCGTGCCAGCCACCGCATCCGCAGGTCCTGGCTGAGCAGCAGGGCGAGGCCGAGCGCGAGGACGAACTGCGGGACGGTGACGCCGACCGCCCACAGCAGGCCGATCCGGAACGAGTCCCAGAACAGGGTGTCGTGCAGCAGGTCCTGGAAGTTGAGCCCGCCGATCCACCGGGTGGAGCGGGTGCGGCCGGACTGCGCGTCGGTGAAGGCCAGCGCGATGCCGTAGAGCAGTGGTCCGACGCTGAGGATCAGGATGGGGATCAGGGCCGGAAGCACCAGGAACCATGCGGCTCTGTCCCGCCCGGCCCTGCGGCCGGCTCCGGGCCGTCCCCCGCGCGTGTCCTCGCGTCCGGACCGCTTCGTCGCGGTCGTCAGTGCCACGGATCCGACTCCTTTGCTCCATCGCAACGGATTCATTCCGGTCCGACCGCCCAGGGGTCCTCAGCCATCGTGCTGACGGCCCGTCGGTTCGTCAAGGCGGCCTCCCTCGGGGCTGCCCGCGCCTGGCGGCCTGCGGGGATGCGAAAATCCGGAGCATGAACGAAATGCGTGCGCGCGAGGTGCTGAGCGCCGCCGGACTGCCCGGCGGCGCGGAACTGATCGCGCTGGGCGAGAACGCGGTCTTCGCCGTCGGCGACCTGGTCGTCAAGGTCGGCCGGGACGCCGCGCACCACCCGGAGCTGCGGGAGCGGGCGGAACGGGAGCTGGCCGTCGCTCAGTGGCTCGCGGCGTCCGGCGTCCCGGCCGTGCGGGCCGCCGAGCCCGGCGCCCGGCTGGTCGAGGGCCACCCGGTGACCCTGTGGCACCGGCTCCCGCCCGCCGTTCGCCCCACCGAGCCCCGGGATCTCGCGCCGCTCCTCGCCCGGGTGCACGCACTGAGCGCTCCGGAGGGTCTCGTCCTGCCCCGCCGCGAACTGCTCGGCGGCGTCGAACGCTGGCTGCTGCTGGCGGGTGACGCGATCGACCCGGCCGACGCCGACTTCCTGCGCGAGCGCCGGGACGGGTTCGCGGCGGCCGCCGGCGCCCTGACCCCGCACCTGACGCCGGGCCCGATCCACGGCGACGCGCTGCCGCGCAACGTGCATGTCGGCCCGGACGGACCGGTCCTGGTCGATCTGGAGACGTTCTCCGCGGATCTGCGGGAGCACGACCTGGTGGTGCTGGCCCTCTCACGCGACCGGTACGGCCTGCCCGCCGAGCGGTACGACGCCTTCACCGCCGCGTACGGCTGGGACGTCCGGGAGTGGGTGGGCTGCACGGTCCTGCGCGGCGCCCGGGAGACGGCGAGCTGCGCCTGGGTCGCCCAGCACGCGCCGGCGAATCCCAAGGCACTCGCGGAGTTCCGCCGGAGGGTCGCCTCACTGCGCGACGACGACTCCGAGGTCCGCTGGTACCCGTTCTGACCGGCCCTTACCGTCGGACGCCGGCGCTCCTGGCGCCCGGTGGGCCGCCTGCGGGCAGCTCTGATCACCCCGATAGGGTGCTGGAAAGTCTTCCGTACTCGGCCTGTTGGGCGTGAGGCCGGACAGTTCGATCGCAACGGGGGTTGCCCATGGGGACCGGAGCAGGCGGCGAGCAGAAGCTCGCGAGCTCGGCCGCCGACAAGACGCGCGCGACGAAGTACCTGGACGAGCATCAGATGCCCGACACCCAGGCAGCCGCCCGCATGGCGGCCGGAGGCGGATCGTCGGCATCGATCTTCGTCACCCCGCCGCCCGTGACCGGCCCGCTGCTGAAGCAGGACACCGGGCTGAAGGGTCTCTCCGGCTGGGCATCGGACCAGGGCCTCTCGGACGCGCTGGTCGCCTGGCAGGGGCAGGCCAACCGGCTGATGGCACGGCTCCAGCAGGAGCGGAACGCGCTGAGCGGCACGCAGAACATCCTGCAGAGCCAGGACCTCGCCACCGGGGCTCAGGCCAACTCCATACGACTCCCCAGCAGTTTCGACGGGATGTGACGGGCGCCGCATGACGCTGAACTATCACGACGTGATGACGGCCGACCTGTCCTCCTTCGCGGACGTCTCCGGGGCGTGGAAGAAGATGGGCGAGCGCTTCGGTGAGCTGAAGACCGATTACGAGAAGCACGTCCAGGGCGTGCTGGCCAACGGGAACTGGCAGGGTCTCGCCTTCGGTGCCCAGCAGCAGAACGCCTCCGCCACCGCCTTCGAGTACGGGGCGGCCAAAGCGGAGGCACTGGCCATCGCCAGTCTCCTCACGGACGCGCAGACCGAACTGACCCGCCTGCAGAAGGCGGTCAAGGACCTGGTCGAGGACGCGGAGAAGAAGGAGTACAAGGTCGACAGCTCCGGCAAGGCGACCTACGTCGGGTACGACAACCTCTCCCCGCAGGAGCGGTTCAGCTTCCAGCACGACCCCGACCACTCCCGGCTGCTGGCCGACGCCCGCGACAAGGCGCAGGGCTGGACCGATGAGATCGCCAAGGCGGTCAAGGCCGTGGACGCAGCCGACCAGAGCGTGAAGCGGGCGCTGTCCCGCGCGACGAGCGACGTCTCGATGGACGGCATCGGCATCGGCGGGTTCAACACGAAGGCCGAGGGCAGTCTGGCGAAGGCCGGCAAGGAGGACCCCAAGCCCGGTAAGGAGAAGGAGGAGGGCTGGGTCTCCGAGACCGACTCCGAGGCGACGGGGCCGGGAGTCGGGACGGACGCCAGCGGTCCGAACGTCGGGAAGGGGAAGCTGGCCGAGGCCGAGGCCCATGCCGACCTCGGTCGCGCGAAGGCCGAGGGCACGCTCACCAACGGCCCGATGAAACTGGCCGGAGAGGCCGAGGCCTATGCGGGCGCCAAGGCGTCGGCGGCCGCCGGCATCACCAATGAGGGCGCCCAGGCCGAGGCCAAGGCCTTCGCGGGCGCCGAGGCCTCGGCCAACGGCACCGCCGACGCCGGCCCCGTCGGGGTGTACGCGCGGGCGGAGGCCATGGCAGGCGTCGAGGCCGGGGTCAACGCGGGAGTGGGTCTGGACGGCGTGCAGTTGGGCGCCGAGGCCTTCGCCGGTGCGAAGGGCAGCGTCGGTGCGGGCGCGGACATCGGAGGAATCGGCGCGGGTGTCACGGCCGAGGGCTGGGCCGGTCCCGGCGCGGAGGCGAGCCTGAACGCCAGCAAGGACGCCAACGGCGTCTGGCACTTCGGCCCGAAGGTGGGCATCTCGCCTGGACTCGGTGGCGCCGTGGGCTTCGAGTTCACCGTCGACCCGGGAAAGGTCGTCGATACCGTGGGCGATGCGGCCGGGGCCGTGGGCGATGCCGCGAACTGGGTAGGCGACGGGATCGGCAGCCTGTTCTGACGTACGCCACCGCGGACCCGCAGCACCAAGCACACCCTTGCCGTAAGGAGATACCGGGATGACCACCACGCTGCCCGTACCGATCGCGTTCGAACTGCCGGACGGCTGGCGCGCCACGCCGCCGGACGGGGTGGGCGCTACGGGTGCGGCGTTCGTCGCGCTGCATCCGCGTCCCGACGCGGGGTTCACCGCGAACATCACCGTCGACGGCTCGTTCCGTCCGGACGCGGCGACGCTCCCCGAGATCGCCGACGAATCGGTGGACAACCTGCGCCACTCCGCCGCGTCGGTCGACGTGGCCGAGCGCCGAGAGGTCGGTTCCGCCGACGCTCCCGGCCTCACCCAGACCCTGGCCGTCTCGGCCGTCGCGGGGGGCGCGCTCCGCGACCTCGTCCAGTCACAGGTCTACCTGTCCCTGCTGGACGTGACCGATCCGAGCAAGCGGGCGGTGATCCGACTGGTCCTCACGGTGACCGCGGCCCAGCACCACGAGGTGCTGGAGGACTTCAGGGAGTTCGTGCGCTCGGTCCGCCCGGACACCGGTGCGGCCTCCTGAGGGCTGTCCAAGACCCTTTCTTGCAACGCCAAACCGACCCCTCTTAGGTTGACTCCATGGGACTCTTCGACAAACTCACCGGAACCAGGCACCCCGACGACGGGGTCGCGCCACGCTCGGCACAGGAGCTGCGGACAGCCCTGCTCGGTCTCAACAGGCCGGACGTCCCCTACATCATCAGCGACGGTGCGGCGCAGGGCGCCGATCTGGTGGCGGAGTGGCGGCTCGCCGAGCCCGCCTGGCAGACCTTCTTCATCGGGTCCCAGCTCACGCACGCCCTCCGGATCCGGATGCGCCTGGCCGAGGAGGTCCCCGAGGTGCGGGCCGTCGAGGAGCAGTGGGAGGTGACCCGTGTCGGGAATCCTCCGCGGCTGCAGACCTCGGCGGAGTACGCGCGCGGCGCGGGCAGGACCGTTTCCCGCCGGTGGACCCTCCAGCGGGGGGAGAACGGCCGCATCGAAGCGACGGAGTCGTTCAGCTTCGACAGCGCGCAGCTGACCGATCCCCTGCGGAAGGCCGCCCTCGAAGCGGGCTGGACCTGGCGCGGATTGATCTTCGGTAAGCTCTGAGCGGCCCGTCGGCACCGTCCGGCGGCTTCCCGCGGCACGGTGCCGCGTATGATCCCGGCATCTTCCTCGCTTGATCACCCGGAACGGAACCCTCATGACGATAGCCCGCTTGCCCGCAGCGACGTGGAGCCTCTCGGCCGTGGCCGCCTGCGTGCTGCTCGTCGGCTGCTCGGCCTCGGTCAACGTCGGAAACTCCGAGCCGAAGCTGTCCTCGGACAAGCTGGCCGCCACGGTCTCCGAGAAGCTCGCCGCCACCACGGGGCAGCCGAAGCCGGACATCACCTGCCCCGAGGACCTCGCGGGCAAGGTCGGCACCACCACCCGGTGCACGCTCACGGCCAAGGACGGCAGCACGCTGGGCGTGTCGGCCACCGTCACCTCGGTCGACGGAGACCAGATCAACTTCGACATCAAGGCCGACGACACCGCTTCCCCGGCCGCGGGCTGACATCGGGTCTCCGGCTTCCGGGCCTAGGAGTCAGTCCTTCCCGTCGGCGGGCTCCCGCATCCGGGGGATGAGCGGCCAGGCCGGTTCGACGACCGCCGCAGGATCCGCGGTTCGCCGCAGATACGCCTGCAGGGAGAGCGACTGCTCGGCCGCCGCGCGGACCTGAAGGCCCTGCAGGTCCGCCAACGGCATCACGCCGACGGGCTGGTGCGCCTCCCCCAGGCGCCGCACCACGCGGGCGGCGGCGACGGCGTCGGCCCTCGCGTCGTGCGCGTCGTCGAGCGACACCCCGTAGTGGGCGCACAGCGCGTGAAGGGCCCGCTTCCCCTTCCGGTACTTGTCGACATGCTTGTCGATCACCAGCGGATCGATGACGGGCGAAGGCACGTCGCCCAGCCGTTCGCTGACCGACTCGACCGCGTACCGGCGGCACTCACGGTCGAGCAGGGACAGGTCGTAGCGCGCGTTCATCACCACCAGTGGTGTCCCCGACCGCAGCCCCTCCGCCACGGCCCGGGCGATCTCCTCGACCGCGGAGGCGGCCGGCTCCCCGTGCTCGCGGGCGTGTTCCGTCGAGATGCCGTGGATCGCCGATGCCTGCTCGGGTATGGCCACACCGGGATTCAGGAGCCAGACGCGCTCCTGCGACACGGATCCGTCGGCCTCCAGCCGGACGACCGCCGCCGTCACGATGCGGTCGGTCTCGACGTCCGTCCCCGTGGTCTCCAGATCGAACGCCATCAACGGCCCGCTCATCCAGCTCATCCCGTACCTCCTTCTGTGGTGCGTTCCCCCAAGTGATGACCACCTTCGCACGCACCACTGACAACACGGACCGCGCGTCAGGAGACGGGCCGGGAGTCCGTCCAGACCGACTCGAACTCCTCGCGGTAGGTCTCGAAGAGACCGTGCTCGCTGTCCTGCCCCGCACGGACCACCGCCCGGCCGCCGCCGCGCAGCACCAGCACGGGCGCCTCCATGCCGCGGGCGCGCCGCAGATAGGGCTGGACCACCCCGACCGCGTCGGGCCCGTCGCCGTCCACCAGGTACGCCGTGAAGCGGGGGGTCTCGTCGAAGACCTGGATCTCGAAGGCCCCCGGGTCGCGGAGCTTGGAGCGGACCCGGCGCATGTGAAGGATGTTCATCTCGACCGAACGGCTCAGTTCGCCCTTCTTGAGCCCCAGCTCCCGTTCCCTGCGCTTGACCGCGCTGCTCGCCGGGTTGATGAAGAGCAGCCGGACGCGGCAGCCGGATTCGGCGAGCCTGACCAGCCGGCGGCCGGAGAAGTTCTGCACGAGCAGATTGAGGCCTATGCCGATGGCGTCGAGGCGGCGTGCCCCGCCGAACAGGTCCTCGGCCGGCAGCTGGCGCTGGAGCCGCACGCGGTCGGGGTGGACGGAGACCACGTCGGCGTACCGGTCACCGACGAGCTCCTCGACGGCGTCCACGGGCAGCCGGTCGGCGGACGGAACGGCCGCTCCGCTGCCCAGGATCTCCAGGAGGCGAGCGGAGGCCCGTTCGGCCTGGGCGAGGACCGCCTCGTTCAGGGCGCGGTTGCGGGAGACGACGTTGCGCGCCACCTCCAGCTCGTCGAGAGCCAGCTCGACATCGCGGCGGTCGTCGAAGTACGGCTCGAAGCAAGGCCAGTGCTGGACCATTAGCTCGCGCAGCTGCGGGAGGGTCAGGAAGCTGAGGACGTTGTCGTCGGCCGGGTCGAGCAGATAGCCCTTGCGGCGCGAGACCTCGCGGACGGCGACGGCCCGCTGCACCCACTCCTGCCCGGCGGGTCCGGCGGCGGCCACGACCCAGTCCTCGCCGTGGACGGGCTCGTAGATGGGCCGGAGCACCGCCGCGACCACGGCGCGCAGCCGCTGTTCGACGAGATTCAGCCAAATATAGGCGCGCCCCGCCCGCTGGGCGCGCGTACGCACCTCGCTCCAGGCGTCGGCTCCCCAGTCCAGCTCCGCGCCTATCTCCATGGGCTGTGCAAGGGAGACCGCCCCCGGCGGGGCATCGGTCGATTCCCCCTCGTGACCTGGGCCACCTGGGGGCAGCTCGAAGCCTCCCGAGCTCACCCGCGTACCGCCTTCCACTCCCCCACCAACGATCAAGGAAGGGTACTCCGCGAGGGTGAGCCGGTGCAGCCCGATGCGCAGGCTGCTTTCCCAACTGCCAAGTGAATCAAGCCTGTTCTTTTCGACGAGATCTGGTGGAGTGAGCCGATTCATAGTGATTAGACACCCCGTCCCGACCCCCCGGCGCACAGTCCGGCGCACGGGGCGCACGGATTCCTGTCCAGGGCGGCACCGAAGGGCTCGATGTTGACAGCACCGGCCGACGTGCTAGGCGCACGCCCTAATTTCGGGGAGTATCGGTAGGAAGACCCCGCAGCACCCGGATCAGAAATGGAAGAGTCATATCTATGCAGGTCTGGCCGGGACAGGCGTATCCCCTCGGTGCCACCTACGACGGCGCCGGCACCAACTTCGCGGTCTTCTCGGAGGCCGCCAGCCGAATCGAGTTGTGCCTGCTGCACGACGACGGTTCAGAGACGGCGGTGGAACTGCGCGAGACCGATGCCTTCGTCCGTCATGCCTACCTCCCCGGCGTGATGCCGGGTCAGCGCTACGGCTTCCGGGTGCACGGCCCGTACGAGCCGCAGCGCGGACAGCGCTGCAACTCGGCGAAACTGCTGCTCGACCCCTACGCGCGGGCGGTCTCCGGGAAGATCGAGTGGGGCGAGGCGGTGTACGGCTACCCGTTCGGCCGTCCCGACGCCCGCAACGACCTCGACTCCGCGCCGCACACCATGAGCTCGGTCGTGGTCAATCCGTACTTCGACTGGGGCGACGACCGGCCGCCCCGGACGGACTACCACCGCACGGTGATCTACGAGGCCCATGTGAAGGGCCTGACGATGCTGCATCCGGGGCTGCCGGAGGAACTGCGCGGTACGTACGCGGGGCTGGCGCATCCGGAGGTCATCGCCCATCTGACGGAGCTGGGTGTGACCGCGATCGAACTGATGCCTGTGCACCAGTTCGTCCAGGACCACCGGCTGGCCGACGCGGGCATGGCCAACTACTGGGGCTACAACACCATCGGATTCTTCGCCCCGCACAACGCGTACGCCTCCTGGGGCGACCGCGGCGAACAGGTCCTGGAGTTCAAGCAGGCCGTACGCGCGCTGCACAAGGCGGGCATCGAGGTGATCCTCGACGTGGTCTACAACCACACGGCCGAGGGCAACCACCTCGGGCCGACGCTGTCCTTCCGGGGTCTGGACAACGCCTCGTACTACCGGCTGGCCGACGACCAGCGGTACTACATGGACACCACCGGGACGGGGAACTCGCTGCTCATGCGGTCGCCGCACGTCCTGCAGCTGATCATGGACTCGCTGCGGTACTGGGTGACCGAGATGCACGTCGACGGCTTCCGCTTCGACCTTGCTGCGACCCTGGCCCGGCAGTTCCACGAGGTGGACCGGCTGTCGTCGTTCTTCGACCTCGTGCAGCAGGACCCGGTGGTCAGCCAGGTGAAACTGATCGCCGAGCCGTGGGACGTGGGCGAGGGCGGCTACCAGGTGGGGAACTTCCCCCCGTTGTGGACCGAGTGGAACGGCAAGTACCGCGACACGGTGCGGGACCTGTGGCGGGGTGAACCGCGGACGCTCGCCGAGTTCGCCGGGCGGCTGACGGGCTCCTCCGACCTGTACCAGGACGACGGCAGGCGGCCGCTCGCCTCGATCAACTTCACCACCTGCCACGACGGCTTCACCCTGCACGACCTCGTCTCGTACAACGACAAACGCAACGACGCCAACGGCGAGGGCAACCGGGACGGCGAGAGCCACAACCGGTCCTGGAACTGCGGCGCCGAGGGCGAGACCGAGGACAAGGAGGTCCTGGAGCTGCGCAACCGTCAGATGCGCAACTTCATCGCCACCCTGATGCTGTCGCAGGGCGTGCCGATGCTGAGCCACGGGGACGAGTTCGCCCGTACCCAGCACGGCAACAACAACGCCTACTGCCAGGACAACGAGCTGGCGTGGGTCCACTGGCCCGATCCCGCCGCCCGGTCGGCCGACGGTGAGGAGGACGGCGAGAGCGGCTCCGGAGCGGACACCGGGCTGCTGGAGTTCACGCGCGCCATGGTGTGGCTGCGCCGCGACCATCCCGTCTTCAGACGCCGGCGGTTCTTCCACGGACGTCCGGTGGAGGGCACGCACGACGAGCTCTCCGACATCGCCTGGTTCACCCCGCAGGGGCAGGAGATGACCCAGCGGGACTGGCAGGCCGCGCACGCCAAGGCCATGACGGTCTTTCTGAACGGGCACGCGATCTCGGAGCCGGGACCGCGCGGCGAGCGCATCTCCGACGACTCGTTCCTGCTGATGTTCAATGCCGGGGCGGACACTCTGGAGTTCGCCGTTCCCGTGAATCACGGCCGGCAGTGGCAGATCATCGTGGACACCGCCCGTCCGGACGGGGTGCCGCCCGGCGCCGGGCCGAAGGTCTCCGCGGGTGAGCGGGTCACGCTGATCGGACGGAGCATGACGGTTCTCAAGCGACCGGCGTAGCGGGGCCAGGGCCCTCCGGCGGGTGAATCCGATGCCGCCGGAGGGGGTCGTTGCGCCATGCCGTGACACAGACGGCTCCCCAATGGGTACTTACGTGTTCATGACGCCCACTGCCACGTACCGGCTCCAGCTCCAACCGGACTTCCCCTTCTCCGCTGCCGGTAAGGCAGTGCCGTATCTCGCCGCGCTCGGCGTCTCCCACCTGCATCTGTCGCCCGTCCTGGAGGCCGTGCCCGGTTCCCGGCACGGCTACGACGTCGTCGACCACAGCCGCGTACGCGCGGAGCTGGGCGGCGAGGCGGGGCTGCGGCAGCTGTCCGCGACCGCGAGGGAGCACGGCCTCGGACTGATCCTGGACATCGTGCCCAACCACATGGCCGCCGCACCCCGCCACAACCGGCAGCTCTGGGAGGTGCTGCGCGAGGGGCGGGCATCCCCGTACGCGCGGTGGTTCGACATCGACTGGACGGCGGGTGGGGGCAAGGTGCTGCTGCCCGTGCTGGCGGGGCCCCTCGCCGACGAGATCGGCCGTTTCGAGACCGGTACCGCCGGGGAGTCCGGGGCGCCCGTGCTCCGCTACGGCGAGCAGGAGTTCCCCCTGCGCGCGGGCACGGAGGGACTGCCCCTGGACGAACTGCTGGACGCCCAGCACTACCGGCTCGCCTGGTGGCGCCTCGCCCGTACCGAGCTCAACTACCGGCGGTTCTTCACGATCTCCGAGCTGATCGGGGTGCGGGTGGAGCATCCCGAGGTCTTCACCGCGACACATGCCAAGATCCTCGAACTCCTGAGCGACGGCGTCGTGGACGGCCTGCGGATCGACCATCCGGACGGACTCGCCGAGCCCGCCGCCTATCTGGAGCAGCTGAGCGAGGCCGCCGGCGGCCGGTGGACGGTGGTGGAGAAGATCCTCACCGCTTCCGAGACCCTGCCCGCGGGCTGGGCCGTCGCCGGCACGACGGGGTACGACGCGCTCCACCGGATCGACGGAGTCTTCACCGACCCGACGGGCGCGGCGGACCTGCTCGGCCGGTACCGCGACTTCGCCGGACCGCCCGGGGA
Source organism: Streptomyces sp. NPDC048560 (assembly GCF_040650955.1). NCBI lineage: Bacteria > Bacillati > Actinomycetota > Actinomycetes > Kitasatosporales > Streptomycetaceae > Streptomyces > Streptomyces sp. NPDC048560. The sequence continues at coordinate 312,394 of NZ_JBEZIJ010000002.1, forward strand.
CCGCGGGGGCTACTGGACGGCGACGGTGCGGCGGGCCGCGTACCGCGTGGTGAACCACGAACTGGCCGCCGAGACACGGTGGCTGACGCGGCTGGCCACCGAGGTCTGCGCCCAGGACGCCGCCCTGCGCGACCACGCCCCATGGGCGCTGCGCGCGGCCGTCACCGAACTGCTCGTCCGCGTCCCCGTCTACCGCCCGTACGTCACCGCGGGAGGCCCGGTCACCGCGCTCGCGGAATCGGCCCTGCCGGCCGAGGCGGTGAGGGACGCGAAGGCGGTGTTCTCCGTACCCGAGGAGGCGACGGCCGTCGACGTGGTGCGGGAGCTGGCCCTGGGCCGGCTCGGGGAGGGCGAGGCGCAGACCGCGTTCTGTGTCCGGTTCGCGCAGACCGCGTCGGCGCTGCACGCCAAGTCGGTCGAGGACACCGCCTTCTACCGCTACGTCCCGCTCATCTCGGCGACAGAGGTGGGCGGTGATCCGGGCAGGCCCGCGGTGACTCCCGAGGAGTTCCACGCCTTCTGCGCGCGGCTCGCCCGGGACTGGCCCGCCACGGGCACGGTGCTGACCACGCACGACACCAAGCGGAGCGCCGACGTACGTGCCCGGATCGCGGTGCTCTCCGAGTGCCCCGAGCAGTGGTCGTCCCTGGTGGCGCAGCTGACCCGGGCCACCGCTCCGGCCGCTCCCGATCCGCAGCTGGCCTGGCAGGCGTGGCAGTCCGCGTACGGCTGCGCGGGGCTGCCCGCGGAGGAACTGGCGGTGCGGCTGGAGCCCGCGCTGCTCAAGGCCGTGCGGGAGGCGGGGCTCTTCACCAGCTGGACCGAACCCGATCCGGCGTACGAGCGGGCGGTGGCGGACTTCGTCGCGGCGGGGCCGGGCAGTGAGACGGGTCCCGCACGAGCGCTGCTGACGCGCTTCGCGGACGGGCTCGGCCCCCAGGTGCGGGCCAACGTGCTGGGCGCGGCGCTCGTGCAGCTGACGATGCCCGGCGTGCCGGATCTCTACCAGGGCACGGAGCGGGAGTACCTCGCCCTTGTGGACCCGGACAACCGCAGGCCGTTCCGCCGGCCCGACCTGGAGGCCGACGAGAAGACGGCGGTCACGGTGGCGGCGCTGGGCCTGCGCCGAGAGCGGCCGGAGCTCTTCGGTGAGTCGGGGACGTACGCCCCGCTGGCGGCACGCGGCCCGGCGGCGGCGCACTGTCTGGCCTTCGCCCGGTCGGGCGAGGTGGTCACCGCGGTGACCCGGCTGTCCCTGCGCCTCGCGGAGGAGGGCGGCTGGCGCGACACCGTGCTGGCGCTCCCCGACGAGGGGCCGTGGCGCGATGTGCTGTCGCCGGGACGGGAGTTCACCGGCCCGTCGGTCGGGGTGGCCGAGCTGTTCGCCGGACGTCCGGTGGCATTGCTCCGTAGGGCCGCACGAGAAGGGTCCGCGGGCCTCGGGTGAGGAGCCCGGTGGCGGTGGGGCGGAAGCCGTCCGCCCAGCGGATGCCGGGCATGGCGTCGAGCAGGGCGTGCAGCCCCTGCTCGGCCTCCAGCCGGCCGAGGAGGACGGCGGGGCAGTGCGCGGGGCCGGTGGTGAGGTGCCCCGGGTCGGGCCTGAACGGGTCGAAGCGGTCGGGGGCGGCGAACCGGTCGGGGTCGCGTCCGGCCGCGCCCATCAGACAGGCGACAGGCACCCCCGCGGGAAGGGTGCCGCCGCTGACGCGCACGTCGGTGAGAGTGCGGCGCAGGACGATCTGCACGGGAGGGTCGCGGCGCAGGGTCTCCGTCCAGGCACCCACGATCAGGTCCGGGTCGGTGCCGAGGACTTCCAGGAGGCAGGGCTCGTCCAGGACGTTGGCGAGGAACGAGGCGAGGGCCGTCTCACGGAGCGCGGTGTGCACGGCGCAGGTGGTCGCGGAGGACCGGGTCATCCGGAGGTGGAGGTCGGCGCGGGACAGGCCCGTGAGGTCGGGGCGGGAGAGGCCGGCGGCGGTGACCGCGCCGCCGAGCGGGAGCCAGTGGCAGAACTCGGGTACCAGGTCCGCCTGTTCCCGGTCGGCTATCCGGCGCGCCAGGACGTAGGCGGTCCGCTCCAGGATCTCGCTGCTGCGGGGCGGCTGAGCGGCGGGCCGGTGCCGTGCGCCGCCGGGCAGGGGTGCGCAGTCGGTGCTTCCCCGGCAGAGCCCGAGGGGCGCGGGGCCGCCGCGCGGTGCGCCCTCGTGCGGGTAGCCGGCGAAGCGGGGGTCGGTGAGTGCGGCGGCCACGTCGGCGTACCGGCTGAGCAGCCAGGCGCCGAGGCCCCTGTCGTACGTCAGCGGGTGGTCCTCGCGCAGCCGGCGGTAGAGGTGCAGCCGGTACGGGTCCCGGTCCGCGCCGGGAGTCAGGATGCTGGGCCCCGCCGCGCCGTCCCGGGTGCGGGGGCTGTCGGTGCCGGGGGATTCCGCGGGCGGGCCGATCTGCATCCGTACCCCCCGGGCTGCGTGCGTCGCCGTCGGACGCGGGTGCCTCCAGCCGACCACTGCCGGGGGCCGGGCGCAGTGGACGTGCGGCCGTTCGGGTGACGGACGGGGCGGCGCCGCCCGCACGGCGCGCCGGCGCCTCCTCGGTGGGAGGCGCCGACGTCACGCTGTTCAGTGCCCCATTTGCCCTGCGCGCACCTGGCGTCCCGTGCCGCCGGCCGGTCCCCCGTCCGGGCCGTCGGTCACGTCCCTCGGTGCCGGCCGGTCGGGCCACCAGCACCGGTCGCCGAGCAGGGCGAGGGCGGACGGCAGGATCAGCGCCCGCAGGACCACGGCGTCGAAGAGGACGGCGACGGTCAGTCCCACCGCGATCTGCTTCATCTCGACCCGGTCGATGAACAGGAAGCTGCCGAAGACGGACACCATGATCACGGCGGCGCTGGTGACGACTCCGGCCGATCCGGCGATCCCGTCGACGACGGCCTGCCGGGTCGGCACCCCACGGCGTACGGCTTCCCTGATCCGGCTCACCACGAAGATCTGGTAGTCGGTGGAGAGGCCGACCAGGATCGCGAACACGAGCAGCGGGGTGCGGGACCCGACGAAGCCCAGTGACTCGAATCCGAGGGGCCCGTCGGCCCAGGTCCCCTGGAAGACCAGGGTCAGCACGCCCCAGGACACCATCACCGCCGCCAGGTTGAGCAGCACGCCGAGCACCGCGAGGGCCGCGGACCGGAACGCGGCGAACATGATGCCGAGCGTCGTCAGCGAGACGAAGAGGATCACCCACGGCAGTCGGCCGCTCTGGTGTTCCGCGTAGTCCACCCCGCCCGCGATCTCACCGCTGACGGCCGTCTCGGCCCCGGCACCCGCCGTCCTGCCCACCGTCGCTGGAATCAGCTCGGTGCGCAGCAGCTCCAGGGAGCGGGTGGCCTCGGCGGAGTTCTGGGCGTGCGGGACGGGAAGGCGCAGCAGGGCGGTGCGTCCGTCGTCGGAGGTCGTCGGCAGCGGTGCGCGGTCGTGGGCGAACAGCGGCTCGCTCTCGACGCGTTCGGCGAGCCGGGCCAGCGCCGCGGTGGCGCCGGCGCCGCGTACGACGACGAGGTGCGCGGGGCCTTCGGACGGGTAGGCCTCGACGAGCCTGTCGTAGGCGGCGACGGACGCGACGCTGTCGGGAAAGGTCTCCTTGCCCTCGGTGCCCAGCTTCATGCCGAGTACGGGCAGGGCGAGCGAAGCCGTCAGGGCCGTACCGATGAGCAGCGTGACCAGGGGCCGCCGCATCACGGGGCGCAGCATCGCCGCCCACATGCGGCTGCCGTCCGGACGTCCCCTCCGGTCGGCCGCCGTACCGCGCCGGGTCGACCGGCTGTCGAGACGGTGTCCCAGTTTGGTGAGCAGGGCGGGCAGGACGGTCAGCGAACCGGCGACCGCCACCAGCGTCACCAGGATCGCGCCGGAGGCGATGGACGAGAAGATCACGTCGTCCATCAGGTAGAGACCGCCGAGCGCCAGGACGACCGCGATGCCGGAGTCGACGACCGCACGGCCCGAGGTCGCCGCTGCCAGTTCGATCGCGGCGGTGTGGCTGATGGTGCCGCCGGACCTCTCCCTCTCCTCGCGTGCCCGCTTGAGGTAGAAGAGCGAGTAGTCGACTCCGACGGCCATGCCGATCATGAAGATCACACTGAGGGCAGCACCGCCCGCGTCGGGAGTGACCCAGGACGCGAGTCCGTACAGGCCGACGGCTCCGGCGAAGGCGGAGAGTGCGAGCAGCACGGGGATTCCGGCGGCGAGCACCGCGCCGAAGACCACGAACAGGATCAGGAACGTCACCGGGAGGCTGATGGCCTCGGTCCGCTGGAGGTCCTTCCCCTGCTTGTCGTTGACGCCGACGGAGATGGACGCGCTGCCCGTCTCCTCGATCCGCAGCCCTTCGTGGGCACGCTGGACCTCGGCCGTCTGGACGAGGAGGGCGTCGACGTCCTCCTTGGCGGTCTCCCTGTCGCCGCGCAGCGTGACCGCGACCATCAGGGCCGAACCGTCCCTGGCGGGCCGGGGGTCGGCGACCGAAGCCACTGCGGGCAGCTTCCGCATCCGTACGGTGATGTCCTGTGCGGCGGAGCGGGCACCGGGCGATCCGGCGGTCGCTCCGTCCGGTGCCGGGCCCTTGCCGGTGATGAGGATCTGCTCGACGGGTGCGGGGGTGAGTCCGCTCTCGGCTGCGAGCTGCTCCGCCCGGCCCGCCTCGCCGACCCAGAAGTCCTCGAAGGTGCCCTTGTTGGTGCCCACCGCCGCGCCCGCTCCGACGCACAGGACGATGAAGACGAGCCACCCGGCCACGGCTCGCCAGGGATGAACCGCACACCAGCGTGCGATACGGACCGTGCTCGGACTTCTGCCCGTCATGCGGGCACCTCCCCTGGGACGCGAATTCCTGCCGTTGATCAGCGTCCCGCCCGGGGAGGCGGAGGTCATTGGGGCTTACCGCCCGGTGCCACTGTGGTTTTCCCTACCCCCGCTCGTTCCCGGGGGAGCCGGGCGAAGGGTCAGGCCGGTGGCTTGGGCAGGGGCGCGGTGAGGCGGAAGCTCATCCGTCCGAAGCTCACCTGGTCGCCGTCCCGCACGGGGACCGAGCCGGTGACCCGCTGTCCGTTGACGCAGGTACCGTTCGTCGATCCGAGGTCGCGCAGGACCCACCGGCTGCCGTGCACGGTGAGTTCGGCGTGCATCCGGGAGACGGTCTCGTGGCTGAGCCGCAGCCCGTTCCCAGGGTCGCGGCCGATGAGCAGCGGGTGCGGGCCCTGCACGGGCAGCAGGAGCTTCGGCAGCCGCTCGGACGTCCATGCCCTGCGCAGCCGCACGGAGAAGGCCGACACGCCGCCGACGGCGCGGAACAGTCCGCGGGTCCAGCGCCCGCCGGACTCCAGGTCACAGGTGAGTGCGTCCAGTTCCTCGGCGCGCCGGGCGACCAGGGCCAGTTCCATGCGCCGCATGAACGTGTCGTGGGAGAGCTTGCCCTGGGCCGCGCCGTCTCTGAGCACACCGAGAGCACGGTCGCGCTGGGCGTCGGAGAGCCGCGCGGGATACGTGGGGAACTCGAAGGAGGACGTCACAGTCCTGATTGTCGGTCCGACGGGGCCGAAGTGTCCAGAAGAACTCCTCATCCCCCCGTGCTGACCTGCACGGCTCCCCCTTGCTAACGTCAGCGCCCGCGGGCCGTCGGCGGGAAGCCGGCGGCCTTTCGCCTCGAAGGAGACTTTGTGCCCGTAGCACCACAGGAACTGACCGTCCGTCCGCTCACCGGACCGGACGAGCTCGGTCTCTTCTGCCGTCTTTCCTACGTTCTCGACCACGAGCTGGCGGACGACCTCGCCACCGGCCGCCGCCGCCCCGACTGGATGTGGGTGGCCCTGCACGGCGAGCGCGTCGTGGGCCGGGCGTCCTGGTGGACCTCGACGGACGGCGGCGACCCTCTCGCGCTGGACTTCTTCGACCTGGACGACACCCTGCCCGCGCAGGAACGTCAGGAGATCGGCGTGCGGCTGCTGGAGACGGCAACGGCCGCTGTCATACCCGCTGGTGCCCAGCGTCCCGAGTACGGCCGGTTCATTCCCCCGGACTGGCGCGAGGACGCGGCGGCGCGCGAGGTCGTCGAGTCCCGGATGCGGGTCATGGAACAGACCGGCGCCCGGATGCTGGTCGAACGTCTGCGCCTGGAGTGGCGCGAGGGCACGCCCGTTCCGCAGGACTCCGGCCGTCTGGTGTTCCGTCCGGTCACCGGGCGCGAGGACCTGGTCGCGCTGATGACCCCGGTCATGGAGGGCACGCTCGACGCCCACGGCCAGGCGGACATGGCGACGGGGATCGGCGCCCGCAAAGCGGCCGAGAAGCATTACGACGAGGAGTTCGCGGGCTTCAAAACGCCGCAGGAGTGGTGGCGGATCGCGGAGCTGCCCAGCGGTGAGCCGGTCGGGTTCGTCGTTCCCGCGCGCAACAACTACCACCCGATCATCGCGTACATCGGCGTACTGCCCGCGCACCGCGGCAACGGCTACATCGACGACATCCTCGCCGAGGGCACCCGGGTGCTGGCCGCGACGGGCGTGGACCGGATCAGGGCGGCGACCGACCTCGGCAACGTCCCCATGGCGAAGTCCTTCGAGCGCCTCGGGTACGTGAACTTCGAGCGCGCGTTCGACATGGTCTGGGACTGACCGGTTCGGTCGCCCGCACGCGGGCCGTTCACGGGAGGCTCGCGAAAACCCGTGGACGGCCCGCCCGGGTCGCGATAATGTGAGCGGCGAAGTCAACGGCCCCGGTCGAGGAAGGAGGCGAGAACAGTGCGTACCAGCACCGGCACCACCGCACGTACCACTTCATTCCCGCGCTCCCGTCCCGTCCGCAGGGCGGTGTCGGACTCCGTCTGACCGGGAGCGCGCTTCGTCCCGGAGGACACTTCCATGACCGATCTGGTCATTCGCGCGCTCACCCCGAGCGACGCCTTTCTTTTCGACTCCCTGCCGGATGACGGCCTCGTCGGCCGTGCCGCGTTCGGACACCGCTACACCAGCGTCGCCGACGGCGGCGAGTACCGCCCCGAGTGGAGCTGGGTCGCCCTGCGCGACGACACCGTCGTCGCCAAGGCCGCCTGGTGGTCGGGGCCCGAGGACACCGAGCCCGTGCTCCTCAACTGGTTCGACTTCGCCGAGGGGGAGGACGAGGCGGGCGCCGAACTGCTGCGCCGTTCCCCGCTGCACGCCGAGTACGAGCTGATCCTGCCCGCGAACTGGCGGGAGGTCCCCGCGGTCCGTGCGGCGGCCGAGGCCCGGATCGCCGCCGCCACCGCGGCCGGTATGAAGCCGCTCGTCAAGCGGTACCGCTATCTCTGGACACCGGACTGCGGTCTGCCGGAGCGTCCCGGCCGGCTGACCTTCCGGCCCGAGCCCGACGACGCGGTGATCCTCGACGTCCTGCGCCGTGTCCACTCCGAGACGCTCGACGCGCACGCCCGCCGTGCCATCGAGGGTCCGGGGGGCCTTGAGGCGGCGGCCCAGGAGGAGCTGGACTTCTTCAACTGGTGCCCCTCGCCGCGTTCCTGGTGGCAGCTCGCCTACACCGCGGACGGCGAGCTGGCCGGCATCCAGGTGCCGGCCCACAACCCCTCGGGTCCGTGCGTCGGCTTCATCGGGGTGGTACCCGAGGCACGCGGGAACGGCTACGGCTACGACCTGCTCGTGGAGTGCACGCACTTCCTGGCCGCCGAGGGCGCCGAGTTCATCGCGGGCGCGACGGACCACGGGAACGTCCCGATGGCCGCCGCGTTCGCACGGGCCGGCCACCTCGTGACGCAGGAGCGCGTCCACCTGATCTAGGGCTTTCGTTCGGATCAGGCAGGACCGGGGCGGGCGCCGCGGGAGCGCGCCCGCCCCGGTCCGGGTACCAGCCGCACGAGGGACCTTCCGCGCCCACCCGGCCTCGCTACGTATGAGGGGGACCCCGCAGGGCAATGATCAGGGGCAGCAGCGGGTTCACGGACGAGGAGTGGCACATGCAGTTCGAGGTGTGGGCACCCGACGCGGAGTCCGTCGGGCTCCGGGTCGCGGGCGGGACGCAGCCCATGGAGCAGGACGTGACACGGCCCGGCTGGTGGACCGCTGCGGCGGAGGCCGCCGAAGGCGACCGTTACGGCTTCTCGGTGGACGGCGGGCCCGTACGCCCCGATCCACGCTCACGCCGCCAGCCGGACGGACCCGACGGCGAGAGCGCCGTGTACGACCAGAACACCTACGTCTGGCGCAACGAATGGGCGGGCCGCGGGCTGCCGGGCGCCGTCCTGTACGAACTGCACGTCGGTACGTACACCGCCGAGGGCACCTTCGACGCCGCCGCCGCACGGCTCGGGCACCTCGCCGAGCTGGGTATCACCCATGTGTCACTGATGCCCGTCTGTCCCTTCCCCGGCACACACGGGTGGGGGTACGAGGGTGTGTCGCTGTGGGCCGTGCATGAGCCGTACGGCGGCCCGGCCGGGCTGAAACGCTTCGTCGACGCGGCGCACGGCCTGGGGCTGGGCGTCCTCCTGGACGTGGTCCACAACCACCTGGGCCCGTCCGGCAACTACCTCCCCTCCTTCGGCCCCTACTTCACCGACACCCACCACACCCCGTGGGGCGCCGCCGTGAACCTGGACGCGCCGGGGTCCGACGAGGTGCGCGCCTATCTCCTGGGGAGCGCGCTCGCCTGGCTGCGCGACTACCACCTCGACGGGCTGCGGCTCGACGCCGTCCACGCCCTCGCCGACAGCCGGGCGCTGACCTTCCTGGAGGAGCTCTCCACAGCGGTCGACACACTCGCGGCCGACACCGGCAGGCCGCTCTCGCTCGTCGCCGAGTCCGACCTGTGCGACCCGCGCACCACCACACCGCGCGAGGCCGGTGGCCTCGGGCTGCATGCCCAGTGGAACGACGACTTCCATCACGCCCTGCACACCGCGCTCACCGGCGAGGCCCAGGGGTACTACGCCGACTTCGCCACCGCCCCGCTCGCGGCCCTCGCCAAGACCGTGACCAGCGCCTTCTTCCACAACGGGACGTACTCCAGCTTCCGTGGCCGCACGCACGGCCGTCCCGTCGACGTCACCCGGACCGCCGCCCACCGCTTCGTCGGGTACGCGCAGACGCACGACCAGATCGGCAACCGGGCCCTCGGTGACCGGCTCGCCGCGTCCCTCTCCCCCGGGCTCCAGGCCTGCACGGCCGGCCTCGTGCTCACCGGTCCCTTCACCCCGATGCTGTTCATGGGCGAGGAATGGGGTGCTCGTACCCCGTGGCAGTTCTTCACCGACCACACCGATCCGGAGCTGGCGGAGGCCGTCCGTAACGGCAGGCGGCGCGAGTTCGGGGCGCACGGCTGGGCGGAGGAGGACATTCCCGATCCGCAGGACCCGGCCACCCGCGACCGGTCCTGCCTCGACTGGAGCGAACCCGAGCGCGAGCCGCATACACGGATCCACGCCTGGTACCGCGAACTGATCGCGCTGCGCCGGGCGATGCCCGATCTGCGCGATCCGGACCTGGCGACTGTGAAGACCGCGTACGACGAGACGGACCGCTGGCTGGCGTACCGCAGGGGCGACCTGCGGATCGCGGTCAACCTCTCCGAGAAACCGGCCGCCATCCCGCTGGGCGGTGGCCGGCACCGCAGCGGCGGGGGCAGGGTGCTCGCGGCGTGGGAGCCTGCCGAGGCGCCCGGTGCGGACGGACTGCTGCACCTGCCGCCCGAGTCGTGCGTGATCCTCGCCGATGACTGAAGCCTGACGGCCGTCCCGGCTTTCGGGGCGGGGGCCCGGTGGGACTGGAGCGGGGGCCGGTGGGACTCGACGCCTACTCCACGATCGCCATCTCGCGCGCGGTGGTGTTCAGCCTGCGGCCGCCGTCCTCGGTCACGGTCACGATGTCCTCGATCCGGACCCCGAAGCGGCCGGGGAGGTAGACGCCCGGCTCCACGGAGAAGCACATGCCCGGCACAAGCGGCTGCTCCTCCCCCTCGATCATGTACGGCGGTTCGTGGGTGGTGACGCCGATGCCGTGGCCGGTGCGGTGGATGAAGCGCTCGCCGTAGCCGAACTCGGTGATGACGGCGCGTGCGGCCCGGTCGATGTCCTGGCAGGAGACGCCCGGCCTGACGGCGCGGCAGCCGGCCTCCTGGGCCTCGCGCACGATGTCGTGCACCCGCTGCTCCTCGGCGGTCGGTTCGCCGACGTGGACCGTCCGGGAGGTGTCGGAGCCGTATCCGTGCTTGAGGCCGCCGAAGTCGAGCACGACCATGTCGCCGTGCTCGATGACGCGCTCACCCGCCTCGTGGTGCGGGTTGGCCCCGTTGGGGCCTGAGCCGACGACGGTGAAGTCGACCTGGGAGTGGCCGAAGTGCTTGAGGAGCACCGAGAGGTCGGCGGCCACGTCGGTCTCGCTGCGGCCGGAGAAGCGCACCTTCAGGATCTCGCCGTACGTGGCGTCGGCGGCGGCTCCGGCGGCCGTGAGCCGCTCCAGTTCACGTTCGTCCTTCACGGCCCGGAACATGGGAAGTGACTCGGTGAGCGAGGTGTACGAGGTGTTCGGCAGGAGCTGCTGGAGGCCGAGGAGGTGCATCGCCCAGGCGTTGTCGCTGATCCCGAAGCGGCCGTCGGCGGCGAGCAGAGGGGCGGTGACGGCGTAGGGGTCCTTGCCGTCGGTCCAGTCGCGCAGCGTGAGGGCGGGGGCTCCGACGGCCCGCTCGGCGTCCGGGGCCTCCAGGGCCGGGACGACGAGGACCGGTTCCTGGTCCGCGGAGAGGACGAGGACGGTGAGGCGTTCGGTGGCCGCGGTCGGCTGGTAGCCGGTGAGGTGGACGAGGTCGGGACCGGGCGCCACGAGCAGGCCCGCGAGGCCCGCTCCGGCGGCGGCCTCGACGGCGCGCGCCATGCGCGCCCGGTAGTCGTCGGCGGTGAACGGCACGGGCTGGCTGGGGCTGGACATGCGGACCTCCTGGCGGCGCGACACGGCACACAGCATCCTGCCGGTCGGAGCACGCTCGTGCGAACGGAAGCTGGATCGCGGCTGGTCAGTGCGCGTGGCCGGGGCTCACGACGAGGTCGGCCAGGGTACGGCCCCGCTCGACCAGGCGGGCGTTCGGTTCGTCGGACGCGGCGACCCAGCGTTCGGCGTACGGGCGGGACTTGCCGAAGCGGACGTGCCGGTCGACGAGCCGGCGCACCCGCAGAGCGGGGTCCACGTCCAGGTACCACGACTCGTCGAGCAGGCCACGTACGGGCGCCCAGGGCCCGTCGTCGTACAGGAGGTAGTTCCCCTCGGTGACGACGAGCGGGGTGGTCGGCGGTACGGGAACGGACCCGGCGACGGGTTCCTCCAACGCACGGTCGAACGCGGGGGCGTAGACGGGGCCCGGCTCACCGGGGTCCCGGAGCCGCCTCAGGAGGGCCACGTATCCGGCGGCGTCGAAGGTGTCGGGGGCGCCCTTGCGGCCGGCGCGGCCGAGGCGGTCGAGTTCCGCCTGGGCAAGGTGGAAGCCGTCCATGGGGACGAGGACGGCGAGCCCGTCCAGTGCCCCGACGAGCCGGGCGGCCAGCGTCGACTTCCCGGCGCCGGGCGGGCCGGCGATGCCGAGGATGCGACGGTGGCCGGGAACGGCCAGGAGCCGGGCACGGGTCGTCAGCGTCGCGAGGTCACTCGTATCCATGCAGGTCATTGTGGTGGGGCGGACGACTGCGGCGTTAGTGTCGCGTACGACGTCGAAAAGCTGTACGCCGTCGAAAAGCTAAGACATCAGAACTCCGGCCACGTCGAATTCCGGCCTACGTCGGGTCCGGCCCAACGTCGGGTCCGGCCTACGTCGGGTCTGGCCTACGTCGGTCCGGCCTACGTCGGTCCGGCCTACGTCGGTCCGGCCCACGTCGGTCCGGCCCACGTCGGTCCGGTGCTTCCTCAGTCTTCGACCCAGGTCGGATTCCGATGCACCTCAGTCCCTCCGGTCCGCGCCGGATACCGACCGCGTCAGTTCCTTGCCCACCTTCGGTTTCCGCCCCCCATCATCACGAGGCATGCCATGTCATATATCGCTCTCGTCACCCTCGTCGTCGCCGACTACGACGAGGCCCTCGCCTTCTACCGCGACTCCCTGGGCTTCGAGCTGGTGGAGGACACCCCGCGGGATGACGGCTCCCGCTGGGTGGTCGTGTGCCCGCGCGGGGGCTCGGCGGGGGCGGGACTGCTGCTGGCCCGTGCGAAGGACGAGGCACAGCGCACGAGCGTCGGGGCGCAGACCGGCGGCCGGGTGGGCTTCTTCCTCCACACGGAGGACTTCGCGGGCGACCACGCGCGCATGACGGCCGCGGGGGTGCGGTTCCTGGAGGAGCCGCGGCACGAGGTCTACGGTTCGGTGGCGGTCTTCGAGGACCTGTACGGCAACCGGTGGGACCTGTTGCAGCCTGCGTGAGCCGCAAGGCGGCGGGCCGGCGTGAGCCGGAAGGCGGCGGGCGTAAGCCGGAAGGCGGCGGGCCGGCGGGGGTACTTTGCCGAACGGTGTCGGCCGACGTTACGGCGTACGGGCGGCCAGGCCCTCTTCTCTTGCCCCCGCCGCCCCCAGAGCGTCCAGCACCGGCCGGATCAAGGGGTGGCCCTCCGCTCCCTGGCGGACCGCGGCGAAGACCCGGCGGGTCGGCGCGCTGCCCTCCACGGGGCGTACGACCACACCGGTCCGTTCCACGCCCCGCAACGCGGTCCTCGGCACCAGGGCCACCCCGGCGCCCGCCCCGGCCAGCGCGACCACCGCGCGGAAGTCGTCCGAGGAGTGTTCCAGCCGGGGCTCGAAGCCCGCGAACTCGCAGGCGAGGACCACCACGTCGTGACAGGGGTTCCCCGGGTAGGGCCCGATCCACGGGTCCTTCGCGAGGTCCGCCACCGCCACCTGGTCCTGACCGGCCAGCCGGTGGTCCACGGGCAGCACCGCATCGAAGGGCTCGGAGTACAGCGGGACCCTGGTCAGCCGTTCGTCATCGGCCCCCGGCGCCCCCCGGTACTCGACGGCGACCGCCACATCCACCTGCCGGTCCAGCACCATCGGGACGCTCGCGTCACCCTCGGCGTCCTGCACGCGGACCCGGATACCGGGCGCGGTGAGGTTCAGCTCGGTGATGGCGGGGGCCAGGACGAGCCCGATACCGGTGGCGAACGCGGCGACCGTGACCGTGCCGGCCACTCCCGCGCTGTACGCGGCGAGCTCCGCCTCGGCCCGCTCCAGCTGGGCCAGCACCACGTTGGTGTGGGTCAGCAGGATCTCCCCCGCCGCCGTGAGCCGCGCACCGCGCGCCCCGCGTTCGACGAGCCGGTGGCCGGTCTCCTGCTCAAGGGCGGCGAGCTGCTGGGACACCGCGGAGGGGGTCAGATACAGCGCGGCGGCCGCAGCAGTCACCGTACGGTGGTCCGCCACCGCACGCAGAATACGCAGCCGCCGTGCATCGATCATGTGCCCTATTGTCCCAGGTCCGGAACGCTCCGGGTCCCGTGGAACCCCCGGGCGGTCCCCCTACGCGTCCAGCGCGGCCCGCGCGTCGACGAACGCGTCCACGGCACGGTTCACGTCGTCCGTGGAGTGCGCGGCGGACAGCTGTACGCGGATGCGTGCCGCGCCCTGCGGGACGACCGGGTACGAGAACCCGATCACGTACACACCGCGCTCGAGGAGGAGCTCCGCCATCCGGCCTGCCTTCGCCGCGTCCCCGAACATGACGGGGGCGATGGCGTGGTCGCCGGGCAGGACGTCGAAGCCTTCCTCGGTCATCCGGGTCCGGAAGAGCGCGGTGTTGGCGTTGAGCTGGTCGCGCAGCTCGCCGGCGGACTCCAGCAGGTCGATGACCTTGAGGGAGGCGGCGGCGATGACGGGCGCGAGCGAGTTGGAGAAGAGGTACGGGCGCGAGCGCTGACGCAGCAGGGCGACGATCTCGGCGCGGGCCGCGACGTAGCCGCCCGACGCACCGCCGAGCGCCTTGCCGAGGGTGCCGGTGATGATGTCGACACGGTCCATCACGTCGTGCAGCTCGGGGGTGCCGCGCCCGCCCGCGCCGACGAAGCCCACGGCGTGCGAGTCGTCGACCATGACCATGGCGTCGTAGCGGTCGGCCAGGTCACAGATCTCGCGCAGCGGAGCGACGTAACCGTCCATGGAGAACACACCGTCGGTGACGATGAGCCGGCGACGGGCCCCGGAGGCCTCCTTGAGCTGCTTCTCCAGGTCGGCCATGTCCCGGTTGACGTAGCGGAAGCGCTGGGCCTTGGAGAGCCGGATGCCGTCGATGATCGAGGCGTGGTTGAGGGCGTCGGAGATGACCGCGTCCTCGGCACCGAGGAGGGTCTCGAAGACACCGCCGTTGGCGTCGAAGCAGGAGGAGTAGAGGATCGTGTCCTCCTGGCCGAGGAACGACGACAGCCGCTGCTCCAGCTCCTTGTGGACCTCCTGGGTGCCGCAGATGAAGCGGACCGAGGCGAGCCCGTAGCCCCAGCGGTCCAGTGCCTCGTGGGCGGCGGCGACGACCTCGGGGTGGTCGGCGAGGCCGAGGTAGTTGTTGGCACAGAAGTTGAGGACCTCGCCGGGGCGTCCGCCGGAGGTGACCGCGACGGTCGCGGACTGCGGGGTGCCGATCACGCGCTCGGGCTTGTGGAGCCCGGCCGCCTTGATCTCGTCGAGGGTGGTGCGCACGTCGTCACGTACGGAGTCGAACATGAAGGGTGTCTCCCGGCTCGGTAGCTTGATGCGTCACTGGATACGTCGTGGATACGGCGGTGGCTGGACCGGAGGTGCGGTTCAGACGGTCCAGTCGAGAATGACCTTGCCACCGAGACCACTCGCCGCGTCGTCGAACGCCGCTTCGAAGTCGCGGAAGCCGTATCGTCCGGTGATCACGGGGGCGAGGTCCAGACCGCCCTCGAGCAGCACAGACATCGCGTACCAGGTCTCGTACATCTCACGGCCGTAGATGCCCTTGATGGTGATCATCGAGGTGACGACGCGGGACCAGTCGACGGCGAACTCCTCGGCCGGCAGTCCGAGCATCGCGATCCGGCCGCCGTGCGTCATGTTCGCGATCATGTCGCGCATCGCCTCGGGCCGGCCGGACATCTCCAGGCCGATGTCGAAGCCCTCGCGGAGTCCGAGGTGCTTCTGTCCGTCGGCGATGGTCTCGTCGGCGACGTTGAGCGCGAGGCTGACACCGACCTTGCGGGCCAGTTCCAGGCGGGCCTCGCTGACGTCGGTGATCATGACGTTGCGGGCACCGGCATGTCGGGCGACGGCCGCGGCCATGATGCCGATCGGGCCCGCGCCGGTGATCAGCACGTCCTCGCCGACCAGCGGGAAGGACAGCGCGGTGTGCACTGCGTTGCCGAACGGGTCGAAGATCGCCGCGATGTCGAGGTCCACGGGGACCCGGTGCACCCAGACGTTGGAAGCGGGCAGCGCGACGTACTCGGCGAACGCCCCGTCCCGTCCGACACCGAGCCCGAGCGTGGAACGGCAGAGGTGGCGGCGGCCGGCCAGACAGTTGCGGCACTTGCCGCAGACGAGGTGGCCCTCGCCGCTGACGAGGTCGCCGACCTTGATGTCGACGACGTCGGAGCCGAGCTCGGCGACCTCGCCGACGAACTCGTGGCCCAGGATGAGTGGGGTGCGCACGGCCTGCTGGGCCCAGCCGTCGTAGGCCCGGATGTGCAGGTCGGTGCCGCAGATGCCGGTGCGGAGCACCTTGATGAGCACGTCGCCGGGACCGATCTCCGGTTCCGGCACGTCCATCAGCCAGAGCCCCGGCTCGGCCTTCTGCTTCACGAGTGCCTTCACGGCTGCGGCTCCCTGTGCCTGGTACGGCGTTGAGTACCCCGGGCCGGGGGCATGGGGGAAGAAAGCCTGCGGCCCGGGGAAGACATGAGGTACGGCAGGTCGCCGGTGCGCGTCGGACGTCCGGCTCCGCGCACCACTCTCTGCCGTCAGGAAGCAATCTGCCGCACCCCGCGCCGCAGGTCCATCGAGGATTTCTTAAGCGCCCCAGCAGCTCCGCTTCACGCCGCGGGCGGGCCGGTGACCTAGGCGGGCCACAAGCCGCAGGCGTCGACGGCCTGGGCGAGCGGACCGGGCGGGGAGGGGGTCGGCGGCTTGGGCGAGTGGGTCGAGGGGGGAAGGGGCGGCAGCCTGAGCGGTTGGCGTTGGCGTTGGCGTTGGCGTTGGCGGACCGTACGCACCTTGGGCCTCGGCGGCCGGTGCACACCACCTCCGGACGCGCGGCCGCGCGGGCGTCCAACCGTGCTCGGTGCGCGGCGGGAAGTTTCTGGCGGCCGGCAGCTCCTCCGGATCGGTGTATCCCTCTGCGCTCGCGCAGCGCGCAGGCGTCTCCGAGACCCGCCCTTCGGCAGCCGGTGCGGGCGCCATCGGGGAATCGAAGAGGCGGGGGCAGGGCGCCGGCCGGTGGCCCGACCACCAGGAGCCGGTGAAGCCGACGGCGGCCCGCGCCGTCGAACAGTAGGAGCCGGGTGAGTGATGCCCGAGTGAGGGCCCAGGCGAGTAATGCCCTGGCCCGGGAGAGGCGCGCGCCCGGGTCAGGGATGCCCCGGCGTGGACGACGGCGCCCGGGCAGCCCGCGACCACGATGCCGACCCGACCCGTCGCCTCAAGGCTCCCGCCCTCACCACCGGTGAAGCCGCGCAAACCAGCAGCGGGGATACGAGCGGCCGGAAGAGGGTGCCCTGCCTTCGCGTCGACGTGCCGTACGTCAACCGTCCCCGTCCCCGTCCCCATCCCTGTACCCGCCCCGCCCCGCCCCGCCCCGCCCCGCCGACAGAGCCTCGATCACGGGAGTCGGCCTCGCGCCTGAGGGCCGGACTGAGCGGGGGGGCGGGGTCGGTCCCTCACCCGGTGAAGAGCCACGGAAGCCTCAGGAAGATGCGCCCTTCAGCAGGAACGCGCTGATGTGTGCGGCTAGCACCGTGGGCTGGTCCTCCGGGATGAGGGTGTAGCTGTCGGCAACCTCCACCAGGTGCCCCTGGGGCAGGAGTTCGGCTAGGCGGCGACCGTGCTCGGGAGGCATGACCTTGTCCTCGGCCGCCCAGACGACGAGCGCAGGGCGGTCGAAGTCCGCCAGCCTTTCCGACCAGCGCGACAGTTCCGCCTTGGGCGGGACTCCGAGGACGTACTTCCGCAGGTCACGACGGATCTCCGGGGAGGTCCACAGCGGCCGGAACCACTCGTCCATCACCGCATGCGGGACGGGCCGCTTACTCATACGGCCCCACGTCACGGGAAGCCTTCGCATGGGCCTCAGCTTCAGGAGAGCGAAGGCCAGACTCAGCCCGCCGGGCAACTTGGCCGAGGCGTACAGATTCGAACCGGGCAGTCCCGGCGGGTAGTTGTCGAACGCCTCACATGATGTGATCACCAGCTTGCCGATCCGCTGGTCCCGCCTATCGGCGACGAGGGACTGGGCCCCACCCCAGTCGTTCATCACGAGCGTCACGTCCTGGAGGTCCAGCACTTCGAGGAATTCCGCGACCAGCCGCGCAACACCGAGCACAGAGAGATCCGCGTCCGGCCGCATGGGCCGCCGGTGTCCGCCGAGCGGCAGGGTCGGTACGACGCACCGGAAGTCACCGCGGAGCCGGTCGACGACGTTGCGCCACAAGGAACCGTTCATGGCGACACCGTGCAGGAGGACGATCACCGGCCCGTCCCCACCCGTGTCCTCGTACGTGATCACCCCTGCGGAGAGCTCGACTTCGGATGGCGCCACGGGGAACTCCGATGCTTCGGCCATCGAGCCAGTCTGTCAGCCAAGCCTGCCTGTCCGCATACCAGGAACCGGCGGGTGCCGTGTCGAAACCCCTTGCGGCCAGCGGGAGTTCGGTGCTCGATCTTCGGCGTGATCCGACGCACGCAACGCTCGACACCGGCCGCTCCCGGCCCGCCCACGACGTTTCCAGCCCGCTCCCGATCCCTTCCAGCCCGCCCATCCACGCCCTCGGGCCCGACGGTCGACAACACCTTCCGCCCGTCATTCGCTGACTTCGGGTTCGCAGCCTCCGACTTTGAACACAGTGATGACGAAGTATGGACGTCGTCAGCAGAAGTCTCCTACTGTTTCCGTCGCAACCCCCCGGACCTCGCACCCCCACCTCTCAAGCCCCAACTTCCTCCCAGGCACAGCGCTACCGGATCACGCCCGTAGAACGTTCGCCCACGTGCTCCTCGCTGGAGGGGCCAGGAGGAAGAATGAGCTCTCGGCTGCATCACCGCTTTCGCAGACGCCTGGTTGGTCTGCTCGTCACCTCCTTCCTGGTCGGCGCCTTCTCCACGTCGCCCGCCGAAGCCGAACCGTCCGATCAGGCGGAACTCCCACCGCAGGAACCCGGCGTCACGCTGCGGGTCTTCGATGTACAGGTGCCTCTCAGCGAGGTGTGCGACATCAAGCCTGGGCAGACGCCGAACGTCGACAAGCTGATGCCGACGATCGACTGGTCCTCGACCGACGACTTCGGCATCGGTGACCACTTCGTGGCGCACGTGATCGGCAATATCGCCGTGCCGCAGGACGGGGAGTACACCTTCCGTCTGACGAGTGACGACGGTTCACGTCTGCTGATCGACGACAAGGTCGTCGTCGATCACGACGGTCTGCACGGCGCGGATCCCAAGGACGGCGCGGTCACCCTGTCGGCAGGACACCACTCCCTGCGCATCGAGCACTTCGATCGGACCGGTGGGCAGCAGATCACGCTGGCCTGGCAGCCGCCGGGCACTTCAGGTTTCGCCCTGGTGCCCAACTCGGTGCTGAGCACCGATGCCGATGTCGTACGGGTCACGGCGCCCGGGCGCAAGGAGTGCGAGGGCGTATCGGACGCTCCGGGTGACGGGCTGCCCCTCAACTCCGTCCACCCCGACTACAAGCTGACCGATCTCCGCCCTGCGGGATTCGAACCGCAGGTCACCGCGATGGACTGGTTGCAGGACGGCCGGCTGGCCGTGACCACCTGGGGCGGCAGCACCAATACAGCAGGGGAGGTCTACCTCCTCGACAACGTCCAGGGAAACACGGACACCGGCAAGGTGACGGCCAAGAAGATCGTCGGCGGGCTCAAGGAACCCATGGGCATCGCGGCGGTCGACGGCAAGCTGTACGTCTCGCAGAAACACGAGCTGACCGAACTCACCGACGTCGACGGCGATGATGTGATCGACGGGCAGAAGACCGTCGCCACCTGGCCGTACGGCGGCAACTTCCACGAGTTCGCCTTCGGCCTGCTGTACAAGAAGGGGTTCTTCTACCTCAATCTCTCCGTGGCGATCAACTACGGCGGCGCGACCACCGATCCCCAGCCCGCGAAGAACCGCGGCTCCACGATCAAGGTGAACCGGAAGACCGGAGAGGTCTCCTACGTCGCCGGTGGTCTGCGTACTCCCAATGGCATCGGCTGGGGGCCGGGCGGCGACATCTTCGTCACCGACAACCAGGGCGGCTGGCTGCCCTCGTCGAAGCTGGTCCACATCAAGCAGGACCGCTTCTTCAACCACTACACCAACCCGGACGGCCCGTTCGACACGAAGCCGGTGACCAAGCCCGTGCTGTGGCTGCCGCAGAACGAGATAGCGAACTCGCCGAGCACCCCGCTCCAGCTCACCCAGGGCAGGTTCGCGGGGCAGATGCTGTTCGGTGACGTGACCTACGGCGGTATCCAGCGGGCGTACCTGGAAAAGGTCAAGGGCCAGTACCAGGGCGCCGTGTTCCGCTTCACCCAGGGGCTTGAGGCCGGAGTCAACCGGATCAGCATGGGGCCGGACGGCGCGATCTACGCCGGCGGCCTGGGCGCGGGCGGCAACTGGGGTCAGGAAGGCAAGCTCACCTACGGTCTCCAGAAGCTGTCGCCCAGTGGCGACAAGGCCTTCGACATCCTGGCGATGCGCGCGAAGACGGGCGGCTTCGAGCTGGAGTACACCCAGCCGCTCTCCGACGAGACAGCGGCGGAGCTGGCGAAGCAGTACAAGGTCAAGCAGTGGTTCTACGTCCCGACCCCCTCCTACGGCGGTCCGAAGGTCGACGAGGAGACCCTGTCCGTACGGTCGGCCAAGCTGTCGTCCGACCGTAAGAAGGTCACCCTGGACATACCCGGCCTGAAGGCCAACCGCGTGGTCCACGTCCGCTCGCCGCGCCCCTTCAGTTCGGCGAGCGGTGAATCCCTGTGGAGCACGGAGGCGTGGTACACACTCAATTCCATGCCCGGCAAACAAATCCAGTCCCCTCTGTACGAGGCGGAAGAGGCGACGCTCACCGGCGGCGCCGGATTCAACACCGACCACCCCGGCTACTCGGGCGGCGGCTTCGTCGACGGCTACGGCACGGTGGGTGCTGCCACCACCTTCGATGTGAACGTCGAAACGGAAGGCTCGTACGACGTGGGCCTGCGCTACTCCAACGGGCCGAACCCGTTCACCGGCACCAAGAGCGTGAGCGTCTACGTCAACGGCACGAAGATCAAGCAGACCAGCCTCCTCAGCACCCGGGACTGGGACACCTGGTCCACCCAGTCCGAGCAGCTCGCCCTGCGCGCCGGCAGCAACAGAATCGCCTACGTCTACGACAGCGGCGACACCGGTCACGTCAACCTGGACCTGATCAGCGTCCGTCCCCACGGCAAACGCATCCCCCTGTTCGACGGATCGAGTCAGGCGGCCTGGCAGCACACCGACGGCCGGGCGGTGCAATGGCCGCTGGCCGACGGGTCCATGGAGGTCTGCTGCGGCGACATCCGCACAAAGGAGTCGTTCAAGGACTTCACCCTCCACGCCGAATTCTGGCTGCCGAACCTCCCTCCGGACGTGACCGGCCAGAACCGTGCGAACAGCGGTGTCTATCTCCAGGACCGCTACGAGATCCAGGTGCTCGACTCGTACGGTGACACGACGCTCGCGGACAACGAGGCCGGTGCGATCTACACGAAGAAAGCCCCGGATCTCAACGCCGCGACCGCCCCTGAGACCTGGCAGTCGTACGACATCACGTTCCACGCCGCCCGCTTCGATGCCGCAGGCAAGAAGACTGCCGACGCCCGGGTCACGGTCGTGTGGAACGGCAAGACCGTCCACGACAACGTCGCCGTCGACGGACCGACAGGTGGCGGAGCCCCCGAAACCGCTACGGCCGGCCCCATCCGCCTCCAGGACCATGGAAGCAAGGTCCGCTACCGCAACATCTGGATCGAACCGCTGCTGTAGTCATGTCGGCCTGTGAACCCTCGACGAGGGCTCACTGCGTCGAGATCCAGAGCTGAGCCGGAACCTGGGCGGCCAGGGCCCCACGCCCCGGCCGCCCAGCCACGCCACCCGGGCCGGCCGGGCCAGCCGTCGGCTGAACCAACTGGGCGGCCGCGCCTGTTGCTCGTACCGTCAGAGGTGACAGCTGTACTAGCTATACTGGCTGTGACAGCTGTGACAGCTGTGACAGCTGCGCCGTTGCGCCAGCCGAGCGGCCGCTCCAGTTGTTCGGGCATCATCGGTTGCTCGGTCATCATCGGTTGCTCGTCCGACAGCTGTTCGGCGGGGCCAGTCGCCCAGCCGTCGGATCACTCGGCCGTACCGATGGCTCGCCGCTTCGGCCCCGTCTCCGCAGCGAGCCGCCCGGTCAAGCCTGCCGTTCCAGCCGCGCCGGTCACCGACCAGCCCGGTCGCCTGACACGACTCGGCGCAGCACGTTACGCCGGTCAGATCTTGTTCCTCGTTCCCGGGCGCTCCTTCATCTCATCGACGATCGCCCGTTCCGTTATCGCGGTGTGCCCGATCACCGTGCCTGCCTTAATACCGCTCCTGTCGCGCATCTGTACCGTGCGCTCCCCCAGGTAGCTGAACGTCTTGGAGTCGAAAATCCACTCGGTGCGGTCGTCGGAACTCTCGTCGGTCCGGGCTATGGCAATCCCCTGGCGACCCACCGCGTCCGTGGTCTTCTCGACCACCATCACACCGGGGATCTTCGCCGCTGCCCGATATAGCGCGGCCGTCAGCTCCGCCGGCATCACCTGCTCCCGGAGCAGGTCGCCGATCGTGGTGAAAGCCTGCTGGTCCGGCCCGTTGCCCTGCCCCTTCGTCTCCTCGTAGATCTTCTTCAACAACTCGTCGGGGTCGGTGGTGAGCTTCTTGAGGTAGTCGTAACTCGGTGCACCGAGCGTCGGCCCCTCGGCCGATCCCTCGCCGCCGGCGTCCAGGGTCAGCCCCTCCCTTGACGTCGTGCCGTTACCAGGCTCGATGAGCCAGCCCTTGCGTCCGTCCGGTGACATCCAGATCTGACGGGGGTGCAACTTCTGCACGAACGTCTTGCTCTTGCCGCTGGCGTCATGCATGTCCGTCAACCAGGAGACCTGGCTCTGGATGTAGATGAACTGGCCGGGCTTCGGCTCGGGCAACTTGTCACGCGAGGCTGCTCCGGAGATCAGGGCGACCGTGCTGTTCAGCCCCTGCGTCGTCCCCTGACCTGGGACGACCGACGCCGGCACCGACTCCTCCGCCGTACCGGCGGCTTCGCTCCTGTCCTGGCCGGCGAACTGCGTGGCTCCGGCCAGTCCTGCCATCACCGTCACCGCGACGGCTGCCCCGATCAGCGCGAGCCGCCGGCCGCCACGCAGCGGCCCACCGGAAGGCTGAGAGGGGATCCGGCCCGCCGCCTGCGACTCCGAGTCCGCCTCCGTCGCGGCGGTCTTTCGAGCTTGTGCCCTCTGGATCTCGTTCATCAAGTGCTCCTCGAGCGTCGTCATGCGGCCGTGGGGCAGCACCGGATCGCCCGGCGCCGGCAGCAGACCCGCCAGCTCCGCGTGGTCGAGCGGCTCAGTGCGCCGCCGCCAGGGGGTGCGATTCATCGGTGCCTCTCCTCTTCCGACCGGACCGCATCGATGCGGTCACTCTGTACTTGTCCGCCCGCCACGACCCGTTCCATCTTTTTCCGCCGCCGACGCAGCTCGCCGTCCGTCAGCTTGCGCAGGCGGCTCCTCGCCCGCGAGAGCCGCGAGCGCACAGTGCCGACCGGCACTCCCAGCGCTTCGGCGGCCTCCGCGTAACCGAGCCCGGACCATACGCACAGCGCGAACACTTCGCGTTCGCTCCTGCGCAGCTGCTCCATCGCAGCCTTCGCCGCCGCCAGTTCCTCCGAGTCGGTGATCCGTCCGACCAGCTCGTCCGCGAAGTCGGGCAGCACGTCGCGCAGCGGGAGTCTGGTCAACGCTCTCTCGTGCCGCCGCGCCGCCCGGCCGGTATTGCGCAGCACGTTGACCGCGATGCCCATCAGCCAGGGCCGAGGGCTGTCGCCCTCGTCCCGCAGCTTGGCGCGCAGCCGCCAGGCCTCCAGGAAGGTCAGCGAGACTATGTCCTCGGCTGCGGCCCAGTCCCCTGTGGTCCGGACGGCGTGCCGGTAGATCAGCTGGGCATGGTCGCGGAACAACTCCCGAAAGGCCTCCGGGTCCCCCGCGCGGATGCGCTCATGCATCGAGTAGTTCACCTCCTGACTTGTCCGCCCACGCCGAGCAGTTCCTGTGATCCACGTCACATGACATGCGCGGCTACGGACCGCCCGCCTGTGGTTTGGCGCCCCCGCTCGGCGGCCTACGCCGTTCCCCCGGCGCCAGTTGGCCAGATGCATGAGCACCCTAGGCCGCACCTGTGGGGCCGCTTCACTCGCCGCTACGGCTGTCAGCACGATTCGCGACGGCCTTCGAACGCGTACGTGACCAGTACAACGGCCACTTCAGCGGCCAGGTCAGCGGCCGCTTCAGCGGTTCATTACAGCCGTTCTCTGACGGGGTTCACAACAGCGGTTCTCATCCGGGGAACTCGCGTGGCTGTTCGGCGCGAAGTTCTGGCTCATGGTGCTGATCGTCGCGGAGGTCTACCTGCGGACGCGGACCCAGGACGACGAGAGCTGGGTGGGCATGGTCGCGCTACTGCGCCTCATCGCCGGCCTCGCCGCCGCGGCCACTGCTCGTCTTCCGCGGCGGCGTCGCAGCGCTGGCCGGTGCGCTCGGCGTCTTCCTACTCGGTACCCTCGCTCCGGCCGCAGCCAGGGCGTGCGGCTTCGGCATCAGTCGCCGCGCCAGCAAACGCACATAGTCCGGTAGCACCGCATCCGACCTTCGCGCAGCAGTTCAAGAGACAACTCGGCTTCGCCACCCGGGACACAGCGCCTGCTGCATGGCCGATACCTGGATTGCGGAGCTTCTGCAGCGTGCAACGCAACAACGAGTCCGCAATAGCGTCACCAAACTTGATCTCTGACCTCGGGTCCCGAACGACTCTTCGTCTTGATCACTCGGAGTGGTAACTGCCGTACGTGCGGGCGGCCTTCGGCTGAGCATGTGATCCGACCAAGGAACACACACGCTAAGCACGAAGGCGGTGGCATGAGCCTGACCCAGCGTGCGGATGCGTTGTTCGAGCTGGCCGATGCCGTGTTGTGTGCGG
The DNA here is from genome assembly GCF_040650955.1 of Streptomyces sp. NPDC048560. NCBI lineage: Bacteria > Bacillati > Actinomycetota > Actinomycetes > Kitasatosporales > Streptomycetaceae > Streptomyces > Streptomyces sp. NPDC048560. Next base: position 336,861 of record NZ_JBEZIJ010000002.1, read on the forward strand.
ACGGTCCAGTCGCTGGTGGATCTGTCGCTGGTGGGTGAACACCGTCGCGAGCACGGCGGCTCTACGACGCCTTGGCCGCAGGCCGCGTCGACGTCATCCGGCTGCGACGGGCCCTGGCAACACCTTCCGCCTTTTCAAGCAGACCCTGGGCTGGACCTGCCCGAAGGTCCGCAGTCCCGAAGCCGCAGACCGCTGGACCTGGCTGATCCTCGCTGTCTTCACCCAGCTCCGGCTCGCCCGCCCACTGGCGACCGGTCTCCGGAGGCCGTGGGAGAAGCCGACCCCGCACAACATCGCGGATGCTCCTCCTCTGGCTCACGCCCCGCGCAGGCCACTCCGAATTCTTTAGCAACGCCCACATTCAGTCTCTACAGTCAGCGCATGGCTACCGAGGACGAGCACCCAAGTCACCCCGACATCGCCGCGATGCTCACCGACCAGACGAGCGCGTGCAAGGCAGCACGCGCCGCCATCGCCGTTGGTGGCGAGGTACAGGTCTCGGAAGGGGAGGTGCCCCAGTGGATGGTCGCCGGTATTGCCGCAACCAGGTTGAGACGGTCGGTGAAGCGCGGCTGGCCGACGACCCTCGGCCTCGACGAGAGCGTCGAGATCCTCGCGCGGCACCGTGGCGAGCAGCTGCGCGCCGGGATCATCCTCTCAGCAGACCGGTCCTGGCTCTTCAATCTGTACTTCGACGCAACCGGGACCGAGCTCTTGGCGTGCAGCGGTGTCAAACGCCCTCCGCAACCCAGCACGAAGGGCTCGTGCGAGTCCTGAGCTGAACCGCAGCCGCCACTACCTGAAGAACATCAGCTTCGAGGATCGGGTCTCGGAGGCACGTAATGCCGAATATTCAAACTGCGGCCAGGCATCACGGGACAAGCCTTAAGCGGCGCTGCGGCCGGGGGGGGAGCCGTCGTCAGTCGTTCGTACCTGGTCGCCTGCATCAACATCCGCCATCATTCGCCTGCCAGCTGCCCACATACAACCGCGCTACTGAAGGCTGCCAACTACCACCAGTGGGGCGGTCTGACGTGGCTGCCCCGCGGCTGGGTTGGGACCATCTCTCTATGACGGGATGGATGCACCACCCCACAGTTAGCACCGGCCTCACCTGGGCCTTTGCGGCCGTCCTGCTCTTCTATGAGTGGGCACCGGGCTGGCTGAACCTCTGTTGGTCGTCCTTGGCGATGTACAGGACAGTCGTGGGTCCTGCTGGTGCTCTGGGGATTGTTCGGGTAGTTCCTCGCGCCCGAGCCGGCCGTCCGTCCCCCCGTCCGTCCGGCCCTCCGTCGGTCCGTCCGGCCGGCCGTCCGTCGGAACAACCCTTGGGGCGAACCGCGTCAGCGGCCCCCACTCCTTGTCCTCGCGCATTTGTCGATGGCGGAACGGCACGGCTGATATCAGCGTCAACCCAAGCAACGGAACGATCAAGAGCACTGACACAGAGGGCTGCACACGTGACTGGATCTGCGACGCGCTATCTATACCTCGCCCGGCACGGTGAGGCATCGCCGGATGAAAGCCAACTGACCGACAACGGTCGCCGGCAGGCCGTACTGCTGGGTGAGCGGCTTCAGGGCAGCCCGCTCACGGCGGTCCACCACGGCCCGCTCCCTCGTGCTGCCCAGACTGCCCGGCTGATCTGCGACCAGCTCGGCAACGTTCCCTTGCAGGCGTCGGAACTGGCCGGGGACTACATCCCCTATGTGCCGCAGCGGGAGGAACTGCCACCGGATTCGGCCGACGCCATGCTTGCCCGTCTGGCGCAGTTCACGGCCGAAGAGCGTGAGGGAGGTTCAGAGTTGGCTGAAAGGGCCCTGGCACGCTTCGCTGGACCGGTCGCCGCCAATGGCCCCCGGCACGAGTTGGTCGTCACCCACAACTTCTTGATCGGGTGGCTGGTCCGCGCCGCCCTCGACGCCCCGAAGTGGCGGTGGATGGGGCTGAACCACTCGAACGCCGCGCTGACTGTCATCCGGTACGCGCCCGGCCGGCCTGCGTCCCTGCTCTTCTACAACGACACGGGGCACCTGCCCGCGCAACTCCGCTGGACCGGCTTGCCGCCCGACTTGCACATCTGAGGCAACGCCTCACAGATCGCCTGCACAGCACCACGAGTACGAGGACCCGGGGTGGGGGCGGGAGTTCCGCGCGCCTTCCTGCACGGCCGTGCCTGGACGCGCGCCGAGGGGCCGGTGGCGCACCGCACTATCAGTCGTCCGGAAAGGCGTCCGCACGTACGTGGGGCATAGGGCTGCTGCTCACCCGGTAGGGGTCGCCCGACGGGCGCTCGGCGGGGCTGACGCGCAGGGTGAGCGGCCCCACCCACTCGTAACCCATGCGCTCGCCATGGCGAGCCAGGTCATCGGTGAGAGCCTCCCCCACGTTGCCACCGCTCCGCCGCACCAACTCCTCGTGCACCCGGGTGTCCAGTTCCACGTCGTAGGCGTTCGGCGCGACCACTCTGCTCTCGCTGCACACGATGGCCCGGGAATCGCACTCACGTCGCAACGCTTCGAGCAGTTCGACGGGCTCATGGCGGCGAGCCCGGGAGACCAGAGCACCTTCCCAGCGCTCCAGGGCTCGCTCCCAGCGTGTCAGTCCTCCCTTGGCCATCAGCCTGCCCTCCCGGTCACCGCCCCTCACCGGCGCCCGCGCAGCCGACCTAGGAGGCCGCGGGCCTGGGAGCGCTTACGCGGGTCGGCGGCGACTCGTCGGGCCGACACCATGGCCCGTCGTCCCTGCGGGCTGCGGGTGAACTGCTTGATGCGCATGACCAATCCGGACATGATTCCCTCTCCTTCGCGCTGTGTACCGTTCGCCTACCCGGTGCCACCGCGACGATGTCCGGGGCAGCGCCGAGAAATCGGACGGCCGTGTCCTCGGCGACGTCGGGCCAGTTCGGATCGTGTTCGCGGGCGGCGTGGAAGTCATCGTTCTCGTCCAGGAGCGTCAGGGCCTGGGCGACGGTCTCGATGGCAGCGGGGCAGTCGGTGGCCGGGCCCGTGAGGGCGCCGGGGTCGGGAGCGGGCAGAATTGGTGAGCGGTGGGCGGGGTCGTCGGTGACGAGGACGCCCACGACCGCGAAGGCCGGGCCAGGCGGAGTGGCAGGCGGTACGGTCGGCGGGCATCAGGCGAGGGCGGCGTCGGCGTCGGCGTGTCACCGTCGCGGCGGAAGCGGCCGATGCAGGTCTCCGCTGTGACGTCCGTGCCCAGGCGCAGCAGTACGGTTACCGCGTTGCGGTGGCCAGTGCCGCGCGGATGGCGTCCTCGCCGACCGGCTGGCCCTTCTCGTTCGAGGTCGGCCCGTACGGGGTCCCCCACACCGGCGTGTCCGTCGCCTGCCGCCAGCTATGGGCCAGCGTTCCCGCGTCTACCACGCTGTACCCGATGGATTCGATGAATTCGGTCACTGCCGCCTTCGCCGGCTCGGAGTCCCCGGCGATCGGCAGGTAGGAACGGTCAGCCGCCCCCACCGGGCGAGCGAGTGACAGCAGGTGCTTGAACCAGATGTTGTTGAACGCTTTCACGAGCATGGCGTCCGGGATGTAACGCAGCAGCAGCTCGCTGGAGGTGAGCGACTCTCTGTCGAGCTCGGGGATGTACCCGTCACGCTCGGGGCCGTAGTTGCACGTGTCGATGACCCTCTTCCCGGCCAGTGGCCCGGCGGGCAAGTTAGGGAAAGCATTGACCGGCACCGTGACCACGACGATGTCACCGGCAGCCGCGGCCTCCCCGCTCGTTGCCACGGACGCCCGTGGCCCCAGTTCCGCGGCCGTGTCGGCGAGCGTTTCGGGACCGCGCGAGTTGCTGAGCACGACCTGGTGCCCGGCCTCGATGGCGAGCCGCGCGATGGAACTGCCGAGGTATCCGCTTCCGATGAATCCCACAGTCGTCATATTCTCAGCGTCCTTCCAGAAGACCTGAGCCCTTGCCGTTTGCCGGGCTCGCTGCGATTCGGATCCCTGCCGTCAGCTGGCGGAGAAGTAATGGCCGTTTTCCAAATCGGCGAGCAGGCTGGGCTGAGCGGGTTCCCAATCGAGGGTTCGGCGGGTGATGAGGTTGGCCGCCGGGTAGTTCTGCGTGACCATGTTCGCGAGGAACCCAAAATATCCCGGCACCATCAGGACGTCCGCGGGAATGCTCACGACGGGCAAGCCCAGACGGCTGCCAATGGCCTCGGCGATCTCGCGGAACGGGATGGCCCCGTCCCCAACCGCGTGCCAGTATTTGCCAGCCGGCCCCTTCTCCAGCGCCAAGCGGAACAAGGAGGCGACATCACGGGTGTGCACGGCGTTCCACAGGTTCGCGCCGTCTCCGGGATAGCCGACGACGCCCTTCTCCTTCGCGAGCGAGATCAACGTGGGGAGGAAACCGGTACGGTCGGTCGTGCTGTGCGCGATGTTGGCAATACGCACGACCGAGGACCGCACTCCCCGCTCCGCGAGGCCGATTACGGCGGTTTCCACGACGTTACGGACTCGCAGGGTGCCCTTGTACTCATCGCCGCCGGGAAGGGCAGGGTCCTCCTCAGTGGCGGGCCGGCCCAGGTGCTGCCCGGGCGAGCCAATGCTCCCCGCTGCGACCAGCGGCTTTCCGGTGTCCGCCAGTGCGTCGCCGTACGCGAGCATGATCGGGAGCTCCGCGGCGGCCACGGCGTCGATCCCGCCGGACGGAAGCAGGTCTTGCCTGTGCGCGACGTGGATGACGCCGTCGGAGTCCGCGGCCGCCTCCTTGAGCCCGTCGAGATCCTGCAGGTCGCCGCGACGCACCTTCGCGCCGAGCGCGGACAGCGCCGCCGCCGCAGCGTCCGACCGGGCCAGGCCGGTGACCTCGTGCCCCGCGCCGATGAGCTCGGGGATGATGTACGAACCGGAGTGGCCGGTCCCGCCAGTGACGAAAACGCGCACGCTACTGCTCCTTGTGAATGATGTGGCGCGAGAAGTGGTGGTGCGGGTGCTCTCAGGCAGAAGTGTTGATGCCGAGGGTGAAGTTGAAGCTCCCCGCGCCATAGCGGCCCAGGCCGATCATCACCAGGCCCGTTCCCTCCAGCCAGCGCGCCATTCCCAGGAGGCCGGTGTCCATCGGCCGCAGCCCGAGGCTCTTGATGAATGCCGACACAGCCGCCTTGGCCTCGGCGTCGTCGCCGGCGATGAGCACGTCCAGCGGGTCGCCCTGCGCCAGCATGTGACCGAAGACGGTGTTGAACGCCTTCACGACGTGCGCGCCGGCGGGGGCGACCTTGGCGATCTCCTGTGCGCCGGAACTGCCTTCGGGTGTCACAAGGCCCTGAGAATCGGGGGAGACGGGGTTGGTGACGTCGATGATGACCTTGCCGTGCAGTGCGTCCCCGTGCTCGCTCACCACCGCCGCCGCGCTGGCGTACGGCACGGCGAGGATAACGATGTCCCCCGTCGGGGCGGCGCCGGCCGTCCCGACAGTGGCGCCGCCGAGCACGGCGGCCAGGTCCGTGACCTTGGCCGGGTCGCGACCGATGATCTCGACTGCGTTGCCACCGGCGAGCGCCCGGCCGGCCAAGGCCCTGGCCATGTTCCCCAGGCCGATAATGCTGATGCTGCTCATTGGTGTGCCTGCTTTCTTGAGCTGGATAGGACGCCGCGCCTACCTCGTCGTAATTAACGGTCGTGCCGTCGGCTCTGTCGAATGACGCGACGGACGGCGCTCAATTCCTGATGTGGTCATGGGCCTGGGCCTTGCCACCAAGTAGCGACTCCGAATTCCTATGCCGGATTTACTTCGGCCCCGCTAGGTACTCATTTAGGTTGCCATTGGCCTGAGTTGGTGTCCAAGACCTCTTCAAGTCGTGGTGATACCCTGAAGGCATCACCGGACCGGGAGGCGCTCCATGGATCTGGACCTGCGCAAACTGCGTTACTTCGCTACCGTGGCCGACCAGTTGCACTTCAGCCGCGCCGCCGATGAGCTGCACATCGCGCAGCCGGTGCTCAGCCGTCAGATCCGCGCGCTCGAGCAGGATCTCGGCGCCTCGCTGTTCACCAGGGACCGCCACGGCGTGGAACTGACCGACGCGGGCCGACAGCTGCTGGCCGACGCCGGTCCGCTGCTCGCCTCCGCGCACGCGGTCCGCCGCCGGGTGACCGTGGCCGCGCGTGGCAGCCAGCGGCTTACTGTCGGCTTCCGAGCAGGCATTGCGGTCATCCCGGCGGCGCGGGCGTTCGAGGCCCGGCACCCGGACGTGGTCGTGGACGTGCAGCGGATCGAATGGGGCGACCAGGCCGCGATGTTGCTCGACGGCCGCATCGACATCGGCTATGTGCGGCTACCCATCGACGAGGCCGGCCTGCGCGTCGTCCCGCTGTACACCGAGCCGCAGGTGGCGGTGCTGCCCGCCGGCCACCGGTTGGCCGGCAAGGAGGAGGTCACCGAGGCCGACCTGGCCGGCGAACCGCTCGTCTGGCGTGCCGACCCGAGCACGCAGCCCACCAGGCGCCCGCACCCTAACGCCGGGTACCTGGTGCACGGGGTGGACGAGACGCTCGAGCATGTCGCGGCCGGCCGGGGCATCTCGTTCCTGGCCCGTTCGGCGACCGTGTTCTACTCACATCCGGACATCAGCTACGTGCCCATCCCTGATCTGGCGCCCGACCAGGTGTGCCTCGCAGTTGCGGCATCGCGCACATCGCCGGCTGTCGATGACTTCTTCACCGCGGCTCAGGAGATGGCCGAGATCACAGCAGAATGCGGGAACTACGAAATGTGGCAGCTTGGAAGCGATGCCGTTGCAAAGCACGGTTGAGCAGTCCGACTGACCACAGCAGCGCCAACAGGGGCACGTCGGCCACAGCAATGGCGAAGGCATTGAGCTAGAGGGCGGAGGCGATGTTGGCGCACAGTGAACCTTTCTCGGTAACGTCTCGTGACGGTTCGTGATCATGGTCAGGCGGTGCGGCCGCGTTCGAGCTGGAGCAGAATGAGTGCGGCGCGGGCAATTCGGGTGATCGCTGCCGGGTCGAGGATGACGCGGCGCAGGGCCAAGGTGACCTTCAGCAGGACGTTCGCGCGCTCGGCAACACCGTGGAGGCCCCGGTCACCTTGTTGAATGCCTTGTGGTGCTCGGCGAGTTCACTGCCCTGCGGTCTCTTGACCGGGTAGCGGAAGCTATCGCCGACATTCTCGTAGCCCAGGTCGGTGAGGGTGGGAATCTCCACAATGGTAGGTAGCGAGCTGGTCGAGGGCGTGGATCAGGCCGTGGGCGCGGCGCACGTGGTCCCGTGCTCGCGGCCGGCCCGGACCCCGCGGAAGACCCAGAACGGCCAGCCCTCCGGGACCGAGATGACCTGCACGTTCCCGCCGGGGTGCTCGTGTTTCCCGGACCACCAGGGATGGGAAGGTTCACCCTTCGCGCGCTCCCAAAGCTGATCCACAAGTCCTGAGCATTGCACGTCGCCGTCGGGTGTGGTGGCGAGCAGGGTGCGCTGTTGGCACCAGGCGGGCAAGCTGGACTGGTCACGGGCGGTGATCGACGGCTCGCACCACCAGGCGCGTCGGGGCGGCCCAAAACGGGCCCGAGCCCGGTCGACCGTGCCAGACCGGGCTCAAAACACCACGTGATCACCGACGCGCACGGCCGACTACGGATCCGCGACGACATTCACGAAGCCTTCCTCAAACTGGCCTGCTGCGTGATCACCTACCGACGCGTCAAAGCTTGTGTCAGCTCCTCCAAGCGGCCTTTGGAGCGAGGTGCGTTCCCGTCCTGAGTCCGTTTAACCTCTGCTGGACCGCCCGGCCTTGGGCGGCTTGCGGAGTTCCAGGAGAAGGTGTTCATGCAGCAGCGGGGAGTGGGCAGCGGGCTGAGAGTCGCAGCCTGGGTACTGGTGCCACTCGGGCTCCTTCTGGGCCTGGGGGGCTTCGGGTACTTCTTCACGAGCTACCAAGGGGTCACCGTCATGGGCCAGTCGATGGAGCCCACGTATCGCATGGGCGAGCGGCTGGTTGTCGAGCGTCTGGACACGGGTGAGATACGCAGGGGTGATGTCGTACTCGTCCGAGTGCCCGACCGCTATGGGAGCGCACCGGTCCTGCAGCGGGTCATCGGAATGGGTGGTGATCACGTCGTAGGCGATGAAAATCGGATCGCGGTGAACGGGAAGCCGGTCGACGAACCGTACGTGATGCGCGGCGAAGTGAACCCGGCAAGCGAGCCGTACGACGTACAGGTGCCGAACGGGCGACTTTTCCTGCTGGGAGACAACAGAGGCAACGCGAACGACTCGCGGTTCTTCCTCGACGAGCAGTCGGGCAGCGTCGCGGCCTCCGGAGTGCTGGGGCGAGTACAGGAGGGCTTCGCTGTGTCGGCGGCGTTGTTGGCGCTCGGAGCCCTCGGCATTGTGCTGACCCTGGTCGGGATCGGTCTGGGGATCGCCGGGTACGCGGCCGGGCGGCGTACCCGGCGGCCGCTCGCGGCTGCGCAGCCGCGGTCCGTGGTCTGAGAACTCCTAACGGAATGACTCTTTGGGGCGGCTCCTCGTCGTGAGGTGCTGTCGGGCAGCATGGGGCGATGGACTTCGATCAACCGCTGCCTCGCGAGCTGAAAGCCGTTGATTCGGCCTCGCTGTTCAGGCTGGAGGAGCGGGCGTGTGACCTCGGCCTGAGCCAGCGGTTGGACCCGGCTTGGGTGCGAGCGAAGGCGGCGCCTGATGGCACCCACTACTTGTGGCCGGCCTTGTGGCACGGCCTGTCCCACCGCCCGGACGTTCCACTTCAGCTGCGGTGCGAGCTGCTGATCACTCTGCATGCAGGAGACCGGGTGGTGAGCCTGCTCGACGTGCTTCCCGACGACTTCACCCCGCTGTCGCGGGTGACCTCACGCGAAGAAGGCATGCAGGTCAGCCAGCTCTTTGACCATGTTCCTTCGGTCAGGGAGTGGCTACTGCGGGAGGGCGAGGGCTCGGGTCAACTGTGACAGGCGTCGCCAGCAGATGAGTGCGCATCCCAGGGTGAGGAAGGCTTCGTGGATGTCGTCAGGGACCTCCCAGCGGATCCGCAGGCGGCGGAACCAGTGCAGATGAGCGAAGGCGCGCTCGACAACCCAGCGTTGGGTTCCGAGTCCGGAGCCGTGTTCGGTGCCACGTCGCGCGATCAGTGGCTTCACGCCGAGCGCGCGGACGAGGCGACGGTACTTGTCGTGGTCGTAGCGCGGTCACCGAGCACGACGTCGGGGCGGCGCCGCGGTCGGCCTCGCTTGCCTCGCACCGGCGGCACTGCCTAAAGCGTGGGACGAGCTGAGTGACGTCGTTACGGTTGCCGCCGGTCAGGGTGACGGCGAGCGGAATGCCGGTGGCATCGGTGATCAAGTGGTGCTTGCTGCCCGTCCTGCCCCGGTCGACAGGACTTCGTCCCGTCTTGGGGCCCCTTTTAACGCCCGGATGTGGGAGCCGTCGACCGCCGCCCGGGGGAAGTCCAGGGCGTCCGCGCTGCGGAGCTTGGCCAAGAGCGCTTCGTGAAGCCGGGGCCACACGTCGGCCTCAGTCCACTCGGCCAGGCGCCGCACGTCATACCCGAACCGAAGCCGAGCTCCTGCGGCAGGTGTTCCCAGGCAATCCCGGTATGCAGGACGAACAGGATGCCCTGGAACACCAGCCGGTCCGGGTGCCGCTTCCGTCCCGGATGCCGGGCCCGACGCTCAACCCTGGGCAGCAGCGGCTCGATCACCGCCCACAACTCGTCCTCGACTTCCCACGGCTTCGGCCGAGCCACCCCGCAACCCCCGATCAACGCTCTTGGAGGGATCCAACCACCTCGAAGATCATTTCGTTAGGAGTTCTGAGGCGCGAAGTCTGCGGCTTGAGGTCGGCGGCGTGAGCTCGGAGGCATGAGGTCGGCGGCGTGAGGCGTGAGGTAGGAGGCGTGAGGCATGAGGCCGCGGTCTGCCGCACCTCGTGGGGTGCGGCATTGGCCTCCGCTGACCGCGCGCAACACCGGTGCCGCGATCAGTAAGGTCGCGGCATGAACGGTGCGCGGGTGGTGCTGATCGGCGGAACGTCGAACGTAGGGAAGTCGACCGTCTCCGAAGCTCTGGCGGTGCGGCTGGGGTTCGACTACCTCTCCACCGACGGACTGGCGCGTCATCCCGGGCGGCCCTGGCGGACGCCGGAGTGGGAGGTGCCGGCCCACGTCGCCGAGCATTACGGATCACTCACCGTCCACGAACTGATTTCGTCTGTCCTCGACCACTACGAACGGCTCCGGCCCCGGATCGAGGAGTTGGTCGCGGACTACGCGGCCGGGAGTGGCGCCCATGAGGGTCTGGTACTGGAAGGTTCGGCCCTGTGGCCCGTCTGGGTTGCGAGTCTCACGGCCCCCTGTACCGCTGCTGTGTGGCTGACCGCGGATGAGGCCCTCATTCGGGCCCGGGTCCACGAGGCCGGCCGCTACGCGGAAGCCGCGAACGAGGAACGGCTTCTGATGGACAAGTTCGTGGCCCGCACTGTGCGCTACCAGACACTGATGCTGGACGCCGTCGACAGCCTGGGGCTCGATCGCATCGACACCGGTGGCGGCGAGTCCGTTGCGGAGCTGGTGGACAAGGTACTCACGACCGTGGGTGCGCAATATGCGATCGGTCGGTCGCCCGGCAGGTGACGGCATGACCAGCTGGAGTGGAAGCCGATCTGAGCTGAGCTGAGTCGGCTCATGGTGCAAAGACTGTCTGGAGTTGTCTTCCAAATCCCAGCTGGGCGCATACCAAGGGCGTGCATCGGTATGGGCCCAGCTGGTATCTGGCCGTCACGGGACTGTGTCCACGCGCCTGGCGGAGACGGCGACTTCCCTGTCGCGCGCTGCTGCCTCGACGCGTCCGCGGTCGGTGCATGTAACCGTACTGGGCCAGGGTGCGCGGCGCTTCGGATCGATGTGCCCGTAAGTCGGACCCGGACTGGGTCATTGTCCGGAGGCAGAGGCACTGCCCCGCTTGGGGTAGCGATCCGCGCCAAAAGGGTCTTTGAGCGTCGTCGCGTGGGGGCCGAGACTGCCTACGTGAGGGCCACCGCCCAGGCAGGCCGAGAGCCGATGGAGCCGCCCGCATATGTGACCGTGGTCGATTCGCTCCACAGAACCGCCGCCCCTGACGGTCCAGTTGTCGGTGAGCGGATCCCCTTCGGTGCCGGTGACCGGCTCCATTTGTGGTTCCACGGTGTGGGATCGGCAGAGGGTCGCCGCCGACGCTGCTGGTGCTGATCGCTTTGCTGATGCTGCACGCGTTGCACTGCGAACTCAGCCTGCATCACTGAATTTCAGAGCATGATGAGCAGACGTGTCTTCGGCTTGAGCTTTCTGTTCACCGAACGGCTCTGCACGTATACCTCCAGCTTGGGATTGGTCCCCGCCTTCACGGAGACGGTCCCCCGAATTCCCGTACCGAACAGAAGGCTGCGCGCCGCGTCGCCTGTGTATGCGCGGTCTGTGTCCTTCTCGACGACGATGACTTCCTTGTCGGGCTGCACCTGAACCCGGGTGCCGAGCTGGTAGTAGCACGACCCGCGCTCGTACGTCACGCCCGGATGTGAATCGACGAAGGAACGGATCTCTACCTCCGTGTCGACCTTCAGGAGTCGGTACTTGTCAGCCGGGACCGGTTCGAGATTCGCCCGCACGTCGTCAACCGATATGTCCTGCCCGACCGCGAAAAGGTTCTTCGTACCGCGCACGCCCTGCTCGCGGCCGCGTAGGAAGCTGGTCGCGGCGGCGCGCACCGTACCGATCGCTTCCTCGACACCTTCCTGGGAGTCCGCATCCCAGATGGCGATGTTGCCGGCCGGGAAGCCGTAGTTCTGCGCGGTGCGCTTCGCCAGGGAGTTGGGAACGAGGATCGCGGAAGTCCAGTGGCCCGGAAGAGCACCCATCTTCGCCGCGATCTTGTCGAGCCAGGGGCCGAGGATGGTCATGTCGCCGTCGTGCCGTCTGTCGCCACCGGAGGCGTTCTCCTCGCCGTCCGTCACCACGATCTGGAGGAAGCTGTGCTCGCCATACTCCTCCCAGATGTGGCCGAGGTCGTCCAGAGACTTCAGAGAGGCTTCGATGAGGGCGGTCGCGCCGTTGTTGACCTTGTACAGCCCTCGCATGGACGGCAGGTGCTTCACGTCCATGTCCCAGACCAGGTTCTCCACCCTGTGGTCGAAGGAGTAGAGACTGATCCGGGTCTCATGCCCGAGACTGTCCGACTCGGACTTCAGGCCCGCCACGAACTCGTCTACAACTCGGATGAGTTGGCTCTGGTGCTGATGCATGGAACCGGAACAGTCCACTACCAGCGCGACGTGATTCACCTTGTGCTGGATCTTGTTGGCGGACACGTTTTGCTCCTTCTCCGAGGCTCCCCAAGTGATGTCTCCACACTATGGGGAGGCACTGACAACGGACCTTGACCGCAGATCAGCCCACCTGGCGGAGCAGTGGCACTCGGCGCTCAAGGAGTCCGAGAGCCCAGGCTCACCCAGGTGACCCTCCCCATCGTGCGGGCCCAGGTGGTGAACCGGGAGTGGGTCAGCAGTCAGGCACCCGGAGGGCCCGCCACCGCACTGTGTGACATCGCCACGTCTTCGTCCCGCAGCACCGCCGAGTAGAACCGCTTGCTCTCCTCGCTTCCCGCGATGTCCACGGCGTCTTCCCGCCGACTCGGGAACCGTGCCCTGCTGGAGTGGCTGTCGTGCTCGATTTCGCGGGGGCCTGTCTTGTCGGCGCGTCCTGATCGCGCCGTCGTCCCGCGTCATGCGGGCCGTGAACCTCTATGCCACCCAGCAGTAGACACCTTGGCCTTGGTGTCGGGCGTTGCTGACGAGGGAAGCCAAATCGCCGAGGATCGCCTCGGTAACATCCGTTTCGATGACCTCGCCGTCTTCCGCGCGCTGTGCGACCCACAGTGCGGCGACCTCACGCAGAGTGGACTCCGTAGCCTCAGCGAGTGCGGCGGACAGGCGCGGTGAGATGGCGAAGACAACACACCCGCTGTTGCCCCGGCCGGCGACGAGACGCGGCTCGTCGGCTGCGATGAGCTCCTCGTAGCTGCCGTCGGTAAGCAGGCACTCCCAATCGACCACAGCTTCCTCAGGATCGAAGTTACCGAAAGAGAGTGACTCGTAGGCACGTCTCGGCCCGGTCTGAAGCGTGGTGGCCGCTGAAGTGTCGTCCGGGGCCACGAAGAACTCGACGATGGTGCTCATAGCGCGATCCTGCCCGACCCCCGCCGGCGGTCGGGCATCCGGGGGCAGGGTGACCTGACGAACGCCCCGCTCGGTACAAGTTCCATGCAGGCGGTCTTGCTTGTGGGCCGCTACTCCTCACCACGACGTGGCCGGTCAGACTCGCTCGACCGAAGGTCGGCGTTCTGTCCCGGTGGTGCGGTGCGCTGCCTCAAGTGTGAGCGGGAAAGTCAGGATGGCCGACGTAGGGCGAAGCAAGGTCACGCAAGTCGGTGCATGGCCAGGGGTCGCAGGCATGGCGCGCCAGGATGCGCCGTTTCGCCTTGCGCACCCACGGCCCACCCCGACTTGGCCACCTCTTCGTGGACTCTTCGTAGCGTGGAACGCAACTCAGATTCCGCGATCTCGGAGCCCCGCCGGCGCGCACGGGCGGGGGAGCGCGTGACGGGGATCCCTGCTGCAGATGATGGCTTCCGCGAAATACCTCCTCCGCACCCGCACGGCGTCACCCGGGCGACGCCGTACGCCTGCCCGCCCGTATGCCGGAGCACCCAACTGCGCAACGTGCCGACGCGCCGTTCGATCGCGTTGTCCCCGACCTCTGTCGCGCGCACGTTCCACGCGGGTCGTGCCGCCTGTGGGAGGTACCTCGGACGCATCCCGCACACCGTCCCGCGGTCCGGTCGGTCCGGCACGTCGCAGCGGAGCTGCCTGACAGGCTCCGGATCCGGACCACGCGTCCGCCGGCCGGAATCCGGGTGCGGGCGGGCGGTGCGGTGGTGTGTGATCGGTGAATGGCAATAATGCTGGGCAGGCCTGAAGTCGGCATGTTGGAAACCGCTGTTGACGTGCTGCGGGAGTGGCAGCACGACGGGGCGCCGATGCACCTGCATCCGGGTGACCTGGGCTGGTTCTGGCGGTCTGGTGCGGAAGCCACCGCCGCTGCGGTGAGGACCTGGAGCCGGGACGGGCGGATTCTTGCCGTCGGGCTGCTGGACGGTCCCGGGCTGCTGCGACTGACGATCGCGCCGGCCGCCAGACGGGATGAGGAGCTGGCGCAGCAGTTGGTTGCCGACGTGACCGTCCCGGGGCGGGGCGTTCTGCCCGAGGGGAGGGTGAACATCGAGGCTCCGACGGACGCGCTGATCCAAGACCTGCTGACCGAGGAGGGCTGGGGTGCAGATGAGCCGTGGGCTCCCCTGCGCCGCGATCTCACGGAGCCGGTATCTGACCCCGGCGTGCGGATCGAGGCCGTCGGCCCGGAGCAGGCGCGCGTGTTCGCCGCCGTGCATCGGGCGGCGTTCGACGGGTCGAGGTTCACGGATGAGGGCTGGCAGGCGATGGCGGCAGGACTGCCGTATGCCGACGCCCGCGCGCTCGTCGCGTACGACGAGCAGGGCCGCGGGGTGGCGGCGGTGACGGTGTGGTCGGCCGGCCCGGGCAGACCCGGGTTGCTCGAACCGATGGGCGTGCACCGGGAGCATCGCCGGCAGGGCTACGGCGAAGCGATCAGCCTCGCCGCGGCGGCCGCACTGCGGGAGCTTGGCTCGTCGAGTGCGATCGTCTGCACCCCCAGCTCGAATGTCGGCGCAGTCGCCACGTATGAATCAGCCGGATTCTTGCGGTGCCCCGAGGTCCGGGACCAGGTCCGGAACGTATAGGAGCTGGTCCCGTCGCGGCAGGCGGGGCCGGGGCCGGGGCCTATACAACGCCGCGGCAACGACCCCGGCATGTTCCTCACCTGTGTGCACCGCATCCAATCCCCATGTGGTGCACGCATCCGATCCCCATGCGCACCGATCGCCTCCGCACTCACGAGCTCCTTTGTCCGAGGCAAGGAGGGCGGCACGCAGTCGCGGCGGCCCTGATGGTGAAGAGCGACCGCCGGGAGCCGAGCCGTCGGCGTCGGCGCCGACAAGCACAAGCCCTTCGGTCGCCCAAGGATCCGTTGCCAAAGGGGGTGGCCGGGCCCGCTTCGTCGCAGCCGGGCAGGATGGGACCGTGATCGGCTATTGGAATCCGCTACCCACGGCTCAACGGGTCATCGAGAACCTCGGGGAGCGTGCGGGTGAACTCTTCACGGGCGCCTGGGATCAACGGAACTGGCGCAACGTTCCGGGCCCGTTCTACGCCGGCGAGACCGACAGCATGGCGACCGGGCGCCTGGACGCTCCGGATCACATTGGCTATGACGATGATCTCGGCGGCGGTTTCGGCTCCGAGTTCATCTATCGCCAGCCGGTCGACGAGCACGAGACCGCAGCCGTGATTGACGGCTGCCGGATGGAGTTGTACCGGGGCTACAATTGGGACGGTGACGACCATTGGACGGTGGACGCCGTCCGCGACTGGTGGCGGGACCGAGCCCGCGTTCGGGAATGGGCTGTCGCCATAGCCGCCGACTGGGGTGCGGACGCACACCCCCACTGGGGCTTCAACGCCGACCCGCGATACCTCAGCCACTACCACGATGCAGCTCAGGGACATCGTGATTTCGTCGCCTACATCGATGGCGGACTGGAGACCTACCTGCGCGGCTACCTCTTCTGGCTCGATCAACGCCGTGACCCGCGCGACGACGACGTGCTTCCTCGCCTCTAGTGCCTGTCCGACGGATCTTCAGGCCGCACCGGTTCCCTGAGCTGAAGCGGCCGCTCTCAGCCACCTCAGCGCATCAAGGAAAGACCAGTTGACACCTCACTCCCTCGCGTTCTACACGGACGTGATCAGGTCCGGAACGGTCCTCGGGGCCAAGCCGACGGACAGTCCCGACCAGGTCACCGCGATCCTGGGCTCCGACTTCGCCGAGAACTCCCCTGACGGCCGGAGCATGTGGCGCGACTACGGAATGGTTGAGTTCTTCTGGGGCCGGGAATCGCGCGACCACCCGTGGGAGGGCCACCACTTCACCCTGCAGGTGCATCGGCTTTCATGGGGCGGAAGCGTTGTCAACAGGGAGATACGCGAACGGTACGGCCGCTTCGACCGCCACCTCCGCTTCGACAAGCTGGAACGGCTGCTGGCCAAGCGCGGCGTGCGCATGGAGGACGTCCCGGACTCCAACGCTCCGGTCTACAGCCTGCACTGGCAACCTGTCTCCCAGGTGTCCGTGATGGCGTTCCGGTCTCCTGAGAGGGGAGAGCGCCGGCGGGGCGGTGCGCGTATCGGTGACGTGTATGCCCTCTCATCATCGATGAGTGCCGAGCAGGTGGCCTGGTACAGAGCGCGCTACGGTTGTCAGAACGCCTAGGGCGCTCCGATGTCTGCTGTTCACGGTCCGAGCCATAACCTGATCGCCGCTGCTGTGACCGTCCCGCTGAAGACGTACGCCCTCTCGTCGTAGCGCGTGGCGATGGCTGGGAAGCTCATAGGCCGACTGATGGGCCGGTCAACTTCGTTGCGGCGTCGGTGGACTGTCCTGCAACGGCCGGCGCTGCGGCTTTGCCGTCTTTGCAGGTGACCCCGGTTACGTCGGGACGAGTGCGCCTTTCACGTGCTCGGACGCCACCGGAACCAGTAGCCCGTCCCTCCCGCCTGGTGGCCGGTGCCGCAATGCCGAAGCTCACCCACAAGCCGAGTGGCACCGTCAGGTACCTGACGGTGCTGCTCCAGCAACGCGTCCAGTTCGTCATAGCGGGCGTCCATTCCGCTCTGACCTCGGTAGTCCGGCTGGGCCGTCCCCGCCACATGGCGCTCGTTCCAGCTGACATAGAGCGCCCACTGCTCGCGTTCCCACTCCAGCGCAGCCGGGCTCGCGGGCCAGACTCGGAACTCATCGTCCTCGTCGCCGAAGTACTGGCCGTAGCCGTCGAAGTAGTGGGGCTTCCCGTCGATGGCAGTGAGACCGACGCGAGGTCCGTCGTACCACTCCAGCTCGACGTACACCCGCTCGAAACCGTCCGCGATCAACTGCACTTCATCCCAGGTCTCAACCACACAGGCAGATTACCGACGAGCGAATCTCCGATCCGTGATCGCGCTCTACGACTGGAGTACCAGGCATCGGCGTCATCGCGTCGCTGCCCCCTGCTCCGTTGCTTCGTCGGCTGTTGCGTGAATCCTCCAACGTGGCCGCAGGGTTGTCCCGTCCGTCAAAGGCCTGACGGATGGATGGAAAGCCAGTCAGTATGCCGGTTTCGCGTCCGATCCCGTTCCGCGGGTGTGGGGAGGAAGACGTCGGCGCCGCCGTCGTAGGGACAGTGGATGCGTCGCATCCGGGTGTCGGTGATCAGGGCTCCCGCCACCTTGTCGTCAGCGGTGTCACGCAGCAGCCCGTCGAGGCAGCCGCGCTGCCAAGGCCGGCGGGCGACGAAGAGGTGGCAGTACGTGCGGAGCTCCGGGTCAGGATCGTCTTCCACCAGGAGGCTTCGCCAGTAGCCGGCGTCCGGCTGGAGCGGCGCAACCTCGGTTCCGGCGGCCCAGACCGGTGTGATCACGTATACGTCCCCGTCGGCGAACAGGTCATCGAGGACCGTGTTGTAGCGGTCCAGGACGACGGCGTACTCGCTCTCGTCCTCCGCGTATCGCTTGGACTCCGGCAGGCTGTGGAAGCGCACCCAGACGTCTCGGTACGGGTCGCGGAGCTTGTACCCGACCGGAGGACAGTTGGGCCAACGCTGCTGCCACAGCTCCGTCAGAGCCGACTGCGCGTCTTCAGACATCTGGTGTTCTGGTCCTCTCGCTCACAGTCCGGCCGACGCCCAGGCTGTCCGGGGGCCGTCGGTCCGGCGGCGCCAGCCCTCCGCCTGGCAGGGGCCGGGGAGGGAGATGGCCGTTGCCGGGGATATCCTCCCCCGATGTCGAATCGGTCGGTAGCAGCTGCAGTCGGTCTCGCACAGGTCATGGCGCACTGCGGGGGCAGTCCAGCGGCAGCCGTACAGTATCTGGCCCGTGCCATAACCTCCGCTCCGGGGAGCCCCGAGCCATACGCGGCTCTCGCCGACCTGTGGCGGGAGTCGCCGACGGAGCTGGCCGCCGTCGTCCAGGACTCCGACTCCCTGGCCGGGGTACTGACGCAGTCCTACATCGGTTTCCTCAAGGGCGACATGGACGGGGCTGCGATGGCGCTCGGGTCGGTCACGGGCGCGCGGCCCGACATCGCCTGGGCCGAAGCCCCCTGGTTCGGCGACGATCGCTTTCTGGGCTCGGTGGGTGCCGAGGCGCTGGCCGAGGCCGCGATGCGGACGATGGACTACGGCCATGACCTGGACACGGACAACATGCGGGAACGGTTCCAACCCTGGTTCCGAGCCATCGAAACCGTCTCTGCCCAGCGCCCGTTGCCGGAGGCGATGGCCAGGATGGCGATCCTGCTGCGGGCGTGCGGCCTCACCGACGCCTCGTTCGCCCTCTGCGACCGGGCGGACTCCGTTGAGCGGATCTCGATGACAGAAGTCGTACGAGCGGGTACGTGGCGCAAGTTGGGCAGCCCTCAGCAGACCGGAGCGGCCTTCGAGCGCGCCCTCGCCCTGGATCCGGCCAACTGGTCGCTCTATCTCGATCTGGCCGACGTGCGTGCCGAGCAGGGGGACTTCTCCGACGCGGTACGGCTGATCGGGCTGGGACTGGAGCATGAGCCGAGCGAGATCACGCTCCGCGCGGCCGGGGCCGCCTACCGGGCACGGCTCACCGGCTCCCCTGCCGAGTTGAGCGCACTCATCGAACTGGCGCCGGATCTGCCGAACGGCCCGTACCGGGGTGTGCTGATCGATTACGCGTGCGCTGGTGCCTCGTTGCCTCACGAACTCGTCGCCGCCGCCCGCCGCATCCGGAACAGCTGACTTCGGTCACGTTCCCGCCTGGCTGCGTGCGTTCCTTGGCCGGATCACTGCTCAGCCGAAGGCCGCCTGCGCGTAACGCAGTTACCGGTCCGAGTGATCAAGCACTACGAACCGTTCGGCCTACGAGGTTCGAGGTCGAGTTACCGGGCTACTCGGAGCGCCACCAGCCCTGTCCGAGGTGCCAGTCCCTCACCCAGTCCAGGAAGCCGACTCCAAGTTCTCCGGACGAGGAATAGGGTGTGGCGCATCCGTCTCTGAGCCACCACACCTGGCCGCGCTGCGGGCCGGTCACCACCAACGTCCAGTAGTCGCCGGGTTGGTCACTACCCAGTAGCACCGAGCCGTGCTGGTAGGTCTCATGCAGTGGCGACGAGTGGAGGGCGTGGTCGTAGTACTCGTACTCCCACTGCCATTCACCTGCAAGCGGGAAGGGCCGGTCGGGCTTGCGTACGGCGGTGCCGTCGAACGGCTGAGGACTCATCCAACAGTCAGCCTTCCAACTGACCCAGCTGTCGGGCTTTGCTCCCAGAGGCAAAAGACCGCCCTCGTAAGTCGGGCCCTCGGTCGTACCGTTCGCGATTTCGGCCGCGAAAGTGCGATACGGCTCGGGCAACACGACACCGTGCTCGTCCTCCCAGGACCGAAGCCCCTCCCAGCCCAGCGGCCGGCGACGGGCCTCTGCCGCGAAGGCTTCACCTAGCAGGGCTATCGCGCTTGAGATCGCATCTTCCACGCTCTACAGATATCACCAGCCACCGACATCCAGCCCTGGCGCACAGCACAGTGGGTCAAAGATCGAGCCAGGCGTTACGTCCCCGACCGAACGCGCCTCAGGCGCCGCGCCACGCCCGTCAGGTACGAGTCGCGCCCGTGGGGCGCGGTGTCAGGGCCGCGCCCCACGGGCTGTCCTTGTGCGACGCCACGCCGCCCACGCACCGGCATGCCCATACGCCCGCACGCTCGCACGTCCATGCGCCGCCAACGTCCTACCCCGCTACGCCACCGGCACCCCTACGGCGGCAGCGGTGAGGCGCGCCACGGCCAGGCGTGTCAAGGCGCGGTCGTGGGGTGCGTCGTCCAGCGCTCGGTGGAGCGTCATCCCCTCGATCAGCGCGTCCAGTTGCCGGGAGGTGTCCGCGTCGAAGTGCTGCTCCAGCAACTGGCGGCTGCGCCGCATCCACGCCCGCGTCAGTGACCGGTACTCCACGTGCCGGGCGGCGAGCGTGTACAGCTCCTGTGCCAGGACGAGATCGCGGCGCGGGCCCTCGGAGAGCGTGTGGATGAGGTCGGTGACCGCGTCGCGCGCCCCGTCGGTGCTGTCGGCGCCGCTCAGGTGCAGTTCGAAGAGGTCCTCGACGTGCCGGGCGAACCCGGTGAACGCCTCCCGCAGCAGCTCCTCGATGCCCGAGAAGTGGTACGTCATCGAGCCGAGCGGCACCCCCGCGCGGGCGGCGATCTTGCGGTGGGAGACACCCGCGACGCCGTCGTCGGCGATCAGGTCGAGCGTGGCGGCGAGGATCCGCTCGCGCCGCTGTGGATCCGTCTGTCCGGTGGCCATGAGGTACGCCTAGACGCTGCGGACGGGCCGCGCGGGGTTACCCACCGCGACGACGTCGGCGGGCACGTCCTTGGTGACCACCGCTCCCGCCCCGATGACCGAGTTGTCGCCGATCGTCACTCCGGGACACACGATCACTCCCCCGCCGAGCCAGACGTTGTCGCCGATGGTGATGGGCAGTGCGGCTTCCAGCTTGTCGCGACGGGGCTGCGGCTCCACGGGGTGCGTGGGCGTGAGGAGTTGGACGTTCGGGCCGATCTGGCAGTCCTCACCGATGGTGATCTGCGCGACGTCCAGTGCGGTCAGGTTGTAGTTCACGAACGTACGCGCCCCGACGGTGATGTTGCTGCCGTAATCGACGTGGAGCGGCGGGCGTACGTCGACACCCTCCCCCACGGCGGCGAGCAGTTCCGCCAGCAGCGGCCTGGCGGTGACGGTGTCCTCCACGTACGCGGCCTGGTATCGCGCCGCGAGCCTCATGGCGCGCTGCTGGAGGCGTGCGATCTCCGGGTCGTCGGCGACATAGAGATCGCCCGCGAGCATCCGCTCCAGGTTGGTGCGCGGGTCGTCAGCGAAGTAGTCCGTCTTCTCGGCCGTCATGCGTACGATCGTACACTGTGGGGTGTACGGTCGTACGCTCTTTTGGTCGCGCACCTGCGGGCGGCAGTGACCCGAGTTTCGCCGTCGCGTGCCGCGCCGAGGGCTCCGGCCCGGACGCTCACCGAGCCCACTACGGTCGCTGCGCCCGGTGGGCTACACGTCGGGAGCGGAGAAGGGCGGCCACTCCCCTTCCCCCGTCCAGCATCAGCGCCATGGGCAGCGTCAACAGATTGCGCCAGATGCCCCGCGTGGCTTCGTACGCCGCCGCCTCCGCGACAAGATGCCACCGCACCTGTCCGCTCCGGCCGCCACTCCCGTGCGCCACACGATGGTGGAGTGCACCAGGTGCGGCGTCCCGGGCCGCCCGGAAGCGCTCCCGGACGGCCTCTGCCGCGCCTGTCGCCCCACTCTCGCGACAGCCGCGGACTGTGTCACCCACACCGCCGTGGGGCGTGACGTGCACGCCCTCGTCAACCAGCTGCGTGGCCTCACGCGGACGCCGTAACTCCCGGACCGCCAACCCGGCAACCCGTACGCCGAGTCCCGAGCCCGGGCGAGTTCCGTCCCGGACGCCGCAAGGGCCTGAGCCCCCACATCGGTGCGCGTGCAGGGGCCTGAGCCCGCACATCAGTACGCCCCCTCTTGATAGCGTCGCCCCCACGGCTGCGGGACTTCTCCCCGCCCTCAGCCGTGGGGTGAATTCGGGGATGCTCGCGGCAGGGACGAAGAGGGCCGACGCATGAGCCTTGCACAGCTGCACTACACCTCCGCCGCGCCGGGGAGCGAGGCTTCGGGGGGACGGTTCACGGCGGTAGGTCCCGGGATCTCGGCGGCGATGCTCGACGAGATCGAGCCATTGATCGGATACGAGTTTCCGGTCGACGTGCCCTTCCTTCCCACCGATTCCCAACTGTGGTCGCTGCCGCAGGCGTTCAGTTTCAGTCTGCTGTCCGACGGCAGTCGGCTGCTCTGTCGCACGGTGCCCGTGCGCGGAGCGGGTTCGGCTCCCGTCAGGTTCCACTCCCACGCGGTGTATCTGCCGGTGGACGCACGGCTGACAGGCGGCCGGTTGCCGGTCGACGCGTGGAGGTCACCGCAGTGGGTGTCCGTGACGCCCGGCGGCGCGATACCCGATCCCCTGAGCAGCCTTCCGCCGGGGCACGGGGCGGTACGCGAAGGGCTGGGCGACTTCGCCGTCTCGCGCAGTCCGTGGCTCGCGTCCGTCTTCGCCGATATGCGCCGGGTCAGCGAGGAGAGCCCGCCGGTCTCGCCCGTCGTGCTCGTCGAGCGGCAGAGCGCGGACGTGGCACGGTGGATCGCGCTGGCCGGTGCCGCGCTGCCTCGGGAGAGTGCGGAGCGGCTGACCTTCACGACGTACACCCGGAAGCCCGGATCCTCGCCGCACCGGGTGGTAGGTCTACTTCCGGCTGACGCAGGCGAGTTGGAAGGCAGCGGGCTCCGTGTGCACACATGCACGGGGGTCAGGCCGCAGATGGCTTCCGGGGACGCCTGGGCCGAGACCGCCGCCCGGATCTGGCGCAGTCGCGCGCCCGAGCTGTTCCGTGAGGCGGAAGGGCTGCCCGGGGATCCCTTCGCCGCCGGTCCGCTCGCCGTGACCGCCCTGTGCGCGGGAATCGCGCTCGGCGCCGACGAGCGCGCCGCCGCCGCCGACTGGGCCGCCGAACGGCCGTACGCGCTGGACGCCAAGCAGACGCGGCAGCTGGTGGAGGCACTGACATCACCCGGCGTCGACGACAGGTCCGGGGCCGAATTCGATGCTGTGGGAAGGCTGTTCGGCGCTCTCGACGGACGCTCGCCGGTCACGACGACCGTGCCGCTGGCGGCCATGCTGGTCACGGAAGCGGTGCGCGGAGGGAACGGTTCGCTGGAGCTGCCCGGGCGCTCCGCGTTCGCGGGTCCGGACGGCGAGGCGATCGGGACGGTGCTCGGCCCCGAGATCCTCGCGGAGCTGAGTACGCCCGCGATCAGCGGGGATGTGGCGCGCACGGTGCAGTTGCTGCGGGTGGCGAGGCTGCTGGACGTGGACTGCGCGGAGTTCCTTCCCACGATCGTAGGGCGGTTGGCGCCCGCGCTGCTGGCGGAGGACGATCCGGAGTTCGGACCGGCCCTGCTGGAGTTGCTGGACGAGCAGTTCGACGTGCGGACGGCGCTGCTCGGGGCGCTGGACCGGCTCGCGCCCGACGATCCCGGTTCGGTGGAGCGGTTGCTGGGCCGGGTGACGCTGCCGTTCACCGGGACTCAGGCGCTGCCGCATCTGCGCATGTGCGCCGAGGCGGCCGGGGCACGGGCCACGCTGGGCGGCGACCGGGCGGCCGAGTGGCACCGGGTGCTGCGTGCGGCCGGGCTCTCACCGTTCGCCGAGCCGATGGTGCTGCGTACCGCCGCCGGGCTGGTGTGGGGGGACCGCGCGCCGACTGCCGGAGAGGCGCGGTTGCTGCTCGACGCGGCCACGTCGGACGCGCACCGGACGGCCGGGACGTGGGCGCGGCTGGTCGACGCGGCGCTCGCGGCGTCTTCGGACGACGACGAGGCGGCCGCCCTCTCCCACGACCTGCTGCGCGGCTTCCCGCAGGAGATCGAAGGTCGGGTGCGGGGGGCGCTGCTGCTGTTGGACTTCGCGCGCGAGGTGGGTTCCGGGGTGGCCGGCGAGGGATGGGTGGAGCGGGCCAGGGCGCTGTGCGCGCAGGCCGAGCCGGTCGAACCGGCCGTCCGCGAGAGGGCGTTCGGCGCCCTGGCCGTACGGCTGCTCGCCCACGACCGTCCGGAGGCGGAGCTGTACGCGTTCGTTCACAGTGAGGACACCGACCTGGTGGCGGCGTACGACCGCGCGGCCCGTACGGAAGGCGTCGCCCAGCGTCTGCGGACCGACCCCGTCTACACGGCCGACTGCTTCGGCGTGTGGACCGCGTACCCGCACGCGGGCCCGGCGTGGAACACCGTGGCCGACTCCCTGCTGCGCGAGGTGCTGCGCCCCGCCGTGCGTACGCTCGCGCCCGCCCGGCTCAAAGAGGTCGAGCAGGCCGTGGAGAGCGCGGGCAGCAGCGGCCGGGCGGACGCGTTCCGGGCGTGGAACCGGCCGAGCACGCTCGGACGGCTCGGCCGACGGATCTCGGGGCGGGTTCGGCGGGGCTGAGCCGCAGGGCCGCGAAGGCGTTCGGACCGCGCGGTGCGGAGCGTGGAACGGGACGTGGGCGTCCTTCGCGTGGGGTAAGTGGGACGAGGCGGGGCGGCGGGTCCGGGGCTTGGGACGGTCGCGGGCAGGGAAGCCACTACGGTGCCGGCGGACAGGAGGAAGGCCGCCGCGCTCTTCTCAAGAGTGACGGCCGGGACGATGGGCGACGGTCGCGGGCACGAGAGGCCACTACGGTGCCGGCGGACCGGTGACGGCCGCCGGCGCCCTCCTCCGGAGTGACGGCCGCCGCACTCTCCTCAAGACTGTCCAGGCAAGATCGTTTACGCGCGTCCGGCAGGAGTCACCACCCGAGCGACTGGCCGCTGTACGGGTACGGGAATGCACCGCGACCTCGCGGCGGGAGTGGGACGAACCGGTCGGGAGTACGGCCACGGGCGCCTGAAGCCTTGCCCCGAAAGGGACTTGGGGACCACTACGCCGATGCGGTGAGCTTCCCTCCCCGGCCATGACTCCCGTGTGTCCCGGAGCCGGCGGGCCGCGATGTATGTACTTTTTCACTGCGCTTGATGATCTTGGTGTGGCCGTCCCCCCGGTCCCGCCCGCGCCCGCTTTCCCCTGCCGACCCACGGCCCGCTCCCACGGGTCGCGCGTCACCCACGGCCTTCCCACAGGCCGGTCCCCGCTTCACCCCCACCCCCGATCGCCTGGAGTCCCATGCGTATCCGTCCCTCGCCCGCCCGCCCCGCTCCGCTGGAAGCCCTGCCGCCAGCAGCGAGTGGCCCTCCCGGTCGATGATCCGTCCTCGGTCGCCGGGCGGGCTCTCCAGCCCGTCCGGCGACCGAGGAAGTGGCGTGTCAGACGTTGGGCACCTTGAGCTTGTCCCAGCTCGACCTGCCCGGGATGCCGTCCGCGTCGCTCCCCGAGAAGCCGAGCTTCCGCTGCCACGCGGCGTACGACTCGCGGTCGGCCTCCGACCAGGCCGGGCCGGGACCGACCTCGTAGCGTCCGCAGCCCTGCGCCACCAGCCTTCTGCCCATGGCCGTGATGACGGGGCTGCGACGGCCCACCTGGAAGAACGCGGCTCCGGGGAACGGTTCGTACGTCGCCGGGGGCTTCGGCGGGCCGTCGGGGCTGCCGCCCAGACGTGCCTTGATCCGGGTGCGCATCGAGTCCATCGTGAATCCGCGGGGGTCGATCTTCCCCGGCTGCCACTCCTTGTGGCCGATCACCGAGCGGTACGTCCAGCCGTGAGCCCGGCAGAGCGCGGCCGACGCCTTCTCGATGGCTTCCAGCTGCGCGGCCGGCCACGGGTCCTCGCCGTCGCCGAGGTTGACGCACTCGAAGCCGTAGAAGGAGCGGTTGCCGTCGGTGTTCGCCTCGTTGTCGGCCGGCAGGGCCGATTCGTCGATCACCGCGCGCAGGACGTCGTCGTCGCCGAGCCCCGCGTGGTTGGTCCGGCCGTGGCCGACCAGGTACACAGAGCCGTCCTTGGCGATCACACCGTGGCACAGCGGACCCGGCAGGGTCGAGTGACCGTCGTAGCAGAGGTCCACGGAACTCTGGGTGCCGGAGGTCACGGTGTGATGGATCATCACACCGTGCACGGGCCCCCACGGTCCCTTGTGATTGCGGTTGTGCGTGCGCCAGCTCCGGTGCTCGACGACGCGCAGACCTTCGTCCCGGAGAGCCTTGAGCAGTCGGTCGGCGGACAGAGGAGTTGCCATCGCGGTGTTCCCTTCCCAGGTGACGCTTCAGTACGCGCGCCGTTCCCCGTCGTCCTGCCCACCCGGCCGAGGGACCGAACCGGCTGCGGCGAGGGTCTCCGGCCCGTGGCCTCCGTTCCGGTCCCCGGGCGGGCGGGCCCGCGGCAGCTGGATCGCCGCCTGTTCGTTGGCGTACCGTAGGAGGAACGATTTCGTGGGCCTCCTGGCGGGCTGCGTATACCCAGGAGGAACACATGACGACCAACCGTGGACGCAAGGACGTGATCCGGGACCGGATGGCGGCGACCGGCGAGTCGTACAACGTCGCGGCCCGCAATCTGAAGGCCATGAAGGACATGGGCGCCACCCGGGACGCCCTTCTCGTCCAGCACTGGCTCCCGGCCGACTCCTTCGACGTCCCCTGCCCGTGCGGCGGGACCTGTGAGCCCGGCGAGACGTGCGACCGCTGCCACGCCCGGCACCGTCATGTGAAGCGGTACCCGGGCAGCGTCACGGACGTCGAGACCTGGGCCGACCGTTACGAGTGCACCGGCTGCTCGTCGTCGTACACCATCACCGTTCAGCTGCCCGGCCGCCCGTGGGGCGTCGCCGAGACGGTCATCCAGGGCGGGTCGGCGGAAGCCGTCGTCCGGGCGCGGGTCTTCCCGCGCGTCGTGCATCCCCTGCTGCGTCCCGAAACCCCCGCGGCCCCCGAAGAGGACTGACTCCGGGGGCTGCGGAGGGCTTCCCGGGGGAACCGGGAAGCGGTGGGCTCAGCTCTCGTCGGGCGCCAGCGTCAGCGAGATCGAGTTGATGCAGTACCGCTGGTCGGTGGGCGTCGGGTACCCCTCGCCCTCGAAGACGTGGCCCATGTGCGAACCGCAGCGGGCACAGCGCACCTCGGTGCGGACCATGCCGTGGCTGCTGTCCCGGATCAGCTCGACCGCGTCCGTGTCCTTCGGGTCGAAGAAGGACGGCCAGCCGCAGTGCGAGTCGAACTTGGCGTCCGAGCGGAACAGCTCGGCGCCGCACGCCCGGCAGGAGTAGACGCCCTCGGTCTTGGTGTCGGTGTACTCGCCCCGGAAGGCGGGCTCGGTGCCGGCCTGGCGCAGCACCGCGTACTCGGCGGGGGACAGCTCCGCCCGCCACTGCTCGTCCGGCTTCTCGATCTCGTACGCCACGGTGGCTCCCTCAGCTCGACAGGTGGTCCAGGATCTGCGGGCCGAGGTCCGTGACGTCGCCCGCCCCCATGGTGAGAACGAGGTCGCCGGGCTTCGCCATTCCCGCGACGACCTCGGGGATCCTCGCCTGGTCGTGGACCGCGACGACGTCGGCTCCCGCGGCCTTCGCCGCGTCGACGATCAGGGCGCTCGTGATGCCCGGGACCGGGTCCTCGCGGGCCGGGTAGATGTCCAGGACCACCGAGGCGTCGGCGAGCGCGAGGGCCTGGCCCATCTCGGCGCCGAGCTCCTGGGTGCGGGAGAACAGGTGGGGCTGGAAGACGACGAGCAGGCGGGCGTCGGACGCGGCGCCGCGCATGGCTTCGAGGTCGGCGGTCATCTCGGTCGGGTGGTGCGCGTACGAGTCGATGACCTGGACGCCGGCCGCCTCGCCCTTGAGCTGGAGGCGGCGCTTGACCCCGGTGTACTTGCCGAGGGCGGAGGCGAGGTTGTGGGCCGGGATACCGAGGGCCACACCTGCGGCCAGGGCCGCCACCGCGTTGTGGGCGTAGTGGCTGCCGGGCACGGAGACGGTGAAGGTGAGGTACTTCCCGTTCAGGACGACCGTGACCTCGCTGGTCAGACCGCGCGGGGTGACCTTGTGGACGCGCACGTCGGCTGTCGGCGCGGAACCGTAGGTGACGACGTTGAGGGTGGAGATGTCGCGGACCCGCTGGACCAGCTCGACGGCGCCCGCCTGGTCCGCGGAGACGACCAGGGTGCCGCCGGGGACGATCTTGCCGACGAAGGTCTCGAACGAGTCGTAGATCTCGTCCATCGAGGCGTAGTTCGCGTGGTGGTCCAGCTCGACGTTGAGGACGATCGCGACCTCGGGGTCGTACTTCTGGAAGCTGCGGTCGCTCTCGTCCGCCTCGGCGACGAAGATCTCGCCTTCGCCGTGCGCGGCGTTGGTGCCGGGGCCCTCCAGGTCGCCGCCGATGGCGTACGAGGGGTGGAGGCCGAGCTCGGTCAGGGCGACGGCGAGCATCGACGTGGTGGTCGTCTTGCCGTGCGTGCCGGCGACGGCGATCGCGCGCAGGCCCTCCATGAGGGAGGCGAGCGCGTCGGAGCGGTGCACGACGGGGACCGACAGCTCGGCGGCGCGGACCAGCTCGGGGTTGTCGGAGCGGATGGCGCTGGAGACGACCACACAGGTGGCGTCGTCGGCCAGATGACCGGCGGCGTGCCCGATGTGGACGGTCACCCCCAGCGCCCGCAGCGCCTCCGCGGTGGCGGACTCCTTGGAATCGCTGCCCGCCACCTTCGCGCCCCGCTGGGCGAGGATCTTCGCGATGCCCGACATCCCGGCGCCGCCGATGCCGATGAAGTGCGGCCGTTCAAGGGCGGCAGGAATTCCGGGTGCCATGCGGGTGTCTCCCAGGGTCGATGCTAGTAACGGTCCCCCAGCCTATTCGCTGTGCGCGAAGAGCTTGAGCACCGGTACGCCGACCTTGTGACGGGCCCGGGAAGCCCAGTCGCGGTGGAAGAACTCCTCCACGTAGTGCGGGGCGGTCAGGACGATGACCTCGTCCGCGCTCGCCTCGTCGACGACGGTCTTCAGCTTGTCGAGGGGGTGGTCCTCGACCACCTGTCCGACCGCGTCGGAGCCGGCCTTGCGGAGTGCCTGGAGCGTGAATTCGAGAGCCAGTTCGGCGGGCTCACGGGCCTCCTTGCCCTCCGGTTCCTCGCCCTCGCGGGTCGCTTCCTTCAGCTCGCCGATCGCCACGTCGTCGATCGCGCGCAAAAGTACGTCGGCCTGGTCGCCCCGCGGCTGCATCAGTACGACGAACGAGGTCCGCTCCTCACCGTGGAGGGTGGTGACGAACTCCACGTCCTCCTGGGAGAGGGGCTTCTCGATCATCAAAACGCTTGTGAACACGACAGGCGCCCTTCCGCTTCGTCTCATCGACCGTGACGGTCGCTGCTGAAACCATCCTTCCCCGCGATCGCACGGGGTCTGCAGAAGTAAGTGTGCCCACCGGAAGCTAACCGGAACGGGAAATTCCGTTACTTGTCAGAACTCGTGTCAACACGTACCGCGACCCCGGACCGGAGCAGCGGCCCGCGGGCCGTGCGCCGGGCCGCGTATCAGCGGGAGCGGTCGCGTCGGTACCGGGTGAAGAGGAAGCCGTCCTCCTCCAGCATCGACGTCAAGGCGAATCGTTCCGGCATGCCCACCGAAGGGCCCCCCGCGATCCGCTGCGCGTCTCCGGCGGACAGCATCGGGGACACGGTCAGACAGAGCTCGTCCAGCGCGTCGGCCGCCACGAACTGACCGAGCAGCCGGGGACCGCCCTCCGTCAGCATCCGCTTCAGCCCGAGGGCAGCCAGCTCGCGTACGGCGCGCTCGGGCGCGACCACACCGCCCTCACCTGCGACGACGACCTTTACACCGGCGCGCTCCGCCTCCTGGACCCGGTCGGAGGGGGCGCCCGCGCCGGTCAGCACGAGAGTCGGGACGAGGGGCGAGGTGAACAGCGGGAGCGAGAAGTCCAGGTTCAGGCTCGCGCTCACCACGGCGATCGAGGGGGCGACGCCCTGTCCCGCCGCCGCGCGCCGCGCCGCGAAGGCATCCCGTGCCCTGGCCGGGCGGTAGCCCTCCAGGCGCACGGTCTCCGCGCCGACCACCACCACGTCGGCCAGTCCCCGCAGCGTGCCGAAGATCCGCATGTCGCTCGCGCAGGAGATGCCCTGGGAGCGGCCGTCGTGCTGGGCCGCGCCGTCGAGGGTGGACACCATGTTGGCGCGCAGCCAGGGGCCGTCCCCCGCGGGATAGGCGTAGGCGTCGGCCAGCCGGTCGAGACTCCACTCGCCGCCGTCGGCCGCGGCCTCGGGGGCGGTCGCGCCGGCCACCCGGCCGGTCTCGTCGGTTGTCAGGTCCGTCACAGGGAGCAGGCGTCGCATACGAAGCAGTCTGGCATGGCGCCTAAGCTGGCGTGTTGTGTCGTCATCCACCGCCGTTCCGGGGCAGAGCCCCATAGCTGAAGCGGCCCCGCTGTCCCTGTGCGCCCGTGAGCCGCGCGTTCCCGCCGACCGTCTGGTCGCCGAGATGGTGCCGCCACCGCGCTTCGATTCGGTGCGCTTCGAGACGTACGTGCCCGACCCGAACCAGCCGAGCCAGACCGAAGCGGTCCGTGTGCTGAGCGGGTTCGCGGGCGGCCTCGGCGGTGCGCATGCCACGGGGGCCGGCAAACGGAAGTGGTTCAGCAGGAAGGCGCCCGCCGCTCCGGCGGGGCCACGCGGGGTCTACCTCGACGGTGGTTACGGGGTCGGCAAGACCCATCTGCTGGCCTCCCTCTGGCACGCCACGCCCGCGGCCCCTTCGCTGAAGGCGTTCGGGACGTTCGTCGAGCTGACCAATCTCGTCGGCGCGCTCGGCTTCCAGCAGACCGTGCAGACCCTCGGCGGACACCGGCTGCTCTGCATCGACGAATTCGAGCTCGACGACCCGGGCGACACCGTACTGGTCTCCTCACTGCTCAGCCGGCTGGTCGAGGCGGGGGTCGCGCTGGCCGCCACCTCCAACACGCTGCCCGGCAAGCTCGGCGAGGGCCGCTTCGCGTCCGCCGACTTCCTCCGCGAGATCCAGGGCCTCTCCTCGCACTTCCGGCCGCTGCGGATCGACGGTGAGGACTACCGCCACCGCGGGCTGCCCGAGGCCCCGCCGCCGTACTCCGACGAGCAGGTCACCAAGGGCGCGTACGCCACACCGGGCGCCGCCCTCGACGACTTCCCCGGCCTGCTCGAACACCTGGCCCGGGTCCACCCGAGCCGGTACGGGGCCATGACGGACGGCATCAGCGCGGTCTGCCTCACCGGCGTGGAGCCGGTGCCGGACCAGTCGACGGCGCTGCGGCTCGTCGTCCTCGCCGACCGGCTCTACGACCGGGAGGTTCCGGTGCTCGCCTCGGGGCTCCCCTTCGACAAGCTGTTCAGCGACGAGATGCTGAACGGCGGGTACCGGAAGAAGTACTTCCGGGCCATCTCCCGTCTCACGGCCCTGGCGCGCGACGCAAAGGGACTGGTGGCGCAGTAGGTTCGGGGGCGTACCACCGAACGGGGCACCTCCGGGGGCCTCGTACGTCCTGTATCACCGCGCACACCGTTTGAAGGGATTCCAGCATGGCTACCACGCGTCAGGCGCACACGGTCTGGGAAGGCAATCTGCTCGAGGGCGGGGGCGTCGTCACCTTCGACTCCTCCGGCATCGGCGAGTACCCGGTCTCCTGGCCGTCGCGCGCGGAGAAGGCGAACGGCAAGACCAGCCCGGAGGAACTCATCGCCGCGGCGCACTCCAGCTGCTTCTCCATGGCGCTCTCCAACGGTCTGGCCAAGGCCGGCAACCCGCCGACCCGGCTGAACACCCAGGCCGAGGTGACCTTCCAGCCCGGCACGGGCATCACCGGCATCCACCTCACCGTCCAGGGCGAGGTGCCCGGTCTGGATGAGGCGGGCTTCGTGAAGGCCGCCGAGGACGCCAAGGCGAACTGCCCGGTCAGCCAGGCGCTGACGGGCACGACGATCACGCTTTCCGCTTCCCTGGCCTGATCTCAGGTGGCCCCAGGGCCACTTGCGGCACCGTCGCCACCACGAGGCACAGTGGCCCGCATGGTTCCCGCGCGGCAACACGCGTGGTACACACATGCGGGTCACACCTGTCCGCCAACAGGGAGTTGCCTCATGTCCTCAGCAGCACGACGCCCCGCGACCCGCCGCCAGGTCCTGGCCGGCACCGGCGCAGCCGCCGTCTCGGTCGCCTTCACCGGAGCGTTCTCCGAACTCTTCGCGGGCACCTCCGCCGCCGTCGGCCACAGCGGCTACGGCCCCCTCGTCCCCGATCCGGACGGTCTGCTCGACCTGCCGAAGGGCTTTCGCTACCGGGTGCTCTCCCGCCAGGGCGACGAGCTCCGTTCGGGCGAGGGCCTCGTACCCGGCAACCACGACGGGATGGCCGCCTTCCGGGGCAACCGCGGCCGGGTCCACCTGGTACGCAATCACGAGAACCGCGCCACCGCCGCGCTCGCGGTCCCCACGGTCGACGGCCTCACCTACGACCCCATGGGCAAGGGCGGCTGCACGGCCCTGGAGCTCGACAGCCGCAACACGGTCCTCGGCGAGCGCGTCGCCATCGCCGGTACGGCGGTGAACTGCGCCGGTGGCCCCACCCCCTGGAACACCTGGCTCACCTGCGAGGAGACCGAGGACAAGGCCGGCACGAACGGCTACACCAAGGACCACGGCTTCGTCTTCGAGGTGGACGGCGCCGATCCGCGCCGCACCGGAGCCGTACCCCTCACCGCGATGGGCCGCTTCCAGCACGAAGCCGTCGCCATCGATCCGCGCTGCGGAATCGTGTACGAGACGGAGGACGCGTTCCAACGGCCGTTCGGGCTCTTCTACCGCTTCCTGCCCGAGAAGCCGCTCGGCGGGCGCGGTTCGCTGCGGGCCGGTGGCGCGCTGGAGGCCATGCGGGTGCCGGGCGTGCCCGACCTCTCCGCCATCCAGGACACCGGGGCGTCGTTCGACGGGGTCGAGTGGGTGCCCGTGCCCGATCCGCTGGCCGCCGAGACCCCGATCCGGCTCCAGGACTTCGGCCCCAAGGGCATTACGCACGCCCAGAAGCTCGAAGGCTGCTACTGGGGCGGGTCGTCGGTCTACTTCGTATCCAGCTTCGCGCGCCGGTCCGAGGGCTCGTCGGGCGACCACTACGGCCAGGTGTGGCGGTACGACCCGCAGCGACGCCGTCTCACGCTGGTGGTCGTCTTCGGTCCGGACACGGACATCCAGCTGCCCGGCGAATCCCCCGACAACATCTGTCTGGCACCCGACGGCGGGCTGATGGTCTGCGAGGACGGCAACGGGGCCCAGTACGTACTGGGGGTGACCCGCCGGGGCGAGGTCTACACGATGGCGCGCGGCCGGCAGAACACGGGGACGCCGGAGGAGCCGGAGTGGGGCGAATTCGCCGGATCCACCTTCTCGCCGGACGGTCTGACGATGTATCTGAACTGCTACACGCCCGGAACGACCTTCGCCGTGACGGGACCATGGCGATGACCGCCTGACCTGAGCCGGACCGGCGGCGGGGCCGGGAGCGGACGCAACCGACGTTGCTCACCGCTGCCAGGGCCTTCCGCCGGTTCCGGCCCGGAGCCGCCGGACAGCGTGCGGCACGGGCCGGGGACGGCCGGGCACCCGGCCCCCGGGTCAGTCGGTGACGGATCCGGAGCATCCGAGAAGCGCCGCGCGGCGCACGGGCGCCGCTCACGGCACACCACTCGGCGATCAGTTACGTTCCGAGAGTGACCAAATCCGTACGGAAAATCACATTTGCGGCCATTTTTGGAGCGGTGATCGGGAGCGGCCTCTTCGGATGCGGCAGCCCGGGGGCCGCCCGTACCGAGACCCTTCGGGCCACGACCCACGCGCCGACCCACGCCCCGCCCGCGGCGTCCTCCGCTCCCGCCGGCGCCCTCGCCTCACCGCCTACCGGGCGCAAGGCGCCCACGATGGCGCCCGGGCCGGCCGGCCTGACCCCGGTCTTCACGCGCGGCCCGCGCGGGAGCGGCGACAGCGCACGGTCCCGCGACAAGCTCGTGGCCCTCACCTTCGACGCGGACATGACCGCGGACCAGGGGCCCCGCGCCGCTTCCGGCGAGCGCTTCGACAACCCGGAACTGATCGCTTCGCTGCGCCGGCTGAAGGTGCCGTCGACGGTCTTCATGACCGGTCGGTGGGCGCGGGAGTACCCGGCGCAGGCCAGGGCGATCGGCACCGATCCGCTGTTCGAGATCGCCAACCACTCATACCGGCACTACGCCTACACGTCCCCCTGCTACGGCCTGCCGGTCATCGACGAGGCGGACATGCGCGACGACGTGCGGCGCGCCTTCGCCGCGTTCCGGGAAGCGGGGGCGCGCAATGTGGTGCCGTACTTCCGCTTCCCCGGCGGCTGCTACGACGAGACGGCCCTGCGCACGCTTGCGTCGGAGAAGGTGACGGCGGTGCAGTGGGACGTCGTCAGCGGTGACGCGTTCGCGAAGGACGCCGACGCGGTGGCCGAGCAGGTGCTGGCAGGGGTGACACCGGGTTCGCTGGTGGTCATGCACTGCACGCGCAGCGCGGCACCGGTGACCGAAGAGGCCGTCGAGCGGGTGGTGCCGGAGCTGCGCGCGCGTGGCTACCGGTTCGTGAAGGTCTCCGAGCTGATGCGGAGCTGACGCGTGGGCCGGCCCCGCACACCGCTCAACCGGAGCAGGCGGTGCGCTCCGCTTCCCGCCACTCGCACACCGGACACAGGGTGATGCCCTTGGTCGACTCCGGATACTCGGTCGGCTCGCGGCACAGTACGCACTCCGCGAACGGAGGACCGGTGTCCGTGTCCGTGTCCGTGTCCGTGTCCCTGGTCTCCGGCTTCGGCGCGGGGGGCCCGCAGTACGAATCGTCCATACGTACGAGGGTAGTCACTCGCGCACCGAAGTGAGCCGGCAGACGAGAGCCGCCGCTCCCGCCGCGATCACGAGGGCTCCGGCCGACGGCAGGCCCAGCGGGGGCACCGTCCCGGACAGTGATCCGGAGACGAGCCCGGCCACCGCGTGCTTCGCCGGTGAACCACTGGTCACCAGCGCGAGCAGGACCCCCATGGCGGTGAGGACCACCGACCAGCCAAGCCGGTGCAGCACCGGCCGCGTGCCGAGCGCCCCTACCGTCGCCCCCGTCAGCACACAGCACACCGTTGCGAGCAGCCCGGCCGTCCAGGCTGCGGGCAGCGGCACGGCGGTGCCGTCGGAACCCGCGGGTTCGCTGATCAGCAGGACGACCGAGGCGGCGACGACGCCAAGGACGAGCGCCCACGCCACGGCGGCGAGCAGCATGCAGAGGTGGGCACGCGGCCGTCCGACGGCGGCGGCCACGACGGCGCGCGCGGCGGGCGGTTCCTGCGTGGCGCAGAGCCGGACGAACCATGCGGTGACCGGCACCATCCCGGCGGCGGCGTACCCGAGGGAGTCGAGGACGGGCTGGCCTGACCGGACTCCCACGCCGAGGAAGGCCACGTAGAGGAGGAGGGGGGCGAGCCAGCGCTGCGAGCGCAGGAGGTGGGCGGACTCGTAGCGGACGAGGGCCGCCGCGGCCCGGCCAGGCACCCCGCCGCGCACGGGCGGCCGGGCGCGCACCGGTACGTCGGGCGCGGGGGCAGGGCCGAAGGTCGGCACCGAAACGGGATCGGAGTCGAGGCCGGGCGCCGGAGCGGCATCGCGGTCCGGCGCGAGCGCCGGGGCGGGAACCCGCTCCGGGACAGGACCCCGCTGCGAGGCGCGGCCCGGCTTCGGGGCAGGGGCCGGCGGGGCTGCTCCCCGCTCCGGAGCTTGGCCCGGCCCCGGGGGTTCGCTCCCGGCGGGTGCCACGTGCCGGATGTGCCACGGCCGGGGCGCCGTGAGGAGCGTACGCAGGAGGGCGTCCGAGTCGGCCGCCGGCACCGTGAGGCGCACGGTCGCCGCTTCGGGGCCACGCTCCAGCACGGGGGTGCCCGGGAGGCCCGGCGGCAGGACGGTGTCCGGTGGGCCCGTCGCCTCGATGCGGACGCGGGGGCCGGTGGGCCGCCGGATGGCGCGGACCGTCACCGGGGTGAGCGCGCGGCCGTCGAACCCGTAGGCGAGGTCGACCGAACCGGCCAGCCGGTGCGGGTCGTGGTCGACGAAGACGACGGTCGCCCCTGCCTCGACCCGCTCGGCGACGGCCCGGTCCAGTTCCTCCCGTGCCACGGGGTCCAGGCCCGTCCACGCCTCGTCCAGCACGAGCAGTCCGGGGTCCGCCATCAGCGCGTGCGCGACGGCCACCTTCTGGCTGGTGCCCTTGGAGAGCTCCGCGAGGGGCGTACGGGCGTCGGTTTCGGCCCCGAACCGCGTCAGCCACATCTGCGCCCGAGCCGCCGCCTCCCCGGTCCGCAGGCCGTGGACACGGCCGAGGTGGACGAGAAGGCCTGCCGCCGTGAACGGCAGGGCGGCAGGGAATCGCTCGGGGACGTACGCCGTACGCGGCACCCGGCCGGTGACCCGGCCCTCGCTAGGGGCGTCGATCCCGGCGAGCAGCCGCAACAGGGTCGATTTGCCGGTGCCGTTGGCGCCCTCGATCCGGACCAGGGCACGCGCGGGCAGATCCATGTCGACCCCGCGCAGGACCCAGGGGCCGCCGAGTCCGTACCGGCGGCCCACGCCTCGCAGATTCAGTTGGCCGACGCCTTCTCGGGCTTGACCTCGCTCGGCCGTACGATCACGAACCCTTCGCCCTGGAGCATCAGTTGGGCGGCCTCCCCCGAGCCGCCGCGCACCATCGAGCCGAAGCTCTGCGAGCGGTGCAGGGACGTGGTGAGCCGCTCGCTCCAGCCGACGACCGCGTCGGTGTCGACGTACACCGGCTGCGCCGCCGTCACGGGGATCACCAGCGGATCGCCCTCACATATCAGCCCGAGCTTCCCGTAGCCGCTGAAGACGCTGTTGAAGAGGCCACCGCCGGTCATGCCGGCCCCCTTCACCGTCTTTATCTCGTACGCCAGCGTGGCGTCGAAGCACAGGACGTTGCGGCCGTTCACGGTCAGGACGTCGCCCTGTTCGATCTCCACGATGAAACAGTTCGCCGCCTCGTGGGCGAACCACGCCTCGCCCTGGCCACGGACCGCCATGAGCGGCAGTCCCTCGCCGGTGACCGCGCGCTTGAGCATTCCGCCGATGCCCTGGCCCTTGCGCTCGAACTGAAGACTGCCGCGGAAGGCGATCATGGAGCCCTGGCGTGCGTGCATCTCACCGTTGACGGCGTACATGATGGACTTGCTGTTCTGCAGGGTCATTCCGGGGACGGTGGCAGGCTGGACCATGTGCTCGCTGGAAAAGAGATCGCTCTTCATGCCGAGCATCCTCACCCGGAGCCTTTCGTTCCGCCAAGAAGTTCCCCGAGAAGGGGCGGGCGGGGCGCCTGGCAGACTGGGCGGGTGAGCAGCAACGACATCTTCGCGTCCGATTCCCCCGCCGTGCCCGTCCCCACGGACAGCCCCTTCCTGACGGAGCCGACCGTCCGGGACGAGGCGCCGCAGTTCGTCCTGCCGCTGGTGGTGCACATCGAGAAGACGGCGCCCCCGGCCCGTACGGACGCCCTGCGGACCGCCGCGCGTGCCGTGCTCACGATCCTCTCCGACGAACGCTCGCTCGACGACGGCGAGTGGGCGCAGCTCATGCGGGACTGGCAGGACGCCCGGATCCGCAAGGTGGTGCGCCGGGCCCGCGGCGCGGAGTGGCGCAAGGCGTCCGCACTGCCCGGGATCACGGTCACCGGCGACAGCGCCGAGGTGCGGGTCTTCCCGCCGGTGCCGCTGGACGGCTGGCCGAAGGAGCTGGCCAAGCTCCAGGTGTCGGGCACCGACCTCGACGACCCGGAGCCCCCGGCCGCGCCCGGCCCGGACGGTCCGGTGCTCTGGCTCAACCCCGACGTCGACATGTCGGCGGGCAAGACCATGGCCCAGGCGGGACACGGCGCCCAGCTGGCCTGGTGGGAACTCTCGGAGACCGAGCGCGAGGCCTGGCGCGAGGCGGGCTTCCCCCTGTCGGTGGCCACCCCGGACCCGGCCCGCTGGCGGGAACTCACGGCGAGCGGCCTGCCGGTGGTGCGGGACGCCGGGTTCACCGAGATCGCGCCGGGCTCCTGCACGGTGGTCGCCGACCATCCCGCGCTGCGCCGCTGACTGAACATCCCTGCGCACACTTACGTACCTCCCGGTACTGCCCCACCGGCATTACTGCCAAGTAGCCTGCACACCGAATCAGTTGGCGGTTGATTCGACGCAGTCACGCATCGGCCCGGGAGACACCTTGTTGCGACGTATCAACGGAACGGCCCTCATCATCGCGGCACTTGTCGCCACGCTCGGCGCGCTCGCCTTCCCCGTGTGGTCGTACGCCGACCGCTCGGGCACGGGCGAGGCCAACCTCAACGCGTCGAGCGTCGCCACCCAGTGGGGGCCGCTCTCCGCGACCGACCGGGACTTCCTGGTCAAGGTGCGGCTCGCCGGGCTGTGGGAGCTGCCCGCCGGGCAGCAGGCGATCCAGCGGGCCCCGAGCGAGGCGACGAAGGCCGCCGGGGACCACCTCGTCGTGGGGCACACCGATCTGGACCGGCGGGCCAGGGACGTGGCGGCCAAGCTCGGGATGGAACTGCCGAACCAGCCGACCGCCCAGCAGCAGGCCTGGTTGCAGGAGCTCACCGCGGCGAGCGGCGAGGAGTACGAGCGGAAGTTCGCCAACATCCTGCGGGCCGCGCATGGCAAGGTGTTCGCTCTGATCGCCCAGGTGCGGCACACCACCCGCAACTCGCTGATACGGCAGCTGGCCTCCGACGCCAATCAGACGGTGCTCGACCACATCACCATGCTGGAGGGCACCGGGTTCGTCGACTTCGACCGCCTGGCACGCGAGGCCGCGGGCGCGTCGACCGCCAGCCCCTCGGGCCCGTCCGTGCCCTCCGGCGCGGATGTGCCGCAGGTCCCGGTGCCGGTCACACCCACCGGGGACCAGTCGTTCACCTCCCGCCCCGTGCCCCCCACGATGATGCCGATGCCCTGACGGGCTCAGGCCCGCCAGGAACCTCAAATCAACCTCTGAACGTCCCCCTGTTCGGATTCAGCACCGCCCGCCGGGGCCATCACCCCTGCACGAAGCGGAACTGGGGGGACACGTATGAGGCTGGGAATCGGGATCGGCTGGCGGCCGGAGATAGCGGACGCCGTGGCGGCGCTGCCCGGCATCGACTGGGTCGAGGCGGTCGCGGAGAACATCTGCACCGGCCATCCGCCGGAGGCTCTGATGCGGCTGAGGGAGCTCGGCGTCACGGTCGTGCCGCACGGCGTCTCCCTCGGGCTCGGCGGCGCGGACCGGCCGGATCCCGGGCGGCTCGCGGATCTGGCGGCGCGGGCCACGCTGCTCGGTGCGCCCCTGGTGACGGAGCACATCGCGTTCGTACGCGGCGGGGGGCCGCTCACCGCTTCGCCGAGGCTCGAAGCGGGCCACCTGCTGCCGGTGCCCCGCACCTGGGACGCCCTGGACGTCCTGTGCGAGAACGTACGGATCGCGCAGGACTCGCTGCCCGTGCCGCTGGCTCTGGAGAACATCGCCGCGCTGATCTCCTGGCCTGACGAGGAGATGACCGAGGGGCAGTTCCTCGCCGAACTGGTCGAGCGCACCGGGGTCCGGCTGCTGATCGACGTCGCCAACCTGCACACCAATCACGTCAATCGCGGCGAGGACCCGGTCAAGGCGCTCGACGAGCTGCCCGTCGAGGCCATCGCGTACGTCCACGTGGCGGGCGGCGTCCAGAAGGACGGCGTGTGGCACGACACGCACGCGCACCCCGTGACGCGGCCCGTGCTCGACATCCTCACCGCGCTGCGCTCCCGGGTCGACCCGCCCGGCGTGCTGCTGGAGCGCGACGACGACTTCCCGCCCGCGGCCGAGCTGGCGGGCGAGCTGACGACGATCCGCGCGACGCTGGAGGCCGCGGCGGCCTCGTCCGGCGACGGCGGGGCACGACCTGAGACCGTACGGCCCGAAACCGTACGACCCGAAGCCGCGCGGCCCGGGACCGTACGACCCGGGACCGTACGACCCGAGCGGACCGCCGCCCCGGTCGTGGGCGCGCGGGACCGCAGCGCCGTCGCGCAGACGGCCCTGCTCTCGGCGCTCGTCGCCGGCACACCCGCGCCGGAGGGCTTCGACCACCGGCGGCTCGGGGTGCAGAGCCGCGCCCTCGCCTCGAAGCGGGCCGGTGTCGTCGCGAAGGTGGCCCCCGAACTCCCCGAGATCCTCGGCGACGGCTACCGCCGCGCGTTCGTCGACTACGCGAGGACCCACCCGATGACCGACGGGTACCGTCGCGACGCGGTGGACTTCGCGGAGCAGCTGCTGATCGACGGACTCCCGGCGGACAACGCGGCCCGGCGCCGGCTGACCCGCTGGTGGCAGCAGTGCGTCGATCCGCGTCCGCCCCGCCGTTCCGTCCGACTCGTCCGTGCGGCCCGTGCCGCTCTCGTGGGGAAGTGACCCGATGAACGTTCTCGCCATCCTGCTCAACCTCGCCGTGATCACCACATCGGTCCTCCTCATCGCCCGCGCCGTCGCCGCCGGCCGCCCTGTCGCCGGAGCCGACAGCCAGATCCACGACCTCTACGAGGCGGCGTTCCTCAACGGCGGCCCGGCCAGAGTGGTGGACACCGCGCTGACCGCCATGCAGTCGGACGGGCGGCTGGCCATCGGCGGTCCGGGCATCGTCGCCGTCCTGCGCGCCGAAGCCCATGACCCGGTGGAGCGGGCCGTGCTCCAGGAGACCGCCGCGGCCCCCAGCGGCGCACTGCACACACTCCGGGCGGCAGTGATGCGTCACCCCGCCGTCCAGGAGACCGGCGACGGGCTCGCGGCGCGCGGGCTGCTCGTCGCACCTGCGACGAACCGCCCGCTCCGCGTACGGGCGCTCGTCCAGGGGTTCGCCTGCCTGCTGGCCCTGCCGGTCTGTTTCGTGCTCACCGTCGTCCAGTACGGCCTGCACGAGGGCTACGCGGACACCCCCCTCCCCTTCATCGTCAAGGTGCTTCCCGCGCTTCTGCTCGGCGGCCTCGTCGGGATCGTCGTGGCCTCGGCAACCGGGAGGAGGATCACGAAGGCCGGCCGGCGGGCGGCCGACAGCCACCGGGCCGCGTACGCCCACCGGATGACCCCGGCGCTCCTGGTCGCCACCATGGGGCTGCGCGCGCTGCCCGATCCCGCACTCCAGGCGCAGCTCATCGCCGCAGCCAGGATCCGGACCACCGGGCGAGGCGGGTCGTCGGGGACCACGGACTCCTCGGTCTCCGCGGCACTCCTCGTGCCCACGGTGTGGTGCTCCGGGGCGGGCGGCGCGAGCTGCGGGAGTTCCAGCGGGGGCGGCGGTGGCGGAGGCGGCGGCGGCTGCAGTTCGGGCGGCGGAGGCGGCTGCAGTTCGGGCTCCTCCTGCGGCAGCAGCGGCGGAGGCGGCGGGTCCAGCTGCGGCAGCAGCTCAGGCGGTTCCAGCTGCGGCAGCAGCTCAGGCGGTTCCAGCTGCGGCAGCAGCAGCTCCTGAGCACCGACCGGATCGGGCCACGCGTACCGGTGGCTGGACGGTGTTTCGTCCACATCATGGACGAGGCATGGCGCGGCGGGTCCCGCTCGCATAGAACTCCGGCATGTTCTGGGTCCTGTTCCTGCTGGTCGCGTGGGCCGCGGCGGCCATGTCATGCATCCGCCTCTGCCTCGCCACCGCGGCGGCGGCGCCTCCGGCCGCCGCGGCGCCGGAACCCGCGCGCCACGCGCTGAATCTGTACGAGACGGCGTTCCTGGCCGGAGGCCCCCACCGGGTCGCCGATCTGGCGCTCGTCTCCATGCATCTGCGGCGGCGGCTGCTGCTCGCCCACACCGGGTGGGCGACCGTCGTCGATCCGGAGGGCCGCGACGAGGTCGAACGCACCGTCATACGGGCCATCGGGCCGGGGGGTCAGTCCCGGATAGCTCCGATACGGGCCGCTGCGGCCGCCACCGACGCCGTACGCGGCCTCGCCGACCGGCTCGTCGCCGCCGGACTCGCCGTACCGCACGGGACCCGCTCGGGCGTCGCCTCGGCGGCGCGCGCGGTGCGCGCTTCGGCCGTTCTCGTCGTGCTGCTGGCCGGTGCCGCGGTGCTCCTTCCCGGCCCGGGGCCCGACGGTTCGGGCCCGGTGGTGGCCTGGTTCGGGCTGCCGCTCGTGCTCACGCTGGGGTGCCTCGCGATCGCCCGCGTCGAGAACCAGCCGTACAGCCCGTGGGCCTCGCCCTCCGGGCAGCAGTGGCTCGACTCCCTGCCCGCCCCGGTGTCGGGCGCCGACCGTGACCTGCTGGCCGCGGTGGCCGTACAGGGCGCGCGCGCCGTCGAGGACCCCGCGCTGCGCGCGGCCCTGACGGGTCGTCGCACGGGCTGGTCGGCCCATCCGGGGCATTACCTGTGACATCGCGGTGCGGTGCTTTACATCGCTGATCACCCGCCCGACCATCCTCCTTCGGCTTCACGGGCCCCACCGGACGCACCGACCGCATCGGTCGCACCGGCCGCAGGAAGGGAACGCGTGTGAGAAGTGCAGCGCTGTACGGAACGATCGCGTGCGTGGCCCTGACGCTCGTCTCCGCCCTCGCCGCCACACCCGCCACGGCCTTCGGCCGCGCCACACCCGCTTACGCCGACGACGCCGAGGCCCGGGGCACCGAGCTCGCGGCGGCCCGCGCCGCTGCCGCCGGGATCGCGTTCGGGCCATGCCCCGAGGAGGAGATGCTGCCCGGGTCCCTCCGGTGCGGCACCGTCTCCGTCCCGCTGGACTACGCGGCGCCGTACGGCCGTCAGATCGAACTCGTCGTCAGCCGCGCCCTGGCGAGCGGCGACGCGGACGAACACCAGGGTGCGTTCGTCTACAACCCGGGCGGTCCCGGCGCCTCCAGCATCACCTTCCCGCTGGTCGGTGAACTGCCCGAGTGGAAGAAGATCGCTCGTGCGTACGACATCGTGGGCTACGCGCCGCGTGGGGTAACCCCCTCGGCCCCGCTCTCCTGCCAGGACCCCGCCGAGTTCGCCGAGGCGCCCGCCGACCTGCCGGCGCACCCCTCCCCCGCGTACAAGGAGCGGCGCGCGGAGCGGGCGAAGGCGTACGCGGAAGGCTGCGCGCGGAACGCCGGTCCCGCGCTGCGGCACTACACCTCCCTCAACAACGCCCGCGATCTGGACGTGCTGCGGGCGGCGCTGGGTGAGCGGAAGCTGACGTTCATGGGCGCCTCGTACGGCACGTACTTCGGGGCGGTGTACGCCACCCTGTTCCCGTCGCACGTGCGGCGCATGGTCTTCGACTCGGCCGTGGATCCGGCCCCGGGCCAGATCTGGTACCGCTCGAACCTCGACCAGTCCCTGGCCTTCGAGTCCCGCTGGGAGGACTTCCGCGACTGGGTCGCCGAGCACGACGCGGTCTACCACCTGGGGACCGACGCCGAGGGGGTGCGGCGGAGTTACGAGTCCGTGCGCAGGGCCGTGGCCGAGCGTCCAGCGGGTGGGAAGGTCGGGCCTGCGCAGCTGCACTCCGCGCTTCTCGGCGCCGTGTACTACGACGACTACTGGGCGATGCGGGCGACGGCGCTCTCGGAGTACGTGCGCGGCAATCCGAAGCCCCTGGCCGACCAGGCCTCACCCCGAGCGGCGGCGGCGCGGGACAACGAGAACGCCAACGCGGTCTACACCGCGGTCCAGTGCAACGACGCGCCGTGGCCCGCTGACTGGCGGGTGTGGGACCGCGACCACACGGCGGTCGCCCGCATCGCCCCGTTCGGGACCTGGGCCAACGCCTGGGTGAATCTGCCGTGCGCCCACTGGCCCGCGCCCCGGCAGGAGCCCGTCGACGTCGGTACGGAGTGGGGCGAGCTGCCTCGGGTCCTGATCCTGGCGGCGGAACGCGACGCCGCGACCCCGTACGAGGGGGCGCTCGCCCTTCAGCGGCGGCTGCGCGGCGCGGCGCTCGTGACGGAGCGGGGCGCCGGTTCGCACGGCGTGGGCGGCTCCACGAACACCTGCGTCAACAAGCATCTGGAGACGTACCTGCTGACTGGGAGAACGCCGGTGCGGCGCGCGGACTGCGCGCCGCACCGGGAGCCGAACCCGGTGTCGCTGGAACGAGGGGCGGGGCGGGAAACGCCGGTGCCCACCGTCTGATCTTCCGGGTTGGGGTGGTCGGGAACCGCCGGCTACGCGAGCCCGGCCACCAGGTCTGCGACCGACTTGCGGCGGCCGGTGTAGAACGGGACCTCTTCGCGGACGTGGAGCCGCGCCTCGGAGGCACGCAGGTGACGCATGAGGTCGACGATGCGGTAGAGCTCGTCGGCCTCGAACGCGAGGAGCCACTCGTAGTCACCGAGGGAGAAGGAGGCGACGGTGTTGGCGCGGACGTCCGGGTAGCCGCGGGCCATCTTGCCGTGGTCCGCGAGCATCCGGCGGCGGTCCTCGTCCGGCAGCAGGTACCAGTCGTAGGAGCGCACGAAGGGATAGACGCTGATGTAGTTGCGCGGCGTCTCGTCGGCCAGGAAGGCCGGGATGTGCGACTTGTTGAACTCTGCGGGGCGGTGCAGCGCCATGTTCGACCAGACCGGCTCCAGGGCGCGGCCCAGCTTGGTGCGCCGGAAGAGGTTGTACGCCTCCTGGAGCTCGTCGGAGGTCTCGGCGTGCCACCAGATCATGAGGTCGGCGTCGGCACGCAGCCCGGACACGTCGTACGTGCCGCGCACGGTGATGTCCTTCGCCGCGAGCTGGTCGAACAGCTCCTGGACCTCGTCGG
Organism: Streptomyces sp. NPDC048560; assembly: GCF_040650955.1. Classification (NCBI taxonomy): domain Bacteria; kingdom Bacillati; phylum Actinomycetota; class Actinomycetes; order Kitasatosporales; family Streptomycetaceae; genus Streptomyces; species Streptomyces sp. NPDC048560. The sequence continues at coordinate 381,449 of NZ_JBEZIJ010000002.1, forward strand.
CGTAGCCGGCGCGGTCCAGCGGCAGCACGTCGCGCAGCTTGAAGACCGACCACAGGGTGTAGCGGATGACCTCGTTGAGGTCCTTCGCCTTCTTGCCTGCGTTCGGGGCCTTGCTTGATGTCGCAGTCTCAGCAGCACTCATACGGCTATTGTCCCGCCTCGCTCCGAGTGCCCTGAACCAGGGGTGGGGTGTCGATGATCTCCCCGGTGAAGGAGCGGGCGATCTCGTCCGCCGCGCGGTGGGCGCTCGCGACGCAGGCGGGGATGCCGACACCGTCGTACGCCGCCCCGCAGACCCGCAGGCCCTGCAGTTTGCCGACCTCCTCGCGGATGCGCGCTACGCGGGTGAGGTGGCCGACCGGGTATTGCGGGAGGCCGCCGATCCACCGGGTGACGTCGGTGTCGACGGGCTTCGCCGCGAGCCCGGTCGCGTCCGCGAGGTCGCTCAGGGACACGTCGACGAGCTCGGAGTCCTCGCGGTGGATGTGGTCCTCCTCGCCGTACCTGCCGACGGACGTGCGCAGGACGAACAGGCCGGGCGCGGAGTCCGCCACCCACTGCCACTTGTTGCTGGAGAAGGTGGACGCCTTGATCGTGCGGCCGTCGACCGGTGGCACGAGGAAGCCGGAGCGTGCCCGGAGCGCCTCGGTCGCCGCGATGTCGGCGCGCCGGAACGCCAGGGTGACGAGGGCCATGGAGGCGTACTCGACCCCGGCCAGTTCGGCGGAGGCGGCCGGGGACTCGGCGGCGAGCAGGGTGGAGGCGGACCAAGCGGGGGTGGCCAGGACGATTCCGTCGGCGGTGATCACCCGGGTGTCGGTGCGGACGTCCCAGCCCGTGGCGGTCCTGGTCAGGCCGAGGACGGGCGTACGGGTGAGGATCTCGGCCCCTCCGGCGCGTACGGCGTCGGCGACGGCTTCGGGAAGGCTGCCCACGCCGCCGTCGATCCCCTGGAAGACCGGTCCTGTCCGCTGCTGGGCGGCGGCCCTCTCCTGGGCCCGCCGTACGCCGTCGAGCAGCGAGCCGCCCTCCTTCACCACGTCGAAGAGCTGCGGGACGGCGGCCCTCATCGAGATCCGGTAGGCGTCGCCCGCGTAGACCCCGCCGAGGAGCGGTTCCACGAGCCGGTCGACGACCTCGCGGCCGAGCCGGTCCGCGACGTAGGCGCCCACGGCGACGTCCTCGCCGACGGGTGTGGGCGTGAGGTCGCGTTCCTCGGCGATCCGGGCGAGACCCTCGGGCGAGAGCACCCCGACCAGCGCCGCCGGGTCGCCGGGGACGCCCATGAGGTGGCCCTTGGGCATGGGCCGCAGCGCGTCGCGGGTCCACAGCGACGCGGTGGCGGTGGCGGGCGGCTGGAGACGGTCACCGAGCCCGACCGCCCTGGCCAGTTCGACCGCCTCGGGGCGGCGCGCGAGCATCGACTCCGCGCCGAGGTCGACCCGCGTACCCGCGATCTCGCCCGTCATGAGCTTGCCGCCGACGCGGTCCGTCGCCTCCAGGAGCGTGACCCGCAGCCCGGTGGCGAGCAGCCGGTGCGCGGCGGCCAGACCGGCGATGCCACCGCCGACGACGACGACATGACCCGTGCGCGTGTTCACGCGCTGATGAGAACCCTGCATGGGACCACTCTCTCAAACCCGTACCGAGTCCCGACCGTGACCGCTTCGAAACCGCCGACAGGCAACCCGCACCGGGTGCCGCACGTCGAACCGGCAACGTCAACCACCAGCCTGGGGGGACCAGTTATGGACACCGAGCGACCGATGGACCGACCACTCACTTCGGCACTTCCCGTCCGGCGCGTGCGGCGGATGCGGCACACCGGTGCGGCGCTGGCGGCGGGGACGCTCGCCACGCTGCTGGCCGTCGGCGGCTGCGCCGCCGGTGCCGACGACTCCGCGAGTTCCCAGGACAAGGGCATGGCACAGTCCGACGCGAAGGAGGCGGGCGCCGGGGCGGCGGACAGGGCCGGGGGGAATTCCGCGGACGGCTCCAAGAGCGCGGACAGGACCGGCAAGCCGGCGGCGGTCACCGCTCACGTCATCCGCACGGCGACGCTGTTCGTCGAGGTGAAGAACGTACCGAAGGCGGTCGCGTCGGCCCGGGCCACGGCGGAGGGCGCCGGGGGGCACGTATCGAACGAGACGACGGAGCGGATCGACGACGAGCACGAGACCTCGCACCTCGTGCTGCGCGTGCCCGAGGACCGCTACCAGGACGTCCTGCGGAGTCTCGCGGGCTCCGGGAAGCTGCTGTCGCGCACCTCGAACGCGAAGGACGTCACCGAGGAGGTCATCGACGTCGAGAGCCGGATCGCCACCCAGAAGGCGAGCGTCACCCGGGTCCGGAAGCTGATGGACCAGGCCGAGAAGATCTCGGACGTGGTCACGCTGGAAGGTGAACTGAGCAGCCGTCAGGCAACCTTGGAGTCGCTCCTCGCCCGGCAGGCCAACCTGAGGGACCGCACCTCGATGGCGACGGTCACGCTGGAGCTGGTGGAACCGGACTCCCCGGTCGCCAAGCAGCACGACGACGACTCGGGCTTCCTGGACGCGCTGGGCGGAGGCTGGGACGCGTTCGTGACGATGCTGCGCTGGATCGCCATGGCGATCGGGGCCTCGGCCCCGTTCCTGGCGGTGGCGGCGATCGCCCTGCTGGTCTGGCGCCGCCTGCGCCGCCGCAACGGGAAGAACCCGGCCGCGGCCCCCGGACCGAGCCCGTCGGGCGAGTAGCCCCGCGGCGGGGCCGAAGGCCACGCGCCGCCGCCGAGCCGTACCGTTGGGCCAACGCGTCGTCGAAGGGACCCGGCATGGCAGCGGAGCGACTGGTCGTCATCGGGGGCGACGCGGCGGGCATGTCCGCCGCGTCGCAGGCCCGCAGGCTCAAGGGGCCCGACGAGCTGAGCATCGTCGCCTTCGAGCGCGGTCACTTCACCTCGTACTCCGCCTGCGGCATCCCGTACTGGGTGGGCGGCGACGTCGAGCGGCGGGACGACCTCATCGCCCGTACCCCCGAGCAGCACCGGGAACGCGCGATCGATCTGCGGACGCGCACCGAGGTGACGGAGATCGACGTCGCCGGACAGCGGGTCCGCGCCGTGGACCTGGAGAGCGGCGAGGCGTCCTGGACGGGCTTCGACAAGCTGGTGGTCGCGACGGGCGCCCGCCCGCTCCGCCCGGACCTGCCGGGCATGGACGCCGACGGTGTCCACGGGGTGCAGACCCTGGACGACGGGCAGGCGCTCCTCGACTCCCTGGACCGGGCGCCGGGCCGGCGCGCGGTCGTCGTCGGCGCGGGATACATCGGCGTCGAGATGGCGGAGGCGATGCTCAAGCGCGGCTTCGAGGTGACGGTGCTCAACCGCGGGGCCCAGCCGATGGCGACGCTCGACCCGGACATGGGCAGCCTCGTGCACGAGGCGATGGACGGCATGGGCATCACGACGGTGAACCGTGCGGCGGTCACCAAGATCCTCACCGGTCCCGACGGCCGGGTCACGGCCGTCGCCACGGACGAGGAGACCTATCCGGCCGATGTCGTGGTGCTCGGCATCGGCGTCACACCGGAGACCACGCTGGCCGGAGCGGCGGGCCTCCCGCTCGGCGCGCACGGCGGCCTGGTCACGGACCCGTCGATGCGCGTCGTCGGCCACGAGAACATCTGGGCCGGTGGCGACTGCGTCGAGGTGCTGGACCTGGTCGCGGGCCGTCTCCGGCACATCGCTCTGGGCACCCACGCCAACAAGCACGGTCAGGTCATCGGAGCGAACGTGGGCGGCGGCTACGGGACGTTCCCCGGGGTCGTCGGTACCGCGGTGAGCAAGGTCTGCGACCTGGAGATCGCCAGGACCGGGCTGCGCGAGAAGGAGGCGAAGGCGGTCGGCCTGCGGTACGTCACGGCGACGATCGAGTCGACCGGCCGGGCGGGCTACTACCCCGGGGCGCGGTCGATGACGGTGAAGATGATCGCGGAGTACCGCACGGGCCGGTTGCTCGGCGTGCAGATCGTGGGCCGCGAGGGGGCGGCGAAGCGCGTCGACATCGCGGCGGTGGCACTGACCGCGCGGATGACCGTGGACCAGATGACGGCGCTCGACCTCGGCTACGCCCCGCCGTTCTCGCCGGTGTGGGACCCGGTCCTGGTGGCGGCCCGCAAGGCGAACGCCGCGGTACGCCGGGCGGGCAGCGCCTGACGTACCGGGCGGCGCGTCACCCCCGTGCCGTCTGCGTGTGCACGTACTCCACGAGGCGGGTCAGCGCGTCCGGGTCCATCGACGGCATGACGCCGTGGCCCAGGTTGAAGATGTGGCCCTCCAGGCCGGCCGCCGCGTCCAGCACCTCGCGGGTCTTCTCCTCCACCGCCGGGGTCGGCGCGAAGAGCACCGCCGGGTCGAGGTTGCCCTGGAGCGCCTTGCCCGGACCGACGCGGCGCGCGGCCTCGTCCATCGGGACCCGCCAGTCGACGCCGACGACATCCGCGCCGGCCTCGCCCATCAGGCCGAGGAGCTCACCGGTGCCGACACCGAAGTGGATGCGCGGGACGCCGTACGGGGCGAGGGCGTCGAAGACCTTCGCGGAGGCCGGCATGACCGAGCGCCGGTAGTCCGCGGGGGCCAGGGCGCCCACCCAGGAGTCGAAGAGCTGGACCGCCGAGGCGCCCGCCTCGATCTGGACCTTCAGGAACGCGCCGGTGATCTCCGCGAGCCGGTCGAGCAGGTCGGCCCAGAGCTCCGGGTCGCCGTACATCATGGCCTTGGTGCGCTCGTGGTTGCGGGACGGGCCGCCCTCCACGAGGTAACTCGCGAGAGTGAACGGCGCTCCGGCGAAACCGATGAGCGGTGTGGACCCCAGCTCGGCGGTGAGCATCCCCATGGCCTCGGTGACGTACGGGACGTCCTCGGGCGTGAGGTCGCGCAGCCGGGCCAGATCGGCGCGGGTACGGACCGGCTCGGCGATCACCGGGCCGACGCCGGGCTTGATGTCGAGGTCGATGCCGATGGCCTTGAGCGGGACGACGATGTCACTGAAGAAGATCGCCGCGTCCACCTTGTGGCGGCGCACCGGCTGCAGGGTGATCTCGGTGACGAGCTCCGGCATCATGCAGGAGTCGAGCATCGCGATGCCCTCGCGGACCTTCAGGTACTCGGGAAGTGAGCGCCCCGCCTGGCGCATGAACCAGACCGGGGTGTGCGGCACGGGTTCGCGCCGGCACGCCTTGAGGAAGGCCGACTCATGGGTGGCGGATGACTTCGTCTGCTGGCCCGACGGGCGATCGTTGGCACTCACGCCAAGAATCTTCGCACGAAGCCGTAAGGAGCTTGTGCGCCCCGGGTGTCCCTCCCTGCGCGAGGCTCCGGTTCCGCCTACTCTTCCCCGCATGGCTCCGGCTCAGGGACAATATTCCGATCATTCCGATGGCGCTGACAGCAAGGACAGTACGGAGGAGGCATCCGTCCCGCCCGCGTTCCGGTCGGCGGTCGACGCGTTGCGCTCCGCGCGGCTGCGCCCAGAACTGGAGGTCGAGCCGACGAGGCCGCCTCAGCGGCTCGCTCCGCACGCGTACGCCCTGGAGGCGGCGGTCGTCGACGGGGAGGACGATCTGGCGGACGGCCGTCTCGTACTCCTGCACGATCCGTCCGGTCACGACGCCTGGCAGGGCACCTTCCGTCTGGTGACGCTCGTGCGGGCGGAGCTGGAGCCGGAGATGGCGGCGGATCCGCTGCTGCCCGAGGTGTGCTGGTCCTGGCTGACGGGTGCGCTGGAAGCGCGCGGCCTGTCGTACGGCGAAGCGGGCGGCACCGTGACGCGCGCCGGATCGCACTACTTCGGTGCGCTCTCCTCCCGTCGCCCCGCGACCCAGATCGAGATCAGGGCCTCCTGGACGCCCCGCGAGGGGCGTGGCGGCGTGCCCGACGCGGCGGCGCACCTGGTGGCGTGGGGGGATCTGCTCTGCCAGATCGCCGGGCTGCCGCCTTCGGGGATCTCGGAGGCGACGGTGGTGACGCTGCCCCAGCGGCGGGGACCCCAGGTCTCGTAACACTGCGTCACATGGGTCGCACATTCGCCGACTCTCTTTTCGTACAATCGATCGCGCGTCCTATTTGCCCGAATTGTTACTCACCAAATCGTGATCTTCCTCTAAAGGAGGACGGGTCTGCTGCCGAAGAGGTCAATGACCCTTCAAGCACGGTTCGCCCCGGCTTCATCCCCGAGCCGGCCCGTCCCGCCACTCCCCAGGAGGCCTGGTGTCCGTTCTCCTCGAGCAGCCCGCAAGCCTGGTCGCCTACCGCCCGAACAAGCCGACGGCCATGGTCGTCGTCGCCGACCCCCGTGTCCGTTCCACCGTCACCCGGCACCTGTGGGCACTCGGAGTTCGTGACGTCATCGAGGCGTCGTCCATCGCGGAGGCCCGTCCCAGAATCGGCAACCCGCGCGACATCTGCGTTGCCGACGTCCACCTGCCCGATGGTTCCGGGCTGACCCTGCTGTCCGAGACCCGAGCCGCGGGCTGGCCGAACGGCCTCGCCCTCTCCGCCGCCGACGACATCGGTGCCGTACGCAACGCCCTCGCGGGCGGCGTGAAGGGCTACGTCGTCACCGGCACCCGTACCAACATCGGCCACCCCACCCGCCCCGGCGTCGCACCGATCGGCGCCAACGCCGCCCGTATGCACCGCCGGCCTCCCGGTTCCCCGAGCCACCCGGGCGGCTACCGCGAACTGTCAGGCCGCGAGGTGGAGGTGCTCCGCCTGGTCGCCGAAGGCCAGTCCAACAAGGCCATCGGCGTCTCGATGGGCCTCTCCGCCCTGACCGTCAAGTCCCATCTCGCCCGCATCGCCCGCAAGCTCGGCACCGGAGACCGCGCAGGAATGGTCGCCGTGGCCCTGCGAACGGGCATCATCCACTGACCGCCACTCCCCCGGCCGCGACGTGCACGGATGCGGCCACGGCTGGAATACGTGCATCAGCGCCCGTCGACGGATCATTCCGTCGACGGGCGCTGTACATACACAGATACCCTTGACATGTGACCGACGCCCAAGAGACCGCAGAAGACACATCACTGCGAACCACCGGGGGCGCCCCCCCGGACGACGTCGCCCCGGCGCCGATCCCCTTGCTCGAACCGCGCGAGGGCATTCCCCCGGTGGTGGCGTCCGACGACGCCCTGGCCCAGGTGATCTCCGCCTTCGCCGCGGGCACCGGCCCGGTGGCCGTGGACGCCGAGCGTGCCTCCGGGTACCGCTACGGCCAGCGCGCCTACCTCGTACAGCTGCGCCGCGAGGGCGCGGGCAGCGCGCTCATCGACCCCGTCGGCTGCCCCGACCTGTCCGGCCTGGGCGAGGCGCTGTCCGGCAGCGAGTGGATTTTGCACGCCGCGACGCAGGACCTTCCCTGCCTGCGCGAAATAGGCATGATCCCCACCGGGCTCTTCGACACCGAGCTGGCCGGACGGCTTGCGGGCTTCCCGCGCGTGGGCCTCGGCGCGATGGTCGAGAACGTACTGGGTTACGCGCTGGAGAAGGGGCACTCGGCCGTCGACTGGTCCACCCGCCCCCTTCCCGACCCGTGGCTGCGCTACGCCGCCCTCGATGTCGAACTGCTGATCGACCTGCGCGACGCCCTGGAGGAGGAGCTCGGGCGGCAGGGCAAGCTGGAGTGGGCGCAGGAGGAGTTCGAGGCGATCGCCTCCGCACCGCCCGCACCCCCGCGCAAGGACCCGTGGCGCCGTACGTCCGGAATGCACAAGGTGCGCCGCCGCCGTCAGATGGCCGTGGTACGGGAGCTGTGGAACGCCCGCGACCAGGTCGCGCAGCGCCGTGACATCTCGCCCGGCAAGATCCTCGGCGACGGTGCGATCGTGGAGGCCGCGCTGGCACTCCCGCTCACCGTGCAGGCCCTGATGGCGCTGCCCGGCTTCGGCCATCGCATGGGCCGCCGTCAGCTGGAGCAGTGGCAGTCGGCGGTCGACCGGGCCCGGGCACTGCCGGAGTCCGAGCTCCCGCAGCCGGGCCAGCAGCTCGCCGGCCCGCCGCCGCCCCGCTCCTGGGCCGACAAGGACCCGGTCGCCGCGGCCCGTCTGTCCGCGGCCCGTGCCGCGGTGTCGGAACTCGCCGAACGGCTGAACATGCCGCAGGAGAACCTGATCACTCCGGACACCGTGCGCCGGGTCTGCTGGGAGCCGCCGCAGAACCTGACGGCGTCCTCGCTTGAGGACACGCTCGCGGGTCACGGTGCGCGGCACTGGCAGATCGCACAGGTCGCCCCGCTCCTCTTCCGGGCGCTCAGCACCGAAGCCTGATCCCGTCCCCCTTCGGACACCGACACCCCCGGCCGGCCGGCCGGGGGTGTTCCGGTGCTGCCCCGGGACCCGGGAGCGCCCCGATGGCCGTCCGGGAGGATCGAAATCGCGCCAGGTTGACGGCGCTGCGCGATTTCGCCGCCGCCGGGCGGGATGATCACTGCCTGTGACGACCCTGTGGCGTCCGGGCGTGTGACGTTCGCCGCTCCGGTCCAGGAGGGTGGGCAGTCTGGTTACCCGCAAGTAGCATGAGGGAGGCGGCGCGCTTTCCGAGTGCGCCCCGCAGCAGTGCCATCCCGCACCCTGGAGGAGAGCCACCGTGCCTCGTACCATCCGGGACGTCGTCTTCGTCGACGGCGTCCGCACCCCGTTCGGCAAAGCGGGCCCGAAGGGCATCTACCACGAGACCCGCGCCGACGATCTCGTCGTGAAGGCCATCCGGGAGCTGCTGCGCCGCAACCCGGACCTGGACCCCGCGAAGATCGACGAGGTCGCCATCGCCGCGACCACGCAGATCGGCGACCAGGGCCTGACGCTTGGCCGTACCGCCGGGATCCTGGCCGGCCTGCCGCAGTCCGTCCCCGGTTACTCGATCGACCGCATGTGCGCCGGCGCGCTGACCGCCGTCACCGCGACGGCCGGTTCCATCGCCTTCGGCGCCTACGACGTCGTCGTCGCCGGTGGTGTCGAGCACATGGGCCGCCACCCGATGGGCGAGGGCGTGGACCCGAACCCGCGCTTCGTGTCGGAGAAGCTGGTCGACGAGTCCGCCCTGTTCATGGGCATGACCGCGGAGAACCTGCACGACCGGTACCCCACGATCACCAAGCAGCGCGCCGACGAGTACGCGGTGCGTTCGCAGGAGAAGGCCGCCAAGGCGTACGCCAACGGCAAGATCCAGCAGGACCTGGTGCCGGTCTCCGTGCGCCGCACCAACGCGGAGGCCGGTGAGACGGGCTGGGGCCTGGTCACCGCCGACGAGCCGATGCGCCCGGGCACCACGATGGAGTCCCTGGCCGGTCTGAAGACCCCGTTCCGCGCCCACGGCCGCGTGACGGCCGGTAACGCCGCGGGTCTCAACGACGGCGCCACCGCCTCGCTGCTCGCCGCCGAGGACGTCGCCCGCGAGCTGGGCCTCCCCGTCAAGATGCGCCTCGTCTCGTACGCCTTCGCGGGCGTCGAGCCGGAGGTCATGGGTTACGGCCCGATCCCGGCGACCGAGAAGGCCCTGTCCAAGGCGGGCCTCTCCATCTCCGACATCGGTCTCTTCGAGATCAACGAGGCGTTCGCCGTGCAGGTGCTCGCCTTCCTGGAGCACTACGGCATCGCCGACGACGACGCGCGTGTGAACCAGTACGGCGGCGCGATCGCCTACGGTCACCCGCTGGCCTCCTCCGGTGTGCGTCTGATGACTCAGCTGGCGCGCCAGTTCGAGGAGCAGCCCGAGGTCCGCTACGGCCTGACGACCATGTGCGTCGGCTTCGGCATGGGCGCGACGGTCATCTGGGAGAACCCGAACTTCGACGGAGGCAACAAGTGAGCTCCACCACTGAGCTTCTGAAGGGTGCGGCCGAGCTGTTCCCCGGTGAGGTCGTCACCCAGGCGCACGTACGCCACCTCGACCTCCCGGCCGGTGCCGGCAGGTTCGCGCTGATCACGCTGGACAACGGCCTGGACCACACCAAGCCGACCACCTTCGGACCGCAGTCGCTGGCGAATCTGGACGCCGCCATCGACCAGGTCGAGAAGGAGGCCGCCGACGGCGCGATCGCCGGTATCGGCATCACCGGCAAGCCGTTCATCTTCGCGGTCGGCGCCGACCTCAAGGGTGTCGAGCTCCTGAAGGAGCACAAGGACGCGCTGGCCATCGGCAAGGGCGGCCACGACGTCTTCCGCCGCCTGTCCGGTCTCGCGGTCCCCACGTTCGCGTACTACAACGGCGCGGCCATGGGCGGCGGTGTCGAGGTCGGTCTGCACTGCTCGTACCGCACCGTCTCCAAGGCGCTCCCGGCGTTCTCGCTGCCCGAGGTCTTCCTCGGTCTGGTCCCGGGCTGGGGCGGCTGCGCGCTGCTCCCCAACCTGATCGGCGCCGACCGCGCCGTCACGGTGATCATCGAGAACTCGCTCAACCAGAACCGTCAGCTCAAGGGCAAGCAGGTCTTCGAGCTCGGGATCGCCGACGCGCTCTTCGAGGGCGCGGACTTCCTGGAGCAGTCGCTGATCTGGACCGCGTCCGTGCTCAACGGCACGGTCACGGTGGAGCGCCCCGACGTCGACCGCGGTGACGCCTGGGACCAGGCCGTCGCCCGTGGCCGGGCCGTCGCCGACTCCAAGGTGCACGGGGCGGCCCCGGCCGCGTACCGCGCGCTGGACATCATCGCCGCGGCCAAGGACGGCGACCTGTCCGCAGGCTTCGACGCCGAGGACCAGGCCCTCGCGGACCTGATCATGGGCGGCGAGCTGCGCTCCGGCATCTACGCCTTCAACCTGGTGCAGAAGCGCGCCAAGCGCCCCGCCGGTGCGCCGGACAAGTCACTGGCCCGTCCGGTCACCAAGGTCGGCGTCGTCGGCGCCGGTCTGATGGCCTCGCAGCTGGCGCTGCTGTTCCTGCGCCGCCTGGAGGTCCCGGTCGTCCTCACGGACATCGACCAGGCACGCGTCGACAAGGGTGTGGGTTACGTCCACGTCGAGATCGAGAAGCTGCTCGGCAAGGGCCGCATCAACCAGGACAAGGCCAACCGCTACAAGGGCCTGGTCTCCGGTGTGCTGGACAAGGCGGAGGGCTTCTCCGACGCCGACTTCATCATCGAGGCCGTCTTCGAGGAGATCGGCGTCAAGCAGCAGGTGTTCGCGGAGGTCGAGGCGGTCGCCCCGGCGCACGCGATCCTCGCCACCAACACCTCGTCCCTCTCGGTGACCGAGATGGCGTCGAAGCTGAAGAACCCCGAGCGGGTCGTCGGCTTCCACTTCTTCAACCCGGTCGCGATCCTGCCGCTCCTGGAGATCGTCCGCGGCGAGCAGACCGACGACGCCTCGCTGGCCACGGCCTTCGGCGTCGCACGGAAGCTGAAGAAGACCGCGGTGCTGGTGAAGGACGCCCCGGCGTTCGTCGTCAACCGCATCCTGACCCGCTTCATGGGCGAGATCCAGAACGTCATCGACGAGGGCACCCCGGTCGCCGTCGCCGAGAAGGCCGTCGAGCCCCTCGGTCTGCCGATGTCCCCGCTGGTCCTCCTGGAGCTGGTCGGCCCGGCCATCGGTCTGCACGTCTCCGAGACCCTGAACCGCGCCTTCCCGGAGCGCTTCACCGTCTCCGAGAACCTGGCCGCGGTCGTCAAGGCCGGCAAGCGCGGCTTCTACGTCTACGACTCCGGCAAGCCGGAGCTGGACCCGGAGGTCGCCGCGCTCCTGAAGCAGGGCGATGTCGTCCTGACCGAGGAGCAGGCCCGTGACCGCGTCCTGGACGCGGTGGCGCAGGAGATCGGCCTCATGCTGGACGAGGGCGTCGTCGCCGAGGCCCAGGACATCGACCTCTGCCTGATCACCGGCGCGGGCTGGCCCTTCCACCTGGGCGGCATCACGCCGTACCTGGACCGGGCGGGCATCTCGGAGCGCGTCAACGGCAGGAAGTTCCTGGCACCGGGCGTGGCGAGCGTCCCGGCCTAGCACCGACGGTGTGAACACTGTGAGGGCCGTACGGGGATCACTCCCGTACGGCCCTCACTGATGTGCCCTGCGGCGGCCCCCACCACTCCGGTCCCGGCCGCCCTCGCTGCGGGCTGCCCCGCTAGCGGATGCCCTCTTCCTGCACGAACTCGCGCAGCCAGGCACGGAACTCCGGGCCGAGGTCCTCGCGCTCGCAGGCCAGCCGGACGACGGCACGCAGATAGTCGCCGCGGTCCCCGGTGTCGTAGCGGCGGCCGCGGAAGACCACCGCGTGCACGGGTCCGCCGAGAGCCGGGTCGAGGGCCAACTGTCGCAGGGCGTCGGTCAGCTGGATCTCGCCGCCGCGGCCCGGCGCGGTCTTGCGCAGGACGTCGAAGATCTGCGGGGCGAGGACGTACCGCCCGATCACGGCGAGATTGCTGGGAGCGGTGCCGGGTTCGGGCTTCTCCACCAGATCGGTGACGGCCAGAACGTCGCCCGCCTCATCGTCCAGGGGGGCCACGGCCGCGCATCCGTACAGGTGCGTCCGGTCGTCCTCGACCTCCATGAGCGCCACGACGCTGCCGCCACGCTGCTCCTGGACCTCCAGCATCCGGGAGAGCAGCGCGTCGCGCTCGTCGATGAGGTCGTCGCCGAGCAGCACAGCGAACGGGGCGTCACCGACGTGCGGTTCGGCGCAGAGGACGGCGTGGCCCAGGCCGAGCGGGTTGCCCTGCCGCACGTAGTGGACGTCGGCCAGTTCGCTCGACTCTCGGACCTGGCGCAGTTTGCCGAGGTCGCCCTTCAGCTCCAGCAGGTGTTCCAGTTCGTAGGCGCGGTCGAAGTGGTCCTCCAGGGCCCGTTTGTTACGGCCGGTGACCATGAGTACGTCATCGAGTCCGCTGCGCACGGCCTCCGCCACCACGTACTCGATGGCGGGCCGATCCACGACCGGGAGCATCTCCTTGGGAGTCGCCTTGGTCGCGGGGAGGAATCGGGTGCCGAGACCCGCGGCCGGGATGACGGCCTTGCGGGTACGGCGGTGGTGCGTAGGCATAAAGGTGAACTCCACAGCGGGCTACGGATATGACGATGTGACGGGACGAAGGCCCGGAGCCGGGCCCGAGGCCGGGGATGGGGCCGCAAGGATGGGGTGTCAGGCCTTGTCGGGGCTGACGGTGAAGGACAGCTCGTTGCCGGGCGTGAAGAAGACCCTTCCGCGCGCCGGGCCCTGCGTCGGGTGGTGCCAGCGCTGTGTGGGGTAGACGTCGATCCGCTTCCGCTCCAGGATGTCGTCGAAGAAGCGCGCCAGCCGGATGCGCGGCTGACCGGGTTCCCGCTCCAGCCACAGGTCCCAGTCGTCGTGGCCGCCCGACGAGGCGGCAACCACCCCGGCGAACGGCAGATGCGCCTCGAACGCGCCGTCGTGTCCCAGGGACACCTGGCCCGACACCGTGGACGCGACACTCCCCTTACGGGGCATGGCGCCCAGCCGCAGCCCGGAGAGGTCGGTACCCGGCGGAACGACCAGGCCGCCGCGCACGAGCCAGCCGTCCTGCCCGACCAGCACGTCATGCACCTCGGCATGCTCCACACGATGACGCACGAGAATCGACAGATGGCCGTCCGCGGCACGGTAGGGCAGGGGCCAGTACGCGGGACCTCCCGCCGGAATCCGGCGGACCAGCAGACCACCGGTGTGGACGCCCTCCACGGCGAGCGGCTGGCGCCGGCCGTCCGGCAGCTCCAGGTCCAGGTCGTAGCGGCCCTCGGCGAGGACCGGTGGTTCGGCGGGGACGGCGTACACCGACCGCAGCGTGCCCGTCGTCTCGTCCACCGACGTCCCGAGGGCCGCCAGCCTGACCAGGGTCTCGGCCCTGCGCGGGGTGACGCACAGCGCGGGGGCCTCCGCGCCGGGGTGCAGCAGGACACGGACCTCGATGGCACCGTCGCCGCGCACCATGACCTCCGCCGGGACACCGGACGGGACGACGGACGGGACCGCCGCCGTGTGCTCCTTCGGGACCGAGGCGGCCACGTCCCGCAGGAACGCGTCGTAGCGGAAGGCGATGCGCTCGGCGCTGTAGAGCGGAGCCGTGGCGTAGGCGCCCTGGGACAGCTGCTCCCGCTCGGCCGGCTGTTCGATGAGGTAGCGCATCGCCTGGGCCATGGCCTCCTCGTCACCGACCGGAACCAGGATGCCGTTGCGGCCCGGGACGACGATCTCACCGGGGCCGAAGGGCGCGTCGGCGGCGAGAACCGGAAGCCCGTGGTGCATGGCCTCGACCATGGTCAGGCCGAAGGCCTCGCGACTGGCCGCGCTCACCGCGAACGCGGCCTTGTCCCATTCCCCCGTGAGGTCGGGCAGCGCGCCCATGAGACGGACGGCGTTGCTGAGCCCGTGCGCGTGCACGAGGTCCTGCAGCCGTGCGTGCTCGGGTCCGCGGCCGAAGATGCGCAGCCGCCACTGCGGGTGGTGGGGGGCGACCTGGGCGAACGCGTTGATCAGCGTGTCGAAGCCCTTGCGCGGCACGAGTCGTCCCGCGGCGGCGATCAGCGGCAGTCCGCGCACGGGGGCGTGCCGGGCCGGCGGCGGCACGATGTTGCCGATGGCCGCGAACGGGGGCGCCGCATCACCCAGCTGTCGCTGGTAGTTGTTCAGGTCGGCCTGGGTGAGGCAGACGACGCCGTCCATCTCGCGGTACAGATCCAGAGTGCGCTCGCGCAGCTCCTCGGAGGGCACCATCGAGCCCTCGTGATCGATGATCACGCGCCCGTAGCCGTGCCGTCCATGGGCGATGAAGTACGCGGCGAACGCCGGCCGGGCGGCGATCACGACATCGGCGCCGCTGCCCCCGAGGTGACCGAGGATCAGGTCATCGAGTTCCTGGGTGTACTCGTCGGCCCAGCTGTCCTCGCGCGGCATGATCCGGGACGGCTTGCCGCCCTTGTGCTTCGCCGCCCCCTCGCGCCGGTCGGCCAGGTAGCGCACGGTCACGCCGCTGGACGGCGGGAAGGACGGCCGGTCCGCCGTACGGAAAACCGAGACGATCTCCACCTCGTGGTGGACCGCCAGCGCGGAGGCCAGACTGCTGGTCGCCCGCGGTACACCGCCGAAATTGTCGATGCTGTGGAGCAGGAAGGAGATCCGCACAAGTGTCCTTCGGGATTCTCGGGGTCGGTAGGGGGGCCGCTGTCAGTGGTGCTCGGTCACCACGAGCGAGAGTTCGTTGTCCGCGGTGAAGTAGGGGCGCAGTCCGACGACGGCACGGCCGACGTCGGGCCCGAACAGGTCCGTCGGCTCCTCCCGCACCAGCTCCGGGAAGCGCTGTACATCGCGTCTCACCACCTGGTCGTCGGCGATGCGCGCCACCCTGACCGGCTCTCTGCCGCTGCTGTCGGTGAGCAGCACGTCCCAGTTCTCGCGCATGAGCAGCCGGGCCCTCATGGCCTCGTCCATCTTCAACTCCGCGCCGAACCAGCCGTCTTCGAAGCGGACCCGCCCGGCTGCCAGCATGCGCGCGGGCTCCTGGCGCCGGCGCAGCAGCAGCAGCAGTTCGCCGCCCAGCTGCCACTCCCCCTGCAGCCAGCCCGTCAGCCACAGACTCGTGTCGCTGTAGTCGACGGACACCAGCTCGGCGTGGCTCGGCCGGGACCAGATCCGCAGACGCAGATAGCCGCCCTCGGTCGCGTACGGCAGCGCCCAGTGGAAGTGGTCCAGGTCGCTCAGGTGTCCGACGTCGCGTGCCCCGCCGAGCGTGCACTGCCCGTAGCGCAGGCGTCTCTCCTTGCCCCTGCCGTCCACGGCGTAGAGATCTGCGCGGCCCTCGCCCAGCACGGCGAGGGCGCGAGCGTCGATCAGGGCCCGGGTGCCGCCGCTCTCGACGGCGAAGTCGACCACTCCCTTGCGGCCGCCGCCCTGCTCCTTGACGCGCACGGTGCGAGCACCGGACAATCCGCGCAGGGTGACCTCCCATGCGCCGTTCGGCAGCACGCGGCAGTCGGCGGTGGGCTGGGGACGGTCCTCGGCGGGCGCGCCGCCTCCCGTGCGCCGGCCCTTGCCCCAGCGGCCGCGTGCCCCGGCCTTGACCGTCCCGAACAGTTCCTCGTACGCGTCACCGACCTGCTCAGTGCCCGAGGACCGCGCGGTCCGCAGGGCCTGGACCCGGTGCGCGGAGCGCAGGTGCTCGTTCGCCATGTAGCGCTCCAGGGCGCGGGCCGTGGCGTGGACGTCACCGACCGGCACCATCAGCCCGCCGTGGCCCTCGGCCAGCACCTCGGGTGCTCCGAAGGGCACCTCCGTGGCGACCACGGGCGTGGCCTGGGCGAGCGCCTCCAGCACCGGGCGGGCACTGTCCAGGCGCTCCGCGGCCACCAGCGCGATGTCGGCGTCGTAGTAGTCCTCCTCGCCGGCTTCCCGGTCGACCAGCAGCACGTGGTCGTGGAGTCCCAGCGCGGTGACCAGTTCGCGGGTCTCGCGGCGCAGCGGCCCGGTGCCGACGATCCTCAGCTGCCAGCCCGGGTGAGCCGTACGGGTCTGGGCGAAGGCGTGCAGTGCCAGGTCGACGCGCCGGTGCGAGATCAGCCGCCCGGCGCTGATCACCACGCCCGTCGTCGGTTTGTCCGGGCTCTCGGCGAGCAGCACCGGCTCGGCGATGTGGCGCACCTCGACACCGGCGGCGCGCAGCGCCTGGTACTCGGGGGCGGCGGCGTCGCCCTGGGTGAGCGGGACGACCGCGTCGAGTTCGCGGTAGAGCTCCGTCCAGCGGGCGCGCACCGACTCCGGGAGCCGCTCGACGGGTGCGGGCTGGCGGGCGATGCGCCGCGCGTGGGGGACGCGGCACTGGGCCAGGGCCGCGCCGAGCGCGGAGCTGAGCGCGACCACCACGTCGGCGCCGCTCGCGGACAGGTGCTTGCGGAGCCGTCCGTCGTCGGCGCGGTTGTAGCGCCGGAACTCGGGGTCGCCGGCGATGACGAGCTGCGAGGTGTCTTCGTCGTCACGGTCGCCGGCCGCGACCGAGGGGGCCAGGGCGAGCACGGCGACGTTCTCCGGGAGCCGCAGCGCCGGGTGCGGTGCGGCGGCTCCTCGCACGGTGACGACGGTCACCCGGTGCAGGGCGACGAGGGACTGGGCGAGGCGGGCGGCCGCCCGGGCGCCGATGGAGTCGGTGGCCAGGGTGTGGACCAGGATCTCGACGTTCATGGCTCAGGCCCCCGTCTTCTCGTACGGGCTCGGCACCGGGTAGAAGGCTTCGAGGAATCGGTGGAGCAGCTGGCTCTGGTGCTCGATCTCGGCGGGGTCGCTCGCGGAGTCGTTGAGGCAGAAGGTGTCCCGGTCCCGGCGCAGCAGCAGCAGTTCCAGCTTGTGCTCCAGCTCGGGATCGTCCAGCGCGAAGTAGCCGTACCGGAGGTCGCCGGGCAGGCTGCACCCGGAGTAGTAGCTGTAGTAGTGGTGCAGCGACGAGGCGATGGACAGGTCGGAGATGCTCCGCACCGCGCTGGCGGAGGTGCGCCGGTGCTCTTCGGGGAAGTCCTGTTCGATGGCGGCGAGGATGTCCCGGTTGAGCGCGTACGGCACGTGCTTCATCTTCTGTACGAGCGTGCGGCCGAACCGCTCCTGGATGAGCCGGCGGTTGTTCTTCGCGGCGACCGAGGTGGGCACCTCGTCGGGCTCCGGGGGCCCGTAGGGGACCTGTGCCGGGGACGGGAAGAACTTGGCGATGCCGTTCGGGTGGAAGAACGCGGACGGAGTGAGGGTCCGGCCGATGAACATGTCGTCGTTGAAGTAGACGAAGTGGCGCGAGAGTCCGGGTATGTGGTGCAGCCTGGACTCGATCGCGTGGCTGTTGAAGGTGGGCAGGTGGGACGGGTCGTCGAAGATCTCCCGGTGGTCCACCACGCGGGCCCTGCCGTCGCCGACGGCCCACCAGTTCGGCGTCTGCTGGTCGGTGACGATATAGATGTTCCGCACCCACGGCATGAACATCCGCACCGAGCGAAGGCTGTACTTCAGCTCGTCGCGGGAGACGTAACGGGCCAGGCTCGCCGCCTCCGCGTGGAAGACCTCGCCGCGGCTCTCGGCGCGGCGCCGCTGCCAGGCGGGGTCGTCGCCGTCCACCCAGGTGTACACGACGTCGATGGGGAAGGGGTGCTCGTCGGGGAAGGGGATGTCCAGTTCGGGGCGGGTGCGCGTGGGGCGCAGCGGCGGCACCTCGGACTCGTGGGACCGGCCCACGAGCCGGGTCATCTGCTCTCCGGGGACGACGACCTGCTGGTGGCCGAGGAAGACGTGCTCGCTGGCGCGGTTGCGGCGGGGTGCGGCGAGGCGGTCGACTCCCCGGCCGGGCACGCTCTCCTCGGGCTCCCAGAACTCGATGTCGCATCCCGTGTCGGCGCCGTGCGTCAGGTGCCCTTCCTCCGTGGTGCGGAACCAGAAGGCGCGCACGACGGACAGGCCGCCGGCCCGCTCCCAGGTCTTGTCCGAAGAGCCCTCCCACGCGCCGTCGCCCGGGGCCATCCCGGCCTTGGGGCGGGCGATGTAGCCCTTGCTGCCGGACAGGCGGGCGCGCAGCGCCGCCAGGGCCTGCGGGCGCTGACGCGCGTCGACGCCGACCGCGGAGGCGGTGTCGTCGAGGCCGGGTACCGCGAACCAGTCGATCCCCTCGGCCTCCAGGGCGCGACGGACCGCGAGGTTGTTCAGTTCACGCGCGGCGAGCGGCGTGAGACGGTCGTGCACCAGCGCGACACGCTTGTGCATGTCGACGATGACCTGCCGCTCCGTACGGCTCCTGCGCAGTTGCGCCGGCACGGGCTCCGGGCGAGGGCCGGTGCCCTTGGAGGTCTCGCCAGCCGTTGCTCGGCTGGAGGTGTCAAACACGCGGGTTCACTTTCGGGTCGGGTGATGGGTGGTGCGGCAGGAGAAACGGTTCGCTCACCGTCTGAGCTCGGCCTTCCGCGACCGGATCGGCCGGCTCGCGTTGCGGTACTCGTCCGAGTCGGCCCGCTCGAAGCGGCTGGGGACGGGGAAGTACGCGTCGAGGAAGCTCCGGACCATGTGCTCCTGGGCCTCCGGGTCGGGATGCTCGACGGTGTCGTTCAGGCAGAACGTGTCGAAGTTCCGATGAGCCAGGAGGTTGTCCAGGCGGCGCCGGGCCTGTTCGGCGGCGAGGTCGATGTACTGGTAGCGCAGGTTCCCGACCGTCGTACGGCCTGTGTGGAAGCCGTAGTAGTGGTGCAGGGACGAGGCGATCGGGACGTCCTCGGGAGACCGGAAGCGGGAGTGCTGGGTGCGGTGGTGCTCTTCGCTGTAGACGAGCTCGATGTCGGAGAGGATGCTCCGTCGCAGCGGATGCGGGGTGTGCTTCGTCTTCTGCGCGATGCGCGTGCCGAAGGACCGCTCGATCAGTGCCCGGCTGTTCTTGCCCGCCGCGTTCACCGGCAGGTCGTCCGTGTCCGCCGGGCCGCTCGGTATGAGCGCCTTGGACTGGAAGAACTTGGTCAGGCCGTTGGTGTAGAAGAAGAGTTCGGCGCCGAGCGGGCGGCCGAAGAACACGTCGTCGTTGAGGTAGAGGAAGTGCTCGGACAGGCCGTCGATGTGGTGCAGCTGGCTTTCGATGGCGTGCGAGTTGAACGTGGGCAGAGCCTCGGGGTCCGAGAAGATCTCGCGGTGGTCGACGACTCGGAGGCCCGGGGCGTCGGTGTCCAGCCAGCTGGGCACCTGTCCGGCGGTGACCAGGTAGACGGTGCGGACCCAGGGTGCGTACTGGTGCAGGGAGCGCAGGGAGTAGCGCAGTTCGTCGCGGCTGGTGAAGCGCGCGTCGTTGGCCGCCTGGTCGTGCAGGACCTGGGGCGGGCCGCCCAGCCGTCCCGAGCGGACGGCGTCGCGTTCGGCGCTCCACACGGGATCGGAGTCGTCGACCCAGGTGTAGACGACGTCGATGGGGAAGAGGTGGTCCTCCGCCAGGGGTTGCGTGAACTCGGCCACGGTCTTCGCGCTGCCCGTGGTGTAAGGGCCGGGGATCAGTGCGAACAGGGCCTGCGGGACGGTGTGCCGAGGCGCGTCGACCGGCACCACGTCAACCACCCGGTTGGGGCGGGGCGCTTCCAGCTCCCCGTCCCGTTCCGCCCAGAACTCGAGGTCGCAGCCCTGGTCGGCGCCGAAGACGAGTTCATGTGTGGGGTCGGTGACGTACCAGGCGACCCGGAGTGCGGTGCGCCTTCGCAGCTGGCGCCAGGACCTGTCGTCGTCGCCGGGTCGCATGTCCGACTCGGTCGCGGTGGCCGCCCCCACGTAGCCCGGTGTCTGGTCGAAGGCGATCTTGAGCATCTCCTCCGCCGACTCGCGCTGTCCGAGAGGGATCGCGACGGTCGGAACGTCCTTCGTGGCACCGCGGACACAGAAGTAGTCGATGCCCCCGGCTTCCAGCGCGGCAATGAGAATGTGCAGGTTGCGGGCCCGGGCGGCCCACGCGGTGGCGCCTTCCACGAGAAGGGCGTACATGTGACGGCCCTTGACACGCACCACCCGGCGCGTGGATGCCTCACTGTGCCGGGGCGCGTTGCGGCGGCCGCCCATCGCCCAGACGACCGTGGCCGACCGGATCGAGTCGACGGAGGTGAGCGAGGTCTTCACGGCGGTGCGCAGCGGGGCCGGCACCTTGCGGACGATGCCCCTCCGCGCGCCCACCGGTACTACGGACCGATACGCCGAAACCAGCGATCCCGCCTCCGGATTACCGGAACCGACCACGAGGCATCCACCACCCACGCCACTGCGGTCCAGCGTCTGTCGCCGCCAGGCACTACCTCGTGCCCGGGCGACAAACGGCATGAGACCGAAACCTGTCATCCCCCTCGGGACCGCCCCACCGGGCCGTCCCCCCTGCTCACCCGCGGGTGAGTCACAGAACCTTCACATAAAGAACCGATCAACGTCCAGCCAATGAAGCGCATATAACCGACATATGCCCGTGATAAATCACACCGGATACTCGTACAACCTTTTACGGCTCCACGGAAACACCACATGAACACGGGGCGACCCACCAGTGACGCCCCGTGTTCCGGACGGTGTGTCAGCTGGTCACAGCCGGTGCCAGTGCGGCGAGAGCGTGAGCCCCGGGCCCGGTTCCTGCCGGGCGACGGACATTGCCCCGTCCCGCCCGCGAACCGCCACGACGACGCGGCCCTGTCCGTCGAGGGCGAGCGCGGGATCACCGGTGCACTCCTCGGTGGTGTCGGACCACCACACGCCGCCCTGCTCCCCCTCGGTACCGCAGACCCCGATCAGCAGGGTGCCGGCCGCCCCGCGCTGCGCGAGAACCGTGCAGTCATAGCCGTCGAGCGGGGTGCGCAGCGCCACGACGGCGCCGTCGCCGGGCTGTCCGCCCACCGGCACGGGCCAGGCGCCCGCGCGGTAGGAGACGACCCCCGCCCTGTTCACATCGGTCCAGTAGTAGGTGAGTCGGTCGGGCGCCGTCTCCAGCGCCGTCACGGAGCCGGCCAGAGCGTGGAACGGCAGGGGCGGAGCGATCAGCAACGGGCCGCCCGGATCACCCTGACGCCACTGCTGCGCCCCGCGGTCGCTGGGCGCGAAGACCTCCACGAGCCCGCCGGAGGTCACCGACGCCACGATCTCGGCGGCGAGTCCGGAGCCCTTGACGTCCTGCCAGGCCCCCCATTCGCCGCTCTTGCCCTCGCAGCGCACCTGCAGTCCGCGACCCGCGTTGCGCGCGAAGACGAAGACCGTTCCCCGTGCGTCGACGGCCCCGGCCGCCGGGCCGACCTTCAGGCCCATCTCCCGGTTGCGGTAGAAGTTGCCGAGGGAGCGCCACGCGGAGACGGGACGGCCGGTCTGGTATTGGACGGCGTGCACGAAGTCCACGCTCGGCCCGTCGGAACCACGGCGCTCGCGCCGCCCGAGGAAGTGCACGTACGCGTCGGCGCCCTGAACGATCGTCAGGTCCGTCAGGTCCGCGACCGGTACGAAGTCCGGGCCGTCCCACCGGTCCCCGCCCGGGCTCCGCTGGGTCCAGCGCAACAGGCCGCCGTCCGTGCGGGCGTAGAGCGTCAGCCTGCCGTCCCTGCCGAGCGGCATCCAGCGGCCGTGCGGCGTTCCGAGGACCTGATGACGCCCGGACGACGGGGCGGCAGGGGCACTGCTCGCGGAGTCCGATCCTCTTCTCCGCATGAGCCGTAACGCCCTCTCCGCTTCACGAGTTCTTCATCCTGCCCGCACATGGGGCCGACAACATCATATGCTCAGCGCCGGGCCGCCCTCCGGCAGGGCGTCGGCACTCCGGACAGCGCCGCGCCGGGGCATCGCAGGCACCGCCCGGCCCTCGCAGACACCCTCCGCGCAGGGCCAAATCGCCCATGCGCACGATCCTCTGTTCTATAGTGCACGCTCAGTCATGCACACACGGACCGGCCACACCCCCCACCCGAGTCCCACGCACTCCACAGCCCACCTGGGGCCACGAGATTTGAGGACTCGATCACGATGAGCCACGACGACATATCCCAGGGCACGGACGAAGGCCGTCCGGCGTCCCGCAGCGGCGGACGGAAGCGCAAGAAGGCCCCGGGCAAGCGCCGGCGCGGCCTCAAGATCGCCCTCGGGATCTTCCTCGTGCTCCTGCTCGCCGGCGGCGGCACCGTCTACTGGATGTACAGCAGCCTCGACGGCAACATCAAGGCCGTCGACATCAACAAGGCTCTCGGTGAGGACCGTCCCGAGAAGCTCCCGACGACGGGCCAGAACCTGCTGGTCCTCGGCTCGGACTCGCGGGCCGGCGCCGAGAACAAGGAGCTGGGCGGAGGCGGCAGCGTCGGCGGTGCGCGTTCGGACACCGCGATGGTGGTGCACATACCCGAAGGCCGTACGAAGGCCGTCGCCGTGTCCATCCCGCGTGACACCCTGGTGACGCGGCCGGAGTGCACCAAGTCCGACGGCTCGACGATGTCGTCAGCGAACCGCGTGATGTTCAACTCCGTGTACTCGCTGGCCGGTCCCGCCTGTGTCGTCAAGACCGTCGAGAAGATGTCCGGCGTCCGGATCGACCACTACCTGGAGATCAACTTCGCCGGGTTCAAGGACCTGGTCGACGCCATCGGCGGCGTCACGGTCGACGTCCCGCAGGACATCGACGACAAGGCGTCCGGGCTGAACCTCACGGCCGGTCCGCACAAGCTGAACGGCACCGAGTCCCTCGCCTACGTCCGTACCCGGCACGGCATCGGTGACGGGAGCGACCTCGGGCGCATCGGGCTCCAGCAGCAGTTCATGATGGCGCTGCTGAGCGAGATCAAGTCGCAGGACCTGCTGGGCAGCCCGACGACGACGTACAAGATCGCCAGCTCCGCCACCAAGTCCCTGACGACCGACGAGGGTCTCGCCTCGCTCAAGTCGCTCAGCGACTTCGCGCGTTCGATGAACGGCGTCGACCCGTCATCGATGGAGACGATCATGCTCCCGGTCGCGTACGACAAGCAGGACCCCAACCGGGTCGTGGCGGCCGAGCCGCAGGCCGGCACGCTCTGGAAGGCGATCCGCGAGGACGCGACGATCCCGGAGTCCGCGAAGAAGTCCCCCGCCACCGGCGGCTGACCGCCCCCGGGCCGAAGGCTCACCCGAACTGTCGCGACAGAGGCGGCCCGGTCTCCGGGCCGCCTCTGTGTCGTGGTCACCGCGGACCAGGCGCCCGCGGGTGCGGGCTGCGGGCTCACGGGCGCGGTGCGTGGGGCGGCGTACGGTACGCCCCCGCGCGGCCCGCCGGGGTCAACTGACCTGCTTGCGCTCCTCGCTCGCGCCCAGGCGGCTGCTCCTGCGCCCGTACAGGAAGTAGACGGCGACACCGATCGCCATCCAGACGCCGAACCGCACCCAGGTCTCGGCCGGCAGGTTCAGCATCAGCCAGACCGACGCGGCCACCGAGAGGATCGGGACCAGCGGGACCCACGGGGTGCGGAAGGCACGGTGCAGGTCCGGCCGGGTGCGGCGCAGGACGAGGACTCCCAGGGCGACGATGACGAACGCGAAGAGCGTGCCGATGTTCACCAGCGTCGCCAGCTCGTTGATGCTCGTGAAGCCCGCGACGATGGCGATGACCACGCCGAGCAGGATG
Organism: Streptomyces sp. NPDC048560; assembly: GCF_040650955.1. Lineage (NCBI taxonomy): Bacteria > Bacillati > Actinomycetota > Actinomycetes > Kitasatosporales > Streptomycetaceae > Streptomyces > Streptomyces sp. NPDC048560. Next base: position 405,523 of record NZ_JBEZIJ010000002.1, read on the forward strand.
GTCGGCCGGTACGGCGTACCGAAGCGCGGGTGGGTGACGGAGAAGAACCGCGGGAGCAGCCCGTCCCGGCTCATCGCGAAGAACACCCGGGTCTGCCCGAGCAGCAGGATCATGCAGACCGTGGTGAGGCCCACGGCGGCACCGAAGCTGATGACGCCCGCGTAGAAGGGGTGTCCGACGGCCTTGAAGGCGTCGGCGAGCGGGGCGCTCACCGAGAGTTCGCTGTAGTGCTGCATACCGGTGACGACGATGGACACGGCCACGTAGAGCACGGTGCAGATCAGGAGCGAGCCGAGGATGCCGCGCGGCATGTCCCGCTGCGGAACCTTGGTCTCCTCCGCTGCGGTGGCCACCACGTCGAAGCCGATGAAGGCGAAGAAGACGACCGACGCGGCGGTGAAGATGCCCATGATGCCGAAGTTCGTGGGCTCGTAGCCGAACATCAGCTGGATCAGGGGCGCGTCCAGGCCGGCCCCGGCGGGCTGCTTCACCGCGTCCGGGATGAACGGCGAGTAGTTGTCGCTGTCGATGAAGAAGGAACCCGCGATGATCACGATGAGGACGACCGTCACCTTGATGGCGACGACGACCGTGGTGACGCGCGCGGACAGCTTCATGCCGAGCACCAGAATGACCGTCAGCAGCAGCACCAGTACGAAGGCCAGGATGTCGAAGCCGAAGCCGTCGGCGACGTCGGGCCCCGAGAGTGCCTCGGGCATCGTCCAGCCGACGTTGTCCATCAGCGAGCGGACGTAGCCCGACCAGCCGACCGCCACGACGGCCGTGCCCAGCGCGAACTCCAGGATCAGGTCCCAGCCGATGATCCAGGCGACCAGTTCGCCGAGTGAGGCGTACGCGAAGGTGTAGGCGGACCCGGCCACCGGGACGGTGGAGGCGAACTCCGCGTAGCAGAGCGCGGCCAGCGCGCAGACGACGCCCGCGGCGACGAAGGCGAGCGCGGTCGCAGGGCCCGCGGTCTCCTTGGCGACCTTGCCCGTCAGGACGAAGATGCCGGTGCCGATGATGACTCCGACACCGAAGACGGTCAGGTCCAGTGCCGAGAGGGATTTCCTGAGTTTGTGCTCCGGTTCCTCCGTGTCCCTGATCGACTGTTCGACGGTTTTGGTGCGGAACATTGTGCTCACCGGTCTGCCTCCGTGATCGTTCTTCTCGTGCGTCGCCGGGGCCCTCGCGTTACCCGAATCACGGCCATGATCGAGAGGGCGCGCGGCAAGAGGGCGGTCGCGCGGGGCGATTCACCCGATGGGGCCCGGGAGAGGGAAGGTCACTGGGCCGTACGGAGTAGGCGCGCGCCCCGGACGGCTCCGGGGCGGCGGGAGCACGGAAGACGGACGCGCCCCCCGGTCCGGTGGGACCGAGGGGCGCGGACGGTGATGCGGGGTGCGGTCAGTCGCGGGCGGACTCCGCCGGAAGGGGCTCGGCGTCCCGGCTCTCGTACCGGCCGTCGAGCTTGGCCACGAGGCCGGTGACCTGACGGGCGATGTCCGGGGCGGTCAGCCCGATCTCGGCCATGACCTCGTTGCGCGAGGCGTGGTCGAGGAAGACCGGCGGGATACCGAAGTCCCGCAGCGGTACGTCGACGTCCGCGTCGCGCAGGGCCTGGGCGATGGCCGAGCCGACACCGCCGGCGCGGCTGTTGTCCTCGACGGTGACGACGACCCGGTGCTGCTCGGCGAGCGGGGCCATGGCCTCGTCGACGGGCTTCACCCAGCGGGGGTCGACCACCGTGGTGGAGATGCCCTGGGCCTCCAGCAGCGTGGCGATCTCCAGGCACATCGGGGCGAGCGCCCCGATGGACACCAGCAGCACGTCCGGCCGCTCGGTACCGGCCTCGCGCAGGACGTCCATCCCGCCGGCCCTGCCAACGGCCTTGACCGCCGGGCCGACCGCGCCCTTGGAGAACCGCACCACGGTGGGGGCGTCGTCCACGTCGACGGCCTCGCGCAGCTGGGCGCGGACCTGGTCGGCGTCGCGCGGGGCGGCGATCCGGAGGGTGGGGACGCACTGGAGGATCGACATGTCCCACATGCCGTTGTGCGAGGCGCCGTCCGTGCCGGTGACCCCGGCGCGGTCCAGGACGAAGGTGACGCCGCACCTGTGCAGGGCGACATCCATCAGGACCTGGTCGAAGGCACGGTTGAGGAAGGTCGCGTAGACCGCGAAGACCGGGTGCAGTCCGCCGGTGGCGAGGCCCGCCGCGGAGACCGCGCCGTGCTGCTCGGCGATGCCGACGTCGTAGATCCGGTCCGGGAACGCCTCCTCGAACTTGCCGAGGCCGACGGGCTGGAGCATCGCCGCCGTGATCGCGACGATGTCCTCGCGCTCCTTGCCGAGCTTGACCATCTCCTCGCCGAAGACGGAGGTCCAGTCGAGGCCCGAGGTGGAGATCGGCAGTCCGGTGTCCGGGTGGATCTTGCCGACCGCATGGAAGCGGTCGGCCTCGTCCTGGAGGGCCGGGGTGTAGCCGCGGCCCTTCTCCGTGAGGCAGTGGACGATGACCGGGCCGCCGAAGCGCTTGGCCCGCTGGAGCGCGGACTCCAGTGCCTCGATGTCGTGGCCGTCGATCGGTCCGACGTACTTCAGGCCGAGGTCCTCGAACATGCCCTGCGGGGCGATGAAGTCCTTCAGGCCCTTCTTGGCGCCGTGCAGGGTCTCGTACAGCGGCCTCCCGACGACGGGAGTGCGCTCCAGGAGGTCCTTGCCCCGGGCCAGGAACCGCTCGTACCCGTCCGTCGTGCGCAGGGTGGCGAGGTGGTTCGCGAGCCCGCCGATGGTCGGGGCGTACGAGCGCTCGTTGTCGTTGACGACGATGACGAGGGGGCGGTCCTTGGCGGCGGCGATGTTGTTCAGCGCCTCCCAGGCCATACCACCGGTGAGGGCGCCGTCCCCGATGACCGCGACGACGTGGTCGTCCTTCTCCAGCACCTCATTCGCCTTGGCGAGGCCGTCGGCCCAGCCGAGCACGGTCGAGGCGTGCGAGTTCTCGATGACGTCATGCTCGGACTCGGCCCGGGAGGGGTAGCCGGAGAGGCCGCCCTTGCTCTTGAGCTTCGAGAAGTCCTGGCGGCCGGTGAGCAGCTTGTGCACATAGCTCTGGTGGCCGGTGTCGAAGAGGACCTTGTCCCGCGGCGACTCGAACACGCGGTGCAGGGCGATGGTCAGTTCCACCACGCCCAGGTTGGGTCCGAGGTGTCCGCCGGTCTTGGACACCGCGTCGACGAGGAACGTACGGATCTCCCCGGCGAGCTGCTCCAGCTGCTCAACGGTGAGCCGGTCCAGGTCGCGCGGTCCCCCGATGCGGGTCAGCAGATCCACCCGTGCCTCCTTGCGTTTGAGCTGGTCGAGCGTGCCGATCCGACGAGTCTAATGTTCCGCCGGCGCGCGCCGTCAGCGGGCGGTGCATTCTGTGTCACCCGATCGGATGACGTAGGGCCTCGCACACCCGTGCGCGACACGGGGGTGCGGACACGCACGAGCCCGGCACCTCGGAAGATGCCGGGCAGGTGCGTGGTGCGGCGGTCAGGCGCGACCGGCCGACTTCTGTGTCTTGCGTGTGACGGAGTCGATGACGACCGTGACGAGGAGGACGCCGCCGGTGATCATGTAGTTGATCGGCGTGGCGATGCCTTCCAGCGACAGGCCGTACTGGATCGAGACGATGACCATGACGCCGAGCAGCGCGTTCCAGGTCCTGCCGCGTCCACCGAAGAGGCTCGTGCCACCGATGACGGCCGCCGCGATGACGTTCATCAGCAGGTCGCCGGTGCCGGAGCCCTGGTTGACCGCGGCGATCTTGGAGGCCCAGAACAGGCCGCCGATCGCTGCGAACGTACCCGCGATGGCGAAGACCGAGACGCGGATCGCCGTGACGTTGATGCCGGCGCGGCGGGACGCCTCGACGCTGCCGCCGAGCGCGAAGATCTTCCGGCCGTACGCCGTGCGGCGCAGGACGAAGTCCGTCGCCACCAGGACCACGAGGAAGAGGACCAGGGCCAGGGGCAGGCCCCGGTACTGGTTGAACATGATCGCGGCGGCGAAGGCGAACACCGCGAGAACGACGGTGCGCACCACGATGTCGGTGATCGGCCGGGCCGGGATGCCCGCCGCCTCGCGGCGGCGGCTGTCCAGGAACGCGGAGAGGAAGTAGCCCACGACGGCCACCGCCGCGAGGCCGTACGCGGCCGCGACATCGGCGAAGTAGTACGTGGTGAGGTGACCGACGACGCCGTCGCCGTCCAGGTTGATCGTGCCGGTGTCGCCGAGCAGCTGGAGCATGAAGCCCAGCCAGAACAGCAGGCCCGCGAGGGTGACGGCGAAGGCGGGGGCGCCTATTCGGGCGAAGAAGAAGCCGTGGATCGCGCCGATGACCGCGCCACTGGCGATCGCGACGAAGACGGCCAGCCACTCGTTCATGCCCTGGGTGACGCTCAGCACGGCCACGAGTGCGCCGGAGACGCCGCTGACCGAGCCGACCGACAGGTCGATCTCACCGAGCAGCAGCACGAAGATGATGCCGACGGCCATCATGCCGGTGGCCACCATGGCGACGGCGATGTCGCTGAGGTTCTTCGCGGAGAGGAACTCCGAGTTCAGGCTCTGGAAGACCACGCAGATGATGACCAGGCCGATGATCACGGGGATCGAGCCGAGGTCACCCGCGCTCATCTTGCGCTTGAACTCGGTGAGGTATCCGCCGAGGCCCTGCTCACGAACGAGCAGCCGGGGGTCGACCGCGGTGGCGGCACCCTTGGCGGCGTCGGGGTTCACGACGGGGGCGGCCGTCTTGTCGGTGCTCACTTCTGAACCTCCGCGTTGCGCGCCGCACGTCGGGTCACGGCGTTTTCCGTGGCGCCGGTGATGGCGGAGATGATCTCTTCCTGCGAGGTGGTCTTCACGTCGAAGACCCCGTTGTTACGGCCCAGCCTGAGCACCGCCACCTTGTCGGCGACAGCCTTCACGTCGGCCATGTTGTGGCTGATGAGGATGACGGCGTGACCGCGCTCGCGCAGCCGCTCGACGAGGTCGAGGACCTGTGCGGTCTGCTCGACGCCGAGAGCCGCCGTGGGCTCGTCGAGGATGACGAGCTTGGGCTCACCGAGCATCGACCTGGCGATCGCCACGGTCTGGCGCTGACCGCCGGAGAGCGAGGCGATCGGGATGCGGACGCTGGGGATGCGGATCGACAGCGTGCTGAGGAGCTCGCGGGAGCGGCGCTCCATCTCGACCTCGTTGAGCACGCCGAACCGGCGGAGCTCACGGCCGAGGTAGAGGTTGCCGACGACATCGATGTTGTCGCACAGCGCGAGGTCCTGGTAGACGGTCGCGATGCCCAGGTTCTGGGCGTCGTGCGGCTTGTTGATCTGGACGGCGTCGCCCTCCCACTCGATGACTCCGTCATCGATGGGGTGCACACCGGCAATGGTCTTGACCAGCGTTGATTTACCGGCGCCGTTGTCGCCGACCAGGGCGACCACCTCGCCGGCGTGGACCTCAAGCTGAACATCGGTGAGCGCCTGAACGGCACCGAATCGCTTGGAGACCCCTCGCAACGCCAACACGGGCGTAGCGGACACGTGAACCATCTCCTTCGCCGCCTGACCGGCGGGGATGCCGCGCCTGGGGAAGGCGCGGTGGGTCGAGCAGAAGAGAAACAAGGGGAGCGCAGCAGTGGCGCGGGTGGGGTGTTCCATCCGGTGCCCCGCCCGGCAGCGGGACAGTAGGTGGGCGAGGCACCGGACAGGTTTCGTGGGCCCGAGTCGCTTGAGGATCAGCGGACTTGGGGCCGGAGGGCGGCCGTCCCGCCGTGTGGCACGGGGGCCGGCCTGCCGTGGGATCCCGGCCGGGAGCGGCCGGGCCCTCGTCGGACTACTTCAGGCCGAGCTTGTCGCAGGCGGCCTTGTACTTGGCCGTGCAGATCTCGTCGACCGTGTAGATGCCGTCCTTCAGGACGGTGTCCTGGATGTTGGCCTGGGTCAGCGAGACGACCGGGACCAGCACGGTCGGGATGGCCTTGTGGGTGGGGCTGTCCACCGTGGAGGTGGCGATCGGGTAGAGCTTCTTGCCCTTGGCCAGCGCGACGGCCATCTCGGCGGCGGCCGCACCCTCGGGGGCGTACGGCTTGTAGACGCTCATGAACTGCTCACCGGCGACGATGCGCTGCACACCGGCGAGTTCGGCGTCCTGACCGGTGACCGGCGGGAGCTTGGAGAGACCGGCGGCCTTGAGGGCGGTGATGATGCCGCCCGCCATGCCGTCGTTGGCGGAGTAGACGCCGACGATCTTGTCCTTGCCGAGAGCCGTGATCGCCGCCTCCATGTTGGCGTTGGCGTTCTCCGGCTTCCACTCCTTGGTGTCGTACTCCTTGCCGTACTTGACCTTGCCGTCGAGCTCGGCCTTGGCGCCCTTCTTGAAGAGGGCGGCGTTCGGGTCGGTGATCGCGCCGTTCATCATCACGATCGTGCCGCCCTCGGCCTTGTCGCCGAGCGCCTCCAGGAGGGCCTTGCCCTGGACGTGGCCGACCTCTTCGTTGTCGAAGGAGGTGTAGGCGTCGATCGGACCTTCGGCGAGGCGGTCGAAGGCGACGACGGGGATGCCCGCGTCCTTCGCCTTCTTGACACCGTTGGCGATGGCCTTGGAGTCCACGGCGTCGATGATCAGCGCGTCGACCTTGTTGGTGATCATGGTCTCGACCTGCTGCGACTGCAGCGTGGCGTCCTGCTTGGCGTTGGCGTAGATGACCTTCGCCTTGCCGTTGGTGAGCTCGCTGACCTTCTCTTCGATGATCGGCTTGTCGAACTTCTCGTAACGGGCCGTCTGGTTCTCGGGAAGGAGCAGACCTATCTTGAGGTCGTCGCCCTTCTTCGCCGAGGTCTCTGTGGCCTTGTCGCCGGACTCCTTGGCGCTCCCGCAAGCGGCAAGCGAGACAGCCATGGCTGTGGCGGCAACGGCAACGGCGGCACGACGCATCTGCGTGTTCATTCTCGAACCTCCCTGACGAGGCCGCGACGTTGCGGCCGAGGTGGCTTGGAGTCAACTCGGCCGCGAGGCCAGCGTCAAGGAGTAAATTCTTAACGAGATGACAACGGTGCCATTCGTTATCTAAGTGAAGGCAGGCGCAGCCGGGGAGAGGGTGCTCTCCAAAAGGGTCGAATCACCCATTTCGTTGAGTACGAGGGCCAGTGCGCCGAGCACTTCGGCCCGCCCTCCGAGGGCCCCCGGAAGCACCGAGAGCTGCCGCGCCGCACTGGGAATGGCGTACCGCGAGACCGAGTCGCGGATCGGTCCGAGCACCAGCTCCCCCGCCTCCGCCAGGGACCCTCCCAGCACCACCCGGCTCGGGTTCAGCAGGTTGCAAAGGTTGGCGACACCGCTGCCGACGTGGCGCCCGACGTCCCCGATGACCCGTCGGCAGCCGGGATCGCCCTCACGGGCCAGCTGGACCACGCGCTCCATGGTCAGATCGGGCCCGTGGCTGGGCTGGAGCAGGGGCAGGACGTACCGCGCGGCCGCGAAGGTCTCCAGGCAGCCCCGGTTGCCGCAACGGCACACAGGGCCCGACTCGTCGAGCGTGATGTGCCCGATCTCGCCGGCGGTGCCGCCGGGGCCCCGGTAGATGGAGCCGTCGATCACCAGACCGGCGCCGACACCGCTCGCGACCTTGATGTACGCGAGGTCCTTGACCCCGCGCCCGCTTCCCCAGACCAGCTCGCCCAGCGCCCCGAGGTTGGCGTCGTTGTCGACGTACACCGGCACGCCGAGGCGTCCGGCCAGTTCCTCGCTGGGATTGATGCCCGTCCAGCCCGGCAGGATCGAGGTGGAGCCCAGCGTGCCGGACTCCACGTCGATCGGCCCCGGCACACCGAGCCCGACTCCGATCACCTTCCCCGGAGCGATGCCACTGGCCTCGATCAGCCTGTTCACCAGTTGTTCGGCCCGGTCGAATCCCTGGGCCGACGAGGCGTCGACGTCCAGCGGCTCCGACTCCTCGGCCAGCACCTGGTGCGCCAGGTTGCCCACGGCCACCCTGAGGTGCGTGTGGCCGAAGTCCACGCCGACCACGATGCCCGCGTCACCGCTGAGCGAGACGCTGCGGGCCCTGCGGCCGCCCGCCGAGGTCGGGGTGACCTCGACCGTGCCGCTGTCCTTCAGCTCGCGAACGATATTGGAGACGGTGGCCGCGGAAAGGCCGGTGCCCCTGGCGATCTCCGCCTGGGTGAGCGATCCCGCCATTCGTACGGCCCGTACGACGCGCTCAAGGTTGGCCCTATGCAGAGATGTCTGCGACCCCGGAGTCTCCATCGACTCTCTCACTCCTGCCGTTTTCTCTAACATGTGAACCCTAAGCAGAGTCTCAGGGACCACCTCCCGTCAAGACCTGAGCGGGGAGGGCCTCGGTTGAGCGGGCGCGGCGGGGAACGCGGAACGCCCGGGCCCGGCTGCTGGGAGGCAGCCGGAACCCGGGCGCGGGAGGAGCGGAACCGTCGGACTACTTCATGGTGCCCGCGGTGAGGCCCGCCTGGATCTGACGCTGGAAGGAGAGGTAGACGACCAGCATCGGAAGCATGGCGATGGCCACGCCGGCGAAGAGCACCGGCAGGTCCGTCGCGTACCCCTGCTGCTGCTGGAGCTGGATCAGGCCCTGGGTCAGCATGTACTTCTCCGACTCCCCCGAGTTCTGCGGCTGCATCAGGACCGAGGGGAGGATGTACTGGTTCCACTGGCCCAGCACGTTGAAGATGCCGATGCTCAGCAGGCCGGGCTTGGCCATCGGCATCATCACCTGGAAGAAGACCCGGGTGTGCGAGGCCCCGTCGATGACCGCCGCTTCGTGGATCGCCGTGGGCAGCGTCCGGAAGAAGGAGTGCATGAAGAAGACGGTGAACGGCATCGAGTAGGCGACGTAGACCAGGATCAGGCCCTGGTACGTGTTCAGCATCGCGAACCGCTGAAGGGTGAAGAACAGCGGGACCAGCGCGAGGAACACGGGGAACATCGCGCCACTGACGAAGAAGTAGTACACGAGCCGGTTGCCCGGGAACTCATACCGCGCCAGGACGTACGCCGCCATCGCGCCGAAGAGCATGGTCAGCGGGACCGAGAACACCAGCACGATCAGGGTGTTGGTGAAGTAGTCGCCGATGCCCTTGTCCCAGGCCCGCCCGAAGACGTCGAAGGACCAGTTCGTCGGCCAGCTCAGCGCCGAGCCACCGATCTGCGCGTCCGTCTTGAACGCGCTGAGCAGCAGCCACAGCAGCGGCAGCACGATCAGGACGGCCCAGACGATGAGGAAGCCGTGCGAGAAGACGTTGAGGGTCAGGCCCTCGGTCCTGCGGTCACCGGGTCCGGGTGTCCGCTTGGGGCCCCGCTGGCCGGGGATACTGTCGCCGGTGGTGAGCGCCGGCTCCTTGATGGGTGTGCTCATTGCTTGACTCCCGCTCAGAACTCGATGCGCTCACGGCGGGTGGCACGCAGCGTGATGACGGAAATGATCATGGTGAGGATGAGCATCACGACGCCCATGGCGCAGGCGTAGCCGCTCTTGCCGAAGTACAGGAAGTTGCGCATCAGCACCGTCGCCATCACTTCACCGTGATGGTCGGGGCCGCCACCGAAGCCCGTACCCGGGGTCATCGTCGACGCGAGGACGAACATGTCCATCGCCACGATGCCGAGGTAGACCCACGCCGTCTGTACCGAGTCCCACAGGAGCGGGAGAGTCACGCGGAAGAAGGTCTGGGCGCGGCCGGCCCCGTCCAGCAGGGCCGCCTCGTAGATCTCCTTGGGGATGGACTGCATCGCCGCGGAGAAGAGCACCAGATAGAAGCCGACCCCGTGCCACACGATGATGACCATGAGGCACCAGAGCACCAGGTCGGGGTCGTTCATCCACTCGATGGGGCTGTCGGCGTCGACGAGGCCCAGCTTCATGAGCAGCCCGTTGAGCAGACCGCCCTGATCACTCCGGTACACCGCCTGGAACAGCACCGCGAGGATCGCGAGCGACAGCACCTGCGGGAAGAAGTAGATGATTTTGTAGAAGCTCGAACCCCTGACCCCGTGCACACCGCCGGCGGCGCTCCGGCCGCCCACGTTCACCATGAAGGCGAAGAACAGGGCGATCAGAATGGTGACGACCGGGATGAATACCAGGAGCAGGATGTTGTGCCAAAGCGCTGTGCGGAAGACATCGTCACGGAACAACTCGGTGTAGTTGTCCAGACCGACGAAGTCGAATACGGGTGACTGCCCGGACCAGTTGGTGAACGAGTATCCGATGGTCTGGATGTACGGCCAGATCACGAAGATCAGATACAGCGTCAACGGCGCGAGAAGGAATCCCGCGATAAATCTGTTCTGCCCTTTTCGCATGACATCCTGCCCCTGGTATTACGACGAGCCCCGAGATCAGTCGCGGTGGTTGTTCTTGCTGGCCGGGTCCTTGGCGGCCTTGTCCACCGCCGCCTGGGCCCGCTTCAGCCACTCGGCGGGCATGATGCGCTTGGACATCAGCTCGTTGGACGCGTTCTGGATCGAGACGTCCATCTCGCTGTACCAGTTGGGGTAGAGGTAGTTGAAGGAGTTGGCGTCGCCGGCCGCCTTCACCGCGTCGACCGTGGACTGGGTGCCCGGGCGCAGCTCGACGCTCGGGTCGACACCGTCCTTGAGGATGGTGAGCGAGTTGGCTTCCTTCGCGAAGGTGGTCGACCACTCCTTGGAGAGCATCGAGCGCACGAACTCCTGTGCCTCGGCCATGTTCTTGGCCTTGGACGGGATGATGAAGGGCTCGCCGGAGCCGGCACGGATGGCCTCGAAGGGCAGCTTGCTGCCGGGCAGCAGGGGGATCGGCAGGAACTTCATGTCGAAGTCCGCCGGGGTCTGCTTGAGCTGCTCGTTCTCCAGCCAGGAACCGGAGGGGATGAACACGGCCTTGTACTGGTTCCACCGGGTCTGCGACTCGGTGTGGGTGAGACCGTTGGTGCCCGGCATCAGCAGGCCCTTCTCGACGATCTCGTACACCGCCTCGATGGCCGCCTTGGCCGCGTCGCTGCCGACGAAGGCCTTCGGGTCGAGGTTGTCGATCGCCTTCATGGCCTCGAGACCGCCGGTCTTGGCGATGAGGTCCATGATCACGATGTTGATGTAGTACGGGTGCTTGCCCTGGTGCGCGAGGCCGCCGATGCCGTCGGCCTTGGCCTCCTTGCAGATCGCGAGGAAGTCGTCCCACGTCTTCGGCTCGGTCCAGCCCTTGTCCTTGAAGAGCTTGCCGGAGTACCAGAGACCCCAGAGGGTGTAGACGTAGTTCAGCGAGACGACCTTGCCGCCCTGCAGGCCCGTGTCGATGGTGCCGGGGATGAGGGTGTCCCGGACCTTCTTGGACGGGTCGTCGATGGACGGGGCGTCGAGGACCGGCGCGAGGTCGAGCAGCTGGCCGCCCTTGAAGAGCACGTCCAGCTTGATCTGCTGGGCGCCCGAGTCGTCGATGACGTCCGGCGGCGTACCGGCGTTGAAGCGCGGCTGGAGCTTGCCGGTGATCTCCTGGGTGCCCAGGTGGGAGACCTTCGTGTCCCAGCGCTTGGCGAAGAGGGCTTCCCATGCCTTGGCGTACTCGTCGCCGTAGCCGCCCTTGAAGACGACGACGTCCAGGGCGCCGCCCTTGTTGACGCCGAAGGGGTTCTCCTTCGAGACCGGGCCCTTGCTCTTGGTGGCCTTCGGGTCTTCCGTGCCGCCGCCGGAAGCGCAGGCGGAAAGGAAGCTCATCGTCGGAACGGCAATCAGGCCGAGCGCCGCAGAGCGCTTGATCAGATTGCGGCGGCCGAGACCGCCGTTGTCGCTCTGCGCAGAGGTGGATCCCATGCTCAAGTCCTCGCCTTCTCCAGGACTCAGGCGGTGTATCGGTCACCCGTCGATATCGCCTCAGGCGAAGGGCCCCGCCACCGCGGTCAGTTGCGCTTGGGTCGTGCAGATTTTCCGGATCTTCGTGCGGTGGGGGTGCGGGTAAACGTAGCGCTTCGAACGCCCTCAGGCGTCTCCCGCGACCGTCCCCCGTGCCCCCGAGTGCACCGCCGTGTGAAGCGGCCGTGCAGATGCCGACAGGTATAGTCCACTTGTCGCCAAGTGAGCAAGATCGAGTGCAGGTTTGAGCGGCAGTCTTTCCCGAGTTGAGACCTCACCGCGACCCGCGCCCTCTCCGTCCGGACCGCTCCGGACCCTGTCCGCCTCGCGCCGCAAGGTACCTATTTCCCCCCGCCGGCTCATTTCAGCACTGTTTCCCCGGCAACACCCTTGACACCACTGGGCGCTTACCTCCCTACTGGACCCTGCGAATCGCGTTTGACAACGTTGTCGAACGCCTTTTCCAGGGGAGGAATCGCTCGGGATGATCCGGATGACCGGGACCAAGAGAGTCCATGCAGTCGCGACAAGAGTCCATATGAGAGCCCATGTCACCGCCCTGGTGGCAGCCGCTTCGCTCCTTGTGGTGACCGCTCCTTCCACCGCAGTCGCCCGGCCCTCCGCCGCTCCGGAGCAACCGGCGGACAGCGCCCGGGAGTTCAGCACCTCGTTCGAAACGGACGAAAGGCAGCCGGACTGGCGCAACACCGTCGAAGAGGGCCCTGACGGCAAGAATCTGTCTTCGGGTGTCGATGGCGGGTTTTCGACCGGCATACCGGGCAATGTCACCGACCGGGTGACGGATCTGCGCGCGAGCGGCGAGAACACCGGTAGTGGCGAGGTCAAGGAGAACCTCGTCGATGTCGAGTCGGGTACGAAGTGGCTGACCTTCGCACCCGCCGGATGGGTCGAGTTCGACCTGGCCGAACCGGTGAAGGTCGTGACATACGCACTGACTTCGGCCAACGACCACGACGAGCGCGACCCGCGCGACTGGACACTGAAGGGCTCCGCCGACGGCACCACCTGGAAGGACCTGGACACCCGAACCGGCCAGACCTTCTCGGAGCGTTTCCAGACCAAGTCCTACGATTTCACGGCGGACACGGAGTACCGGCACTTCCGCCTGGAGATCACGAAGAACAACGGCGCTTCGGACGCGCTCCAGCTCGCCGACGTCCAGTTCTCCGACGGCGACACCTCCGCGCCCGTCCCGGACGAGATGCGCAGCCAGGCCGACCGCGGCCCGTCCGGCTCCCCCACCGCGAAGTCGGGCGCCGGCTTCAGCGGTAAGAAGGCGCTGCGCTACGCCGGTACGCACAAGCCGGACGGCCGCGCCTACTCGTACAACAAGGTCTTCGACGTCGACACGGCGGTCACGAAGGACACCGAGCTCTCCTACCTCGTCTATCCGCAGATGGGCGAGACCGACCTGGCCTACCCGGCGACGCACGTCGCGGTCGACCTGGCCTTCACCGACGGCACGTACCTCAGCGCCCTGAAGGCGACCGACAGTCACGGCGGCGTGCTGACCCCGCAGGGCCAGGCCGACGCCAAGCGGCTGTACGTGAACCAGTGGAACAAGGTCGCCTCGCGCATCGGCTCGGTCGCGGCGGGCAAGACCGTCGACCGGGTCCTGGTGGCGTACGACTCCCCCAAGGGCCCGTCGAAGTTCCAGGGGTGGATCGACGACATCAAGATCGCCCCGAAGGCGCCGGAGAAGCGCAAGGCCCACCTGGCGGACTACGCGCTGACCACACGTGGCACGAATTCCAGCGGCGGGTTCTCGCGCGGCAACAACATTCCGGCGACCGCGGTCCCCCATGGCTTCAACTTCTGGACGCCGGTCACCAACGCCGGCACGACGAGCTGGCTGTACGACTACGCCCGGGGCAACAACGAGGACAACCTGCCCGAGATCCAGGCGTTCAGCGCCAGCCACGAACCGAGCCCCTGGATGGGTGACCGCCAGACCTTCCAGATGATGCCTTCGGCGGCCGAGGGCACTCCGGACCCCTCCCGCTCGGCGCGCGCGCTGCCGTTCCACCACGAGAACGAGACGGCGAAGCCGCACTACTACGGCGTGACGTTCGACAGCGGCCTCAAGGCCGAGATGACGCCCACCGACCACGCGGCGCGTATGCGGTTCACCTACCCCGGTGACGACGCGAGCATGGTCTTCGACAACGTCTCCAACGCGGGCGGGCTGACCCTCGACGCGAAGTCCGGTTCCTTCACCGGTTTCTCCGACGTGAAGAGCGGCCTCTCGACCGGAGCCACCAGGCTCTTCGTATACGGCGTCTTCGACGCGCCGGTCACCGGCAGCGGCAAGCTGAGCGGCGGTGGCGGCGCGGACGTGACCGGCTACTTCCGTTTCGACGCCGGCGAGGACCGTACCGTCGGGCTGCGCCTCGCGACCTCGCTCATCAGCGTGGACCAGGCGAAGCAGAACCTCGCCATGGAGCTCCCGGAGTCGGCCTCCTTCGAGCAGACCAGGGACCGGGCGCGGAGCGCCTGGGACCGCATCCTCGGCAAGGTCGAGGTGGAAGGGGCCGACGCGGACCAGCTGACCACGCTCTACTCCAGCCTCTACCGGCTGTACCTGTACCCGAACTCGGGCTTCGAGAAGGTCGACGGCAAGGACAGGTACGCCAGCCCCTTCTCCCCGCAGACGGGCCCCGACACCCCGACCCACACGGGCGCGAAGATCGTCGACGGCAAGGTGTACGTCAACAACGGCTTCTGGGACACCTACCGCACGACGTGGCCCGCCTACTCCTTCCTCACCCCGAAGAAGGCCGGCGAGATGGTGGACGGCTTCGTCCAGCAGTACAAGGACGGCGGCTGGGTGTCCCGCTGGTCGTCCCCGGGTTACGCGGACCTCATGACCGGCACCAGTTCGGACGTGGCGTTCGCCGACGCGTACGTCAAGGGCGTGAAGTTCGACGCCGAGGCGGCGTACGAGGCGGCGCTGAAGAACGCCACCGTCGTCCCGCCGACCTCCGGCGTCGGCCGCAAGGGCATGGAGACCTCGCCCTTCACCGGATACGCGAACACGGCGACGCACGAGGGGCTTTCCTGGTCGCTGGAGGGCTACCTCAACGACTACGGCATCGCGCAGATGGGCAAGGCCCTCTACAAGAAGACGAAGAACGCGCGCTACAAGGAGGAGTCCGAGTACTTCCTGAACCGGGCCCGCAACTACGTCACGCTCTTCGACGACAAGGCCGGTTTCTTCCAGGGCAGGAACGCCAAGGGTGACTGGCGGGTCCCGTCCGACCGGTACGACCCGCGGATCTGGGGTTACGACTACACCGAGACCAACGGCTGGGGTTACGCCTTCACCGCGCCGCAGGACAGCCGCGGCCTGGCCAACCTCTACGGCGGCCGCGCCGGACTCGCCGACAAGCTGGACACGTACTTCGGCACACCGGAGACAGCCGGACCGGAGTTCGTCGGCTCGTACGGGGGCGTCATCCACGAGATGACGGAGGCCCGCGACGTGCGGATGGGCATGTACGGCCACAGCAACCAGGTCGCCCACCACGCCACGTACATGTACGACGCGGCGTCCCAGCCCTGGAAGACGCAGGAGAAGGTCCGCGAGGTCCTCGGCAGGCTCTACACGGGCAGCGAGATCGGTCAGGGCTACCACGGCGACGAGGACAACGGCGAGCAGTCGGCCTGGTTCCTCTTCTCCTCACTGGGCTTCTACCCGCTGGTGATGGGAAGTGGCGAGTACGCGATCGGCTCGCCGCTCTTCACGAAGACGACGGTGCACCTGGAGAACGGCCGCGACCTGGTCGTCAAGGCGCCGAAGAACAGCTCGAAGAACATCTACGTTCAAGGCTTGAAGGTCAACGGCAAGAAGTGGACGTCCACTTCACTGCCGCACGATCTGCTCGCCGAGGGCGGCGTCCTGGAGTTCGACATGGGCGCCGAGCCGTCCGCCTGGGGCACCGGCAAGAACGCCGCGCCGGTCTCCATCACCAAGGACGACGAGGTGCCGGACCCGAAGGCCGACGTGCTGAAGGGCGAGGGCGCCCTCTTCGACGACACCTCGGCCACGAAGGCCGCGGTCGAGTCGGTGGACCTGCCGGTGGCCTCGGCGACGGAGGCGCTCCAGTACACCCTGACCTCGTCAGCGGCGAAGGAGGCACCGGCCGGCTGGGTCCTCCAGGGCTCGTCGGACGGCACGACCTGGACCGACCTCGACAAGCGGTCCGGCCAGTCGTTCGCCTGGGACAAGCAGACCCGGGTGTTCTCGGTCGGCAAGCCGGGTTCGTACACGGCGTACCGGCTTGTCGTGGACGGCACGGCGACGCTGGCCGAGATCGAACTCCTCGGCCGCAAGTAACGGGTTGAACGCTCAACTGACGCACGGGGTGCCCCTTTCGGCGAGGTCTGCCGGGAGGGGCACCGCTGTGATCCGGCCCGTACGAGCGGGATGCCACTCCTGTGCTGTCGGCCGATCAGGGCACTTCTGACACGTTCTCGTGTCTTATATGACTTTTACGACAATCCATGACATCCCTTAGGCGATCAGGTGATCAGTACGACAATCATCTCGGCTTGAAGGAGCCTTCATGCGCGTCTCCAGTTCCGTCCGCTCCCGCACCCTCCGCACGGGCGCCAAGGTGGCCGCCGCGGTCGCGGTCACCGGCGCCACCCTGGCGGGAGCACCCGCCGCCTACGCCCTGCCCGGCGACAGCGGCGACATCGACGTCCGTTCGGTCAGCTGGCACTCGCGCGGTGACCGCGACGGGGTCGAGGTCTGCAAGTTCGTGCTCGTGGCGAACAACTTCGAGTCGTTCCCCTCGGTGCCCTGGACGATCACCGAGCAGCCCCCGACCACGCCTCCGGGGAACACGCTCCTGGCCACCCTGCCGCTCGTGAACGGCGATGCGCGCAGCCAGGCGTACGTGCTCCCGGAGGGCACGTACAAGCTGGTGTGGATCGTCCCGGCGGGCCCGAAGCAGAAGACCTTCAAGGTCGAGTGCCCGGAGGGCGGTCAGGAGCGGGGCCAGGACCAGCGTCAGGGCCAGGGCGGCAGCTCGTACCACAAGCCGTCCGGCGCGGTGCCCGCGGGCGGCGGCGGCGTCCCGGACATGGAGCCCATCAGCTCCGAGAGCGACTCGAACGTCGGGACCACCGCGGCCCTGGCCGCCGGGGCCGCCGGAGTCGCGGGCCTGATCATGGTGCGCCGGTCGGCACGTCGCCGTGCCCGTGGCGAGGCGTAACGCCCGCTCCCGGCGGCGACGACGAGGACCGACGCGCGCATGTCGTCTCACCATGACGCTGTGCGTGACGTTCTCCCTGGTGACCGGCATCGTGTGGGTGTCCTCGGACTCGTCCGAGGACACCCTGTCGGTCGCCGCCGCCCGCGGCAGTGACGCCGCGGGCGGCGGGCGGGCGCCGTTCCGACGGGCGCCGCACACACCGGAGGCACACGTGCCCGCCTCGCACGCGCCTCTGGTGCCCTCCCGCCCACTGAAGGTCTCCGTTCCCGCCATCTTCATCGAGGCACCGGTCACCGGACTCGGCCTCGACAGGAAGGGCAGGCTCGGAGCCCCGCCGTTGAGCAAGCCGAAGCTGACGGGCTGGTACGAGAAGGGGCCGTCACCCGGTGAGAACGGAACGGCCCTGCTCGTGGGCCACCGGGACACGAGGACCGGCCCCGCCATCTTCCTCAACCTGAACGCACTGCGCCGGGGCGACAAGGTCAACGTGGTGCGCGCGGACCGCAGGACCGCGGTGTTCACGGTCGACGCGGTGAAGACGTACACGAAGGACAAGTTCCCCGACGACAAGGTGTACGGGGAGACCGGGCGGCCCGAACTCCGGCTGCTGACCTGCGGCGGGCGCTTCGACGAGAAGGCCGGCTACTCGGCGAACGTGGTGGTGTTCGCCCACCTCACCTCGATGCGGAAAGCGGCCTGACGCCGCGCACGGGCCCGGCCGGTACCTCGGGGACAAGGTGCCGGCCCGCCCGACCGGGCGGAGACTGCGTGCTCAGCCGCGTACCGCCCCGAACAGCCTTTCCGGCAGGGCCATGTTGAGCGCGGTGATGACCGGCTTGCCGTGCTCCCTGCCGAGCCGGGACAACGCCCCCGTGGCGAGCTGGAACAGCTCACCCCGCGCGGGGGTCAGCCGGAGATAGCGGGCCGTGAGCACGCGCAGGAAGTGGGAATGCGCCACCAGGACGACGTCCCGGTCCCCGAGCCGCGACGCCTCCTGTGCCACCTGCGCCAGCACCCGGTCCGCCCGTGCCCCCACCTCCTCGGGTGTCTCGCCGGGATGTTCGGCCGGCCCGGGGGCCACACCGTCGGTCCAGAGATTCCAGTCGGGGCGCGTACGGCGGATGTCCACCGTGGTCACACCCTCGTACGCCCCGTAGTCCCATTCGTGCAGATCCGGCGTCGCGCGGGGGGCGGGCAGCTCGGCCAGCTCGGCCGTGCGGCGGGCCCGGAGGTAGGGACTGGTCAGGGTGAGTCCGATACGACGCTCGGCGAGGAGCGGGACGAGCGCCTTCGCCTGGCGCTCCCCGAGCTCCGTCAGGGGCAGGTCGGTGTAGCTCGTGTGCTGCCCGGACCGGGACCACTCGGTCTCTCCGTGCCGGATCAGGATCAGCTCGCCCATGGTGGTTCCGCTCTCTGGTATCGGTGGCGCGGCTGTCGCAGGTGCGAACGCGCGGGCCCACGATCGCACTTACGGATGAGCGTTGCCCGATCGCCCCGGCGGCGCGCCCCGCGACGCTACGTTGTGGTGCATGCCGCTGCCGAAGGATCTGGATCCGTACACCAATCCGCGCGCTTTCTACGGATCCGAGTTACGGCGCCTGCGCGAGGCCGCCGGAATGTCCCAGGAGCAACTGGGCGAACGGGTTTTCTGCTCGGGTGCGTACATCGGCATGTTCGAGGCGGCGGCACGGCGTCCGCAGGAGGACATGTCGAAGGCGTTCGACGAGCTGCTGGGGAGTGGCGAACACCTTCAGCGGCTGTGCAGGCTGGCGCGGCAGTCGAAGGTGGCGGAATACTTCGCGGACGCGGCGGAGCTCCAGGAGCAGGCTTCGTCCATCGCGAGTTACACGGCGATGGTGGTCATCGGGCTCCTGCAGACCGAGGCCTACGCTCGGGCCCTCACGCGGGCCTCTCACCCGTACGCGGCGACGGAGGTCATCGAGGGACACGTCCGGACGCGCATGGAGCGTGCATGTCTCCTCGACTCGCCCACTCCGCCGGTGCTTTGGGTGATGATGCACGAAGCCGCCCTGCTCGTGCCGGTGGGCGGGCCCGTCGTGATGGCCGAGCAGCTCAACCATCTTGCGGCGCAGAGCGACGCACGCCCTCGCGTCGTCACCCAGATCCTTCCTTTCACTGCCGGGGCACATCCTTTCCTGCACGCGTCCACGATGCTGATCCGATTCGAAGCCGCCCCAACCGTGGTGTACACGGAGGGCGCCTACAGTGGCCAACTCGGCGAAGAACCACTGCTGGTGGAGCAGTGCAGCGCCGCATACGATCTGGCCAGGGCTGCCGCTCTGTCGCCGAAGGCGTCCCTGGACCGCATCGTCTCGGCGGCGAAGGAGTTCGCGTGACCATGAGCACCACACCTGACCTGCGCACCGCTGCATGGCGTACGTCCTCGTACAGCAATGGTGACGGCGGCGATTGCGTTCAGGTCGCCGACAACGTCCCCGGTTTCGTGCCCGTACGTGACTCCAAGTTGGCCGACAGCCCGGTGCTGGCCTTCCGGGCCGCCGACTGGGTGGAATTCGTGCGGGGCCTCAAGCGGTAGTCACCTACCGTAGGGTCCTGCCTGCACGTTTTCCCGAGGGGGGACCTCTTGTCCGACAGCTTTCCGCCGCCTCCACCGCCGCACCAGCAACAGCAGCAGCCGTGGGTGACCCCACCCGGCTGGGGTGAGCCGCCGCCACGCAAGAGCGGTGCGGGGCTGGCCATCGGCCTGTCCGTCGGGGGTGCGCTCTTCGTGCTGTCCCTCCTGGGCACCTTCCTGTACTTCCTGGGCGATGCCCTTGCGGCGTCCGAGGAGCGGCGCGGCACCCCGCCGGCCGAGGCGCTGCCCGGCCACGAGCCCTCAGTCACGGTCAGCCCTGCGCCCGCCGGTACGGATGCGGAGGAGGACGTCCGGATCGCCAAGTGCACGGTGGACCCGGTGATCGCGTGGCCCGCCGCCCAGGTGGTGATAGTGAACGGCTCAGGGGCCGCGGCGGATTACGCCGTGACCGTGGAGTTCGTGGACAAGGACGGCACCCAGGTGGCGGACGGGATCGTGGGGGTCGTCGGCCTCGGGCCGGGACAGACGGCGAAGAGGAAGGCTCAGGGGCTCGACGAGGCCCCGAGCGGCACGAAGTGCCGGATCGCCGATGTGCACCGGACTCCGGCGGCCGGCTGACCCTCCCGGGAAGCTCTGGAACCGACCGAGGGCCGCACCCCGTACGACGGGATGCGGCCCTCGGTGGTGTGCGGTGCGCCTACTTGCGGATCAGGCTGCGGAGCACGAACTGCAGGATGCCGCCGTTGCGGTAGTAGTCCGCCTCGCCGGGGGTGTCGATGCGGACGACGCCGTCGAACTCCACACCGGTGTCGGTGGTGACCTTCACCGTGCGCGGCGTGGTGCCGTTGTTCAGCTCGGTCACGCCGGTGAAGGAGAACGTCTCCTCGCCGGTCAGGCCGAGGGACGCGGCCGTCTGGCCCTCCGGGAACTGGAGCGGCAGGACGCCCATGCCGATGAGGTTCGAGCGGTGGATGCGCTCGTACGACTCGGCGATGACGGCCTTGACGCCCAGGAGCGCGGTGCCCTTGGCCGCCCAGTCACGGGACGAGCCGGAGCCGTACTCCTTGCCCGCCAGGATCACGAGCGGGGTGCCCGCGGCCTGGTAGTTCTGCGAGGCGTCGTAGATGAACGACACCGGCGCGTCGGCCTGGGTGAAGTCGCGGGTGAAGCCGCCCTCGGTGCCCGGCGCGATCTGGTTGCGCAGGCGGATGTTGGCGAACGTGCCGCGGATCATGACCTCGTGGTTACCACGGCGCGAGCCGTAGGAGTTGAAGTCGCGGCGCTCGATGCCGTGCTCCGTGAGGTACTTGCCGGCCGGGGTGTCGCCCTTGATCGCACCGGCCGGGGAGATGTGGTCGGTGGTGACCGAGTCGCCCAGCTTGGCGAGGACACGGGCGCCGGTGATGTCCTCGACCGGGGTCGTCTCCATCGTCATGCCCTCGAAGTACGGGGGCTTGCGCACGTAGGTGGACTCGGAGTCCCACTCGAAGGTGTTGCCGGTCGGGATCGACAGCGCCTGCCACTGGGCGTCGCCCGCGAAGACGTCCTGGTAGGACTTGTTGAACATGTCCTCGCCGATGGAGTTGGCGACGACGTCGTTGACCTCGGCCTCGGAGGGCCAGATGTCCTGGAGGTAGACGGGCTTGCCGTCCTGGTCGACGCCGAGGGCGTCCTTGGTGATGTCGACCTTCATCGAACCGGCGATGGCGTACGCGACGACCAGCGGCGGGGACGCCAGGTAGTTCATCTTGACGTCGGGGTTGATCCGGCCCTCGAAGTTGCGGTTGCCGGAGAGCACCGAGGTCACGGCCAGGTCGTGCTCGTTGACCGCCTTGGAGACCTCGTCCGGCAGCGGGCCGGAGTTGCCGATGCAGGTGGTGCAGCCGTAGCCGACGAGGTTGAAGCCGACCTTGTCGAGGTACGGGGTCAGGCCCGCCTTGTCGAAGTAGTCGGTGACGACCTTCGAGCCCGGGGCGAGGGTGGTCTTGACCCACGGCTTGCGGGTCAGGCCCTTCTCCACGGCCTTCTTCGCGACGAGCGCGGCGGCGACCATGACGTACGGGTTCGAGGTGTTGGTGCACGAGGTGATCGCGGCGACGGTGACGGCGCCGTGGTCGATCTCGTACGTCGTGCCGTCGGGGGCGGTCACGGTGACCGGGTTCGACGGAACGCCGTTGGCGGTGGCCGGGGAGTCGGATGCCGGGAAGGACTCCTTGCCCGCCTCCTCGTCGTCCGCGACGTAGTTGCGTACGTCCTGGGCGAACTGCGCCTTGGCGTTCGCGAGGACGATGCGGTCCTGCGGGCGCTTCGGGCCGGCGATGGAGGGGACGACCGTGGAGAGGTCGAGCTCCAGCTTCTCGGAGAAGTCCGGCTCGGCAGCCGGGTCCAGCCAGAGGCCCTGCTCCTTGGCGTACGCCTCGACGAGCGCGACCTGCTGGGCGTCGCGGCCGGTCAGACGGAGGTACTTCAGCGTCTCGTCGTCGATCGGGAAGATCGCGGCGGTGGAGCCGAACTCCGGCGACATGTTGCCGATGGTGGCGCGGTTCGCGAGGGAGGTGGCGGCGACGCCCTCACCGTAGAACTCGACGAACTTGCCGACGACGCCGTGCTTGCGGAGCATCTCGGTGATGGTCAGCACGAGGTCGGTGGCGGTGGTGCCGGCCGGGAGCTCGCCGGTCAGCTTGAAGCCGACGACGCGCGGGATGAGCATGGAGACCGGCTGGCCGAGCATCGCGGCCTCGGCCTCGATGCCGCCGACGCCCCAGCCCAGCACGCCGAGGCCGTTGACCATCGTGGTGTGGGAGTCGGTGCCGACGAGGGTGTCGGGGTACGCCTGGCCGCCCCGGACCATGACCGTACGCGCGAGGTGCTCGATGTTGACCTGGTGGACGATGCCGGTGCCCGGGGGGACGACCTTGAACTCGTCGAAGGCGGTCTGGCCCCAGCGCAGGAACTGGTAGCGCTCCTTGTTGCGGCCGTACTCCAGCTCGACGTTCTGCGCGAACGCCTCGTTGGTGCCGAACTTGTCGGCGATGACGGAGTGGTCGATGACCAGCTCGGCCGGGGCCAGCGGGTTGATCTTCGCCGGGTCGCCGCCCAGCTCCTTCACGGCCTCACGCATGGTGGCGAGGTCCACGACACACGGAACACCGGTGAAGTCCTGCATGATCACGCGAGCCGGCGTGAACTGGATCTCCTCGCTGGGCTGGGCCTGCGAGTCCCAGTTGCCCAGCGACCGGATGTGGTCGGCGGTGATGTTCGCGCCGTCCTCGGTGCGGAGCAGGTTCTCCAGCAGCACCTTCAGGCTGTAAGGGAGGCGCGCGGAGCCCTCGACCTTGTCCAGCTTGAAGATCTCGTACGACTCGTCGCCCACGCGCAGCGTGCTGCGGGCGTCGAAGCTGTTCGCCGACACGACAGTCTCCTTCTTCAATGTGCGCGTACTACCGCGCCGCGCGTCATTGGCGGCCGGCGTCGCGTGGTGCCGCATACGGCCCCACCATCCACTAAGGTAAGGATTAGTTAGGTAACCCTTACCGAGCGGCGGCTGCGGTACGCCTCGGCAGATATCTCGATGTCGAGATAACTCTAGTACATAGCCGCCGCGCGGTCATGCCCGGGCATCGCCGACAGACCGCAGTCATCCAATCGAGGCGTTCGGCGGCGAACCCGGTCGTTTCCTGTTCGCGAGTGTCGGCGGCGTCCGCTGCCGGAGCATGGGGCCCCATCCCGAAACAGACATGGCCGGGGCTCGGCGGACGACGACGAAGTCTCCGTGCCCTGCTCCGCCGCTCCGCCTCTTCGTCCGCCGGCGCTGCCTCGGAGGCCGTCGGGCAGTCCCCGGTCACAGCTCAGCCAGGGTCACAGCTCAGCCAGTCACCGTGATCGGGGACCACATGCCGAACCACTGCTCGGCGCCCCACTCCTCGAACCGTCGCACCTCGGTGAACCCCAGCTTCGCCGCGAGGCGCATCGAGCGGACGTTGGCGGTCTGGGTGCAGAGCACCACCGGCTCGCCGGGAAACGCGCCGGCGAACCAGCCGAGCGCCGCCTCGCACGCCTCGGCGGCGTACCCGCATCCCCACGCGTCCGGCAGGAACGTGTAGCCGAGCTCGGCCTCCCTGGCGTCCGGGCCTACGTGCCCCGGACGCTCCGCGTCGCGCCGATCGAGCGTGACCGTGCCGATCATCGCTCCGTCGAGATCGACCACGAACACGCCGGGGCGCCGGCCGGGCAGTTCGGGCACCGCGCGTTCGAGCTCGTCACGGGGTCGAGGGCCACCGAGGTAGGTACGCACCTCCGGCAAGGCGAACAGTTCGATGAACGCCGCACGGTCCCGGGCATCGGACTCGCGGAGCACGAGCCGTTCGGTCCGTATCGGGGCAGGTGGCCAGGCGACGGGTCCGAGCTCAGTCATGGCGGGCAACCTATCGCACGCCCGTGAGCGTGATTCGAAGGAGAGGGCGCACAGGCCGGAGATCGGTTGTGGACCGGTCAGGAATCAAGAAGCGCGGGCGCCCGGCCGCACCTAGCATCGGCGGCATGGACATCACCATTCACACGACCGCGCTGCCGCACGACGACCCGGACGCGTCCTTGGCGTTCTACCGCGACACCCTCGGCTTCGAGGTCCGCAGCGACGTCGGGCAGGGCAAGATGCGCTGGATCACGGTCGGTCCGGTCGGTCAGCCCGGGACATCCATCCTGCTGGCGCCCCCGGCCGCCGACCCGGGGGTCACCGACGACGAACGCCGCACCATCGCCGAGATGATGGCCAAGGGCACCTACGGCTGGATCCTGCTGGCCACCCCCGACCTCGACGGCGTGTTCGAGAAGGTGCAGGCCGGCGACGCCGAGGTCGTCCAGGAGCCGACCGAGCAGCCGTACGGCATCCGCGACTGCGCGTTCCGCGATCCCGCGGGCAACCTGATCCGCATTCAGGAGCTCCGCTGATCGTTGCACCGACAGGCGTCCCGGGGGCAACTGACCGGGGCGCCACCCTCGACCGGCTCCTCCACTCCGAGGGGCCGGTCGTCGCCATTCGAGCGTCGATGAAGAGTCGATGAAGAGGAGTTCACCATGTGTCACCCCTCGTGGGCCCGCGCACGAACCGCCGCGCACCATCTGAGCGAACTCGCGCGACTGCGCCGCGTCCGCGACCGGATCGACCGTGAGTACGCGCAGCCGCTGGACGTCGAGGCACTCGCCCGCAGTGCGAACATGCCGGCCGGGCAGCTCAGCCGCCAATTCCGCCTGGCCTACGGCAAGTCGGCGTACGCGTACCTGACGGCGCGACGCGTCGAGCGCGCCACGGCGCTGCTGCGCGGCAGCGACCTCAGCGTCACCGAGGTCTCTTCCGCGGTCGGCTGCCCCTCCCCCGGCGCCTTCGCCACCCGCTTCACCGAACGGGTCGGCATGTCGCCCGGCGCGTACCGGCACGGCGCGAAAGTCATGGTCGCCGTCGTGACGCCGCCGCGGGTGGCCGGGCGGTCGGCAGGACCGGTCAGGAATCAAGAAGCACCGGCCCCCGCACCCCCACTAGCGTCATGACCATGGCATCCATCGAGAACATCACCCTGGACGTGGCCGACACCGAGGCCGCCGAGCTCTTCTACTCGACCGCTTTCGGACTGGACACGCAGATCCGTCTGCGCGCTTCCGAAGCACCCACGACCGGCTTCCGCGGGTTCACGCTCGCGCTCACTGTCGCCCAGCCGTCCACGGTCAACGCCCTCATCGAGGCCGCGCTCGACGCCGGCGCGACGACGCTGAAGCCTGCCGCGAAGTCGTTCTGGGGCTACAGCGGCGTCGTGCAGGCACCGGACGGGACGATCTGGAAGATCGCGACCTCGGCGAAGAAGGACACCGGACCCGCCACCAAGCAGATCGACGAGATCGTGCTCCTGCTGGGCGTCGCGGACGTGATCGCGAGCAAGCGGTTCTACGTCGGCCAGGGCCTCGGCGTGGAGAAGAGCTTCGGCCGTGTGTACGTGGAGTTCGCCGTAGGGTCGAGCCCCGTCAAGCTGGCCCTGTACCGGCGCCGCGCCCTTGCCAAGGACCTCGGCCTCCCTCCCGAGGGCACGGGCTCGCACCGGGTGGCGATCTGCGGCGAAGGCGTGCCGTTCACGGACCCCGACGGCTTCGCGTGGGAGGCGACGTCACCGGCGGCAGCCCCGTCCTGAACCGGACGCCGGGCGGCACTCCCAAGGCCGGCCGGGACCGCTGCCCACCGACCAGCCCGACGCGTCACAGGTTCGGCCACGAAACCGAGTACGAGCACGAAGTGACTGGAGGAAGCATGACGGACGCACCGCCCCGCGGACTTGAGGAACGGTTGCGGGACACACGCGCGAGGCTGGAGAGCGACATCGATCTCTGGGTCGCGACGTCGGGCACGCCGGGCGGCGTCCACCTCATCCCGCTCTCGTTCCTCTGGGACGGGACCGCGTTCCTCGTCTCGACGCCACGCACGTCGGTCACCAGCCGCAACCTGCTGGCGGACGACCGGGTGCGGCTCAGCTTCGGGCCGACCCGCGATGTCGTCATCGTCGACGGCACCGCGGAGCCGGTGGACATCGACGGCCTCGCCCCCGGGA
Organism: Streptomyces sp. NPDC048560; assembly: GCF_040650955.1. Classification (NCBI taxonomy): domain Bacteria; kingdom Bacillati; phylum Actinomycetota; class Actinomycetes; order Kitasatosporales; family Streptomycetaceae; genus Streptomyces; species Streptomyces sp. NPDC048560. Next base: position 431,826 of record NZ_JBEZIJ010000002.1, read on the forward strand.
CGGGCGACGCTTTCGCGGCCAAGACCGGTTTCGACCCGCGCGAGCCCGACGAGCAGGCGTACCAGTACTTCCTGATCCGGCCGCAGCGCGTCCAGGCCTGGCGCGAGGCGAACGAGCTGCGGGGACGCCACCTCATGCGCGACGGCCACTGGCTCGGCTGACCGCCGTCACCCGTACGGACGCGCCCGGGGTGCCGGTGCGCCGGTCCCGAGGGAGCGTCACCAGGAGGCGGGTTCACCACACCCGCGAGGGGGCGGGGTCGCGGCACCGTTCGCGACACCCCACCCCCGCCGCGATCTTCATCTCATATCTGAGATAACGTGCGGGCATGGAAGACGACTACCTCGTACGCATCGGCAAGCTCATCCGTGACGCCCGTCAGCACCGGGGCTGGACACAGACGCAGCTGGCCGACGCTCTCGGCACAAGTCAGAGCGCGGTCAACCGGATCGAGCGCGGCAACCAGAACATCAGCCTTGAGATGATCGCCCGCATCGGCGAGGCTCTCGACAGCGAGATCGTGTCCCTCGGCTACTCCGGTCCCATGCACCTGCGCGTGGTGGGCGGCCGCCGGCTCTCCGGCTCCATCGACGTCAAGACGAGCAAGAACGCGTGCGTCGCGCTGCTCTGCGCCACGCTCCTCAACAAGGGCCGCACGGTGCTGCGCCGGGTGGCCCGCATCGAAGAGGTCTTCCGGCTGCTGGAGGTCCTGAACTCCATCGGGGTCCGCACCCGCTGGATCAACGACGGCGTGGACCTCGAAATCGTCCCGCCCGCCGAGCTCGACCTCGCGTCGATCGACGCCGAGGCCGCACGCCGGACCCGCTCCATCATCATGTTCCTCGGCCCGCTGCTGCACCGGGTCGACCACTTCACCCTGCCGTACGCGGGCGGTTGCGACCTCGGTACGCGCACCATCGAGCCCCACATGATCGCGCTGCGCCGGTTCGGCCTGGAGATCGCCGCGACGGACGGGCTCTACCACGCGCAGGTCGACCACGCGGTCTCCCCCGACCGCCCGATCGTGCTGACCGAGCGCGGCGACACCGTGACCGAGAACGCGCTGCTGGCCGCCGCACGGCACGACGGCACCACGATCATCCGCAACGCGTCCTCGAACTACATGGTCCAGGACCTGTGCTTCTTCCTGGAGCTGCTGGGCGTCAAGGTCGAGGGCATCGGGACGACGACGCTGACCGTGCACGGCGTCCCCCAGATCGATGTGGACGTCGACTACTTCCCGTCCGAGGACCCGGTCGAGGCGATGAGCCTCCTGGCCGCCGCGGTGGTGACCGAGTCCGAGCTGACGATCCGCCGGGTACCGATCGAGTTCCTGGAGATCGAGCTCGCGGTACTGGAGGAGATGGGCGTCGACTGCGACCGTACGGCGGAGTACGCCGCCGACAACGGCCGCACCCGACTGGTGGACCTGACCGTCCGGCCCTCCAAGCTGGAAGCGCCGATCGACAAGATCCACCCGATGCCGTTCCCCGGCCTCAACATCGACAACGTGCCCTTCTTCGCCGCCATCGCGGCGTCCGCGCACGGCCAGACCCTGATCCACGACTGGGTCTACGACAACCGCGCCATCTACCTGACCGACCTCAACCGCCTCGGCGGCCGGCTCCAGCTCCTCGACCCCCACCGGGTCCTGGTCGAGGGCCCGACCCGCTGGCGCGCCGCCGAAATGATGTGCCCGCCCGCACTGCGACCGGCCGTGGTGGTCCTGCTCGCGATGATGGCGGCCGAGGGTACGTCGGTCCTGCGCAACGTCTACGTGATCAACCGCGGCTACGAGGACCTGGCGGAGCGACTGAACTCGGTGGGCGCGCAGATCGAGATCTTCCGCGACATCTGACGGGTGGGGTGTCGTGCCCCTTGGGGCGAGGGGCACGACACCTCAACATGCCAGCTGACCTGCGGATACCTACCGACTCTCGGTGCACCGGAGCCAAAGTTGCCAAGGCAGCCGAGCCAGGGCCGGCGGGGTACCGGTTCGCCCGGGCAGGTGGGCCCGCCGGGTGCGCCCTGGTTCAGCGAAGGGGCGCGGCGCGGAGAGAAAGGTAGTAGTCACCGACTGCGGACAGGTAGTCGGGATCACCTGTTTCGCTGTCGGTGGTGAATCGGGGAGCAGCTTTGATTTCCTCCCGGGACGGTGCGAGCTTAACCGTCTGTGTCCTGATATCGATGGCAATGACGGCACCGGCCGGGACGAGCACGCTTCTGCCGAACTTCCACACACCGGTGTCGACGACCAGGTGCTGCATGCCGGGCTGGTCTTGCTGACGGTCCACGTGGCCGATGCCCCCGTCCGCGGCCTCAACGGTGAAGCCCGCCAGCGACTGGCCGTCCGTGTGACCGCTGTCCTGCGCGTACATCCACATACTGCTCACAGACCCAGCCCTTCGTCCCGGCCAACCGCGGACGGTGGCCTGGTCTCCTACGACGATCTCTTCCTTCCCTGCCACTTGCCGAGCAATCAGGCATTCGATGCGACGGTCGGTGCGTAGGCAAGCCAAGTCGGCTGCCGGCCATGCGGGCTGGGTGGCGGCTTCCGCGATCGCCAAGGCCGTTGGCGGAGCCGGCCGTTGCGCGCGAGACGGGCCAAGGTCGGCCGGAGTAATCCGGAAGGAGAATCCGGCGAGGTGGAGGAATCGTTCTGGCATATGTGACGAAATCATGGGGCCGAATCGAACCGCAGCACACCGGGTGGCAGTGGCAAACGCAGAGCCGGCCCTCGTCTTCCGGAGCAAGCACGCGGCGCCGGAGCACTACAGCCGCGGCGAGAGCAGACCAGACGTGTCGGGGGCGCGTCGCTCGACCGAGTAGGTAAGCCGTGCCCTGCAGTGGGGTAGCTTGCCTGTCGTGCTCGGCCGGAAAGTCGTGTCGCCAGGCACGTACACGCGGGCACGCTGGCGGGAGGTCGCTTCCATGCGGGACAGTGAAAGGGACGGGCTGGGTGAGGCGCTGGCCGCGGCGGAGGCTGCGCCGCCGGTGGAGTCCGTCGACGTCATAGCCGCTTCTTTGCGAAGACAGCTCGGGGCTCGGTCGGTGTCGTTCCTGATCACCGACTTCACGGGCGCCTCTGTCGTCCGCCTGGGCACCGCGGATGACATCGACCTGGAGCGTTCCGCAGATCCGATCGCCGTCTCCGGCACCGTCTACGACGAGGTGATCCGGACCCAACGGCCGCATGTGGAGGCCATAGAGGGCGGTACGTGGATACGGGTGATCGCACCGGTCACCAATCGCGGGGACGCGCTCGGCCTGCTGGAGCTCCATCTGCCCCAGTACCCCGGGGCGGACACGCTGCTGAGAATCAGCAGGAGTGCCCACGCCCTGGCCTACATCATCATCGCGAACCGGCCCTTCACCGACCTGTACCAGTGGGGTCGGCGTACCTCCCCGCTGGGTCTGGCCGCCGAGATCCAGCACCGGCTGCTGCCCACGTCGCTGGCCTGCGAGGCGGCCCAGTTCGCGGTCGCCGGGGCCTTGGAGCCGGCCGAGCATGTCGGCGGCGACACCTTCGACTACGTCATAGACCGCGACTACGTCCAGCTGTCCGTCACCGATGCCATGGGGCACGACGTGGACGCCGCGCTCCTGGCCACTCTCCTCGTCGGAGCACTGCGCCGCGCCCGCAGGCAGGGGGCAGGACTCGCCGAACAAGCGCAGAGCGCCGACCGGGCCGTGGCCGAGCACAGCGGCGGCCGCTACGTCACCGGACAACTGCTGCGGATCAGCCTGCACGACGGTCGAACCGAGTTCATCAACGCCGGCCACCCCTGGCCCCTGCGCCTGCGCGGCGGGAAGGTCGAGGAGATCACACCGGCCGTCGACATGCCCTTCGGCTTCATAGCACCGCACACCTATACGGTCCAGGAGCTGGACTTGCGCGCCGGGGACCGGCTGGTCATGCTCACCGACGGAATGCTGGAGCGCAGCGCTGCGGACCTCGATCTGCCGGGCCTCATCGAGAGCACCCAGGACCTGCACCCGCGGGAGGCCGCCCGGCTCCTGATCGAGCACGTCGTTCGTACCCATGACGGGCGCCTGCACGACGACGCCACCGTGATGTGTCTGGACTGGTACGGCACCGGCTCCACCCGCCGCGACGCCGACCACGGCGCCGACGTCTCCGAAGCATCCCCGACGGTCGAGCAGCACACCTCTCCCGCAGAGCCCACTGGGCCTGGCAGCTGAAATTTCCCGGCCGAACTCATCCCCCGTGTCGGAGTGTGCGCCGAGCTCAAAGACCGACTCGACACGGGGGTAAGCCGACTCGTCTCCCCTCTGACCAGGTGGCCACAGTGGGGAGAAATCTTGCTGTCGTGCCACTCAGAGGGCGGTTCCGCGCCTTCAACGACAGGGCCTCAGCGCCGTCCTGGCCGGGAGCGACACCGCAGAACAGCCGCTGATGGCAGACGAATACAATCGGCCTCATGTCGAAGCATGACGCGCTGCTTGTGGACGTTGCCGCCTTGGTGGAGTCCGGACGCAGCAATCAGATGCCTCTGACCGTGGTCGCCGGTGGTGCTGTCGTCACGGGCCGGCTGGCACCCGAAGCCGTCTGGAGGCAGCGGGTGTCGGAGGTCCTTGCGGACTCGGCCCGCCTGAGCGACTTCTCCGCCATGTTCACCACCGCTGCGCCCGAGGAAGGGCCGCCCACGCATCTGCACTTTCACGTGGCTCGGATTCTGCAGGGCACGGTGGGGATCCCGGAGACGGGCGGGATGTACCGGGTCGCGATCGAGGACGTCAGTGCCTGGACGATGGGCGACTTCAGCTACTCCGACCACTGACCCGCTGCCGCGCCGGGACACCTCGATACGCGGTGAGGGCCCGGCCGGAGTGCGTCGGCCGGACCCTCACCACTGCTTACCGGCGGCTCGCGCCAGCCCGTCGGTCAGGCAGCCACAGGGGCGCCGAGCATCGCGGAAGCCCGCTGCAACGGGTTGAGGCCCCGAGTGGGTACGGGGGCCGGGGCCAGGTCGCGGCAGGTGAAGCCGAGCTGGGTCATGGCCCGCAGGACTTCTCCCGCGCTGAAGTCTCGGCGGTCCTGGCGTGTGATGACCTGTCCGACCTGTTTGACGGGGTAGGTGCGTCGGCCGATGATCACGGACTCGCCGGATGCCTGCTCGGGCTTGATGCCATGTCATATCTCCTTTGGGGGCAAAACGTGCAGGATCCGTAATGCACGGATCCGGCGTCGCCGCGATGATGCCCCGCCCGGAGGGAAACCGGAAACACAATGAAGCTTCCACTGGTCGGACAATGACCACGCACAGGCTTGAAGTTTGGGAACCACAACTGCAACTGAGATCGACAGTAGCATGCGGTAATGGTCCGCGTACGGTGAATAATTCCAGTCTCTTTGCTGCGGTAAAAACACTCCCGGCGCGGCGCATTGAACTCTCACGCCGTGGCCATAGATATTGGCCCACCCCGAGCACAGCGTTGCAGGAAGACGCCTATTTTTCACAGCGCGGGGATGCGGACCGCTCGGATGCAGATGGGCGCACCAGCGCGTCGCCGTCAGGACGAAGGGGCAGGGAAGGCGTGCCTGTTGCCGAACAGCCCAGAGGTGCGGCCGGTGTTCGTGGGCTGGGGCTGCCCGGCCCGGGGTGTCGTCACACATCACGGCCTGACCAGCCTGGAGCTCACGGGAGCCCGAAGGGCGCATCACGAACTGGGCAGTACGCGTCCGGGAAGCCGCCCCTGGCTCTGCGGCCGAAGCCCTTCACCGTGTTGAAGCCGCCTCGCAGACGCCGCCCCGGCCAGCCGATGGACATCTTGCGCGAAGCAGCGGCACGACAGAGCACCCACGCCGGAGACGAGAGCATCCTTTCGAGCATGACAACCGCAGGGAGACGGCCCTTGAGCGCACTACCGGCAGGTGGGTTCGGCACCTGCGGGATTTCCACCGGACGCGCAGGGCTTCAGGCCGAGATCGGCGTGCTGGTCGGCTTGGTGCCTCGGTGGGTGTTGGGCGTTGAGGCGCTGGGCTTCCTCGAGTTGCTCCTCAAGGATGACGATGCGGCAGGCGGCCTCGACCGGGGTACCGCCATCGACGAGTTCGCGGGCGCGGGCGGCGACGCGGAGCTGGTAGCGGGAGTAGCGGCGATGCCTGCCCGCGGAGCGCAGGGGTGTGATGAGGCGGGCTTCGCCGCCGATGGCGCGGTGGAACCCGCCGATCGACAACATGTCGCCATCCCTCGGCCTTGCAGCGGCTGCAAGGCCGAATTCCGAGTACGTGCGGCGTGGAACGCGGCACGGCCCTGTCCCCCGAGTCAGGTCGTGGTGCCCACGGTGAACGGTGCGCGCAGGGCGGGCCCTCAAGCCCCGGCGCCGGTACCTGTAGGTGTGTCCGGCGGCCCACGTTGACGAGCCGCGCGCGGAGCCCCTGCCGTCACCGGCGAGACGCCCGCCCGACCATACGGGTGGGCGTCTCGTGTCAGGGGAGCTGGCCGGCCGACCGGCTGTAGCCGACCGGCCAGTTGCAATGCCGCCGTGGTGCGCGTCGACCACTGTCGTCGGCTCGACGGCATGCTTGGCGCGGCTCACGGCCCTGCCGTGCAGCAGCGGAGGTACGGCTCAGTTCCCGCCCGGTGCGTAACCGGCCTCGCGCTGCCTCACGGCAGGTGAGACACCTGCCGCCGGTCACTTGGCGAGGAAGGTGAGGAGAGCGTCGGTGACTTCCTGGGCGTGGGTCCACAGCAGGCCGTGGGGGGCGCCGTCGATGACGACGTAGTCGGCCTGCGGGAGTGCCTGGTGGAAGAGTTCCCCGGTGGCCTCGATGGGCAGGATGCGGTCGGCGGTGCCGTGCAGGATCAGTGCCGGGACGTCAATCTTGGGCAGGTCGGCACGGAAGTCGGTGGACCAGGTGGCCACGCAGGCCAGGGATGCGTACGAGGAGGCGCCTGCGGCGACGTTCCAGCTGTTGCGGACGGCTTCCTCGCTGATGCGGGTGCCCAGGTTCTCGTCGAGGTTGTAGAAGTTCTCGTAGAAGTCGGTGAAGTAGGCGTAGCGGTCGGCGGTGACGGCACCCTCGATGTCCTTGAAGATGGTGCCGTCGACGCCGCCGGGGTTGTCGTCGGTCTTGAGGAGGAAAGGTTCGAGGGAGGCGAGGAAGGCGGCCTTGGCGATACGGGCGGAGCCGTAGGTGCCCAGGTAACGGCCGACCTCACCCGTGCCCATGGAGAAGCCCACCAGAACGGCGTCGTTGAGGTCGAGGGTCTCCAGGACTGTGTTCAGGTCGGCGGCGAAGGTGTCGTAGTCGTAGCCGGTGGTGGGCTGGCTGGAGCGGCCGAAACCGCGCCGGTCGTACGTGATCACGCGGTAGCCGGCCGACAGGAGCGCGGCGGACTGCTTCTCCCAGGAGTGGCCGTCGAGCGGGTAGCCGTGGATCAGCACGACCGGCTGCCCCGTGCCGTGGTCCTCGTAGTACAGCTCGATGCTGGTGGAGTTTTCCTGGCCGACGGTGATGAACGCCATGGTGGTTGCTGCCTTCCGGTTTGACTGCGCTGATGGTGAAGTGCCCGATCGGGCACGGCTGTGCGGGTGCGGTGAGGTGTGACGGGCGCCAGGGCTGGGCCGTCGGTCATCGGACCGTGCGGGCCGCCTGCTCGACGATGCGGGTGACCGCTTCGGGGCGGGACACGGATACGGCGTGCGACGCGTCGATGGTCGTCGTGCGGGCCTTGGCACGGGCCGACATGTAGCGCTGGGCGACCACGGGGATGTTGAGGTCCTTGGTGGTGACCAGCGACCAGGAGGGGATCGTCTTCCAGGCGGCCTCGGTGGACTTCTCCTCCAGAGCGGCGGCGGCGATCGGACGCTGTCCTGCCGACATGAGCCCGGCCTTGTCGGCCGGCACGTCCGCGGCGAACTGGGCGTGGAACTTCTCGGCCTTGATGTACACATCCGCACCCTGACCGCCGTCGGGCAGCGTGTAGTTGACGGGCTCGATGGCCTGGCCGAGGGTGCTGCCGGGGAACTTGTTCGTCAGTCCGAGCGAGCTCTCGCCGGTGTCCGGCAGGAACGCCGCGATGTAGACCAGCGCCTTGACCTTGTTCTCCAGGCCTGCGGCGGCCTGGCTGATGACGGTGCCCCCGTAGGAGTGGCCGACCAGGACCACGGGCCCGTCGATGTGGTCGAGGACGCTGCGCAGGTAAGCGGCATCCGTCGCCGGACCTCGCAGCGGGTTGGCGGCGGACACCACCGGGTAGCCGGCGCGCTGCAGCCGGGTGACGACACCGTCCCAGCTCGCGGCGTCGGCGAACGCTCCGTGCTCCAGCACGATCGTCGGACGTACCGGGTGGTGGGGCGCCGCACCGGCTGCGCCGGGCAGGGTGACGGCGGCGACGGACAGCCCTACGGCCGCGGTGACACCGAGCAGCGCGGATCTGCGGCTCGGACGGACGAGGCGGGTGATGCGCATGCGTGAAATTCCTCTTGGTCGGTTGACGGCCCTCGACGGACCGTGAGGGCGAAGCAGGCCGTGCGTTCGAGGAACGGGGCCACGGGCTACTTCGCCGGTCGCTGAGTTGACATGCGTCCGTCCGCGCCCGTGATCAGCGCGGATCGGACCGCTGGTGGGCGGCAGCCGACAGCGGCCCGGAGAGCGGCTGCCGGGCTGCGGCCCGAGTGGTCTGAGGCATTGCCCTCGCCCGGTTACCGAGTGAGGAGCGTCCTTCGTCCTGTCCTACGAGGGGGCGACTGGACCGGTTCACCCGATGTCGGACTGTTCGCGGACATCGATGATGTGCAGGGCGCCGCGGACAGCGGCTTCCCGACGTGATCGAGCCTATGGCGGAGCGGATGCCGCGGCCATCACGCTCCGGGACGATTACCGCGTCGCACCGTGGGTGCAGAAGCTGCAACCCAGGTAAGAGGGCGGGCTCCCACTCCAGCCGGACGACGACCGCTCCCCCGCGGTCCTAGTCTTACGTCCGCCATGAACCGAACCGATGACCGACTACTGCCGCTTCTTCTCACAGGCTCCCAGGCCGCGGTGTGGCCGGGGGCGGACCTGGCCCGCGGAACCGTCCCGCCCGGGCCGGCCCTTCTCGTGGCGGCCCTCGTCGCCGGACTGGTGACGGCCGCGCTCTCCCTGCGTCGCGCCAGGCCGGTGCTGGCCCTCGTGGTGGTCGCCCCTGCCTGCGCGCTGGGCGCCGGGCCGTTGCCTGCGGGGGCGGTGGCGGTTCTGGGGACCGCGGGCGTCGCTCTGGCCCTGTTCACGGTGACAAGCGAACGCGACGCCTTCACCGCGCTGTTGTGCGTGGTCGCGCTCACCGTATGGCAGATCCTCTACGGCCTCACGCTGCACGGGCTGGAAGAGCGCGACGGACTGGACGTCGCTCTGACGGCCGTGCTGTACGCCGCCACGTTCACGGCCGGGCTGCTGGTGCGGCGGACCCGTCGTTCACGGCGGTCCGCGCAACAGCGACTGCAGCGGGCCGAGATCGAACGGCACCGGCTCCCGGTCGTCGAAAGGCGTCGGATGGAAAGGGAGTTGCACGATGTCAGCGCCCACCATCTGACGGCTGTGGTGGTCACGGCGGGCGCGGCGCTCGGGCTGCGTGACCGTCGTCCCGAGCTGGTGGGTGAGGCACTCCGCTTCGCGGCCGAGACCGGCCGCGAGGTGACCCAGGCGCTCCGTTCAGTGAGGTCACCGGCGCCCTCACGGGAGCAACTGCCCACTCCGAGAGAGCGGCTGCTGGAGTTGTGCGCCGGGTTCTCCCAGCTGGGCCGAGGGGTGGAGTGCGCGATCGATCCGATGCCGGACGGTGCTCCGGCGGACGCGGTGTACGGCATCGTGCGTGAGGCCCTCACCAACGTGGCGCGGCACTCGCCGGGCGCGGCCACGACCGTGACCTGCAGATACGGTGACGCCGGCACGGAGGTCGTGGTCACGAGCGCGCCGCCGCCGGCCGGGTCGGTGGCGCACGGCGCGGGCCTCGGTTCAGGACGCGGCCAGGGCTTCCTTCGGTCGCGGGCACGGGAGGTGGGTGGCACGCTGACCAGCGGGCCGACGGCCGAGGGCGGGTGGGAGGTACGCGCAGTCCTGCCCGGGCGGGCCGCCGCAGCCTCGACGGGGCGGTCGGTTCCGTACGGTTATCGCCTCGCGCAGGCCGTAACAGCCGCCGGTCTCGCACTGCAGCCGTTGCTTCCCATGCTGGTCTTCCGGGAGGAGACAGCCTCGAACACGCAACGGGTATCGGCGGGGGCGCTCTTCGCGCTTCTGGCCGCGGCTCAGGCAGTCGCGCTCCTGTGGCGACATCGCGCCCCCGGCACCACCCGAGGCGTCGTGCTCGGCCTGGTCCCTTTCTGGCCGGTGGCGATGGCCGTCGGCGAGTACACCGGTTGGGTACTCCTACCGCCCTTGCTGAGCATGGTCGCCACGTGCGCGATGGTCGCCTCCGCGGCGGCTGCCGCGGCCACTACCGGCCCGCTCGGCACCGAAAGGCGCACCCGTCTGCCGGCCGAGGCGCTCATGGCTGCCGCGGCCGTGGGGATACACGCCACGACCACGACGGCCACTGTCCTGCACCGAGGTACACACCTCCCCCTCTGGTCAGTCGTCGCCGGAGCGACGGCCCAGGCGGCCCTGGCGGTGGGTGCGGCTTGGTGGGCCGGCACCCTGCGCGGGTGCCGCGACCGGGCCGTCCGCCGTGATCAGACGGAACATCTCGCGACGTGGACCGAAGAGGCGGTCCGGGACGCGTGGGCTGAGCGCCGCCGCATCGCTGCCGGGCTGGAGACCACGGTGCTGACGCGCACTGCCGACATGGTGGCGCAGGCCGAGGCGGGCCGACTCGACGCGGTCGCCGCACACGCCCGCGAGGCCCTCGCGACGATGCGCGCCCTGCTCGACACCGTCCGCGAGGCGGATACGGCACCCTCCTTGGGGCCGCAGCCCACCCTCCAGGCTCTCGACCTCCTCGTCCTCCAGATCCGGGCGACCGGTCGTGAGGTCGACATACGGTGGAGCGACCGTATGCCGGGACGGTTGCCCACCGCTGTGGACCTGGCCGCCTATCATGCCTGCGAAACGCTTCTCACAGTCGGCGGCGACGGTCCGATGACCGTGGCGCTCGACGCCGACGAGTCCGCGTTGACCGTGACAGCGACCGGTGTGCCGGGCACCGTCCGTTCCGCCCTGTGCCGGCAGCTCGCGGTACGCGCCGCGGTGATCGGCGGGACTCTCACCACCAACCCGCAGGGCCCGGTGTGCCTCCGGCTGCCTCTGACCGCGCCACCGACGGTGCGGCATGACGACCAGGAAAGACAACAATGAGTCTCAGAGTGCTGGTCGCCGACGATCAGGGCATCGTACGGGCGGGATTCGCAGCCGTGATCGACGCCGAGGAGGACATGGTGGTCGTCGGCGAGGCCGCTGACGGCGCCGAAGCGGTGCGTCTGGCCGAGGAGTTGGCACCCGACGTCGTTCTCATGGACGTCCGCATGCCCGGACTCGACGGCATCGCGGCCACGCGGATCATCACGGGGCGCCCCGACGCACCCCATGTCCTCGTGCTGACCACTTTCGACCTCGACGCGTACGTGTTCGACACCCTGCGCGCCGGCGCCTCCGGCTTCCTCCTCAAGGACGTGGAGCCCGCTGAACTGCTGGACGGCATCCGCGTGGTTGCCGCCGGCGAAAGCGTTCTCGCCCCGTCCGCGACCCGCAGGCTCATCGGGCACTACGCGTCAAGACCGGGCGCCGGACTCCCGGGCGGCGACGTCCCCCGCGAGCTGGGCAGCCTGACCAGCCGTGAACGCGGTGTCCTGGCCCTGGTGGCCTCCGGGCTGACCAACGCGGAGATCGCCGAGCATCTCGGAATCACCGTCGGGACCGTGAAGTCCCACATCAACGCGCTACTGCGCAAGCTCGAACTACGGGACCGGGTTCAGGCGACGATCTTCGCCTACGACCTCGGGCTCGTCCACCCGAACCCGCCCCACTGACGTGTGGTTCGCAGTCAGCTCTCCGAGGAGTCCACCGTGGTGCCCCGTCCAGTCCTCCTTCCCCTTCGCTCCGCAGGCCGGGCCCTGAACACCCTTGCCGCCCGGCTGTACCTCATAGCCTGCGCGCTCCTGCTCGCCTGGGCGCTCCTGGCTACCTCCGAGGGGTCCATGGCGCTCGTCCTCCCGCTCGTCGCCACCGTCCCGGCCGGCATCGTGCTGCTGCTCGTCCTGCCTGAGGGAGCCGCGGCGTTCTGCCTCTCCATCGTTCTCGGTGCCCTGGTCAACGCCCTGGTCATCGGGTGGTGCGCCCGCGCCCTGCGGCGGGGGCAGAACCCGGAGACAGCGCCCTGACCCACCGGGTCGACAGCTCCACACACGGAGTCTCCGACCGGGCTCGGGGGTGGGGTGCAGATCAGTCGGTGGATTCCAAGACTTCGTAGACATGCTTGATGTAGCTGTGGGTGCGCTCCGAGCCGAGGATTCCGTCGCCCACACGGTTCATGGTGTACGAGAAGGTGACGCGCCGGTCGAGGTCCATCATGACGATCGAACCGCCCCGACCCACCCAGAAGCAGATCCTTCCGGTGGGCATGTGCGGCATCGTCCTCGGGTCGGCGAGCGCGTAGCCGATGCCCCAACGGACGGGGACGCCCAGGAACAGGTCCACTCCGTCGGCCTGTACGTCGAACACCTTGTCCACCGTCTCAGCGGAGAGAAGCCGGACGCCGTTCACCTGGCCGCGCCGTGAGATGACGGAGAGGGCACGGGCCATGCCCCGTGCGTTGCCGTGTCCGTTGACGGCTCCGAGTTCGGCGGTGCGCCACTGCGGAGTGTCGACGTGCTCGTCACGGGCGGGGCTTCCGAGCAACGTCCTGGTGAAGATCCCGTCGGGATCAAGACCGTTGGGTATACCGGAGAGCTGCGAGGGGGCCACCAGATCAGCGATACGCGGCCAGTCGGCCTGGCGCGCGCCGATCTGGACATCGGCTTGTGCCGGCTTGGCGATCTCGGTGTCGACGAACTCCCTCAGAGTACGCCCGCTGACCCGCCGGACGAGCTCTCCCACCAGCTGCCCTTGAGTCTGCACGTGGTACCCCGAAGCGGAGCCCGGCTCCCACCAGGGCGCCTGCGCAGCCAGCCGGGCACTCGCGGTCGGCCAGTGGTACAGATCCTCCATGGTGAAGGGCGCTTGCCAGCCGGAGAGTCCCGAGGTGTGGGCCAGGACGTGCCGCACCTCGATGTGCTGCTTCCCCTGGGCGGCGAACTCGGGCCAGTAGTGCGCGACCGGGCGGTGGAGATCCAATGCCCCTCGGTCGGCGAGGACGAGGGCCGCGAGATTGGTGAGGGTCTTCGTGGTCGACCACATGCTCACCAACGTATCCCTGTGCCACGGCACGTTCCGTGCTTCGTCTGTGTGGCCACCCCACAGATCGACCTCCATGACCCCGTCCACATCGACGGCGATGGACGCCCCCAACTCCTCGTCGGCTTCGAGGTGCGCTGCCAGCGCCGCTCGAACCGGCTCGAACCGGGCGGTGCTCGTTCCCTCGACGATGACCATGCTTTTCTCCATTCCGGATGACAATCGTTCAATCACTCAACGGAATGAACGTCACACCGGTTCACGCATCACCGCAGTTCATGACATGTGTTCACATGCCGCTCCCGCGAGAGGTCGCGCCGCTCCCCGGACGCGGACTCCCACCTGCGGGTTCTCGGTCGGCGGCGACCGGTCGGTGGACGGCTGGAAAGCGTTCTGCACCTCTGGTTAGACACGGCAATCATCCGATGTCCCGAGGACCGGGCCGGCCTCGGGCCATAGTCTCGAAAACGTCGGGGATGCAGCCCGGAGGCCGCTTCACCGGCGTTTTATCCGTCTTCTTCGCCCCTCCCCTCACGCTCGATCCGGCAGGCACACCACGCCGGCTCACACACGAACCAGGAGACCCTTCCATGACCAAGCGTGTCCTTCTCTCGTCCCTCCTCGGCATCGCCGTCATCGGCGCGATGACCGCCGGTGGCCTCGCCATGGCCTCGACCGGCACGGAACCGACGGTGAAGAAGGAGTCGGTCCATTACGTCGCCCCCACGGGCGGCCGCGCCGGGTCGCTCACCTTCACGGCGGAGGCGCACGACGATTCGGGTGTCCGCGGCCTCAAGGTCCTCGCGTGGCCGGCGAGCAGCGAGCTCGATCCGACCAAGGCGGAGATGCGCGACGTGGAGAGCGCCACGTGCCGCGGCACCAGTGACGAAACCGCTCGCTGCGTCTTCTCGCTGAAGGTCACCACCGAAGAGGCGGCAGCGCTGGAGCGAGGCACCTGGTACATCTCGACGCTGGCGACAGCGAAGGACGGAGGCACGGTGTTCCAGCCCCGCGCCGCCACCTTCGACCTCTCCCGATGACCCGCCACCGGCTCCTCGGGCGGCTGCGGCGAGAACACCCCTGCCACGGCGGGGACGGTGGAGGCGCCCTTGTCACGGCGGCCCATCCCGCAGCCGGCGAAGCCTCCCACCGGAGGACGTCCTGCTAATGTCCTGTCCGATATGCGGGAAGCGGACAACGGGGTCCTCGTCGCCCCTGTCTCCGGTGCCGCCGCCACGGAACCCATGCGGGCGTCCGGTGAGGTCGAGCAGGTTTCCGTCACGGCGCGAACAGGCCACCCACGCACCGGGCCCTGGTCGGGCGCGTGCCCCGAGGGTGACGCCGCCAAGTGAGATTCCGGTAGGTACGGTGACAGCTGTGGGGCAAGGTCTCTACTTCGGACTGCTGGGTCCGCTCGAGGTACGGCGGGCGGGCACGGTCCTCGACCCGGGTCGCCGCAGGCAGCGACTGCTGCTGATTCGCCTGCTGCTGGCGGACGGCCGGGCGGTCTCTCCGCAGACTCTGTGCGAGGAACTGTGGCCGCCGCAGCCGGGACGGGCACCGGGCGCGGCACTGGGCTCCCTGCATGCCCACGTCAGCAAGGTACGCGCGCTCCTGGAACCCCGGCACCTTCGCCGGCAGGGCGCCTTCGAGATTCTGGTCACCGAACCCCTGGGCTATGCCCTGCGCGTGGCGCCCGAGAACCGTGACACCACGCGCTTCGAGCGCGCCGTTGCCCAGGCACACCGGTTCATGGACCAAGGCCTGCCCGACCGCATCGTGGAGGAGGCCCAGAGGGCCCTGGACATGTGGCGCGGCACGGCGTTCGCCGACGCCGCGCACCACCTGTTCGTCACCCAGGAGACAACACGCCTGGACGAACTGCGGCAGACCACGCGCGAGATCCGCATCACCGGCCTCCTCCTGCAAGGCCGGATCACCGAAGCCCTCAATGCCGCGGAGGAGATAACCGCGCAGCATCCCTTGCGGGAGACCGGCTGGGCCCTGCTGCTGCGAGCCCTGTACCTCGCCGGCCGGCACCCCGAAGCGCTGCAGCGCTACACGGACGTGCGCCGGCACTTCGCCGACGAGCTCGGCCTCGAACCGGGCCCTGCCCTACGCGCCCTGCACCAGGGCATCCTCCACCATGACCTGCCACCACTGCACCCGGCCGACCGGTCGAACAACACGGTGACCAAGCACGGCAGCCACCCGAGCGGGACTACCACGACCGGAGGACCGGACGAGGGCGAGGCAACCTCGCCGATCGGCCCCGCCACCGGCCGACGCGAGGACGCGGGCACCGTTTCCGACGCACACGGCGCGGCGGTCGCGGATGGCGGGAGAACAGCGCCCCTGCCCCTGGCGCGTCCGGCGCAACTGCCGCGCGGCCTCCCGGTGTTCGCGGGGCGGGCCGCCGAGGGTGCGTGGCTGTCCGCCGTCAGCGGTGCACCGGGCCGCCCCGGACCGACCACCGCCCCTGCTGTGGTCATCAGCGGTGCTCCCGGTGTCGGCAAGACCACCTTCGCCGTGCACCATGCTCACCGCATCGCCTCCTCGTTCCCCGACGGGCAGCTCTTCGTCAACCTGTGCGGATTCCACCCGCACGCACCCGCCGTCGAGCCCGGTAACGCCCTGCACGGCTTCCTCACCGCCCTTGGCGTGCCCGCCCCGCGCATCCCCGAAGACACTGCCGACCGGAGCACACTCTTCCGCAGTCTCCTCGCCGACCGGCGAATCCTGCTGGTCCTGGACAACGCCCGCGACGAGCAGCAGGTGCGCCCGCTGCTTCCCGCAGGCGCGGGCTGCCTCACCCTGATCACCAGCCGCAACCAACTTCCCGGCCTCATCACCACCGACGGTGCCAAGCCCCTCAGACTCCCGCTGCCCTCGCCGACCGAGGCGCACGAGGCCCTCGAACGGCGTCTGGGAGCCGAACGGCTCGCCGCCGAGCCCACCGCAACGGCCGACATCATCCGCCTGTGCGGACGGCTTCCCCTGGCCATGGCCGTGGTTGCCGCCCGCGCGGAACTCGATCCCTCGCTCCCTCTCCACGTCATGGTCGAAGACCTGCAGCACTCCCACGGCGGCCTCGAAGCATTCGCCGGCCTCGACACGACCACCGACGTGCGCAACGTCTTCTCGTGGTCCTACCAGTCCCTGGACGAGCACACCGCCCGGCTCTTCCGCTTGCTGGCCCTGCACCCGGGCCCCGACATCACCGCCCCCGCCGCCGCCAGCCTCTCAGGCTTGTCCCTCCCCCGGACCCGCCGTGCGCTCGCCGGGCTGGTCAGCTCCTGCCTCGTGGAACAACCGCTGCCCGGCCGCTACAGCCTGCACGACCTCCTACGCGGCTACGCCACCGAGCTGACCCACACCCACGACACCGGCCAGGGGCGCCACCACGCCACTCTCCGGGTCCTGGACCACTACATGTTCACCGCCTGCGAGGCCAACGGGTTCCTCAAACAGGACACATCACACGACCTCGAACTCGGCGCTCCCCACCCGGGCGTCACTCCGGAAGAACTCACCACCGTCAAGCAGGCGACCCGATGGCTCGCCGCCGAACACCGTGTGCTGACCAGCCTGCTCCACACCGCCGTAAGCCAGAAGCTGGACCATCACATCACCGGGCTCGCCTGGTCACTCAAGGAATACCTCAACCGCCAGGAGTTCTGGCCCGAAGCCGTCACCGCGCTGACCCCCGCCCTGGAAGTGGCCCGACGTCGGAACAACCTCCTCGAAGAAGGCCGTTGCCTTCGACACCTGGGTGGCATCCACGGCTACCTCGGCCGTCACGAGCAGGCCCTGAACCAGTTGCAACGCGCGACAGCGATCTTCGAAGAGCTCGACGACATCGGTGAACAGGCACGAGCCCACTACGTCACGGCGTGTGCGCTGTTCCTGTTCGGGCGGACCGAGGAAGCTGTGGCGGCCTCCGAACTGGGGCTGGAACTCTCCCGGGAGACGGGCGAAGAGTTGTGGCTGGCCGAGTGCCTCCTCGAACTCGCCTGGTTCCACTCCAATCTGGGGAACCTCGAGAAGAGCCTTCTGTACAGCGAGGAGGGCATCGCCCTGTTCCACCGCCTCGACGCGCCCTGGCAGCTCGCCCAGGGGTGGGACATCCTCGGCTACACCCTCCGTCTGCTCCGCCGTTACGAGGACTCGGTGACCACTTACCGGCGGGCGTCGCGGGCATTCGAGGAGCTGGGCGACCACAGGAACGCCATGGGCACGCTCATGCGGCTGGGCGACACCCGTCTGGCCATGGGCGACAGCGAAGGCGCACGGGCGGACTGGGTCGACGCCCTCCAGAACGCCGACGCGCGGAAGATGTCCCACAGCGCCAAGGAGGTCCGTGACCGGCTCGCCGCCCTCGACATGGATGCGGACCCCGCGCCCACCTCGCCGGAGAGGGCCGTCGGGAATCACAAGCTCCCCGTTCCGAGGAGTAGTGGTCCCGCGAGTTAGGGCTACGGCCGGGCTGAGCCGGCGGATGGTCACGCGTCCGGGAACGCGCCGGCTCTGTTCCGGCTGCCTGCATCGACGTCGATTCCGGTGAGGCCAGATGCGGAAGTGCCCGGAGTGGCACCGGGTGGTGAACGTGACCAGGGCGCCCGCCAGCATGGCCCCGGAGGACGGCAGAACGCGAAGCCGTGAGCCGATCCGAGAAGTTCCGCTTCGTTCCGTCACGGGCGAGGATGCCGGGAGATGGCGTATTCGGGAACTCTCCGTCGGAAGGCTCGGTGGAGCGTCCATCGCGGAACTGTGCGACATGATCTCCGCATGTGTGCCCCTTCGCTGTGAACGGCTGGAACCAGGCGACGGTTCACAGAATCATCCCGATGGCGGTGTTGGAGGCGATCGCAGCCTCCGTCCGGGGCGAGGTCCTTCCTTCAGCACGGTCAGCATTTGCACCCATGCCGATGCGTGAACCGATCCTGCCGTTCACCCGTCCTGTCCAGGAGAGGACACACATCCGGCTGTCGCTGCCCGGCAGCCCGCGACCGAGTGGCCGAACCGCCCCTCTCCCGTCTCGACGAGGTATCTGCTCCGGGCACAGGCACGCCCTGGGTCAGGGTGTGCCTCACGTGCTGAGGGAACCGAACGGAGTCCGGACATCGCGGGCCGCCGGCATCGTCCTCGGGTCCGTCTGCCTTCCTTACGCGGTGGCAATCCGCCGGTCCCACCTTCAATCCCGACCCCTGACTCCTCGGACGAATGAGAGGCAAGAGCGATGTCCCAGACGGACAGCACGGATCCAGCCGGCGCCCCGGCAGGCGGTGGGAGAAGCCCCGGGCCCGTCCCGTTGCCGGTCCGGAAGCCGTCGACGGACCCGGCAAGGACGTCGGGCGAGACCCTGACACCGGACGGGGTGCAACGCGCCAACGTCGCCCGGGCACTACGGGCGACCCGCCGAGCGGCGTCCGGCACATCAGACCCCGCAGCTCGCCCTTCCGATGCCGGGGGCGCATCCCCGCCGGAGGGCCGCTCGCCTGAGGAGAGCGAGACATCGCCGCTGCGCCTTCCGCGCAAACCGGTCCTCGTCGGGGCGATCGCCGGCGTCGTACTGCTTCTCGGGGCGCTCCTGCTGTCCGGTCTCGGCGACGACCCGGGAATCCCCACCGCGTCCCATGTCGCCGGCGAGACCCCGCGGGCAGGCAGTACCCGTTTCGAAGCCGCCCCTTCCGACGACGGGGCGGACATCAGCGCGCGGCCCGCGGAAGAGAAGCGGAAGGCCGGCGTCGCGGGGGAGGTCTCGCCGGACGGCACGGAGAAGGGGAAGGGCAGGAAGACCAGCGAGGCGCATGCGCCCGAAGAGGTCGGCGAGGCCGTGTCCGCTACCACAGGAGCCGATACGAAGACGTCCAGCGACGAGGTGGCTCCTGACCGCGAGGACGGTACGGTAACCGGTCGGACGCTGACGGGCCGGCAGTCGGGCAAGTGCCTCTCCGGAGGAAGCGCCGGGGCTCCATTGACCATCCGGACCTGTGACGGGTCCGCCGATCAGCGATGGGAGTTCCCCTCGGACGGGACGGTCCGCTCGCAGGGACTGTGCATGGCCCTAGTCGGCGCCTCGAAGGACGACGGCACGGCCATCCGGGTGGCCGCCTGCACCGGCGCAGCCTCTCAGCAGTTCCACCTGAACACGACCGATGACTTGGTGGCCGAGTTCGCCGTCAAGTGCGTGGACGTCTACGACCGCCAGTCCGCCGACGGAACCCGGGCCATTCTGTGGCCCTGCACCGGCGCCGCGAACCAGACCTGGACCCGCGGATGACCAGGACGGTGCGGCGACTCCTCGCCCGGCATCAGGAGGGGCCGGGCGAAGATCGCCGCGCGGGGCCGGCCCGCTCGCCCGGTACGGCCGCCGCGGGAGGACTGATCAGACCCGGTTCTCTGCCTGGAACATCCAGTTCTGCTTCTCCAGTTCGGCGGTGAGTCCGATGAGGAGGTCCTGAGTGACGACGTCCGCCGGGCCGGTCTCGTCGATCCGCTGGCGCACTGCCCCGATCACAGCGGAAAGCGCGTGCACCAGGGCCTCGACGGCGTCAGTGTCCTTGGTCCAGCCTGGCGGAAAGGCGGGCACGCCGCTGGTTCCCGCTATGGTCACGGCCCGTCCGTCCGGGCTGACGCCCAGGGCGGCCGCGCGCTCGGCCACTGTGTCGGCGTAGTTCCGCGCGATGGTGGCGGCCTCGTCGAGCTGGACATGCACCGAGCGGAAACGCGGGCCGTGCAGGTTCCAGTGGGCCTGCTTGGCCACAAGGGACAGGTCGAGGAGGTCGGCGAGGGTCGCTTGCAGAGCCGCACCCGCGATCTCTCGGTCGCTCTTCGGCAGAGGGTTGTTGATGACCGGCATGGGAATGCGGTCCTTTCGTGAGTGGCGTCGGCGTCCTGGTCGCGGACGCCGACGACTGCTGACCACAGAGACGTGCCGCAGCCCGACTCCGTGCGGGCGCTGATGAGCCCGAGGCTAGGAACGGCGGTGACCTCCCACGGGTTCAACTCGTCCGGCACACAATTCCGCGCGTTCTGCGATGTTCAGCCACGTCAGGCGTGGGTGCCCTGCGTGGGCGCAAGGCGGACGCCGGGACGAACACGTACGTCTGGCCGGCCGTCACTACCTTGATCAGTTGTGCCGACGAGGCCGGCATGGACCCGTGAACTGACGAGGCACATCCCTTGCATCCGTTGACCGCGGCCGACCGCGCGCCCCGGCTCGGCCCCCGCCCGTCACCGAGTTCCGACATCCGATACCGCATAGGGAATCATTCATGCAGACGACACCGACAAGCCCGGGCCCGGGCCCGTCCCGGCTGAGCGAAGAACGCAGACGAACCATCCTCGTGGCGGTTCGGGAACTGCTCAAGGACGTGGGCTTCGAAGCTCTGACGATGGACATGGTCAGTGCGAAGGCGCGCACGAGCAAGGCGACTCTCTACCGCCGGTGGCAGCACAAGACGCTGCTGGTAGCAGCGGCCCTCGAGCAGACCGAACGCATCCGCATCGACGCCGTCGACACCGGCACCCTCCCGGGCGATCTGGACGGGGTCGCCGTGAGGGCCGGAGAAGACGGGGGCCAGTCCGCCCGCCTGCTTTCATCATTGGCGCACGCGGTACGCGGCGACCGTCATCTCGCGGAGGCCCTGCGCAGACATGTCGTCGAGGGGCACCTGGACGCACTGCGTCTGATGCTGAGCCGGGCGGTGCAGCGGGGAGAAGTCTCCGAGGACTGTCCCGCCATCGCCTACTTCCCCCAGCTGGTGCTCGGCGCGATGCTGTCGCAGCGGGCGGTGACGGGGGCAGACCCCGACACAACCTACCTGCGCGCGTACTTCAGGTGCGTCGTGCTTCCCAGTTTGGAATACAGGCCCCGTTGACGACAATGCGACCGGGGCCGCGCCATGGTTACATCCCCAGAATCCCTTGCTTCTCCAGCACTCTACGCAATGCCCGCATGGCGTAGAAGGCGCGGCTCTTGACGGTGCCGGCCGGTATGCCGAGGTGCTCGGCCGCTTGGGCAACGGTGCATTCCAGGTAGTACATGAGGCAGATGACTGTTCGCTGCTGCTCGTTCAGCTCCCCCAGGGCCTGCGACACCACATGGGAGTCGATCGTGGATGCCGTGTTGTCGCTGTAGGTGTCCAGCTCCTCGACGGGCATGTGCTCCAACGGCCTTATCTGGCGGGCCCGGTGGTGGTCGATGACGAGATTCCTGGCCACGGTGAACAACCACGGTCTGATGCTTTCGTGGCGGGTGCCCAGGAACCGGGCGTGCTTCCAGGCGCGGGCCGCGGTCTCCTGGAAGATGTCCTCCCCCTTGTGCCAGTCACCGTCCAGCAGGCGTGCGGCGTACCGGGTGAGCAGAGGGCCGTACTGGTCGTAGATGTCTCTGATGAAGGCGTCGTAGTCAGCGTCGGATGCGAGGTTCCGATCATGCGACCAAGTCGGAGACGGGGTAGTGGTCACCGTTTCCATGATTCCGTTCATGCGTGGCGCTCGATCCTGTCCAAGTGTTCCGTGGCGTGTCCACCCGCATGCGCGGACGAACGGCTAACACAGTCGCCGGAAGCCCTTGGCGAGGCCTTGTCGCTTTCTTGCCGTTCCCTGCTATGGGCCACAAGCCCTGGAAGCACGCTCTCGCATCGCCACGTGTCCGACGGTCGACGAACACGGCCGGTGGTTGGTACCGGCACCGACCGCATGCCTCAGGCGTTCCATGGCGTCGGTCACCGCGATCACTTCGAAGCACGGTGCCAGGACCGGGCTCGAGCCCTCAGTACGCCAACGCAGCGGCCTGCGGACCGGTCGTCGAGGGCGGACGTGATCGTGGCCTTCGCCACCGAGGGGCCCGGCTCCGGAACCGGGCGCTTCGTCTCCCGCCATGGCGAGGCCCTGAACGAGAACCAGCACCCCGCACCGGGCCGCCGCGGCGACGGGGGTACGGAGCCCGTTCGGCTCCGTACCCCCGCGGATGACCGGGAAGGCAGTTGGCGGCGCGGCTCCGGTGTCGACGAACTCGGCCTGTTTCATGAGGGCCGACAGCTCAGCATGAGGTTCAGCCAGTTCGTGGTCCGGTGGAGCCGGGCGACGTCACCCTTGGCCAGGGGCACGGAGAAACCGCAGGTGCTCGCGTCGGCGGGGAGGTTGGGGTATCGACCCACGACGACGCGCGCTTGAGGGCTGCGACCGGCCAGGACGCACCTGGTGATCACGTCGGCGAAGCCGAGGTCGTTGCCGCCGAGCGTGACGGTCACAGGTCCGTGTCCCGGATGAAGGCGTTGACCTGAGGTGCGGATGCCCCCTCGTGGCTCCACATCGAGCGAGTGGTGGCCCCGCCGCACGTGACGTCCTTGAAGACGGAAGGCTTGTACGTCTCGGCGATCCACGCCGGCTAGCTTCCCTTGGAACGCATGCACCCCGTGTCCGTCTGCTGGGACATGCCTGTTCCTGCGGCGTAGGAGTAGCCGCAGGAACAGGTAATGGTTGACGGATCGCTGCCCGGAAACATCGGCCGGAGCGGCTCCGGAGGTCAGCAACGATTACTCCCGCGAGCACCGGCGCCATGGCGTGAACGTGCAGGTCGTCGCCGATCCAGAAGGCAAGCTTCTGTGGATCTCACCGGCCTTGCCGGGCCGCGCGCACGATCTGACCGGCGCGTGCACCCACCGCATCATCCGAATCTGCGAACGCCAGGGGGTTCCGATCGTCGCCGACCGCGCCTGCATCGGCGCCGGCTCCTGGGTCACCACCGCCATCCGCCGCCCGCCCAACGGCGAACTGTCACCGCCCGAACGGACACTGGACCGGGCACTCGCCCAGGCCGGCGCTCCTTTTCGAACGAGGCGTCGCCCGCCTGAAGTCCTAGCGGGCGACGCCTTGTCCTCTGCAGCCCGAACCGCATGACGGACATCGCCGCCGCGGTCCTCACCTTGGAGAGGCAACGCTGAAAGGGCTCAATGAACCCGTCGCAGCGACGTCATACAGCCGTGTGGACAACTGCAGCTGCGCAACGCCTCCGCGACACGGTGGGTTCCAGAGCTGAGTGCCTGCGCCATCGCTGACGAGGACCCGCTGTCACCTCATTCGCGTGACGGGTGCTACCAGACCCTGATCTTCGTGATCTTGTGGATGGTCTCCCCAGTGGCCTTCCAATAACTCCACTTCTCAAGGGTCGCGCTGGTCGCCGGCGCGCCCAGCCTCGGCACGTACTCCAACGTGAGCTTGTTGTTACCGGTCCAGATCTGGTCCACGCCGTAGATCGCCACGCTTTCCACGCCCGCGTTGGCAAAGCAGAGGGAGCCGCCTGCGTTGTGAAACGTCAGGTAACCCGATTCAGTGCAACTGACGCGATTGATAGCGGACGCCGACGAAGCAGGCAGCACAACGGCCAGGGCTCCGGCCGCCACGACTACCGCGAGGCGTGTGATGAAGCGCTTCACTGGTGAGTTGTTCCTTCCATGGTGGTGTGGTGCCGCCGAGGGCCACAGCACACGGCGGCATCGCAGGGACGCACGCACGTCCAATCCTCGCAACGTGGGAAAGAGCGCTCCCGTTCACCACTTGTGCGCCGGTCTTCGGACGCGGTCGCGATCTCCCTCCAGGTCTGTCGGTCCCTCGCCCGAAGGCGCGTCTTCACGCTCCCGGCAGGGCGCCGGCACAGGTCGCACCTCGCCGGCCGGGCGCCGCCTGGCCACTCCACCCCGAGGGCCGGCGGCGGCGAAGATCGTGCGGATGGTCGCCGCGGCGGCCGTCTCAACACCCGAAGCATGCCGGTGACGAAGCGGAGGAGTCCCTCGGCCGGCGCCGTCCGGTCGAGGCCGCCGTCCGGCCCGACGATTCAGCCGTCAATGGTGACGTTCATCGAATAGGTCACTCCGCGCATCAGGAGTCCTCCTCGGCAGCGGGTCGGCAGTGCGACCGCCGGAGCCACCCGCCGGGCGGGTCGCGGCTCGCGCCGTCGCTCGGACGAATCACCTCACGAGAGCACGAATCTCACACTTCGCCCCGGTGTGCTCCCCGGATTCCCGCACTGAACACCTCCGGCGTCCGGCCCCGCCCCGGGTGGCGTCCGCCTCGGCGGTCCGGCTGCTGGTGGCCTTCGGGTTCCGTTGTTGCGCCAACCAGGCAGACAGATGGGACGGCATTGATCACGTGCCGACGGATTGCCTTGGACCCTCCGGTAGCGTCAGGGCATGAGTCATCCCCATCCAGAGCTTAAAACTGCCCCGCCGCTGCCCAAGGGAGGGCTCAGGGTCACCGCCCTGGGTGGCCTGGGTGAGATCGGCCGCAACATGACGGTCTTCGAGTACGCGGGCAAATTGCTGATCGTCGACTGCGGAGTGCTGTTCCCCGAGGAGAACCAGCCCGGGGTCGACGTCATCCTGCCGGACTTCACCTCGATCCGGGACCGCCTGGACGACATCGTGGCCGTCGTGCTGACCCACGGCCACGAGGACCACATCGGCGGCGTGCCCTACCTGCTGCGTGAGCGGGCGGACATCCCCGTCGTCGGCTCGAAGCTGACGCTGGCTTTCCTGGACGCCAAGCTCAAGGAGCACGGCATCAGGCCGCGTACGGTCCGGGTGCGCGAGGGCGACAAGCGGAGCTTCGGGCCCTTCGAGTGCGAGTTCGTCGCGGTCAACCACTCCATCCCGGACGGGCTCGCGGTCGCGATCCGTACCGGCGCCGGTCTTGTGCTGCACACCGGTGACTTCAAGATGGACCAGTTCCCGCTGGACGACCGCATCACCGACCTGCGTGCCTTCGCCCGGCTCGGCGAGGAGGGGGTCGACCTGTTCCTCACCGACTCGACCAACGCCGAGGTGCCGGGCTTCACGACATCCGAGCGCGAGCTGAACCCCGCGATCGAACAGGTCCTGCGTACCGCGCCGCGCCGCGTCATCGTCTCCAGCTTCGCCAGCCACGTGCACCGTATCCAGCAGGTGCTGGACGCAGCCCAGCAGCACGGCCGCAAGGTCGCCTTCGTGGGCAGGTCCATGGTCCGCAACATGGGTATCGCCCGGGAGCTGGGCTATCTGAAGGTTCCTTCCGGCCTGGTGGTCAGCACCAAGGAACTCGAGAAGCTGCCCGACCACAGGATCACCCTCATCTGCACCGGCTCGCAGGGCGAGCCCATGGCCGCCCTCTCCCGCATGGCCAACCGCGACCACATGATCCGCATCGGCAAGGGCGACACCGTCCTGCTCGCCAGCTCCCTGATCCCGGGCAACGAGAACGCGATCTACCGGGTGATCAACGGGCTGACGCGATGGGGCGCCAACGTGGTGCACAAGGGCAACGCGAAGGTGCACGTCTCCGGGCACGCCAGCGCGGGAGAGCTCGTCTACTGCTACAACATCGTCAAGCCACGCAACGTCATGCCCGTGCACGGCGAGTGGCGCCACCTGCGCGCCAACGGTGACCTGGCCATCCGTACCGGCGTCGACCCCGACCGGGTCGTCCTCGCCGAGGACGGAGTCGTCGTCGACCTCGTCAACGGCCGCGCGTCGATCACCGGCAAGGTGCCCGCGGGCAACGTCTACGTGGACGGCATGACCGTCGGCGGCGCCACCGAGGCGTCGCTGAAGGACCGCGTCACCCTCGCCGAGGAAGGCGTCGTCACCGTGGTGGCGATCGTGGACTCCGGCACGGGCGCCCTCGCGGAGCCGCCGGACTTCCTGGCCCGGGGTTTCGTCCACGACGACACGACCTTCGAGCCGGTCATTCCCGTGATCGAGAAGACCCTCGCCAAGGCCGCCGAGGAAGGCGTGGGAGACGCGCACCAGCTGGAGCAGCTCATCGCCCGGGCGGTCGCGTCCTGGGCGTTCCGGACCCACCGCCGCAAGCCGCTCATCATCCCCGTCGTCATCGACGCGTGAGTGGCGGGCGGACGAGACCGAGAGGTGAACGGATGAGCGCGCGTTTCGAGGAGCTCGACTGGCGCCCGACACCCATGGGTGAGATCAGCCTGCGGCGGCGCCGGGACCCGGCAACGGGAGTCGACGTGCACGAGGTGAAGCTGGGTGACGAGTTCCTCATGTCCAGCCTCTTCACCGCGGGCGAGATCGCACTCACCCGGCTCGGTCTGGCCGGGGCGACCGGTGGCGAACTGGACGTCGTGGTGGGCGGACTGGGCCTCGGCTACACCGCCCGGGCAGCTCTGGACGACCCGCGCGTGCGCTCGCTCGTCGTGGTCGACGCTCTCGCCGAGGTGATCGACTGGCACGAGCGGGGACTCGTGCCGCTGGGCAGCGGCCTGGCGTCCGACCCGCGCTGCCGCCTGGTCCACGGCGACTTCTTCGCGATGGCCGCGGAGTCCAGCCTGGATCCGCAGGACCCGGACCGCCGGTTCGACGCGGTGCTGCTGGACGTCGACCACTCCCCGCGCCACGTGCTGCACCCTCGGCACGCGGCGCTCTACCTCCCCGACGGGCTGCGGGCCCTCGCCGGCTGCCTGCGACCCGGCGGCGTCTTCGCCCTGTGGTCGAACGACCCGCCGGACGAGGAGTTCATCGCCGTACTCCGCGGCGTCTTCGCCGATGCGGAGGCCCACGTCGTGGAGTTCGACAACACGCTGCAGGGCGGGACCTCGACCAACACCGTGTACGTGGCGGCCTAGGGAACCCAGGACCTGGAGCCGTCTACCCCCTTCCGGCCACGTTGGCGGAAGGGGGTTTCGCACTCTCACCGACGCGCGGGCCGGTGCGACGCGCGGGCCGGTGACCGGTGTGCCCTCGGTGGCCGTCACCGGCGTGTGTCACCAGGTGGGGCCCGCAGCCTGCCGCGTGGGGCTGAGCACGTGCTCGACGGCCTGCGCCGTTCGCTCGTCCGACGGCAGACGGCAGACGGCAGACGGCAGACGGCAGACGGCAGACGGACCACCAACTACCTGCGCGTCGGGAGTGAGTTCCGGCGGCACCTTCGTTGCCGGAGCGCTGGTGGCGAAGGCCGCTCCGAGGGCACGGCTCGGTTACGCCGCTACTCTGCACGGCGTGATCAACTCTTATGCGGGGCTTGACGATACCGAGGTGGCGATCGCCGCCGTGCGCGCCGGAGCGGACGTGGTCCACGGGATGTACGGGCAGCGGCTCGCCCGCATCGACAAGGGCGCCGGGGACTTCGCCACCGCTGCCGACGTCGAAGCCGAGAAGGCGATCCTCGGCGTCATCCGCGCCGCCCGGCCCGACGACGCGGTGCTCGGCGAGGAGGGCGGGCACCAGGGCTCCGCCGGTGCCGTACGCCGGTGGCTGGTCGACCCCTTGTGCGGCACGTTGAACTACGCGGCCGGGACCCCTGTCGTGGCCGTCAACGTGGCGCTGCGCGACGGGGCGGCCGCGGTGGCCGATCCGTTCGCGGGTGATGTGTTCTTCACCGACGGCGAGCGCGCCCATGTACGGCACCACGGGGTGGATGCCCGGCTGGTCCCCACGGCCGCCACCGGTCTCGTGGACGTCAATCTGGACCCGCCGTTCCCGAACGCCCCTGGCTTCCGAGCCGTCGAACTCCTGGCGCGACCGGGGTTCACCGCACGCTTCCGGCCACGCGTCGTCTCGACGACACTGGCGCTGACCTGGGTCGCGGCGGGCAGACGCGCCGCGTACGTCACCGACGGCGGCGATCTCTCCGGGAGCGTGCACTTCGCCGCCGGGATCTCGCTGTGCCGCGCGGCGGGCTGCGTGGTCACCGGCATCGACGGCGCTCCGGTCGGACTGGCCGGACATGCCGGACAGACCGGCCGAGGACTCGTCGTGGCGGCCGACCCCGAGACCCACGGGCAGCTGATGTCCCAGATCCGGAACCGCGGGTGAGGGTGTTCGTGCGGCCTTCGGGTCCGACTTGAGGATCACGCGTTCATCGTGCAATCCTCTCGCCGGCCGGTGCCCCGAGGAGAATTCTTGGGCCTGAAAGGTGACTGCCACCCACGGTCGGGGCGTCGTTCACGGTGTGGACAGAGGAGGCTGTGTAGCGTCGGCTCCAGCTGTCGTGGTTCGCAAGGAGCGGCCCGTGGACGAGAGTTCGCGGGCGTTCTGCTGTTCAGTCTCTCCAAGAACCATGGCGATCACCTCCGGTGCCCGTACGGTGCGGGCGCCGATTTCTGTGTCTGCTTGGAGGACAAAAATGGCCAGTGGAACCGTGAAGTGGTTCAACGCGGAAAAGGGCTTCGGTTTCATCGAGCAGGACGGCGGTGGTCCGGACGTGTTCGCCCACTACTCGAACATCGCCGCCCAGGGCTTCCGCGAGCTCCAGGAAGGCCAGAAGGTGAACTTCGACGTCACCCAGGGCCAGAAGGGCCCGCAGGCGGAGAACATCACCCCCGCCTGATCGCCCAAGATCGGAGCGGGCCCCGCACCAGCCGGCGGGGCCCGCTCGCCTTGGCCGTTACGTAGGACCCATGGGGCAGGGATCCATGGACGCGGGGGACTTCACGGTCGCACGTCCGGGCCGGGCGTCGCTGGAGGGCCTCCTCGCGGCGGTACCGCGGAGTGCGGTGGACGAGGCCGTGGCGGCGTGCCGGGTGACGGAACCCCGGATCGCTGAAACCGGGGTCGCGGGACACGGAGCCGCAGCACACGGGATCGATGAGCCCCAGGTCGCTGGGCGCGAAATCGCTGCGCACGGGGTCGCCGAGCGCCTGGACCAGCAGCGCCTGGACGAGCGGCTCTCCCCGTACGCGACCGCCTGTCTCACCATGGCGCTGTGCCTCTTCCCCGACGACACGGCGGAGGACATCACGCACGAGCTCTTCGCCCTGCTGGATCCGTCCGGCGGTCGGGACCCCTCCTGGGAGCCGCCGGCCTCTTCCGACATCCTGCGGGCGCGCGAGCGGCTCGGTCCCGACGTGCTGCGCGAGACCTTCTACCGGGTGGCGGGGCCGGTCACCACCGGCGATACCCCGGGCGCATGGCTCCGCGAACGGCGGCTGGCGGCGATCGACGGGTTCGAGTTCGACCTCCCCGAATCAGCCGCGAACGCGGCGGAGTTCGGTTGCTCCGACGCGCAGGCGGGCCTCCCCGCTCGCCCCAGGGCCCCAGGTGGTGGCCGTCGTGGAGTGCGGATCACATGCCTGCATCGACGCCGAAGCCGGTCCGTGCGGAAACACGGTGACCATGGCGGCCACGCTGCCGGCTTCGGTCTCCCCCGACACGCTGCTGATGGCCGGTCGTGGTTTCTACGGATTCGAGGCGTTCACCGCTGCCGCCCAGACGGGAGCGGCGCCGGCCTGGCAGGTACCGGCCGACCTGGACCTCCCGCGGCTGACGTCCTGTCCGACGGTACGTATCTCTCCGCCCTGGTCGACCCGCGTCTGCCCGGTCATGAGCGGGGCGCGCCGCTGCGGGCCGTCCGATCAGGGGCGAAGCCGGACCCGGTCGCCGCCCACGTCGTACGGGTCGTCGCGTACGACGCCGACGGCGCGGAGCGGGACCGGCTGGTCACCGATCTGACCGACCCGCACGCCGCGACGACCGGTGGACTCGCCGCCGCCCACGATCTGCGGCGGGAGGCCGAGGCCGCGAACAGGCGGGCACGGACGGTCGCGCGGTCCACGGTCCCGGCCCTGGTCCACCAGGAGATCTGGGCGGGACTCCTGGTCCGGTACGCGGTCGGTTCCCGGGGCTGAAAGGCCTGCGGCGCCGCCCGTCAGAGGCTCGCCGCGCTGCCCGGATTCGTGTCCTCGATCGCGGCCAGAAGGTCCCTGCGCCTGCGGCGGGACAGGGAGTCGCCGTCGACGCTGCTCATCGCCCACTGGACGGCGCAGGGGCCGTCGTGGGAGACGTCAGGACACAGCACGTCCGTGAACCGGTCCATCAGCGCTTCGTGTTCGGCCGCTGTGGCGACGACCGCGATGCCGATGTGCCGCAGGCGTGGGCGGTCTGCGGGTTCCGAGGAGTCGGGTGGGGTGGGGCCAGGCGTGATGGAGTCGGGTGGGGTGGGAGCAGTCGTGGTGGGATCAGGTGCGCTGATGTCCGGCCTTGCGGGGTCCGGCGTCGCGAGGTCCGGCATGGGCGGTCTCTTCTCTGCTCGGGGTCGGAACGGGACGCCTCAGATCCGCTGTACGGCCCGTACCGAACACGCCGGTCGCGTCGTCCAGGCGGCGCCCGCTGACCGTAACGCTTGTACGCCGGACCACGGCCGGCCTCCAGGCATCTGCGGGGCCGGGGTCAGCACGAACCGTGCCAGGCTTCCCGGCCTTCTGAAGAACGCCGTCGCCCGCCACAACCAGCGGTGACAGGCGACAGCTTCCCTCAGCCGGTGATGATCGCCGGGTCGCTGACTCCGGGCGCGCCCGTCTCGACGTGCCCCGCGAACCGCCGCCGGAAGGTGCTGCTCCCGTCGGAGACGAGAGTCAGGTCGTACCAGCGCGCGCTCGCCCGCAGGTCGACCGTGTGGTGCACCGTGGTTCCCCTGGCCACCCTGAAGGTCTGCGAGGACCCGCCGTACGCGTTGCTCAGGGTCAGGTCGACGTCGGTGGCGCCCGGGTTCCTCATCGTCAGTACGACCGTGCCGGCGAGGTCGTCGTGGCGGGCGGTCGCTTCCGGGCCGGCGGTCGTGCCGGGTCCCCGGAAAGTGCGGAGGAAGCCGTTGGGGCCGTACACCCAGAGGTCGTACACGCCCTTCGAGTAGCTCGTGTTCCACGTGTCGCCGAGCGTCCTGCCGCCCTCCACGGTGTACGTCCACGGGCCGTCCGTGCGGTTCGGCGACGTGACGTGGAAGCACGCGCCGGCCCGGGCGCCGGCGCCGAAGGTCAGCGTGAAGCGGCCCGTCGAGGGGGTCGCGGCGCCGTCCGTCACCAAGGTGTACGGCAGTGGCCTGGCGGGCCGTGAGCCTGGTTCCTGAACGGGCAGGACACCGGTCGCGGGCGGCTTCGGCACGTAACTGGGGTGCCGGTCCCCGTCCGGCGGCCGGTAGCCGTCGGTGCCCGGCAGCGCGGCGGGGGTCGTGTCCCTGAGGCCGAAGTCGAAGACGGAGGTGAGGTCGCCGCAGACTGCCCGCCGCCAGGGCGAGATGTTCGGCTCGCCCACACCGAAGCGGCGCTCCATGAACCGGAGGATCGAGGTGTGGTCGAAGACCTCCGAACACACGTAACCGCCCGTGCTCCAGGGCGAGACGGCGATCATCGGGACGCGCTGTCCCAGTCCGTAGACACCGGCGGCGTACTTGGTGTTGCCGGGGAAGCGGTCGAGGGCGGTGCTCACGGTGGAGAGGCCCTGGGCGGCGGAGGACGGCGGGTACGGCGGGATCACGTGGTCGAAGTAGCCGTCGTTCTCGTCGTAGGTGACGAAGAGCGCGGTCCTGCTCCAGACCTCCGGGTCGGAGGTCAGTGCGTCCAGGACCTGGGATATGTACCAGGCGCCGTAGTTGGCGGGCCAGTTCGGGTGCTCGGAGAAGGCTTCGGGCGCCGCGATCCAGGAGATCTGCGGCAGGGTTCCGGCGGCGACGTCGGCGCGGAGTCCGTCGAAGAGGCCGTCACCCTTCGACACGTCCGTACCCGTGCGGGCCTTGTCGAACAGCGGATCGCCGGGCCTGGCGTTGCGGTAACGGTCGAAGTACAGCAGCGAGTTGTCCCCGTAGTTGCCGCGGTACGCGTCGGCGATCCAGCCCCAGGATCCGGCCGCGTCCAGGCCGTCGCCGATGTCCTGGTACACCTTCCAGGAGATTCCGGCCCGCTCCAGGCGCTCGGGGTACGTCGTCCAGCCGTACCCGGCCTCCTCGTTGCCCAGCACGGGACCGCCGCCGCTGCCGTCGTTGCCCGTGTGCCCGGAGAGCATGTAATAGCGGTTGGGGTCCGTGGCTCCGACGAAGGAGCAGTGATAGGCGTCGCAGACCGTGAACGCGTCCGCGAGCGCGTAGTGGAACGGGATGTCCTCACGGGTCAGATACGCCATGGTGCCCGCCGACTTGGCGGGGATCCACTGGTCGTACCTGCCGTTGTTGAAGGCCCTGTGACCGCCGGCCCAGTCGTGGTTGAGACCGGCGATGAACTGCATTCCGAGGTCGTCGGCGTCCGGGTGATAGGGCAGGACTTCCTTGCCCCCGTCCGGCTGATGCCAGACCGGTTTCCCGCTCGGGAGCGCCGTGGGACGCGGATCACCGAATCCGCGGACACCCTTCATCGAGCCGAAGTAGTGGTCGAAGGACCGGTTCTCCTGCATCAGCACGACGATGTGCTCGACGTCCGCCAGCGTGCCGGACACCCGCCGGGCCGGGATGGAGGCGGCGCGGGCGATGCTCTCCCGCAGGGCCGACAGGCCGGCGGTCGCGCCGGCGATCTGCAGGAAGCGGCGGCGATTGAGTTCAGGCATACGGTGCGGACCTCTTCGGAGTCGGGGCGGGGCCTTCTGTGACGGTTCCGGTTCCAAGGGCAGCTGGCTGAAGGAGAGTCCGGGCGTCGCCCGGGTCACGAGGTGGCGTATGCGACAAGAACGGCCGGAGTCGTCCGTGCCGTGACGGTCCGTCAGCCTAGGGGCTCGGCCACGGCCGTCGGCCGGTGGCGGCGAAGAGTCCATGGGGACGCGCCGGAAGTCCATGCCCGGCACATCCCGGCATCACTTGCCAACAGGACCTTGGCCGCGTCGGCCGCTCCGGGCAGATGCGGGTGCACCGGATACCGAGCGGCATGAGGGTCCTTCGCGCACCCCGCCCCGTATGGAGCACCTGCAGGAGGCACGCGGTCCGCCCCGCACCGGGTCGGGTGCGGGACGGACCTGCGGCCGTTTATTTCCCAGACCCATTCGAAGGAAGATGGCGGGGCATTTCTGTTCGACAGAAACACGATCGAGTGTACGAAATCCCGGTGCGCAGTGTTTATATGGCCCGAAATACACCCTGACGGGGGGTCGGAACCGACTGCCAAACGGGTGTGCCCCACATGGCCCCATGAGCGAGTCACACGTGTTTTCTGGTCAACTGTCTGCCAAAGTGCACTTCTGTTTTACCCACTTGATCAGTCCTTGGAATCCAGCCGCCCACCTTCATATTTTCGATGGCCAGGGCTTCCCATATCGATATTCCCTGCCGTCGGCGCCTTTTCGGGGGCCCGTCCGTCGGGGGGCACGTGAGAAGAGGGCCATGCGTGCGGCAAAAGAGCTTTCCTGAAGAACGACGGGTAACCGTTCTCCATGTGGTCCAGCCGGTGGAGGGCGGCGTCGCGCGCGTCGTCACCGACCTCGTCAGGGCGCAGGCGCTGGCGGGACTGCGGCCCGTCGTGGCCTGCCCGCCCGGTAGCCCGCTGGCGGACGGAGCCCAGGCAGCCGGCGCCGACGTGCTCGCCTGGCCGGCCGTACGCGATCCCGGTCCCGGGCTGGCCTCGGAGGTGGCCACCGCACGCCGGCTCGTCCGGCAGTGCGGACCCCAGATCGTGCACGCGCACAGCGCCAAGGCGGGCCTCGCGGCACGGCTCGCGGTACGGGGCCGTATCCCCACGGTGTTCCAGCCCCACGCGTGGTCCTTCGAGGCCGTGGAGGGCCGCACCGCGCAACTCGCGCTGAAGTGGGAGCGGTTCGGCGCGCGGTGGAGCGACCACATCCTCTGTGTCAGCGAGTCCGAGCGCAGCACCGGTGAACGGGCGGGCATCTCGGCCCGGTGGGCCGTGGTCCACAACGGCATCGACCTCGGACACTTCCGCCCCGGCGGCCCCGCCGAACGCGCGGCGGCCCGTGCCGCGCTCCCCCTGCCGGACGGCGTCGACGCCCGTACACCGCTGGTCGTGTGCGTCGGCAGGCTCAGCCGGCAGAAGGGCCAGGACGTGCTGTTACGGGCCTGGGAGCAGCTGCGTGTCGACGGCGCACGGCTGGTCCTGGTGGGTGACGGACCGGAAGAGCGGCGGCTGCGTGACACGGCCCCCGCCGGTGTGGTGTTCGCGGGGGCCAGTCAGGACGTCCGCCCGTGGCTCCACGCCGCGGACGTGCTCGTACTGCCCTCCAGGTGGGAGGGGATGGCGCTGGCCCCGCTCGAAGGGATGGCCTGCGGCAGACCGGTCGTGATGTCCGACGTGAACGGGGCCAGGGAGAGCCTGCCCCCGGGCCACGACGTCCACTGCCTCGTACCACCGGAGAATCCGGCGGCCCTCGCCGCCGCGCTCACCACCCTCCTGACCGATCCGGCGCTGAGGGACGAGCTGGGCCGCACCGCCCGGACCCATACGCGGTCCGTCTTCGACGTCCGGAAGACCGCAGGAGCCGTCCATCGCATCTATCAGGAACTTGTCGGCTTGCCCCGGCCCACGACGAGAAAGCGCACCGACCGATGACCACGGAGAGAGCCCCCGCACCCCGCGCTGCCCAGGCGACGGCCGAACCCCGCAAGGCCTCCACGATCCACCCGCCCCGGCGGGGTTCCCGTCATGAGCCGGCCGGGCGCACCACACGCCGCTTCGGCGGGTACGGGGCCACCTGGCGGCTGCCGGCCGCCGACGCGCTGGCCCTGGGGCTCACCTTCGCCGTGCTGCCCGCGACGCCGTGGCCACCGGCCGTGATCGCGGCCCAGGCGGCCGTGCAGCTGCTGCTGCACGCCTACCGGGGGCTGTACCGGCCGGGGCTCTCCGGGTCCTGCCTCGCCGAACTGCCCGCCCTCCTGGGCCTCACCCTGATCCAGTGGTTCGCGACCGCGGAGGTGCTGACCGCGTACGACCCCCGCTACTCGGCCGGCTGGACCGCGCTCTGCCTGGCGATCGTCACCCAGACCCTGCTGTGCTGCGCCGCCCGCGCCCTGGCCCACCGGTCACGGCGCCGCTCGGCGGCCCGCGACCCCCGCTCCGCCCTCGTCATCGGGCAGGGCCCGGCCGCCCAGGAGGTCACGGCCGCCCTGCACGGACACCCCGAGTACGGGCTGCGGCCCGTCGGCCGGGTGGACACCGCGTCCTTCGCCGCCGACACGCCCCCGTCCGGCGCGGCACCGCTGCCGGTCCTGGTCACCCTGGAGGACGTCGGCCGCGCCGTCATCCAGAACAGCGTGCGCGACGCCCTCTTCACCACCGCCCCCACAGCCACCCGCGACGGGGAGGCGCTCTTCGCGCTGCTCGCAGGACACGGCTGCCGCATGTGGCTGATCGAAGGCCCGGCGGCCGGGGCCTTCGCACCGCGCCGGCCCGGGCGCCCCGACCACGTGTGGGGCTTCGCCGCGCACCCCCTGCACAACGGCGGCGGGCGGACCGTCCCGTACGCGGCCAAGCGCGCCATGGACGCCGCGCTGGCCGCCCTCGCCCTCCTCGCGGCGGCACCACTGCTCGCGGTCTGCGCTCTGGCGGTACGGATCTCCGACGGACCGGGCGTGATCTTCCGTCAGGAGCGCGTCGGACGGCACGGACGCCCCTTCGTCCTGCTGAAGTTCCGCACGATCAGACCGGCCGACGCCCACGAGTCCGCCACCCGGTGGAACGTCTCCGCCGACCGGAACATGAGCCGCGCCGGCCGTCTGCTGCGCCGCACCTCGCTCGACGAACTGCCGCAGCTGTGGAACGTACTGCGCGGAGACATGAGCCTGGTCGGCCCGCGGCCCGAACGTCCCTACTTCGTCGACCAGTTCAGCCGTCTGCACACGGGCTACGGGGCCCGTCACCGGATGCCGGTCGGGATCACGGGACTCGCCCAGGTGCACGGGCTGCGCGGTGACACGTCCATCGAGGACCGGGCCCGCTTCGACAACCGCTACATCGAGACGTGGTCGCTCTGGCAGGACGTGTGCCTCCTGGCCCGTACCGCGGGTTCACTGTTCCGCCCGGGAGGCAGCTGACCGTGGCCGCCACCCGGACCGCCGACCCCGCCGTCGCCACCGTTCCGCACCCCCGGACCCACCCGGGAGACAGCCCACGGGCCGGACGGTGGACACGGCAGTGGCCGCTGCTGCCGCTGATCGCGACGGTGCTGCTGCTCACCCTTCCGGTCACGGACGCGGGGACCGGCGACCCGCAGGTCACGCGCCCGGCCGACCTCGTCTCGGGGCTCGCGGTACTGCTCTGCCTGGCCCGCCTTCTGCATCTCCGCCGGCGCCCGCTGACGCCGGCCGCCGCGCTGGTGCTGGGGCTGCCCGCGCTGGGCTTCGCCGTGGCGACGGTCACGGCGGCGGACCCGTCCGCCGCGCTGCCGGGCTTCGTCCGCTACCTCCAGGTCTTCGTCCTGGTCCCCGCCGCCGTGTGCCTCCTGATCAGGGACGCCCAGGGGTTCCGGACCGTCGTCTGCGCGCTCGTGCTCCTGGCCCTGGTCCAGGGGGTGACGGGCATTCACCAGTACGCCACCGGCACCGGTGCCTCCTACATGGGTGAGGACATCCGGGCCGTGGGCACGTTCGGCCCCGGCGACATCATGGGCATGGCCACCGTCGTCGCCTTCGGTCTCCTCGCGACCGCCGCCTGCGTACTGCGTACGCCCGAGGGCGCTCCCCGCTGGCTGCGGCCCTGCGCCCTCGGCGCGACCACCGTGCTCCTCGTCGCTCTCGTGCTGTCGTTCAGCCGGGGCTCGTGGATCGCCACGGCGATCGCCGCCCTCGCCCTCATCACACTGACCGGACCGCGCCAGGCCCTACGCGCCCTGGCGGTCCTGGGCGCCACCGCCGTCGTGCTCATCGGCGGCTTCGGCATCGGCTCGGAGATGGTCTCCCAGCGGCTCACCAGCATCACCGAGGTGACCGCCGACCCCGACCAGTCGGTCACCGACCGCTACACCATGTGGTCGGCGGCGGCGAGCATGTGGCGCGAGCACCCGGCTGCCGGCGTGGGACTGAAGGGCTTCCCCGCGCACCGCGACGGCCACGCCTCGATCGCGCTCTCCGCGGGCAGCGACACCGCGGGCGCCGGTCAGGACTTCCGCAAGCAGCCGCTGCTCTCCCCGCACAACATGTATCTGCTCGTCCTCAGCGAACAGGGACTGATCGGTCTCACCGCCCTCGCGGGCAGCTGGCTGGCGTTGCTCGCCGGCGGCGTCCGCAGGGTCGTCGTCAGCCGTGCGCGCGGGGACACGGCCGTGGACTGCGGACTCGTCGCGGTGGGGCTGATGGTCTGGCAGACCGTCGACTTCCTGTACGCGGACATCGGCGGCCCCTCGACCGTGCTGACGGGAATCGTGCTCGGTCTGGCCGCCTGGTGGGCCCTGGCCGCACCGGAGAAGGTGCGGCCGACGTGAACAACACCGGGATCGAGTCGGGGCCGCCGGTGGAGGCGCTCCCCGAACCACCGCTCACCCCGCCCGCTCCCAGGGAGCCGGCCCTCACAGCCGGTTCCG
Source organism: Streptomyces sp. NPDC048560 (assembly GCF_040650955.1). Lineage (NCBI taxonomy): Bacteria > Bacillati > Actinomycetota > Actinomycetes > Kitasatosporales > Streptomycetaceae > Streptomyces > Streptomyces sp. NPDC048560. The sequence goes on from NZ_JBEZIJ010000002.1 coordinate 469,377, forward strand.
GAGCGGAGACGTCCGGGGGCGCCGGGTCCCCCGGACTCGGCCGCTTCCTCGCCAGGGCCGCGGCGGTCACCGCCGGACTGACCGTGGCCGGCGCCCTGCTGGGGCTCGTACGCGACCAGGCGATCGCGCACCTCTTCGGGGCGAGCGGCGCGAGCGACGCCTTCCTGATCGCCTGGACCGTGCCGGAGATGGCCGCCACCGTGCTGATCGAGGACGGCATGGCCCTGCTCCTCGTCCCGGCGTTCAGCCACGCGCTGGCGCGCAGGGCGGCGGGCGCCGGGCGCGGGACGGACGCCTCCGCACAGGGCGCGGAGGGCGCGGACGACCCCGTGCGGGAGCTGATCTCGGCCACGCTGCCCCGGCTGTTCGCCCTGCTGGCCTGTGTCGCGGCGCTGCTGGCGCTCGGCGCGCCCTGGGTCGTGGGAGTCCTGGCACCGGGCCTGAGCGATCCGCGGCTCGCCGTCGACTGCACCCGTCTGACGAGCGTCACCGTCCTCACCTTCGGCATCACGGGCTACCTCAGCGCGGCCCTGCGCGCCCACCGCAGCTTCCTGCCGCCGGCCGGTGTCTACGTGGCGTACAACGTCGGCATCATCGGCATGACCTTCGCCCTGCACTCCCTCTGGGGCGTGCGCGCGGCGGCGGCGGGTGTCGCCGTCGGGAGCGTCCTGATGATCCTCACCCAGCTCCCCGCGTTCGTCCGGCTGATGCCCGCCCGGATGCCCAGGAGAGCCCGGGGTACGCGCCCGTCCGCCGGTCGCCGCTTCGCCGGGGCCGCACCTCCGCTGCTGGGGGCCACGGTCCTCGCCCCGGTCGTGATCTTCGTGGTGAGCCGTCAGGCCCAGGTCCTGGTCGAACGGTTCCTCGCCTCCTCGCTGCCGGCCGGTGCGATCTCGCACCTGAACTACGCGCAGAAGGTCGCGCAGATGCCGATGGTCCTCTCGCTGATGATCTGCACGGTGACCTTCCCCGTCATCGCGCGAGCCATGGCGAACGGCGACCGGGAGAAGGCCAGGGACCGGGTCGAACGCGACCTGGCACTGGCCGGCATGGTCGTCCTCGCGGGGACCGCGATGGTGCTCGGGTACGCGCCGCAGATCGTCGAAGTCCTATTTCAGCGCGGGGCGTTCGACGCACTGGACACCAAGGCGACGGCTGACGCGATGCGGGTGTACGCGCTGGGTCTGCTCGGCCACTCCCTCGTGGGAGCACTGAGCCGGCCGTACTTCTCAGCCGGCCGGCCCACCTGGTTCCCGGTCTTCGCGATGGCCACCGGGCTGCTCGTCACGACCGGCGCCGGATTCGCCATGACCCACCGCCTGGGCGTCAACGGCATCGCGGCGGCCAACGCCATCGGGATCAGCACGGCCGCGCTGCTCCTGCTCATGGGCCTCGGCACACGTGTGGTGACCATCCGGGTCCGGGCGGTCGCCCTCTCGCTGATCCGGCTCGCCGGCGCCGCCGCCGTGGCGGGGACCGCGGGGTGGCTGGCGGCGCCCCTGGCGTCCGATCCCCTTCTGAGCGTGGCCGGCGGCTGCGTCCTCGTACCGGTCCTGTTCCTGCTGGCCGGGCTCGTGTTCCGAGCTCCGGAAGTCGTTCATCTGCTGACCCTCATCCGACGGAGGTTGCTTCATGGCCGCTGACCCATCGGCTCGCACCGACTCGCGCTCCTCCCGTCTCCGGCCGGCCGCGTGCGCCCAGCCGTGGATCCTGACGTACCACTCGGTGTGCGAGCGGACGAGCGACCCCTACGGCATCACCGTCTCCCCGGAGCGCCTCGACCGGCAGCTGGCCTGGCTCCGGCGCCGCGACTACACGGGCGTGAGCATCGCCACGCTGCTGCGCACCCCCGCCGACAGGCGGCGCGGGCTCGTCGGGCTGACCTTCGACGACGGCTACACGGACTTCGTCCGCGAGGCCCTTCCGGTGCTGCTCCGCCACGGCTGCTCGGCGACCCTGTTCGTCCTGCCCGGCCGGCTCGACGGCTCGAACGAATGGGACCGGCCGGGCCCGCACAAACCGCTCCTCGGGGCCGCGGGCATCCGCGCCGCCGCCGACGCGGGGATGGAGATCGGCTCGCACGGCCTGCGCCACCGGGATCTGACCTCGCTGTCCGCCGCGGAGCTGCGCCAGGAGACGCACCGAAGCCGTGAGTTGCTGCACGACATCACCGGTGTCACCCCCGAGGGCTTCTGCTACCCGTACGGGTCGGTCGACGAGCGGGTCGTCGAATCGGTGCGCGAGGCGGGATACGGCTACGGCTGCGCGCTCACCCCTGGCCCCCGGCCCGGCCCCTTCACCCTGCCCCGCACCCACATCAGCCACGCCGACCTGGCTCTGCGCCTCTGGGCGAAGGACCTGCGTCACCGGCTGCGCCACCGGGCGGAAGCCGCCCCCGACCGCCTGCTGCCCGCAGCCGCGAGCGCGGTGTCCGGGGAGCGCCGATGAGGGCCCTGCACATCATCACCGGCCTCGGCATCGGCGGGGCGGAACAGCAACTCCGGCTCCTGCTGCGCCATCTGCCCGCCTCCTGCGATGTCGTCACCCTGACCAACCCCGGGGCGGTGGCCGACGGTCTGCGGGCCGACGGCGTACGTGTCACGGACCTCGGGATGAAGGGCAACCGCGACCTGGCGGCGCTGCCGAGACTGGCCCGGGTCATCCGGCAGGGGAAGTACGACCTCGTCCACACCCATCTGTACCGGGCCTGCGTCTACGGGCGGATCGCCGCCCGGGCGGCCGGTGTCCGCGCCACGATCGCCACCGAGCACTCGCTGGGCCGGGCGGAGATCGAGGGGCGTCCCCTCACCCGCTCCACGCGCGCGCTCTACCTGCGGACGGAGCGGCTCGGCTCCGCCACGGTCGCCGTCTCCTCCACGGTCGCGGGGCGGTTGCGTGAGTGGGGTGTACCCGCCGCACGCATCCACCTCGTACCCAACGGGATCGACGCGGAACTCTTCCGGTACGACGAGGACGCGCGACGGGCCACCCGGACGCTCCTGGGCATTCCCGACGACGCCTTCGTGGTGGGGGGCGTAGGCCGGCTCGTCCCCGGCAAACGCTTCGACGTCCTCGTACGGGCCGTCGCGGCACTGCCGGGCGCCCGGCTTCTGCTGGCCGGGGACGGACCGGAGCGCGGCGCGCTCACGGCGCTCGCGGAGCGGCTCGGTGCGGCCGGCCGGATCCGGCTGCTCGGGGAGTGCGACGCCGACCGGCCGGGCGCGGGCCCCGGTGTCCCGGCGCTCCTGAGCGCCATGGACACCTTCGTCTCGACGTCCCGCGAGGAGTCCTTCGGACTGGCCGCCGTCGAGGCGCTGGCAGCAGGGCTGCCCGTCCTGTACGCCGCCTGCCCCGCCATCGAGGACCTGCCCGCCGACCAGGCCGAGGGCGCCACCCGCGTCACCGGCCGCGCCGAGGAGCTGACGGCGGCCCTGCGGCAGCGGATGCGCGCCGGACCCCACAGGCTGCCGCCGCCCCCGGCCGTCGGCCACTACGACATCAGGCGCAGCAGCGGTCACCTCATGGACGTCTACGACCGTGCTCTCAGCGGGCGCTGAAGGCGCCGGCGCCCGATCCCCAGCACTTCCAGCCCCCTCCCACCCCCTCCCCGACGGAGAGCCCCCTCATGACCGAGTCGCCCGAGCAGCGCCCGGCCGTCCCCGGACGGTTCAGCCGACTGCGTCCTCTTCCCCCACTGCCCCGTTGGTGGCCGCTGCCCGCCTGTGTCCTGCTCGGGGCGGCGTGCGGCCTCTCCTACGGGCTGCTCGCCACCCCGCAGTACACGGCCACGGGTTACGCCCTGGCCGTCACCGACAAGGGCGCCGACTCCGCGGCGGCCCTGGGCTTCGCCCAGTCCTACGGCCGGCTCGCCACCAGCGATTCCACTCTCGGCTACGCGCGCGGGGCCGCCGGGGAGTCGGTGAACGAGCTGCGTAGCCGCGTGCAGGTGGAGACCTCTCCCGACTCGCCCATGATCGCGGTCAGCGGTACGTCCGACTCGCCGCGGCGGGCGGCCGAGATCGCCAACGCGGTCGTCGAGGCCATCATCGTCAGCGGCGATCACGTGGCCAAGGACACCGGGGTCAAGCTCATCAAGTTCGGTCACGCCATCACGCCGGAGGAGCCGGTCTCCCCGTCCGCCCCGCTCGGAACGGCCGTGGGAGGAAGCGCGGGCGGGCTGCTCGGCGGACTGGCACTGCTCGTGCGGCCGCGTCCTGCGCGCAGGAGCTCCGAGGCCCACGTGCCCGCCCCGGCCACCGCCCAGGCGGCCGGTCAGCCGGTGGGCGCGGACGAGCGGGAGCTGGTGTGAGGAGTACCGGCCGCAGGGAGGGCCTGACCGTCACGCTCTGCCGCGACCTCGGCGAGTTCGGCGCGCTCGCGGACGAGTGGGACGCGCTGCACCGCCGCTGCCGGACCGCCACCCCGTTCCAGAGCCACGCCTGGCTCCACTCGTGGTGGCTCTCGTACGGACCCGCCGGCCGCCTGCGGGTGGTGCTGGCCCGTCGTGACGGCCGTCTGATCGGCGCCGCTCCGCTGATGCTCGTCCACCGTCCGATGCCGCTGCTCGTGCCCATGGGCGGCGCGATCTCCGACTTCTTCGACGTCCTCGTCGACGAGGAGGAGTCCAAGGTCGCCCTCGTGGCCCTGGAACGCGGTCTCGACCGGGCCGCCCGGCACGCGGTGATCGACCTTCGGGAGGTACGGCCCGACGCGTCGGCCCAGCTCCTGTTCGACAGGTGGTCCGGGCCGCGCACCCGGCTCGACGACTCGACCTGTATGGAGCTGCCCGCGGAGCCGATCGGCGCACTGCTCCAGCGGCTGCCGGGCTCACGGGCCCAGCGGGTGCGGGCCAAGCTGCGCAAGATCGACGCCCTGTCGGTCGAGTGCCGCCCCGTGCCCGCGCTCGACGTGCCCGGCGCCGTGGGCAGGCTGTTGCGCCTGCACGAACTCCAGTGGACCGGCCGCGGCGTCAACCCCGAGCATCTGCGGCCGCGCTTTTCGGCGCACCTGGTGCGGGCCACCCGGCGGATGGTCCGCGACGGCGGGGCCGCCCTGACGGAGTTCCTCGTGGACGGCGACGTCGTGGCGGTGAACATGTCGCTCCAGTCGGACCACCTCACGGGCGGCTATCTGTACGGCGCCCATCCCTCGCTGAGGGAACGGAAGGTGGACGTGTCGACGATGCTGCTGCGCGAGGTGTCCCAGCAGGCCGCCGACACCGGGCGCACCGTACTGAGCCTGCTGCGCGGCTCGGAGCAGTACAAGAACCACTGGGAGCCGGTCCCGGTCGTCAACCAGCGTCTGCTGCTTGCCTGTTCCGGTCTCGACCCGCTGCTGCGGCTGCGGGTGTCGCAGCTGGAGGTCCGGGACCTGGCGGCGCAGACCGTGAAGACCCGGTTCCCCGCCGCCCGCGACTGGCACCGGCGGCTGAACGCGCTGCCCGTCGTCGGACGGTAGACGCGCAGCCGGGTTACGACTTTTGTGCCAGTCCGTTACCGTCTGTCGATTTTTCCGTTGTCAGGTCATACGGGGTCCCCAACTCCGTGGCACACCACACTTCACGAGGAGAACTGATGTCGCGTATCTCGAAGGCAGCCGCTGTCATGGCAGGCACGGGTGCCCTGATCGCGGGCGGCGCCGGCATGGCTGCCGCCGACGCCGGAGCCCATGGCGCTGCCGCCCACTCCCCCGGTGTCCTTTCGGGCAACGCCGTCCAGGTGCCGGTCCACGTCCCGGTCAACCTCTGCGGCAACTCGGTGAACGTCATCGGCCTGCTGAACCCGGCCTTCGGCAACACCTGCGCGAACGTCTCCGGTGGCCACCACGAGGGCCCGGGCGACTACGGCTACGGCAACTGATCTCACGTACCGAGAAGCGGCTGGGCCTCCTCCTGCTCCGGAGGGGAGGTCCAGCCGCTTCCGTGTGTCCGGGGCGGGGCCGTTCAGACGTACCGGTACAGGCCCGCGTGATCGAGGAGTTCCGAAGGCGCCACGTCCCAGGGCGGCATGGGCTCGTCGAGGCCGAAGACGCGGTCACGGTCCGGGCCCGCCTCACGGGTCCTCGCACCGGGCGCGTACCGGGACCTGGGGTGCGCCTTCTGCCAGCGTGACCACAGCAGGTCCATGTAGGCGTGGTGGAACCAGAAGACGGGGTCGTTCGGCGAGGCCGCGCCCGCCATGAGGCCGCCGACCCAGCGGTGCACCTGGTTGTGGTTGCTCACGCCGCGAAATCCCCGGATGCCCCAGCCCTCGATCCGGTTGCGGAATCCGGTCCTGCTGACGCTGTTCCAGGGCTCGGCGTCGTACACCGGGTCCTTCAGGGCGGCCGCCACGTCCTCCCTGCTCGGCAGCGTGACGGGCGACGAGGGGCGTCCGAAGTTCCGCGTGAGGTAGGGCCGTTCGGTGACGCCGTCGTCGATGTTCCAGTTCCCCTCGCCGTAGGCGAACGGCCCCGTCATGACCTGCCGGTCACCCGGCCTGCCGTTCCCGCCCAGCAGGTCGTCCGCCCAGAGCGAGGCGCTCGGAGTGTTCTCCGACGTCCAGTCCCAGTACGGGATGGACACACCGGCGTCGACCTCCTGCAGAGCCGCCTCGAACCGCAGGAGGTACTGGCGGTGCCACGGGAAGAAGGAGGGGGTCATGTGGGCGGGTCTCGGCCGGTCCTCGCCGTCGGTGACGTAGAACTCCCGGTGCAGGACGACGAATTCGTCGTACCGTCCTGACCGCTTGAGCTCCAGCATCGCGCCGACCAGGCGCCGCTTCTCGGTGCGCGTGAGATTCCGCTGGTTCTTTCGGTTGTACACCCGTGCCGGTCCTCCCGTTTCAGACGCTGTGCCGCGGACGGACCGCGGACAGCTGTGCGGACCCGAGCTCGTCGACCGCGGCGCGAGCCGTGGCCAGCAGCGTCGGGAACGACTCGTAGTGGTTGGCATCGCTCACATAGCTGCCGTCGGCGCGCCGCATGATGTGCAACGGCCGCCCGTCCACGTGCACTTCGAGATGCGGGACGAGGTCCGTCGCCCCGGCGCCCGCGGCCCGGACCGTACCGCCGGGCCCGCCCGCCGGCACCATGACCGTCGCCGCGCCCCGGATGTCCCGGCCCCGGTACATCTCGGCGAACCGTTCCGGTCGCGCACCACCGGCCTTCGCCGACGGGGGCACGGGCTCCCGGCCCTTCGCCATGAGGGGGGCGAGCACCGCCGCCGTGGCCGAGGTCACCGCCACGGTGAAAGCGGTACGCAGCACGACCCGTCGGGACCTCCCGCGCACCCCGGCCCCCGTGCCCCTCGCGTCCGTCATCCGGCCCATGGTGTGCGCACCTGCCTCTCGTCCACTCTTCCGAGGTGTTGACGTATCCGACGTTGACAACGAGACACCGACGGAACAGTTCTCGTACAAGCGGCGCGCCGATCACACCGATTGTCCTGAATCGCGCCAGCATGGCCGTCCTGGAATGTGGAGGTTGTGCAATGACTGTTCCCAGGCAGGGAAACCGGGACCGCGCGCTGCTGCTGGAGGACGTGGATCTCGCCGATCCGTCGTTCTGGACGCTGCCCCGGTCCGTCCGGCTGGAGGCGTTCGCGCTGCTGCGGCAGTTGGACGCGCCGGCGCGGTTCACGACCCGGGCGACGTCGCGCGGGGGGACACGGTCAGGGCCGGGAGAGTCGTTCTACGCGCTGGTGAAGCACGCGGACGTGAAGGCGGCCAGCCGTCGGCCGCAGCACTTCGCCAGCGCTCCGGGGGTGACGACCCCGGAGCCGGCCGGCTGGGCGAAGGCCGTCTTCGGCAACTCCATGGTCAACATGGACGGCGAGGAACACGCGGCTCTGCGCCGGATCATCTCGCGCGCGTTCACCCCGAGGCTGCTGGCCGGCGCCGAGGAGAACATCGGTGAGCTCGCGCGTCGCCTGGTGGACGAGCTGGTCGCCGAGCGGCCCGACGACTTCATGCCATCGGCGCCCTCGCGGCTGCCCCTGGAGGTCATCTGCGACCTCATGGGCATCCCGGAGCGCCACCGGCCGCGGATCTCCCAGCAGATCGATCACGCGTCGGCGTACGTCGGGGTGCGGCGGCGGGGGCGGGACCGGCTGCGTGTGCCCGGGCGCGGACTGCGTTCCCTGGCCCGGATGCACCTGGTGATGGCGGGACTGGCCCGGGAGCGCCGCCGCAATCCCACGGGCGACCTCATCTCGGCCCTGGTGCGGGCGGACGTCGACGGTCAGGCACTGACCTCCCGCCAGCTCGGCTCCTTCTTCTCGCTGCTGCTGGTGGCCGGTGTGGAGACCACGCGCAACGCGATCGCCCACGGCATGGCCCTGCTGGCACAGCACCCGGAGCAGCGGGCCCTCCTGGAGTCGGACTTCGACCGGTACATCGACGGCACGGTCGACGAGATCGTCCGGCACTCGACGCCGATCATCCAGTTCCGGCGGACGGTCACCGACGCGTGCTCCCTGGGCGGCCGGAGTTTCCGGCCCGGCGAGAAGGTGGTGCTGTTCTACGCGTCGGCCAACCGGGACGGGTCCGTCTTCACCGACCCCGATGCCTTCGACATCACCCGGAATCCCAATCCCCATCTGGGATACGGCGGGGGCGGGCCTCATCACTGCATCGGGGCCCATCTGGCACGACTGGAGATGAAGGCGCTCTTCCGGGAACTGGTCGCCCGCCAGGGCACGCTGGGGACGGTCGGCGAGCCTCAGCTGGTGGACTCGAATTTCGACAACCGGGTGCGCTCGCTCCCCTTCTCCTTCAACAGCCGCTGAACCGAAGCGAAACCTTCGGAATTTCACCCGAACGGCCCGGCTTGAATCGCGTAGCTTCGCGAATGGCCCACCGGTCGGTGCCTGAACCGCCCCATAAAGAAAATGTCTCCTTATTGTCGAACTGGTAGGAGGAAACACCGGACAGAAGGAGGAGCCGTGTCCGCACAGCGCCGTCTCATCAACATCTGCGTCGGGACGGCTGCGCTCAGTCTCCTCGCCGCCGGTGGAATCGTCGCAACGACCTCGACCGGCACGGACACCACGGACGGTGCCCCGCCCTCACGTGCCGCCGATGACGGCACCACCGCACACGGTGCCTACGTGGGCTACGGCCCCGAGGGCGTACGGCGGACGGCGGAACTGTCACGCTGGCTGGGCGGCGCGGAGCTGCGGGCGGGGCACAGCTACCTGCCGGGCGACCTCTGGTCCAACATCGAGGGCAAGCCGGACTTCCTGCGGTCCTGGGCGACCTGGCGGAACGCCGACGAGGACCGGATGTTCGTGCTCAACGTGCCGATGCTGGAGCGCAACGAGGAGGGGGTGGGCGATGCCGAGGTCCGCAGGCTGCTGCGGGCCGGCGCCGCCGGTGACTACGACCACCACTTCCGGCGGCTGGCCGAGCGGCTGGTCCAGCTGTCGATCCCGGACACGGTGATCGTGCTCGGCTGGGAAATGAACGGCATCACGTACACGCATCGCTGCGGCCCGGACCCCACGGCGTGGAAGGCGTACTGGAACCGCATCGTCACCACGATGCGTGCCGTCCCCGGGCAGAAGTTCCGCTTCGACTTCGCCCCCAGCCGGGGCACGGACGCGGTGCCGTGGACGCGGTGCTACCCGGGCGACGACGTCGTGGACATCATCGGGATGGACACCTACGACCAGCCGCCCGGCCGGAGCTTCGAAGAGCAGGTGAACGGTCCGTACGGTCTGCAGAAGCACGTCGACTTCGCCGCCGAGCACGACAAGCCGATCTCCTTCCCGGAGTGGGGCCTCTTCCGCAACGGCGACAACTCCGTGTACATGCGGCGGATGCTCGAATGGATCGAGAAGCACGATCCGGTGTACCAGACGATCACGGACTACTGTCCGCACGGTGTGTGGCAGTGCTCGGAGAACCCCCAGTCCTCACGGACGTACCGGTCGATGATGAGCAAGAACCCGGCCCCGTCGGCCACGCCGGATCCGAGTCCGAGCCCGACGACGCCGGCCCGGCCGCCCACCCCGAAGCCGACCAAGCCCACGCCGACGGCCCCCGCCCCGGAGCCGAACTCCCGGAAGTGGTGCATCACGGTCCCGCTGAGCGACTGGCTCGGCCGGTGGCTGACGGACCGTCAATTCTGCGTGCGGTACTAGGCGGGCTACGGCGACCCCGGTTCCGGCTCCTGTGGATCCGGGGCCGGGGCCCGGCCTGAACCGGGGTCGGCACTTCGAGGGCGTGTGACGTCGTCCACTGCCACCGATTTCAGGTGACACCCAAGGAAGCTTCCACGTACGGTAGTTGCGCCCGGTTCGTCCAGGTCACAAGCGCTTGCCGAACCCCTGGAAAGCCGAACAGGCGTACACAGAAGCTGAGTTCCCCGTCGGAACCGGCCGAGATGCGAAGCATCCGACCTGTCTGAACTTCACGGGAACTCCAGCGAAATGGCACGTGTGTGGATATCGTGCACCGAGCGAGGGCGCATCCGTCAGTCCAAGGGATCGGCGGATGCGCCCCGTTTGTGGGGATGCGACTTGGGCTGGGGGGTTCATGGGGCATGTCGAAATACCTGACACAGACATATCCGGGCACGTTGGACTGGCAGGTGCGCCACGACCACGCACCGCCGCGTCCAGGAACCGGAACGCCGCCCTGGAGCAGCTGTGGAGGACACCGACCGCGGAGCGCGCGCACATCGAGCGGCCCCGGGCCAGGAAACGGCCGGGACGACACCTGCCGCTGCTCCTCGCGGCCGACGCGCTCGGGCTGGGGGGACCGGCCTGGCTCGTCCAGGAAGCGGGTGACCAGCCCGCTCCGCTGATCACGGCGTCGCTGTCCGCACTGGCGTGGATCGTCGTGCGCGCGGCGCGAGGGAGGTACGCGCAGCGGCTGCCCGCTTCCACCGGGGGCGCGCCGGGAGCCGCCGGCGACTGGCTGCTCCTGCTGGGAGTGCTCGCCGTGCTGCTCACCGTGTCCGGTGAGCCGGTCGACCCGGAGATCGCGGTGGTGGCACTCGTGCCCGGCCTCGCGGTGACCCTCCTGGCCGCGTGGCTGGGACGGTGGCTGTCCTTCGCCCGGCGCCGGCTCGCGGTGCGCCGCGTGCTCGTGGTGGGCCAGGCTGCGGGCGTCGACCGGGCGGTGAATCTGCTCAACTCACGTAAGGACCACGTGTATGCGGTGGCCGCGGTGATACCCGTGGGCACCACCCCGCTGAGCTGCGAAGCTCCGGTTCCGGGCCGGCTCGCCACCACTCCGGCGGAGGACGACCTCTCCACCGTGCTGGGCGGGGCCTTCGCCCATGACGCCGATCTCGTCCTGGTGGCTCCCGGGCCCGAGCTCGCGGACGAGCGGCTGCGGCGGCTGTCGTGGGGGCTGCACGACAGCGGCGTGCCGCTGTGCGTGCTCTCGGAGGTGTCGGAGACGGCGGCGAGCCGGGTGCGGCTCTCCTCCGTTGCCGGACTGACCCTGCTGCACATAGCCCCGCCGCTGCGCAGCGGGCCGCAGCCGGTGCTCAAGACCCTGGTCGACCGGGCAGGAGCCGCGTTCGGCCTGGTGTCCCTGGCTCCGCTGCTGCTCGTGATAGCGATGGCCGTACGGCTCACCTCGCCCGGACCGGTGTTCCACCGCCAGACCCGCCACGGCCAGCACAGCCGGCCCTTCACCATGTGGAAGTTCCGCACCATGGTGGCGGACGCCGAGGTCCGCAAGGCGCAGCTGAGCGCGGCGAACGAGGCCGAAGGTCCGATGTTCAAGATGCGCAGCGACCCTCGGGTGACACGGGTGGGCCGGGCGCTGCGCCGGGCCTCGCTCGACGAACTCCCGCAGCTGATCAACGTGCTGAAGGGTGAGATGTCGCTCGTGGGGCCCCGCCCTCCGCTGCCGGAGGAGGTGTCCCGTTACGACGAGCGCGAGCACCGGCGGCTCGCGGTCAAGCCCGGACTGACCGGCCTGTGGCAGGTCAGCGGACGCTCGGACCTGTCCTGGCAGGAGACCGTCTCGCTCGACCTCTGGTACGTCGACAACTGGACGGTGGCCACGGACATGGGGCTCCTCGCTCGTACCGTGCGCGCCGTCACCGACGGCCGCGGGGCCTACTGACGTGGGCGGCGAACAGATGCGAGGAGCCCGTGCACGGCGTGGCCGCCGTCCCGCGCCCTCAGTCCTGCGGGGACCGCTGGCCGAGCCACCAGGCGTAGGTGCGCGCGATGCCCTCGCGCAGCGGGATCTGCGGCTTGAAACCGAGGGAGGCCAGCCGGGAGACGTCCAGGAGCTTGCGCGGGGTGCCGTCGGGCTTGCTCGTGTCCCAGGCGATGCGCCCCTGGTACTCCGTCACATCTCTGACGGTCTCGGCGAGTTCCCTGATCGTGAGGTCGTCGCCGCAGCCGATGTTCACGGGGTCCTCCCCGTCGTACGACTCCAGCAGCCGGACGCAGGCGGTGGCGAGATCGTCGACGTGCAGGAACTCGCGCCGAGGGCTGCCGGAGCCCCAGAGGGTCACCTCCGGAGCACCGTCCCGCTTCGCCTCGTGGAACCGGCGGATCAGGGCGGGCAGGACGTGCGAGGTCTCCAGGTCGAAGTTGTCACCGGGGCCGTAGAGGTTGGTGGGCATGGCGCTGATGTAGGCCGCGCCGTACTGCCGGCGGTAGGAACGGACCTGGGTGATGCCGGCGATCTTCGCCAGCGCGTAGGCCTCGTTCGTCGGCTCCAGCGGGCCGGTCAGGAGCGAGTCCTCACGGATGGGCTGCGGGGCGTGCTTGGGGTAGATGCAGGACGAGCCCAGGAAGAGCAGCCGCTCGGTGCCTGCGGCGTGCGCCCCGGCGATCACGCTGAGCTGGATGCGGAGGTTGTCCTCCAGGAACTGCACCGGATAGGTGCTGTTGGCCATGATTCCGCCCACCTTGGCGGCGGCCAGCACGACGACGTCCGGGCGGACGTCGCTCAGATACGCCTCGGTCGACGCGCTGTCGCGGAGATCGAGGAGGTCCCGGCCGCGGGTGAGCACCTCGTGGCCGTCGTCGGCGAGGCGGCGTACCAGCGCCGACCCGACCAGACCTCGGTGGCCCGCGACGAATATGCGGGAGCCGGGTCGTAGCAGGGGGCGGACGGATTCCTGGGGAGGGCCGGGGAGATCAGTCGTCATGGCTCGGATTCTGCCAGGAGCCGTGCGAGTCAGTGACCTTTACCGCAGAACACTCAAACTCTGAAATTTCGGTGAACGACCGCCTTCGGGCGGACAGAAGGGGGGGACCATGGCGAAGACCGCGCTCATCACAGGCGTGACCGGCCAGGACGGTTCGTATCTGGCGGAGCTGCTGCTGGAGAAGGGGTACACGGTCCACGGCCTGATACGCCGCTCGTCGAGCTTCAACACCGAGCGGATCGACCACATCTACCAGGGCCCGGAGGAGGCCGGACGCTCCTTCGTGCTCCATCACGCCGATCTCGCCGACGGTGTGGCACTGGTGAACCTGCTGCGCGACATCCAGCCCGACGAGGTCTACAACCTGGGTGCGCAGTCCCACGTCAGGGTCTCCTTCGACGCCCCGCTCTACACCGGTGACGTCACGGGTCTCGGTGCCATGCGGCTCCTGGAGGCCGTGCGTGCCAGCGGCATCGACGCCCGTGTCTACCAGGCGTCGTCGTCCGAGATGTTCGGCGCCAGCCCGCCGCCGCAGAACGAGCACACGCCGTTCCACCCGCGCAGCCCGTACAGCGTCGCGAAGGTGTACGCGTACTGGGCGACGGTCAACTACCGTGAGGCGTACGGGATGTTCGCCGTCAACGGCATCCTGTTCAACCACGAGTCCCCGCGCCGCGGCGAGACCTTCGTGACCCGGAAGATCACCCGTGGCGTGGCCCGGATCAGGGCCGGGCTCCAGGACCGGCTGCACCTCGGCAATCTCGACGCCGTACGGGACTGGGGGTACGCCCCCGAGTACGTGGACGCGATGTGGCGGATGCTCCAGCGCGACACCCCTGACGACTACGTCGTCGCCACGGGTGAGGGCGTCAGCGTCCGGCAGTTCCTGGAGTGCGCCTTCGAGCACGCCGGGCTCGACTGGCGTGAGCATGTGCGTTACGACCCCAAGTACGAGCGGCCCAGCGAGGTCGACGCGCTGATCGGGGACGCGTCCAAGGCCGAGGAACTCCTCGGCTGGAAGCCCTCGGTGAAGTCGCGGGAGCTGGCACAGATCATGGTCGACGCCGACATCCGCCGACTGGACGACCAGCTCAGCGGAGCAGCCGCCAGGACGCACCGATGAAGGGGCCGGGACGCCTCGGACGCAGCCGCTGCGGAGCTCTCGCCGCGGTGCTCGCCCTCGCCTCCGGTGTGCTGTCCGCCGCCGGGGCCGTCGCGCCCCCGGCCGCCGCACTGACACCGCCGGTCGGCTTCACCGCCGACCACCTGTCCACCTACCAGACCAACGGGATCGTCTGGGCGCTGGCCGAGGCGAACGGGGTCGTCTACGCGGGCGGCACGTTCTCCAACGTGCGCCCGGCCGGGGCGCCCGCCGGTACCGGCACCACGGCCGCCGTGAACTTCGCGGCACTCAACGCGGCCACCGGTGCGCCGACCGGCTGCTCGCTCTCCTTCACCCGCAGCAGCGGCACGGCGACCGTCCGCGCGCTCGCGGTCTCACCCGACAAGTCCACGCTGTACGCGGGGGGTTACTTCAGCGCGGTCAACGGCGCGAGCGCGAACGGCCTGGTGGCCATCGACACGGCGACCTGCCGGACCCGCCCCGGTTTCTCGCCCGACTTCAGCGCGACCGTGCGGGCACTCGACGTCGCTCCGAACGGCACGGTCTACGCGGGCGGTGACTTCCAGTCCGTCAACGGCCAGACCCGGCGCTTCTTCGGCGCGGTCACCGCCGCCGGGGCCCTCACCGCGTGGAACCCCGACGCGGACGCCCCGGGCCGTGCGCTGAAGGCCACCCCGGACGGGCAGAGCGCCCTGATCGGCGGGGACTTCTTCACCGTCGGCGGCGCCGACTCGCACGCGCTGGCAGTGACCAGCGCCACCACGGGCGCGCTCACCCGCGCCTACCCCGGCGGCTTCATCCCGTCGACCGCCGTCATCAAGGACATCGTCACCGACTCGGCGTCCGACGGCTGGTACGCGGCGGGCGAGGGCCGGGGCGGTGCGTCCTTCGACGGGCGCCTCGCCATGGAGCTCGACTCCTTCGACCAGCGCTGGCGGGACACCTGCCAGGGGGCGACCCAGGCCCTGCGGGTCTACAAGAGCGTCCTGTACGCGGGCAGCCACGTGCACGACTGCTCGACCATGGGCGGCTTCCCCAACCAGGCCCGCAAACACCTCACCGCGCAGTCCGTCGACGACCCGGCACTGCTGGGCTGGCTCCCGGACACCAACGACGGGATCGGCGAGCCGGTCGGTCCCAGGGCACTGACCGTCGCGTCGCGCGACGGCCGCGACTTCCTCTGGGTGGGCGGCGAGTTCACCACCGTCAACGGGGTCGGCCAGCAGGCCCTGACCCGGTTCGCCAACACTCCCGACACGGGTGCGCCCGCCGCGCCCGCGGTCAGTGTGTCCGCGCCGCGGGCGGGCCAGGTCAAGGTCAGCTGGCGCTCCTCCCACGATCTGGACGACAGCCTCCTCACCTACCGGGTCTACCGCAACGGCGGCGCGACCCCCGTGCACACCACGACCGGTTCCTCGCTCTTCTACAGCCGGCCGCAGCTGACGTACACCGACACGAACGTCGTGGCGGGACAGACGTACAGCTACCGGATCACGGCGAGCGACGGCACCAACACGAGCGGCCTGTCCGCCACCGCGTCCGTCACCGCCGCCTCCACCGCCTCCCCGTACCAGGAACGCGTGCTCGCGGACGGCGCCGGACTGTACTGGCGCTACGGCGAGGCGAGCGGAGCCTTCGCCGCCGATGCCTCGGCCGCCGACAACGGCGGGGTGTACATGAACACACCCACGTACCGCTCCACCCCCTCGGCCGTGGCCGGATCCCCCGCGCTCACGCTCAACGGGACCGACGAGTACGTGTACAGCGACCGGATGCACCGCCACACCTCACCCACCCCCTACTCCATCGAGACGTGGTTCCGCACGACCTCGACGAGCGGCGGTCAGCTCGTCGGGTACGGCAACCGGGTCGGCTTCGCCCAGGGCCACACCAGCAGCATCGCCGACAAGCTCGTCTATCTGACGAGCGACGGACGTCTCGCCTTCGGTGTCCAGATCGGCAGCAGCACCAGCCGGCCCACCATCACCACGGGTGCCTCGTACAACGACGGCGACTGGCACCACGTCGTCGCCACGCAGGGCCCGGCCGGGATGGTGCTGTACGTGGACGGGGTGGCCGTCGGCACCAACCCGGCCACCGGGAACCGCTCGTTCAACGGCTACTGGCGGGTCGGCGGTGACGCCATGAGCAACGCCTGGCCGAACCGCCCCGCGAGCACCTACCTCGCGGGTCAGATCGACGAGACGGCCGTCTATCCCGGCGCGCTGACCGCCGCCCAGGTGGCCGCCCACCACGACCTGGCGGACGCCACTCCCCCGCCGGGCGGCACCACCGTGACCCTCGCGCCGGCCGAGGACGCGTACGTCAACGGCGTCGCGGTGAACACCACGTACAACGACAGCCAGCTCGCCTCGCGCGGCAGTACGCCGTACCTGGCCTATCTGCGCTACTCCCTGCCCGCGGCCCCGCCCGGACAGGTACTCACCGGAGCCCGTATCGACTTCCGCACCTCGTCGGACGCGACGGCGGGCTCCACCGACAGCCACACCCTGGTGCCGGTCACCGGTGCCTGGACCGAGTCGGCGGTCACCTACAACACCCGGCCGGCGCTTTCCGCGTCCGTGCTGGGGACCATCACGGACGCGGCCTCGGTCTCCACCGACTACTCGGTGGAACTGAACGCGACCGCACTGGGCGGAGCGCTCGGCTCCGCCTACTCACTCGCCCTGACCAGCAGCGGGACGGACAGTCTGCGCATCTGGTCGAGCGAGGCATCATCCGCGGCCTACCGGCCGCAGCTCGTTCTCACCTTCGGAGCTGAATGATGAACGGAAGTACGGGGCAGAATTCCGGGGGGCCACGTGGCCGGGTGCGAGCCGCATCCGCCGCGCTGTGCCTCCTGGCCGGAGCCCTGACCGCCACCGCGGCGGGAGCCGCACCGGCTGCCGCGCTGACACCACCGGTGTCGATCACCGCGGACGATCTCACCACCTGGCAGACCAACGGCATCGTCTGGTCGATGGCCGCGACCGACGGGGTCGTCTACGCGGGAGGTACGTTCTCCACCCTCCGGCCGCCGGACGCGGCGGCCGGAACCGGCGAGCAGCCCGCGGTGAACTTCGCCGCGTTCGACGCCGGGACCGGCGCACCGACCGGGTGCGACCTGTCGTTCACCCTCGCCTCCGGAACAGCGACCGTCAGGGCGCTGGCCCTCTCCCCGGACGGCTCCACCCTGTACGCAGGCGGCCAGTTCGGCTCGGTCAACGGTGAGGGCGTCAGCAACATCGCCGCGATCGACACGGCGACCTGCACCCCGCGGCAGGACTTCAAGATCAGCGTCTCGGCGACCGTGCGGGCCCTGGCCGTCACCGACGACACCGTCTACCTGGGCGGTGACTTCAACAGCGTGGAGGGGCAGACCCGGAACAAGTTCGCGGCGGTCACCACCGGCGCCGACCTGCTGCCGTGGACCGCGAACGCGGACGAGGTGGCCCGGGCCGTCGAGGTGACGCCGGACGGGCAGCACGTCCTGCTCGGCGGTGACTTCTTCACGGTCAACGGCACGGCCTCGCACGCACTGGCCGTGGTGGACGCCACGACGGGCGCGCTCACCACGAGCTACCCGGGCTTCATCCCCAACACGTCCACGGTCCAGGACCTGACCACGGACGCCACCGGCTTCTACACCGCCAACGAGGGAACCGGAGGCGGCGTCTTCGACGGCCGCATCGCCCTCGACCTCGACGACTTCCAGCAGCGCTGGCGCGACACCTGCCTGGGTGCCACCCAGTCCGTCCTGGTCCACTCCGGAGTGCTGTACAGCGGCAGCCACGCCCATGACTGCTCCAGCATGGGCGCGTTCCCCGACCAGCCGCGCAAGCACCTCCTGGCCCAGTCCGTGGACGATCCGAAGCTGCTGCCGTGGTTCCCGGACACCAACGACGGCATCGGTGAGCCGGTCGGACCCCGGGTGATGTCCCAGACGGACAGCGGCGGCCGCCACTACCTGTGGGTCGGTGGTGAGTTCACCACCGTCAACGGCGCCGGCCAGCAGGGTCTGACCCGTTTCGCCGACGGCCCCGACACGGGTGCACCGTGGGTGCCCAACGTCAGTCTGTCGACCGTCACTCCGGGACAGATCGACGTCAACTGGCAGACGAGTTTCGACACCGACGACGGCGAGCTGACCTACCGGATCTACAAGGACGGGGCGAGCACCCCGATCCACACCACGACGGGCTACTCCGTCTTCTGGGACCGGCCGCAGCTGCGGTGGACCGACACCGACGTGGCACCGGGCGAGACCCACTCGTACCGGATCACGGCCGGTGACGGCATCAACACCAGCGCCAAGTCCCCGGCCCAGTCCGCGACCGTCGCGGCCACGGCCGAGGCGTATCCGGCGCGGGTGCTCAGTGACGGGGCCTCGCTGTACTGGCGCTACGACGAAGGGTCCTCGACCTTCGCCTCGGACACCGGCGCCGGTCTGGACAACGGCTTCCTTCGCAACGGGCCCGCCTACCAGCAGACCCCGGCCGCCGTCGCGGGCGCTTCGACCGCGATCGGTTTCGACGGGACCGCCGACTACGCCTACAGCAACGAGCGGCGCCCGGCGCCCGCCCGGTTCTCGGTGGAGACCTGGATCAAGACCACCACCACCAGGGGCGGGAAGATCATCGGCTTCGGCAACCGGGTGATGCAGAACAGCTCCTCGTACGACAAGCACGTGTACATGCGCAATGACGGGCGGCTGGTGTTCGGCGTCTACAGCGGCGGAACCAGGACGGTCACCTCGCTCGGTGCCTACAACGACGGCAACTGGCACCACGTCGTCGCCACCCAGGGCACCGGCGGCATGGCGCTGTACGTGGACGGGCAGCTGCGCGCGTCCAACTTCCTGTTCACCGGCAACGAGACCGGCCCGGGCTACTGGCGGGTCGGCGGGGACAACCTCGCCAGCTGGCCGAACCGTCCGACCAGCAATTTCTTCGCCGGGCAGCTCGACGAGACCGCCGTGTACCCGACCGC
Source organism: Streptomyces sp. NPDC048560 (assembly GCF_040650955.1). NCBI lineage: Bacteria > Bacillati > Actinomycetota > Actinomycetes > Kitasatosporales > Streptomycetaceae > Streptomyces > Streptomyces sp. NPDC048560. The sequence goes on from NZ_JBEZIJ010000002.1 coordinate 488,593, forward strand.
GCTGAGCTCTTCCCAGGTCAGCGCGCACTACGCCCTGAGGACGGGCTGATGAAGCATCCGTTCCTGGCCGGCGCCGCCGTCGTCGTACTGACGGCGGCGCTGGCCGCCTGCGGCTCGTCAGCCGAGGGGAACGGGCCGGAGGCCGCGGGTGCCACAGCATCCGCGGCCTCCGGGCCCCCCGTCGCCGGACCGTCGGCCGGGGCCCAGGAGGAGCCGGGCCCCGACGCGACCGCGAGCGAGACGAGCGAGGCGCCCAAGGTGCCCGCCGACCGGATCACCCCGGCCACCGGGTCGTTCACGAAGAAGCAGAAGGAGTTCCTGACCGACCGCGTGCCCCAGGGCATGGACCCGGCGGCGGTGCTCCAGACCGGACAGGAGACCTGCGACAAGCTCCGCTACCTCGTCAAGGTCGACCGCGACACAGCGGTCGGCTCCATCGTGACCGGAGAGATCCCCGACGCGAAGCCCGCCGTCGCCCATCTCTGCACCGAGCACCAGGAGTTGGTGGACGAGGCCGCGCTCGGCTACGCCGACGGCACCCACACGGGCAAGCGGCTCCGGGCGGGCGGCTACCGCTCGGCGGCCCCCACCAAGGACTGCACCTGGCAGACCGAGGACGGATCGGGCAAGACCCTCGACTCGGGCTCCTCCGACACCGGGAAGCCCACCCGGATCACCATCCCCCGTACGGCGCGCGCCTTTACCTCCACAGGCTGCTACGCCTGGCTGCCCGAAGGAGACAACGGTTGACTTCACCCCCCTCGTGAACGAGGGGGATTCCTCACTTCGCAGTGAGGGTTTCCTGCTTCGCAGCAAGTTGCCCCGTCCGGGAGGACTCCCGTTGAGGTCTTACACCCGCTCCACAGGCTGTAACCGCCAGTCCGGCGGCCAGAATGTTGCGCGCCGCGTTCACGTCGCGGTCATGCGTTGCACCGCAGCAGCACGTCCACTCGCGGACGTTCAGCGGCAGCTTGTCCCGGACGGTGCCACATGCGGAGCACATTTTGGTGGAGGGGAACCAGCGGTCGATGGTGACCAGGTTCCTGCCGTACCAGGTGCACTTGTACTCCAGCATGGAGCGCATGTCGGTCCAGGCCGCGTCCGAGATGGCGCGTGCCAGAGTCTTGTTCTTGACCATGCTGCGGACGGCCAGGTCCTCGATCACGATCGTTTGGTTCTCACGAACGAGCCGAGTGGTGAGCTGGTGCAGAAAATCCCGGCGCCGGTCAGCGATCCGGGCGTGGATCTTGGCAACCTTGACGCGGGCCTTGTCCCGGTTACGGGAGCCCTTCTCCTTCTTCGCCAAGGCACGCTGAGCCTTGGCGAAGCGTGCGCGGTCCCGGCGTTCATGCCGCGGGTTGGTGACCTTCTCCCCGGTGGACAGCGTCACGAGGCTGGTGACTCCGGCGTCGATCCCGACCGAAGTGTTCAGCGTCGGCAGGGACTTGACGGACGCATCCTCACACAGCATGGACACGAACCAGCGGCCCGCACTGTCCTGGGACACGGTCACCATAGACGGCTCCGCCCCCTCCGGGAGCGGCCGGGACCACACGATCGCGAGTGGGTTCTTCATCTTCGCGAGCATCAGCACACCGTCGCGGAAATTGAACGCCGACTTGGTGTACTCCGCAGAGCGGCGATTCTTCTTCGACTTGAACCGGGGATACTTCGCCCGGCCCTCGAAGAAGTTCGAGAACGCCCCTTGCAGATGTCTCAGCGTCTGCTGCAACGGAACCGAGGACACCTCGGACAGGAAGGCCAGGTCGTCGGTCTTCTTCCACTGAGTCAACATCGCCGAGGTGGCGTTGTAGTTCACCCGTTCCCGGCGCTGGAACCACGCCACAGTGCGGGCGTCGAGCGCCAGATTATAGACCTTGCGGACACACCCGAACGTGCGAGACAGCTCTGCTGCCTGCTCGTTCGTGGGGTGGAAGCGGTACTTGAACGCCCGCTTCACCAGCTCGGTCTTCATATCTCACAAGCTATCAGATTTGTTTGTAAGGACCGGACAGCCAGAACGGATACGCACCAGGTCTCCGCCGCTTCGCGGTGCCGGGCCAAGGATGCGTTTCCTCCCCGAGCCAAAGCACGGGGTATCCACGCAAGGAGTTTGGGATGAGCAAGCTGCCGATAGCGGTCGCGATCCCCACGAAGAACGAGGGCCTCAACATCGCCGAGGCGGTGAAGTCGGTGCTCGGCCACTTCGAGGCGGTCGTCGTGGTGGACTCACACAGCACGGACGACACGGCGAAGATCGCCGAGGAGTGCGGGGCGGAGGTCGTCACGTACACCTGGGACGGCGGTCATCCCCGCAAGAAGCAGTGGTGCCTGGACCACGTCCGCACCGACCTGGACTGGATCCTGCTGCTCGACGGCGACGAGCGGCTCAGCCCCGGGCTGCTCGCGGAGCTGCGGGAGATCTTCGCCGACCCGGCGGCCGAGAAGCCGGCGGCGTACGACATACCGCTGGGCTACTGGTTCTCCGGGAAGCGACTGCGACACGGGTACACCATCCGTAAGCGGTCCCTGACCGACCGGACCCGCTGCCACTACCCGGAGGTCGGTGACCTCGACGCCCCCGGGATCGGCGAGGTGGAGGGGCACTACCAGCCCGTCGCACCGACGAGTGGCGCACTGGTCAACCCGATCGAGCACCAGGACCTCGATCCCGTCACCGCCTGGTTCGAGCGGCACAACCGCTACTCGGACTGGGAGGCGTGGCTGGAGCACCACCCGGACGTCAAGGAGCAGGTGCGGAAGGTGAAGTCCCGACAGGGGCAGCTCTTCCACAAGGCGCCGTTCAAGCCCCTGGTGTCCTTCGCGTACATGTACGTCTACCGGCGGGGCTTCCTCGACGGCCGCGCGGGGCTCGACTTCGCGCTGGCGATGAGCTTCTACCGGTGGCAGATCGCTCTGAAGTCCCGTGAGGGAAAGACGGGTTGAGCTACCGGCGGCTCCGGCGGACCACATCCTCGTAGGTCCGCCGGAGGGTCCCCGTCACGGCCTCGATGGTGAAGTGGTCGTTGACCAGGCTCCAAGCGGCCTTTCCGGCCCGCTCGTTGGCCTCGGGCTCCAGCAGTTCGAGGATGGCCTGCGCGACCTTCCCGGCGTTGGCGGCGTCCTCGCCGGGCCGGCTGTCGACGACGCGTCCCGCGCCCGCCTCGGCCACGTCCGGGGCGAGACCGCAGGTGCGGGTGATGACCACGGGGGTGCCCACGGACATCGCTTCGAGCACGGAGACGCCCAACGGCTCCTCGATCGAGGGGAGCACGTACACGTCGGCCTCCCTTCCGGCGGCGAGCACCTCCTCGTGGCCGAGGGGGCCCACGTGGTCCAGGGAGTCCGTCACACCCAGCCTGCGGGCGAGCGCGAGGGTGCCGGGCAGCGCACCGGTGTCCGGGCCGGCCAGGACGAAGCGCGCGCCGGGGTGCTTCGCGAGCACGGCGGGCATCGCGGCGACGAAGTCCTCGGGGCGCTTGCGCTCCTGGATCCGGGCGAGGAAGAGCACGGTCGGGGGCCTGTCGGGGTCCCGGGCGGGCTTGTGCTCCTGCGGGCGGACACCGTTCACCAGCCGTACGGTCCGGGTGAGCGGGACCGGGGCGGCGACGGCGTTCACATCGAGCCGCTCCATCTCCGTGAGGTGCAGGACGGCGTCGGCGCCGCGCAGCACCTTGCGGACACCGAGCAGGTCGGTGAGCTGGGCGACGCGCTTCTCCGTCGGGTCGACCATGCCGTGCGTCTGGACGACCAGCGGTGTGCGGGTGGCCAGGGCGAGCAGGGCGGCGGGGAGTGTCACGAGGTCGCGCATCAGATGGACGTGTACGAGATCGGCACCCCGCATCATGCGGCGTGCGGCGAGCAGCAGCGCACCGGAGGCGATGCCGCTGACCTCGAACATGGGGAGCACATGACGGGCCTGGAAGAGATGGACGGGAACTCCCTCGACCTCGGTGGGGAGTTCACCGTCGAAGCCGTCGCCCAGAGCCATGATCCGGGCGTCGTCGCCGTGGGCGCGCTGCACCTTGGAGAGGTTGAGCGCGACTCTCGTCGGGCCTCCGAACGCGTGGTCCGGAGTGTGCAGCGTGACGACGTGCAGGATCTTCACCAGGGTCCCCCTCAACCTCGGCCGACTGTTCACAGACTAGCCATCGCATCCCCCCAAGTGCGTTGATTCGTTAAGGTGTTCCCAGGTCGGTCCACGGAGCGGGGAGCGCATGACGTCCGTGCAGGTCGAGTCCGTCGCGAAGCCCATGTCGTGGGCGATGCTCTCGCGGGCGCTCGCGGTTCCGATGATTCTCGGCCTGGTCTGCTTCCTTCCGGCGGTGATCGTCGCGCAGCCGGGCACCGGCGTCCGCGACACCGCGTTCTGGCTGCAGCTCGTCCTCACCTGCTACTCGGGGGCGCGGCTCGCCACGATGATCCTGTCCACCGGGCGAAGGCTGCTGCAGGGCGTCTTCTGGATGTTCGTCTACATCGCCATGGGTGTGGCACCGCTGGCCCAGGCGGTCATCGGGCAGACGCCGACCCCGATGGTCGGACCCCGGTCCGACCTGGTCACGGCGATCGCGCTGATCCTGCTGGGCTGCGCCGCCTTCGACCTCGGGGCCCTGCTGGCCGCTCGGCGGCCGCTGCGCCGGCGCCCGGGGGCGCGGGGCAGGGTGGGACCGACGGCGCACCAGGGCCGGCTCACCCTGCTGGTCGTGATCGCGTTCGTGGCCGGCGGGTACTACATCCTCAAGCTCGGCGGGCCTGCGATCTTCTTCAGCAGCCGGCAGGAGATCAGCGCTTCGGTGGCGGAGAGCGGAGTGGTGTCCACCGAGTCCAACGTGGGATCGGCGTTCCTGAAGGGCTTCGGCACCGTACCCGCGCTGATCGCGCTGCTCTTCTACACGCGCCGCCTGGCGACCTCGCGCAGGGCCCGGCGCTCGCCGTCGACGGTCCTGGTGTGGGTGGCGCTGGTGGCGCTGAACCTGATCGTGAACAACCCGATCTCCAACGCCCGTTACTGGTTCCTGACCGTGCTGGTCTCGCTGCTGTTCACCGCGTTCCCCAGCAGTGCGGCCATCTACCGTTCGGTCCTGGCCATGGGCGTCGTGGGAGCGCTGGTGCTGTTCCCGTACGCGGACCGGTTCCGGTACGACGCGGAGGGCTACAAGCCGCCCGCGGAGTCGGCGTCCGTCTTCGAACCGCTGGCCACCAAGGACTACGACCAGACGGTGATGTTCGCCAACACCATCTCCTGGGTCGACACCCGCGGGCACACCTACGGCCGCCAGCTGGCCGGCTCCGGGCTCTTCTTCGTACCGCGCGCGGTGTGGAGCGGGAAGCCGGAGGACACGGGGGTCCGGGTCGGCCAGTGGATGGGGATGCGGATGACCAACCTCTCCGCGCCGCTGTGGACCGAGCTCTGGGTCGACTTCGGTGCCGCGGGGATGGCCGGTGGGCTCGCGCTGGTCGGATACGCGGCCGCCCGTACGGACCGCAGGTTCGCGGTCGCGGTGACCAGAGCGGGGCCGGGACCCGGCAGTGTGCTGGCGATCACGGCGCCCCTCATCGCCGGATACACCTTCATCCTGCTGCGCGGTCCGCTGCTGCAGTCCGCCGGGAAGTTCGCCATCGCCGCTCTGTGCCTGCTGCTGGTGACCAGCTTCAGGAACCGGCACGGACAGCGCTCGCGCTGAGCTCCGCCTGCCCCACCGCTTCCCCGCCCCGCAGCAGCGCGACGCGCGTCCAGGTGGCGACCGCCTTGCAGACGGACCCCAGGCACAGGCCCCAGGCGGCACCGGTGATGCCGCCGAGGGCGTAGCCGACGGCCAGGAAGGCCACGGCGGCGAGTGAGAACACCACCTGGATGGACAGGGTCGTGCGCGGATCGAGCATCCGCAGGGCGAGCAGACCGCAGGTGCCGACGGCCATCGCCGCGTACTGACTGCCCGTCGCGGGCAGCAGTGCTGCGGCCGCGGGCCAGGTGTCGCCGAGCAGTTCGCGGCCCGCCGCGTCGGGCAGCAGCGCCAGTCCGGTCGCCCAGAGGGCGGCGGTCGCCGCCAGTACGGCGCCCAGCCCCGCCGCGGCCCGCACCTGCCGCCGCCGTGAGCCGAGGCGGCCGAGCAGCGGGGGGCCGAAGCTGGTGGCCGAGGTGTAGAGCACGTTCAGGGGCCCGAAGAGCGTGGTCGCGCCCCGGAGCGCCCCCACCACGAGAGGGTTGCCGACGGCGCCGAGGCCCAGCACGGACAGCTGGCTCGTCGCGTTGCCGACGCCGAACTCGACGGCGAACCGCCGGCCGAGGTGCCCCCGGCGGAACAGAGGGCGCACCTTCAGCGGCGCGCCCGCGGTCCGGCGGTGCAGCAGGACGGCGGAGAGCAGCAGCGCCGGCAGCGCGGAGAGCCCCCAGACAGCCACGAGGCGCGCCGCTCCGGCGCCGTACGGCTGCACGGCCAGCGCCCCCAGCACACCGGCCAGCCGCAGGACGTCGCAGATCAGGGCGAGGTGCGGCAGGCGCAATGTGGAGAAGGCGTAACGCATGGCGTCCTGGCCGAGGACGATCGGCAGGACGAGACCGAGCGCCGTCAGGGCGCGTGCCGTGTCCCCCGGGACGAACAGGCAGACGGCTGCCGCCGGCGCCCCGAGCGCCGTGGCGGCGAGCAGGGTGAAGGCGACGGCCGAGCGGCAGGCACTCCGGGTCCCGTCGTCCTCCCCGCGCCGCAGCACCAGCGGCTGCCCGGTGTAGGCGCCGGACGCGCCCAGCAGGACGGTGAAGACGAGGTAGACGGCGGAGAAGCGTGCGAAGTCGGCGACGGTGGAGAGCCGGGCCGCCGCCACCAGCACCAGGATGTTCGTGAGGGCCGTGACCCCCTGGTCCGCGACCGAGCAGACGATCGCGGTACGGGCCCTCACCGGCGCCCGGCGGAGGCGTCGAAGGCACGCAGACCGAGCGTCTCGGTGGGGTCGCCGGTGATCTCCGGTTCCTCCTGGGCATCCGTCCGGGCCGCCGGACCGCTGCGCCGTCTCGACGACTTCTTGCGGTCCCTGGAGCCGAGGCGCCCGCGGCCGGGGTGGAGGAGGACGCCGAGCACCGAGCCTCCGGACGCGCTGACGATCTCGCGGATGCGCTCCACGTCGCTGCGGTGCACCTCCCGGGGGTCGCAGACGATCATGACGCCCGCCACCCGGTCGACGAGGGCGACGGCGTCGGCGTAGGACAGGACGGGCGGTGCCAGCACGATGACGACCGTGCCCGGCCGGTCGGCCTCGGCGACGAGGCGGCCGACGGGGGCGGAGGTCAGCGCGCGGGGCACGTTGTCGACGCGCCTTCCCGCGACGAGGGTGAAGGCACCGGAGCCCGGCACGTCCACGTTGGAACGGCTGCCCGAGGGCCAGGTGCCGTCGTCGTCGGCGACCCAGCGGGGCGGCCGTGCCTCGTGCGCCGCCGAACCCAGTTCGCGGGCCAGCGACGGCGTACGCAGGTCGGCCTCGACGAGGAGGACGTCACGGCCCATCTCGGCGAAGGCGGCGGCCAGGTTCGCCGCGGCGCCTGCCGCGGCGGCGTTGTCTCCGCGCGGCGCGGTGACCAGCAGCCGGCGGGTCTCCGTGAACGCGGGGTCGTAGGCGAGGCGGAAGGCCACGGCCCGGTACTCCTCGGCGAGCCGGCTTCCGCTGCGCCCGATGGCCAGCAGGCTGTCCGCCGCGCCGCGCTCCCGGGGCAGGGTGCCGAGCAGCGGTGCACCGAGGGAGCGGACGAGCTCACGGGTGGAACGGACGGATGGGTCGAAGACGAGCCGTACCCAGGACAGGAGGAGCCCGAGGGCGAGGCCCACCACTCCTCCGAGGCCGAGCAGCATGGGGAGCCCCGCACCGGTGGGCTCCTCCGGGGCGACGGGCTTCTGGTTGAGGTAGCCGGGCGTCGTGTCCAGGGCTCGCAACTCGCTTATTTTCCGGCTGAGTTCGGAGATGGAGACGATGAGGTTGGCGCGCGCGCTGCTCACGTCGTCGGCCTCGCTCGCACCGACCTGGTCCTCCAGCAGGTCGCGCTTCTCCTCCAGCGGCTTCAGCTGGGCCCGGTAGCCCTCCGCCATGTTCTCGATGCTGTCCTCGGTGCGCTGCCTGCGGTGTTCCAGGTAGGCGTCGGCGAGCGCTTCGGCACGAGACCTGGCCTGCTCGGGGGTGTCGCCCGTGTAGGAGAAGCGCAGGGTCAGCGTGTTGGGCGGGTTGGTGACCTGGAGGCCGGCCAGCAGGTCGCCGGAGTCGACCGGGTCGGCGTCCTTGGCAAGCGCGCCGGCGGCCAGTTCGCCCACGGTGTCGCTGACCGCGGTCTGCCGTTCGGAGCCGATGTTGATGCCCTTGTCCGCCGACGCCCCGGTGGCGAACGGGTCGGCGGTGGCGGAGCGGACGAGGACCACGCCGGTTGCGGTGTACGTCTCCGAGCCGCTGAGCGCCAGGTAGCCGCCTCCGACGAGCCCCACGACGACGCCGACGGCGAGGAGCGCGCGGTAGCGCAGGAGCTGGCGGAACTGGTCGCGCAGCAGCGCCGGTTCGTCCTGTTCCTCAAGGGCACGGATCGGATGCGTCATCGCTGTGGTCTCCCTTGCGCTTTCCCGAGGACCTCGGTGAGCAGGGCGTCGAAGCGGGCGAGTCCCGCCTCGCGGCCCAGGTGGTGTGCGACGTACCGCGGGCCCTGGGCGCCCAGGGCCCCGGCCGCGGTGGCGTCCTCGGTGAGCTTGCGTACGGCCGCGACGAGTGCGGCGGGATCCTCGGGCGCGACCAGGACTCCGGCACCGGACCGGCGTACCTCGTCGGCGGTCCCGCCCTCGTCCGCGACGGAGGCGACGACGGGCCGTCCGGAGACGAAGTAGGAGGTCAGCTTGGAGGGCACGCTCATGTCGAGGACGGAGGCCCGCTGGGTCACCGCGAGGACGTCGGCCGCGGCGAGGACGTCCGTGAACTCGTCCGCGCCGGCCGGCGGCAGGAACTCGATGTTGGGCAGGTTCCCGGCGAGGGCGCGGAGCGTCTCGCGCTGGTTCCCGTCGCCCATCAGCACGACGCGGACGTCCGGGGCGAGCCTGGCGGTGTCGACGAGGACGTCGAGCCCTTGCTTGAGGCCCATGTTCCCGGAGTGCAGCAGGACGGGGGTGTGTTCGGGCCAGCCGAGCCGGGCGCGGGTGGCGGACCGGTCGGCGGACGGGGGCTCCACGTGCGTCCAGTTGGGGACGATGCGGATGCGGTCCGGGTCGACGCCGAGCGCGGTGACGCCGGGGACGAAGGTCTCGTGGATGACGCCGACGAGGGCCGCGTCCCGCAGGGCGTACCGCTCGGCCGACGCGGCGAGGGACGCGGCCCTGCCGCCGCCCCGTATGCCGCTCTGGGCGGCGGCGGCCCCCATCAGGTCCTGGACCACGGGTATGTACGGGACGCGGTGGCGGCGGGCGATGCGGGCGCCGATGACGCCGCCTGCGAGGCTCGGCATCTGGGCGATCACGGCGTCGGGGCGGCCGGGCGGCGGAGCGAGGAGCCCGTGCGCCAGCACCGTGGCCTCGAAAGCGCCTCGGCGCAGGGCCGTCTGCCGGGGCGGCACATAGTGTCTGCGGCGGTGGACCACGACTCCGGCACGGGTCTCGCGGGTCCGCCAGACTCCGCGGTAGCGCGGGTCGAGCCGCCAGGACGGATAGTGCGGCATGCCGGTGAGCACCTGGACCCCGGCTCCGGACGCGGCCCAGTGCTCGGCGAGCTGGGTGGCGTACGGCCCTATGCCCGTGAGCTCGGGCGCGTAGTTGGTCGAGACCACCAGCAGTCGGCGGTTCGCGAACGTTCGGTGATCTTCGGCAGCGGACATCGCTTCGGTCGCCTTCCCCCCGGGAACAGCCACTGCTCCCCCCATGGAACAGTCCCCGGGGGGAGCTTATCCGTTCACGGCCTGCACAAGTGTTCTTCACAGTAAGGTCGTTGGAGATCTACACCGATACCGATATTTCCGGGGGGAGACAGCGGATGGTGCACAGAGTCGGATATGCGCCGGGTGTGTACGACTTGTTCCATGTCGGACACCTGAACATCCTGCGGCACGCGCGCAGTCAGTGCGACTACCTGGTGGCCGGGGTCGTCTCTGACGAGATGGCGGCGCTCGCCAAGGGCCACAAGCCGGTGATACCCCTGCCCGAGCGGCTGGAGATCGTCCGGAGCGTACGTTTCGTGGACGCCGCGTTCGTCGAGACCGTGCCGGACAAGGTCGAGACCTGGCAGCAGGTGCGGTTCGACGTCATCTTCAAGGGTGACGACTGGCGGGGCACGGAGAAGGGGCTCCGGCTGGAGCGTGACTTCGCCGAAGTCGGCGTGGAGGTCGTCTACTTCCCGTACACCGTGCACACGTCGAGCACCCAGCTGCGCCGGGCGCTCGACGTGCTGGTCAGTCCACCCGGAGCGCTCTCAGCTCCCTGAACCACTTCGTCAGGAACGCCACGAGGAAGAGGGCGTGCACGGCGGCGAGTGCGGCGTACCCGGCGAGGAACGGTCCGGGTGCGCCGGACAGCAGGAAGACCAGGCAGAACACCCCGTAGTCCGCGGGGAGCAGCGCCACGGCCCGCACCCGGGAGACCGGGCCCGCGCCCCCGTCCGCCGGGGCGGGGCGGGCCGCGGCAGCCGCCTTGCCCAGCTGCTCGCGGAGCAGTCCGGCGCAGAAGGTGAGCACGGCGACGAACAGGAAGCCGAGCGGCAGCAACAGCCATACGTCCGACGGCAGTTCCGCGAACCGGTGGAACGAGACCAGTACGGCGGTGTGGACCAGGATCATCTTCGCGCAGTCGACCACGTGGTCGAGCCATTCGCCGTCCGGGCCGCCCTTCCCGGTGAGCCGGGCGAGCTGACCGTCGGCCGAGTCGAAGGCGAAACCGACGGCCAGGCCCGCGTAGACGGCCACGCCGAGCGCCCACGAGGGTTCTGCGAGCGCGACCGTCAGGATCGCGGCGAAGGTGAACGCCGCGCTGACCAGAGTGACTTGGTTGGGTGACAGCCCCACCCGGTAGGCCCCGGCGGCGAGCACCCGCCCTGCGGGCCGGTTCACGTGGCGCGAGTAGAGCGACACACCCTTGGCCGTCTTCTGTGCGCCGCGCAACTCGCGCAGCACCGTACCTGTGCTTCCCATACGCCCCCCAGCGTCCAGCGGTGTCCGCATCATGGCACGCCCGGATCCGCCCCGTGGGAGGAGTCCGACTTCGCGGGGGGCGGTCGTGACCGGGATCGCCACCGGCTCCCCGCTCACCCCGCGGGGCTCGGCGCGGTACGCGGCGGCGGGGTGCCGGCCGATCGGGAGCCCGCGTACCGCCCGGTCAGCGCTCCTCGGTCAGCTGCTCGTCCAGTTCGTCGAAGAGCAGGCGCTCGTGGTCGATCTGGCCGGTGCGGTAGGCGGAGCGGGCCACCAGGTGGGCGGCGACCGGGCCGGTCATCATCTGGAAGAAGACGACCAGGGCCAGGGTGGCCAGGTCCATGCCGAAGTCCATCCGCAGTCCGACGCCGGCCAGGACGAGCAGCAGGCCGAGGGTCTGCGGCTTCGTGGCGGCATGGCTGCGCGACAGGACGTCGCGCAGCCGCAGCATTCCGATGACGCCGAGGAGTGAGGTGGCCGCGCCTACGAGGACGAGGACAGCGCCGGTCGTGTCGGCGATCTGGGACCAGGCGCTCACTCGGCCTCCTCATTCGTGCCGGCGGGGGGCGTCGGTCTCGCCCGCGCCTTCGGCCGGTCGCGTACGGCGATGAAGCGGGCGATGCCCACCGAGCCGGTGAATCCGAGGATCGCCAGCACCATCATGATCGGGAAGTAGTAGGGGTCTCTGGAGAACGCGGACTTGGCCCCGAGCCCCGCGATGATCAGGGCGGCGCACACGTCCAGCGCGATGGCCCGGTCGAGCATGGAGGGGCCGCGTCGGATGCGGATCAGCAGGAGCGCCCCGGCGGCGACGATCAGCACCACGGCGGCGGTCAGCAGAATCCGGTCGATGGTCTCGGGAGCGCTCATGCGGTACCTCTGCCCGTACTGGTCCACGGGAGGTCGGGGGGCGGCTGGCCGACGCGGGCGATCTCGTCGCGGGTGCCGAAGGCCCGTACCGTCAGCTCCTCCATGCGCCACACGGAGTTGCGTGCGGCGTCCAGGGCGGTGGGGCTGTCCGCGTCGAGCACATGGAGGAACAGCGTGGCCGTCGAGCGGCGCACCTCGACGATGGAGCCGCCCGGCACGTTGGACACGGCGACGGCGGTCGCGGCGAGCATCAGATCGCTGCGGCAGCGCAGGGGGACACCGATGACGGCGCCCAGGTGGGACCGTCCGTCGAAGATCTGGCGGGTGACCCTCACACCCGAGGTGTACATGTCGTAGAGCAGGTACCCGGCGAGGCACAGGATTCCCCAGGGGTGCAGTCGCAGCCCGAGGTCGACCCTCGGCAGCGGGAACGCCAGGCACACCGCCAGCGCCACGACGACGCCGGTGACGACGTTGGCCCAGGACAGCGAGGACCACAGCAGCACCCAGATGAGGGTGAGCCAGGCGATCAGCGGCAGGTCGATCACCCGGCGGCGCTCGCCGAACTCGCAGCTGAGCGGCGGAAGTTCCTTGTTCCGAAAGGTGAGATTGAGCAGGCGCCTCATCGGCCGAGCACCGCCTCCACGTAGGGGGACCTCGCGATGAGTTCGGCCGCCGCGCGGTCGGTGTACGAGGTCAGCGGCCCGGCGAGCACGGTGAAGGACAGCCCGAGTGCCACCGCCGCCGCCGTCGCCGCCAGCATCGTGCGCGGCAGCCGGGCGGTGGTGGTGACCGCGTGTCCGTGCAGGGTGGCCGCGACGGCGCGGCCGGCCGGGTGGTAGCCCCGCACCACTTCGTCGCCGGTGCCCGGAATCCGGTCGGGGCCCGCGTCGACGTCGTCGTCGGACGCGTCGTCGGACTCCAGGACCGTGCCGTCCTCGGCCTGGCCCGGCGGGGCGGCCCGCCAGAAGGCGAGGTTCCACACCTTCGCCATCACGTACAGCGTCAGCAGACTGGTGACCAGTGACCCGGCCACCAGGATCCAGGCGAGGATGCCCCCGTCCGCGACACCGGCCCTCACCAGGCCCAGCTTCCCGATGAACCCGGAGAGCGGCGGGATACCGGCCAGGTTCATCGCGGGTACGAAGAAGAGGACGGCGATCACCGGGGCGACCTTGGCGAGGCCGCCGATGCGGGTGAGTTCGGTGGTGCCGGTGCGCCGTTCCACGAGCCCGGCGACGAGGAAGAGCGTCGTCTGCACGGTGATGTGGTGGACGACGTAGACGATCGCGCCCGCGAACGCGTCGCGGGTGGCGAGGCCGATACCGAAGACCATGTAGCCGATGTGGCTGATGAGGGTGAACGAGAGCACCCGCTTCAGGTCGGTCTGGGCGACGGCGCCCAGGATGCCGATGACCATCGACGCGAGCGCGGCGATCATCAGCAGGCTGCCGAGCCGGTTGCCGGGGAAGAGCAGCGTCTCCGTACGGAGCATGCAGTAGACGCCGACCTTGGTGAGGAGTCCGGCGAAGACGGCGGTGACGGGAGCCGGCGCGGTGGGGTAGGAGTCGGGCAGCCAGGCAGCGAGCGGGAACACCGCCGCCTTGACGCAGAAGACGACGAGCAGCGTGGCCTGGATCAAGGTCTGTACGCCGAGCGGGAGTTCACCCAGGCGGCCAGCCAGCTGGGCGAGGTTGGCGGTGCCGGTGGCGGCGTACGTCGCGGCGATGGCGATCAGGAACACCATCGAGGAGAACAGCGAGATGATCACGTACGTGGAGCCCGCGCGGATCCGGGGCCCGGTACCGCCCAGGGTGAGCAGGACGAAGCTGGCCACGAGCATGATCTCGAAGCCGACGTAGAGGTTGACGAGGTCCCCGGCGAGGAAGGTGCAGGAGACCCCGGCCACGAGGATGAGGTAGGCGGGGTGGAAGACGGCGACCGGGGTCTCCCCGTCCCGGTCGGCCATGCCCTGGCCGAGGGAGTAGACGAGCACGCAGAGCGTGACGGCCGAGGAGACGGTGAGCATCAGCCCGGAGAGCCGGTCCGCCACCAGGGTCACGCCGAGCGGCGGTGCGAAGTCGCCGAGGTTGACGGCCAGGGGGCCGTTGCGGTCCGCGGCGATCATCAGGGCGACGGACAGGGCGAGCACGGCGGTGAGCACGGTGACGCTGATGAAGCGCTGGAAGCGTTTCATGCGGGTGCCGAAGGCGAGGCTGAGGCCGGTGGCGCAGAGCGGCAGCAGCACCGGCAGTGGGACGAGCGAGTTCATCCGGTGGCTCCTCGGTCGGGTTCGTCCGGCGCGTCGCCCGGCTGCTCGGCCGCGTAGTCCTCCGGGTCCGCGCCCAGCACGTCGTGCCAGAGGTCGCCCGACGCGTCGCGGCCGCGGGCCTGGAGGGCCCGGTCGGCGCGCAGCCGCGCGCTCAGCCGCCGGTGTTCGTCCCGGTAGCGGGCGCGGTCCCCCGGGGTGGGCTCCGCACCCTCGCGGTACTCCGCGCGCAGCTGGGCCCGTTGCTCCATCACTTCGATGCGCAGGGCGATGCGCCGGTCCTCCAGGTCGTCGTGGACCTCGTCGGTGCCGGTCAGCTGGTGGCTGCGGTAGGCCATGGCGAGGAGGAAGGCGGTGGTGGCGAGGGTGATGACGATGGCGGTGACCGCGATCGCCTGCGGCAGAGGGTCGGTGACCTGGTGCAGGGGGACGCCGTAGAGGAGCGGCTCCCTGCCGGCCGACCCGCCGGCGGTCAGGACGAGCAGGTTGATGCCGTTGCCGGCGATCACGGCGCCCAGCAGGATGCGGGTGAGCGGCCGGGTGAGCATGAGGATGCCGCCGACCGCGCAGAGCACCACGCCGGGCACGAGGAGGGAGAGGCTGACCGTCATCGGCCGTCACCTCCCGCCGGGTTCCCGGCCTCGGCGAGCAGGCCCGCGGCACGTTCGATCTGCCGGTCGATCTTGGCCCCGAGCGCGCGCACGATGTCCAGGACCACCCCGAGGACCAGCAGATAGACCCCGGCGTCGAAGAGGACCGTCGAACCGATGTGGTAGTCGCCGAAGACGGGCAGGTGCCCCTTGTGCGTCCAGGCGAGCAGGACCGTGCCCTTGACGAGACCGAGCAGCGCGATCCCTGTGGTGAGGAGCAGTCCGAGTCCGGTGAAGAGTCCTGGCTGGAGCGGCGCCGCCTCCGCCAGTTCGAACCGGCCGCCCGCCAGGTAGCGGGTGATCAGGGCGACTCCGGCGACGAGCCCGGCGACGAATCCGCCGCCCGGCATGTTCTCGGCACAGAACAGCAGGTACACGGAGAGGACGAGGATGGGGTGGAAGAGCAGCCGCGCCATCACCTCCAGGACGACGGAGCGGTGTTCCGGCGCCAGCGTCCCACCGGCCGCCAGCCAGCTCCGCTCGGGTGCCGACTCGTCCCCCTGCGGCAGTCCGGTCAGCCGGGAGGCGGACAGTGACCAGGCGGTGGGGCCTCCGGGGGACTCCTGCGCCCCCGGCCCCTCGCTGCGCCGGTGCCGGTAGATCAGGCTGGTCACCCCGATCGCCGCGGCGGCGAGCACGGCGGACTCCCCCATCGTGTCCCAGGACCGGAGGTCGACGAGGATGGTGGCCACCACGTCCTTGAGTCCGTGGCGTGCGGTCTCCTCGACCATCGCGGCGCCCGCCGGTTCCGCGGTGCGCGCCGCCGCCGCGACCCAGACGACCACGCCGACCGTCCCGGCGGCCGCCAGCGCGAGCGGGATGCGGGCCGCCCGCCGCCAGGCGCTCACCGACTCCTCGAAGCGCACCGGCATCCTGCGTAGGACGAGCACGAACACGATCATCGACACGGTCTCGACGCAGAACTGGGTCAGTGCCAGGTCCGGGGCCCCCTGGACGACGAACAGCAGCGCGGCCCCGTAGCCGGTCAGTCCGGCCAGGACCACGCCCTTCATCCGGCGGCTGACCGTCAGGCAGAACAGCGCCGCCGCGCACGTCAGCACCGCGACGGCGCCCTGGAGCGGGACGTCCCACAGCCGGGGAAGCGCGGCCCCGCGCCAGGGCCGGTCGGTGGCGAGCACGGCGAGCTGGCCGGCCAGCACCACCGCCAGGGTGGTGGCCAGATAGCCGCTGAGCGAGCCGCGCTGGACGAAGCCGGTGATCTGGAGGGCGAGGCGTTCCAGGCCGAGGAGCAGGTGGCCGAAGACGCTGTCGGCGGTGGGCCAGGCGATCCGCCGGGAGACCCGGGTGACGGTGGAGCGCCCGGCGAAGAGCAGCGCGCCGCCCGCCCAGGCGAGCGCCGAGAGGAGCAGGGCGGTGCCGAATCCGTGCCAGAGGGCGAGGTGGTACGGATGCTCGGGAGCGGGGAACGTGTCCGCGTACGCCGCGAACAGCCGTTCCGTCCAGCCGACTCCGGGGCCGAGCACCAGCCCGCAGACCGCGAGGAGGGCGGGCGGCGCGAGGAAGGCCGCGCCGACCGGTCGTACGGGGGTGTCGGCGACGCCGGGCTTACGGGCGAAGGCGCCCCAGACGAACCGTACGGTGTACGCGGTGGTCAGCACCGAGCCCACGACCGTGGCCGCCAGCACCCACCGGTCCGCGAGGTCGCCCTCCAGCAGCGCTTCGAACGCCGCTTCCTTCGCGGCGAAGCCCAGGAACGGGGGGAGCGCGGCCATCGAGGCGGCGGCGAGCACGGCGACCACGCACACGTGGGGCAGCGCCCGGCCGACGCCGGAGAGTCTTCGCAGGTCACGGGTGCCCGTGGCGTGGTCGACGATGCCGGTCACGAGGAACAGCGGCGCCTTGAACAGGGCGTGCGCCAGGATCATGACGGCGGCGGCGAGTGCCGCGTTGCGGTTGCCCGCACCGGCCAGCACGGTGAGGAAGCCGAGCTGGCTTACGGTTCCGTACGCCAGGACGAGCTTCAGATCGTTCAGGCGCAGGGCACGCCAGCCGCCCAGCAGCATGGTGGCGGCGCCGAGCACGAGGACGACGGGCCGCCAGACCGGCACGTCCGCGAAGCCGGGTGCGAGCCGCGCCACGAGGTAGACCCCGGCCTTGACCATCGCGGCGGCATGCAGGTAGGCGCTGACCGGGGTCGGCGCGGCCATCGCGTTCGGCAGCCACAGGGAGAACGGCCAGATCGCGGACTTCGCCAGGGCGCCGCACAGCACCAGGACCACGGCGGCCTGGACGGCCGGTGTGGCCTCGGGCGGGGCGGCCACGATCGTGGAGATCCGGTAGGTCCCCGCCGCCTGACCGATGATCAGGAACCCGACGAGCATCGCCAGGCCGCCGAACGTGGTGACGGTCAGGGCCTGGAGCGCCGAGCGGCGGTTGGACTTCCGCTCGCTGCCGTAGCCGATCAGCAGGAACGAGAAGACCGTGGTCAGTTCCCAGAACACGTAGAGCGAGATCAGGTCGTCGGCGAGGACGAGGGCGAGCATGGCACCGGCGAAGGCCAGCAGGTTCCCGGCGAACCCGGCCAGGCCCGGGGCGTCGTCGGAGAAGTACGACGCGCAGTAGAGCAGCACCAGCGTGCCGATGCCGGAGGCGAGCAGCACCATCAGTTCCGCGAGCGCGTCCAGGCGCAGGGCCACCGACACGTCGTACGCCGGAATCCACTGCCACGACCAGCTGACCGCGTCCCCCGCTGCGGCGCCCTCCCACCGGACGGCCGCCCACACCGTGGCCACGGCCGGGGGCAGTGCCAGGACGAGGAAGGCACGTCTGCCGAGCCTGCGCACCAACGGGCCCGCGCAGGCCGCCAGTACGAAGTGACAGACGATGAGCGCGGTCATGGAGCGGGGTCCTGAGAAGCTTCCGGGACAAAGGGCACTCAGTACAGATATATCGCCCTGTGCCGTTCACTCGTACGCCGCGCCGCGCCCGGAGCGGTTCGGTTCCGCTTCCGGTTCCGCCGCGCCGCCGGTTGCGGTGCGGTCCCGGTCAGAGGTGCCGGGCACAGTCCCCGCTGTGGTCGCAGTACGGCGCGTTACCGGTCCTGCGGCAGCCGCAGAGCATCACCCGGGTCTCGTGGCGGGGTCCCTGCGGGGTCACGACTTCGAGGTTTCCCCGCAGGTGGAGTACGCCGTCGGAGTGCAGGGAGACCCGGGTCGGCGCGTCGGGCACCTCGTCGGGGAGACCGTCGGTGCGGCGGTACTGGAGGGCCCCGCTGGGGCAGCGGTGGATGACGTCGGCGACCTCGTCCGCCGACGCGTTGCCGGGCATGATCCAGGGCTTGCGTCCCACCTCGAACACGTCGGGCAGACCGCGGACGCACTCGGCGGCGTGCAGGCAGCGGTGGGCGTCGTAGCTCACGACGATGCCCTCACCGTCGTACGACCTGGCCGCCGGGGGCGGGGGCGGTTCGCTGGTCACCGGGGGTCTCCTGGGTCTGCTCGGGCTCGGTCCGCACTGTCGTGCGGACGTCTCCAGCGTCTCCCCGCGAGACGTACCCCGCTACTCGGGAGGAAGCGGCACTCCGCGAGTTCGTGGGGATGATGTGGGCGCGCCGTGTTGCACATGTGAGCCCACTTTCTTTTCTTTTTTGCAGTGTGACTAATATCCACGTGTCGAAGTTCTCAATGGATTTGACCAGTCGTCAGGCTGGCCTCACCGCAAGGAGCTTGCCCTGCGCACGCGCGCGTCACGGCGGACCGACTCGACGACCATGTCGTTGCGGACAGCCCTGCTCGTCCTGGCCGTAGTTCCCGGTGTCGCACTGGCAGCCCTGTGGGCCGTGACCAGTGGACAGACACTGCTCGACTTCCAACGCCAGGCAGCCCAGGGACAGTTGGCCGAGAAAGCCGGACAACCGTCCAACATCGTCTACTACAACCTGCAGGAGGAGCGCCGGCTGAGCGCCGAGGCTCTGGCCCGTCCGGGTGCCTCCACCGAGGCGTTGGCGCGCCAGCGTGTGCTGACCGACGAAGCGGTCACCACCTTCCGGTCGCTGTCCGACGTGACCGCCGACGACGCCCCGGCCGAGATCCGCGAGGCGGTGGTCCTGGCCCGTGAGTCGATCGACCGGCTGCCCGGCCAGCGGACCCTCGTCGACCAGGGCGGCAGCGGACAGCAGAAGGCCGTCTACGACTACTACACCGACCTGATCGCCGTGGACCTGAAGCTGTTCGCCGCGCTCAGCCATGTGGACAACGGTCAGGTCACCACGTTGTCCCAGCCGCTCGTGGACCTCTTCTGGACCAAGGAGATGATCTCCCGTTCGGACGCCATCCTGGCCCGTGGCTGGCCGAAGGGGAAGCTGAGCAGCGAGGATCTCCAGCAGGTCCGCGAGGCGGTCTCCGGCCAGTCCTTCCAGTACACGACCAAGGTGATCCCCTACCTGCCCGCCGACGAGCGGGAGATGTGGCGGGAGATCACCGGCAGCGAGGCCTGGGCGTCCAAGTCGCAGGTGGAGAAGGAGATCCTGCGTCCTGCCTCACCGGACCGCGCGGGTTTCGTCGCACTCGGCGCCGAGGAGGAGACCTGGCGCGCGGCGATGGACGGCGTCACCCCTCAGCTGGTGGAACTGCTGGAGCACCGCACCGCGCTGGTCGTCGACGAGGGCAAGGGCAGCGTCATCTCCCTGCTGCTCAAGATGGTCCTCACCACCGTGATCGGACTCCTCGCCGTCGTCGCCGTCGTGCTGACCACCTGGCGGCTCACCCGCAATCTCCGGGAGAGGATCGGCCGCCTCCAGGCGCAGGCCGAGGAACTGGAGAAGGCACTGCCCGACGTCGTGGAGCGCCTCGGCAAGGGCGAGAAGATCGATGTCGAGGCCGAGGCTCGCGCGATCGAGAGCGGCGGCACCGGCGGCAGGTCCGACGAGCTGACGCAGCTCGGCGACGCGCTCAACCTGGCGCGCACCAGCGCCCTCCAGGCCGCCGTCGGCCAGGCCGACCAGCACCGCGGGTTCGAGCGGCTTCTCCAGCGCATCGCGCGCCGTACGCAGCAGTTGATCGGCCAGCAGCTGAAGAAGCTGGACGAGCTGGAGCGCAAGCACGAGGACTCCGAGGTGCTGGAGGGGCTCTACGACCTCGACCACCTCACGGCCCGGCTGCGGCGCTACGAGGAGAATCTGGTGATCCTCGCCGGCGGATCCCCGCACCGGCGCTGGCGCAAGCCCGTACCGCTGCTGGACGTGATGCGTTCCGCGCAGGGCGAGGTCCAGGAGTACCGCCGCGTGGTGCTCGACCTGGACGGCGCCCCGTGGCTGGCGGAGCGGGCCGTCGGTCCGGTCTCCCATGTGCTCGCCGAGCTGATCGAGAACGCGCTGACCTTCTCCAGGCCGCCGAGCCCGGTCGAGGTCCGGGCGGCAAAGGTGAGCCGGGGTCTGGCCATCGAGGTCGAGGACCGCGGGCTCGGGATGGACGAGGAGCAGCTGGCCGAGGCCAACGAGCTGATGAGCCGGCCGCCCCGGATGGATGTGCTGGCGCACGCCGACGACATCCGGCTCGGCCTCTACGTGATCGCCCGGCTCGCCGACCAGCACGGTCTGCGGGTCGAGTTCAGGCCGTCCGCTTACGGCGGCACCCGGGTGGTCGTTCTCGTCCCCGAGGCGCTGACGGTCGCTGCACCGGGTTCACGCCCGGTGGGCGTTCCCACGGCTGCCTCCGACCCGGCCGACGCAGCTCCGGCCGCCGCTCCCCTTCCGGGCGCCCTGCCCACCCGTGTGCAGGGGCAGGCCATGGCGGGCATCACCGCGCTGTCCGGATGGCCCACGCAGCGCGGACGGGCCGGGAACGAGGACACCGGCCCCGAGGCTTCCCTCGACCTCCCCGGACAGCCGTACCCGGAGACCGGCGAGGCGTATCCGGCCGAGGAGCTGGCGTACACGGCCGCCGATGACCCGTACGGGCAGGAGGCCGCCGATGACCCGTACGGGCAGGAAGCGCCGTATACGGTACCCGGACAGCCGTACGCCCCGGCCGACGCGCCGTACGCGGCGGCCGAGCAGCCCTACATGACGGCCGCCGGACAGTATCCCGTGCCGGACCCGGATCATCCGTACACCCCGGCCGACGACCCGTTCGCGGTCCCGGACCGGACCTACGCGGCACCGGAACCCGCGCCTTACACGCCGTCGGAGCCCGCGCCGTTCGCGGCGTCCGGTCCCGCGCCGTACGCGCCGTCCCGGACCGCGCCCCACGCGGCGGCCGGCCGGACCGCGCTGCCGCCGGGCGTGCGCGAACCTGCCGGAACCGGCGCCGATGCGCCCCTCCCGCGCCGGGTCAGGCAGGCCAGTCTGGTGGACGAGCTCCGGCTCGACCCGAGTGCCGGGCCCTCGGTTCCGCGGCGTCCGAAGTGGGACGAGAACCCGCTGCTCCGGCCGGCGCCCCGTAGGGCCGGTGCCGCGATCGGGGCGTTCCAGCGACGGTCGCGTGCGGCCCGCTCGGCCGAGGAGCCTTCGTCCCCGGCGCCGTCCGGTCCTCCCCCGTTTCCCCTCACCACGAGAGAAGAAGATCGGTCATGACACGCACAACGGCGACCCTCCAGGATCTCGACTGGCTGCTCGACGGTTTGGTGGACTCGGTGGCCGAGACCCTGAACGCCGTCCTCCTGTCCGACGACGGGCTGGTGGTGAGCCATTCGCGCACCATCGAGCGTGCCGACGCGGAGCGGCTGGCAGCCATCTGCACCGGGCAGCAGAGCCTCGCCCGGGGTGTCGGGCAGCTCTTCGACGGCGGTTCCGTACACCAGGTGATCGTCGAGCTGGCCGATCTCTGGCTCTTCATCATCACCGCGGGACAGGGCACCCATCTGGCCGTCATCGCCTCCCAGGAGGTCGATGCCGAGGTGATGTCGCTGGCCATGCACAACCTGGTGCAGCAGGTCGGCCAGAAGCTCAGCGCCCCGGCGCGCGGCGAGTTCGACGCCTTCGGCACCGGGGACGGGCAGCGGGTGTGACCCCGCACTGGGAGCAGGAGCCGGAGGAGGACGGCGCGGGCACCATGGTCCGGCCGTACACCATCACCCGTGGCCGGACCGCGCCCGAGCGGGACGACTTCACCCTCATCACCGTGCTCACCACCGCGCAGAACCCGGTGGACGGGCACGGTGCGCCCCTGCGGCCTGTCCGGCTCCAGCCGGAGCACCGCATGATCCTGGATCGCTGCCGCCGCCCGGCGGCGGTCGCCGAGGTCTCCGCCGACCTCGGTCTGCCGGTCTCGGTGACCAAGATCCTGCTGGCCGACCTGGTCGCCCAGGGCCTGCTGCTGGCGCGGGCGCCGCTGTCGGTGGCCCGGGCGTCGGGCGGGGCGAACATGGGCCTGCTGGCCGCCGTACGTGACGGACTCCGGAGACTCTGACCCAATATGACTGACAGCCAGACGGCGCCTGCCGCCGTCAAGATCCTCATAGCCGGTGGCTTCGGTGTCGGGAAGACCACACTCGTGGGCGCCGTCAGCGAGGTCACTCCGCTGCGCACCGAGGAGTACCTGACCCAGGCGAGCATCGGTGTGGACGACCTGGCCGGTGTCGGCCGCAAGGACACCACCACCGTGGCCCTGGACTTCGGCCGGATCACGGTCAGTCCCGAGCTGGTGGTCTACCTCTTCGGCACCCCGGGCCAGGAACGCTTCTGGTTCATGTGGAACGACCTGGTCAACGGGGCGCTCGGCGGCGTCGTCATCGCCGACACCCGCAGGCTCGACACCAGTTTCGCGTCGATCGACTTCTTCGAGAGCCGCGACATCCCGTTCGTCGTGGCGATCAACTGCTTCCACGGCCACAACAGCCGTACGCCCGAGGAGATCCGGGCCGCCCTCGATCTCGACCCGCACGTCCCCCTGCTGATCGGGGACGTGCGCGAGCGGCCGTTCGGCCGCGACGTGCTGCTGGCCCTGGTGGACCACCTGATGGGACTCCCGGCCGGGGTCGGCTGACCCAGGGCCTCCGGGCCGGGTCGGCCGCTTCCTTTCCGTTCACCTCTTTCGCACTGGAGATCTGAGATGGCATCACCCCTGCGCGTCCTCGTCCACGGCGGCGGCATCGGCGGGCTCACCCTCGCGGTCGCCCTGGCCGGGCGCGGTCACACCGTCGAGGTCGCCGAGGTGCGCGACGGGCTGGAGGCGCTCGGCGTCGGGATCATCCAGCCGTCCAACGCGCTCCATGTGATGCGGGAGATCGGTGTGCTCGACGCCTGCGTCGCAGCGGGTTTCGAGTGGGAGGTGCTGACCATCTGCGACCCGGCCGGCGCCACGCTCGCGAAGATCCCTCAGCCGCGGATGGACGACGCCCCGTCCAACAACGGCATCCCGCGCCCCGCCCTCGCCGAGATCCTCGCCACCGCGGCGGCCGCGGCCGGCGTCACGGTCCGTTTCGGTACGACGATCGCCGAGCTGACGGACGACGGCTCGGGCGTGGACGTCACCCTGTCCGACGGTACGGCGGCACGGTGGGACCTGGTCGTCGGCTTCGACGGCATCGGCTCGCCGCTGCGGACCCGGCTGTACGGCGACCGGTACCGCCCCGAGTACACCGGCTTCGCCAACTGGCGGGTCACCGTGCCGCGGCTGCCCGAGGTCCAGGGTGTCGTGATGAGTACGGGCAACCGGGCGGCGAAGGCCCTGCTCACCCCGATCACCGACGAACTGATGTACCTGGGCGCGGTGTTCGCGGAGGCGGAGGACTTCAGGCCGGACCCGGCGCAGGCGCACGAGCAGCTCAGGGAGCGGCTCGCGGGCTTCGCGGGCCCCGTCGCCGAGGCGCTCCGGCACGTCGACGACCCCTCCGCCGTGGTGTACTCGCGGATCTCGCAGGTGACGGTCGAGGAGCCGTGGCACGTCGGCCGGGTCGTCCTGGCCGGGGACGCCGCACACGCCTCCACCCCGCATCTCGCACAGGGGGCCGCGATGGCCGTCGAGGACGCGCTCGTGCTGGCCCTCTCGCTCGAGGGCACGGACGACGTGGCCGAGGCACTCGACGCGTGGGAGGCCCGGCGCCGTCCGCGCGCGATGTGGGTGCAGAACATGTCCCGCGCCGTGCTCAAGCAGGAGACCGGGTGGGCGACCACGCCGGAGGAGGACGAGCTGCTGAAGGTGGGTATCCCCGGCGCGGCGCACGTGCTGGTGCAGCCGTACTGAGCGGATGAGGACGGCGGGGTAGCGGCTGCGGGGGTTCAGTCGAGTGCCGCCACCCCGTCGAGTTCGACCATCGCCTGCTCGTCCCAGAGTCTGACCACGCCGATGACCGCCATGGCCGGGTAGTCCCGCCCCGCCAGCCGCCGCCAGATGCGGCCCAGTTCGGGTGCGTGCTCCCGGTAGTCGGCGACGTCCGTGGCGTAGACGGTCACCCGCGCCAGGCCCGCCGGGGTGCCGCCCGCCGCGCGCAGGGCGGTGAGCAGGTTGGTGAGGGCCTTCTCGAACTGCTCGGGCAGGGTGGCCCCGACGACCTTCCCGGCCTCGTCGAGGGCGGTCTGGCCGGCGAGGAAGACCAGCCGGCCTCCGGTGACGGTCACGGCGTGCGAGAAGCCGGCGGGCGGCGAGAGCTCGGCGGGGTTGATCCGGTTGACCGGGTTCATGCGGACGGCTCCTGGGTCGCGTACAGCTGCTTGGCGATGATCGTGCGCTGCACCTCGCTGGCACCCTCGTAGATGCGCGGCGCGCGGACCTCACGGAAGAGGTGTTCCAGCAGGTGGCCGCGGCGCAGCGCCCGGGCGCCGTGCAGCTGGACGGCGGTGTCGACGACGTACTGCGCGGTCTCGGTGGCGTACAGCTTGGCCATGGCTGCGCGTCCGGGGACGCCGTCCTCACCCGCGTCGTACGCCGCGGCCGCCGCGTACACCAGGAGCCGGGCGGCCTCGGTGCGGGTGGCCATCTCGGCGACCTGGTGCGAGACGGCCTGGAGGTCCTTCAGCGGTCCGCCGAAAGCGGTGCGTTCCGCGGTGTGCCGGACGGTGGCGTCGAGTGCGGCGCGGGCCATGCCGACCGCGAAGGCGCCGACGCTCGGCCGGAAGAGGTTGAGTGTGTTCATGGCGACCCGGAACCCCTGGTCCGGCTCGCCCAGGACGTCGTCGGCGGTGACGGGCACGTCGTCGAAGTCCAGCGCCCCGATGGGGTGCGGCGAGAGCATGTCCAGCCCCTCCCCGGTGAGCCCTGGGCGGTCGGCGGGGACCAGGAAGGCGGTGACGCCGCGGGCTCCCGCCTCCTGGGTCGTCCGGGCGAACACCGTGTAGAAGTCGGCCTCGGGCGCGTTGGAGATCCAGCACTTCTCGCCGGTGAGCCGCCAGCCGTCCGGGGTGGGCCGGGCGGCGAGCGAGAGCGCGGCGGCATCGGATCCCGCGCCGGGCTCGCTGAGAGCGAAGGCGGCCACGGCACGGCCGGCGCGCACTTCGGGCAGCCAGCGCTCGCGCTGGGCGGGGGTGCCGGCCTGGACGACCGGGTACGCGCCGAGCCCCTGGAGCGCGAGCGCGGTCTCGGCCTCCGTGCAGCCGCGTGCGAGGGATTCGCGCAGCAGGCAGAGGTCGAGCGCGCCGGAGCCGAAGAGCCGGTCGAGGTATCCCAGCTCGCCGAGTGCGGCGAGCAGCGGGCGGTTCACCCTTCCGGGTCCGCCCTTCTCGGCGAGCGGCCGCAGCTTGTGCTCGGCGGCCTCGTACAGCTCCGCACACCAGGCGGTCCTGGCCGGGTCGAGCGAGAATGCCGTCATGGCGGCGCCTCTCTTGTCACGTCTTATCGCGAACCGTTGACTACCGTCACTCAAACGATACGCTCCAAGGGCGACAAGGGGGCGATCCTTCATGGAGCCGATTTCCTCGCCGGACGCGACTGCGGACGGTGCCACCGCACACACCGACACGTTCTCCCGTGACCATCTGCCGCCGGCCGCGCAGTGGCCGGAGCTGGTCTTCGACCGGCCCGAGCTGCGCTACCCGGACCGGCTCAACTGCGGATACGAACTCCTCGACCGCACCATCGGCCGCTTCGGGCCGGACCGCCCCGCCTTCCGCAGCGGCGACGGCGGGGTGTGGAGCTATGGGGAGCTGCGCGACCGGGTGGACGGCATCGCCCACGTCCTGACCACCGATCTCGGCGTACGCCCCGGCAACCGGGTACTCCTGCGCGGTCCCACCACCCCCTGGCTGGCTGCCTGCTGGCTCGCGGTCATGAAGGCGGGCGCGGTCGCCGTCACCGTACTGGCACAGGCCCGGTCCCAGGAGCTGTCCACCATCTGCTCACTCGCCCGGGTGAGCCACGCCCTGTGCGACGTCCGCTCCGTCGAGGACCTGCTGAAGGCGCAGGTCCCCGAGCTGCGGGTCACGGTGTACGGGAGTGACGCGGAGGACGATCTGACTCGGCTGGCGAAGGCGCGTCCGGGACCGTACGAGCCGGTGGACACCGCGGCCGATGATGTCGCGCTGATCGCCTTCACCTCGGGAACCACCGGGCACCCCAAGGGCTGTATGCACTTCCACCGCGACGTGCTGGCCGTCGCCGACACCTTCTCGCGCCACGTCCTGCGCCCGGATCCGGACGACGTGTTCGCGGGGAGCCCACCGCTCGGCTTCACCTTCGGGCTGGGCGGACTGGTGATCTTCCCGCTGCGGGCGGGCGCTTCGGCGCTGCTGCTGGAGCAGGCGGGCCCCAAGCAACTGCTCCCGGCACTCGCCGCCCACCGGGTCTCGGTGGTGTTCACCGCGCCGACGGCCTACCGGGTGATGCTGGACCACCTCGACGGACACGACCTGTCCGCGCTGCGCCGGTGCGTCTCAGCCGGGGAGAACCTGCCCGCCGCCACCTGGGACTCCTGGTACGAACGGACCGGTCTGCGCATCATCAACGGCATCGGCGCCACGGAACTGCTGCACATCTTCATCTCCGCCGCCGACGACGCCATCCGCCCCGGCACCACCGGGAGACCCGTGCCGGGCTGGCAGGCGCGGGTGGTGGACGCGGATGGCGAGGAACTACCCGACGGGGAACCGGGGTTACTCGCGGTGCGCGGCCCTGTCGGCTGCCGCTACCTCGCCGACGAGCGGCAGACCCAGTACGTGCGGCACGGCTGGAACGTCACCGGCGACACGTACGTCCGCGAGGCCGACGGTTACTTCCGCTACGTCGCCCGCGCCGACGACATGATCATCTCCTCCGGCTACAACATCGCCGGCCCCGAGGTGGAGGACGCCCTGCTGCACCATCCGGAGGTGGCCGAGGCCGCCGTGGTGGGGCGGACGGACGAGCTGCGCGGCCAGATCGTCGTGGCGTACGTGGTGCTCCGCGAGGGCTCGGCCCAGACGGCGGACTCCCTGCGCCGCTACATGAAGGGCGAACTCGCCCCGCACAAGTGCCCGCGCGTCATCGAGTTCCTGGCCGCGCTGCCCCGGACGGCGACCGGCAAGCTCCAGCGTTTCCGGCTGCGCGGGGACGCGGACCCGCACGGAGCTGGGGACGGGCTCTAGAGTGATCACGTGGCCGAGCTGCACACCCCCCGATCCCTGATCGTCAGCCTCTACGGCGCGTACGGTCGCTCCCCCGGCAACGAACCGCTGCCGGTGGCCGAGCTGATCCGTCTGCTGCGCGCCGTGGGGGTCGACGCGCCCTCCGTACGGTCCTCCGTCTCCCGGCTCAAGCGCCGCGAGCTGCTCGTCCCGGCCCGCACGGCGGACGGGTCGGCCGGGTACGCGCTCTCGGCGGACGCCCGGCAGCTGCTCGACGACGGCGACCGGCGCATCTACGAGCAGCCGGAATCCCGGACGGCCGACGGCTGGGTCCTCGCCGTCTTCTCCGTACCGGAGGCGGAACGCCACAAGCGGCACCTGCTGCGCTCCCGGCTGGGCCGCCTCGGCTTCGGCACGGCCGCGCCCGGGGTGTGGATCGCGCCCGCGGGTCTGTACGAGGAGACCCGGCACACCCTGGAAAGGCTGGAACTCGCCCCGTACGTGGACCTGTTCCGCGGGGACCACCTCGGTTTCGCGGCGACGAAGGAGTCGGTGGCGCGCTGGTGGGACCTGGACGCCATCGCCCGGCTCCATCTGGACTTCCTGGAGCAGCAGGAGCCGGTGCTGAAGGCGTGGGAGGCACGGCTCCCCGGCAGCGAACCGGACCCGGAGGAGGCCTACCGGGACTACCTTCCGGCCCTGGACTCCTGGCGGAAGCTGCCGTACGCGGACCCCGGGCTGCCGGAGGAACTGCTGCCGAAGGACTGGCCAGGGGGCCGCTCGGCCGAGGTGTTCGGCCTGCTGCACGCGCTGCTGCGCGACGCCGGGGAGCGTTTCGTACGTCCGTGAGCGCCGCCCGATATCGGGGTGACCGCCGCACTGCGCAACCGGCAGGATGAGGCATGACCTGGACCTTCACGGATGATGCCGACGCTTTCCTGGATGCGACGGGTGCGTGGCTGGCCACCCGCCCCGCGGAAAACACCCTGGTTCTGACCGTCACCGCGGCGCTGCGGCGCGACGGCCGGCACGCCTACGGCGAGGACGACCCGGTGCTCGGCTGGTGGCGGGGGGCCGACGGCGAGGTCGCCGGGACGCTGGTGCACACACCGCCGTACCCCCCGTTGCTGGGTGCGACCGCCGAGGAGGCGATCGCTCCGCTCGCCCGGGCGCTCGCGCCGACGAGTATCAACGCCGACCGCGCGACGGCACAGGCGATGGCCGCGCACTGGCCGGGCCACCGGGTCGACCAGCGACAACGGCTCCACCGGCTGGGGACGCTCGTCCCGCCCTCCCCCGCCCCGGCGGGCCGGCCCCGGACGGCGACGGCCGCCGACCGGCAACTGCTGCTGGACTGGCACCTCTCGTTCGCCGGGGAGGCCGGTCAGCCCGGCACGCACGTCGAGCGGCTCGTCGACGACCGGACGGCATACGGAGGGCTGACGCTCTGGGAGGACGCGGGCGTGCCGGTGTCGATGGCGGGCGTCTCCAGGGAGATCGCGGGCGCGGTGCGGGTGACTACGGTGTACACACCGTCCGGGTACCGGGGCCGGGGATACGCGGCCGCGGTGACGGCGGAGGTCAGCCGGGCGGCCAGGGAGGCGGGCGCCCAGGAGGTGCTGCTGTTCACGGATCTAGCGAACCCGACGAGCAACGGCGTGTACCGGCGCATCGGGTACGAGGCCGTGGCGGACAGACTGCTGCTCAGCGCGGTGGGCGTGTGATCAGTTCAGCGTGAGGCGGGGCTTCGGCGCGTCCGTGCGGCCCGCCGGCGGGGTGCGGCTGCCCGCACGGTACGGCGGGGGCCAGGGCGCGCCCGGTCCGCGGTAGTCCTGCTCCGCCGCCGCGTGCAGCGTCCAGTGCGGGTCGTAGAGGTGCGGGCGCGCCAGGGCGCAGAGGTCGGCGCGGCCCGCGAGCAGCAGGGAGTTGACGTCGTCCCACGAGGAGATGGCGCCGACCGCGATGACGGGGACACCGACGGTGTTGCGGATGCGGTCGGCGAACGGCGTCTGGTAGGAGCGGCCGTACTCGGGGCGTTCGTCCGGCACGACCTGTCCGGTGGACACGTCGATGGCGTCGGCGCCGTGGTCGGCGAAGGCCCGGGCGATGGCGAGGGCGTCCTCGGCACTCGTACCGCCGTCGGCCCAGTCGGTGGCGGAGATGCGGACGGTCATGGGGCGGTCGGCGGGCCACTGCTCCCGGACCGCGTCGAAGACGTCGAGGGGGAAGCGGAGCCGGTTCTCCAGCGGGCCGCCGTACGCGTCGGTGCGGTGGTTGGTGAGCGGGGAGAGGAAGCCGGAGAGCAGGTAGCCGTGCGCGCAGTGCAGTTCGAGCAGGTCGAATCCGCAGTGCGCCGCGCGGCGGGCCGCCGCCGCGAACTCCTCGCGGATGGCGTCGAGTCCGGAGCGGTCCAGGGCCTCGGGCACCTGGCTGACGCCGGGGACGTACGGGAGCGGGGAGGCGGCGGAGAGTGGCCAGTTGCCCTCGTCCAGCGGCTGGTCGATGCCTTCCCACATGAGCCTGGTGGAGCCCTTGCGGCCGGAGTGGCCGAGCTGGACGCCGAACGCCGTGCCGGGGGCGCTCCGGTGCACGAAGTCCGCTGTCCGGGTCCAGGCCGCGGCCTGTTCGTCGGTGTAGAGGCCGGCGCAGCCCGGGGTGATGCGGCCTTCGGGGCTCACACAGACCATCTCGGTCATGACGAGTCCGGCGCCGCCCAGCGCGCGTGCCCCCAGGTGCACGAGGTGGAAGTCGCCGGGGACGCCGTCGGTGGCGGAGTACATGTCCATGGGTGAGACGACGACCCGGTTGCGCAGTTCGAGCCCCCGCAGCCGCAGCGGGGTGAACATCGGCGGGGTGCCCGGCGGGCAGCCGAACTCCTCCTCGACCGCGCCCGTGAAGTCGGGGTCGCGCAGCCGGAGGTTGTCGTGGGTGACGCGGCGGCTGCGGGTGAGCAGGTTGAAGGCGAACCTGCGGGGCGGCTGGTCCAGGTAGGTGTCCAGCTCCTCGAACCAGCGCAGACTGGCCGCCGCCGCGCGCTGGGTCGAGGCGACGACGGGGCGGCGCTCCGTCTCGTACGCGTCGAGGGCCGTACGCAGGTCCGGCTGCTCCTCGACGCAGGCGGCCAGCGCCAGGGCGTCCTCGACGGCGAGTTTGGTGCCGGAGCCGATCGAGAAGTGTGCGGTGTGGGCGGCGTCGCCGATCAGGACGGTGCTGCCGTGGGACCACCGCTCGTTGACGACGGTGGTGAAGGTGAGCCACGAGGACTTGTTGGAGCGCAGGGGGCGGCCGTCGAGGGCGTCGGCGAAGGTCTTGGCGCAGCGTTCGGTGGACTCGTCCGCGTCGCACCGGTCGAGTCCGGCGGCCCGCCAGACCTCCTCGCGCATCTCGACGATGACGGTGGAGGCTTCGGTGGAGAAGGGGTAGGCGTGCAGTTGCATCACGCCGTACTCGGTCTCGGCGATCTCGAAGCGGAAGGCGTCGAACGCGAAGTCGGCGGCGAGCCAGATGTAGCGGTTGCGGTGCGTGGTGAGGTGCGGGCGGAAGACGTCGGCGTGGGCCTCGCGCGTGGCACTGTGCACCCCGTCGGCGGCGACCACCAGGTCGTAGTCCCCGGCGAGCCGCTCGGCGGGCGGAGCCTCGGTGCGGAAGTGGAGGCGGACGCCGAGGGAGCGGCAGCGTTCGTGCAGGATCTCCAGGAGCCTCCGGCGGCCGAGCGCCGCGAAGCCGTGGCCGCCGGACGTCTCGGTGCGGCCCCGGTGGACGACGTCGATGGTGTCCCAGCGGACGAACTCCTCCCGCAGCGCCGCGTGGACCACGGGGTCGGCGTGCTCGATCCCGCCGAGGGTCTCGTCGGAGAGGACGACGCCGAAGCCGAAGGTGTCGTCCGGGGCGTTGCGCTCCCAGACGGTGACGTCGCGCCCGGGGCCGAGGCGCTTGAGCAGCGCCGCCGCGTACAGGCCGCCGGGGCCGCCTCCGATGACCGCGATGCGCATCGAGTCGCCGGCCATGGCGCTACCTTCCCTGCCACTTCGGTGGGCGCTTCTCGGTGAAGGCCGCGTGGAACTCGGCGTAGTCCTCGCCGTTCATCAGGAGCGCCTGGGTCGCGGCGTCCATTTCGACGGAGGCCGCGAGGGGCATGTCGAGCTCGGCGGTGAGCAGTGCCTTGGTCTGCGCGAGGGCGAGTGCCGGTCCGTCGGCGAGTCTGCGGGCGAGCGCGGCCGCGCGGGCGCCGGCCTGCCCTTCCTCGGTGAGCTCACTGATCAGGCCGATCCGTTCCGCCTCGGGGGCGTGCACCGGGTCGCCGAGCATGAGGAGCCGGGTGGCGTGGCCGAGTCCGACGACGCGGGGCAGCAGATAGGCGGCGCCCATGTCGCCGCCCGAGAGGCCGACCCGGGTGAAGAGGAAGGCGAAGCGGGCGGTGGGGTCCGCGATGCGGAAGTCGGCCGCCAGCGCGAGTACGGCCCCGGCTCCCGCCGCCACGCCGTGTACGGCGGCGATAACCGGGAAGGGGCATTCACGAAGGGCGCGTACGACCTGCCCCGTCATCCGGTTGAAGTCGAGGAGCTGGGCGGTGTCCATCGCCAGCGTGGCGCCGATGATGTCGTCCACGTCGCCTCCCGAACAGAACCCCCGCCCTTCGCCGGAGAGCACCAGGGCGCGCACGGAGCGTTCCCGTGACAGCTCGGCCAGGAGGTCCCGCAGGTCCGCGTAGGCGCCGAAGGTGAGCGCGTTGAGCTTCTCCGGCCTGGCCAGGGTGACGGTGGCGACCCCGTCGTCCAGGGTCAGCCGCAGATGGTGCCAGTCCTCCGTACGCGGTGCGGAACTGCGAAAAGGGCTCATGGGAGGTGGTCCCCTTCAGCCGACGGGCCGCTGAGCCGCCCGCTCCGGGAGGCTCCATCACTTCGAAGTTATCACTCATATGTGACTGCCGTCAGGAGTACGCGATACCCCAAACATGCGAGCGTTGTGGCGAACGTCCCTTTCGTGCCGGTCGCTCGCCCCTATGACTGGGCCACACCGCTTCGTATGGTTGAACGCAGGATTTGTCGATACCAGGAAGTCCCGCCCCGGAACGGAACCAGCTGTGCCCCCCGATGTCCCCATTCCCGCGTCTTGGCGTATCGCCCTGCCGCACTCCACGGCCGCCGTGCCGATCGCCCGCGCGCTCATCCGTACCGCGCTCACGGACATCGACGCCCCCGCGGACAGCTACACCGCCGAACTCCTCACCGCCGAGCTGGTCGCCAACGCCGTCGAGCACACGGACGGCGACGAGCCGATCGAGCTGGTCGTGGAACTCATGCCGACCGGCTGCCAGGTCGAGGTCCACGACCGCGACCCCTCCCCGCCGGGCGACCTCTCCCGGCCGGCCCCCGGCAGCGCGCCGGACCCCTGGCAGGAGCACGGCCGGGGCCTCCTCCTGATCCGTACGCTCAGCTCCGCCTGCGGTCACCGCACGACGGAGCAGGGCAAGGCGGTGTGGTTCACGCTGCCCGCGGCACCGGCCCGGCCCGCTCCCGCACGGCACGCCCGCGCGACCGAGTGATCAGAGGGCCGGACCGGCCAGCGTGGCCACGAGCACGGCCTTGATGGTGTGCATTCGGTTCTCCGCCTCGTCGAAGACGACCGAGAACGGGGACTCGAACACCTCGTCGGTCACTTCGAGCTCGGTGAGGCCGTACTCCGCGTGGATCTCGCGGCCGACCTTCGTACCGAGGTCGTGGAAGGCCGGGAGGCAGTGCAGGAACTTGACGTCGTCGTTGCCGGTGGCCCGCAGGACGTCCATGGTCACGGAGTACGGCGCGAGCGCGGTGATGCGCTCGGCCCACACCTCCTTGGGCTCCCCCATCGAGACCCACACGTCCGTGGCGACGAAATCGGCGCCGCCGACCCCTTCGGCGATGTCCTCGGTGAGCGTGACGGTCGCCCCGCTGACCTCGGCGAGCTTCCGGGCCTGCGCGACGACGTCCGCCGTGGGCCAGTACGCCTGGGGGGCGACGATCCGGATGTCCATACCGAGCAGGGCGCCGGTGACGAGATACGAGTTGCCCATGTTGAAGCGGGCGTCGCCGAGGTAGGCGAACACCATCCGGTCCAGCGGCTTCGCACTGTGCTCGGTCATCGTGAGCACGTCGGCGAGCATCTGGGTGGGGTGCCACTCGTCGGTCAGCCCGTTGAAGACGGGAACGCCGCCGTACGCGGCGAGCTCCTCGACGGCCTGCTGACTGTCACCGCGGTACTCGATGCCGTCGAACATCCGGCCCAGCACCCGGGCCGTGTCCTTCACCGACTCCTTGTGCCCCATCTGCGAGCCGGAGGGGTCGAGGTACGTGGTCGACGCACCCTGGTCCGCCGCGGCGACCTCGAACGCGCAGCGCGTACGCGTCGACGTCTTCTCGAAGATCAGCGCGATGTTCTTGCCGCTCAGCCGCCGGACCTCGGTGCCCGCCTTCTTGGCGGCCTTGAGCTCGGCGGCCAGGGCGACCAGGCCGCGGAACTCCTCGGCCGTGAAGTCCAGCTCCTTGAGGAAGTGGCGGCCTGCGAGGTCTGTGGCCATGTGACTGCTCCTGGTCGGGACAAGGGTCGCTCGAAGCGCTGATTCTGGAAGTCTATACGACACCCTGCATCGCTATACAGGCCTGTACGGGCCCTGGTCGTCAGGACCTCGTACTCCCCCGGCCGTCAGGACCTCTCGCTACACGGGATCACGGACCACCGGGCAGCTCATGCACCGCGGCCCGCCGCGCCCCCGCCCCAGCTCGCTGCCGCGGATCTCGATCACCTCGATGCCCTGTTTGCGCAGGTGCGTGTTGGTGGTGACGTTCCGCTCGTACGCCACGACGACCCCCGGTTCCACGGCCAGCACGTTGCAGCCGTCGTCCCACTGCTCGCGCTGCGCCGCGTGGACGTCCTGGACGGCGGCGAGCACCCGGATCGAGTCCAGGCCGAGCGCCGAGGCGATGGCCCGGTGCATGTGCTCGGGCGGATGGTCGGTGACCTTGAGTTCCCGGGGGCCGTCTCCGGGCTCGATGGTGTACGAGCGGAGCATTCCGAGACCGGCGTACTGCGTGAACGTATCGCCGTCGATCATCGTCATCACCGTGTCGAGGTGCATGAACGCCCGGTTCTTCGGCATGTCCAGCGCCACGATCGTCCGGGCCGACCCCGCGTCGAAGAGGCCCTGGGCCAGCATCTCCACCGCCTGCGGAGTGGTGCGCTCGCTCATCCCGATCAGCACGGCGCCCTGGCCGATGACCAGCACATCACCGCCCTCGATGGTCGACGGATAGTCGTCCTGCCCCTCCGACCAGTGGTGGAACACCCCCGCGTCCGGCCCCGTGAAGAGGGGGTGGTGACCGTAGATCGCCTCGAAGTGGACGGTCTCGCGCTGCCTGGCCGGCCAGCGCATCGCGTTGATCGAGACGCCGTCGTAGATCCAGGCGGAGGTGTCACGGGTGAAGAGGTGGTTCGGCAGCGGCGCCAGGAGGAAGTCGTCCAGATCCATCACATGGAACCGGACCGAGGTCGGCTCGCTGTGCCGCTCCAGGAACTCCCGCTTCGTCATCCCGCCGACGAGCGCCTCGGTCAGCTCGGCGGTGGACAACTCCTCGAAGGCGGACCGCAGATGCTCGGTGGCGAGCGGACCGTACTCCTTCTGCTCGAAGACCCGGTCGAGGACGAGGCGCTTGGCGACCGGGATGTCCAGCGACTCCCGGAGGAGATCCCCGAAGAGGTGCACCTCGACCCCCCGGTCGCGCAGCACGTCGGCGAACCCGTCGTGCTCCTGACGGGCGCGGCGCACCCACAGCACGTCGTCGAAGAGCAACGCGTCCTTGTTGCCGGGGGTGAGCCGCTTGAGCTCCAGATCGGGGCGGTGCAGGATGACGCGGCGCAACCGCCCGGCCTCGGAGTCGACATGGAATCCCATGCCTCCATCCTCACCGCACGGAGCGCCGTTCACCCGGCGAATGGCTCCCCACTTGTCCGTGGCCCTTCCCTACAGCCTCGGGTCGACCGGCTCCGACTCCAGGGCCAGTACCGCGAAGACCGCCTCGTGGACCCGCCACAGCGGCTCCCCGTCGGCCAGCCGGTCCAGGGCCTCCAGACCCAGCGCGTACTCCCGCAGGGCAAGCGACCGCTTGTGGCCGAGGAACCGGGAGCGCAGCCGCTCCAGGTTCTCAGGACGGGTGTACTCGGGGCCGTAGATGATCCGCAGGTACTCCCGGCCGCGCACCTTGATGCCCGGCTGGACCAGCCTGCCCTTCTCGTCCCGCACGAGCGCCCCGAGCGGCTTCACGACCATGCCCTCGCCGCCGCGGCCCGTCATCTCCAGCCACCAGTCGACGCCGGAGCGCACCGACTCCTCGTCGCCGGTGTCGACGACGAGACGCCGGGTGACCTGCAGCAGCCCGGTCGGGTCGTGCTCTACGAGCCGGTCGAGCCATGCCAGCTGCTCGTCGTGCGGTACGGAGGCCAGGGAGCGGCCCTGCACGGCGAGGATCTGGAAGGGCGCGAGCCGCACGCCTTCGAGCCCTTCGGTGCTCCAGCAGTAGCGCCGGTAGGCCCGGGTGAACGCGGCGGCGTCCTCGGTCCGTCCGCGCTGCCGGTCCGCCAGCTCGCCGACGTCGACGGACCGGGCTGCGGCCGCTTCGAGGGCGGCGACGGCGGCGGGCAGGGCAGCGCCCGACGCGGCGCCGACCGCCGCGTACTGCGAGCGCAGCAGCCCGGCCGCCTTCAGCGACCACGGCATCAGTTCGGCGTCCAGGAGGACCCAGTCGGTGTCCCACTCCTCCCACAGCCCGGCAGCGGTGACAGCCGTGCGCAGCCGGGCCAGGACCGACTCGGTGAGCGCGGGATCGTCGAGGAACGGCCGTCCGGTGCGGGTGTGCAGGGCGCCGGTCGGGCCATCGGTGCCGAAACGCTCGCGTGCCGCGTCCGCGTCACGGCAGACCAGCGCCACGGCCCGCGAACCCATGTGCTTCTCCTCGCACACGACCTTGGCGACACCGTCCGTCCGGTACTGGGCGAACGCCTCGGCCGGATGCTCCAGATAGCCGTCCTCGTGCGAGGTGGCGGTCGGCGCCATGGTCGGCGGGAGGTAGGCGAGCAGCCGCGGGTCGACGGCGAACCTGCTCATGACCTCCAGCGCCGCGGCGGCGTTCTCCTCACGCACCGAGAGGCGGCCCATGTGCCGGGTCTCCACGATGCGCCGGCCCTGGACGTCGGCGAGGTCGAGCGGACGGCCCTCGCGGCCACCGGGGGCCTCGGACACGAGCGGCTTGACCGGCGCGTACCAGACCTTCTCGGCGGGTACGTCGACGAGTTCGCGCTCCGGCCAGCGCAGCGCGGTCATCTTCCCGCCGAAGACGGCGCCGGTGTCCAGGCAGATGGTGTTGTTGACCCAGGAGGTGCTGGGGACCGGGGTGTGGCCGTAGACCACGGCGGCGCGGCCCCGGTACTCCTCGGCCCACGGGTAGCGCACGGGCAGGCCGAACTCGTCGGTCTCGCCCGTCGTGTCCCCGTACAGCGCGTGCGAGCGCACCCGGCCCGAGGTGCGGCCGTGGTACTTCTCGGGCAGCCCCGCGTGGCAGACGACGAGCTTGCCCCCGTCCAGCACGTAGTGGCTGACGAGGCCCTCGATGAACTCCGCGACCCGGCCGCGGAACGCGGGGTCGACCGCGTCCTCGCGCTCCAGCTGTTCGACGGTCTCGGCGAGCCCGTGCGTGAGCTGGACACTGCGGCCCTTGAGGTAACGGCCGAGCTTGTTCTCGTGGTTGCCCGGAACGCACAGGGCGTTGCCCGACGACACCATGCCCATGACGCGGCGCAGCACGCCGGGACTGTCGGGACCGCGGTCGACGAGGTCGCCGACGAAGACGGCGGTGCGCCCGTCGGGGTGCGCCCCGTCGACGTATCCGAGGGTGGCGAGCAGGGTCTCCAGCTCGGAGCTGCAGCCGTGGATGTCGCCGATGATGTCGAAGGGACCGGTGAGGTGGCGCAGATCGTTGAAGCGGCGCTCCAGCACGACGCCCGCGTGCTGGGCCTCCTCCTCGGTGCGCAGGACGTGCACCTTGCGGAAGCCCTCGCGCTCCAGGCCGCGCAGCGAACGGCGCAGCTCGCGACGGTGGCGCTGGACGACGTGGCGCGGCATGTCGGCCCGGTCGGGGCGGTTCGCGTTGCGCGCGAGGCAGACCTCTTCGGGCAGGTCGAGGACGATCGCGATCGGCAGCACGTCGTGCTCACGGGCGAGGCGCACGAGCTGCTTGCGGCTCTCCGGCTGGACGTTGGTGGCGTCGACGACGGTGAGCCGCCCGGCGGCGAGGCGCTTGCCCGCGATGTAGTGCAGGACGTCGAACGCGTCCCCGCTGGCGCTCTGGTCGTTCTCGTCGTCCGCGACGAGACCCCGGCAGAAGTCCGAGGAGATGATCTCGGTGGGCTTGAAGTTCTTGCGGGCGAAGGTGGACTTGCCCGATCCGCTGGCCCCGATGAGCACGACGAGGGAGAGGTCGGTCACCGGCAGCGTGCGCGAGGTACTGGGGGTGTCGGTGGTGCTGGTCCCGCTCATGCGGCCTTCGCCTCCTTCTTGTTCTTCTCGTCCGCCGCGCTCATGGTGAACACGGCCATCTGCGTCGGCGGCCCCACCTCGGGGTCGTCCGGTCCCACGGGTACGAAAGCCACCTCGTAGCCATGACGCCCGGCCACTTCTGCGGCCCACTGCCCGAACTCGGCCCTGGTCCACTCGAAGCGGTGGTCGCCATGGCGCACGTGCCCGGCGGGGAGTGTGTCCCAGCGGACGTTGTACTCGACGTTGGGCGTGGTCACGAGCACCGTGCGCGGCCGCGCCGATCCGAACACCGCGTACTCGAGGGCCGGCAGCCTCGGCAGGTCGAGGTGCTCGATGACCTCGCTGAGCACCGCCGCGTCGTACCCCTTGAGCCGCTTGTCGGTATAGGTGAGCGAACCCTGCTGGAGCGTGACCCGGCTCGCCTGCCGTTCGCCCATGCGGTCCAGCTTCAGCCTGCGCGAGGCGATCGTCAGGGCCCGCATCGAGACGTCGACGCCGACGATCTCGGTGAAGGCCACGTCCTTGAGCAGCGCCTGGACCAACTGGCCCTGACCGCAGCCCAGGTCGAGCACCCGGCCCGCCCCGGCGGCGCGCAGCGCCTCCAGGATCGCCACGCGCCGCTGCTCTGCGAGCGGTACCGGCTTCTCCTCGGTGTCCTTCGTCTCGTCCACGGCATTGTCCACGGAGTCCACGTCGAGGTCGTCCGACTCCGCGAGCCGCACCAGTTCGAGACGCTCCATCGCCTGCCGGGTCAGTGACCAGCGGCGCGAAAGATACCGGCTGGTGATCAGCTTCTGCTCCGGGTGCTCGGCGAGCCACCCCTCACCGGCCCGCAGCAGCTTGTCCACCTCGTCGGGGGCCACCCAGTAGTGCTTGGCGTCGTCGAGCACCGGCAGCAGGACGTACAGCTGCCGCAGGGCGTCCGCGAGCCGCATCTCCCCCTCCAGCACCAGCTGTACGTAGCGCGAGTCGCCCCATTCGGGGAACTCCTCGTCCAGCGGCACGGCCACGGCCTCCACGCTCGTCCAGCCGAGCGGGCCGAACAGCTTCTGCACCAGCTCGACGCCACCACGCGCGGGCACTGCGGGGATCTCGATCCGCAGCGGGAGCGACTGCTCCGCCCGCTCGGGCATGGCCCTGCACGCCCCGCTCAGGGCGGACTTGAAGACCGTGCTCATGGCGACGGAGAGCAGCGAGGAGGCGGCGTAGGGCCGGTCGTTGACGTACTGCGCGAGCGCCGCGTCGGGGGCTCCGCCCCTGCCCTTGCCCTTGCCGCGCCGCACCAGCGCCACACTGTCCACCTCCAGCAGCAGGGCAGCCGTGCAGCGCTCCGCGGATGCCTCGGGGTAGAAGACGTGCGCGGTGCCGTGCGAGGTGGAGAACGTCTGCGCCTTGTCGGGATGCTTGTGCAGCAGGAAACCGAGATCGGTGGCGGGACGCTCCGGGGAGCCGGTTGTACTGATAGTCAGGAACACCCGTCCGAGTATGGCCCCGGGACCCTGCTCCCACCAGGCAATTTCATCCTGCCAGCAGCTCTCCCAGCTCCCCGATCCGCGCGGGTCCGACACGGCAGCACCCCCCTACCAGCCGCGCCCCGCCCTCCTGCCACGCCCGCACCCGGCCGGCGTCAAACGTGCTGTCCCCCGCCCAGGTCCGGAGCCCGGCGTCCCACCGCTCCCCGCTGTTCGGATACACGACGACCGGCTTGCCGGTGACCTCGGCGGCCGTCACCACCGCACCGTCCGCGTCCGCCGGGTCGCAGCAGTTGACGCCGACGGCGATCACCTGGCCGTTCCCCGCGGCCACCCCGAAGGCCTCCGCCAGGGGCTGCCCTGCCCTGGTCCGGCCCCCCGCCACGCTGTACGAGAGCCACACGGGCAGTCCGAACTCCCCGGCCACCCTCAGCAGCGCCTCCGCCTCGTCCATGTCCGGCACCGTCTCCAGTGCGAGCACATCGGGCCGCGCGGCGGCCAGGGCCGCCATCCGCGGGCGGTGGAAGCGCTCCAACTCCCGCACCGGGAGCCCGTAGCGCCCCCGGTACTCACTGCCGTCCGCGAGCATCGCCCCGTACGGCCCGACCGAGGCGGCGACCCAGATCTGGCGCCCGGCCCCTTCTCCGGCCCGCCGGGCCAGCTCCACGCTGCCGGCCAGCAGTCCGGCGGCGCGGGCCTGCCCGATCCCGCGCCGCTCGAAGCCTTCGAAGGTTGCCTGGTAGCTGGCGGTGATGAGCACCTGCGCGCCCGCGCGGACGTACGCGGTGTGCGCGGCCTCGATCTGGTGGGGAGCGTCGGCCAGCAGCCGGGCCGACCAGAGCGCGTCCGACAGATCGCAGCCCTGTGCCTCCAACTGGTTGGAGAGGCCGCCGTCGAGCAGGACGGTCCCCCCGGCGAGGGCTTCGCCGAGCGTGCGGACCGGTTGGCCCTGCGCGGGACCTTCGGGGGTGTGCGGTGGCTGGCCGGACTTCATGCGCGCTCCTCTGCTCCTCTGCACCTCGGCTTCCCTGCTCCTTCGGCTCCGCCGGGCCGGTCGGGAGGGATCGGGCGGGATCGGGTCGGGTCAGGTCAGTTGCGACTGGACCTGGGACGAGATCAGGTCCAGATGGTCGAGGTCGCCCAGGTCGAGGACCTGGAGGTAGACCCGGGACGACCCGATCGCCCCGTACCGGCCGATCTTGTCGACCACCTCGGCCGGCGAGCCCGCGAGGCCGTTCGCCTTGAGCTCCTCGACGTCCCGGCCGATCGCCGCGGCCCGCCGCGCCACCTCCGCGTCGTCCTTGCCCACGCACACCACCAGTGCGTTGGAGTACACCAGTTCCTCCGGCGGGCGGCCGATCGCCTTCGCCGCCGCCCGGACCCGGCCGAACTGCCTCTCGCTGTCCTCCAGCGAGGCGAACGGGATGTTGAACTCGTCGGCGTACTTCGCGGCGAGCCTCGGGGTGCGGGTCGCACCGTGTCCGCCGATCAGGACCGGCACCTTGGCCTGGGCCGGCTTGGGCAGCGCGGGCGAGTCGGTCAGCTGGTAGTACGTGCCGTCGTAGCTGAAGGTCTTGCCCACCTCCGTCTCCCAGAGGCCGGTGACGATCGCCAGCTGCTCCTCAAGGCGGCCGAACTTCTCCTTGGGGAAGGGGATGCCGTACGCCTTGTGCTCCGCCTCGAACCAGCCCGCGCCCAGACCCAGTTCGACACGGCCGCCTGACATCTGGTCGACCTGCGCGACCTGGATGGCCAGCACGCCCGGCAGCCGGAAGGTGCCCGCCGTCATCAGGGTCCCGAGCCGGATGCGCCTGGTCTCGCGCGCCAGCCCGGCAAGGGTGATCCATGCGTCGGTCGGGCCCGGAAGCCCGTCGCCCGATCCCATGTGAAGGTAGTGGTCGGAGCGGTAGAACGCGTCGAAGCCGAGGTCCTCGGCCGCCTTGGCCACGGCGAGAAGGGTGTCGTAGGAGGCCCCTTGCTGGGGCTCGGTGAAGATTCGAAGATCCATGCATCCATCCTGCACCTTCGAACACCGGCCGTCCCAGCTCCCGCGACCCGGCCCGGTCACGCCCGTCCCCGCCTCAGGGCGGCCCCGCCGCCGAGCCCGCAGGGCCGTGGAGCACCCCGAACGGGCCGTCCCGCTCACGCTCTCGCTCCGCCTCGCGCTCCGCGAGCCGTCTCAGCATTCCGTGCACCCGGTCGACCGACTCGTCGGCCGCGTCTATCGCTTCGATGCACTGCCAGTACAGACCCTCCTCGTCGGTGTCGCAGGCGACCCCGACCAACGCGATGCCCACCTCACCGAGCAGAGCGACCAGAGCGGTCAACGACCGCCGCACATCCGCCACTTCGGTGAGCTGAGAGGCCCTGGTCCCACCGGCGAGCACCATGGGGTGGTCGAGCGCCGAGCCGCCGCGTCCGCCGGCCTCGCTGAGGCCGCGCGCCTCGCCACGTAATTCCACGGGCCCGCTCAGGAGCAGCCTGCTGCCGACCGTCCTGGCGAGCGCCTGGGCCTGCCACGCCTCCGCCATCACGTTCAGCGAGCCCCGGCTCTCGGCCAGTGCGCGGCGGCCGGCCTCGATCAGTCGCTCCGCTTCCATGTCATTCCCCCGCCTGTACGAAAACCCGGTCACCTCTTTCATTACCCACAGTGAGGTGACGAGCACCGGAAGACCAGAGGAATTCGGAAATCTGTGGACACCAAATCGACTGTGGACAAGTTGATCACTCCGAAGAGTGACCATTTCCGGGTTCCGGGGGCTCCGGAACCGGGAACCGCACCTCGTTCCGGTCGATCTTGGCCGCAAGGGCGGCCAGGGGATCGATACCCAGCACCTCGCAGAACTGCAGCAGGTACGCGAGCACGTCCGCGACCTCGTCGGCCACGCGGTGCGCGGTCTCCGCCGTCTCCATCACCCTCGCCGACTGCTCCGGCGTCAGCCACTGGAAGATCTCGACCAGTTCGGACGCCTCCACGCTCAGCGCCACCGCCAGGTTCTTCGGGGTGTGGTACTGCTCCCAGTTCCGTGCCGCGGCGAACACGGCCAGCCGGCGCTGAAGTCCCTCTACATCGAATTCCGTCACGGCCCAGGTCTACCACTGCGGCTCCGGGCGCCCCGCGGAGCGCCCGGACGCGCCGTCTACGCGTGAGGAACGCCCGCCGCCGCCACTCCTTCGACCTCCATGCCGACCGGGGCCAGCAGGAACACGTTGCGGTCGACGCGGTGCATCGCGCTGCCGAGCCCGAAGACCACGCCACTGCTGAAGTCGAGGATGCGCTTGGCCACATCGGTCTCCGCCGCGGTCAGGTCCAGCAGTACCGGAATCTGCGCGACGAGGTATTCCGCCACCTCGCGCGCGTCCGCGAACACCTGGACCCGCAGCACCACCAGCCGCCTCTGCTCGGCCACCGGTTCGTCCGGGACCGCGCGGTGGTCGACCCGCGAAGGCCACTCGTTGCGGCCGCGCAGCGGTACGACCTGGGCGAGCCCTTCCCACTGTTCGTCGGTGGCGTCGTACCTGTCGTACCTGTCGTACCTGCTCACAGGGCCACCCCGTTCGTACGCCGGTTGACTGCGCGCCGGCTGCGCTCACTGTTCATCAGGCAAGTCTCCCGCTTCTCACCCGTTCGGCGTACCACCGACACGGGCACTGTCCCGACTCGGCCCCCTCACACCGCGATGACGGTGACACCCGCCTCGGCGAAACGGGCCCTCGCCTCCGGTGCGATGCCGGAGTCCGTCACCAGGGTGTCGACCTGCCCGAGATCACAGACGCGGGCGAAGGCCCGCTTGCCGATCTTCGAGGAGTCGGCCGCGACGACCACGCGCTGCGCCCGCTCCGCCAGCAGCCTGTTGATGCTGGCCTCGCCCTCGTGATGGACGTACGCCCCGCGTTCGATGTCGATCGCGTTCACGCCCAGCACCGCGACGTCCAGGGTGATCTCACTCATCACACCATTGGCCAGCGGACCCGTCAGCTCGTACGACTGAGGTCTGGCAACTCCGCCCGTCACGACCAGTTTGATCTGCGGCCGGATCACGAGCTCGTTGGCGATGTTCAGCGCGTTGGTGACGACGGTCAGCGTCGGCTGGCCGCCCGCCGACATCCCTGTCTCGCCCACGATGTCCGGGCGCAGGGCCAGCGCCCGGGCGACCTCGGTGATCGTGGTGCCGCCGGTCAGGCCCACCACCTCGCCCACGGCCACGAGTTCGGAGGCGGCGCGGCCGATTGCCTGCTTCTCCGGCGCGTGCCGGCCGGTCTTGTAGCGCAGCGCCAGTTCGTACGACACTCCGTGGGCGACGGCTCCGCCGCGGGTCCGGGTGAGCAGGTGCTGCTCCGCGAGCTGGTCGAGATCGCGGCGAATC
Source organism: Streptomyces sp. NPDC048560 (assembly GCF_040650955.1). Taxonomy (NCBI): domain Bacteria; kingdom Bacillati; phylum Actinomycetota; class Actinomycetes; order Kitasatosporales; family Streptomycetaceae; genus Streptomyces; species Streptomyces sp. NPDC048560. Next base: position 532,352 of record NZ_JBEZIJ010000002.1, read on the forward strand.
GTCGCCGCCGACACGTCCAGGGCCACAGCGGCGTCCTCGACCTCCACCCGGCCGTTCTTCCCGACCAGTTCCAGCAATGCGTCCCACCGGGCGTCCCTGGCCACGAGTGTGCTCCTTACCTGTCCTGCCTGCGGCACCACGTTTCCCGGGAACGCGGTCGCCGGGCGCCGGACAGCGCAAGCGTCGCACAGGCCGCCGGAGACCCGTTTCCCCCGGCCTCGTATGCTTGTTCTTGCTCGATGTGAGCCTGTAACGTGCAAATTCAAGCATGGCTCATCGTTCACCCCATCAGATGGAGCAGACGTGTCCTTTGCAGCGAGCGAGACAGCCAGCCAGCCCGCGTGCTGGCGCCGCGCGGCGGAACTGGCGGGTGACCGGGCGGACGCCCTGCCCGCCGCCGGTGAACGCATCGCGGTCGTCGGCTGCGGCACCTCCTTCTACATGGCGCAGGCCTATGCCTCGCTCCGCGAGGACGCAGGACTGGGCGAGAGCCACGCCTTCGCCGCCTCGGAGTTCCCCTCCGGGCGCACCTACGACCGGGTCGTCGCGCTGACCCGTTCGGGCACCACGACCGAGGTACTGGACCTGCTCGACCGGCTGGACGGCACCGCCCGTACCGTCGCCGTCACGGCGGACCCCGCCACTCCGGTCATGACGGCCGCCGACGACGTCGTCGTCCTCGACTTCGCCGACGAACGGTCCGTCGTGCAGACGCGGTTCGCGACCACCGCGCTCACCCTGCTCCGCGCCCATCTCGGGCTGCACACGGAACAGGCGGTGCGGGACGCGGAGACGGCGCTCGCCGAGCCGCTGCCCGAAGGGCTCCTGGAATGCACCCAGTTCACGTTCCTGGGCAGGGGCTGGACGGTGGGCCTCGCCAACGAGGCGGCGCTCAAGATGAAGGAGGCGTCGCTGTCCTGGACGGAGTCGTACCCGGCGATGGAGTACCGCCACGGGCCCATCAGCATCTCCACCACCGGGACCGCCACCTGGATGTTCGGTCCGGCCCCGGAGGGCCTGGAGCGGCAGGTGCTCGACACCGGCGCCCGCTGGATCGACAGCGGCCTCGACCCGCTCGCCGACCTCGTGCGTGTCCAGCGCCTGGCGGTCGCCCGGGCGCTCGCGGCCGGGCTCGACCCGGACCTTCCCCGGCACCTGACGCGTTCGGTGGTCCTCAGCCAGGGCTGAACCCGCCGGACGCCGGGTCTGCGGGTGCGGACCCGGGAGAAGGCGGGGTGGGAGGGCGCAACCGGCCGCCCTCCCACCCCGCACGCCGGTATCCGGGTGTCAGGATTCCTCGAAGTAGGCGTCCAGCGCCTCGTCGAGTTGCGCGGGCCACTCCTTGAGGGCGGTCCGCGAGGCGGCCTCGACCTCCGCGTTGAACCAACGACGGCTCGACACGTGCACGGTGACGGTGAACCGGCGCCCGAAGCGGGCCGTCCTGACCTCGACCGCGCCGATCTCGTCCCAGGTGAAGTCGGCCTCCTGGTCGTCCAGTCGGAACCGGATTCCCGTGCGGTCGGCCCGGATGGAACCCCGACGGTCACTGACCTCGAAAACGGGCCCGCCGGACGGGTCTTCCGCGTCCTGACCGGCTTCCGCTTCCGCGCCGGTTCCGGATTCCGCTTCCGCCGCCTCGCCGGACCCGGCCGCTTCGTCCGCCTCGCCGGCCTTCTCAGCGGGACCGTCGACGGCCGCGTCCGCGCCGGGGGAGTCGGCCGGCTCCTCGTCTTCCTCCGTCCGCGCCGAGACAGGGGCCGTGAGGCCGGGGATGAACGCCGGGTCGATGCCTGCGGCGAACTCGGGTTGGGTCTTCGAATCTATGCGCTGCTCCACGGCGGGCAGTATGGACGACGAACCTGTACGAGGCCAGTGGCGGCCGTCCCCGGGGGGTGCGGTGGCTACAGGACTCCCCTCCTCCACTCGCGGGTCAGCAGGTAACCGAGATACGCGCCGCCGATGGCCATCGTGTAGATGCCGACGGGCAGGTTGTCGAAGAGGGGCAGCTGCTGGGCTGCCAGATCGGCCAGGACGAGCAGCAGTGCGCCCGTCACCGCGGAGAGCAGGAGATGCGGCCCGGACACCCTGGTGACGCGCTTGGCGATCTGAGCGGCGGTCAGCGAGATGAAGGCGATGGGACCCGCCACGCTCACCGCACCGGCGCACAGGACGATCGCCAGGAGAACGGCGAGGGTCTTGGTCCGTTGCGGCTCGGAGCCGAGGCCCGCGGCGATGTCGTCGCCCATCTCACCGATGTCCAGGCGCCGGGCGATCAGCGCGCACAACGGAGCCGAGACGAGAAGCACCAGCCAGATCGTGCTCGCGTCGTCCCAGGCCCTCGCGGAGAGACTGCCGTTGACGTACGCCGAGAGGACCGCCGCACGGTCCCGCTCCATCGCGTAGACGACGTACTGCGTGATCGCCGTGCAGATCGCGGCGACGCCGATTCCCGCCACGACGAGCCGCGCGGGGTTGCGGAAGCCCGTACCCGTGGAGACGTAGACCAGCACCATGGCGAGCACCGCTCCGGCGAGAGCCCCCAGGGACACCGGGACCGTGTCCGGCAGCACCAGCGCGACGATGGCGGCGCCCGCGCCCGCCCCGGAGCCGAGCCCGATCACGTCGGGGCTGCCGAGGGGGTTGCGGGTCACGGACTGGAACAGCGCCCCGGACAGACCGAGCGCCGCTCCCGTGCCGAGGGCGACGACGAGGCGGGGTCCGCGCAGCCGTTCCAGTACGAACGCGTCCTTGCCCTCCGCTCCGCCCGTGAGCGCCCCGGCCAGGTCGGCGAGCGGGATGCCGAGCCGGCCGAGCGACAGGGTGGCGACCGCGGCGGCTGCCGTCAGGAGCAGGAGGACGAGCGCGGCGATGACGGAAACCCGCCGGACGGGCACCGCGACGGTGCGGCCGAGGGTCAGGTAGCCCCGTGGCGAGGCGGTTCGGAAGCCCGCCCGGTCGGCCGTCATGTGCTTCCCCTCATTCTGCGTACGGCAAGGAGCAGGGCGGGCGCTCCGATGAACGCGGTCACGACGCCGACCATCAGTTCCTGCGGGCGCAGGAGGATCCGGCCCACCACGTCCGCCACGAGCAGCAGCGCGGGACCGGCGATGGCCGAGAACACGATCTGGACGCGGAAGTCCACGCCGACCAGGGCGCGTACGACGTGCGGGACGGCCAGACCGACGAAGGCGATGGGCCCGACGGCAGCCGTCGCCGCGGCGCTGAGCAGCGTGGCGGCGAGGAGCCCGCCCGCCCGCACCCGTGCCGGATGCGCGCCGAGGGAGGCCGCGGTGGCGTCGCCGAGGGCGAGGGTGTTGAGGCCGGGCCCCAGCACCAGGGCGATGACGAAGCCGACCGCCGCGAACGGCAGGACGGCCGTGAAGACGTCGAAGTCGCGCCCGCCGAGCGCGCCGACGACCCAGTAGCGGTAGCTGTCGAACACCTTGGGCCGGCCCAGGGTGACGGCCTGGATGTAGGCCATCAGCACGGCGGAGAGAACGGCGCCGGCGAGTACCAGGCGCACCAGCCCCGTACTCGCCCCCGAGGAGCCGATGACGTGGACGAGCACTCCGGCGACCAGCGCTCCTGGCAGGGCCCACCACATCGTGGCGGTGCTGCCGGTGGCACCGAGGAAGGCCGTCGCGGTGACGATGCTCGCCGAGGCGCCCGCGTTGATGCCGAGCAGTCCGGGGTCGGCCAGCGGGTTGCGGCTGACGCCCTGCATCAGGGTGCCGGCGACCGCGAGACAGAGCCCGGCCAGTACGCCGAGCGCGGTCCTCGGGTAACGGCTCTCGATGATGGTGGTGATGTTGGCGTCGGCGGTCCCGGAGAGGACGTCGAGGACGTCGCCGAACGAGGTCGACCGGCTGCCGTACATGACGCTCGCGCAGAGGGCGAGCGCCAGGACGGCCACTCCGGCGATCAGGGCCGTCGCACGCCGAGCGGCGCCGGTACGCGAGGTACCGGCGCCGCTCGGCGGTGCCTGCGTGGTGGTAGCCATGCGCGTGCCTGCGGTGAGCGTTACTTGCCCGCGGCGGCGACGGCCTTGTCGATCAGCGGGAGGTAACGGTCGATCACCCACGGAACGGTCAGCGGGTTGATGATCGAGGAGGCGGTGACGAAGGGGTTGTCGTTACTGGCGACGACCGCGCCGCTCTTGATGGCCGGGATCGCGCCGTACAGCGGCTGCGCCTCGACCTCCTTGCGGCTCTTGTCGTCCGTGTAGAACGTGAAGACGAGGTCGCTGTCCTTCAGCTTCTCGGCGTTCTCCAGGCCGATCAGCGCCGAGTCGGTGCCCTCGGTCTCCTTGAACGTGTTCACCACCGGGTCGACGGTCAGCCCGAGGGACGAGACCATCTTGACGCGCTGCTCCTCGGGCTTGAAGACGCCGAGGGTGCCGGGGCCGGTGTTGTAGATGTACGAGAACGTGACGTCCTTGTAGTTCGGCCGGGTGGCCGCGGCGTCCGCGAGCTGCTTCTCGATCTTCGTCTTGAGGCCCTTGGCGTCCTCGGTCTGGCCGAGCGCCTTGCCGATGATGTCGATCTGCTGGTCCCAGTCCGTGCTCCACGCCTGGTCCGGGTAGGCGACGGTCGGGGCGATGTCCTTGAGGATGTCGTACTGCTCCTGCGTGACACCCGACCACGGGGCGAGGATGACGTCCGGCTCGAGCTCCGTGATGGCCTCGAAGTCGATGTCCTCGCCGCCGGTGAACTGCTTGGGCAGCTCGCCGCCCGACTTCTTCACGGCCTCGTTGATCCACGGCAGGTAGCCGCTCTTGTCGCTGCCCCACTCGTAGCTCTCGATGCCCACCGGGGTGGTGCCGAGCGCGATCGCCGTCTCGGCGGAACCCTGGCCGAGGGTGACGATGCGTTCGGGCTTGGCGTCGATCTTCGCGGTGCCGAGGGCACTCTTGACCGAGACGGGGAAGGCACCCTTGCCCTTCGCCGAGGACTCCGTGGTCTTCTCCTCGTCACTGCCGGACGAGCAGCCGCCCAGGACGAGCGCGAGAGCGACGGCGGTGGCCGAGGCTGCGATGGTCTGACGACGCAGGCGGGTGGACCCGAGCATTGGTGTTCCTCATGATTGGCGAACAGCGACAGTTAGGCAAGCCTAAGCTAATCATGTTTCCCGTTCGCAGCGGGGGCCCGTTACCGAAAAGCCACAAAGGGCGGCCGATGACCGCCCGTCGGAACGTCGCGCCCGGGCTCCCCTACGCCGGACCGTCCCCGGAGCCGCCTCCGGTACGGCCGGCTCCTCCCGCCCCGCCCTTGCCCCGTGGCGCCATGTGCTCGCCCGGCGTGGCCAGTTCCTCCACGGCCTCCGCGCCGACCACCGCTCCGGTGGACTTCTTGCCGCGCCGCAGCATTCCCTCCAGCCGGCTCGCGAAGGTGGTGAGGGCGAAGTTGATGAGAACGAAGATCACCGCCACGACCGTGAAGCTCGCGATGGTGTTGGCGCCGTAGTTGGCGCTCATCGGGCGCACCGAGGCCAGCAGTTCCGAGAAGCCGAGCATGGCGCCGCCGAGCGCGGTGTCCTTGACGATGACCACCAACTGGCTGACGAGCGCGGGGAGCATCGCGGTGACGGACTGCGGCAGCAGCACGTGCAGCATCATCTGCCCCTTGCGCATCCCGATCGCCTTGGCGGCATCGGTCTGCCCCCGTGGCAGGGACAGGATTCCGGCGCGCACCACCTCGGCGAGCACCGAGGCGTTGTAGAGCACGAGCCCGGTGACCACCGCGTACAGCGGGCGGGTGTCCGGACTGACGTCGGTGAACTCGGAGAACGCGGAGTTGGCGAAGAGCATCAGGATCAGTACGGGAATGGCCCGGAAGAACTCCACGACCGTGCCGGCCGTGACGCGTATCCACCGGTGGTCGGAGAGCCGGGAGATGCCCAGGAGGGCGCCGAGCGGCAACGCGAGGACCATGGAGAGGGACGCCGCGATGACGGTGTTCCGCAGGCCCGGCAGGATGTACGTGGTCCAGGCGCCGGCGTCGGTGAAGAAGGGGCGCCACTTGGCCCACTCCAGCTGGTTCTTCTCGTCCAGGCTCCGGTAGACCCACCAGGCGAGTGCGGCAAGGACCACCAGGAACACCAGCGTGTACAGCACGTTGCGCCGCTTGGCGCGCGGTCCCGGGACGTCGTAGAGGGGAGGGGTCATCGCCGCACCGAGACCTTCTTGCTCACCCAGCCGAGGAAGAGTCCGGTCGGCAGGGTGAGGCAGACGAACCCGGCCGCGAACACGGCGGAGATGAGGATGAGCTGGGCCTCGTTCTCGATCATCTCCCGCATGAGCGCCGCGGCTTCGGCGACCCCGATCGCGGCGGACACCGTGGTGTTCTTGGTGAGCGCGATGAGCACGTTGGCCAACGGGGCCACCACGGAACGGAACGCCTGCGGGAGGACGATCAGACGCAGGGTCTGCGCGAAGCTCAGCCCGATCGCCCGTGCCGCCTCGATCTGGCCCACGGGCACGGTGTTGATGCCGGACCGCAGCGCCTCACAGACGAACGCGGCGGTGTACGCGGTCAGGCCGAGCACGGCGAGCCGGAAGTTGATGGCCGTGAAGTCCTCGGCGCCCAGATTGATGCCGAGCGTCTGGAAGAGCCCGAGCGAGGTGAAGATGATGATGACCGTGAGCGGGATGTTCCGCACGATGTTGACGTACGCGGTACCGAAGCCGCGCATCAGGGGTACGGGACTGACGCGCATCGCCGCCAGCACGGTACCGAGGACGAGGGAGCCCACCGCGGAGTAGAGGGTGAGCTGAACCGTCACCCAGAAGGCACCCAACAGGTCATAGCCTTCAAGGAAGTCGAACACGATGTCCCGCGCTTTCGCGTGTGGGGAGGGCCAGGTGCGCCGCCGGTGCGGCGGCGCACCTCATCGCCCGGCTGCCGGACCGCGTACGGGTGTCACTGGACGACGTTGCCGATCTTCGGCGCGGGCTCGTTCTGGTAGTTCGCGGGGCCGAAGTTCTTCTCGACGGCCTCGTCCCAGGTGCCGTCGGCGACCATCTTCTCCAGGGCCGTGTTGATCTTCGCCTTCAGCTCACTGCCCTCCTGGACACCGATGCCGTAGTTCTCGTTGCTCAGCTTGAAGCCGCCCAGCTTGAACTTGCCCTTGAACTCGTCCTGCGCGGCGTATCCGGCGAGGATCGAGTCATCGGTGGTCAGCGCGTCGATGGTCTCGTTCTCCAGGCCGGTCAGGCACTCCGAGTAGCCGCCGTACTCCTGGAGTTGCGCCTGGGGCGCGATCTCGTCCTTGACGTTCTGCGCGGAGGTCGAGCCGGTGACCGAGCAGAGCTTCTTGTTGTTCAGGTCCTCGGGCTTCTTGATGGAGTCGTCGTCGGCCCGGATCAGGACGTCCTGGTGCGCGAGCAGATACGGACCCGCGAAGTCGACCTTCTCCTCGCGCTCGTCGTTGATCGAGTACGAAGCCGCGATGAAGTCGACGTCGCCGCGTTCGAGCAGCGTCTCGCGGTCGGCGCTCTTGGCCTCCTTCCACTGGATGTCACCGGGCTCGAAGCCGAGTTCCTTGGCGACGTAGGTCGCCACGTCGACATCGAAGCCCGTGTACGTGCCGTCCGGTGTCTTCAGCCCGATGCCGGGCTGGTCGTACTTGATGCCGATGGTGATCGTTTCGGCGCCGCTCCCGGAGGCACTGCCCGCGCCGACCGCCTGGGCCCCTCCGGAGCCGACGGTCACGGTCGTCAGGGTGAGCGCGAGCGCGGCGGCCGCCGCCGCGGGTGTCCTGCGAACGTTCATGGTGATCATCCCTGGGGGTCTCGGTGGGGAATCTCGGTGAAGTCTCGGTCGAGGCCTCGACGAGCGGCCGGTTCCCGGGCCCGCTCAGTGCTTGAGGATCTTCGACAGGAAGTCTTTGGCCCGGTCGCTGCGCGGGTCGCCGAAGAACTGCGCGGGCGTCGCCTCCTCCACGATCCGCCCGTCGGCCATGAAGACCACACGGTTTGCGGCCGAGCGGGCGAAGCCCATCTCATGGGTGACGACGGCCATGGTCATACCGTCGCGGGCGAGCTGCTGCATGACCTCCAGCACCTCGTTGATCATCTCCGGGTCGAGCGCCGAGGTGGGCTCGTCGAAGAGCATGACCTTCGGGTCCATCGCCAGGGCTCTGGCGATCGCCACGCGCTGCTGCTGACCTCCGGATAGCTGCGCGGGGTACTTGTCGGCCTGCGAGGCGACGCCGACCCGGTCCAGGAGTGAGCGCGCCCGCTCCTCGGCCGCCTTCTTGCCCTTCTTGCGGACCTTGAGCTGCCCGAGCGTGACGTTCTGCAGGACGGTCTTGTGGGCGAAAAGGTTGAACGACTGAAAGACCATGCCCACATCGGCCCGCAGCGCGGCCAGCTCGCGGCCCTCGGCGGGCAGCGCCTTGCCGTCGATGAAGATCTTGCCGGAGTCGATGGTCTCCAGACGGTTGATGGCCCGGCAGAGCGTGGACTTGCCGCCTCCCGAGGGACCGATGACGACGACCACTTCGCCCCGGCCGATGGTGAGGTCGATGTCCTGGAGCACGTGCAGCGCGCCGAAGTGCTTGTTGACGTTGCTCAGTACGACCAGGGCATCGCTCGCGCCCGGCCCTTCGCGTCTCGTATCCGCTGAACGGCTCATCTGCTTCATCGTCCGCCGCCCGCGGCCACGCCGCACGCCGGGAGGAAGGCGCGCTCCGGGAGGACAGCCGGCGTGGGGCGTGTTATCGGACCAGGGCCCGGTGTGCGACGGGCAACGTCCGACGGTGGGCCGAGGGCGTCCTCAGCGGCGTGGAGCGACCGGCGCGCGGCGGACGCTGGTCAGTGGTCGTCCCAGTGCCCCTCGTGCACGGCGTGCCGGTGCCCGTCGTGCACGTAGTCGGTGTGGCCGTCGTGCGGCACGGCCACATGGCCGCAGCCCTCGCCGTGCTGATGCGCGTGGTCCTCGTGGGCCGCGTGCGCACCGGTCCGGCATTCGTCCGCGTGACCTTCGTGGACGCGGTGCACGTGACCGTCGTGGGCGTAGTCCACATGGTCGCCGTGCGGGAAGGCGACGTGGCCACAGCCCTCACCGTGCTCGTGTGTGTGGTCGGTATGGGGCGCGTGCGCCGTCGTGGTCATGATTTTCTCCTCTTTCCAGGCGGTTTGTCCCGATTCATTTTCCCCCCGGATCCGCCGGACGCCACAACAAGGCCACGGCGACAGCCGAGGCCTTGCACGCGTGTGCCGCAACCGAGGGCTGCGACATGCCCCGCGGGCTGCTCACGCGGTGGCCCGCTCCGGCACCACGGCGTCCACGAACGCGCCTCCCTGGGCGGCGAGCTCCTCCCATGTGCCCTCCTGGGCGATGCGTCCCGCGTCGAGCACCGCGATCCGGTCGGCCCGGCGGATCGTCGCCGGGCGGTGGGCGATCCAGATCGTCGTACGGGTGGAGGACGCCGCCGCGAGCGCGGCGGCGAGCTCGGCGTCCGAGGCCGTGTCGAGGTGGGCGGTGGTCTCGTCGAGGACCAGGACACGGGGGTTCGCGAGCAGGGCGCGGGCCAGGGAGATGCGGGCGCGCTGGCCGCCGGAGAGTGTCGTGCCGCGTTCCGCGACACGCAGGTCATCCACGCTCGCCGCGAAGCGGTCGATGCCGCAGCGGCGGACCACGTCGGCCACCTCACTGTCGCTCGCGCCGGGCGCGCCGAGCCTGAGGTTCTCCGCGAGGGTGCCGTGGAAGAGCGGAGTCTCCTGGCCGACCACGGCGACCGCTGCGCGCAGTTCGGCCTCCGCCAGGTCGCGCAGGTCCACGGGTTCAGAACCGTCGGCGGGCAGCAGTTCGACCGCGCCGGCGGACGGGTCCCAGAAGCGGGCGAGCAGATGGGCGCAGGTGGACTTGCCGGCCCCTGAGACGCCCACGAGGGCCACGGTCTCCCCGGCCCGTACGGTCAGCTCGACGCCGTCGAGGACGCTCCGCCCGCCGTAGTCGAAGCGGACGCCACGCAGCCGCACACCCAGCGGGCCTGCGGGAACGGGCCGCGGGGCGAGGGGTTCCGCCGCGCCCGCCGGGGCCGCGACGGCCGCCCCGACCCGGGCTGCGGCCGGCCGCAGCCCGCCCGCCTTGCCCAGCGCTGCCGCCACCTCGGCGGCGGGCGCGAGTGTGCCGAGTGCCAGCGCCATGGCGGCCGGGGCCCAGGGCCCGTCGAGCCGTCCGGCGGCGACGGCCTGCGCCGCGAGTGCCACGACCCCTGTCACCGCGACCACCACGAACGCGTCGCGGACGGCGGCAGCCGCCGCCTCCCAGGACTGCTCGGCCCGCTGCGCGTCGGCCAGCCCCCGGCCCGCCTCCGCCAGTCGCGTACGCCTGGCGGACAGGGCGCCGAAGCCGAGCAGCTCACGCAGCCCGTCGACGGTCTGTACGGCCTCCGCCGACAGTTCGGCCGCCGCCGTACGGGTCCTGGCCCCCCGGCGCGTCCGCCCGCGCCCTTCCAGCAGTGGCGCGAGGACGAGCAGGACCGCGACGGGGACGACCGCGATCAGCATCCGTGGCTCGATGACGGCAAGGGTGGCGGAGCCCGCACCGAAAACCGTGACGGAGGCGCAGAGTTGGGCGATCGCATGGGCGTAGAAGAACTCCAGGGCCTCGACGTCCCCCATCGCGGTCGCCGCCAGGTCGCCGCTGCGGCGGCCACCGATGCGGGCCGGTGCGCTGCGCGCGAGCCCGTCGAAGATCCGTACGCGCAGCACCGCGAGCACCCGGTAGGCCAGGTCATGGCTCAGGTCCATCTCCCGCCAGGTCGCGAGCGCCTTGATGAGGACGAGCGCGATGAGCGCCGCCACGGTGGCGCCGGACGGCGCGTGCCCCTCGATGACGGCGGCGCCGACCGTGTGGGCGGCCAGCGTGACCAGCGCGACGAGTGCCGCCTGATCGGTGAGCGCGGCGGCGCAGGTGCGCGCCACCATGAGACGGTGTGCGCCGAGTGCGGGCAGCAGACCCCGCAGGGCGCCGCGCCCGCCCCGTTCCTCCGGGTGGATGCTGTGGAGGGTCGTCATGCCGCTCGTCCCGCTTCCTTCGTCCGGCCGGCCTCGACCAGCGCCGCGTAGAGACCGTTCTCGGCCATGAGGGTGGTGTGGTCCCCGATGGACCGCACCCGTCCGCCGTCGAGGACGACGATGCGGTCCGCGTCGCGCACGGCGTCCAGACGGTGGGCGATGACGAGGCAGGTGCGCCCCCGGGCGGCCTCGGCCAGGGCCTTGCCTATGCGGGCCTCACCGCGTTCGTCCACCGCGCTGGTCGCCTCGTCGAGGACGAGGACGCGCGCGTCGGCGAGCAGGGCGCGGGCGAGCGCCAGTCGTTGACGCTGGCCTCCGGACAGGGTGGCGCCGCGTTCGCCCAGCACGGTGAGGTAGCCGTCCGGCATGGCGGCGATCTCGTCGTGGAGGCCCGCAGCGCGTGTCGCGCCACGCAGTTCGTCCTCGGTGGCGCCCGGACGGGCCAGGCGGAGGTTGTCCGCGACGGTGGCGTGGAAGAAGTACGTCTCCTGCGAGACGACGGCGATGCCCCGGCGCAGGGAGTCCAGCGCGTAGCGCGCCGCGGGGACACCGTCGAGGCGCACCTGGCCGTGTACGGGGTCGTGGTGGCGGGTCAGCAGGGACAGGAGCGTCGACTTGCCGGCCCCGGAGGGACCGACCACCGCGGTCGTCCGTCCTGCCGCCGCCGTGAACGTCACACCGTCCAGTGCGGGTCGCGCAGCCCCCGTGTATCGGAAGGTCACGCCCTCGAACGCGATCTCCGGTCCGGTGGTCCAGTCCGCCGGGTGGCGGCCATCGTCCGGTACCCCGCCCCCGGCGGTGCGCAGGGCGGCGATGCCGTCGGCGGCGGAGACCCCGAGGTATCCGGCGTGCCACTCCCGGGAGAGGTCGCGCACGGGACGGAAGCACTCCGAGGCCAGCATCAGCAGCAGATAGGTGCCGGTAGCCGTCGTGTTCCCGGAAGCGGCGGAGGCGCAGGCCACCAGTGCGGCCGCCACCGTCCCGCCCTGGATCGCCAGGTCGGTGAGACCGGTGTCGACGAGGGAGACCCGCAGCTTGGCGACGGTGGCCCGGTGCAGGGCGTCCGAGCGGTTCTCCAGGCGCGCCCTGGTCCGTCCGACCGCTCCGGCCGCACGCAGGGCGGACATGCCCTGGAGGGCTTCGAGGTAGTCGGCGGCGAGGGTCTCGTAGGACTCCCAGTGCTCGCGCCCCCGGCGCTCCAGCAGCCGGTCCCACCAGCGGGGGGCGAGCAGCGCCAGAAGCAGGGCGGGCACGAGGGCCAGAAGTGCGTACGGGGCGAGGGCCGCGACGGCGATCAGCAGCAGCGGCGGAACGGCGCAGGTGACGAGGAGCTGGGGAAGGTAGCGGGAGACGTACGCGTCCACTCCTTCGACGCCGTCGACGAGTGTGGCGCGTACGGCTCCGGCGCGGGCGTCCTGGACGTGGGAGGGGCCGAGCCGGCCGAGGTGTTCCAGCAGTGCGTCGCGCAGCCCGACGCGTACGCGGGATCCGGCGCGCACGGCGGTACGGCGTTGCCACCAGCTCAGGCCCGCGCGGGCGACGACGGCCACGAGCACCCCGCCCAGCAGCGCGGCGAGTCGGCGGGTGTCGTCACGGGCGACGGCGGACAGCGCGACGGCGAGAAGCACCGCCTGAGCCAGGTGGGTCAGGGCCACCGCACCGAGCAGGGCGGTGGCACCGAGCAGCGGGCCGCGCGCCGTGCGGGCGGCGCGTGTCAGCTCCGGGTGAAGCATCACGGCTGATCCCCTCTTCCCAGGGCGAGTCCGTGGACGATCCAGTCACGTCCGGGTGGGCCGGCGAGCGCCGCGCCGAGGTCGGCCCGCTGCCAGGAACCGACCGGGCGTGAGGGCAGACGCAGCTGCGAGGCGGCCAGTTGGGCGAGGCCGACGGCGTATCCGGCGGCCAGGTGGTCGCGGCGGACCTGCCGCGCGTCCGCGTCCTCCGGGCACCCGTATGCGAGCAGCACGGCTCCCGCCTCCGCGATCCAGCCCTGTCCGGCGGCCCAGGCGGCGAGCGTCGGACGGGCCTCGCCCGATGCCAGGGGCTGGAGCGCCGGACGGTGCGGCCGGTTGCCCGCGGGTGCGAGCCGCAGCAGGCCGGGGTGCTCACCGCCGACGGCGGCACACCAGCGCAGCCGTGTGGGCAGCGCCCCGGCCGCGCGGGCGAGGACGTGGGCGAGGTCCTCGGGGGCCGGAACACCTCTCAGCGGCGGTGGGGCGCTGCGCCGGGACATCAGGGTGTGGTCGGCCGTGCGTGCCGTCGGCGTCGCCCACTCCCCCGTTCCGGCGGCAGATGCGACGGCGTCCAGGGCCGCCCAGGTCCCCTCCAGTACGGGGGACGCCTCCCCGGCTCCGGACTCCGGCTGCGGGGCCGCGCCGGGCGGGCATGTCGCCCAGCGGGCGAGGGCTGCTCCGGGGTCTCGCGTCCAAGGGCCTGCCGCGACCGCCGCGAGGGGGTGTCGCGGTGTGGTCCCGGGCCAGGTCCGCCGCCACAGGGCGGGTTCGGGAAGGCCCGCCGCCGCCGACAGGAGCAGGCCGTCCGTGTCCAGGCTCAGCCTCGCCGCGCCCGCCGACGCCAGGGCGGCGACGGCGTGACCGGCGTCCAGGAGCAGCAGCGGCAGGGCGCGGTGCCCGTAGTGCGAGACCGTGCGGCGGGCGTCCACCGTGAGGACGACGAGGGTGCCGTCCGGCGGGTCGGACGGGGCGTCTCCCCGCCGGTGCACCCGGTGGCGTACCGCGTCGTAGGCGTAACGCCCGGGAGGCAGCTCGCCGTCGGCGCCCACCAGGAGATGGGCGGACACGGGGTTCAGTCCGCCCGCCGAGGGGGCGGGCCCCAGCCGCCCGTCGCCCGGCTCCGACGGGGTGACGGCGAGTGAGTGTCGCAGGAGGTGGTCGAGGGCGGGTGCGGCAGCCGGGGTGAGCGGCGTCGCCCGGCCCGTCCAGCGGGGGAAGGGCCCGGCAGGAGTGTCCGGGCCGGGCGGTGCGCCCGACCGGGCGCGCGCGAGAGCTTCGCGAACCGGGTCGTCGGTGGTGGTGGGTGCGGGCACGTCGTTTCCCCTACATGTGTGGCGGCGGGACGAGGGTGAAGTCCTGGGGTCCGGACGGTTCTGCCGAACGCCAGCCCCTGGACAGGGCCGCTTCGGCGAAGCGGGGACTTCCGAAGTACGCGAAGGCGGCCGGGGCGTTGGGGACGAGACCGGAGACGAGGACGCGCGCCACCCTGAGCGGTGTCGCCCTGACGTCCTCGGTGGTCAGGTCGAAGGTGATCACCCGGTGGCCGCCCGCCGCGAGCCGGGCGTCGAGGGCGGCGCGGCTGCCCGGCGCGACGTCCGCGATGTCCACGACTCCGTGGGCCGGTTCGGTGAACCGGGAAGCGAGCGGGGTGACCCGCTCGTCGAGCCACACCTGCACGTGTGCGCCGAGGTCGCGCACGGCGGCGAAGTCGGTCCCGCAGTCGTCGAGGTAGCGCCGGTCGGCGCGGTGTTCCAGATAGAGGCCCGGGGCGAACATGCCGGCGTCGACCGCCTTGAAGACCCAGCCGTCGCGCTCGACCGCCCCCTGGGTGAACACCCAGGTGTGCACGGCTTCGAGCACCGCCTTACGGGCCGCCTCGGCCGGGTCGTAGCGGCAGGCGAAGCCCGCCGCGAAGAGGCCACGGCGCGTGTCGTGGACGAGGGCTGCCATGCAGGGGGCGAACTCCGACGGCATCTCCACGATCCACACGTCGAGGCCGCAGCCGTCCAGGTCGGCCCTCAGCCCCGGAACACTGCCCGGGTCGATACCCCGGGCCGGACCGTCGAGGTGCCACCAGAGCTCCAGGGCGTCGCGCTCGACGGTCTCCAGCAGCCCGCGCTCGACGGCGTCGTCGAAGCCCTGGCCGGTGGCTATGCCCGCGTAGTTGAGGTGGTGTGTGCGGGGCAGCGAACGCAGCTCGCCCTGGCGCCAGTTGAGGTGGGTCAGGGACACCGGGGCCCAGCACTCCCCCGGGCCTTCGTCGCCCACGGCCCACAGGGCGGGCGTGTCCGGGAGGAACGGCCGGTAGGGGAAGTCCGGGCGCCCGTACTGCCAGGGCGCGTACCGGGGCAGGTCGTCGGGACCGTACAGCCGCTTCCCCTCGTCGAGGAGCTCCCGGGCCGTGGCGCGCCGTGGCGCCCCGAAGTGCCCGGGCGGGGGCAGCCGGTTGCCGCAGTAGCGTTCGACGGCTTCGGCGATGGCCGCGATCCGGGCTCCCCCGGGATCGCCGAAGGTCGTCCCGAGCGAGACCCGGTCGGCGGGCCAGGCCCCGAACCTCCGGGCGTCCGCGACCTCGGCGGTCATGGCGAGGTAGCGGGGCGGCGCCCCCGCGGGGTGCTCGACGGGCTCCACCGCGCGGATCAGTCCGCAGACGGGGTCCACGAGATCGTCGGGGGACATTGGGGTGGCCGGAACGCCGGTTCTGGTCAACGGCAGATCTCCTGGGCGGGATTGACACGCCCGGCGCGGTGCCGGGCGGCGACGACGGGCAGGGAGAGGGCACTGTCCGCAAGCCGCAGGGACCGGCGTGAGGAGTACAGCCGGGTCGCGGTGACCGGGTCCTCCCCGGTGTGCGGATTGCGGGCGTGCGCGGGGAAGTGGTGCCCGCCGACTTCGACGCGCAGGCGGGTGCCTGCGGGCAGGCGCCGGGACAGGTGGCCGAGCGGGACCGAGAAGCGCGCGGGCTCGTGCGCGGGGTCGGCGCGCCGCACGACACCGGTCGCCGGGTGGTCGGCGACGCCCCGGGGGTCGAGGGCGACGAGGCGGACGACCCAGTCGGCGGTGGGTGTGTCGGCGACCGCGGCCAGCCGGGCCTCTGCGCCACCCAGGAGGTCCAGCGGCCCCGGGAGCGGTGGAGTGACCAGGAGGCAGCGGCCGGGAGGGCCGGCAGCCGGTACGTCCAAGTGGTCGGAACGCATGGGCTGTTCGGGGTCGGCCACGAACGCCGGTCCGCCGAGGGAGCGCAGGGCGGTGGCGAAGGGGTACGCGGTGGGTGCCGGGCCGTCCGTCATGGAGGCCCACCGGCCGCTGCCGCCCAGCGCGGAGACACCCCGCCGGCCCGGGGCGAGTCCGCCCCCGAGGGCCGCCTCGGCCCAACGGACGTACAGGCGACCGAGGTTCAGACGGTGCTGCGGCCGGGCCTCGGGGCCGGGGGATGCGGTCAGCGTGTGGCCCCAGGGGCCCATGAGCAGCCGGGAGGGGCCGCCCCAGTTCCGCCACAGCTCGACCGTGTCGTCGCGGAAGGGGTCACGCGAGCCGCCGACGGCGAGCAGCGGCATCCCGGCGGCCGCCGCGCGGGCGAGCGGTCCGCCCTCGCGTTCCGCCGCCCACAGGCGCGACCAGGAGGGCAGGGCCCGTCCCAGCCTCGACGGGAACCCGGCCACGGGGAGGTGTCCGAGCAGGCGCGGGTCCCGGGCGAGGGCCTCCTCCAGCGCGGCGTCGTCGGACGTGCGGCGGTCACCGTGCGCGGCCCACCAGCCGGCGCGGGCCAACAGCCTTTCGGGGCCGCCCGGTTCGCGCGCGGTCTCCGCCATCCCGAGCGCGGGTACGGCCGCCACCACGGCGTCCGGGCGCCCGTCCGGCTCAGTTCCGAGCGCGGTCGCCAGCGCGCAGTGCGCGGCGTACGAGCTGCCGTGGGCCACCACCAGCCCGTTGCTCCAGGGCTGCTCCCGCAACCGCCGTACGGTCGCGGCGCCGTCGGCCTCCTCGCCCCCGTACGGGTGCCAGCGCCCCTCGGACGCGTACCGCCCCCGCACGTCCTGGGCCAGCGCGGCGAAACCCGCGGACGCCCAGGCCCGCAGCTCGGGCCGGTGGCGGCGGCGGTCGTACGGGGTCCGGATCAGGACCGCCGGGAACGGCCCGTCGCCTGCGGGCAGGCAGAGGTCGGCGGTGAGCCGTACGCCGTCGGCGGTGTCGACCAGGAACGTGGTGCCCGCGTCCGGTGCCGTCATCGGGGAGCGACCCGCCCGGGCATCGGGGCCACGGCGGGCACGGGCAGTACGGGGTGCTCGGCGACCTTCAGGTCGCGCAGGTCCACGCGCCGCAGACGGCGGCGCGGGGGCAGGCCGCCCTCGGTGCGGCGCCCCGCGGCCCAGGCGAGGAGGTCGGCGGTGAGCAGTTCCACGATCAGGGCCGTCCCCGCTTCCGCTCCCCGCCCGCGGACCTCGGACGTCCGGTGGCCTGCCCAGTACGCGGCGAGTTCGCGGTGCGCCGGGGAGGCGGCGAGCCGTCGCAGGCGTACGTCGGCGGCGGTGACGTCACCGGCTTCGGCGGCCAGGGGTTCGATCCAGGCCTGGAAGCCCTCGCGATGGCAGCGCAGCCAGCCGATCCCCTGTGCGGGGAGCCGGTCGGCCGCGTCCCACAGGCCTTCGGGGACGGGTGAGTCCAGGCACCACACGACGACGGCCGGCTTGCCGTCGGTGAGCACGCCGCCGTGTTCGGCCAGCGCGGCGATCTCCTCGCGGCCGGGGCGCCTCACGTCCGCGCCCTCCTCGGCGGCACGGCGCGCAAGGTCGTCGGTCATGGGCTTGTCGCCCAGGACGTAGACGGCCCGGCCGGTCAGCGGCAGTGCGGCGCACTCCCCCGGGACCCCTTCGGAGCCCGCGTATCCGGCGGCCTCGAACGCCGCGACGAGCTTCTCCAGCTCCGGACTTCCCGCCCTGCCGCCTTCGAACCTCGCCACCAGTTCCCGCGCCGCCACCTGCCCGGTGTCGACGCGCAGGAACTCCCCGTCCTGCGTGCGCACCGCGAGGCCCTGTCCGGGCACGGTGACGAGCTCGACGCCTGGTGCGAGTCTGCGGACGGTCACGAGGGCTCCTAGGTGGGGGAAGGGTCGCGAAGACGAAGCGGGCCCGCCCAACGACTGGGCGGGCCCGCTCACTTGGTTCTACTTGTCGTCGTCGCCTGCGAACTCGGCGTCGTCGAAGGGGTTCTCGACGAGGGCGTTGGAGTGGGTCGCCGACAGGTGGGCCAGCTGACCCTGCTCGGCGATCGGGCTGAACACCTTGTTCTGCTCCATGAGAAGTCTCCATTCGCTTGTGGGACCGCGGCAGCCGGTCGGTGCCGCACCACAGACACTAATGAACACGATTATCATTCCGCAATAGCTCCTCAGGGGGCAGAGGGTGATCTGGGTAACACACCGGCCACCCACCGACCGGATCCACGCCCACCCGCCCCGCGACGCCCAGCACTTCGGCGAGCAGACCGGGCGTGACGACGCGTCCGGGCGGGCCGTCGGCGGCCACCCGTCCGCCCCTCAGAGCGACGACGCGGTCCGCGAAGCGCGCCGCGTGGCCCAGGTCGTGCAGCACCATCACCACGGTCAGGGAGCGCTCCTCGCGCAGCCTCACCACCGTCTGCAGCACCTCCAGCTGGTGGCGCAGATCGAGGTACGTGGTGGGCTCGTCCAGGAGCAGTACGTTCGTGTCCTGCGCGAGGGACATGGCGAGCCGGACCCGCTGGCGTTCGCCTCCCGAGAGGGAATCGACCACTCTGTCCGACCAGTCGGTCACGCCGACGTCGGCCAGCGCCCGCGCACAGACCTCGTCGTCACCCTCCCGGAGCATCCCGAGGGGGCCCCGGGCCGCGTACCGCCCCTGCTTCACCAATTGGCGCACCGTCATGCCCGGCACGGCCGGTGAGGACTGGTGGAGCAGCGCCACCCGTCGTGCGGTGGCGCGGCGCGAGAGACGTGCCACGTCCTGCCCGGCCAGCAGCACCCGCCCGGCCGAGGGCCTCAGCAGCCCGGCGACGAGCCGGAGCAGAGTGCTCTTCCCGCAGCCGTTGAGGCCCACCAGCGCCACCGACTCGCCGGGTGCGACCCGTAGCCGGATGTCCTCCAGGACCGTACGTCCCGGATAGCCGAAGCTCACTCCGTCCACGGTGATCGCGTCCGTCGCCGGGGCTCCGGCGGCGTCCGCGCCCTCCTGCCGCTCCTCCGCGTCCGGTGTCTGTGGGATGGTCATCCGTCCTCCTGAATGCATCGGTGTGTCACCTGCAGCCGCGCTCACGTCCGTCCCGCCCCGTGGCCCCGCGCCACGACGAGCAGGAGCACGGCCCCCACGCACGTCGTCAACGCCCCAGCGGGCACGGTCATCCGCTCGGCTCCCAGGCCCTCCATCAGCACCCGGGAGAGCAACTGCGCCGCCGCGTCCGCACCGCACACCACGACCGCGCCGATCAGCGCGGCACCCGGCAGCGTGGTCCGCAGATCGGCGCCGAACACGGCCAGCGCCAGGTGCGGCACCAGCAGACCCACGAATCCGAGCGCCCCCACGGCGGAGACCGCACCGGCGGTCAGCGCGACGGCCCCCACGAGTGCCGCACCGCGCGCCGCGCCGACGGCCAGCCCCGCCGCCGTCGCCTGCTCGTCGCCGCACCTCAGCAGCGTCAGCGGCGCCGCGAGGGCGCAGGACGCGATGCCCCACACCAGGGCCCAGGGCCACAGGAGCGTCCAGTGCTCCCAGACCCTGCCCTCGGTGGAACCGATCAGCCACTGCACGACGCTTCCCAGCTCGCCCGGCGCGACCAGCAGCACCACCGAGGTGAGCCCGGCGAGCACGGCGGAGACCAGCACCCCGTACACCGCCGTCTCCTCGGGGTCGCTCCTGCGGCGCCCGGCGAGCAGCCAGAGCAGTCCCGCTCCGGTGAAGCCGCCCAGGCACGCCGCGACGACGACGGCCGTCGGGGAGTCCCAGCCCGCGAGCCCCAGCCCGGTCGCCGTCACGGCTCCGAGCACGGCGCCCGGGGTCACACCGGTGACCTCGGGTCCGGCCAGCGGGTTGCGCAGCGCCGACTGGAGCAGGAGGCCGGCCAGACCCAGGCTCGCCCCGGCGGCGAGGGCGACGAGCGCGCGCGGCACCCGCAGCCGAAGCACGATGTGCCGGGCGGTGGCGTCCCCACGGCCGGTCAGCACGTCCCACGCCTGGCCTGCGGAAGGGCTCCGCCCGGCGAACAGGCAGGCACCGAACGCGAGGGCCACGAGGACCACGAGCAGGCCGAGTCTCGGTCCCGCCCCGATGGTGAACGCCCTGCGCGGGGTTTCGGGCGCCCGCGCCCGTACAGCGGTCGGCACGCTCACCGTTCTCCTCCCACCACGAGTCCGTGACTCCCGTCGTGAACCCTGGACGCCTTGTCCGGTGGCTGCTTCCGCCGGATACGCATCAGTGCCACGCCGGCCGGGACCCCGAGCAGCGCGGTCCAGGCGCCGACCGGTGTCTCGACGGGCGCCAGTGCGAGCCGGGCCGGCTGGTCCGCGCAGAGCACGACCAGCGCGCCGCAGACGGCCGACCACGGGAGCAGGCTCAGCGCGTCGGCGCCGGGCCTGATCCTTCGGGCCAGTTGCGGGGCGAGGAAACCGACCCAGGCGACCGGACCGCAGACCGCCACGACCGGCGCGATCAGCACGATCGCGAGGGCCAGGGCGCCGAAGCGGGCCCACCGGACGCGTACCCCGAGAGCGCGGGCGTCGTCGTCGCCGAGGCGCAGCACGCCGAGGACCGGAGCACACAGCACCAGTGCGGGCACCGCGACGAGCAGCCAGGGGCCGAGGCCCACCACGTCGTCCCAGGTGCGGGCGGACAGGCTGCCCAGCAGATAGCGGTAGATCAGCTGGAGGTCCAGCTGGTCGGCCAGCACCATCAGCACCAGCAGCCCTGCCTGCAGCGCCGCCGACACGGCCGCTCCGGTCAGGAGCACGGCGGAGGGACTGCGCCCGAACCCCGCCGCCACGAGCGTGAGGACGCCGCCGAACACCGCGCCGCCGAGCGCGAGCAGGGGCTGCACGGCGGCGGGGACCGAGAGGGCCAGCACCAGCGGCGCGGCGACGCCGAGGGCGGCGCCGGAGGAGACGCCGATCAACTCCGGCACCGCGAGGGGGTTACGCAGCGCCTGCTGGAGGACCAGGCCTGCGGCGCCGAGACAGGCTCCGGCGGCGAGGGCGAGGACCATCCGGGGAAGCCGGAGTTCGGTGAGGACGACTGCCTCCAGACCGTCACCGGTCAAGGCGGCGGGCAGCCGGTGCGGCGCCACGTGGGGCGTGCCCACGCACAGCGCGACACCGGCGGCGGCCACCAGGAGGGCGAGGGCGCCGACCAGTTGACGTATCACCGCAGGGCGGCCGTCGCCTCGTCGAGGACGAGACCGAGGGAACGGGTGCCCCGCCCCTTGGCCCAGACCTCGGAGTTCACCTCGACGACCTTGTCGTTCCTGACGGCCGGGATGCGGGACCACAGCGGGTTGCCGGCAAGCTTCTCGGAGAGCTTCCCGTCCGAGGCACCGAAGGACAGCGTCTCGACGAAGAGCACGTCGACATCGCGGGCGAGGATCTCCTCCAGGCTGTAGCCGCCCTCCACACCCCGGCCCTTCCAGGGGTACGAGGAGATCTTCGGGAAGAGCCCGGCGGCGACGTCGTTCTTCGGCGTCGCGACACCGAAGTTCTCGTCGCTGCCGAAGATGATCAGGGCGGTCCTGTCGCTCCTGTCCTTCTCCGCGGCGGCGAGTTTCGTGCGCAGCCGCTTCTCGGCCGCCTCCGCCTGGACCGTACGCCCGGTCAGCGCGGCCAGGTTCCGCAGATAGCCGACGCTGTCCTCCCAGGTGGAGGGCTGGACCGGCCAGAACGTGGTCGCACCCTTCAGTGCGGGGGCGAGCTTGCCGTGCGTGTCCTCCAGGCCGATCACCAGATCCGGCTCGTGCGAAAGGACCGCCTCGGCCTCGGGGCTGAGGAAGCCGCCCGGGATCACCGGGATCCGGCCCGCCCGCTCCGGCCCGAGGAACGCCGGGTGGGCGAGCAGCGCGGAGTTGGTGGCCGTCGGGGTCATGCCGAGTTCGGCGAGCATGTCGTCGCACAGGGCGACGAGGCACACGACCCGCTTCGGTGGCCGTTCGGCGGTGATGGTGACGCCCTGGGCGTCGGTGATCGTGTCCGACGCCTCGACGGGCCGGACGTCGACGGATGTTCTCGGCCCTGCGTCGTCGGCGCCGGCCTTGCCCGGCGCGGGCTCCTCGGTGGCGCCGCAGCCCACCAGGAACGACCCCATCACGATGGCCGCCGCCCATCGGCGGATTCCTCTCACTGCGCGCGACATGACGTGCCCTCTGTTCCTGTTGACGGCCCGGGACCACGGATCGGTGTCGGGGCGCCGTCCCGGACCGGCCTCTCCCCACCGTGATTTAGACATGATAATCATTATCAAACAACCCCTGACCGCCGCCACAGCCCCGGAGACCGCCCCATGCCCCTCGGACCGCGCCTGATCGTCGGCGACCAAGTAGCCGGACAGATAAGCGTCGTCGACCTGCGCGACGGCCGTACGACAGCACGGCTCGACGGGCGTCATCCCGCCGAGCACGCGGGCTTCCTCGCCCTTCCGCACCAACGCACCGCCTGCGTCGACGACCGGGCGGGCGAGCTGTTGATCCTCGATCCGTACGGCCCGGAGTCGGGACGCCCGCTCATCGAGCGCCGGATTCCGGTCGCGGTGCCCGCCGAACATCTGGCCGCCGAACCCACCGGCCGCCTGATCGCCGTCACCACCGGGCTCGGGCGCAATTCGGCCGCCTGGTCCGACCAGTTGACGGCCGTCGACCTGGCGGACGAGAGAGGCCCGGGCGCGGTACGGGTACGCACCCGCGCCGGCGAGCCGGGTGTCACGGTCGTCGGCCCGCCCGAGGACCCCCTGGTCGTACTGCGCCACCGGGAGCCCGGCGAACTGACGGCCTACCGCCACTCCGCCCTCATGGCGTCCGCCCCCTCGTGCCCGCCCGCCGAACCCGCGTCGGCCCTCCCCCTCGCCGACGACGACGGGCACGGCGACGCCTACGATCCGCTGACGGGCTGGGTGTTCGCCGCCGCCGGCTCGGGGGTCCACCGGGCCTGCGCGGACGGCGACGCGCTCCTGCCCGGCACGACACTCCCGTGGGCGGCAGCCGGACGGGACGGGGGCCGCGGCTACTACCTGCGCCTCGATGCCGCGCACCGGATGCTCTGGTCCTGCGTACGCGGCGGCCCAAAGGCCCCCGAGAGCTGGCCGGACTGGAGCAACGACGCCTGGTGGTACCACCTGGACACGGGCGAGGCAGGCCGCCTGCCCCTCGGGCCCGGCCTGGTCTTCCGGCTGGCGGTGGCGGCCGGCCACGTCGCCTTCAGCCGCGTACACCCGGAGGGCGACGAACTCGTGCTCGTCTCCACCGGGAACGGCACACCGGCCGTGACCGCGCGGCTCCCTCTCGCGCCCATGGCGGGCGCGCCACGCCGGGGCGGCACCCCGTGGGACGGCGTCCAGCGCCGGACCGTCGCCGCCTCGCCCGGCGGATCCCTCGTCGCCGTCTCGCGCGGGGGGCATGGGGAGGTACAGGTCTTCGACGCCGCGACGGCGCGGCAGACGGCGCTCGTCACCGTTGCGACCCTCCTCGACGAGGGCGGGCTGCTGGCCCTCACGGAGCCGGGCGACGGGGCCCATCGCGATCCGGTCGGCCGCTGAGACAAGGGCCCGCGCCCCTCGGTGGGGAGCGCGGGCCCTTCGCCCGGCACGGCCTTCGGGGCCGCTACCAGGACGACTTGGTGACTCCGGGCAGGAATCCGGCGTGCGCCTGCTCGCGCATCCGCACCCGGGACAGCCCGAACTTCCGCAGGTGCCCCCGGGGCCTGCCGTCCACACCGTCCCGGTTGCGGATCCTGGTGGCGCTCGCGTCGCGGGGCTGCGCGCGCAACTCCGCCACAGCGGCTGCCCGTTCCGCTTCGGTGGAGGCCGGGCGCCGGACGATCCCCTTCAGCTCGGCCCGCCGGGCCGCGTACCGCGCGACGACGGCCTTGCGCCTCTCGTTCCGCGCGATCTTGCTCTTCTTGGCCATCAGGGCTTCACCCCCCGTGCGCGGATACGGGCCACCGCGGCCTCGATGCCGATGATGTCGATCGCCTTGACGGCCCTGGCACTGAGGGTCAGGCGCACATAACGGCCCTCGCTCGGGAGCCAGTAGCGCTTGCGCTGGATGTTCGGGTCGAAGCGGCGCGAGGTGCGCCGATGGGAGTGGGACACGCTGTTGCCGAAACCGGGCTCGGCGCCGGTCAGCTGGCAGTGGGCGGACATGGGGGTTACCTGCTCTCTGCGGACGAAGGCTTAACGATAATGGAAACCATTGCCAAATAGTATCCGGGACCTCGCCCCGCGGCCCACCTCTCACCTCACCGCACGTCAACAGCCGCCCCGCGACGCTCGACAGGGGTCCGCGATCCCGCCACCGGAGCCCGGGGCGAGCACGCGTGACGGACCGAAATTGTTTCGATTGTGACGCGCCATTGTTTCGGTGGCGCACATCGCCCAGGATCTCTCTGGCAGCCACCTTTCCGTGCGACAGACGGGCAGGGCAGGCTCGTCGGCCCCTGAAAGCTTTCGCGGACTTCCCGGGAACATGCCGGACGCGGAGGGGAGCGCACGCCGCTCCGGGGGCGGACAGGCCTGCCCCGGCCCGTATCCACTCCCAGGAGATCCCATGCCCAGACGCACCCTCCACGCCCTCACAGCGGCGACCACCGCCGTGCTCGTGCTGGGCTCCGTCGCCCAGACGGCGTCCGCCCACCCCGGCAAGCACGACCGGACGCTGCGCACACTCGCCGATCGCGCGGATCTCCGCATCGGCACGGCGGTCGACACCGCGGCGCTCTCCGAGGACGCCCCCTACCGGGCCCTGACGGCACGCGAGTTCGACTCGGTGACCGCGGAGAACGTCATGAAGTGGGAAGTGGTGGAGCCCACCCGCGGCACCTACGACTGGTCGCAGGCAGACCGGCTGATGGCCTTCGCCAAGAAGCACAAGCAGGAGGTGCGCGGCCACACCCTGCTCTGGCACAGCCAGTTGCCGGCCTGGCTCACCTCGGGGGTCGCCGACGGCTCGATCGGCCCGGACGAGCTGCGCGGGATCCTGCGTGCCCACATCACGGCCGAGGTCACGCACTTCAAGGGCCGGATCTACCAGTGGGACGTCGTCAACGAGATCTTCGACGAGGACGGCACGTACCGGGATTCGCTCTGGCTGCGGGAGCTGGGGCCGTCCTACGTCGCCGACGCGTTCCGCTGGGCGCACGCCGCCGACCCCGAGGCCACCCTCTTCCTCAACGACTACAACGTCGAGGGGATCAACGCCAAGTCGACCGCGTACTACGACCTGGCCAGGGAACTGCTCGCCGAAGGCGTCCCGGTCCAGGGGCTCGGCATCCAGGGCCACCTGGACATCCAGTACGGCTTCCCCGGGGACGTACGGGCCAACCTGGAGCGCTTCGCCGCACTGGGCCTGGAGACCGCGTTCACCGAGGTCGACATCCGCATGACGCTGCCGGCGGACGCCACGAAACTGGCCCGGCAGGCCGACGACTACCGCAGGCTCCTCGCCGCCTGCCTCGCGGTCCGCTCGTGCACCTCGTTCACCGTATGGGGCTTCACCGACAAGTACTCCTGGGTGCCCGGCGTCTTCGACGGACAGGGCGCCGCCAACATCCTGGACGCGGACTTCGCCGCGAAGCCCGCGTACACCGCACTGGCCGCCGAGCTGCGGACAGCCGCGCGCACCAGGCGGTAGCCCCCTCCCCCCCCCCAGCCACCCACCCGCACGGTCCGTACACAGAAGGAAGAGGTTGTCATGATCAGCACAAATGCAAGCTCCGGGGAAGGCCGCGGCCCTCTGCGTGCTTACGCGCGCAGGGCCCTGGCTCTCTCCGTCACGGGGCTGCTCACCGCCACCGGTGTCGTCGCCCTGTCCGGCACCGCCCACGCGGCGAGCACCCTCGGGGAGTCGGCGACCGCCAAGGGCCGCTACTTCGGTACCGCGGTCGCCGCGAACCACCTGGGCGAGGCGCCCTACGCCGCCGCGCTGAACACCGAGTTCAACTCGGTGACCCCGGAGAACGAGATGAAGTGGGACGCGCTGGAGGCGTCCCGGGGATCGTTCACCTACGGGGCGGCCGACCAGATCGTCAGCCACGCCCAGGCCCGCGGCATGAAGGTGCGGGGACACACCCTGGTCTGGCACTCCCAACTGCCCAGCTGGGTGGGGTCGCTGGGCGCGAGTGACCTCCGCACGGCGATGAACAACCACATCACCCAGGTCATGCGGCACTACCAGGGCAAGATCCACTCGTGGGACGTCGTCAATGAGGCGTTCCAGGACGGCGGCAGCGGCGCGCGCCGCAGCTCACCCTTCCAGGACAAGCTCGGCAACGGCTTCATAGAGGAGGCGTTCCGCACCGCGCGGGCCACCGATCCGGCCGCGAAGCTCTGTTACAACGACTACAACACCGACGGGGTGAACGCGAAGTCCAACGCCGTGTACGCCATGGTGAAGGACTTCAAGCAGCGCGGTGTACCCATCGACTGCGTGGGCTTCCAGAGCCACTTCAACAGCCAGTCCCCCGTCCCCGCCGACTTCCAGCAGAATCTGCAGCGCTTCGCCGACCTCGGCGTCGACGTGCAGATCACGGAGCTGGACATCGAGGGATCAGGGTCCTCGCAGGCCACCAGTTACGCCAACGTGGTCAAAGCGTGCCTCGCGGTGACGCGCTGCACGGGCATCACCGTCTGGGGCATCACCGACAAGTACTCCTGGCGCGCGAGCGGGACGCCGCTGCTCTTCGACGGCAACTACAACAAGAAGCCTGCCTACGACTCCGTGCTGTCCACCCTGGGCGGAACGAGCGGCGGCGGTGACGGTGGAGGCGGCACGCGCACCTGCACAGTCTCGTACGCGAAGCAGGAGACATGGGGTGACCGCTACAACGGCAAGGTGACCGTGACCGCGGGGAGTTCGGCGATCAGCGGCTGGAACGTCCGCGTGACCATCGCCTCCGCGCAGCAGATCTCGGCCACCTGGAACGGCACGCCCAGCTGGGACAGCACCGGGAAGGTGATGACCATGTCCCCGAGCGGCAACGGCAGCCTCGCGGCCGGCGGGACGACGAGCTTCGGCTTCACCGTCATGACGAACGGCAACACGGCACCGCCCGCCGTCAGCGCCTGCACCGCTTCCTGACCGGAGCGTCGGCAGAGTGACGAAAGGGCCTTCGCGGGTGGTTGTCCCACCCGCGAAGGCCCCTTCCGGTCCGTGTGCGCCGACTACGGCGCGTCCGGGAGGATCTCCGTCGAGACATCCATGTGCAGCCGGCGGGTGTGGTCGACCGTGCGTACCGGGCCGCTCAGCGTGACCCGTGCGGTGAGGCGCGCGTCGGTGCTCGACGCGCTCAGCAGCAGTTCCAGATCGCCGGGCTCGACGATCCGGTGGCCGTCACGGCCCGTGAAGGACGCGAGGTCCGCGGGAACCGTCGCCCGCACCCTCGCCGCCCGTCCGGGACCGAGGTCCAGGCGTACGTAACCGATGAGGCGCCGCACCGGCTGGACGACGGAGGCGACCGGGTCGCTCAGATACACCTGGACCACCTCGGTCCCCTCCCGCGCACCGGTGTTGCGGACGGTGCAGGAGAGCGTGAACTCCCCTTCCGTGGAGGCGTGCCCCTGCTCCACGGCAAGGTCGCTCCACTCGAAGGTGGTGTACGTCAGACCGTGGCCGAACCCGAACGCCGGGGTCGGGTCGACGCTGGACACGTCGCTGGAGTGACCGAGCCGCGCCGCCAGGTAGGTGGAGGGCTGGGAGCCCGGGTGGCGCGGCACACTGACGGGCAGCCGGCCCGACGGAGCGGTGCGGCCGCTGAGCACCGAGGCGATGGCCGTCGTTCCCTCCTCACCCGGGAAGAACGACTGCACCACCGCCGCGGCCTCCTCCACCGCGCGCCCGAGCGCGTAGGGCCGTCCGGCGAGCAGGGTGACGACGACGGGGGTGCCGGCGTCGAGGAGGGCGTCGAGCAACTGCTGCTGCACACCGGGCAGCGCCAGGTTCTCCGCGTCGCAGCCCTCACCGCTCGTGCCGCGCCCGAAGAGCCCGGCCCGGTCGCCGAGTGCGACGATCACGAGGTCGGCGCCCCGGGCGAGTTCGACGGCCTCGGCGAAGCCGTCGGTGGCCGGGCCGTCGACGTCCGCACCGTGACCGGTGACGATCTCGCTGTGCGGGAACTCCGCCGCCAACGCCTCGCGAAGGGTGGGCAGTTCGATGCCGAGCGGGGTCTCGGGGTGCTGGCCGCCGACGTGGACCGGGAAGGCGTAGCAGCCGAGGACGGCCGTGGGGGTGTCGGCGTTGGGCCCGATCAGGGCGATACGGGCCGGGGCGCCGGCGGCCGGGTCCGCCGTGAGGGGCAGGGTGCCGTCGTTGCTCAGGAGTACGACGGCCTGTTCGGCGACGCGGCGGGCGAGCGCGCGGTTCTCGTCACTGTCGAGCCGGACGGTCCCGCGCAGCGCCCCCGAGCCCTCGGCCACGGGACTCTCCACGCCCGCATCGGCGCCGGAGAGCGCCGGCGGCACCGGGCTCCAGTCCGCGTCCAGCAGCCCCAGCTGGGCCTTCTGGACGAGCACTCGGCGTACCGCCCGGTCCACCAGGGCCTCGGGTACGAGACCCTCCGCGATCGCGTCGGCCAGCGGGCTGCCGAACGCCTTGACGGTGGGCAGTTCCACGTCCACGCCGGCGGCGAGCGCGGCGCCGGCCGCTTCGCCGAAGGTCCCCGCCACACCGTGCAGCGTCTTGAGGAACGCGATGCCGAAGTAGTCCGCGACGACGGTCCCCTCGAAGCCCCAGGTGTCACGGAGCAGGCCGGTCAGCAGCGGCCCGTCGGCCGCAGAGGGGATCCCGTCGGTGTCGGTGTAGGCGTGCATGACGGACCGTACGCCGCTCTCGCGTACGGCCATCTCGAACGGCGTGAGGATGATGTCGGCCCGCTCCCGCGCGCCCATGCCGACCGGGGCGAGGTTGCGGCCCGCCTTCGAGGCGGAGTACCCCGCGAAGTGCTTGAGCGTGGCGACGACACCGGCCGACTCCAGCCCCTGCACATAGGCGGTGGCGACCGTTCCCACGAGATAGGGGTCCTCGCCGATCGTCTCCTCGACGCGGCCCCAGCGTGCGTCGCGCACGACGTCGAGCACCGGGGCGAGGCCCTGGTGCACGCCGACGGAGCGCATGTCACGGCCGATGGCGGCAGCCATCTCCCGGACCAGCGCGGGATGGAAGGTTGCGCCCCAGGACAGCGGCACCGGGTAGGCGGTGGCGCCCCAGGTGGCGAAGCCCGCAAGGCATTCCTCATGGGCGAGAGCCGGGATGCCGAATCGATTCGCCCCGGCGATCCGCTGCTGGGTGCGCGACAGTGAGAGCGCGCCCACGGCCGGGTCGACAGGAGCCGTACCGAACGGGCGGGTCAGCTGGCCGAGGCCGTGCGGCAGGAGGTCGTCGAGGGTGACGGCCTCCTCCATGTCGTGCTGGTACGGGGCGACTTCGGCGCCCTCGTCGGACGCGCCCACCCAGACGCCGAAGAGCTGGGAGATCTTCTCCTGGAGGGTCATCGCGGCGATCAGGGCGTCGGCCCTGGCCCCGGGGGCGAGCGTGGGATCGCGCCACGGCGCGGTGCTGTGATCCGTGGCGCCGGATGCCGGCGCCCGGGAGTAGGTGGCCTCGGCGGGTGTCTGCACGCCGGCGTTGTCGATGTTGGCGGTCACTTTCCTCCGACCCCCATCAGCCCCTGGACCAGGGCACGACGGGCGAACAGGTAGACGATCAGGATGGGGAGCATGGACAGGACGACTGCCGCGAGCAGGCCGGGGGTGTCGACTCCGTGTTCCGTCTGGAAGTCGTAGAGCCCCATGGTGATCACCTTGGTCTCGGCGGACTGCGTCAGGACGAGGGGGAAGAGGAAGCCGTTCCACGCCTGGAGCGCGGAGAAGACGATGATCGTCGAGACTCCGCTCTTGGACAGCGGCAGGACCAGCTGGAAGAAGACCCGCCGGGACGAGGCACCGTCCATGGTCATCGCCTCGTACAGATCGGGGGTGATGTCACGCATCACTCCCGTGAGGATCAGGGCGCACACCGGCATCGCGAAGGCCGCGGTCGGCAGGATGACGCCGATGAGGTTGTCGTAGAGACCGGCCTCGCTGATGACGAAGAACATCGGGACGATGACCGCCTGCGAGGGGATCGCCAGGCCGAGGAGGAACAGCCGGAACACCGTGGTGGTGGCCCTGCCGCGGCTCCTGACGATGGTGTACGCGAGCGGCGGCACCAGCAGCACGACGATGCCCACCACGCACACGGTGACGATGACCGTGTTGAGGAAGTACTGCGCGAAGCCGCTGTTGAGGTCGTTCACGTAGTTGTCGAGCGTGAAGTGCTCGGGAAAGGCCAGCGGGCCGTTGGCCGCGTAGTCGGGGCGCGACTGGAACGTGGCGACGAGCATCACGTACAGCGGCAGCCCGACCACGAGGAGCCAGACCAGCGAGCCGAAACCGGCGAAGTAGTTGGGACGGCTCTTCCTCACAGTCCCTCCATGGTGCTGCGCATCTTGTCGTAGCCCGAGAGCCGCACCACGATCAGCGAGATGAGCGTGGATACGAGGACCAGGAGGAGGGCGATGGCGGACGCCGCTCCGTAGTCGAAGCTCTTGAACGCCTTCTGGTACATGTAGTAGGCGCTGATGGTGGTGTCGCTGCCCGGTCCGCCCTGGGTCAGGATGAGCACGGTGTCGAACGTCGTGAGTCCGCCGACCACCATGAGGATCATCGAGGTGATGATCGAGTTGCGCAGCTGCGGCAGCGTGATGTGGAAGAACTGCCGCACCGTGCCCGCGCCGTCGATCTGCGCCGCCTGGTAGAGGACCGGCGGCACCGCGCGCGCCGCGCCCTGGTAGATGAGCGTGTGCAGCGGGGTGAACTGCCACGTGCTGACGAAGACGAGCACACCGATCGCACTGGACTGCATCCCGAACAGGTTGCCGTCGCCGAACAGCCATTTCGCCTGTGCGGGCACACCGAAGTTGGGGTCGAGGACGGCGCGCCACAGCACGGACACGGCCGCGATGGACAGCAGCATCGGGACGAAGTAGATGGCGGACAGGACGGCCCGGTTGCGCTGGTGCCCTGCCGCCCAGACCCCGAGCAGGATGCTCAGCGGGGTCTGGACGACGACCCCGAGCAGGGTGAGCAGGACGCTCAGCCACAGGCTCTTGATCATGACGGGGTCGTCGAGGAGCTTCTTCCAGTTGTCGAGCCCGGCGAATTCCGGGGCGCTCAGACCGTCCCAGCTGGCGAAGGAGAGTACGGCGACCATGATGAGCGGGACGATGGCGAAGAGGCCGAAGAAGACAGCGGCGGGGGCCGCCCAGAGGAATCCCGGGCGGCCCTCTCCGATGCCGGACGAGCCGGCCCTCTTGACCTTCCCGCTGTCCGCGGAGGTTGCGGCAGTTGGGGTCATGTCACGTGTTCCGAGTCCGGATTTCAGGGCGCTCACGAGGTCGGCAGCGCCTGCATGGCCTCGATGAAGGCGTCCTCGTCCATCGAGCCGTTGAAGAACTGCTGGAGGGACTGGTGCATCGTGGTGGCCGCCGACTGGGGGTACGCCTGGTCCCAGGAGAGCTGGAACGCCGGGGCGGCCTTGACCAGGTCGTACTGGAACTTCGCGAACTCGGGGCTGGCGGCGGTGTCCAGGAAGCCCTCGGTGTTCGTCGTGGTCGGCAGGTTGCCGATGTTGAGCTGCGCCTTGACGAACTGGTCCGAGTACATGAGCTTCAGGAACTCGGCGACGGCCCGCGGGTGCTTCGTCTTCTTCAGCACGGAGTAGAAGTTGTTGGTGTTGCCGACGATGTTCGCCTGGTCACCCTTGCCGCCCTCGACGGACGGGAACGCGCTGTATCCGAGATCGTTCTTCGCGAACTCGGGGTGCGCGTCCTGCTGGGTCGAGTACTCCCACGAGCCCATCAGCTCGAACGCGGCCTTGCCGGTCGCCAGGAGTGTGGGAGAACCCTGGTCGGTGAACTTCACCGAGTCGTAGTTGGTGCCGAACGCCCCGGCGTCCACCAGCTCCTTGATCTTGCTCAGTGCCTTCCTGCTGTCCGGGCTCGCCCAGGCGTCCTGGTCGCCGTCCAGGGCCTTCTGGAAGAGCTCCGGGCCGGCGATGCGGTCGTAGAGGTACTCGAACCACATCAGCGTCGGCCACCGGTCGCCGCCGCCCAGGGCTATCGGGGTGACGCCGTCGGCCTTCAGCGCCTTGACCGCGGCCAGCAGGTCGTCCCAGGTCTTCGGGGGCTCGACGCCCGCCTTCTTGAGGACCTTGCCGTTGTTGAACAGCAGCACGGGCTGCGTACCGCGCATGGGGACGCCGTAGGACGTGCCGTCGAGCACCGCGCTGTTGAACACGGACGGCAGGAACTTCGCCTTGAGGTCGGGCTCCTTGGCGATGAAGGGGTCCAGCGGGAGCAGCAGACCGGCATCGACGAACGGCTTGATGCTGCCGCCGCCCCAGTTGAAGAAGACGTCCGGCGCCTGCTTGCTGCTGATGATCGTCTGGAGCTTGGCCTGGTAGTCGGCGCCCGGGATCGTATCCAGAACGGCCTTCACCTTCGAGGTCTTGTTGAAGGTGGCGACGAGCTCCTTCTCCACCTTGTTCGTCGCGTCCCCGTAGACCAGGACGTGGATGGTGTCGTCGCCCGCCGCGTCGGAATCCCCTCCGCACCCGGACAGGGACAGCACCAGAGCCAGCGCGGCACCACCGACGACAACGGTCCGCGAGAACCGTGCGCGTTGCTTCATCGACTCGCCTCTCGAAACATTTTCGGTACGATTACCGAAACTTCCTGAGTCGGGACGCTAGGACCCCTCATCTGGGGGGTCAACCCTCGGTCGCCGCGTTATCAAAGCGTTACGCCTCGGCGGCAGTTGTTTCGTGCTTTATGCTCCTCGCCATGCGCGATGACGAGGAAATGGGCCGCATCACCCTCGCCCAGGTGGCCCAGCAGGCCGGCGTCTCCATTTCGACAGTTTCGAAGGTCCTCAACGGGCGGCAGGACGTGGCGCCCCCCACGAGGGTCAAGGTGGAACGCCTGCTGGAGGCGCACGCCTACCGGCGCACCACACGGTCGGCCCGCGAGGCGCCGCTCATCGAGATCGTGTTCCACGAGCTGGAGAGCATCTGGGCGATGGAGCTGATCCGCGGGGTGGAGAACGTCGCCAAGGCGCACAACGCCGGGGTCGTCCTCACCGAGAGCGGAACCCGCCACTCACCCAGCCCCGACTGGATGGAGGCGATGCTCCAACGCAGGCCACTCGGGGTCGTCCTGGTCTTCTCCGCCCTGCCCAGCGAGGTGAAGCAGCAGCTCAGGGCGCGCTCGATCCCGTTCGTCATCATCGACCCGGCGGGCGACCCCGACCCCGACGTACCCTCGGTCGGCTCGGCCAACTGGAACGGCGGACTGGCCGCCACCCGGCATCTCATCGAGTGCGGGCACCGGCGCATCGGGATCATCACCGGACCCGAGGACATGCTGTGCTCCCGCGCCCGGCTCGACGGCTACCGGTCGGCGATGACCATGGCCGGGCTGGAGGTCGACCCCGGACTCATCCTGTTCGGCGACTTCCACGTGGAGGGCGGATACGACCGCGCCGCCGAGATGCTGTCCCGGCCCGAGCGGCCCACCGCGATCTTCGCGGGCAGCGACCTCCAGGCACTCGGCGTACTGGAAGCCGCCCGGGTGCACGGCCTGCGCGTCCCCCACGACCTCTCGGTGGTCGGCTACGACGACGTGTCCATCGCCCGCTGGGCCAGCCCCGCACTGACCACGGTCCACCAGCCGCTGCGTCAGATGGCGGAGGAGGCCGCGCAGATGCTGATGCGGCTGCGGGCCCAGGAACCGGTGTCGACGCGGCTGGAGCTGGCCACGAGCCTGGTCGTACGCAAGAGCACGGCGCCGCCGCCCGCGGAGTGAGCGGCGGCGAGGGGAGTTCCGTTCCCGCCGCACCGGGACGGCACTCCTGGCCCTTAGGTCTTTTGACATAGGTATCTCTTCATACTTATGGTGTCCGTATGTCTGCCCTCAGCGCGTCCGAACAGGACATCCGGCACATCGCGTCCGCGATGACCGCTGTCCTGCCCGCGCTGCACAGGGCGCTCGACCGGCGTCTCGCCCAGGACATCCCGTACCCGAAGCTCCCCGAGGGGCAGCTGGCACTGCTGCGGCTCGTCGGTGACCGCGAAGCCATCACCGTGCGCGCCGCGGCCGACGAGCTGCTGATGAAGCCGAACAACGTGAGCGCGCTGGTGACCCAGCTCGCGGCCCAGGGGCTGCTGGAACGCAGGCAGGACCCGGCCGACCGTCGGATCGCCCATCTGCACCTCACACCGGAGGCCCGTCGGCGTATCACCGCCGTCGGAGCGCTCATGGACGGGTACGTGGCCGAGGCCCTGTCGGCACTGACCGACGGCGATCTCGACGCGATCGGCTCCGCCCTCGGTGCGCTCCAGGGACTGGCACGGCACATCCACGCCGCCTCGCACTGACGAGACCCGCGCGGACCCGCCCCTCCCCTCCCCTCGTTCCACTCCTTTTCAGGAAGCAAGGCATCCGTATGCCCTCCACTGCCGTGGACCACTCCCCCCTGCCCGCGCGCGAACGCCCCGACGCCCCGGCCGGCCGTCGCGGTAACCCCTGGCTGACCCTGGTCGCCGTCGCGTTCGGTCTGTTCATGGTCGGCCTCGACGGATCCGTCGTCGCGATAGCCAACCCTGAGATCGGCCGGGATCTCAACGCCTCCACCGCCGACCTGCAATGGGTCACCAACTCCTATCTCCTCGCGCTGGCCGCCGCGTTGATCCTCGGCGGGAAGCTCGGGGACCGTTTCGGCCGGCGTACGTACTACCTGGCCGGCGTCGCCGGCTTCACCGCCGCCTCGGTCGCCATCGCCCTTGCGGGCTCCATCGAAGGTGTCATCGCGTTCCGTGCCCTGCAGGGCTTCTTCGGCGCGCTGCTGATGCCCAACACGCTCGGTCTGCTGCGCGCGGTGTTCCCGCCGAAGAAGTTCGGTATGGCCGTGGGCATCTGGGCGATGGTGTCCTCGGTGTCCACCGCGCTCGGCCCGATCGTCGGCGGACTGCTGGTGGAGCACGTCAACTGGGAGTCCGTCTTCCTGATCAACCTCCCGATCGGCGTCGCCGCGCTCGCGTTCAGCGCGTACGTCCTTCCGCAGAGCAAGAACCCGGCCGGTCAGCAGCGTTTCGACGTCCCCGGAGTCATTCTGCTGGCGCTCGGTCTGCTCGTCCTCGTCTTCGGTGTGGTCAAGGGCGAGACGTGGGGCTGGAGTTCGGGCTCCACCCTCGCCACGCTCGCCGGCGGCCTGGTCCTGCTCGCGCTGTTCTGCCGGCACGAGACCCGGGTGGCACACCCGCTGCTGCCCATGCGGCTGTTCCGCAGCCCCGCGCTGGCCATCGGCACGGTCATCACCGCGGTCAACTTCTTCGTCCTGCTCGGCGTGATCTTCTTCGTCATGCTGTACCTCCAGAACGTCCGCGGCTTCACCCCCGTCGAGGCCGGTGTCCGGACCCTGCCGCTGAGCCTCGCCTCGGTCGTCGCGGCCCCGCTCGGCGCGAAGGTCACGGAGAGGTTCGGGGCCCGGCTGTCCATGCCGCTCGGCATGGTCCTCCAGGCCGGAGCCTCCTTCGGCCTCCTGGGCTGGGGCGTGCACTCCTCGTACGGCGCCATGTGGCCGCCCTTCATCGCGCTGGGCCTCGGCGTCGGCATGGTGATGGCCGCCTCCTCGGACGCGATCGTCGGCAACGCGCCCGTGAAGGACGGCGGGGTGGCGGGCGGCCTCCAGGCCACCGCGCTCCAGGTCGGCGGCGCGCTCGGCACATCAGTACTGATCTCCCTGATCAGCAGCCGGGTCGGGTCCACCCTGACCGGCGAACTCACTTCCGCCGGAGTCCCCGGCCCCATGGCCGAGGGGCTGCGCGAGGCCAAGGACGCGGTGTCGATGGGCGTCTCGCCGGTCTCGGGTGACATGCCCGCCCAGCTGAAGGCGGCAGTGATCGAGGGCAGCGGCCAGGCGTTCATGAACGGCGTGCACACCGCGGCGCTCGTGACGGGCGTGCTGTGTGTGGCCGGGGCGGTCCTGGCGGCGGTAGGCGTACGCCGCGATCCGGAGGCTCCCGCCTCCCACTGACGGCGGTGGCGGATGGCCAGGCCGGTGGCTACGCGTTCGTGGGGACGGACGCGCCACCGGCCTTTCCGTTTCGGTGAGTTGACCACTCCAGGCCGCGGGGCGAACTGTTCCGGTCGCAC
This sequence comes from Streptomyces sp. NPDC048560, assembly GCF_040650955.1. NCBI lineage: Bacteria > Bacillati > Actinomycetota > Actinomycetes > Kitasatosporales > Streptomycetaceae > Streptomyces > Streptomyces sp. NPDC048560. The sequence goes on from NZ_JBEZIJ010000002.1 coordinate 568,572, forward strand.
CGGTATCAGCCTCGTGGATCCGAGAGATCACGTCATTGGACGGCGCGAACGGTTCCCTCCGGACGCCCTCTTGCCGCAGTGTGTGATCCATCTCGCGTCCGGCCGTCCGGACGTCACCGGATCCCGCACCAGGAGTCGACGATGACCACGCCCGCCACCCCTGCCAGAACTGCCGTTCCCACGCCGTCCGTCCGGGAGCCGTTGATCAGCGGCCTGATCGGCGGCGCGATCGGCGCGGTGATGAGCGCGGGCATCAACTACCTGCTGGTGGGAATGCCGGGCAGCGAGGGCGTCAACGCCGTCAACCACGCGATCTCGGGCCTTCTGACAGGCTTCATCGTCGGCTTCGCGGGCCTGCTCGCCTACCAGCGCAAGGCGGCGGCCCTGGCCCGGGGTACGGCGGCCGAGGCCCCGGCGGAACAGTGACGCACGGGCCGGCGCCAGGGGGCTCCGGCCGGGGCGTACGTGCCCCTGGGCACATCTCGTCCGCGCACCGGCAACCGCCCTCCCCGCCACCGGCCGGCGCGGTGCCGATCCGGTAGATGTCCTGGGCGGGGTGCGCGCGTGCCCGCGCGAAGGCCGGGCCCGTCGGTGCGGCCGGCCCGCGCATCCGAGAGACCGGATCAGGGTCTGCACCGACCCGCCGGGCTGTCACGCTTCACGAGCTCGGTCCCGCTGGTCGTACGTCAGGCCACAGCGCCCGCTCGCCGGTGCCGGCGGCCGGGGAGATCAGGTCGACACGGTTGCGGGACATCCGCCGCGGGCCGCCCTCGCCGTCGCGGGCGGCGCGGCGCACTGCGCGGCCTGGCCCGTGCCGGTGCGGGGCGCCGGTGCCCTGGGGGATGACTCACGCCCGCCGGCCGACGCACGTCGTGCGGCGGGTCGCCCGTCAGCTCTGGGGATGAATGGGATCATACGCCCCATGTCGCCCAAGACACGCCCCCCGGAGAGCTCGGCCACGGCCCGCCTTGTTCTGCTGACACTCGCCGCCGGCCAGTTCCTGATGGCGCTCGACAGCTCCGTCATGAACGTATCCATCGCAGTGGTGGCCGAGGACCTGGACACGACGGTGACGGGCATCCAGGGCGCCATCACCGCCTACACCCTGGTGATGGCCATGTTCATGATCCCCGGCGCCAAGGTCGGGGCGCTGATCGGCCACAAACGCGCGTTCATGATCGGCTGCGCCGTCTACGGCTGCGGCTCCCTCGTCACGGCCCTCGCACCCAGCCTGCCCGTGCTGCTGCTCGGCTGGGCGTTCCTGGAGGGCGTCGGAGCGTCACTCATCCTGCCTGCGATCGTGGCGCTCGTGGCGGGCAACTTCCCCACTGAACGCCGCCCCACCGCCTATGGCCTGGTGGCAGCGGCCGGGGCTGTGGCGATCGCCCTCGGACCACTCATCGGTGGCGTGGCGACGACGTACTTCTCCTGGCGGTGGGTCTTCGCCGGAGAGGTACTGGTGGTGCTCGGCATCGTGGTCCTCGCCCGCCGTATCGCTCCCGTGGCCGTCGGCGAACGCCGACGCGTCGATCTCGTCGGGGCCGCACTCTCCGCGCTCGGGCTCGGGAGCCTCGTCTACGCGGTGCTCCGCTCCGACGAATGGGGCTGGTTCCAGCCCAAGCCCGGCGCACCGTCGTGGCTCGGGGTCTCCCTGGTCGTGTGGCTGATGCTGGCAGGTCTGCTGCTGATCTGGCTCTTCCTCCGCTGGGAGTCCCGCGTGGTGGGGCAGGGCGGGGAGCCGCTCCTGGACCCCGCCATGCTGAGGAACAGGCAACTCACCGGCGGCCTGACGATGTTCTTCTTCCAGTACCTCGTGCAGATGGGCGTGTTCTTCGTCGTACCGCTGTACCTGTCCGTCGCCCTGGGCCTGTCCACGCTCAAGACCGGTGCCCGCCTCCTGCCGCTCTCGCTGACGCTGCTCGCCGCCGCGATCCTGATCCCACGCCTCCTCCCCGACGTCTCACCGCGACGCGTGGTGCGGGCAGGGGTCATCGCCCTGTTCGTGGGAGCGGTGGTCCTCATGGCCGCACTCGACGCCGAAGCCGGTGCGGAGATCGTCACCCTCCCCCTGCTGCTGATCGGCCTCGGGATGGGCGCACTGGCCTCCCAGCTGGGATCGGTCACCGTGTCCGCGGTGCCGGAGGAACAGAGCGCGGCAGTCGGCGGCGTCCAGAACGCCGGCACCAACCTCGGCGCCTCGTTCGGCACGGCACTCGCCGGCTCGATCATGATCGCCGCGCTGTCGACCTCGTTCCTCACCAGCATCGAACAGAATCCGGACATCCCTGCCGACGTCAAGAGCCAGGCGAACGTGCAGTTGCAGAGCGGGGCGACCTTCATGTCGGATGCCCAGCTCAAGGCCGCCCTCGATGAGGCGGGCACGCCCCCCGGGGTGGCCGAGGCCGCGCTCGACGCGAACGCCGAAGCCAGGCTGGACGGGCTGCGGGCCGCGCTGGCCATCCTGGCCCTGACCGCTCTCCTCGCCATGTTCTTCACGCACCGGATCCCCACGACCCAGCCCCGCTCGGCGGAGCCGTAGTCACGGATCACCGAGCCGGTGGCGGGCGTACGCGCGTGGCCTCGCCAGGCCGGGCCGCCTCCCCGTCGTCGTTGAACCCCGGCCGAGGCACGGCCGGGGTTCAACGGGAGGGTGAGTACCGGTCAGCCGGTGAAACCGCCCGCGCCGCAGACCGTTCGTCCACACGCCGGCAGGCCGCACCTCATCGCGGTCTCCGTGGGTCAGGCGGGTCAGCGCTGAAGAGTGAGGACGCCCGGCCGGTACGGCAGTTTGTCGTAATCGCCGCTCGCGGTCGGGGACTTGCCCTGGTAGAGAAACTGCAGGTTGCAGGGGTCGATGGTCATGGTCTGGTCGGGGTTGTCGCGGACCAGGTCACCGTGGCTGATGTCGTTGGTCCAGGTGGCGCCGCTGTTGGCCTTGCCCGCGAAGGGGCTGCTCTCGCTGCCGGCCTGCGGGGTCCACGAACCGCTCAGGCTGGAGGCCGTGAACGAGCGGAAGTAGCGCCCGTTCGCACCCATCGCTTCGACGATCATGAGGTACTGGCTCTGGCCCTGGACCTTGTAGACCTGCACCCCTTCGAACAGGTTGCTCGTCGAGTCGCTCATGATCGTCGTGTACGACGAGCCGAAGCTGCCCGGGAAGTTCCCGATCGGCATGCTCGCCCGGTAGATCTTGCCGTTGTCACCTGCGAAGAACAGGTACATGTTCTGGCCGTCACCGATCAGGGTCTGGTCGATCGGGCCGGTGCCGGAGCCGGAGATGCTGCCGGTGAAGAGCGGCTGCGGTGAGGACCAGCCGTTGGGGTTGGTGGGATCGCTCGACGTGCGGTAGACGAAGGCCGACGCACCCCACTGGTACGCCAGTACCCAGATGTTCTTGGGCGCGAAGTGGAACAGCGTGGGCGCCACCGCGGCCTGGCTCATCCCGGTCTGGCCGGCCGACGCCATGTCGGACCAGTTCGTGAAGGGGCTGAACATCATCGAGCCGTACGACGATCCCGACGAGTTGGACGCGTAGACCAGGCGCTTGCCGTTGTGCATCACGCTGGTGAAGTCCTTCAGCGAGACCCACCCGTTCGCCGGCTGGGCCAGGGCACCCGTCGACGTCCACCTGTACGTCGACGGAAGAGCACAGGTGCCGCCCGTGGACAGGCCGGTCCACTTCTGGCTGCTGCCGCCGTTGCACGTCCGGATCTCCACCGCCGTGCCGTTGGCCGTGCCGGAGCCCGTGACGTTCAGGCACAGCCCGGACTCCACGCCGACGACCGTGCCGTCGGCGTTCACCCGCCACTGCTGGTTCGCACCGCCGGAACAGCTCCAGATCTGCACCCGGGTACCGGCCGCGGTGGCATGGCCGGGAACATCCAGGCACTTACTGCCGTACACGGTCAACTGGTTGCTGTCCGTCAGCGTCCACTGCTGATTGGTCCCGCTCCAGCAGTCGTAGATCTGCAGGTACGTGCCGTTGGCCTGGCCGGCGTCCGGCACGTCGAGACAACGGCCCGAACCAACACCGCGCAAGGCGCCGCTGGTGGCCGCCTGGGCCGGGTTGGCGACGAGCATCGCCGCCAGCGTGACCAGGGCCGCGATAGCGGCGGCGAGCACCGCGGACAGATGCCTGCGGCTGACTTTTCCACTGCGCATGGGGACTTCCCAAACTTGAGTAAGCGGTTCCGGTCGGCCCCGGCAGAGGCTGTCCGGACGGTCGGTGGTGCGCTCCGCTTGATGTGGGCATGACATACAAATGCGCGGCACGCCCCTTGCGGCCCCGGGCTTCGGCGGGCGTGACCTGTGGGTGGCCCACCAGGGATCGGAGTGACTCCGATGCTGTTCGTGATATCGAACAAGGTTCGGAGTGTCGAGCAGTTTGAATAATAGGGAAGCGGCGAGCGCCGTCAATACTTCTCGCATGAATCGCTGACAGCTCCGAAACATTCGGAGACCATGAGGCACGCCGACCGGACAGCCATTTCAGCAGGTGGAAAGGTATTCGCGGTCGGATCGCGGCCGTTCTCGCGGACAGTGCCGACAGGGAAGACCACCTGTCCGGCATCCGTGGCACGCAGTGGCCCGGACCACCGTTCGAAACTTTTCGAACCGACTTCAGGCGATCCGGGGCAATCGAACGGCGAATGTCGCAGAACTTCCCCCTGCCGTCCGTACCGCTCCTCGACGGGGTGGACGTGTGGGAACGCGCCTTCGCACCCTGGGCTTCCAGGCCGCGGCGCCGGTCCGGCCGAGGGCCTCCTCGGCCGGACCCCGTTCAAGCGCTACCGGCGGCTTCGGGCCAGGAGGTAGAGGAAGTACGGCGTGCCGATCACGGCGGTCATGATGCCGGCGCCGAGCTGGGCCGGGGCGATGACCGTACGGCCCATCATGTCCGCGGTGCAGACGAGGACGGCGCCGAGGAGCACCGCGACCGGCACCACGCGGGCGTGCTGCCGGCCCACGAGGGCACGGGCGGCGTGCGGAGCGACGAGGCCGACGAAGCCGATGGTGCCGGCCGCGGCCACGGCGGTGGCGCTGAGCAGCACGCCGAGGACGAGGAAGCCGAAGCGGGCGCGTGCGATGTCGAGCCCGAGGAGCCTCGGGGTGTCCTCGTCGAGGGAGATGAGGTCGAGTTCCGTGCGCCGGGAGAACGCCACGGCCAGTCCGACGGCCAGGGCGACCGCCAGCGGGACCACGTCGGGCAGGGTCCGGCCGTAGGTGGAACCGGACAGCCAGGTCAGCGCCTTGGTGGCGTTGAACGGGTCGGTCAGGATGATGAGCAGGCTGACCAGGGCGGCGGCGCCGGAGTGGATGGCGAAACCGACGAGGACGAGTCTCGTCTGCTGGAATCCGCCGCGCGCGGCGAGCCCGAAGAGGAGCAGGGAGGCCGCCGCCGCTCCGGCGAACGCGGCACCGGCCACGCCCCACCCACCGGCCTGGGGCACGGTCGTCACCAGGAGCACGGCGCCGAGCGCGGCGCCGCCGGAGACCCCCATGATGCCCGGCTCGGCCAGGGGGTTACGGGTCACGGACTGAATGAGCGTGCCCGCCAGGGCGAGGGCCGCGCCCGCGAGGAGCGCGGCGAGGACACGGGGCAGGCGGGTGTCCAGGACGAAGCCGACGGTCTGCCCGGCCCGGCCCAGCGCCCAGTTGGTGACGTCGCCCAGCAACAGCTTGGCGTCACCGAGCAGGACGGCGGCGATGACCACGCCGAAGGACACGACCACCAGGGCGGCGGTGACGGCGAGGAAGACGGTACGGCTCCGGATGCGCAGCCGGTCGACGGCGACACCGGCGGTGTCCCGCAGCCGGGACGCCATCACGATCACGAAGACGGCCCCGACCATGCTGGTGACCACGCCCGTCGGCACGGCGACCGCCGTGTCCGCCGGTGCGAGGAGGCGCAGCAGCACGTCCGCGCCGAGCACCAGCCCGGCACCGACGAGACCGGCGACCGGGATGCCGACGCGCGTCCGGGCGAAGCCGCGGAACCTGCGGGCGAGGGGACGTACGAGGGCGGGCGCGCACAGGCCGACGAAACCGACCGGCCCCGCCAGGGTGACGGCGGTCGTGGCGAGCAGCGCCGCGAGCACGACCGCGATCAGACGGGTCGCGCGGACCGGGACGCCGAGGCCGCGGGCGGCGTCGTCGCCGAGTGCCAGGGCGTCGACCCGGCGGGCGAGGAGCAGCAGCCCGAGGAGGCCGATGACACCGATCGGCGCCATCTGCACGACGCCGTCGAACCCGTTCTGGGCGATGCTGCCCTGGTTCCAGTGGTAGAGGCCCTCGGTCTCCTGTGGGAAGAGCAGGCCGATGCCTTCGGTCACGGCTGTCAGCCCGAGGGTGAGGGCGCTGCCGGCGAGCACGAGGCGGACAGTGCCGGTTCCCAGGCCGGACAGGCCGAGCACGACGGCCGCCGCCGTGAGACCGCCGACGAAGGCGATGCCGGAGGAGGCGAGCAGCGGCAGGGAGACGCCCGTGGCAGCGGTCACCCCGAGGGCGAAGTAGGAGCCCGCGTTGACGGCGAGGGTGTCGGGGGCGGCCAGGACGTTGCGGCTGACCGCCTGCAGGGCGGCGCCCGCCATGCCCAGCACGACCCCGACGAGCAGGCCAGCGGCCATCCTGGGCAGGCGCGAGGCGATGACGACGGAGGCGTCGGTGGAGTCGGCCCGGCCCGCGAGGGCCTTGAGGACCTCGGACGCGCCGACGGAGGCGGTGCCCTGGGTGATGTCGACGAGCGCGAGGACCGTGACGAGGAGCAGAAGTGCGGCCGTCACCGCGGCCGCGCCCGTCCGGGACGTGACCGCCGACGGACGGGTGGCGGGAGTTGTTGCGGTGACGGCCATGGTCCTACTTCTTCGTCAGCTCGGCGACGACCGAGTCGATGTACTTGTTCATCGACTCGGGGCCGCCGAACATCCAGACGCCGTCGGGCAGCCGGTGGACGTTGCCCTCCTTCACGAACGGCAGCGAGGTCCACACCTTGTCCTTGGCGAGCACGCCGCTGAAGGGGGTGCTGGCCTCGTCGCCCTCGTTGCCGATGTAGGCGAAGTGGACGTCGTCGCTCAACTTGGTCAGGCCCTCGACGTCGGTCGTACCGAGGCCGTAGCCCGGGTCGCCCTCGACGGTCCAGGCATTCTTCAGGCCGAGCTTCTCGTTGACCGCACCGATGAGCGAACCGCTGGTGTAAGGCCGGATGGAGACCTGGTTGGAGACGACGTAACCGTCGGCGAAGGCGTAGTTCGCGCCGCCGAGCCCGGCGGCGGCGAGGGCCTTGCTGCCCTCGCCGATCTTCGTCTGGAACTGCTCCTTGAGCTGGCCGGCCTTCTCCGTGGTGCCGGTGGCCTGGGCGAGCAGGTCGAGGTTCTTGTTCATCTGCCCGATCGGGTCGGCCGCGTCGGCGGACTTGACCTCGACCACCGGCGCGACCTTGCGCAGCTGCTTCACCGCGGCCGGCGGCAGGTCGGTGCTGGCGACGATGAGGTCCGGCTTCAGGGCCGCGATCGTGTCCATGCTCGGCTCGCCGCGAGTACCGATGTCCTTCGGCTCGTTCTTCAGCGGAACCGCGGAGTCCCACGTCTTGTAGCCCTTGACGTCGGCGACGCCGACCGGGTTCACGCCCAGCGAGATCAGCAGCTCGACCTCGTGCCACTCGGTGCCGACGACCTTCTTGGCGGGGCCGTTCAGCACGACCTCCTTGCCCGAGGCGTCGGTGAGCGTGACGCTCTTGGCGGCCTTGGTCTTCTTGTCGTCGGCAGCGGGCTCGGTGGTGCCGCAGGCGGTCAGGGTGAGGGCCGCCGTGGTGAGGACCGCGGCGGTGAGGAGGTGTCGTCTCATGAGGAGGTGCTGAGCCTTTCGCTTCGCGTGTGGTGCCGGCCGATCGCACGGGTACGCAGACGGCCGGTGAGGGGATCGGGCTCGACGTCGATGCGGATGCCGTACGTCTCGGTCAACCGCTCCGCCGTCAGGACGTTTTGGGGGAGATCGTCGGCGACGATCCGGCCGGCGTGGAGCAGGACGATCCGGTCGGCGACGGCCGCGGCCTGGTCCAGGTCGTGCAGGACCACGCCCACGGCGATGCCGTGGTCGTCGGCCAGGTCGCGGATGAGGTCGAGGAGTTCGACCTGGTAGCGCAGGTCGAGGTAGGTCGTGGGCTCGTCGAGGAGGAGTACGCGCGTCTCCTGGGCGAGGCAGCCCGCGAGCCAGACGCGCTGGAGCTGCCCACCGGACAGGTGCTCGACACCCCGGTCGGCGAACTCCTCGACGCCTGTGAGGGCGAGGGCCCGGTCGACCGCGGTCCGGCCTCCCGGATCTGCCTTGCCCCAGCGGCCCCGGTACGGATAGCGGCCGAACTCGACCACGTCCCGCACCGTCAGCCCGCCGGGCGTGGGCCGCCCTTGCGTCAGCAGAGCCACCCGCCGGGAGAAGTCACGCGGACTCATCGCGAGCCCGTCCGTGTCTCCGTCGATGACGAGCGAGGCGGTCCGGGGCCGCTGCAGCCGCGCGACCGTCCGCAACAGCGTCGACTTGCCGCTGCCGTTCGGCCCGACGAGGGCGGTCACCTCGCCCGGCGCCAGCCTCAACGACGCGTCGTGGACCACGTCGACACCGTCGTAGGCGACAGTGACGCCCGTGGCCGAAAGCTCATGCCCGCGAGGACGCGGGTCCACGGGTTTCTGTTCACCAAGATGCACGCAGCAGAGGTTAGCCTAACCTAAGCACCTGCCGAAAGGGGGGCTCCCTTGTGAGCACACAAGGCGCTTTCCCGCCATATGCCGGCCGCCTTGAAAGCCCTCTCACGGGCCACCTGATCTGACGCCCTTTCATGAGGTACGTCATGCGTGCGCCCGAGTACCCCGACACCGGCGACGCCGCACCGTCAGCCACCCGACGAGGGCCGGGAGGCGGGTCGACGAACGAGCGGAACCGTCCACGGCGAGACCGCGCACCGCGGTGCGATCCTGGCGATCAGCGGGCTGTGGAGCCGAGGTCGGTCGCTGCGGACGGGCCGGCCCGGAGAGTGAAGACCCGGTCCAGGCCGACGATGCGCAGGATGCGGGCGGTGTTGGCGGGGACTGCGGCCAGGGCCATGTCGCCGCCCTGTTCCATAGCCAGGTTGCGTGCCGCCAGGAATGCGGTGATGCCGCTGGAGTCGCAGAATTCCAGGCCGGCCAGATCGAGGACCAGCAATTGCCCCCCGGCCACGGTCAGGCGGTCCACGGCCTGACGGAGCTCGGGGGCCGTCGCGTGGTCGAGGTCACCGGCGATCTCCAGAACGGGACCGGTGGCTGCGTCTCGGGCAGTGATCGTGAGCGGGCTCATGTCAGGTGTGCACTCGTTGTGTGGGAAGCGGGGCGGGCACGCCGAGGGCGAGCAGCGCGGTGTCGTCGTCGAGTCCGTCGCCGAAGCCGGCGAGGAGCCCGGCCAGAGCGGCGACAAGCGCGTGGGGCCCCGAGGCGGTCTGTGCGGCGGCGAAAGCGCGCAGGGCGTCATCGCCGTAGAGCTCGCGCTCGGGTCCGGTGCGCGCTTCGGTCAGACCGTCGGTGTAGAGCAGCAGGGTGTCGCCGGGCGACAGCCGGGTCCGGGCGGACGCGAACTGCACGTGCGGCAGGACGCCGATGAGCATGCCTCCGGGCGTGGGCAGGTATTCCGCGGTGCCGTGGGCGCGTTGGATCAGCGCGGAGGGATGGCCACCGGAGGCCAGGTGCACGCCGACGTGGTCGCCGGACGGGTGCAGGACGCCGAAGATCGCGGTGCAGTAGCGGGTGTCGCCGCTGGTGTACCGCTCGTGCAGCACTGTGTTCAGGGTGGTCAGAACGGTGACGGGGTCCGGGTCGTGCAAGGAGGCCGCCCGCAGCGTGTAGCGGGTCAGCGAGGTGACAGCGGCAGCCTGGGGGCCCTTGCCGCACACGTCGCCGAGGAAGAACGCCCATCGGTCCGCGCCCAGGGGGAACAGGTCGTAGAAGTCGCCGCCGAGGAGTTCCGGAGAGGCGGTGTGATAGTAGGAGTCGGCTTCGAGGCCCGGAACCGTGGGCAGTTCGGCGGGCAGCAGGCTCTGCTGGAGGACGGCGAGAGCTTCCTGGAGCCGTTCGCGGTCCGCCTCGGCCCGCCGGCGCGCCTCTTCCGCCGCCTGACGTCCGCGCAGCAGCTCGATCTCGTAGGCGCGGCGGTCCCGGGCGTCGAAGACCGTGGTGCGGACGAGCATCGGTCCGCCGTCGTCGCCGGTCTTCACCTTCGAGGTGACGAGCACCGGCATCCGCTGCCCGTCGGTGGCCTTGATGTCCAGGGCGATACCGCTGACTTCACCGTTCATCTGCAAAAGCGGGGCGAAGTGGGTCTCGTGGTACAGCCTGCCGCCCACGGTGAGCAGATCGGTGAACCGCATCCGGCCCACCACCTGCTGCCGCGAAAGACCCAGCCACGCGAGAAGGGTGGCATTGATCTTCGCGATGGTGCCGTCCATCAGCGTCGACAGGTAACCGCAGGGCGCCTGTTCGTACAGCTCTTCCGCGCTGTCCTCCAGCAGGGCGGTAAAGGCCACGTCGGTGGCTTCCCTGCCTTGCTCCCTGTCCGGAAATTTCGCCCTGTCCGGATACTGATCGCTGCGGCTCATCAACGGGCTGCCTCTATGAAGTCGGTGATCGCCACCACGGTGGCCTGCGGAGCGCTCAGTTGGGGGCAGTGCCCCGTCGCCTCGAGCGTGACCAGGTGGCTGCCCGGAATCGCGGCGTTGACATAGGCGCCGACTTCTCGGGGGGCGATCACGTCATGCGTGCATTCCAGCACCAGCGTCGGCACCGCGACCGTCTTGAGGTCTTCTCGACTGTCGGACAGGAACGTCGCGCGGGCGAAGACCCTGGCCATCTCCGGGTCGGTCGCGCAGAACGAGGTGGTCAGCTCCTGGCCGAGTTCGGGCCGGTCCGCATTGCCCATGATCACCGGAGCCATCGCCGCCGACCAGCCCAGATAGTTCGACTCCAGCGATTCCAGCAGTTCGCCGATATCGTCCGCGCCGAACCCGCCCCGGTACCCGTCCTCGTCGATGTAGCGGGGCGAAGGAGCCACCATCACCAGTCGGGAGAACCGATGGGGCGCCTCGGCCGCCGCGAGGACCCCGACCATGGCACTGACCGAGTGCCCCACGAAGATCACATCCCGCAGGTCGAGCTCCTCGCAGACATCCAGCACGTCCGAGGCATAGCCCTCCAACGAGCTGTAGCGCTGCTCACTCCAGGCCGAAGGGTCCGAGCGGCCGGAGCCCACGTAGTCGAAGAGCACCAGCCGGAAGTCCTCTTCCAGCATGGGGACCACCAGGCGCCACATGTTCTGATCACAGCCGAACCCGTGCGCCAGCAGGAGCACCGGTCCGTCCGCACGGCCGGTGACGGTGATGTTGTTCCTGCGGCGGATGTCCGTGCCCGCCGGCTTCCCTTGGGGGTCCGGATCGGAGCCGGAGCCGGGCGCAGGGCCGGGGCCACCGGTCCGGCCGTGTGAGGAGTAGCCGTCCGTAGGTGCAGGCATCATTCAGAACCTTCCTTGACAGGGCACGTACCAAAGAATTCCCGCCGCGTAGGTAATTCGGGGAATCACGACAACGAGCCGAGAGAACGCGAACCGACACCCGTCGACGGCATTCCCACGCATGACTTCACCACGGGAAGCAGGTGCAATGAGGGGCCACACACCCAGAGATGTGGGCCCACGACCGGGAGTGTGCGCCGACGTCAGACCGGGACAATATTCTCGGCCGTCAGCCCCTTCTCCACCGACGCGACGTCGAAGGTGACCTTCTGCCCCTCGAACAATTCATGGAAACCCGGGGCCGCGATGTTCGAGAAGTGGGCAAACACATCGACACCTCCTCCATCCTGCTCGATAAAGCCGAAACCCCTTGCCGCGTTGAACCATTTCACGATGCCGGACGCCATGTCGTATCCCCTTCGGAGGCAGTACGTCCAGACCCGCAAAGCGCGGATAACGGGCCGCCGCGAGGAGGCCCGCCCCGGAATGACCAGAAATACAAAAACGCTTCCGACGGCTGAAAGTGCCGTTGGAGGCGTTTGGGATCTGGAAACCAGGACTGCAACTGAGATCGACAGTAGCACGCCACTGTAACCGATGTGCGCTACACAATTCAATTCTGTTCGCTGCAGTAAAAACGCTCCCCTCGCGGCGCGCTGAACTCTCATCTCGCGGTCACAACTATTAATCCACCCGGAGCATGATGTTTCGGGAATTATGGTCGCCGTTCGCGAACACGGTCGAGGCAGCGGGTGGCTGCACGACGACGGCGGCCGCAGGAAGGGTGGAGCGGGGTGCCCCTCGATGTCGAGACCGGCATGACGGCGCTGCGCCCTTGCCCACCGGCTCAAGAATCGCCACGCACTCCACGTGCCACGTCATCGGAAGGGTGTGCGCCGGGGCCGGACCCACGAACGCGCAGGTAGTCGGCGTTTCCGCGGGCCTTTGCCCGTCCGTTGAGAGACCCTGAGCGTCAAACGAGCGTCATGACGGCCGGCTTCCGGGCGTGGTTGTCCGACGCACGTCCGACCGGCTGCGCATCCGTTCAGGGCCCTGCGGTGCAAATGGCACCTGCCCGGCAGGGTCTGGCCCCGCCCACCCGAATGAGGGCCTGTGCGCCGGCGAGAGGTGAGGAGGAGTGCGATGACCGTGCACGGGCCCGACGAGAAGGGTGAGGCGACCACTCGTGCTCCCGGGAATGCGGGAGGCCGGGACGGGTCGATGACCTTGGCGAAGATGCTGGCGGCGGCGGAAGCCGCAGCGCCCGTGGAGTCGCTGGACGTGGTCGCGCGCATACTCCAGGAGTACCTGGGGGCCGCGTCGGTGTCCTTCCTGATCACCGACTTCACCGGCGGGTCGGTCGTACGGCTGGGTGCGGCCGGCAGCGTCGACACCGAAGAACCCGCCCGGCGCATCACTCTGCGGGGCACCTTGTACGACGACGTCATCCGCACCCAGCAGCCGAGCGTGGAGGGCGAGGGCAAGGGCGAGGGATCACTGGTGCGAGTCGTGGCCCCGGTGACCAACCGCGGGGACGCCATCGGGCTCCTCGAACTTTTCCTGCGCGCGGCGCCGGATGCGGAGGTGATGCGTGAGATCGGCGAGACCGCGCACGCCCTGGCGTACATCGTCATCGCCAACCGGGCCTTCACCGACGTGTACCAGTGGGGCCGCCGGACCATCCCTCTGAGCCTGGCCGCGGAGATCCAGCACCGGTTGCTCCCTTCCTCCCTGGCGTGCGAGGCCGCACAGTTCGCGGTGGCCGGAGCGCTGGAGCCTGCCGAGCACGTCGGGGGTGACACCTTCGACTACGTGATCGACCGGGACACCGTCCAGCTCTCGGTCACCGATGCCATGGGGCACGATGTCGGCGCCGCCCTGCTGGCCACCCTCCTCGTGGGCGCCCTGCGCCGGGCACGCCGGGCCGGTGCCGACCTCGCCGAACAGGCCCAGCAGGCCGACCAGGCCGTGCGCGAGCACGGCCTGCACGGCTACGTCACCGGCCAGCTCCTGCGCATCAGCCTGATCGACGGCACGACCGAGTTCGTCAACGCCGGCCACCCGTGGCCGCTGCTGATGCGGGACGGACAGGTTCAGGAGATCGTGCCGGAGGTCGATCTGCCCTTCGGCGTCGATGCCCCTCACACCTACCGGGTCCAGTCGATTGACCTGCGGCCTGGTGACCGGCTGGTGATGCTGACCGACGGAATGCTCGAGCGCAACGCCGACAACCTCGATCTCTCCGACCTGATCGTGCAGACCCGCGAGCTGCACCCCCGCGAGGCTGCCCGCACCCTTGTCGCGACGATCGCCGGCGCCAGCGACGGCCACCTCCAGGACGACGCGACCGTCATGTGCCTGGACTGGCACGGCATCGGCCATTCCCGGCGGCACGCCGACACCGGTGCCGACCTCACCGACGCCTCCGCCGCGTCACCGGCCGACCGGCCGACCGCTCGTGAGCAATGACCGACCGCACGTTCCTGCTCACCGCGGTGCTCCCGCTCAGAACCTCGCGCTGAGGGCTGACGTTTCGCGGCTCGGACGGCCACGCTCCCGCCCCCGGCAACCCTGAGGTCGCGGCCAGGCCGCTCACCCCAGTCGGCTCAGCGCCGCCGACACCAGTGTCCGGACACCGGGCAGGAGCACCGAAAGGTCGGGGGCGAACAGGGGGCTGTGGTTTCCCGGTACGTTGCCGATCTTCTCGGCCAGGTCCGCTCCGGGGGCCGCCTCCCACACCGCGGGCGGGGTCGACGTCACGTACCAGAAGTCGTAGGGCACGCCCTCGGGCGCGAGGAGGGAGAAGTCCTCGCTGCCCATCGCGGGGCCGAAGTCGAGCACCGTGAGCGGTCCGAACAGTTCGCGGTGCACGGCGGCGATCTCGCCGTCAAGGACGGGGTCGTTGACGGTGTTCGGATAGCCGGGCCGGACCGTGACCTCCGGCGGGGCCGGGCAGCCGGCGGTCCGGCACTCGCCCTCCACGATGCGGCGGACGGCTCCGAGGACGCGGTCCCGCACACTCGCGTCCTGGGTGCGCAGGTTCAGGGAGAGCCGGGCCTCGGCGGGGATGATGTTGTGCTTCGTACCGGCGTGGAACTGTCCCACCGTCAGCACCACCGAGTGGGCCGCCGCGACCTCACGGGACACCACGGTCTGCAGGCGCGTGACGATGTAGGCGGCCGTCACCACCGGGTCGGTCGTCGACTCGGGGCGGGAGCCGTGACCGCCGACGCCGTGGACGACGACGTCGACGTCGTCGGAGGCCGACATGGTGAGGCCCGGGGTGTGCGGGTAGAACCCGGCGAGACCGGGCGTGACGTGCTGGCCGAGCACCACGTCGGGGCGAGGGAAGCGGGTGTGCGCCCCGTCGGCGACCATGGCCGACGCCCCACCCCCGGCCTCCTCGGCGGGCTGCCCGACGACGACGAGCGTGCCCGACCAGGTGCCGCGGGCCGCGGCCAGCGCGCCGGCGGCTCCGGCGAGCCACGTGACGTGGAGATCGTGACCGCAGGCATGCATCACGCCGTCGGCGGTGGAGGCGTACTCCAGACCGGTGGCCTCCTGGACCGGCAGTGCGTCCATGTCGCCGCGCAGCCACACGGTCGGACCGTCGCCGTTGGCGAGAACACCGACCACCCCGGTACGGCCGACGCCCTCCGTCACGTCGTAGCCGTCCGCCCGCAGCCGCGCGGCGAGCTTCGCGGCGGTGCGGTGCTCCCGGAAGGCGAGCTCCGGGTGACGGTGGAGGTCCGTGTAGAAGTCCTCCAGCGCGGCGGGCCTCAAGCCGGCGGTGATCTCCTGCGTGAGGCGGGCGACGGCGGTCGGTTCGCTCATGCCGCTTCCTCCTTCTCTTCGAATGTCGGCACGCTCGCCAGGAGACGGCGCGTATAGGGGTGCTGTGGGGCGTGGTAGACGTCCCGCACCGGGCCCTGCTCCACCAGTTCGCCCTGGCACAGGACAGCGACCTCGTCGCTGACATGGCGGACGACGGCAAGGTCATGGGAGATGAAGATCATCGTCAGGGATAGTGATCGCCGTAGTTCCTCGAGGAGGTTGAGCACCTCGGCCTGTACGGAAGCATCCAGCGCCGAGGTGATCTCGTCGGCGATCAGCACTTCGGGTTCCACGGCGAGAGCACGGGCCACTGCGATGCGCTGGCGCTGGCCGCCGGAGAACTCGTGTGGGTACCTGTCGGCCGCGGAGCCGTCCAGGGCGACGGTCTCCAGCCACCGTTCGACCGTCGCCGCGTGCTTCCTGGCGTCGGCCCGCAGGGGGTCGACGGCCTCGGCAATGGCCTCACCGACCGTCATGCGCGGGTTGAGCGAGGCGTACGGGTCCTGGGAGACGAGCTGCACCCGACGGCGCACCGCAGCGAGCTCCTTGCGCCCGAGGCCGGTGAGGTCCTCTCCGTCGAGGAGGACGCGGCCCGTCCTGGCGGGGTAGGTGCCGACGATCGCCTTGGCGATGGTCGACTTCCCGGAGCCGGACTCGCCGACCAGGCCGAGGGTCTGCCCGGTCCGGACCCCTGTGGACACGCCGCGCAGCACGGTGCGCGCGCGCCGGCCGTGGCCGAAGGCGAGGGTCAGCTCCTCGACGGCCAGCTTGTACGGGGATGAGGTCATCCGGCCTGTACCTCCTGTCGTACGGCATGGCAGGCCACGTCGTCGATCAGACGCGGTCGTTCGGTCGCGCAGACCGCGTCGAGCGCCACCGGGCACCTGTCGGTGAAGCCACAGCCCCGTGGCCGGTCGGCGGGCGCCGGCGGGCGGCCCGGGATCGTGGCGAGCGGTGCGCGTTCCCCGCTGCCGGTGTCCCGCAGGCGCGGGCTCGCGGCCAGCAGCGCCCGCGTGTACGGGTGCCGGGCGCGGCCCGCCCGGAGGTCGGCCGCGGACAGTTCCTCGACGACTCGTCCCGCGTACATCACCACGACCCGGTGGCACACCGTGCCGACGACACCGATGTCGTGGGAGATGAGGAGCACGCTCGTGCCACGCCGGTGGTTGATGTCCTTCAGGACGTCGAGGACTTCGGCCTGGACGGTCACGTCGAGGGCGGTGGTCGGTTCGTCGGCGACGATCAGCCGCGGACCCGGCAGCAGCGCGGCGGCGATCATCGCGCGCTGCCGCATACCGCCGGACAGCTCGTGGGGATACTGCTTCATGACCCGGGCGGGCTCCTTGATCCGTACCTGTTCCAGGGCCTCGACGGCCCGCCGGTCCGCCTCCGCCCCGCTCACGCCTTGGTGCACGCGGAGCGTCTCGGTGAGCTGACCGCGCATCCGCAGCGCCGGGTTGAAGGAGGACGACGGGTCCTGGAAGACGATGCCGATCTCCGTCGCCAGACGCTCGGCGTCGGCTTCGGGGGCGGCCAGGTCGAGGTCGTCCAAGGTCAGTTGCGCCGCATGGGCGGACAGTCCCTGCGGCAGAAGCCGGGCCACGCTCATCGCTGTCAACGACTTGCCGGAGCCGGACTCCCCCACCAGGCCGACGATTTCACCGGGCATGACGTGGAAGGAGACGTCGTCGACGAGACGGGTGCCGTCCGGCAGGACGACGGCCAGGCCGTCCACCGTCACCAGGGCGTCGGCGGGAGCCCGGTGCGAGGGCGTGGCCACGGCGGTGGGACGTACCGCTGCGGCCTTCGCCCTCCCACCGCGGGGATCGAGCGCTGCGGCGAGGCCGTCGCCGACGAAGCCCACGAGGACGCCGGTGACGGTGATGGCCACCGCCGGGCCGATCGCCTCGGCGGGGTTGGTGTAGAGGGACTGCAGGCCGGAGTTGAGCAGCGCGCCCCAGTCGTAATCCGGCGCCTGCACGCCGACTCCGAGGAAGGAGAGGCCGGACAGGGCGACGAGCACGTTCGCGAAGGCCACCGACAGCAGTACCAGCAGCGGCCCGGAGATGTTTGGCAGGAGGTGCCGGACGAGCACGCGGTACGGCGGTACGCCCATCAGGCGCGCCTGCGTCACGAAGTCGCGCTGCGCCACGGATGCCGCCATGTTCGCCGTGAGGCGGGCGAAGGCGGGGGCGCCGCCCAGGCCGATCGCGAGGACGGAGGCGACGGGCCCGGTACCGAGGACCGTGGCGATCACCAGCGCGAGGATGAGCGCCGGGTAGGAGATCATCACGTCGATCAGGCGCAGGCCCAGCTCGCGGACGCGCCGTCCCGACACCCAGACGCCGGTGCCGAGCAGGATGCCGGCGACCGCGGCGATCGCGGTCGCGGCGAGGGCCATCTCCAGGGTGAGACGGGTGGCGACCAGCGTCCGCGCCAGTACGTCGCGGCCGAGCACGTCGGTGCCGAGCCAGTGTCCGGCGCTCACGTGCGCGCGGGCGGCACCACTCAGCGCGGTCGCCTCATCCTCCAGCAGAAGGGGCGCGACGATGCCGAGGACGACGATCAGTCCGAGGCCGGCGAGGGACACGACCAGGGGTGCGTTCCACCGGATGCGGCGCATCAGCGGCCTCCCTTTCCAGCCAGGGTGCGGGGGTCGAGCAGCGCGAGGACGACATCGACGAGCAGGTTGAGCAGGGCGGCGAGCAGCCCCAGGATCAGGACGCAGCCCTGGATGACGGGGTAGTCGCGGACGAGGAGCGCCTCCACGACGCGTTGCCCGACGCCGGGCCAGGCGAAGATGGACTCGACGACGACCGTGCCGCCGAGCAGCCCGGCGAGGATCAGCCCGCCGAGGGTGAGCGTGGCGGTCAGCAGGTTGGGCAGGGCGTGCCGGGCGTACAGGCGCAGGGGCGGCAGGCGGCGGCCCCGCGCGGTCCGCATGTAGTCCTGGGCAAGGACGTGGGTGGCCTCGCTGCGCACGATGCGGGCCATGACGCAGGTGGCCGGCAGCACCAGGGCGGCGACGGGGAGCACCATCGACACGAGGGTCTCGGCGCCCGCCGCCGGGAACCAGCCCAGCCTGATGGCGAAGCCGAGGACGAGGAGGGTGCCGATGATGTATTCGGGCGTGGCGCCGACCGTCCCGGTGACAAAGGTGAACGAAGTGTCGGTGCGGCGGCTGCCGCGTGCTGCGGCGGCCAGTCCGATCGGCACGGCGAGCACCAGCACCACGAGGACGGAGAGGAGCGCGATCTCGGCGGTGAACGGCAGGCGGCCGCCGATGATCTCGGCCACGGGCTCCCGCGTCTGGAAGGAGGTGCCCATGTCGCCGCGGAGCAGACCGCTCGTGTACGTGCCGAACCGTACGAGCAGCGGCTGGTCCAGGCCGAGGTCGTGGCGGGCCAGCTCCACGTCGGCGGGGGTCGCTTCGGCGCCGGCGACCACGCGCGCCGGATCGCCGGGGATGAGCTGCACCATCAGGAACGTGCCGGCGACGAGCGTGACCGCGACGGCGGTGAGCCCGACGAAACGCCGGACGAGAAAGGTCCCCCAGGGACCGAGCCGCGCCGAGCGCCCGGCCCCCGCGGCCGTCCCGACGGCCGGTGCCGCCGCCATCAGCCGGTGACCCGGAGCGTGGAGACGGAAAGGGACCCGCCCGGCATCGCGAAGGAGACGCCCTTGCGGGCGACGTAGTGCACGTCGACCGTGGCCAGCGGGATCACGTCGTTGGCCCTGAGCAGCGCCTCCTGGGCCTTCTGCCAGGCGGCGCACTTGGCGTTGCGGTCCGTGGTGGAGGTGGCGGCGACATAGTTCTCGGCGTAAGCCGCGTTCTTCACCGCGCCGTAGTTGAGGCCGCCCTTGGCTGGTTCGGGGCCCAGGAAGTACGTGCCACCGCGCGCGAGGGTGCCGCTGATCAGCGGGAAGACGGTGGCGTCCCAGTCGCCCTGGTTGGCGGTGACGTCGGTGGCCCAGGCGGCGTTGTCGGCGTTGGTGAGCTTCACCTCGGCGCCGGCGGCGCGCAGGGCCTCGGCGACGTAGGAGTTGCCCGCGCCGCCGGCGACGGCGTTGGATCCCTCCAGCTTGATGCTGACGCCCCTAAGGACCCGCTTCGCCGCAGCCGTGTCCGTCCTGGTCAGCAGGGAGCCGTCGGTGGAGACGCACGCCGCCTTCTCGTCCACGTACGAGGTGAGGGGCTGTCCGGTGCCGCCGAAGACGTTGTTGAACGCCTTGACGCTGACCGCCTGCGCGATCGCCCTGCGGACCTTCGGGTCGGCGCCCGGGCGCCCCGGGCGCTGGTTGAAGGCGATGTAGTTGCGGATGAACGGCGCGGATTCGACCGTGAACGTGTCGTTGCCCGTGAACCGCGTGGCGTCCGTGCCGGTGAGGGGGGCCAGGTCGAGGGCGCCGGTCTGCAGCTGGTTGGCGAGGGTCGACTCGTTCTTCGAGATCTGCACGCGCAGGCGGCCGGCCGGCTCCCCCGCGGGCATCGAGGCGAACCGCGGATACGCCTTGAATCCCTTGCGCAGCCGCAGTTCGTACGAGGCGCCACGCCGTGCCGTCACCATTTCGTACGGTCCGGTGGCCGCGCCCTTGACGGCGCCCCGGGCGAGCGCGGCGGCGCCCGCGTCGAGGCCGGCCTCGCAGACGATCCCGGCGGCGGTGCCGGACAGGCCGGCGAGGACCTCGCCCCACGGGGTGGCGGTGGTGATGGTGACGGTGCCGGCCGCGTCGTCGCCGGTGATCGTGGTCTTCTCCCCCGTGTTCGCGGCGCCGAAGGTGAGCAGGGCGCCGGCCGAGTTCTTCCGGTAGCGCTCCAGCGAGGCGACGACCTGCGAGGTGGTGAGCGCCGACCCGTCGGAGCAGGTCAGGCCCTTCTTCAGAGTCAGCGAGGTCTTCGTCGGCGTGGACGTCCAGGTGTCGGCGAGACCCGCGACGAACGTACCGCCGTCGTCCTGGCCGATCAGCGGCTGGTACAGCAGCGACGTGAGGGCGTAGTCCGTCGAGCCCGCGCCCTTCGCCGGGTCGAACGAGGTGACGTCGGAGGTGAATCCGATCTTGACGGTGGCCCGGCCCTTGTCGCCGCTCGATGAAGGACCGCCGGTCGGGCCGGTGGTGCAGGCGGAGGCCAGGAGGGAGGTGGCGGCGACCGTGATGGCGCCGGAGAGGAACCGCGAACGGGGCATGGAGGACTCTCCAGGACTGAGAACTGAGAAGGGGCCGGAGGCTGGGAGGGGCGAAGGACTCGTACGGGACGGGGACTTGGACTTCCGTGGGCTGGGCCAGGCGGAGGTCTGGGAGCGCGGGCAGTGCTGCGGTCTGTTGCGGCATACAGAACAGGCCACTTCCCTCCCGACCCCGCAATTGCAAGAATCCGCATCGGAAAGGTGATCGCATGCATGAATCCGCAGGGCCCGTCGGCCTCAGGGCCGCCACCACCCCGTCCCGGGGAACACTCGATGAACTCGATCTCGCCCTCGTCAACGCCCTGCAGATGGCGCCCCGCGCCCCCTGGGCGCAGCTGGCCCGTCCGCTCGGCGTGGACGCGGCGACGCTCTCCCGCCGCTGGTCCCGGCTGCGGGACTCCGGTGAGGCATGGGTCACCTGCTACGCGTCTCCCTCCCAAGTCACCTACGGCGCCCTCGCCCTGATCGAGGTGTCGTGCGTGCCGCAGGCCCGGGAAGCCCTGGCCGACCAGCTCGCCCGGCACCCGCAGGCGATGAGCGTGGAACTGGTGGCGGGATCCTGCGACCTGCTCCTGACGGTTGCCACGGCGACCATGTCGTCGATGAGCGGGTACGTACTCGCCATCGGCCGTATCGAGGCGGTGACCGCCACGCGCACCCACCTGGTGCAGCACGTGCACCGGGACGGCAGCGAGTGGCGCATGGACTCCCTCTCCCGCGACCAGAGGCGCGACCTGGCGGAGACCGAGGACAGTGGCGCCCACACCGCCGTCGCGGCCACGCTCACGCCCGAGGACCGCGTCCTGCTGCGCGTACTCGCCGAGGACGGCCGCCGCTCCGTCACCTCGATCGCCGCCGAACTGGGCCGTCCGGAGTCAACGGTGCGACGGTCGCTGCACTCTCTGCTCCAAGGCGGCAGAGCGGTGCTGCGCTGCGACGCCGCCCACCTGTACGCGGGCTGGCGCAGTTCGGCGACGCTCTGGATGTCCGTACCGCCCGCCCAGCTCATGGCGGCGGGCGACGAGTTGAGCCGCCTGCGGAACACTCGTATGGCGGCGTCGGTGTCCGCCGAGGCGAACCTGGTGAGCGTGGTGTGGCTGCATGCCTTGGACGACCTCGGTCGCTACGAGGTCCAGGCCGCCGCGCGGATCACCTCCGTGCGTGTACGCAACCGGGCCGTGAACCTGCGCTGGATCAAGCGCATGGGCCGCCTGCTCGGCGACGACGGCCGCAGCACCGGCTGCGTCCCGGTCGACCCGTGGCACCCGATCGCCTGAACCACCCCCGTCCGAACCGCCCCCTCCCTCCGGGTCCCGTCCGAGTCGCTCCTTCCCGAACCCACAGCTGCGCTTTCCGGCACACCGCCCCCGGTCCTGGCGGATTCATGCAATCCGCAGGCCGGATGGGGCCGGCCCCTGAGGCTGACACCACCGCCGGACGACAGCCGACCCACCGGCATACCGACCGACCGGCCTCAGCCTCCTGACGGGAAGGACGCCACGCCCATGTCCAGCCGCACCCCCGCCTGCGATGACCTCGTCCACCTCAGCGCCACCGACGCCCTCCAGCTCTTCGCCCGCCGTGCGCTGTCGCCCGTCGAACTCATGCGGGCCGTCGTCGAGCGTGCGGAGAAGGTCGAACCGCGCATCAACGCCTTCACCGAGCGGCTCTTCGACGAGGCCCTGGAACAGGCCCGGCACGCCGAGGCCCGCTACCTCGGCAAAGACGGCCTGGCCCCCCGTCCGCTGGAGGGCATCCCGGTCGCGGCCAAGGAGAAGCACGCCATCCTGGGCCGCACCCTGACCGAAGGCTCCCTCGCCCACAAGGGCCGCATCGCCACGGAGAACGCCCCCGTGATCGACCGCATCCTCGGCGCGGGCGGCATCATCCACGCCCGCACGGCGACCCCGGAGTTCTCCCTCAGCACCTACACGCACTCCCGTATGTGGGGCATCACCCGCAACCCCTGGAACCGCGACTTCACCCCCGGTGGCTCCTCCGGCGGCGCGGGCGCCTCCCTCGCCGCCGGTACGACCCTGCTCGCCTCGGCCTCCGACATCGGGGGCTCCACCCGCATCCCGGCCGCCTTCACCGGAACCGTCGGCTTCAAGGCCCCTTACGGACGCAACCCCGGCCTCGGCGTGCTCAGCGCAGACCACTACCGCGGCGACGGTCCCATGGCCCGCACCGTGGACGACGTCATCGCCTTCCAGAACGTCCTGGCCGGCCCCGACCCCCGCGACCACGCCTCGATCCGCCCCAAGTTGACCGTGCCCACCGCGTACGAGGACGTGACCGGCGCACGTATCGCCCTGTGCGTCCGACTCGGCGAGTACGACGTCCATCCGGAAATAGAGGCGCACACCCGCGCCGCCGCCCAGGCCCTCGCCGACGCCGGCGCACACGTGGAGGAGATCACCCTCCCCTGGACGCGCCTCGACCTGCTGACCGCGGTCGCCGGCCATTTCTCGACCCTCTTCGGCGCCCTCGTCGTCGAGGCCGCCGAAACCCACCGCGACCTGCTCAGCCCGTACACGGTCGCCTTCGCCGACACCATGACCCGCGCCCGTAGCAGGGTGAGTTACCTCGACTCCCTGCGCGCCGAACACCGGTTGCAACGAGCGCTCGCCACCTCCATGGACGGATTCGACGCACTGATCTGCCCCACCACCGCCGTTCCCGGCTGGCACGCGGGCGACGACCTCGCGGGCGACAAGGTCGTGGTGCACGGCGAGGAAGTGGCCGACACCCTGTGGAGCGCCATGACCACGCCTTTCAACATCAACAACCGCTGCCCCGTGCTCAACGTTCCCTCCGGCATGTCGAGTTGGGGAGTCCCCACCGGCCTCCAGATCGTCGGCCACCCCTATGACGACCCCGCCGTCTTCCGCATCGGCAAGACACTGGAGACCCTCCGCCCGTGGTCGTACGCCCAGATCGAGGACGGCCTGCCGTAGCCCGGCGAACGATGCTGACGCCCCGCCCACGCAGGAACGCGCGGTCGGCCCCCACCCACCACCAACCAGCCCACCGTCGAAAGGCAGCTCCTGTGAACGCCCCTGAACCCGATCTGCTCTGGCCGGCATACGACCAGCCGGGCGCCCTGACGACGATCGAGTCCGTCGCGCTCGAGGACCGCGGCCTGCCCGGTTCCACGTACGACCTACTGGCACGCGCCGCCGTATTGTGGCCCGACAGGCCGGCTCTCACCATGCTGCCCAGCGCGGAGCGGTGGACGCGCGGCGAGACCGTGTCCTTCGAGCAACTGCGCGATCAGGTACACCGCATCGCCAACCTCTTCCACCGACACGGCGTCCGCCGTACCACCGCCGTGGGCCTGCTGACCCCCAACGCCGGCCTGCTGCCCGCCACCCTCCTGGCCGCCCAGCTCGCGGGCTGTGCGGCACCGGTCAACCCGGCGCTCGCCGCCGAGCACGCCGAACGGCTGCTGGGTCTGGGCGGGGCAAAGGTCCTGGTCGCGGCCGGACCCGAACTCGACGCCGACGCATGGCGGACGGCCCGCACCGCGGCGGCGTCACTCCGCTGCTCAGCGCTGTTCGCCCTGCGTCCGGTCGGCGCACCCGAGCCCGCGCCCGAACTGGAACGGATCGAGGGGGTCCACGTCGCCTATCTCCACGTCGAGGCCGCCGCCCAGCCGGCAGAGCTCCATCCCGGTGTGGTGCCTCCGAAGGCCGGCGACCTGGCCGCGTACTTCCACACCGGCGGCACCACCGGCGCCCCCAAGCTGGCCGCGCACACCCACGCCAACGAGGTGACCGACGCCTGGATGATCGCGGCCAACAGCGCGTTGGACTCCGATTCCGTACTCTTCGCCGGACTGCCGTTGTTCCACGTCAACGCCTTGGTCGTCACCCTGCTGGCACCGCTGTTCCGCGGTCAGCACGGTGTGTGGAGCGGCCCCCTCGGCTACCGCGAACCGGCGCTGTTCGCAGTCTTCTGGAAGATCGTCGCGCATTTCCGGATCGCCACCATGTCCGCGGTCCCGACCGTCTACGCCGCCCTCGCCCGGGTTCCGCTCGACGCGGACATCACCTCGCTGCGCTTCGCGATAGTCGGCGCGTCCCCCTTGCCGCCGACGGTACGTGCGGCGTTCGAGCACCACACCGGCGCCCCACTCTGCCAGGGGTACGGCCTCACCGAAGCCACCTGCGGCAGCGCTCGGAGCTTCCTTCACGAGCACCAGCGCCCGGAGGCCGCGGGCCAGCGCATGCCCTACCAGCAGGTGAAGACGATACGGATCGACAGCGACGGCACCTGGCACGACCTCCCGCAGGGGGAACCCGGCATTCTCGCCATCAGCGGCCCCACCGTCTTCCCCGGCTACGTCGTCGGGCATGACGAAACCGGACCGCGCACGGACACCCTCGGCAGTGTGCGAGACGGCTGGCTCAACACCGGCGACCTCGCGCGCGTGGATTCCGACGGATTCATCCACCTGCTCGGCCGCGCGAAGGACCTGATCATCCGCGGCGGCCACAACATAGACCCCGCCGTCATCGAGGACGCCCTCCTCACCCACCCGGCCGTCACCGGCGCAAGTGCCGTCGGACGCCCCGACCCTCACTCCGGCGAGGTCCCCATCGCCTACGTCACCCTCAGGCCCGGCACGACCGGCACCGGACCCGACGAGTTGATCGCCTTCGCCGCCCAGCACGTACCCGAGCGAGCCGCGGCCCCCAAGGACGTCATCGTTCTGCCGGCGCTGCCTGTGACCGACATCGGCAAACCTTCCAAGGTCCCACTGCGCCTCGACTCCACGCGGCGCGCGATCTCCACAGCCCTGGCCGGTCCCGGCATCGCTGTCGCCGACGAACAGATCCGATGCGAACTGGCGGACGGCCGCCCAACGGTTTCCCTGCCTCCCGTCGCCGACCCCGGCCGGCGCCGCCGGATCATCGCCCAACTCGCCCCGTACGACGTGAACTGGGCGTTCACCGACCTCGGCAGTTGAGGCCGCCCTGCCGTCACCACGGCATCCCGGCGGCCGGCCGCCGGCACGTGGACCGCAAGGCGAAACACGCCCTTGGCGTCCTCGGCTCCGCGCCCCTGCCAACCCGGGATCCTCCGGGTCCTGCTGACCATGCGGAGCCTGGGGTCACGAACCAGACATCATCACCCACCGGGCCACGGAAACACCGTCCCGGAGCGGCCGACGGACTCGGCCCGCTCCATGGGGAAACAGGACGACCTCACCACCATGGCAACAAAACCGCAGGTCAAACGCCCTTCGAAACAGGCTCCAGAATAGCCACGCACTCCACATGCGACGTCACCGCCCCCACTGGATCTCCGTTGCAGGAATGGGACGGAGGGTGTCCCGGTCGCCGACGAGAGCGGCGAGGGGGGTGTCATCAGTTGAGGTATCGGCGGTTGTGGAGTGTTCAGTTCCATGGCGCGCGTGGCGTAGTTCACGTACACCTGGTTAATGGTGGCGAGCCGTGTGGTGAGCGGGCATGGTCCTGCCAGGACTCGCCGGTGGCGAGGAGGGCGCCGACATCGGAGCAGGGCAGGAGCGTGCGGCGGTCGCTGCCCAGTCGTGCAGGGGCGGTGCGGGTTCTGGTGATGCGCAGGGTGGTCGGTCTCATCGGTGAGCTTCCTCAGTGCGCGGGAAGAAGAACGCGGAAGGTGCATCCGGCTGTGGGTCGGGTGTCGAGTTCCAGGCGGCCCTGATGGGCTTCGGCGATAGCGGAGGCGATCGCGAGGCCGAGGCCGCTGCCTGGCTCGTCCGAGTATGCGGGGGCTGCTCGGTAGAAGCGGTCGAAGACGTGGCGGGCGTCGGCAGGGGTGAGACCGGGGCCGGTGTCGGCGACCTCGATCACGGCGGCGGTGGTGCCGGGGGGAAGGGCGGGGGTGGCGCTGGTGCGGCCGGGCCGGTCGACGCCTCCGGCGGCGGGGCTCGTGCCGATGGTGCCGACGCGTACGTGGATGCGTGCAGTGGCCGGGGTGTGGGCACAGGCGTTGGCCAGCAGATTGGTAACGACCTGGGCGAGCTGGTCGGCGTCGCCGACGGCTTCGACGACGTCGAGTTCCTGATCGCTGGTGTCGGCGGAGCCGGTGTGGAGGGGTTCGAGGGTAATGGCGCGCTCGGGGTGGCGTACGGCCGTGCTGGTGATGCTGTCGGCAGCCAGGGAGAGCAGGTCCACGGGTTCGGGGTGAGGTGCGGGGGCGTGGCCGAGTTTGGCGAGCAGAAAGAGGTCGTCGACCAGGCGGCTCATGCGGTTGGCGTTGGCGGCGATCAGCGCGTGGGCCTCGGTGCGGCGCTCGGCGGGCATGCGGGGGTCGTCGTGGAGGAGTTCAGCGAATCCCTGGATCGCGGTGAGTGGGGTGCGCAGTTCGTGTCCGGCGTCGGCCATGAATCGGCGCATCTGCCGTTCGGAGGCAGCGGTGTGGTGCAGGGCGGTGCGCAGCCGGTCGAGCATGGTGTTCAGGGCCTGCCCCAGCCGTCCGACCTCGGTGGCGGGGTCGGTGTCGGGCACGCGCAGGTTCAGGTCCCCGCCGGTGATCCGCTGCGCGGTGCCCTCGACTCGGGAAAGAGGCCGTAGACCCAGGCGCACGGCGGCGTTGCCGAGCAGGGCGACACCGGCGGCGACGACCACGCCGAGGAACGCGCTGAACCACAGCAGCTTGGTAGTGGCGCCGTCGACGGTGTCCAGGGGCAGGGCGACCACAGCGCGCATGCGGTCGGTCCCGGAGTCTGCGACCACACGCCAGCTGGCACTGCCGTCGCGGGCCTCGACTGTGGCGGGATCGCCGTTGCGCAGGCTCAACTCGTTGGTGCGGGCGGGGAGGCGTGGCCCCCGGTCGTCGGTGCGGCCCAGTGAGTCGTCCATCAGGCGGCCGTCGGAGTCGTAGAAGTAGACGCGGTAATCCGAGGGCAGGGCGTCGTCGCTCTCGGGTGTGCGTAGCCGGCCGTCGGCGATGTCCTCGTAGACGCGGGTGGGCGGCCGGAAGCCGGTGAGTCGGTCGTCGACCTGGTCGGTGAGCCAGGAGCGCAGCACACTCAGTCCGGCGGTCTGACACAGCAGCACGGCACAGGTCGCCAAGACGGTGGCGATGAGCACGAGACGGGTTCGCAACGAGCGCGGAGGGCTTGCGGGGTTCCTCATGAGCGAGGTGTTTCGATGCTGCCGCTGTCCGTCAGACGCAGGCAGTAGCCGACGCCACGGATCGTGTGAATCATTGGGGACGAG
The DNA here is from genome assembly GCF_040650955.1 of Streptomyces sp. NPDC048560. Lineage (NCBI taxonomy): Bacteria > Bacillati > Actinomycetota > Actinomycetes > Kitasatosporales > Streptomycetaceae > Streptomyces > Streptomyces sp. NPDC048560. The sequence goes on from NZ_JBEZIJ010000002.1 coordinate 596,329, forward strand.
TTGGCGTCGATCTTGCGGCGCAGGTTCTTGATGTAGGTGTCGACGATCCGGGTGTCGCCGGCGAAGTCGTACTGCCACACCTCCTGCAGGATCTCTCGTTTGCCGAGTACCCGTTCGGCCTGCGCCATCAGGCAGGCCAGCAGCCGGAACTCCGTCGGTGACAGCTTCAGGGGGCGGCCCGCGTGCTGGACGGTGTGGGCGTCCTCGTCCAGGACGAGGTCGGCGTAGCGCAGAGGCGGCCGGGCGAGGCCGGGTGCGGCCGGGGCCGCGGCGCGGCGCAGGATCGCGCGGATGCGCAGCAGCACCTCCTGGACGTGGAAGGGCTTGGTGACGTAGTCGTCGCCGCCGGAGCTGAGGCCGATGATTCGGTCCTCGACCTCGGTGCGGGCGGTGAGGAACAGCACCGGTGTGTACAGGCCCTGCGCGCGAAGCTGCCGGGTCAGGTCGAAGCCGTCGGCATCGGGCAGCATGACGTCCATAACGATCAGGTCGGGTCGTCTGTCGCCCGCCTTGAACATGGCCTCCTGGCCGGTGACGGCCGCGACGACGGCGTATCCGGCGGCTCCCAGGGCGGAGGTGAGCAGGGTGCGGATACTGGGGTCGTCCTCGACCACGAGGAGCGTGGACCGGGCCGAAACTGGCCCTGAGACGGGGCGGGACATGTGCGGCTCACTGGGGTAGAAGGTGGTGCCGCGCGAGAGTAGCGGCACCACCTGTGGGAGGAGGCCGGAGCCCAGGACGGCTGGGCCGCCCCGGGCTCCGGGGTCATCCGGTGACCTGCTTGTTCTTCGCGAGAGCCGCGGTGCGTTCGGTCACCGTCGTACGCAGCTTCTCCACGGCGGCGTCCATCTCCTTCGAAGGACCGGCCGCCTCGCGGGCCTGCGCCGCGATGGTGTCCAGGGCCTCGGTAGCCGTGCCGGAACCGAAGGTCTTCGCGTACACCTTCTTGTACGCCGCCTTGTAGACCGCGTCGAAGGCGTCGGACTCCAGGAACCGGTCCTTCAGGGCGTTCCCGCCCATCGAGCCGCCCCGGCCGGCATCGCCGTTCCCACCGCCCGGCATCCCCTCCGGCATCTCCATCCCTTCGGGCATCTCCGGCATTCCTTCCGGCATCGCGGGCATGCCCTCCGGCAGTCCGCCTTCCGGCTGGCCGGGGCCACCTTCGCCGTTCTGTCCGTCTCCTCCCTGTCCACGGCCGCCGCCCATGCCCCCCATGCCGACCTTGTCGTCCGGGCCTGCAGTGGTGTCGCCGGAGAAGGTGAGGTTGTAGTCCCACCCCAGGACGGAGAACTTCTTGGTGTCCAGGTCGTAATAGAGCATGTAGTTCTTACCGGGACCGGAGATGTCGTCGAAGTTCAGCAGGAGGTTCTGCGTGGCGATGTACGCGGCGAGCGAGTCGACGTCCACGTACTTGTGCAGTTCCTCCTCAAACTCCTTGTCAGAGGCTTCGTCCGCCCACTTGATCAGCTTCATGACCGGCTTCAGGTCCTGGCTGCCGACCTTGTTGAGCTGGCGGAAGGACGTCTCGTAGTCGGACGGGTCGTCCCCGCGATCAGCGAAACTTCCCCCGGCCCGCGCCTTGTACAGCACCCCGTTTCCGTCGCCGATGGCCTCTGCGTAATCGGTGTCCGGGTTGTCGACCATCAGGCGGGTCACCGCGGGCCGGTTGTTCACCTGCACCGAAGTGAAGCTGTACGCCTCGGCGGGCTGCCCGGAGGACTCCGTCAGCGACAGCGACAGCGCCTCGTTCAACGGCACCTGCTCATTCGCACCGGGGCGCAGCGAGATCTCCCGCTCCCCCTGGTAGGCGCGTCCTTCGATGTACTCGTCGATCTTGATCAGCCACGGCAGTTCCTCGGGCTTCTTCGCGGACAGGTCGTACTGCACCATCCCGCCAGGACCCCCACCGGCGTTGCCCTGACCTCCTGCGGGAGCCGTACCGTCCTGGCCTGCCGTGGCGGCGGGCGGGCCGCCGGTGGCGCCGTTCTCGGCCTTCTGGCCGGGTTGCTGCCCGGTGGTGCCGGGACCGCCGCCGGTGTTCTGGCCGCGGTCCCGGCCCCCGCCCGCGCCCTGATCGGCGGCGAGCGGGGCTCCCTGCTGGTCACCGGCGTTGCCGGGCATGGTCCGGCCGCCACCGGGCATGCCTTTGCCTTTGCCGTTGCCCCGCAGGGACATCAGGGTGGAGTTCCCCTTGAGACGGACCCCGACGTCCTCCAAATGGACGCCGTCGATCGTCAGGTCGGCCGAGATATAGTCCTTCGTCCCCTCGTCCTCGAACTCCTTCATCATCTTGTTGAAGTCGGTCTGCTCGTAGGTGAGCTGAATCGAGTGGGACACCGACACGTCGTAAAGGTCGACAGTGCCTTCGATGTTCTGTGTGATGGCGTCAGCCTCCACTCGCGAGGAGGAGGTCACGTACGGCGACACGCGGGCGTCGCCGAAGAAGTAGACCGCCACCGCGAGTCCCGCGCACAGCGCCCCGGCCGGCTTCCAGTGGTGGCGCAGCCGCACCGGCAGCCGGTCCTTCAACCGCCGCTTGTGTACCGGCACCACCACCGGGTCCCGCTTGTCGCCGGTCATCACAGGTCCGTGGTGTCGTAACCGGTCAGGACCGTCACCCGCTGCCCGGACGTCCGCTCCTGGAGCGCCGCCACCAGATCACCGGGCTCGGTCCCCTTCTTCATCCGCACGGTGTAGAAGACCTCGGTCAGCGCGCCGCCGCGGATCGTCTCAGTGCTCACCAGCTCGTACTCAGTGGTGTACCTGATCAGGACGTCGCTGATCGCCGGGCCGTAGTCCTCGCCCGGCGGGACCTGGACCTTGACGACCTGCCGCTGCACGTTCAGGGCGAACCAGTTGAACTTGAACATGACCAGGATGACGGCGCAGACCACGATGGCGCCGGCCACGGCCAGCGTGTAAAAGCGGGCCCCGCACGCCATGCCGATCGCCATGGTCAGGAAGATGAAGCCGACGTCCCGGGTCTCCTTGACCGCGTTACGGAACCGGACCACCGACAGCGCGCCGACCAAGGAGAACGCCCGGGCCAGGTTGGACCCGACCACCAGCATGATCAGCGCGACGACCATGCCGATGATCACGAGGGTCTGGACGTAGGACTGGCTGTAGGACACATTGCGGTGCGTGTACCGGTACGTGTAGCCGATCACCGTGCTCAGGATGAACGACAGCGTCATCGCCACCACGACGTCGGTGACGCTGAACGTCCCGCTGAGTTCCTGCAGATCGAAATTCACTGTGCTCCTGCTTTCAGCAGCGTCTGCCGCTGCTGCTCGATGGGGGCGGGCGGCGGGCAGTCCGCCTCGTTGATGTGGAAGACCGAGCGCGGCGCCAGGCCGAATGCCTCGATCGACTGCACGTACTTGGAGATCCGGGCCAGGTTGAGGTTCCGCCGGGCGGCCAGATCGGTGATCCAATGGGGCGTGCGCTCGTTGACCTTGATCTCCATCACCGACATGTGCGGCGGAATGGTGAACCGGTTCTCCGGGGTGGGCGTGCCGAAGTGGAAGTCCCGGTCCCGGCCGCGGACGCGCCGGTCGAAGGTGACCCGCAGCCCGGTATCGGCGTCCCGGCCCACCAGGGCTTCGCGCTGGTAGCCCGTGATCGCGGTGGGCTGCAGATTCAGCCGCACGACCAGTTCGAGGACCTCCTGGATGAAGGCACTCTCCTTCACGCTGTGGTCGACCGTCTCGCGGCCGTCACACAAGCGCCGCGCCACCCCGTACGGCAAAGTGATCCGCCGCTTCTGCGTGACCCGGTTGACGCGCTGCTTGATCTCCACGCACACCGGCGAGTCATCAGTGACCCCGTCGAGATCCCCGTAGTGGCGGATGCGGAGCTTGCGGCGGAACTTCAGACCCTCGATCTTCTCCCAGTAGAACCGCAGCTGAGGGGTGTCGTAGTAAAGGCTCCACACGCCATAGCCGCCCACCGGGCTGTTGAGGTCGCGGTCCATCCGCTCACCCAGCTCGTCCCGGATCTCCGCGGCCTGCTCGACCGGCACCAGATACTTCAGCTCGAACCGGTTGAAGGCGTGCAGTCTGCTGGCCACATGCAGCGGCCGACCGTCCTCATCTGCTCCTGCGGCTTGTGACACCTGCGCCTCCTTGTCGTACGGCCAGAACCGGCCGACGAGAAGGAACGCAATCAACCTCGCATGAGGACCCCGTGAGAATCACGGGTGCATTTCAGGAGAACTCCAGATGCCTGTGAGCTAAATCCGAAGGGAGCGACACCCATGTGCGACCTCGGCATCACCGGCGCGGTCCGGGGCAAGAAGGTGATCACGACAATCCAGGGCGGATCCGTCGAGCGGTCCCCGACCTCGTGGACGGCAAGTTCGTCGCGCCGGCACCGAACCGCTGCGGGGTCGCCGACGTCACCTACGTCAAGACCTGGTCCGGAATCGTCTACGTTGTCGACCGTTCTCTCCCGGATCAAGGGCCGGCCCGCATCGAATCCAGGAGACCCAACTCGTCCTGGGAGCCCTGGAGATGGCACTAAGGCAGCGCGATCGCGAAGGCCACCCGCCCCGGCCGAAGAAGCACGTGCACCACTCTGACACCGGGTCGCAATACACTAGTTTCCGGCTCGCCGAACACCTTGACGCGGCCAAGATCGCGGCGTTCATCGGCTCGGTGGGCGACGCCTACGACTGTCATTCTTTTCGTACCGGATCCCGCAAGGATCGGGTAGCCCTGGAAACCCTCTCCCAGGTCGAACTGGCCCCGCCGAACAGGTCGACTGGTACTGCCACCGCCGACTCCACGGTGAGATAGGCCACGTCCCACCCGTCGAAGACGAGACCGCCTACTACCTCACCACCACGAAACCCCAGGTCACAACCACAATCTGAGATCTCTACCGAACCCGGGGCGGTTCACTCCGCGACGATCACTTCTGCTGTGGCCTGATTGATGCCGGGGAGGACGTCGAGCACGTTGCGGCGGCGACGGCCACGGCAAGGGCGGCACCGACGTGGCCGTCGACGTCGTCCGGTCCCTCGTCGTCACGACATGAAACATCGACTTCGGCGTCCACTTCGCAGCGACCATCCCGGTCCCTGAAAACAGCTACCCCGCCCCACCCACAGCAGCCCTCTCCCGCTCCCGCAGCCAACGGCCGCCAGCCCCGTTGAAGGTCCGACCAGCCGAGTACGGGGGCGGACTGAACCGAGGTATGGACAGCCAGCAGACCAGCAGCACCCATCTGCCTGACGCTCCATCAGATCGAGCGTCGAGGCGATTCACTCCCATCTGTGCGGAGTCAGGGCCTTGCATCCGTGATCCCCCGCGAGCCTAGGAAGCAGCAGGTCAGCAGCACTGTCCGACACCTCGACGCAGTCCACGTCATACCACCCACGGAAACAAGTCGGCCCGACCAGCCCGAGATCGACAGGAGCAGGAGAAGCTGCAGGTCAGGAGCCCTTGAGGGCCGGCTCCAGAATCGCCACGCACTCCACATGTGACGTCATCGGGAACAGGTCGAACGCGCGCAGCGTCCGCACCTTGTAGCCGCCCTCGCGGAAGTAGCCGAGGTCGCGGGCCAGGGCTGCCGGGTCGCAGGCCACGTACGCGATGCGGCGGGCGCCCAGTCCCGCGAGGTGCTTGACCGTGGCCTTGCCCGCGCCCGCGCGCGGCGGGTCGAGGACGATCAGGTCGGCTTCCGTGATGCCCGTGCGCGGCAGGACCTGGTCGACCTTGCCGTGCTCGATCCGGACCCGCTCCAGGTCCTTCAGGTTGTGGCGGGCGTCCTCGACGGCGCGCTTGCCGGACTCGATGCCGAGCACCGCGCCCTTCTCGCCGATGCGCTGGCCGATGGCGCCGGCGAACAGGCCGACACCGCAGTAGAGGTCGAGCGCCGTGTCGTTCTTGCGGGGCAGCAGGCCCTGCATCACCGCGCGGACCAGGGTGTCGGCCGCCTGCGGGTGGACCTGCCAGAAGCCGCCGGAGCCGACGCGGTACGTGCGGTCGTCGGCGCGCTCGCGGACGAAGGCGCGGCCGTGGACGCGGTGGACGCCGCCGTCGTGCTCCTCGACGCGGAGGACGGACACCGGCTTGTCCAGCTCGACGAGCGGCAGCCGGCCGCCGGGCTTCGGGGTGAGGATGACCTGACGGTCGTGGGAGCCGGTGGCGGAGATGGCCTCCACCGCGGCCAGCTGCGGCCACTCCCGCTTCTCGATGCCCAGCTCGGTGACCCCGGGGGCGGCGATCATGCAGTGGTCGATCGGCTGGACCTCGTGCGAGCGGTGCTTGCGCAGTCCGGCACGGCCCTCGTCGTCGATCGCGTACTGGACGCGGGTGCGCCACGCGGGCACCTGGCCCTGCGGGAGCTTGTCGCCCTCGGCAGGCATGACCGTGCCGTCCCAGCCGGCCTCCTCGGGGGTCAGACCCGCGAGGCGCTTCAGCTGCTCGGCGATGACCTCGCCCTTGAGCCGGCGCTGGGCACCGGGCTTGGCGTGCTGCCAGTCGCAGCCGCCGCACATACCGGGGCCGGCGTACTTGCAGGGGGCCTCGACACGGTCCTTGGAGGCTTCGATGATCCGGACGGCGTCGGCACGCAGGAAGCGCGAGCCGGTCTCGCCGTCGGTGACGCGGGCGATGATCTTCTCGCCGGGGAGGGTGTGCCGTACGAAGAGGACCTGGCCCTCCGCGGTACGGGCGATGCAGTGGCCGCCGTGTGCGACGGGGCCGACCTCGACCTCGTACTCCTCCCCGATCAGCGAGTCTCCGGTCTTCGGTTCTCCGGCCTGCGCGCCCACGGCCTTCGAGTCCCCGGCCTGCGGCGGAGTGGATTCGTTCTGCATGAGGGGGTGGCTCCAGAGATCAAAGGAAAAGCGGCCGGACAACGACCCACCAGTCTACGTGGGTGCCACCCGGCCGCTTACCACAACAGGCTCCGCCAGTCAGCCCTTACTGGTGGGCTCTTTCTGCTTACGTTCCACGGGGCCTCGGCGCACGGAACCCGGAGCGTTCCATTCCGCCCGCTTCCTGGCGCGCTTCTTCGCGGCTTCGGACGACTCCAGCTGGTACGGCACGGACGTCACCATGACACCCGGGGTGAACAGCAGCCGGCCCTTCAGCCGCAGGGCGCTCTGGTTGTGGAGCAGGTGCTCGTACCAGTGCCCGACGACGTACTCCGGGATGTAGACGCTGACCACGTCGCGCGGGCTCTCCCGGCGCAGGCCCTTCACGTACTCGATGACCGGGCGGGTCACCTCGCGGTAGGGCGAGTCGAGGATCTTGAGCGGCACGTTGATGCCGCGCCGCTCCCACTCCTCCTTGAGCACCCTCGTCTCGTCCTGGTCGACGCTGATGGACAGCGCCTCCAGCCGGTCGGAGCGGATGAGCTGCGCGTAGGCCAGAGCGCGCAGCGTGGGCCGGTGGAGCTTGGAGACCAGGACGATCGAGTGGACCCGTGAGGGCCGCACCATCTCGTCGGACGGCGTCTCGTCTGCGGCGATCTCCTCGGCCACGCGGTCGTAGTGCTTACGGATCGCGGTCATCGTCCCGTAGAAGATCACCATGCCGAGCAGTGCGACCCAGGCGCCGTGCGTGAACTTCGTGGCGAGGACGACCACCAGCACGAGGCCGGTGAAGAAGGCGCCGAAGGTGTTGATCGCACGGGAGCGGATCATGTGGCGGCGCGCTGCGGGGTCCTTCTCGGTCCGCAGATGACGGTTCCAGTGACGCACCATGCCGGTCTGGCTGAGGGTGAAGGACACGAAGACGCCGACGATGTAGAGCTGGATCAGCTTCGTCGAGTCGGCGCCGTAGATCCAGACCAGCAGGACCGCCGCTCCGGCCAGCAGCACGATGCCGTTGGAGAAGGCGAGGCGGTCGCCGCGGGTGTGCAGCTGGCGCGGCAGGTAACGGTCCTGGGCGAGGATCGAGCCGAGCAGCGGGAAGCCGTTGTACGCGGTGTTGGCGGCCAGGAAGAGGACCAGCGCGGTGGCCGCGGCGAGGACGACGAAGAGGAAGGTCCCGTCACCGAAGACGGCGGCGGCGACCTGGGAGATCACCGGGTCCTGGACGAAACTCTCACCGACGGCGGTGCCGTCGCGGATCAGGTCCTTCGCCGGGTTCTCGGCCATCTTCACATCGGTGGCCATGGCCAGTCCGATGATGCCGCAGAACATGGTGACGGCCAGCAGGCCCATCATCGCGAGCGTCGTCGCGGCGTTCTTGCTCTTCGGCTTGCGGAAGGCGGGCACTCCGTTGCTGATCGCCTCGACGCCGGTGAGCGCGGCACAGCCGGAGGAGAACGCCCGCAGGAGCAGGAAGACCAGCGCGAAACCGGCAAGCCCCTGGTGTTCGGGCTTGATCTCCAGGTCCGATGTCGGGGCGTGCATGGTGTCGCCGAGCACGAGCCCGCGGAAGGCGCCCCAGAGGATCATGAGGAAGACGCCGACCACGAAGAGGTACGTGGGAATGGCGAAGAGCTTGCCGGACTCCTTGACGCCCCGCAGGTTCATCACCGTCAGCAGCACGATCGCGCCGATGGCGACGGGGACCTTGTGCTCGACGACGAACGGGATCGCCGAGCCGAGGTTCTCCACACCGGAGGAGATCGACACGGCGACCGTCAGGACGTAGTCGACGAGGAGCGCACTGGCGACGGTCAGTCCCGCCCTGGGCCCGAGGTTGGTGTTGGCGACCTCGTAGTCGCCGCCGCCGCTCGGGTACGCGCGCACGTTCTGCCGGTAGGAGGCGACGACCGTGAACATGAGCACCACGACGGCGAGCGCGATCCACGGGCTGAAGTGGTACGCCGACACACCCGCGATGGACAGCACGAGGAGGACTTCTCCGGGTGCGTACGCCACCGAGGACAGCGGGTCGGATGCGAAGACGGGGAGCGCGATGCGTTTCGGGAGGAGCGTTTCTCCCAGATTGTCGCTCCGCAGCGCCCGGCCGATCAGGATCCGTTTGGGCACGTCGGTCAGTTTGGACACGCAGAGGATCGTATGCGGTGCGTATGGCTGCCGATGAGCCACCACCCCATCAAAGACGGACAATCTCCCCTATTTTCCGGCTTCAGGCACAGAACTTCGCTCAATCTTTAACGTCTTCCTTGCACTCATGCTTCCGCGAAGAGCGTGCTGTAACCGTCGAGTGCGTGAAGGCCCCCGAGAGGGGCGTGCAGGATGGTCGCGCCGCGGGCGATCTCACCGCGGGCGACCAGGTCGGTCATGCCTGCCGTCGGCTTCCCCTCGTACACCGTCGGTGACCTGTCCCAGGGCCGTCATGCGGGCTCCGAGTCTCGGGGTGGGCTGCGGCGGCGACGGCCGGAGGGGTGGCTCTTCGTCCGCGAGCTCTTCGCCCGCGAGCTCTTCGTCCGCGAGTTCTTCGTCCGCGAGTTCTTCGACGGCGCGCCAGATCTCGGCCGTGATCCGGGAGGCCGCTTCCGCGTCCGCCGCTGCGCAGGCGTCGATGAACCGGTCGTGCAGGGCGGCCGAGCCGTGCGCAGCAGGCGCCGTACCGAACCGCCGCCACTCCAGGCGGCGGATCAGCGGGGTGTAGCGCTCGATCGTGGCGGCGACGGCCCGGTTGCCGCAGGCGGCGACGAGCACGCCGTGCAGCTCGTCGTCGGCGCGCAGCGCGGCGGCGGTGTCACCGTCCTCGGCGGCGGCCCGGAACCGTTCGTTCGCGGCCCGCATCGCCGCGATGTCCGTTCCGGTGAGGTGCGGGACAGCGGCGCGGGCGGCCAGTTCCTGCATAGCGCGCACGACGGAGGCGGCGTCCCGGATGTCTCGCGGGACGAGCCGGGTGACGCGGGTGTAGCTCTGCGGCTTGCTCTCCACCAGCCCCTCTGCCGCGAGGCGGGAAAGGGCGTCACGGACGGGCGCCCGGGAGAGCCCGAGCCGTTCGGCGAGTTCGCCGTCACGGACGGACGTGCCGGGCGGGATGTCACCGCGGACGATGGCGTCGCGAATCGCTTCGTACGCGGTGTCACGCAGCAGGGTCCGTCGGACGGGCCGGAGGGGCTCCATGAACTGACATGTTAGATGTCTGTATCCCGTCACTCAAGGGTCCGGGCCCGCGCGGGCCTGTGCGGGCAGTGCCGCGGGCGCTGCGCGGGCAGTGGTGCCGAGGGTGCGTGAGGAGCGCCGCGGGCGCTGCGCGGGCAGTGTCGCGGGCAGTGTGCGGGCGCTGGTCGGGCACCGGAGGCACACTCGGATGAGGCGGCCGATGCGTTGCGGCATAAGCTCAATCCCGGGCAACGCCGCAGGTGGTTGCCCCGTTGTTTGCCCGGCAAGCTGAGAAAGAAGTGTGACCAGGGTGTTTTCGCAGGTCAGCGGGATGACCAGGACGGCGAGGTAGGCGCAAGGTGCACATCGTCATCATGGGTTGCGGGCGAGTCGGAGCCGCTCTCGCGCAGACCCTGGAGCAGCAGGGCCACACGGTCGCCGTCATCGACCGGGACCCCACCGCCTTCCGGCGCCTGGGTTCCGGCTTCGGCGGCCGCCGGGTCACCGGGGTCGGGTTCGACCAGGACACGCTCCGCGAGGCCGGGATCGAAGAGGCCGGCGCGTTCGCCGCGGTGAGCAGCGGCGACAACTCGAACATCATCGCCGCCCGGGTGGCCCGCGAGATGTTCGCCATCGAGAACGTCGCGGCCCGGATCTACGACCCGCGGCGAGCCGAGGTGTACCAGCGCCTCGGCATCCCCACCGTGGCCACCGTCCGCTGGACCGCGGACCAGATGCTGCGCCGGCTGCTGCCCTCCGGCGCCGAGCCGCTGTGGCGCGACCCGAGTGGCGGGGTGCAGCTCGCCGAGGTGCACACCACGCCCTCGTGGATCGGCCACAAGATCAGCACGCTGCAGGAGCAGACAGGCGTCCGCGTCGCCTTCCTCACCCGGTTGGGTGAAGCGATCCTGCCGACGTCGCAGACAGTCCTGCAGGAGAGCGACCTGGTCCACGTGATGATGCGTACGGACGAGATCGCGAAGGTCGAGGCGGCCTTCGCCGAGGGCCCGGAAGAAGGCGGTCACTGATGCGCGTGTCGATTGCCGGGGCGGGGGCGGTGGGCCGCTCCATCGCGGCCGAGCTGCTGGAGAACGGGCACGAGGTGCTGCTGATCGACAAGGCACCGACCGCCATCTCGGTGGAGCGGGTCCCGATGGCCGAGTGGCTGCTCGCGGACGCCTGCGAGATCACCTCTCTGGACGAGGCCGCCCTCCAGCGGTGCAACGTCGTGATCGCCGCGACCGGCGACGACAAGGTCAACCTGGTCGTCTCGCTGCTCGCGAAGACCGAGTACGGCGTGCCCCGGGTCGTCGCCCGGGTCAACAACCCGAAGAACGAGTGGCTGTTCAACGAGTCCTGGGGCGTCGATGTCGCGGTCTCCACGCCGCGGCTGATGTCGGCCCTGGTCGAGGAGGCGGTGAGCGTCGGCGATCTGGTCCGGCTGCTGCGCTTCAGCCACGGCGACGCCAACCTCGTCGAGCTGACGCTGCCCCCGGAGTCGGCGCTCGCCGGCACCCGGGTCGGCGACGTGGCGTGGCCGGAGGACACCTCGCTGGTCACGATCATCCGCGGCACGCGCGTGCTCACGCCGAACGTCGAGGAGTCGCTGGAGGCCGGTGACGAACTGCTCTTCGTGGCGGCCCAGGCGCGCGAGGAACAGCTGGAGGACCTGCTGTCGGTTCGCCGCGAGCTCACCGAGGACTAGCCGGCCCGTCCTCCCGTAACCGCGGGACGCCAGAGGGCCCCGCACCGGATCGAACGGTGCGGGGCCCTCTCGCGTGCAGCCTGTCAGCCTTCGTGGCCGGCCTGTGCCGCCTGCGCCTTGCGGTCCTTCTCGGCCTGCTCCTGCGCCTCCATCTCGGCGAAGACGTCGATCGGCGGCGGCGCCTTCGCGAGGAAGAGCCACGTCAGATAGACGGCGAGGAGGAACGGCGGGATCTTCAGCGCGACCAGTACCCAGCCGAGCTGGGTGGTGTCGGCCCACCAGTAGAGCGGGAAGAGGATCGCGCACTTGGCGAGCAGGATCAGGCCCCAGGCCCAGCTGGCCTTGGCGTACGCGGCCTTGCGGCCGGGGTTCCTGGTGCGCCAGGAGAGGTTCTCCTTGAAGACCGGACCCAGGATCAGGCCGATCAGGGGCACGCCCGCGATGGTCGTGATGATGTAGGCGAGCGCCAGTCCGAGCGTGTAGATCATGCCCGGCAGATAGAAGTCCTTGGCGTTACCGGTCATCATCGCGAAGACCACACCGAAGGCCACGCCGAAGACGCCGCTGAAGGCGTGCTTGACGGTGTCCTTGCGAACCAGCCGCACACCGACCATGAGCAGCGACACGACCAGGGCCGCGATGGCCGCGGTGTGCAGGTCCTTGTTGATGGTGAACATCGTGACGAAGAGCAGTCCCGGAAGGACTGTCTCCACCATTCCGCGGATACCGCCGAACGCCTCGGAGAGCGCGGCCTCGGTCACCGCTTTCGCGGCGGCCTCCTCACGGGCGGTGGGGTGGGACGTGTCCTTGTCGGACGTCGGCTTGTCGAGAGACGTCACCGGCTACTCCTTGCCGAGCGGTCGGAGTTCGTATTTGGGGTTGAACAGCACTCGGCGTCCGTGGCTCATGGAGATACGGCCCGAGGCGATGAGCTTACGGCCCGGCTCGATGCCGACTATGGAGCGCCGGCCCAGCCAGACCACGTCGAGCGGCGCGGTGCCGTCGAAGAGCTCCGCCTCAAGTGCGGGCACTCCGGCGCGCGGACGCAGGGTGACGGTTCGCAACGTACCAGTCACCTTCACGATCTGGCGGTCGGAGCACTCGGCGATGCGGGTGCACCCCGACGCCTGCGCGTCCTCCCGCAGCTCCTCGGACTCCAGGTCCTGCTGGGAGCTGGACAGGCGGTCGAGCATCCGGCGGAAGCGGCCGGACGGCTTGTCCGCCCTGCCGGGCTTCTCGAATCGGGGAACGGCACTCATACCCGAAGGGTACCGGTGTCCAGAGGTGTCGGCGGGTGCCCGGGGGTGTCCCCCGGACGGGTTACCTCAGTCGTCCCGGTATGACCTTCCCGAAGCCCGTTTCCGGCGGTCAGCCACGCTCGAAGCGGTAGCCCATGCCCGGTTCGGTGACGAAGTGTCTGGGGTGCGAGGGATCGGCCTCCAGCTTGCGCCGCAGCTGGGCCATGTAGACGCGGAGGTAGTTGGTCTCGGTGCCGTACGAGGGGCCCCAGACCTCCTGGAGCAGTTGCCTCTGGCTGACGAGCCGTCCGCCGTTGCGGACGAGCACCTCCAGCAAGTGCCACTCGGTGGGGGTGAGGCGTACGTCGCGGCCGCCGCGGTTGACCTTCTTGGCAGCCAGATCGACCGTGAACCCCTCGGTCTCGACGATCACGACGCCGTCGGCGCCGTCCGTGCCGACGGGTTCGGCCCTGCGGACCGCCGCGCGGAGCCGGGCCAGCAGTTCGTCCATGCCGAACGGCTTGGTGACGTAGTCGTCGGCGCCCGCGTCCAGGGCCTCGACCTTCTCGTCCGAGCTGTGACGGGCGGAGAGCACCAGGATCGGCACCCGGGTCCAGCCGCGCAGTCCCCGGATCACCTCGACGCCGTCCATGTCGGGCAGTCCGAGGTCGAGGACGACGACGTCGGGGTGGCGGGCCGCGGCCAGCTGGAGGGCCGTCGCGCCGTCGGGCGCGGCGTCCACCTCGTACTTGCGCGCCTTCAGGTTGATCACGAGGGCGCGTACGATCTGCGGCTCGTCGTCGACCACAAGCACCCTGGTCATCGCGTACCTGCCTTTCTGCTGTCGGGATTGCACGGAACGTGTACGAGGTGCGGGAGCGTCACGAGGTGACCTGGGCGGGCAGTCCCGTGGCGGCGGGAACGTGTCCCGAGGCCGCCTTGAGGGTGAGGACCATGGTCATCCCGCCGCCTGGGGTGTCCTCCGCGTCGAGCGTGCCGCCCATCGCCTCCACGAACCCGCGGGCGACCGCGAGGCCGAGACCGACTCCGGCGCCGCGCGGGGCGTCGCCGTAGCGCTGGAAGGGCTCGAAGATCCGTTCCTTGCCCTCGTCCGGGACCCCGGGGCCCCGGTCGGCGACCCGCAGTTCGACCCGTTCGCCCAGCGAGCTCGCGGCGACGCCGACGCGCTTCCCGTCGGGGCTGTACTTCACCGCGTTCTCGACGATGTTCGCGACGGCTCGCTCCAGCAGCCCGGGGTCGACGGCGACCATCGGAAGCGTCTCCGGGATGTCGAGATCGACGCTGCCCTCGGGTACGCCTCCCAGTGCCATGGGGACGACCTCGTCGAGATCGATCTCGCGGATCAGCGGGGTCACGGTGCCGGTCTGGAGGCGGGACATGTCCAGCAGGTTGCCCACGAGGTGGTCGAGCCGGTCGGCCCCGTCCTCGATGCCTTCGAGGAGCTCCGCCTCGTCCTCGTCGGACCAGGAGACGTCGTCGGAGCGCAGGGAGCTGACGGCGGCCTTGATGGCCGCCAGCGGGGTACGCAGATCGTGGCTCACGGCCGCGAGGAGCGCGGTCCTGATCCGGTTGCCCTCGGCCAGCCGCCTGGCCTCCTCGGCCTCCCCCACCAGACGCTGCCGGTCCAGTACGACGGCGGCCTGGGCGGCGAAGGCGCCGAGGACCCGCCGGTCCTCGGCGGGCAGCACCCGCCCGGAGAGCGCCAGCGCCATGTGGTCACCGACGGGCATGTCCACGTCGGCGTCCTCCGGACGGACGACCGGCGACGGCCCAACGAACCCGGCACAGGTCCACGGATCGACGTCGCTCTGCCGCTCCAGCAGGGCGACGGACTCCATCGCGAAGGTCTCGCGGACCCGCTCCAGCAGGGCGTCCAGGGCGGTCTCGCCCCGCAGGACGCTGCCGGCCAGGAAGGAGAGGATCTCGGACTCGGCGCGCAGCCTGGCGGCCTGGTGGGTGCGGCGGGCCGCCAGATCGACCACCGAGGCGACCGCGACCGCCACCGCGAAGAAGATCACGATGGCGACGAAGTTCTCCGGGTCCTGGACGGTCAGGGTGTGGGTGGGCGGGGTGAAGAAGTAGTTGAGCAGCAGCGAGCCCGCTGCGGCCGACGCGAGGGCCGGCCGCAGTCCGCCGAGGAGGGCGGCGCCGACCGTCAGGAAGAGGAAGAGCAGGACGTCGTTGGCGAGCCCGGGGCCGTCCTCCAGGCTTCTGAGGAACAGCGAGAGGACCGCCGGTCCCCCGACGCCGACGGCCCAGCCCCACAGGATGCGGGCCCGGCCGAGCCGGTTGCCGCGTGCCAGGGGCAGCCCCCGGCCCTTGGCGACCTCCTCGTGCGTGACGATGTGGACGTCGAGGTCGGGGCCGGAGTCCCGGGCGACCGTGGCGCCGACGCCCGGACCGTAGATGTACTGCCACGCCTTGCGGCGGCTTGAGCCGAGCACGATCTGTGTGGCGTTGACCCCGCGCGCGAATTCCAGGAGCGCCGAGGGTATGTCGTCGCCGATGACGTGGTGGAAGGTGCCGCCCAGGTCCTCCACGAGGGTGCGCTGCACTGCGAGCTCCTTGGGCGAGGCCGCGGTGAGGCCGTCGCTCCGGGCGATGTACACGGCGAGGATCTCGCTGCCCGATCCCTTGGCCGCCATCCGGGAGGCCCGGCGGATGAGGGTACGGCCCTCGGGGCCGCCGGTCAGTCCGACGACGATGCGTTCTCGGGCCTGCCACGTGGTGCGGATGTTGTGCTCGCCGCGGTACTGCTGGAGGTATTCGTCGACCCGGTCGGCGACCCAGAGCAGCGCCAGTTCGCGCAGCGCGGTGAGGTTGCCGGGGCGGAAGTAGTTGGACAGGGCCGCGTCGAGCTTGTCGGGCTTGTAGATGTTGCCGTGCGCCATGCGGCGGCGCAGCGCCTGCGGCGACATGTCGACAAGTTCGATCTGGTCGGCGCGGCGTACGACTTCGTCGGGGACCGTCTCGCGCTGCCGTACGCCGGTGATGGACTCCACCACGTCGCCGAGCGACTCCAGGTGCTGGATGTTGACGGTCGAGATGACGTCGATGCCCGCCGCGAGGAGTTCCTCGACGTCCTGCCAGCGCTTGGCGTTGCGGGAGCCGGGCACATTGGTGTGGGCCAGCTCGTCCACCAGGGCGACGGCGGGCGCCCGGTCGCGGACCGCGTCGACGTCCATCTCGGTGAAGACGGCCGAGCGGTACTCGATGTCACGGCGCCCGACCTGCTCCAGCCCGTGCAGCATCACCTCGGTGCGCGGCCGGTCGTGGTGCTCCACGAGGGCGACGACGCAGTCGGTGCCCCGCTCCACCCGGCGGTGGGCCTCGGAGAGCATCGCGTACGTCTTGCCGACGCCGGGTGCCGCACCCAGGTAGATCCGAAGCTTGCCGCGTCCCATGGCCCCATTGTCTTTCAGAAGCGACTGCGGCCGATGCGGCAGCCGATTCCGAAACTACTCCGAGGATTTCCGGCATATCGGACCGGGGGTGGCTCCGGAGCGCGTATTGACGGGATTCTGATGCGCGGCGCCCAGGCCGGCGGGAACGCCCGGCCGGATGTCCGGCGCACGCCCACCCGGCCGGCCGGCGAGGTGTACGGCGGATCAGCGGCAGCTCACGGCCACACTCCCCCGCGGCCCTCAGACCGCCTTCGCGTGCTCCACGATGTGCCCGTCGCTGAGCTCCAGGACCCGGTCTGCGAGACCGAGCAGCTGGGCGTCGTGGGTGGCGACGAGGGCGGTGACGCCCTCGCTGCGCACCACCGCGCGCAGCAGCTCCATGACGGCGAGGCCGGTCTCAGCGTCGAGCTGTCCGGTGGGCTCGTCGGCGATCAGCAGGGCCGGCCGGTTGGCGAGCGCGCGGGCGATGGCGACGCGCTGCTGCTGTCCGCCCGAGAGCTCGCCGGGGCGCTGCCGGGCGTGGTCGCCCAGCCCGACGAGCGCGAGCATCAGCGCCACGCGCTCCTCGCGCTCCCGCGGATCGGCCTTGCGCAGCCGCATCGGTACGCCGACGTTCTCGGCCGCGGTCAGGATCGGGAGCAGCCCGAACGACTGGAAGATGAAACCGATCCGGTCGCGGCGCAGCTCCAGGAGCCCGTTCTCGCCGAGCTCGGAGAGGTCGACGCCGTCGACGACGATCCGGCCGCCGTCCGGCGAGTCCAGGCCACCGACCAGATTGAGCAGGGTCGTCTTGCCCGATCCGGAGCGCCCCTTGAGCGCCACGAGCTCACCGCGCGGGATCTCGAAGGAGACACCGCGCAGCGCGTGGACGGCCGAGGCGCCGGTCCCGTACGAGCGGCGCAGGTCCTCGATCCGCACCATGGGCCCCCGCCCCGTTTCCTCGGCCACCGCCGTGCCGCCCTGTGCCCCGGTGCTCTCGGTCATGTCTCTCCCCGTACGAACGCTTCCCCGCCGCGGCCAGTATGTGCATGAGGCACACAGCCGGGCAATGGCCAGGTGGCGGCGATCGGTCCTGGGCCTCCCGCACGGCATGGAAACGCCGGTGGGCCGTACCCGGGCGTGCGGGTACGGCCCACCGGCCGATGCTGCGGGGAGCGCCTCAGCGCACCTCGGTGATCTCGGGTCCGCGCTGGAGCTGACCCATCCCACCGGAGAACTTGGAGCTCTCCTGCTCCTCCTGCTGCACACCCTCCGGCACCATCTGGGCGTCGTTGGGGAGCTTCAGGACGATGGGGTCACGCGGCGCCATGGGGCCCTCGCCACGGACGACCACGGTGTCCCGGAAGATCGTCTCCAGCAGGCCCGCCGCCTCGGGCTGCACGGCACCCTGACCGGAGATGACTCCCCGCAGGAACCAGCGCGGCCCGTCGACGCCGACGAAACGCACGAGCTGTACGCCGTTCGTCCCGTCCGGAAGCTGTACGGGGACCTGGGCGCGCAGCTCCCAGCCCAGCGGACCCTCGACCTCGTCGATGATGCCGCCCTGCTGGGTGATGCCCGTGGCGATCTCCTCGCGGACCTCGCCCCAGATGCCCTGCTTCTTCGGGGCCGCGAACGCCTGGAGCTGCACCGCGCTGTCCCGCAGGACGACGGTGGCGGCGACGATCGCGTCACCCGCGACCTCGACGCGCAGCTCCATGCCCTCGACTCCGGGCACGAAGATCCCGCCCAGGTCGACCCGGCCCTCGCCGGGCTGGCTCACCTCGTCGACGTCCCACGGCCCGTCCGGCCGGGGGGCCGGCGGAAGGTTCATCCGGCGCGAACCGCTCGCGGCGCCGTCGTCGAGCTCGTCGGCGACCTGCTCGGCCTCGCGCGCTTCGTCCGCCGCGTCCTCGGCGGAACCACTCTTCTTGCGACGTCCGAACACGTCACTGTCCTTCCCGGTCGGATACGACCGAAGCGTAGCTGTTCCCACCCTGGGTGATCCCGCCCCTGACGCCGTCCACCGCGGCATGACCGCCGGTGGACCCGAAGCCACCTTCGGCCCGCGCCGAACCGGGAAGTTCCGCCACCTCGTGGAAGCGCACCTTCTCGACCTGCTGGACGACCAGCTGGGCAATCCGGTCGAAACGTTCGAACCGCACGGTCTCGCGCGGATCGAGGTTGACCACGATCACCTTGATCTCCCCACGGTACCCGGCATCAACCGTCCCTGGGGCATTCACGAGGGCCACTCCGCAGCGGGCGGCGAGGCCCGAACGCGGGTGCACGAACGCCGCGTACCCGTCGGGCAGGGCGATGGAGACCCCGGTGGGCAGCACCGCGCGTTCCCCGGGCGCCAGTTCGGCGGCCTCGGTGGTCACGAGGTCGGCTCCGGCGTCGCCCGGGTGCCCGTACGAGGGGACCGGCACCTCGGGGTCGAGCAGGCGGATCAGTACGTCGAGAGGAGGGCGCATCAGGGGTTCACCTCGAAGGCGCGGGCGCGCTTGACCTGGTCGGGGTCGGCCATGGCGGCCTGGATCTCCGCCGGCCGGCCGTTCTCGATGAAGTGGTCGACCTTGACCTCGATGAACAGGGCGTCGGCGCGGACCGCGACGGGCCCGTCGGGGCCGCCGATCCTGCCGGTGGCCGTGGAGTAGATCTTGCGGCCGTGGACGGCGGTGATCTCGGCGTCCAGGAACAGGACGGTGTCCACCGGCACCGGCCGCACGAAGTCGGTCTCCAGCCGCCCGGTCACCGCGATGACCCGCAGCAGCCAGTTCAGCGAGCCGAGCGTCTCGTCCAGCGCCGTGGCCAGTACGCCGCCGTGCGCGAGACCCGGGGCGCCCTGGTGGGCGGCCTTCACGGTGAACTCGGCGGTGACGCGTACGCCCTCTCCGGCGCGGGCCTGTAGGTGCAGCCCGTGCGGCTGTCCCCCGCCGCAGCCGAAACAGTGTTCGTAGTGCGCGCCGAGGAGTTCTCCCGGCGCCGGGGCTTCGGGGTGCCGGACCGGCGCCACCGCGTCGGCCGGGGGCGTCAGGGCCCTAGATGTTCCACTCACAGGCGCAGACCTTACCCGCGCGGCCGACCGCGGGTCGCGCCGTGCCAAGCTTGGTTTCATGCAGCCTTCCGCAACGTCCTTCGACGAACGCCTCACCGCTCCCCGTTCGTGGTGGGTCATCGCCCTCGGGGTCGGCGTCGCCTGCGCCCTGATGCTTCTGCCGCTCGGCACCGTGCCGCTGCTCGTCGGTCTGGTCGGCGGGACGGCGGCAGCCGCCGTCATCGTGAGTTCGTACGGCTCCGCGCGCATCCGCGTGGTGTCGGGCGCCCTGGTCGCGGGCGACGCGAGGATTCCGCTGTCGGCGCTCGGCGAGGCCGAGGTGCTTGACGCGGAGGGCGCGCGCGCCTGGCGCTCGCACAAGGCCGACCTGCGGGCGTTCATGCTGCTGCGCAGCTACATCCCGACGGCGGTGCGGGTCGAGGTCACCGACCCGGCCGACCCGACTCCGTACGTCTTCCTCTCGACGCGCGAGCCGCAGGCCCTGGTGGCGGCGCTGACGGCGGTACGGGCGGCCTGAGCGCGGGGGCCTAGGGCTGGGACTCCCCGGGAAGCCGCTTGGGGTTCTCGGGCTGTTCCAGCGCGGGCAGGTCCGAGAGCCGGTCCCAGGGCACCTGGTGCTCGCGCAGGTCCTTCCTGACCCGTTCGGCGAGCTTCGTGGTGTCCCGCCGGTTCATCACCGCACCGACCGCGGCGCCGATCATGAACGGGATCAGATTCGGCAGATCGCGCACCATGCGCTTCATGATCTGCTGCCGGAGCTCGCGTTTCATCTGGCCGCCGAGCGCCGCGTTCAGCGTGGTGGGCCGTGCGACGTCGATACCGCGCTCCTCCGTCCAGGACGTCAGATACGCGGTGCTGCGCTGGCCGATGTTGCCGGGCGGGCGCTGCCCGTAGACCTCGTGGAGCTCCGCGACGAGCTTCAGCTCGATGGCGGCGACGCCGGTGATCTCCGCGGCCAGTTCGGCGATCATGGCGGGCGGCACGGGCATCATGGCGGCCGCCCCGATTCCCGCGCCGACGGCGGCGGTGGCCTTGCCCGCGCCCGCGATGAGCTTGTCGGCGAGCTCTTCGGGGCCGAGCCCCGGGAACTGCCTGCGCAGGGTGGCGAGATCGCGCACAGGGACCCGGGGAGCCGTGTCGATGATCCGGTCGGCCAGCTGGCCGGCTACGGCTCTGGCGCTCTCCCCGCCCTTGCGTACGCCCCGTTTCAGTGTGTTCAGACGGCCTGCCCCGGTCACGGGCTCCGTCCTGCCGGGCTCTCCGGCCTGTTCGTCGAGTCCTGCGCCTTCCGCCCGGACTGCTTCGAGCGAGGCCGACCGGCCTCGCTCGTCGTCAGGTGCGCCGCCGGAAGGCGGCAGGGCGGCGGAACGCTCGGCAGACGGGCTTGCGCCTGCTGCCGGGCCTGTGCCGCCCTGATGCGCCTCCGCGGATTTCTTGTGCCACAAGCGCCGCTTCCGGAACGGTGTGTCGCCTGCCACGGCCGGCCCGACCTAGTCGCAGTCGCGGCAGATCGGCTGGCCGTTCTTCTCGCGGGCCAGCTGGCTCCTGTGGTGCACGAGGAAGCAGCTCATGCAGGTGAACTCGTCGGCCTGCTTGGGCAGGACCCGTACGGCCAGTTCCTCGTTGGACAGGTCTGCGCCGGGCAGCTCCAGTCCTTCGGCCGCGTCGAATTCGTCGACGTCGACGGCGGACGCGGTCTTGTCGCTCCGACGAGCCTTGAGCTCTTCGAGGCTGTCCTGGTCCACGTCGTCGTCGGTCTTGCGTGGGGTGTCGTAATCCGTTGCCATGTCGCTCTCCCCCTCATGGGTGTCTGCGGTGTCTCCAGCGCACGTAACGCGTGAGAGGCCGGACTTGTGCCCGACCTGAGGCGGAGATTTTGCCTCACATCAAGGTCTGTTACTCAATCGACACCCAAACGCGCCCCTCGGGAGAGGTCGGCTTGGGTGGCGATGGGGACCGTACACGGTCCTGATACTGCCGTTCACAGGCGCTACCCCGTGTACTTCCCGTGATATCGACCCCCGAAAACCCGGACGATTCCCGGCTTTCCGGCGGAGGCGCGATCACGGAGAGTAGAGGACGGAGTTTTCGCACCTGTGATCGATCACACACGGAATCGCCGGGAGCGGGTCCCGAAAATTCCGCCTAAAGCGAACACTGCGATCCATTGCGGCCTCGCACCACGAACCCTCTCAGACCGGCAGGGTGACGCGCATCACAAGACCACCGCCCTCGCGAGGCTCCGCGATGATACGGCCTCCGTGGGCCCGCGCGACGGATCGCGCGATCGACAGGCCGAGTCCGACCCCCTTGTCGCTGCCCGTCCGCTCCGTACGCAGACGCCTGAAGGGCTCGAAGAGGTTGTCGATCTCGTACGCGGGCACCACCGGCCCCGTGTTCGAGACGACGAGGAGCGCCTGTCCGGGCTGGAGCTCGGTGGTGACTTCCACCCAGCCGCTTTCGGCCACGTTGTAGCGGACCGCGTTCTGTACGAGGTTCAGCGCGATCCGCTCCAGCAGGACACCGTTGCCCTGCACGACCGCGGGAGCCCGCTCGCCGCGGATCTCCACGCCCTTCGCGACCGCCTCCGCGTGCGCCTGGTCGATGGCGCGCTCGGCGACCTCGGCCAGGTCCACGGGCTTGCGTTCGACGATCTGGTTGTCGCTGCGGGCCAGCAGCAGGAGCCCTTCGACCAGCTGCTCACTGCGCTCGTTGGTGGCCAGCAAGGTCTTGCCCAGCTGCTGGAGCTCCGGCGGGGCCTCCGGGTCGGAGAGGTGGACCTCCAGCAGCGTGCGGTTGATGGCCAGCGGTGTGCGCAGCTCGTGCGAGGCGTTCCCCACGAACCGCTGCTGGGCCGTGAAGGCCCGCTCCAGCCGGTCCAGCATGTCGTCGAAGGTGTCGGCGAGCTCCTTCAGCTCGTCGTCCGGGCCGTCCAGCTCGATCCGGCGGGAGAGGTCGGTTCCGGCCACCCTGCGGGCGGTTCGGGTGATCCGGCCCAGCGGGGACAGCACCCGGCCGGCCATGGCGTAACCGAACGCGAAGGCGATGATGCTGAGGCCCACGAGAGCCAGGAGCGACCGGTTCAGCAGCGTGTCGAGGGCTTCCTTGCGCTGATGGTTGACGCAGGTGTTCATGGCCGCGTTGAAGGCGTCGGGCGTCGCCTTCTTGGGGAGGTCGCACACCTCGCTGGTGACCTCGCCGTTCACGATCTGGAACGGGAGCTCACTGCCCACGTGCAGGGCCTGCGCGGCCAGCATGTAGATGATCGAGAGCAGCAGGATGCCCGCGATCAGGAACATGCCTCCGTAGAGCAGCGTGAGCCGTATGCGAATGGTCGGGCGCAGCCAGGGATACGGGGGCTCCTGCTGCTTGGGCTCCCAGGTCGGCTTCGGAGGCGCTGTCACGGGCGCCGGGGCGGCTGGCACGGCGTCCTCAGATCCGGTATCCGGAACCGGGCACCGTGACGATGACGGGCGGTTCACCGAGCTTGCGGCGCAGGGTCATCACCGTCACGCGCACCACGTTGGTGAACGGGTCGGTGTTCTCGTCCCACGCCTTCTCCAGCAGCTGCTCGGCCGAGACGACCGCGCCCTCGCTGCGCATCAGAACCTCCAGTACGGCGAACTCCTTCGGAGCGAGCTGGATCTCCTGCTCGTCCCGGAAGACCTCGCGGCGGTTGGGGTCGAGCTTGATCCCGGCGCGCTCCAGGACCGGCGGCAGCGCGACCGTCGTACGGCGTCCGAGGGCCCGTACCCGGGCGGTCAGCTCGCTGAAGGCGAACGGCTTGGGCAGGTAGTCGTCCGCGCCGAGCTCAAGTCCCTCCACACGGTCGCTGACGTCACCGGACGCGGTGAGCATGAGCACCCGGGTGGGCATCCCGAGCTCGACGATCTTGCGGCAGACGTCGTCGCCGTGGACCAGCGGGAGGTCACGGTCCAGCACCACCACGTCGTAGTCGTTGACCCCGACGCGCTCCAGGGCCGCGGCACCGTCGTAGACGACGTCGACGGCCATGGCCTCCCGGCGCAGTCCGGTGGCCACCGCATCGGCGAGCAGTTGCTCGTCCTCGACGACGAGTACGCGCACAGCGCTGTCCTTCCTTAGGTACTTCGGTGGATCGAAATGGCGAACGGCCCTGGTCCGGGCCGCACGACCGCACGGTCAGCAGGGTGACTGTGCGCGTCCATCCTGCCCGCAACGCGCATAAACCGGCGGTAAGACGACGCGAGGCCGGCTGCTGCCCAGGGGAATGAGGAGGATTCGCGGGCCAGTTGAGGTTTCTGCCGGATCCGGTCTGGGGATGACGACCTCACACCCGAGATCACACCCTGCACGTGGCATGACACTGCCCGTTCGTCCCCCTGGGGGGAGGCGTGATCACCCGCCCTCCGGTCCCCGGCCGGAGGAATCCCGGGCACACCCCCGTGCCACCGACCCACGATGAAGGGGCGCTCCATGGACGCTTTCACCGCAGGTCTGCTGCAACGCATCAAGAGCACCGAGTCCGACCTCACCAGGGCTCGCGAGACAGGTGACGACTTCCTCGCGGATGTCGAGCAGGGAGAGCTGGACGACCTGCGCCGTCTCGCGGCCGAACACGGCGTCGAAGTGAGCACCACAAGCGTCTGAGCCGCCATGAGAGGGCCCCGGCTGCCATGACCGGCAACCGGGGCCCTCTTCTGTGTCCGTGGGCCCGCAGGGCCGCGTCAGGCGCCCGGGCGCACCCGTCCCTCAGTCGTGCCAGGCGCCCAGTTCCTCCAGCAGCGCCTGCAGCGGTTCGAAGACGCCCTGGGTGGCGGCCACCGTCAGCCCGCCGTCGGCGGGGCGTCCCGGACGCCCTCCGGTGAGCGCGCCCGCCTCCCGGGCGATGAGATCGCCGGCCGCGAGGTCCCAGGGATACAGTCCGCGCTCGTAGTAGCCGTCGAGACGGCCCGCCGCGACGTCGCACAGGTCGACGGCGGCCGAGCCGCCGCGGCGGATGTCGCGCAGCAGGGGGATGAGCCGGGCGGCGACGGCCGCCTGGTGGGTGCGGACGTCGGTGACGTAGTTGAAGCCCGTCGACACGAGCGCCTGGTCGAGCGGGGGCGCGGGACGGCAGCGCAGGGCGGCGCCGTTCGCGTACGCACCGCCGCCGAGCACCGCGTGGTACGTCTCACGGCGCATCGGGACCTCGACCACGCCGACGATCCGCTCGCCCTCGCGTTCCGCCGCGATCGAGACCGCCCAGGTGGGCAGGCCGTAGAGGTAGTTCACGGTGCCGTCGAGCGGGTCGATGACCCAGCGGACGCCGGTGCTGCCCTGGACGCTCGCCCCCTCCTCGCCGAGGAAGCCGTCGCCGGGGCGGCGCTCGGAGAGGAAGCCTGTGATCAGTTTCTCGGCGGCGATGTCCATCTCTGTGACCACGTCGATGGGGCTGGACTTGGTCGCGGCCACCCCCAGGTCGGCCGGGCGGCCGTCGCGCAGCAGTGCGCCGGCGCGACGGGCCGCTTCCAGGGCGAGGTCGAGGAGTTCGGTCAGGAGGGGGTCGGTCACGGTGCTCCCAGGAGGATTGCGTTCACGGCGCGCGGGGTCCCGGGCCTCTCGTCCGGATCAGGCCGGGCTCGCGGGGGGTCTGGTCCGATCCGGGCGAAGGACCCTAGGCGTACGGGCTGTCGGCGCCCGCCGCCGCGGGCTTCGGGGCCCGGGGGGGGCAGCAGCCCACCGGGCACAGGTCGTGGCTCGGCCCGAGTGCGCCCAGGGCGCACCGCTCCACGGCGCGCCCCCGCTCGGCCGCGGTGCGTTCCACGACCAGCTCCCGGACGGCGGCGGCGAACCGGGGGTCCGCGCCGACGGTCGGCGACCTGCGCACGGGCAGCCCGATCTCGGCGGCCTTGGCTGTCGCCTCGGTGTCGAGGTCGTACAGGACCTCCATGTGGTCCGAGACGAAGCCGATGGGGACCATCACGACCGCGCGGGCGCCCTCGTCCCGGACGGTCTCCAGGTGGTCGCAGATGTCGGGCTCCAGCCACGGGATGTGCGGGGCGCCGCTGCGCGACTGGTAGACGAGCTGCCACGGGTACGCGGTGCCGGTCCGCTCGCGTACCGCGTCGACGATCACCCGCGCGACGTCGAGGTGCTGGGCGACGTAGGCACCGCCGTCACCGTGCGCGTCCTCGGGGCCCGAGGTGTCGGCGGCGGACGTGGGGATGGAGTGCGTCGTGAAGGCGAGGTGCGCGCCCTCCCTGGCGTCGTCGGGCAGATCGGCCAGCGCGGCCAGTACGCCCTCCGTCATGGGCTCCACGAAACCGGGGTGGTTGAAGTAGTGCCGCAGCTTGTCGACGCGCGGTACGGGCAGTCCCTCGGCCTCCAGGACCGCGAGCGACTCCGCGAGGTTCTCGCGGTACTGGCGGCAGCCCGAGTACGAGGCGTAGGCGCTGGTGGCCAGCACGGCGATACGGCGGTGCCCTGCCGTGACCATCTCGCGCAGGGTGTCGGTGAGGTACGGCGCCCAGTTGCGGTTGCCCCAGTACACCGGGAGGTCCAGGCCGTGCTCGGCGAAGTCCTTGCGCAGGGCGTCGAGCAGGATCCTGTTCTGCCCGTTGATGGGGCTGACGCCGCCGAACAGGAAGTAGTGCTTGCCGACTTCCTTCAGGCGCTCCTCGGGGATGCCCCGGCCGCGGGTCACGTTTGCGAGGAACGGGACCACGTCGTCCGGGCCTTCGGGGCCGCCGAAGGAGAGAAGGAGCAGGGCGTCGTAGAGAGCGGGATCGCGCAGATCGGACATGAACCCGATCCTGCCACCCGGGTCCGGCAGTGAGTCGACCGACATCCGCCCGGGTGTCCACGCCAGCGCGAGCCGATGCCTGTCCGGGCGCTCACGGGCCCGGGTGAGCCGATGCGCGTCCGGGTGTCGGTGGCGCGGCGTGAGCTGATGTCCGGCCGGGTGTCCGGACGCCCGGCCGGTGTCCGTCGAGGTATCGGACACCCGGTTCCGCCCGTAAGCTGTATCGGCCATCTTCACGCGTGACAGGCTCGACCGGAGTGCCCCTTGCCCAGCCCCTACCGCGCCATCTTCGCCGCCCCCGGCTCCAAGGGGTTCTCGACGGCCGGATTCCTCGGACGCATGCCCCTGTCCATGATGGGGATCGGCATCGTCACCATGATCTCCCAGATAACCGGCCGGTACGGGCTGGCCGGCGCACTCGCGGCCACCCTGGCCATGGCGGCGGCTGTCTTCGGCCCGCAGATCTCCCGGCTGGTCGACCGGTACGGACAGCGCCGGGTCCTGCGCCCGGCCACGCTGGTCTCCCTGGCGGCCGTCACCGGACTGCTCGTCTGCGCCCAGCAGCGGTGGCCCGACTGGACCCTGTTCGTCTTCGCCGCGGGCGTCGGCTGCGTCCCCAGCGTGGGCGCGATGACCCGGGCCCGCTGGGCGGACATCTACCGGGGATCGCCCCGTGAGCTGCACACCGCGTACGCCTGGGAGTCGATCATCGACGAGGTGTGCTTCATCTTCGGGCCGATCATCTCGATCGGGCTCTCCACCGCGTGGTTCCCGGAAGCGGGTCCGCTGCTCGCCGGCGGGTTCCTGGCGGTCGGTGTCTTCTGGCTGACCGCGCAGCGCGCCACCGAACCGCTGCCGCATCCCAAGTCGGCACAGTCCCGCGGCTCGGCGCTCCGCTCCCCCGGACTCCAGGTCCTGGTGGTCACCTTCGTGGCGACCGGAACGATCTTCGGGGCGGTGGACGTGGTCACCGTGGCCTTCGCCGAGGAGCAGGGCCACAAGGCGGCGGCCAGTCTCGTACTGGCGGTCTACGCCCTGGGCTCCTGCCTCGCGGGCGCCGTGTTCGGGCTGATGCACGTCAAGGGCAGGCCGTCCACCACCTGGCTGGTGGGGGTCTGCGTGATGGCCGTGAGTATGATCCCCCTCCAACTGGCCGGGAACCTGCCGTTTCTGGCCGTGGCGCTCTTTGTCGCGGGCCTCTCCGTCGCACCGACGATGGTGACCACCATGGCCCTCGTCGAGCAGCACGTACCGCGCGCCGAACTGACCGAGGGCATGAGCTGGACCGGTACCGGGCTCGCGGTCGGAGTGGCGCTCGGCTCCTCGGCCGCCGGCTGGGTGGTCGACGCGTCCGGAGCGGAGGCGGGGTACGTGGTGCCCACCGTGGCGGGAGCGCTCGCGGCCGCTGTGGCGTTCCTGGGGTATCGCCGGCTGTCGAAGCCGGTTCCTACGGGAGGGCGCGGGGAAGATGAGCGACACCTACGGACGGACGACGACGAGCGCGTGGCGTAACTGGGCGGGGAACGTCACCGCCCGGCCTGTACGGGCGGTGTCGCCCGCCTCCGTGGACGAGCTCGCCGAGGTGCTCCGCAGGGCGTCCGAGGACGGCCTGAAGGTGAAGCCGGTCGGCACGGGCCATTCGTTCACCGCGACCGCGGCCACCGACGGCGTCCTGATACGTCCCGACCTGCTCACCGGTATCCGGCACATCGACCGGGCGGCGATGACGGTGACAGTCGAGGCCGGCACCCCGCTGAAGCGGCTCAACCTTGCGCTCGCCCGGGAGGGACTCTCCCTCACCAACATGGGCGACATCATGGAGCAGACGGTCGCCGGGGCCACCTCGACGGGTACGCACGGCACCGGCCGCGACTCCGCGTCCATATCCGCCCAGATCCGTGCCCTCGAACTCGTCACGGCGGACGGCACGGTCCTGCGCTGCTCGGAGGCGGAGAATCCGGACGTCTTCGCGGTCGCCCGCTTGGGGCTCGGCGCACTCGGCGTGATCAGCGCGATCACCTTCGACGTGGAGCCGGTCTTCCTGCTGACGGCGCGTGAGGAACCGATGACCTTCGACCGGGTCACCGCGGACTTCGACGAGCTCTTCACCGAGAACGAGCACTTCGAGTTCTACTGGTTCCCGCACACCGGGAACTGCAACACCAAGCGCAACAACCGCAGCGCGGGTCCGGCCGCCCCGCCCGGCAAGGTCGGCGCCTGGATCGACGACGAGCTGCTGTCGAACGGCGTCTTCCAGGTCGCCTGCTCGCTCGGCCGCGCGGTCCCCGGAACCATCCCGTCGATCGCCAGGCTCTCCAGCCGTGCCCTGTCGGCCCGCACCTACACCGACATCCCGTACAAGGTCTTCACCAGCCCGCGCCGGGTGCGCTTCATGGAGATGGAATACGCGCTGCCGCGGGAGAGCGCCGTCGAGGCCCTGCGCGAGGTCAAGACGATGATCGACCGCTCCCCCCTGCGGATCAGCTTCCCCGTGGAGGTCAGGACCGCGCCCGCCGACGACATAGCGCTCTCGACCGCCTCGGGCCGGGAGAGCGCGTACATCGCCGTGCATCTGTACCGGGGGACGCCCTACCAGGCGTACTTCACGGCGGTGGAGCAGATCATGACCGCCCACGGCGGGCGCCCGCACTGGGGCAAGATCCACACCCGGGACGCCGCGTACCTGGCCGGTGCCTATCCCCGGTTCGGCGAGTTCACCGCCGTACGCGACAGGCTCGACCCGGACCGGCTGTTCGGCAACGACTACCTGCGCCGGGTGCTCGGCGACTGAAACCCGGCGGCGTGGGCGCCTGCCGTCAGCCGGTGGTTCCGGTGTCCGCGGCACCCTCGTCCTGCCGCACCGGAGCCTCGGGCGTCCCGGTCGGCTCCGGGGTGGCGGTGAAGCCGTCCGACGGCGCCGTCGGGGTGGGTGTGGGGCTCGGGGCGGAATCCCCCGAGCCGGAGGGCGTGGGCGTCGGCACTGTGGTCGCGTCGCCTTCCCGGCCGGGGTCCGGATCGGCGGTCGCCGTGTCTCCCTGGTCCGTCTCCGGCGCCGTGCTGGTGCCGGACCGCGGCTCCTGGTCCGTGCCCTGCTCCTGGTCCGTGCTTCCGGCGGGCTCCTGGCCGGCCGGTTCCGGGCGCTGGTCCCCGCCCTGTACGACGGAACCGAAGGTCGTGCCCCGGCCGCCGCTCAGGTCGTTGCCCGAGACGAGCTCGAACGCGGTGATCCCGATCATCGCCAGCGCGAAGACCGCGACGGCCGCGAGCGCGGACTTCCTCCAGCCCCGGATGCGCGTCCCGTGCGTGGTGGCACCGGAGAACGCCTCGTCGGGCTTGAGGAGCTGCATGCGGTCCGGGTCGGGCTTGAGGAGCTGCGTGCGGTCGATGCCGAGCATCTGGGTGCGGTCGAGGTCGGCGCCGTGAGTCCTGGCCCGGTCGGCCGGTTCGTCCCGGTCGGTCCGTACGGTCCGCAGCACGGTCGTCGCGTCGTCCACCGGCTGCTGCCGCAGCCGCCCTCCGCGGTCCGCCGGGGTCGTCTCCCTCGTGCGTACGGTCACCTGGCGGCCCGCCGGGTGCTTCACCTGGACCGTGACCTCCCGGATCTGCTCGCCCGTGCGGCGGAAGAAGTGCTGGAAGACGGAGCCTCCGCAGGTGGCGACGATGCTCATCACGCCCGCGCCGAGAATCGTTCCGTACACGCCCAGTTGCGAGGCCATGACCGCGGCGGCGACGGCCGCCACAGCACTGCCCGCGACCTGCGGCAGACTCAGATCGATACGCCTTTCCTTGGTTTCGGTGTCGCTTTCCGGCTTATCAACCATTACCTGCCCCTGCTTGGCTTCTCTCCCACCGTGCAACAAGAAGGGACCTTTGGGCGAAGTGAATAGTTCCGCTTCTGGTGATTCTGTGAAGCAGGACACGATTGCGCACATATGACCCGTCGGCGCGCGAGCCAACTCCCGTCCCCCGCGAGAACTTCGGCGGCGCGCCGGTCCACCCACATGGCCCGAATGGAGTACTGTGGCGAGCCCTGGGGCCGGACTCCCGCATGGGTTTCCGAGCTTTACGGGAGGGGGCCGAAGACGGCGCTCGAACCGGCGGCGCCGCGGCATCGCACGGCGCCTGCGACACGGAGTGACCATCAAGTCACTGTGTGTCGCAAATAGGTAACCGTGCCATCGCGGTGCTCAAGGGCCAAGGCCCGACACGCCGGGTAACTTGGCAAGGTTGTGGCAGGCTGCACCCGGGCAGGCCACACTCGACTAGCGGAAGCAGCGACGCACGTGACGTCGGCAGGCACCACCCGGGAGGTTCCCATGCCCGAACTGCGTGTCGTGGCCGTCTCAAACGACGGCACACGACTGGTGCTCAAGGCTGCGGACAGCACGGAGTACACGCTTCCGATCGATGAGCGGCTGCGCGCCGCCGTGCGCAACGACCGCGCCCGGCTCGGCCAGATCGAGATCGAGGTGGAGAGCCACCTCCGTCCCCGCGACATCCAGGCCCGCATACGAGCCGGTGCCTCCGCTGAGGAGGTCGCCCAGTTCGCCGGGATCCCCGTCGACCGTGTGCGCCGCTTCGAGGGCCCCGTGCTCGCGGAGCGCGCCTTCATGGCGGAGCGGGCCCGGAAGACTCCCGTGCGCCGTCCCGGCGAGAACGTCGGCCCCCAGCTCGGCGAGGCGGTGCAGGAGCGTCTCCTGATGCGGGGCGCCGACAAGGAAACGGTCCAGTGGGACTCCTGGCGCCGCGACGACGGCACCTGGGAAGTCCTCCTGGTCTACCGGGTCGCGGGCGAGCCCCACTCGGCGAGCTGGACGTACGACCCGCCCCGGCGGCTCGTCCAGGCCGTGGACGACGAGGCGCGCTCGCTGATCGGCGAGACCGACGACGTCGCCGCGCCGGAGCCCAGCTTCCCGTTCGTGCCCCGGATCGCACGGCTGCCGCGCGACCGGCCGCTGGACCGCGCCCTGGACCGCCAGATGGAGCGGCCCGCTCCGCCGCCTCCCCCCGAGCCCGACGAGCGCATCGGCGGGGTGTCGGCCAACGAGCGCGACTCGCTGACGAGCCTGCTGGAGGCCGTACCGAGCTTCCGGGGCGACATGGTCGTACCGGAACGGCCCTCGCAGCCCGAACCGCCCGCCATCGAGCCGGCGGTCCAGGAGCCCGAGGCGGACGAGCCGCCCGCCGCGGCGGCTTCCGCGGGAGCGGGGTCGGCGTACGCGGACGTCCTGATGCCCCGTGCGGTGGCCGGTCACCGCGACCGGCTCACCGGGACGACGGACCGGCAGGCCGAGGCGGACGGTGTCCGTCCGGGCCGCAGGGCAGCGGTACCCAGCTGGGACGAGATCGTGTTCGGTACGCGCCGGAAGAAGCAGGACTGATCCGGTGACCGCCGCATGAGGAGGGCCCGTACGCGCTCGCGTACGGGCCCTCGCTCTGTCCGGGCGCGGGAGCCGGCCCCGCCCGTGGCGTTACTGCGGGTCCGGGCCCGTCGCGACCGGCCTGGACGCGTCGGAGGACCACTCGGACCAGGAGCCCGCGTACAGAGCGGCCCGGTAACCGGCGAGCTCCAGCGCCAGTACCTCGTGGGCGCCGGAGACCCCGGAGCCGCAGTAGACGCCGACCTCGCCGGCGTCCGCCCCGGCTCCCAGCCCGCCGAACCGGGAGGCCAGCTGCCCGGCAGGCAGGAACCGGCCGTCCTTGCCGACGTTCTCCGTGGTCGGAGCCGAGACGGCACCCGGGATGTGGCCGCCGACCCGGTCGATCGGCTCCACGTCGCCGCGGTAGCGCTCCGCGGCCCGCGCGTCGAGCAGCAGCCCGGAACGGGCGAGTGCGGCGGCCTCGTCCGCGTCGAGCAGCGCGAGCGCGCCCGGCTCCGGCCGGAAGTCCCCCTCCGCCGGCGTCGGCGTCACGGTGGAGAGCTCGCCGGTCCAGGCGGCGAGACCGCCGTCCAGCACCCTGACGTCGGGGTGGCCGGTCCAGCGCAGCAGCCACCAGGCGCGGGCCGCCGCCCAGCCCAGACCGCCGTCGTAGACCACCACGGGGGCGCCGCGGGAGACCCCGGCCCGGCGCATCACCGCGCCGAACTCCTCCGGGTCCGGCAGTGGGTGCCGGCCGCCTTTGCCGGCCGGGCCGGCGAGCTCCGCGTCGAGATCGACGAAGACCGCGCCGGGCAGGTGCCCCGCGTCGTAGTCGGGGCGGCCGTGCGGACCGCCCAGTTGCCAGCGGACGTCCAGGAGCACCGGCGGGCGTGGTCCCGCCGACTCGCTCGCGCATTCGGATGCGGTGATGATGGGCTTCATGAGTGCCATCCTCGCGCAGGAGCCACCCGGCTCGCAGTGATGTCGTCGCGGAGCCCGACAGGGAACCGATGTGGTGCCCGGTACGAAATCCGATGCGTATATTCCCCTCCAAATCGGACTCTCCCTGTCGAGAAGCCGTCGAAAGGCGGCGCGGCCGGGGCGCGTGACGCGTCAGGTGGTGCAAGCATCTTCACGGACGTACTCACCTCCCCCACCCTGGGCCGGAGTACCGGTCCTGTCCTTTCGTACGGCCACACAAAGGTCCGAGGAGAGCGAAGACGATGACCGAGGCTGCCGAGCGGCGCACACCCGGAACGCCGTGCTGGGTAAGTCTGATGGTGCACGGCCTGACGGCCACCCAGGAGTTCTACGCGGCCCTGTTCGGCTGGGAGTTCAGGCCGGGGCCCGATCAACTGGGGCCCTATGTCCGTGCGCTGCTCGGCGGCAAGGAGGTCGCGGGGCTCGGGCAGCTGGCCCCCGACCGGCATCTGCCGGTCGCCTGGACGACCTACCTCGCCACCGACGACGCCGACCTCACCGCGGAGACGATCCGCTCCTGCGGTGGCACGGTCGCGGTCGGACCCCTCGACGCGGGTGAGGCCGGGCGGCTGGCCATCGCCTCCGACCCGAGCGGGGCGGTGTTCGGCCTCTGGCAGGCCGCAGCCCACGTCGGTACGGCCCTGGCGGGCGCTCCGGGGACCCCGGTCTGGAACGAGCTGGTGACCCGTGAGACCGCGACGGTCGGCAAGTTCTACCAGGCGGTCTTCGGCTTCGAGACGGAGGCCGTCGTCTCCGCCGACTTCGACTACCAGACCCTGCACGTCGACGGCCGGCCCGTGGCCTCGATGCACGGCGTGGGGCACGCGCTGCCGCGCGACCGTGGACCGCACTGGATGACCTACTTCGAGGTCGCCGACACCGACGAGGCCGCGGCCCGGGTGGCCGAACTCGGCGGGCACGTCCTCCATGCGCCCGCTGATGGCACGACGGGCCGGCTGGCGACCGTCTCGGACCCGGAGGGGGCGGTCTTCACGATCGTGCGGTCCGCCGCCGCCTGAGCCCGGACCCGCCGGGCGGCCCCGGGCGGTTCCCGTTCGGTCGTACTTCAGGCGGAGTTGACCGGGAGGACGTCCGGGGACAGGGCGCCCGCGTGAGCCGCGGCCGAGGTCATGCGACGGCGGTGGTGGCGGCGGCAGAGGACCTCGTAACCGATCTCCTCCGCCGGGCGGTTGACGTCACCGACGACCACCTGGGCACCCTCGACGACCATCTCCCCGCCCACCGTACGGGCGTTGTGGGTGGCCCGGGCGCCGCACCAGCACAGGGCCTCCACCTGAAGGGCCTCTATCCGGTCGGCCAGCTCGATCAGCCGCTGCGAACCCGGGAAGAGCTTGGTACGGAAGTCCGTGGTGATCCCGAACGCGAACACGTCCATGCCCAGATCGTCGACGACCCGGGCGAGCTGGTCGATCTGCTCCGGGGCCAGGAACTGGGCCTCGTCGACGATCACGTAGTCCGCCTTGCCGCCCTGGGAGAGCTGCGCGACGAGGTACGCGTACAGGTCCATGCCATCCGGCGCCTCGACCGCCTCCGTCACCAGGCCGAGCCTGGACGACAGCTTGCCCTCCCCGGCACGGTCGTCACGCGTGAAGATCACGCCCTGCAGGCCCCGCGCATCACGGTTGTGGGCGATCTGGAGCGCCAGTGTGCTCTTTCCGCAGTCCATAGTTCCGGAGAAGAACACAAGCTCGGGCATGAGGGGTTGAGCACCTTTCGGGCGGGCGTGGAGTGGGGGCGGAGGGAGAGAAGGGCTTAGGAGCGTACTTCGAGCAGCGGGACGAGCTGTTCGACAGGGGTCATCGAGCCGTGCATACCGACCATCGCCGACTCGTTCGGCTCCTGGACGGACGCGGTGATCACCACGTCGTCGTGGGCCGCCGCCACCACGTCGCCGATCCTGCCGTAGACCCGCTCGTCGATCCGGGGTCCGAACCAGCCCGCGGCGATCGCCTCGTCCCGGCTCGCCACCCAGAACTGCTCGCCGAGCACCTCCTGCCAGACGGTCAGGACGTCGGCCTCGGCGCCGGGGACCGCGTACACGTGACGGGCCCTGCCCTCGCCGCCCAGCAGGGCGACTCCCGCGCGCAGTTCCCAGTCCTCGTCGAAGTCGATCCGGGACTGTTCGTCGAAGGGGATGTCGATCATGCCGTGGTCGGCCGTGATGTACAGCGCCGAGCGGGGCGGAAGCTGCTCCGCAAGGCGCCGGGCGAGTCCGTCGACGTACATCAGCTGCCCGCGCCAGGCGTCGGAGTCTATGCCGAAGCGGTGCCCCTTGCCGTCGACCTCGCTGTAGTACGTGTAGACGAGGGAGCGGTCGCCCGCGGCCAGCCGTTCGGCGGCGATGTCCATGCGTTCCTCGCCGGAGAGCCGGCCGAGGAAGGAGCCGCCGCTGAGCGCGACCTTGGTGAGCGGGGTCTGCTCGAAGGTGGGGGCGGACACCTGCGCGGTGCGCACGCCCGCCGCGTCGGCGAGCTTGAAGACGGTGGGGTTCGGCTGCCAGACCTTCGGCTCGGTCCAGGGGCGCCAGCGGAGCTGGTTCATCAGCGCGCCGGTCTCCGGATTGCGGACCGTGTAGCCGGGAAGGCCGTGCTCTCCGGGCGGCAGCCCCGTACCGACCGAGGCGAGGGAGGTCGCGGTGGTGGACGGGAAGCCCGCCGTGAGCGGGCGGCCCGTGCCCCCGCGCGAGGACGGCAGGAGCGAGTACAGGAACGGAGCCTCGTCGGGGTGGGTCCTGATCTGCTCCCAGCCGAGCCCGTCGATCAGGAACACGCAGTTCCGGTCGGCCGGCGCGAGCTCCGGGATCGCGGCCTCGAATCCCGGTACGCCCTGTCCGGCGACGAGCGTCGGCAGCAGATCGGCGAGCGAGCCGCTCCCGTACTCGGGGACCGGGGCGGTGTCGAGAGGGAGCAGAACAGGGTCCTGCCACGCGGGCTGGACCATCAGCGGCCGGTCGCCGCGGTCGCGGCCGTGGCCTCGGAGAGCGCCTGGGCGAAGGCGAGCGTCTCGCGCACGGTCTCCGGGCCGTCACCGGCCTCGCTGACCCGCAGGCTCAGGTCGTCGGCGGTGGAGCTGCCCGTGTAGCCGTGGTCGGCCTCGCAGTTGGGGTCGCCGCAGGCGGCGGGCTCCAGGTCGATACGGGACACGGCGCCCCAGCCGATGGTGAGGACGACCTCGCGGGGCAGGGTCCCCGGCACGTACTTCTCCGGGTTGGCCACGACGCGGCTGAGCACGACGGACGAGATCCGGTCGAGCTTCACCGACTCGGTGGAGGTGGTGGCGAACGGAGTCGGCGAATCCGTGTCCGCGGTCTGCTCGTCGGTGTGGCTGACGATGAAGCGGTTGTCCGTCAGGACCAGCACCGTGACATGGCGGCGCACCTCGTTGGAGTCGAAGGTGGTCTCCTGGTGCACCACGTACGAAGCGACCGGCTCCCCGCCGACGGCGGCCTCCACCGCCTCGGCCACGAGGGCCGGGTAGTAGCCGCTGCGCTCGATCGCCGCGCGCAGCCCCTGGGTCGTCGTACCGGTCTTTGCCATAGGGACCATCCTACGGGGGCCCGGTGGCTGCCGGGCACGCCCTGCGGCAGGTGCGGCGGGCCGCGGGGCGGGACGCCCGGATGACCTCAGTAGCTGGGGAGGCGGCGGGGGCCCAGGTCGCTGCGGGCCGGGGGCGGCGCGAGGCGGACGCTCGCTCCGAGCACGGTCAGCCCCTGGGTGGCGACGACCACGGGTTCGAGAGCGATGGAGACCACCTCAGGATGGTCGTCGACCAGCCGGGACACCCGGAGCAGCAGCTCTTCGAGCGCGGGGGTGTCGACGGGTGCGGAACCGCGCCAGCCGAAGAGCACCGGGGCCGCCTTGATGGACCGGACCAGCTCGGCGGCGTCCCGGTCGGTGGCGGGGACCAGCCGGTGGGCGGTGTCTCCGAGCAGTTCGGAGGGGGCTCCCGCCAGCCCGAAGGAGAGGACCGCTCCCGCTGCCGCGTCGATCGAGGCGCGGACGACGGTGTCGACTCCGCGCGGCGCCATGGCCTGCACGACCGGCAGGAGCTCGGCGGGCTTGCCGAGGAGCTCGGTCAGCTCCCCGTACGCCCGTCGCAGCTCGCTCTCGTTGGCGAGGTCGAGCCGGACGCCGCCGAGGTCGGCGCGGTGGCGCAGGTGCGGGGCGGTGGTCTTGAGCGCGACGGGGTAGCCGAGCCGCGCGGCGGCGCCTGCCGCTGCCTCCGGGTCGGGTGCGGGGAGCGTGGGGCGGACGCTGATTCCGTAGGACCCGAGCAGTTCGCGGGCCTCGTCGTGGGTGAGGGGGCGGCCCCGGGGGTCGGGAGCGGGGCCGAGCAGGGTGCCGATCAGGCGGGCAGCCCCTGCCTCGTCGACGGTGTCGTCGAAGTCGGGGACCTTGCCGGGGAAGGCCGCCTGGCGGCGCCACTGCGCGTACTTCACCGCTTCGGCGAGCGCCCGGACGGCCCGCTCGGCGGCCGGGTAGGCGGGGATGCGGCCGATGGGGGCGGGGGTGCTCGTGGTGTCCGGTGCGGCGTCGGCGGC
Source organism: Streptomyces sp. NPDC048560 (assembly GCF_040650955.1). Lineage (NCBI taxonomy): Bacteria > Bacillati > Actinomycetota > Actinomycetes > Kitasatosporales > Streptomycetaceae > Streptomyces > Streptomyces sp. NPDC048560. The sequence continues at coordinate 633,393 of NZ_JBEZIJ010000002.1, forward strand.
CGGCGGGGTGGCGGGGGCCGGGGCGGCGTCGGCGGCCGGAGGGGCGGCGGGGGCCGTCCTGGGCGCCCCGGTGCGGGCGGGGGCGACCGTGCCGGCGGCTGCGGCCAGGGCCTCGGCCAGCCCGCCGATCTCCACGTGGACCACCGCGACGGGCTTGGCGGGGCCGGCCGCGGCCGCTTCGCGCAGGGCCGCCGCCAGGACCTCGCCGTCACCCGTCTCCGCCTCGCCGTTCTCCCCCACCCAGGGGATCGCGGTCACGATGACGGCATCGCAGGTCTGGTCGCCGAGCGCCCCGGACAGCGCGTCCCGGAAGTCCTGCGGGCTCGCGGCCGTGGTCAGGTCGAGGGGCGGACGCGGGCGCAGTCCCTCCGCGAGGCAGGCGTCGTACGTGAGCAGGCCCAGCGACTCAGAGTTGCCCAGGATCGCCACCCGGGGGCCGGACGGGAGCGGTTGGCCGGCGAGGAGCAGGCCCGCGTCGACCATCTCCGTCACCGTGTCGACGCGGATCACTCCCGCCTGCCGCATCAGCGCCGAGACGGTGGCGTCGGGGATCCGGCTGACGGGCACGGCGTGGCCCGGCGGGTTGGTACCGCTGTGCCGGGCGCCCTTCACCACGACGACCGGCTTCACGGCCGCGGTCCGCCGGGCGAGGCGGGTGAACTTGCGTGGGTTTCCCAGTGATTCGAGGTATAGGAGGGCGACATCGGTGTCCTGGTCCTCGTACCAGTACTGGAGGAAGTCGTTGCCTGAGACGTCGGCCCGGTTGCCCGCCGAGATGAACGTGGACAGGCCCGCGCCGCGCCGGTGGAGTCCGGAGAGCAGTGCGATACCGATGGCGCCCGACTGGGTGAAGAGCCCGATGCGGCCGGGTGCGGGCGACTCGGGGGCGAGGGAGGCGTTCAGCCGGACGGCCTCGGAGGTGTTGATGATGCCGAAGGCGTTCGGGCCGATGATCCTCATGCCGTACGAGCGTGCCTGGCGGACGAGTTCGCGCTGCCTCTCAAGCCCTTCGGCCCCCCTCTCGGCGTATCCGGCGGAGAGGACGACGAGGCCCCGCACACCGTGCTCACCGCAGTCGGCGACGGCCTCGGGCACCCGGTGGGCCGGCACGGCGAGGACGGCGAGGTCGACCTGCTCGTGGATCTCGCCGACGGACCGGTGCGCGGGGACCCCGTCGATCTCCGTCAGGTCGGCGCCGAAGGCCCGGTTCACGGCGTACGTACGTCCGGTGTAGCCGGAACCGAGGAGGTTGCGCAGCACGGTGCGCCCGACCCCGCCGGGGGTGCGGCCGGTGCCGACGACGGCGACGGAACCGGGGGCGAGGAGCCGCTGCACCGATCGCGACTCGGCGCGCTGCTCGCGGCCGCGCTGGACGGCGAGGGATTCGGCGGTGGGTTCCAGGTCGAGCGTGAGATGGACGGAGCCGTCCTCGAAGCTGCGCTGCTGGGTGTAGCCGGCGTCCCGGAACACCTTGATCATCTTGTTGTTGGCGGGCAGCACCTCGGCGGCGAAGCGGCGGATGCCCCGCTCGCGTGCGACGGCGGCGATGTGTTCGAGGAGTGCGGATGCCACTCCGCGGCCCTGGTGGGCGTCCTGGACGAGGAAGGCGACCTCGGCCTCGTCGGCGGGTGCGGGCGCGGGCCTGCCCTGTGCGTCGATGCGGTCGAAGCGCACGGTGGCGATGAACTCGTCGCCGGTCGTGACGGCGAGTCCGACCCGGTCGACGTAGTCGTGATGGGTGAAGCGGTGCACGTCCTTGGCGGAGAGACGCGGATACGGGGCGAAGAAGCGGTAGTACTTCGACTCGTCGGAGACCTGCTCGTAGAAGCTGACCAGCCGCTCGGCGTCGTCGGTCGTGATCGGCCTGATGCGCGCGGTGCCACCGTCGCGCAGGACCACGTCCGCCTCCCAGTGGTCGGGGTACGCGTGATGCGGACTCTGCTCCGGCGTGGGCTGCATGGGCAAAGCCTACGGCGGACGCACCGGTCGCGGAGGGATCGGGGCCGGGGCAGTCTGAGGGTGCCCCACCGGCCGCCGGGACCGGCCCGGGACAGGGCACAGCAGTGCGCACTGCATGAGAGACTGGTCTAGACAACCATTGATTCGTGAAGGGCAGAACCATGGCTGAGCGCCGCGTCAACGTCGGTTGGGCCGAGGGCCTGCACGCCCGCCCCGCTTCCATCTTCGTCCGTGCCGCCACGGCCTCCGGCGTCCCCGTGACGATCGCCAGGGCCGACGGCAACCCGGTGAACGCCGCGTCGATGCTCGCGGTGCTGGGCCTGGGCGCCACCGGGGGCGAGGAGATCGTGCTCGCGTCCGAGGCGGACAACGCCGAGGTCGCCCTGGACCGTCTGGCCAAGCTCGTCGCCGAGGGGCTCGAGGAGCTCCCGGAGACGGTCTGATTCCAGCCGGATTCAGCCGGAATTAATTCTGCGACTCAGTCGCGGCACCCCTGAACGGGTGCCGCGACTTTTTCGTTTCCGAAAAGACATCGAAGGCTCGAATTCGGGCAGCACAAAGAAAGCCCTGCGCACAATTGCCTTCTTTGTATACGGCGCAATTGTTAATGACGGACGCCCGCGATGTTTACGGCATGTTGCGAAGTGCTCACCCGGGACTGCACCGCTCCGCGCCCCTGGTGGCCGGGCCGGTCCGGACGGCGCAGCCGGTGCGCCGCGATCGCCCGCTCGGCGTGCTGGACCGCCAGCGCCCTGGCCCGGTCGGCGTCACCGCGGGCGACCGCGTCCACGATCGCACCGTGCTCGGCCCAGGACTCCGCGGGGCGTACGGGCTGCTCGACCGCGTACATCCAGGCGATCTTGTGCCGGAGCTGGGTGAGCAGCGCGATGAGGCCGGGGCTGCCCGAGGCCTGCGCGAGCGTCTCGTGGAACCAGCCCCCCAGGGAGCGCAGATCCTCGCCCTCGCCCCGCCGAACCCGCTCCTGCCCCAGCCTGACCAGGCCTCGGAGCACCTTGAGGTGCGCCTCGGTGCGCCGCTGGGCGGCCCGCGCCGCACCGAGCGGCTCCAGCAGCATCCGGACCTCCAGGAGATCGGCGGCCTCCTGCTCGGTGGGCTCGGCCACGCACGCGCCGGCATGGCGGCGCGTGACGACGAACCCCTCCGACTCGAGTGTGCGCAGGGCTTCGCGCACCGGGACGCGCGAAACCCCGTAACGACGCGCGAGCAACTCCTCGGTGAGGCGGCTGCCGCGATCGAAGACACCGGAGACGATGTCGTCACGGATTGCCGTGCATACCGAATGCGCGGGAATGCGCATGTCCGAACCTCCGCCTTAATCCCCGCGAAACGCGGCCGATCGACGCCTGTTCTGTGACTCTATTGCAATGAGGCCGAATTTCCGACGGCAGAGCGGAAGCCGGGGATATCTTCTGGCCACGGAAGGCTTCGGCGGAGAGGCTGGAGAGCCCCGGGCGATACGCCGAAGGCCCCGGCGGGAAGCCGGGGCCTTCGGGAAGCACTGCGGAGCGGAGTGCGGGTCAGACGTTCACCCCGTGCGAGCGCAGGTACGCGACGGGGTCCATGTCGGAGCCGTACTCGGGGGTGGTCCGGGCCTCGAAGTGGAGGTGCGGCCCGGTGGAGTTGCCGGTCGAGCCGGAGATGCCTATCTGCTGCCCCGAGGTGACGCTCTGGCCGACGGAGACGCCGATCGAGGAGAGGTGGCCGTACTGGGTGTACGTGCCGTCCGTCATCCGGAGCACGATGTTGTTGCCGTAGGCCCCGCCCCAGCCGGCCTCGACGACCGTGCCGGCGCCGACGGCGACGACGGAGGAGCCGGACGCGGCGCGGAAGTCGACACCCGAGTGGCTGCCGGAGGACCAGAGCGCGCCGCCGGACTTGTAGCCGGTGGTGACGTAGGAACCGGCGACCGGAAGGTGGAAGGAGGTCAGACGCTTGCGCTCGGCCGCTCGGGCGGCGCGGGCCTCGGCCTCGCGGATCTCGGCGGCACGGGCCTTCGCCTTGCGCTCGGCCTCGGCCTTCGCCTTCGCCCTGGCCTCCGCCTTGGCCTTGGCCTCGGCGACAGCCTTCGCCTTGGCCTTCGCGGCGGCCTCGGCCTGCTGCTCCTGGGCCTTCGCCTGGGCGGCGATCTGGTCGGCGAGGGTGCCTTCGATGGCGATGACCTGGGTCAGGCCGGTGTCGCTGACGGTACGGGCCTCGTCGGCCGCGAGGGCCGGGGAGGCCATCCCGCCGATGACGCCTGTGGTGGCCAGAGCCGCGATGCCGGCGACATGAGCGCTCCTGCGCGTCAGACGGCTCGGGGCACGGTGCTTCCCGGTGGCACGGGTGAACGCCATTGAGGGGCTGATCCTTTCCTTCCTTCTCGCCTACCGGGTTAGCTGACGGGTTCGGAGCAGGAAGGTCTCCTACGGGCCCCCGCACCCCCGAAGGAGCGCGGACGTCCGATTCACCCCAGGGACTTCGTGGGTCCCCGGCTCCCCAGGCTCGCGCCTGACGGGGACTCGGCGATGGCTGCCCGGCGCCACGGGTGCGGCATACACATGACGGACAGCCGAGCCGACGCTAAACGGGGCCACTTTCAATCACCAAACGGACAGGCTGATTTGTAGTACATCCCACAGGGCAGATAGGCGGTCTCCCCATCAAAGACGGACAAAAAGACGGGACCCCGAGGGCGAGTTGCCCATCGGGGTCCCTTTTGTGCTCTTTTGTGTGTACGTCGGATGGCGGACCGGTCGTCAGCCGCTGACGACCGACACCTCCCCGATTCCCAGTGCGCGGACAGGCTCCGCGATCTGGGAGGCGTCGCCGACGAGCACCGTGACCAGGCGGTCCACCGGGAACGCGTTGACCACCGCGGCCGTCGCCTCGACCGTGCCGGTCTCGGCCAGGCGCGCGTACAGCTGGGCCTGGTAGTCGTCCGGGAGGTGCTGCTCGACCTGGTCGGCGAGGGTGCCCGCCACGGAGGCCGCCGTCTCGAACTTCAGCGGGGCGACGCCCACGAGGTTCTGCACGGCCGTCTCGCGCTCCGCGTCGGTCAGCCCCTCGGCCGCCAGGGTCCGCAGGACCTTCCAGAGGTCGTCCAGCGCGGGCCCCGTGGACTCCGTGTCCACCGAGCCGCTGATGGCGAGCATCGCCGCCCCGGTGCGCCCCGAGGGGGAACCCGGGCCGGTGGAACGCAGCACCTGCCCGAAGGCGCGTACGCCGTAGGTGTAGCCCTTCTCCTCGCGCAGGACGCGGTCCAGACGCGAGGTGAGGGTTCCGCCGAGGCAGTACGTGCCGAGGACCTGGGCGGGCCAGACACTGTCGTGCCGGTCGGCGCCGATGCGGCCGATCAGCAGCTGCGTCTGCACCGCGCCGGGACGGTCCACGATCACCACACGGCCGCGGTCGTCCGCGGTGATGGGCGGGACCGGGCGGGGCTCGGCGGAGTTGCCCGACCAGTCACCGACGGTCTCGGCGAGGAGCGCGTCCACGTCGACACCGGTCAGGTCACCGACGATGACCAGAGTCGCGGTGGACGGACGGACGTGCGCGTCGTAGAAGGCGCGCACGGCCGCGGCGTCGATACGCGCCACCGTCTCCTCGGTGCCCTGCCGCGGACGCGACATGCGCGCCGTGGCCGGGAAGAGCTCCTTGGAGAGCTGCTTGGCCGCCTTGCGGGCCGGGTTGGCCTGCTCGTGCGGGATCTCGTCGAGGCGGTTGCCCACGAGGCGCTCGATCTCGCTCTCGGAGAACGCGGGCGCCCGCAGCGCTTCGGCGATCAGTCCGAGCGCCTTGGTCAGCCGGGAGACCGGGACCTCCAGGGAGACCCGGACGCCGGGGTGGTCGGCGTGTGCGTCGAGCGTCGCGCCGCAGCGCTCCAGCTCGGCGGCGAACTCCTCGGCGGAACGCTTGTCCGTGCCCTCGGACAGCGCGCGGGACATGATCGTCGCCACGCCGTCGAGGCCCTCGGGCTCCGCGTCCAGCGGAGCGTCCAGGAAGATCTCCACCGCGACCACCTGCTGGCCAGGGCGGTGGCAGCGCAGCACCGTGAGGCCGTTGGGCAGGGCGCCACGCTCGGGTGCGGGGAAGGCCCAGGGCCTGGCCACGCCCGCGGTCGGCTGCGGGTGGTACTCCATCGCTACTCCAGTCACAGCGGCGTCGCTCACTGCTCGGCCCCTTCGTGCGTGTCGGTGCCGGCTTCGGCGGCGTCGTCTGCTTCGGCACCGGCGTCTGCCGGCGCCTCGACCGGCTCGTAGACCAGGACCGCGCGGTTGTCGGGGCGCAGGCGTGCCTTGGCGGCAGCCTGGACCTCCTCCGCCGTGACGTCGAGCACCCGCTGCACGGCCGTCAGGGCCAGCTGCGGGTCACCGAACAGCACGGCGTACCGGCACAGTTCGTCGGCGCGGCCCTCGACCGTGCCGAGCCGGTCCAGCCACTCGCGCTCCAACTGCGCCTGAGCCCGCTCCATTTCCTCGGGCGTGGGGCCCTCAGCGGCGAACCTGGCCAGCTCCTCGTCGACCGCTGCCTCGATCTCCGGCACCTCGACGCCGCCGGAGGTCTTCACGTCCAGCCAGCCCAGCGAGGGCGCCCCGGACAGCCTGAGCAGCCCGAAGCCCGCGGCCACCGCCGTACGGTCACGGCGGACCAGCCGGTTGTGCAGCCGGGAGGACTCCCCGCCGCCCAGCACGGTCAGCGCGAGGTCCGCGGCGTCGCACTCCCGCGTGCCGTCGTGCGGCAGCCGGTAGGCGGCCATCAGGGCGCGCGCCGGAACCTCCGCGTGGACCACTTCGCGCAGCTGCTCACCGATGACGTCCGGCAGCCTGCCGTCCCGCGGCGGCTGCTTGCCGTCGTGCGCCGGGATGGAACCGAAGTACTTCTCGACCCAGGCGAGCGTCTCCTGCGGATCGATGTCGCCGACCACCGAGAGCACCGCGTTGTTGGGCGCGTAATACGTGCGGAAGAACGTACGCGCGTCCTCCAGGGTCGCCGCGTCCAGGTCGGCCATCGAGCCGATCGGGGTGTGGTGGTACGGGTGGCCCTCCGGGTAGGCGAGGGCCGTCAGCTTCTCGAAGGCCGTGCCGTACGGAACGTTGTCGTAGCGCTGGCGGCGTTCGTTCTTCACGACGTCGCGCTGGTTCTCCATGGACTCCTCGTCGAGCGCGGCGAGGAGCGAGCCCATGCGGTCGGCCTCCAGCCAGAGCGCGAGCTCCAGCTGGTGCGTGGGCATGACCTCGAAGTAGTTGGTCCGCTCGAAACTGGTCGTGCCGTTCAGCGAACCACCGGCTCCCTGCACGAGCTCGAAGTGCCCGTTCCCCTTGACCTGGCCCGAACCCTGGAACATCAGGTGTTCGAAGAGGTGAGCCAGACCGGTACGCCCCTTGACCTCGTGGCGCGAACCGACGTCGTACCAGAGACAGACCGCGGCGACCGGGGTCAGATGGTCCTCCGAGAGCACCACACGCAGGCCGTTGGCCAGGCGGTGCTCGGTCGCTGTTCTGCCGCCGGAGCCGGCCTGAGCTGTGGCCGTGTGACCCATGGGCATGTACGTCCCTTCGATCGCGATACAGGTTTTCCTGCCAGACCTGCCACTCTAAGCAAGCGCACCGACACCTGGCGAAGTTCCCGATCCGTGGATGTTGTCGTAGATGCTGCCGTAAACGGAGCCTCCCGCGGGGCCCGCAGGACCGCTTCGGACGGGTCGAGGTCGGCGTTGTCGGTGCGGCGGTCCACAATGGTCCGCGTCAGAACCTGAGGTTGCCCGAACAGAATCCGTGAAGGAGTCGCAGCAGCGATGGCCCGCCGCAGCACGAAGACCCCGCCGCCGGACGACTTCGAGGAGAGAATCCTCGATATCGACGTCGTCGACGAAATGCAGGGCTCCTTCCTCGAGTACGCCTACTCGGTGATCTACTCAAGGGCCCTGCCCGACGCCCGCGACGGCATGAAGCCGGTGCACCGCCGCATCGTGTCCCAGATGAACGAGATGGGGCTCCGCCCCGACCGCGGCTATGTGAAGTGCGCCCGCGTCGTCGGCGAAGTGATGGGCAAGCTGCACCCGCACGGCGACGCGTCGATCTACGACGCGCTGGTACGCATGGCACAGCCGTTCTCGATGCGCCTCCCGCTCGTCGACGGCCACGGCAACTTCGGCTCGCTCGGAAACGACGACCCGCCGGCCGCCATGCGGTACACCGAGTGCCGGATGGCCGACGCCACCTCGCTGATGACGGAGTCGATCGACGAGGACACCGTCGACTACCAGCCGAACTACGACGGCCAGGAGCGGGAGCCGGTCGTCCTGCCCGCCGCGTACCCGAACCTCCTGGTCAACGGTGCGACCGGGATCGCGGTCGGCATGGCGACCAACATGCCGCCGCACAACCTGGGCGAGGTCATCGCCGCCGCCCGCCACCTCATCAGGCACCCGGGCGCGGACCTGGAGACCCTGATGCGGTTCGTCCCGGGTCCGGACCTGCCGACCGGGGGCCGGATCGTCGGCCTGGGCGGGATCAAGGACGCGTACGCGGCAGGCCGCGGCACGTTCAAGATCCGCGCCACCGTCGCCATAGAGGACGTCACGGCCCGCCGCAAGGGTCTCGTCGTCACCGAACTGCCCTTCACCGTCGGCCCGGAGAAGGTGATCGCCAAGATCAAGGATCTCGTCTCGGCGAAGAAGCTCCAGGGCATCGCGGACGTCAAGGACCTCACCGACCGCTCGCACGGCCTGCGTCTGGTCATCGAGGTGAAGAACGGCTTCGTGCCGGAAGCGGTGCTGGAGCAGCTCTACAAGCTCACGCCGATGGAGGAGTCCTTCGGCATCAACAACGTGGCGCTGGTCGACGGCCAGCCGCTCACCCTGGGGCTCAAGGAGCTCCTTGAGGTCTACCTCGACCACCGCTTCGAGGTCGTGCGCAGGCGCAGCGAGTTCCGCCGCGCCAAGCGCCGCGACCGGCTGCATCTGGTCGAGGGCCTGCTCGTCGCCCTGGTCGACATCGACGAGGTCATCCGCCTCATCCGGGACAGCGACAACTCGGCGCAGGCGAAGGAGCGGCTCATGGAGCGCTTCTCGCTGAGCGAGATCCAGACGCAGTACATCCTGGACACTCCGCTGCGCAGGCTCACCCGGTTCGACCGGATCGAGCTGGAGAGCGAGCGCGACCGGCTCAACGCCGAGATCGACCAGCTGAGCGCCATCCTCGATTCGGACGCGGAGCTGCGCAAGCTCGTCTCCGGCGAACTGGCCGCGGTCGCAAAGAAGTTCGGCACCGACCGTCGCACGGTTCTGCTGGAGTCGGCGGGCTCACAGGTCGCTTCCGTACCGCTGGAGGTGGCGGACGACCCGTGCCGGGTACTCCTCTCCTCCACCGGGCTGCTCGCCCGTACGGCCAACGCGGACCCCATCGTCATCGGCGAGGACGCCAAGCGCGCCAAGCACGACGTGATCGTGTCGTCCGTGTCCGCGACCGCCCGGGGCGACGTGGGCGCGGTCACCTCGACCGGGCGGCTGCTGCGGCTCGCGGTGATCGACCTGCCGCGTCTCCCGGACACGCATGCCGCCCCGAACCTCTCGGGAGGGGCGCCGGTGGCGGAATTCCTCGCGCTGGAGACGGACGAGGAGCTGGTGTGTCTCACCACCCTGGACGAGGCGTCTCCCGGTCTGGCGATCGGCACCCTGCAGGGTGTGGTGAAGCGAGTGGTGCCCGACTACCCGTCCAACAAGGACGAGTTGGAGGTCATCTCGCTCAAGGAAGGTGACCGGATCGTCGGCGCGGCCGAGTTGCGTACGGGTGAGGAGGACCTGGTCTTCATCACGTCCGACGCCCAGCTGCTGCGCTACCCGGCCGCACAGGTACGGCCCCAGGGCCGCCCGGCGGGCGGTATGGCGGGCGTCAAGCTCGCGGCCGGTGCCGAAGTGCTCTCGTTCACCGCGGTGGACCCCGCGGTGGACGCGGTGGTGTTCACGGTGGCGGGGTCGCACGGCACGCTGGACGATTCCGAGCTGACGTCGAAGCTCACCCCGTTCGACCAGTATCCGCGCAAGGGCAGGGCCACCGGTGGTGTCCGCTGCCAGCGCTTCCTCAAGGGCGAGGACGTCCTCGTCTTCGCCTGGGCAGGCGCCATCCCGGCACGGGCGGCGCAGAAGAACGGGACACCGGCTCAGCTGCCGGAGCCCGATCCGCGCCGTGACGGTTCGGGCACACCGCTGACCAGCCCGGTCGCGGTGATCGCCGGACCCGTGTAGCGGAAAGCCCGCGGCGGCGCGGCGGCTACGGCCGATCCGCGTCGCCGCCGGGCCGATCCGCGTCGCTGTGAGGCTGCTCCGCGTCCGGGTGCTGTACGTACCGCAGGACGCCCCACATGCTCGTGGCGTCCTGTTCGGCGCTCTCCCGGCAGTCCGAGAGCTCCTTGTGCAGCGCCTCCGCGTCGATGCCGGAACCGATCAGTACGAGCTGGGTGAGCCGCGGCTCGTCCCGCCCCCACTGCTGCGGAACGAAGCGCAGGAACCGGCCGACCGCGTGAAGCGCGTACCGGTTGTCCCGGTCCCCCGGCCCGAAGTCGGCGAACCCCTTGATCCGGTAGAGCCCTTCGGGCCTGCTGTCCAGGAAACGCATGAAGCGGCGGGGGTCCATCGGCACCTCGGCGGTGAAGGAGACGCTCTCGTACGCCGTGTGGAGATGCCCCGGGTACTCCTCGTCGGCCCGGGCCGCCCGCTCCTCGGCGAACAGGTCCTCGAAGCTCAGCTGGCGGGCCTTCTCCTCCTCGTCCGACCTCGGCACGGGGTCGAAGAGCAGTCCGGGATCGATCCGCCCGTATGCGGCGGAGACGACGGCCGCCCGGCTGCCCACCGCCGCCACGGCCTCGCGCAGCCGCCCGTGCTCCGTCCCGTCGACGCGGTCGGTCTTGTTCAGCACGACGAGGTCGGCGATGGCGAGATGACGGTCGATCTCCGGGTGGCGGTCCCGCGTCCCCTCGAATTCGGCCGCGTCGACGACCTCGACCAGTCCCCCGTACCGGACGCGCGGGTTGTCGCTGGCCAGGAGCATCCGTACGAGCTCCTGGGGCTCCGCCAGCCCGCTGGCCTCGATGACGATCACGTCGAGGCGGGCGGCGGGCCTGGTGAGGGTCTCCAGATAGGTGTCGAGTTCGCTCGCGTCGACGGCGCAGCAGAGACAGCCGTTGCCCAGCGAGACCGTCGAGCCGACCTGCCCCGCCACGGTCATGGCGTCGATCTCGATGGAACCGAAGTCGTTGACGATCACACCGATCCGGTTCCCCGCGCGGTTCTGGAGCAGGTGGTTGAGCAGCGTCGTCTTGCCTGAGCCCAGGAAGCCCGCCAGGACGATGACCGGAATCTGCGGGGAGCGGGGCGGGGTCAACGGGGGCCTTCCTCGTGGACGGTCAGGGTGCCGGGACCGGCTGGGGCGCGGGCGTACCGACGTAGCGGGCCGCCGGGCGGATGATCTTGGAGTCCTCCGCCTGCTCCAGGATATTGGCGCTCCAGCCGATCACACGCGCCGCGCAGAAGGTGGGCGTGAACATCTCGCGCGGCAGACCGCAGAGCTCCATGACCACTCCGGCGTAGAACTCGACGTTGGTGTGCAGTTCGCGCCCCGGCTTCAGTTCGGCGAGGATCGCCTCCACCTGCCGTTCGACCTCGACGGCGAAGTCGACGAGCGGTCCGCCGAAGCTCTCGGCGACGGAGCGCAGCATCCGCGACCGCGGGTCCTCGGTGCGGTACACGGGGTGTCCGAAGCCCATGATGCGTTCGCCGGCGAGGACCCGTTCCCGGATCCACGCGTCGACGCGTTCGGGGGTTCCGATGGCGTCGAGCGTGTCGAGGGCGCGGCTGGGGGCGCCTCCGTGCAGCGGTCCGGAGAGCGCGCCGACCGAGGCGACCAGGCAGGCGGCCACGTCGGCGCCCGTCGAGGCCACGACCCGGCCGGTGAACGTAGAAGCGTTGAAGCCGTGGTCGATGGTCGAGATGAGGTACTGCTCGACGGCCCTGACCCGTGCGGCGTCCGGCTCGGCACCGGTGAGCATGTAGAGGTAGTTGGCGGCGTACGGCAGGTCCTCGCGCGGCTCGACGGGTTCGAGTCCCTGGCCGAGCCGGTGCAGGGCGGTGAGGACGGTGGGCACGGCCGCGCAGGCCACGAGGGCGTCGTCGCGGCGGCGCTCGGTGGTGATGTCGTACACCGGACGGAATCCGGCCGAGGCGCCGAGCAGGGAGAGAGCCGTGCGCAGCCCGGCGAGCGGACCGGACACGGCGCCCGCCGCGGCGATCGTGGGCAGGGCTTCCGTGACCTCGCGCGGCAGGTGACGCAACGCCGCCGTACGCGCCGTGAAGGCGGCGCGGGCGGTGGCACCGGGCAGCTCTCCGTGGAACATCAGGTACCAGACGTCCTCGAAGCTTCGGGTACGGGCCAGCTCGATCGCCGAGTACTGCCGGTAGTGGTAGAAGCCCTCGCGCCCCCGCACGTCCCCGAGAGCGGTATCGGTGACGACGACGCCCGCGAGGCCACGGGGTACGTCGAGCGGTGCTGGGTCGGTGGTCATGGCCGTCATGTCGGACTCGCTTCCGTGGTGCATGGGGTCTCCATGTATTGATTCGACTGTCCATGCTTGACTTCGGATCTGTCAATGTTGATTGAGTCAATACATGTCCCGATGGATACGGTGGGCACCATGACGGATCAAGCAGCGCGGATCTCCGGCCCGGCAGCCGCCGAGGACGCGCGCGACGCGGCGGAAGGCCCCCGGCTCACGACGAGGGAGACGGCGGAGCTGCTGGGCGTGAAGCCCGAGACCGTGTACGCCTACGTCAGCCGTGGCCAGCTCAGCAGCAGGCGCGCCCCCGGCGGCCGTGGCAGCACCTTCGACGCCGCCGAGGTGAGAGCGCTCGTCAGGCGTACGGGACGGCGGGAGTCCGCAGCCGCCGACGGCGGCCTCGTCTTCCGTACCGCCATCACGTTCATCGATCGCGACCAGTACTTCTTCCGCGGCGTCGACGCCGTGGAACTGGCCCGCCACCACGGCTACGAGGAGGTCGCCGAGTGGATCTGGACCGGCGAGATCCGGCCGGGTATCCGCTTCACCTCATCGCCCGAATCGCTCGCGGCGGCACGCCGAGCCGTGGACGCGCTGCCCGCGCACAGCGGCTCCACGGACCGCCTGCGGGTCGCGCTCGTCGCGGCGGCGGCCGCCGATCCGCTGCGCTTCGACCTGAGTCCCCAGGGTGTGCTGAGCAGTGCGCGCGGCCTGATCCCCACGCTGGTGGGCGCCCTGCCGACGGCAGGCGGGCCAGAGGCCACCGGTGACGGTGACGGTGACCCCACCGCGATCGCCGCCCGGCTGTGGCCGAAACTCACCACCCGGCCTGCCGACACGGCCTCGCTCACCGTCCTGGACACGGCCCTCGCCCTGCTCGCCGACCACGACCTGGCGGCGTCCACACTGGCCGCCCGGGTCGCCGCGTCCGCCCATGCCCATCCGTACGCCGTGGTCTCAGCGGGCCTCGGCGTCCTGGAGGGACCGCTGCACGGGGCCGCGAGCGGGCTGGCCCACCGGATGCTCGCCGAGGTGGTGGAGCGCGGCAGCGCCGCCCCGGTCGTCGCCGACCACCTCCGCACCGGCCGCCGCGTTCCCGGACTGGGCCACCGCCTCTACACCGGCGAGGACCCCCGTGCGACCGCCCTGTTCGCCCTGCTCACGGACGTGCCGCAGGCGGCCCCCGTGCTGGCGGCGGCCCGTGACGTGGTCGCCACCACCGCCCGCCACACCCCCCTGCACGCCAACGTCGACCTGGCCCTCGCGGTGTTCTCCGTCGCGTGCGCCATGCCTCCGGAGGCGGGCGAGACGGTGTTCGCGGTGTCCCGCACGGCGGGCTGGATCGCGCACGCCCTGGAGGAGTACGCGGAACGCCCCCTGCGCATCCGTCCCACCGGGCAGTACGAAGGCCCCCGCCCCCCGCAGCCCCTGCCCTCACCGCCCGCCGCATAGCCGGTCCGCCACGGGAGATTTCGGAAAGGCCCCGGATGCCCTTTACCTTCGTACGGTGAACGCCCCGCCGACCACCACCGCCCGGGGACCCCGCCGGCTCGGCTGGCCGAAACGGGTCTTCTCCCAGGTCCTGCTGATCCAGCTGACCATCATCACCGGAGTCACGGTGCTGGTCACGGGCCTCTTCCTGGCCCCCCTCAGCGCCCAGCTCGACGACCAGGCGATGCGGCGCGCCCTCGCCATCGCCCAGAGCACGGCGGCCCAGTCGCAGGTCGCGGCGTCCCTTCTCACCACGGGGCCGACCGCGGACGGACCGGTGCAGACCACGGCCGAGCGGATCAGGAAGGCCACCGGCGCGGAGTACGTCGTGGTGATGGACCGGCGCGGAGTGCGCTGGTCGCACACCGACAGCCGGCAGATCGGCCGCGTCGTCTCCACCGACCCCAGCGAGGCGCTCGCCGGCCGCGACGTCATGGAGATCGACAGCGGCACCCTCGGCCGCTCGGCGCGCGGCAAGGTGCCGCTCCACGACGCGTCCGACCGGATCGTGGGGGCGGTCTCCGTCGGTATCGCGTACGACAGTGTCCGTGCCCGGCTGCTCGCGGCGATCCCCGGGCTGCTCGCCTACGCGGGCGGAGCCCTGGCCGTCGGCGCGCTCGCCGCGTATCTGATCTCCCGCCGGCTCCAGCGGCAGACGCACGACCTGGCGTTCTCCGACATCTCCGCGCTGCTGACCGAGCGCGAGGCGATGCTCCACAGCATTCGTGAAGGGGTCGTCGCCCTCGACAGGGCCGGACGCATCAGGCTGCTGAACGACGAGGCGCAGCGCCTGCTCGGCCTCGGCCCGGACGCCGCGGGCCGCCCGCTCGACGAGGCGCTGGGCGAGGGCCGGACCGCGGACGTACTGGCCGGGCGGGTGGTCGGCGACGATCTGCTGACCGTCCGCGGCAGCCGGGTCCTGCTCGCCAACCGGATGCCGACCGACGACGGTGGCGCGGTGGCCACCCTCCGCGACCGCACGGAGCTCGAACACCTCGGTCGCGAACTCGACTCCACGCGCGGCCTGATCGACGCACTGCGCGCCCAGGACCACGAGCACGCCAACCGGCTGCACACCCTCCTGGGTCTGCTGGAGCTGGAGATGCACGACGACGCGATGGAGTACATCACCGAGGTCGTCGGAGTTCACCGTGCGACGGCCGAGCAGGTGACGGAGCGGGTCAACGATCCGCTTCTGGCCTCGCTCCTCGTCGGCAAGGCCACGGTCTCCGCCGAGCGCGGGGTATCGCTGCGGATGGCGCCGGGCACCCTGCTCCCGGACCGGCTGGTGGACCCGCGCGGACTGGTCACCGTCCTCGGCAATCTCGTCGACAACGCCCTCGACGCGGCGGCCGGGTCGAAGGACGCCCTGATCGAGGTCGGGCTGCGGGCGCAGGGGCGTACGGTGATTCTCCGGGTACGCGACAGTGGCCCCGGCGTACCGGCCGACCAGCGGGAATCCATCTTCACGGAGGGCTGGTCCACGAAGACCCTCCCGGCGCACGGCAAACGCGGTCTGGGTCTCGCGCTGGTCCGGCGGCTGGCGGAGCGCCAGGGCGGCAGCGCGACCGTCACGACTGCCGCGGAGGGCGGGGCCCTGTTCACGGTGGTGCTCCCGGAGGCACTGCACGAAACCGAGGCGCCGGACGCCGGTGGTACGGGCTCCCGGCTCGCGACGACGGGAGAGGCCCCTTGATCGAGGTGCTGATCGTCGACGACGACGTGCGCGTGGCCCGGATCAACGCGGCGTACGTCGCCAAGGTGCCCGGCTTCCGGGTGGCCGCCCAGGCCCACAACGCCGCCGACGCACTCGCCCGCATCGCGGACGTGCCCGTCGACCTCGTCCTGCTCGACCACTACCTGCCCGACCGCAACGGTCTCTCCGTGGTCCAGGAACTGCGTGCGCTCGGCCGCCACACCGACGTGATCATGGTGACCGCCGCCCGCGACGTCGCCACCGTCCAGGCCGCGATGCGCCACGGCGCGCTCCAGTACCTGGTGAAGCCGTTCACGTACGCGGGTCTGCGCACCAAACTGGAGGCGTACGCCGCCCTGCACCGCACCCTGGAGGGCGGTGGTGAGGCCGAGCAGACCGAGGTGGACCGGCTCTTCGGCGCCCTGTGGACCGTCGGTGAACCCGACCTGCCCAAGGGGCACTCCCCCACCACGGCGGAGCTCGTCCGGCAGGCTCTGCGGAGCGCCGAGCAGCCGCTCTCCGCACAGGAGATCGCGGAGAGCGCCGGGATGAGCCGGCAGACCGCGCAGCGCTACCTGAAGCTTCTGGAGCGCACCGGGCGGGTCCGGCTGACCCTGCGGTACGGCGAGACCGGCCGGCCGGAGCACCGCTACACCTGGGCCACCGGCAGCTGACGGCCCGGTCCCGTCACACCGCTCCGGCCCCGGTCAGGGAGCGGACCTCGGTCTCGGCGTGCTTGGCCTCGTCGGGCGGTTCCGACGACGTCACCGTGCCCAGCCAGCCGGCCAGGAAGCCGAGCGGGATGGAGACGAGTCCCGGATTTTCCAGCGGGAAGAGCTGGAAGTCCACGTCGGGGAACAGCGCGTTCGGGCTGCCCGAGACGATCGGTGACAGCAGCACGAGCAGCACGGCGGGGATCAGGCCGCCGTAGACAGCCCAGACGGCACCCCGGGTGGTGAACCTCCGCCAGAACAGGGAGTAGAGCAGCGCCGGGAGGTTGGCGGACGCCGCCACGGCGAAGGCCAGTCCGACGAGGAACGCCACGTTCAGATCCTGTGCGAGGAGGCCCAGTGCGATGGCGACCACGCCGACCCCCGCGGCGGCGACCCTGGCGACCGCCACCTCGCTGTGCCGCCTGGCGCCGGGGCGCCTGAGCGAGGCGTAGAGGTCGTGGGCCACGGACGCCGACGAGGCCAGGGTGATGCCTGCGACGACCGCGAGGATCGTCGCGAAGGCGATGGCAGCGACCACGGCGAAGAGAACCGTTCCGCCGGCGGATCCCTCACCACCGCCCAGGACGAGGGCCAGCAGCGGAACAGCAGTATTCCCGGAGGCGTTCGACGCGCGCACCTCCGCCGGTCCGACCAGCGCCGCCGCACCGAAGCCGAGCACGATCGTCATCAGGTAGAAGCTGCCGATGAGCCCGATGGACCAGACGACGGACCGCCGGGCGGCGCGGGCCGTGGGCACGGTGTAGAAGCGCGAGAGGATGTGGGGCAGACCGGCCGTGCCGAGCACCAGCGCCAGGCCCAGGCTGATGAAGTCGAAGCGGGCCGTCCAGCTGCCGCCGTAACGGAGCCCGGGGGCGAGGAAGTCCTTTCCGTGGCCGCTGCGTTCGGCGGCGGAGTTGAGCAGCGCGTTGACGTTGCCGTGGAAGTGCACGAGGACGAGCACCGTGAGCGCGACGGCTCCGGTCATCAGCAGGACGGCCTTGACGATCTGGATCCAGGTGGTCGCGCGCATACCGCCCATCGACACGTAGATCACCATCAGGGCGCCGACTCCCACGACGGTCCAGGAGCGTGCGGCGTCGCTCGTCCCGCCGAGCAGCAGCGCGACGAGGCTGCCCGCGCCGACCATCTGCGCCACGAGGTACAGCACGGAGACGGTGACGGACGAGGTGCCCACCGCCGTGCGCACGGGCCGCTCCGCCATGCGCGCCGCCACGACGTCGGCGAGCGTGAACCGGCCGCAGTTGCGCACGAGTTCGGCGACGAGGAGCAGGACGACAAGCCAGGCGACGAGGAAGCCGACGGAGTAGAGCATCCCGTCGTAACCGAAGAGGGCGATCAGCCCTGAGATGCCCAGGAAGGAGGCCGCCGACATGTAGTCACCCGCGATGGCGAATCCGTTCTCCATGGGCGAGAACAGCCGTCCGCCCGCGTAGAACTCCTCCGCCGAGCCCTGCCGGTTGCGGCTCACCCAGGTGGTGATGCCCAGGGTCACCGCGATGAACGCGCTGAACAGCAGGAGTGCGAGCGTCTGGTGGTCACCGCCCCACTCGTCCGCGCTCAACGGCCCATCCCTCTCGTCATCTCCTGCGTGTCCCACCGCAGATCGAGCGCCGCCCGGTCCCTGCGCAGCCGCGCGTGCCGTGCGTACGCCCAGGTGAGGAGGAAGGTGGTGCAGAACTGGCCGAGTCCGGCGACCATCGCCACGTTGACGGCGCCGAGCACCGGACGCGCCATCAGCTCGTGCGCCGTCGTCGCCGCGACCACGTAGGCGACGTACCAGAGGAGGAAGGCGACGGACGCCGGGACCACGAAGCGGCGGTAGCGGCGGCGCACTTCGCGGAACGCCTCGCTGCGCTGCACCTCCAGGTAGATGTCCGCCGCGCTGTGGCCCTGCCGCGGCAGCACGGGTCCGGGCGGCCCGGCGGGCACGGCGTTCCCCGCGCCGTCCAGCTCGTCCCAGCCCGGAGGCGGCTCCTCGCACCACGGGTCGTCCAGCCGCACCGCTGCGGCCTCGGACCCTGCTTCCTTCTCCACCGAACAACTCCCTTGTCCACGGACCTTTTCGGCCGCATAGCCAAGAATGGGCAGATCGGGAAGATCCCGGGCACATCATTCACCGGGCTTCACCTCTTCAGGTGACGTAGGCCCCGGTCGGTTGTGCGGTGATGCGAATGTGCGTGTAGCGCATACGTCAGGGGCCCTCCCGGCACGGGAGAGCCCCTGAGCGCGAAACGTCCGAGCGACGTGTCAGACGTCGATACGCGACCTGTCGAGCGTGGCGGCCGAGCTGGTGATGAACTCCTTGCGCGGCGCGACCTCGTTGCCCATCAGCAGATCGAAAACCTGCTCGGAGGATTCGAGGTCGCCGATGTTGATCCGCCGCAGGGTGCGGTGCCTCGGGTCCATCGTGGTCTCCGCCAGCTGGTCGGCGTCCATCTCACCGAGACCCTTGTAGCGCTGGATCCCGTCCTTGATCCGGACGTTCTTCCGCCGGAGCTCCAGCAGCGTCTGGCGCAGCTCGCCGTCGGAGTAGGTGTAGATGTACTTGTCCTGGCCCTTCCTGGGCTGGACGAGCTCGATCCGGTGCAGCGGGGGTACGGCGGCGAAGACGCGTCCCGCCTCGACCATGGGGCGCATGTAGCGCTGGAAGAGCGTCAGCAGGAGGCACCGGATGTGCGCACCGTCGACGTCGGCGTCCACCAGCAGGACGATCTTGCCGTACCGGGCGGCGTCGAGGTCGAAGGTCCGCCCGGATCCGGCTCCTATGACCTGGATGATGGCCCCGCACTCGGCGTTCTTGAGCATGTCCGTGACGGACGACTTCTGCACGTTGAGGATCTTGCCCCGGATCGGCAGCAGTGCCTGGAACTCGCTGTTCCGGGCCAGCTTCGCCGTACCGAGCGCCGAGTCGCCCTCCACGATGAAGAGCTCGCTGCGGCCGACGTCGTCGCTGCGGCAGTCGGCGAGCTTCGCGGGCAGCGAGGAGGACTCCAGCGCGGTCTTGCGACGCTGCGCGTCCTTGTGCTGACGGGCTGCGATCCGCGTACGGGCCGCGGCCACCGCCTTCTCCAGCACCGCCCTGGCCTGCGCCTTGTCGTCACGCCTGGTGGACGTCAGGAACGCCTTGAGCTCCTTGGTCACCACGTTCGAGACGATCCGGTTGGCCGCCGACGTGCCGAGGACCTCCTTGGTCTGCCCCTCGAACTGCGGCTCCGCCAGTCGTACGGTGACGACCGCCGTGAGGCCCTCCAGAGCGTCGTCCTTGACGATGTCGTCCTCGGCGACGCGCAGCATCTTGGCGGAGCGGAGCACCTCGTTGACCGTCTTGGTCACGGAGCGTTCGAAGCCGGTGACGTGTGTGCCGCCCTTGGGGGTGGCGATGATGTTCACGAAGGACTTGACGTTGGTGTCGTACCCGGTGCCCCAGCGCAGCGCGATGTCCACGCCGAGTTCCCGGGTCACCTCGGTCGGCGTCATGTGGCCGCGCTCGTCGAGGACCGGCACGGTCTCCTTGAAGGTGCCGGTGCCCGTCAGACGCTGGATGTCGCAGACGGCCTTGTCCTGGGCGAGGTACTCACAGAACTCGCTGATGCCGCCGTCGAAGCGGAAGGTCTCTTCCGTCTTCCCCTCGCCGTCGATGCCGCGCTCGTCGCGGACGACGATGGTGAGGCCGGGGACGAGGAAGGCGGTCTGGCGGGCCCTCTGGTAGAGCGTCTCCAGATTGAGCTTGGCGTCCTTGAGGAAGATCTGGCGGTCCGCCCAGTACCGCACCCGGGTACCCGTGCGGTTCTTCGGGACGCGCTTGGTCTTGCGCAGCCCGTTGGCCGGGTCGAACGGGCTGTCCGGGCCCTGCTCCGTGAACATCCCGGGGACCCCGCGCCGGAAGCTGATCGAGTGGGTCGAACTGTTCCGGTCGACCTCGACGTCTAGGCGGGCGGAGAGGGCGTTGACGACGGAGGCGCCCACACCGTGCAGACCGCCCGAGGCGGCGTACGAGCCGCCGCCGAACTTGCCGCCGGCGTGCAGCTTGGTCATGACGACCTCGATGCCGGAGAGCCCCGTCTTGGGCTCCACGTCGACCGGGATGCCCCGGCCGTTGTCCCGGACCTCCACGGAGGCGTCGTCGTGGAGGATGACCTCGATGGAGTCGCAGTAGCCCCCGAGAGCCTCGTCGACCGAGTTGTCGATGATTTCCCAGACACAGTGCATGAGACCGCGGCTGTCGGTGGACCCGATGTACATCCCGGGGCGCTTGCGAACCGCCTCCAGACCCTCAAGGACCAGAAGGTGCCGCGCGGTGTAGTTGGAGCTGTCCCTGTCTACGACGCCGCCTGCTCCGGTCAGCAGCGCAGTGGACGGCACGGACGTATCGGCGGTCACGCGGTTCGCTCCTCGCTGAATTTCATTTGGGGCCCACTGGGTAACGGGCTCGACTTCGGTAGCCGCTGAGAGCCTACAGAGGCCTGGTAGAGCGGTTGTAACGCCACCCACGGGGAATCCTTATGCTAGTGCAGGCTCGCATACACGTTCGATCATTCGTTGGAGTGACGTGCACATCACGTTCCCTTCGAGGCATGAACCATTTAGGCTCCGGGCACGTCCTCATGAACAACCCGGCAAGCCGGCCGGGGGGACGGACCCACCAAGACAAGCAACGCGAAACCGTAGCGCTACGCAATACGGCACATTCGCCGCCAACCGGCAACAGACAGCCATCCTGAGAAGAAGTTTCGAAGAAAAGCCACGAGCGGGAACGTTTTCGGCCTGGTTGGATGTTGACCCTGGTACGACAGCTCGTCGAGCTAGAGAAGAGGCGACGTGACTACTGTTCTGACCCCCGCGAGCCCGCTGACCGCAGCAGACCGCTGTGACCGTTGCGGCGCCCAGGCATACCTGCGCGTCGTCCTCATCAGCGGCGGTGAACTGCTCTTCTGCGCCCACCACGGTCGCAAGTTCGAGCCGGAACTCAAGAAGATCGCCGCGGAAATACAGGATGAGACGGATCGGCTCACTGCCGTGCAGGCAAGTGCCGCCGACGAGGAACAACACTGACACCTCGCATCCACGACGAGCCAAGGGTCCGGTTCCCGAATCGGCCGACGGGCGGCTTCCCCACCAGGGGAGGCCGCCCGTTCTCATGCGCTCACGCGAAACCGCTCGATCCCACCCGCTCCTGCGCGGCCTCACGCGTCCCGCGCCCTCCTGCGGACGGCGGTCAGCGGCCCGCCATCCAGCCGATCGCCGCCGAGATCCGCGTGTACACCCCCGGGTTCTCCGCCTGGCCGCATCCGTTGCCCCAGGAGACGAGCCCCACGAGCCGCCCAGCGGCCACCAGAGGCCCTCCGCTGTCTCCCTGGCACGCGTCGTACCCTCCCCCGGGATCGCCCGCACAGAGCATCGTTGCGGCCTCGTACGCGCCATACAGGCCGCCCGGGTACGCCCGCTCGCACATCCCGTCCGCCAGGACCTGGACCGGGGCCGCCCGCAGAGCTGAGGCGTAGGTCCCCCCGCCCGTGGTGTCGCCCCAGCCGTAGACCCGCGCCGGGGTGCCCGGCCGGTAAGCCGCGTCGCCCGCCTTCGCCATCTCGATGACGCTGCTCTGCGGCAGCGTCACGGACAGCGTGAGCACCGCCAGGTCGCCCGCGTTCGTGTCCGGGTCGTATGCGGGATTGATCCAGGTGTCACGTACGGCGATCTCCTGACCGCCCTCTCCGAGCAGCTCGTCCCTGCCTGCGATGACGAGGAGGTCGGGGACCTCGCCCACCTCGGAGCCCAGCACGTCACGCCCGAGGCAGTGGGCCGCGGTGAGGACCTCGGTCGGCGCGATCACCACACCTCCGCAGAACTGGCCTGCCCGGGTTCCTCCGAACCGGTCACGGCTGGACAGCGCCACGGCCCAGGGACTGTCCGCGACGTGGGCAGGCTGACCACCGATGACGATGCTGTCCGCGGCCGCCGGAGCCGGCGATGCCAGGGGCAGCACAGCAGCGGCGGCCGTCAGGGCGAACGCCCCGGTCACGGTGCGAAGGACGGTACGGGTCATGGGGGCTCCTGACGCTGCGGTGAACACGGTCCACTCAGAGTCATCCAGCCCGCTCCCGGCCGCACACGCAAAAGGCCGAGGGCCCGGTTTCCCCCATGGGGTCCGGGCCCTCGGCCTGCTTACGCCGCTGCTCAGTCGAGGTAGTCGCGCAGCACCTGCGAACGCGACGGGTGACGCAGCTTCGACATGGTCTTCGACTCGATCTGACGGATGCGCTCACGCGTCACGCCGTAGACCTTGCCGATCTCGTCGAGCGTCTTCGGCTGACCGTCGGTGAGACCGAAGCGCATGGAGACCACGCCGGCCTCACGCTCGGAGAGCGTGTCGAGGACCGAGTGCAGCTGCTCCTGGAGCAGCGTGAAGCTGACCGCGTCGGCCGGAACGACCGCCTCGGAGTCCTCGATCAGGTCTCCGAACTCGCTGTCGCCGTCCTCACCCAGCGGGGTGTGGAGGGAGATCGGCTCACGGCCGTACTTCTGGACCTCGATGACCTTCTCAGGGGTCATGTCGAGCTCCTTGGCCAGCTCCTCCGGGGTGGGCTCACGGCCCAGGTCCTGGAGCATCTGACGCTGCACGCGCGCGAGCTTGTTGATGACCTCGACCATGTGCACCGGGATACGGATGGTGCGGGCCTGGTCGGCCATGGCGCGGGTGATCGCCTGACGGATCCACCAGGTGGCGTACGTGGAGAACTTGTAGCCCTTGGTGTAGTCGAACTTCTCGACCGCGCGGATCAGACCGAGGTTGCCCTCCTGGATCAGGTCCAGGAACAGCATTCCGCGGCCGGTGTAACGCTTGGCCAGGGAGACCACGAGGCGGAGGTTGGCCTCCAGCAGGTGGTTCTTGGCGCGGCGGCCGTCCTCGGCGATGATCTCCAGCTCGCGCTTGAGCTTCGGAGCGAGCTTGTCGGAGTTCGCCAGCTTGTCCTCGGCGAACAGGCCCGCCTCGATGCGCTTGGCGAGCTCGACCTCCTGCTCGGCGTTGAGGAGCGGGACCTTGCCGATCTGCTTCAGGTAGTCCTTGACGGGGTCGGCCGTGGCGCCGGCGACGGCGACCTGCTGCGCAGGTGCGTCGTCCTCGTCGTCGTCGGAGAGGACGAAGCCCTTGTTCTCGCCCTCGCCCTCCTCGTCCTCGCCCTTGCCGGCCTTGACGTCCTCGGCCGACTCGTCGCCGTCGAGGAGCTCGTCGTCCTGCTTGCCGGACTTCTTCGCTGCTGTCTTCTTGGCTGCCGTCTTCTTCACGGCAGTCTTCTTGGCAACCGTCTTCTTGGCTGCGGTCTTCTTGGCCGGAGCGGTCGCGGTGGCGTCGTCGGCCGCCGCATCCGCACCCTCGGCCGTCGGGGCGGCAGTGGCCGCGACGGTCCTCGTCACGGTCGTCTTGGCCGCGACAGTCTTGGTGGCGGTGCGCTTGACCGGGCTCTTCGCTGCGACGCTCTTGCGGGCGCGCTTCGGCGACTCCGCGGCACTGACCATCAGCGTCACACCCTCTTCCTCGAGGATCTGGTTGAGGCTGCGCAGAACGTTCTTCCACTGGGTTGGCGGAATCTGGTCAGCCTCGAAGGCCCGACGCACGTCATCGCCGGCGATCTGCCCATCAGCCTTTCCCCGCTCGATGAGCGCCATCACAGACTCGGACTCGGCGATCTCCGGCGGGAGCGTACGGGATGTGCTGGCCGACACGAACAACCTCTCGGAACGATGGAAACGGCTTCCGGCCCGGCCCCTCAAGGGGCTGGAACCGACGACCGTCGGCTGGGAATGTTGCCGACGGCGCGGGTTTGGCCTCAGAACTGCACAGCGCACTGGGTAGCTGCTGTATTCCTTCCGCGACGGTCACCTCTTAAGTCATCGCACTGTTTCGAGGAGTGTTACGCCCAATCCGCGTGGCCCGAGTCACACCTCATATACGACGAACAGTGCCAGAGGTGACTTCTCTCCACAATTGTGCCGCCGGATCCCCATGATCCGGCGACACCTGGCCCGTGCGCCCCGGTCCTGTTGACCTCAGTGCTCGCGCGGCGCGGGAACCACACGCGGCTCCCCGTCCTGGCGGGGCTCCACTTCCGGGTGAACCGTGAGCAACTGGCGCATCGCGACCTCGGCGCCCGCGGAGTCACCCGTGGCGAGTGCGTCGACGATCCGCGCGTGGTGACCGAGGGACGCCTCGGTGGGACGGTCACAGCCGGTGATGGGTGCTCCGGAGACCTGGAGGGCGGCCGAGACGATGCCGGAGAGGTGCTCCAGCATCCGGTTGCCCGCGGCCTGGATCAGGAGGGCGTGGAATTCGGCGTCGGCGCGGGAGAAGGTGATTCCGTCACCCTGAGCCATCGCATGGCCCATGATCTCGACCATGTCGCCGAGGCGCTGCTGAAGGTCCTCGCGGCCGTGGCCGGCGGCGAGCCGGGCGGCCAGCGGCTCGATCGTCCACCGCAGGTCGCCGAGCTCCCTGCGCTGGTCGTCGCGCGAGGGCCCGAACGCCCGCCATTCGATGATGTCGGGGTCCAGCAGATTCCAGTCGCTCACCGGGCGGACCCGGGTGCCCACGTTCGGACGGGCGCTGACCAGGCCCTTGGCCTCAAGAACACGCAGCGACTCGCGCACGACTGTGCGCGAGACCTCGAAGCGCTGGCCGATCTCCTCCGGCACGAGGGGGCGGTCGGCACCGAGGTCCCCGGAAACGATCATCTGGCCGAGCTGCTGAACGAGTTGACCGTGGAGACCGCGGCCGCGGCTGGCCGCTCCCCGTCGGCTCGCCCGTCCCAACTCCGAATCGGTCCCGCCCCAGGAACGCAGCGCGGCGCGTTCGCCGGCCGGCGCCTCCGCGTAGGGGTAGCGATCGAGATCGCCCGAGCCGGCGAGGCCGGATTCGACGGTGCGGGCGGCGGTCATCATGGTGTGCGCAAGGGTACTCACGCATCCTTTGTCGGCGCGGCCCGCTCAGCCCTTGAGGTCTTTGGTGAAAAGCACACGAAAGGGTGATCGGCGCCTGCCTCGCAATTGACGCCAAATATGCATAAAGCGGGCATTTACCCGAGAGTTACGGGCCCAAGGCCACCTCCTCGCGCCCCATTGATCACCAACGCGTCCTTCCTCGAAGGCTGGTGATCACATACGCGCAGATCAGGGCTGACAACGACAGGGAAAGCGCCGTCCCCACCGGCTGCGCCACGACCTTCACGACCCCCATCAGCCACCGGTCCGCCTCGTCGGGCCACTGCAGCCAGGCCAGCTCGCGCAACCTGCCGGGAAGTCCGGCGATCGAGCGGGCGGACGGGCCCGCCAGCACCTTCTGCACGAGCGGGACGACCAGGACGGGAACGGCCAGGACCGCGGCGATTCCGGCTCCGGCCACCCGGAAGACGCCTGCGGCCAGCAGCCCGGCCCAGGCGCAGCCGACCGTGAGACCGGCCCAACTCACCGCGAGAGAAACGGCGTTCGGCGGCACCTTGGCCAAGTCGCCGCCGTACAGGAGCCGCAGGAGCTGCGCGTCGGCCAGCACGACCAGAGCCGCGAGGAGAAGCCCGGCCCCCGCGGTGACGGCCAGCTTGGCCAGGAGCAGACCGATCCGGCGCGGGACGGTCCCGCGGCCCGCCGCGAGTGCGGGATAGCGGAACTCGTCCCCGAAGGAGAGCGCCCCGAGCAGACCGGCGCCGAGCGCGGCGGGCGGCAGCGGCAGCAGGGCCGGCCAGGCTCCCAGGAGCTTCGGCAGGGGCGTTCCGCCGGAGCGCGCCAGCAGGACGGACAGCCCGGCGGAGACCACGAGAACGGCCGCCATGATCACGGTGGTTGTCCGCACACCGAACAGTCTGCGGAGTTCGTAGCGGAGCAGACGCACCGGGCCGCGTGCCGGGCGTACCGGGATCGACGGGGGGAGCTCGGAGGGGGCGACGGACGAGTCCGCCCGCTGCTCGGCGCCGGGCGCGGCCGGGGGACCGGCATCACCGGTCTCGTCGGCGAGCTGGTGTACGGGGACACCGTGACGGAAGGCCGTGTCCCCGATCTCCGCGCAGCTGCTCCCGTACACCGAGAGGCGGCAGCTCTCCTCGGCCACGACCTCCACGGACCGCTGCGCGGCCCGCGCCTCGCGGCTGACCACGGCGGCGAGGCGGGCGGCCTGCGGCGAGCGGACCGCGACGCGTGGACGCAGTCGCGTACGGGAGAAGTCGGCGACGTCCTGGTCCGCGACCAGACGTCCTTCGTCGATGGTGACGACCTGGTCGGCCGTGCGCGCGGCCTCCTTGGGGTCACTGGTGGTGTGCAGGACCGTTCCGCCTTGTGCTGCGTGCGCGCGCAGGAGCCCGTACAACCAGCTGGTCTCGCGCGGCGAGAGCCCTTCCGCGGGTTCGTCGAGAACGAGCGTGTGCGGGTCGCCCAGGAGCGCGGAGGCGAGGCCGAGCCGACGGTCCATGCCCACCGACAGGGTCCCGATCCGCTGGTCCCCGAGCCCGGCCAGACCGACGACGTCGAGCACCTCGTCCGCCCGGGACGCGGGAACTCCGGCGGCGGCGCAGAGCATCCGGAGCTGGCCCCGCGCCGTACGGGCGGGGTGGCCCGGTACGTCTCCGAGAAGAACGCCCACCTCGCGGGGCGGACGGCCGATGCGGTGCAGCGGCCGGCCCCGGAAGTACGTGACGCCGCGGCCCGGTTCGAGTTCGAGCATCAGGCGCAGGGCGGTGGTCTTGCCGGAACCCGGGGCGCCGAGCAGGGCGGTGACACGGCCGGGACCGGCTTCGAAGGTCAGATCGGCCACGGCGGGCGGAAGGTCGCGGCGGGGGCTGCTGGTGAGTCCGATGGCCTGGAGCATCGCTTCTCTCGCGGGAGGTGAGACCGCTCGGCGGCTGGGTGGGTACCGCAGCAACATAACGCGACAATTCCGACTTTTTGCGCAGCACGAACCCGCGGGTGTTCCGCAAGCCCGGTCTCCCGGCGCTCCACGGGACGGCCGTGGGCGTCACGGCGTCAGACTTCGGGCCTCAGCATCGGCGGGTTGAGCACGGTGGCCGCACCCGCGCGGAACAGCTGTGCGGGACGGCCGCCCTGCCGGGTGGTCGTCCCTCCGGAGGGAACCAGGAATCCGGGAGTACCGGTGACCTTGCGATGGAAGTTGCGGGGGTCGAGCACCACGCCCCACACGGCCTCGTAGACCCTGCGCAGCTCACCGACAGTGAACTCCGGCGGGCAGAACGCCGTGGCCAGCGAGGAGTACTCGATCTTCGAACGCGCCCGCTCGACACCGTCCGCGAGGATCTGGGCATGGTCGAAGGCCAGCGGTGCGGGCTGTTCGCCCTCGTGGCCGAAGCCGCCCTCAAGGCCGAGGAGATCTTCGACGGGAGCCCAGCGGGCGCTGTGCGCGTCACCCCCCGCGCGGGGGGCGGGCAGGTCAGGAGCCAGCGCGAGATGGGCCACGCTGACGACCCGCATCCGGGGATCGCGCTTGGGGTCTCCGTACGTCGCGAGCTGCTCCAGATGCGCGCCGTTGCCGACGGCCGGGGCCGATGGGTCGTGGGCGCAGAGCCCGGTCTCCTCGACCAGCTCACGGGCGGCCGCCGCGGCGAGATCCTCGTCGGCCCTGACGAATCCGCCGGGCAGCGCCCATCTCCCCTGGAAGGGTGTCTCACCACGGCGTACGACCAGGGCGCAGAGCGCGTGACGGCGCACGGTGAGCACAACCAGATCGACGGTGACAGCGAAGGGCGGGAAGGTCGACGGGTCGTAGGGCGGCATGTCGTGATCATAGTCGTCTTCCTGACGATAAACAGTCCCTTCGCGATGCTCGTCATGACCGGTCAGGTCGCCCACCACGGTCGCCTTACCCGTCGGCGCCGGCCCTCACCGCTTCCCCTGCCTCACACTCCCAGCTGCAGTCCGGCGGCCGCCTCCTCGATCATCCCGAGCCCGAGCCGGCTGATCCGGACGGCGAACGGCTCGCCGGCGACGCGCAGCCCCGACAGCTGGACGGCACCCAGCGGGGCGCACCGGACCGGACGGAGGGAGACAGTCGCCGCCGGCGCGTCCGGGCGGATGCCCGCCAGGGTGGTGACCAGGTGAACGCCGGCCGCCGCCGCGACGGCGGCCGGCCGGCAGGCCGTCGGATGAGGTGCCGGAACGCTGCCCGCACGGCGCTGCTCCCCCGCGTACATCTCGGGGAGGCGGTAGCCGAAGGCCTCGGCGGCGCCGAGTACCCCTCGCAGCAGGCCACTCGCCTCCTTCTCGTACCCGGCGGCGGCCAGTCCCGCGCAGGCGACCGCAGTCTCGTGCACCCGGACCGCTCCGGAGCGGTGACCGAACGGATTGTGGCCGGGTTCCTTCGCCCCGAGCGTGCGCAGCCCCCAGCCCGAGTCGAGTGCCGGGCCGCCGAGAAGTCTGGCCAGCCGGCCCGTCCGTTCCGCGTCCAGCAGCCCGGGAGCGAGCCGGCCCCCGCCCAGCAGACCGGTGTCCAGCAGATGCGCCGCGCCGCTGCCCGGATACGCCACCGGCCGGCCGGGGCCGCTGCGCGCGGCGGCGGGGCAGCCGCCGGCGCGGTCGTCGATCCAGAAGTCCGCCCTGAACCGGCTCCGCAGCGCACCCGCCCACTCCCGCCATGCGTCGCCGCCTCCCCCGCCGCATTCGTCGAGCAGCTCCGCACCGAGCAGTGCGGCCCGGTGGGCGTGGGCCTGGGTCTCGGCGCGCCGGTACCCGTCGGGTCCGCCGTCCGGGACCAGCCCGTCCTCCTCCGACGAGGTACGCAGCCACCGCAGGCACCGTTCGGCCGCGGGGAGGAGTTCGGCCACCTCCTGTTCGGACAGTCCCCAGCGGCGCGCCTCCGCGAGCACGACCGGATACGCGAGCGTCGCCTCGACGCCCGTGCAGCTGGGAGGGAGCCGGGGACCCGCGTCCCGTAGCGGGCCGGGGATGCGACCGTGACCGGTCCCGGGGCCGGTCAGTTGCGTCCGGGCCAGCGTGCGCAAGGTTGCCGCGGCGAGTCCCGTACCGAGCGGCAGCGCCATCCGCGCCGCCCACAGAGCCTCGGCAGGGGCGGGGCCGCAGCGCCACGGGACACCGGCCGCCAGCCAGCCGTCTGCCGGGCCCTGTTCGCCGCTGACCAGCAGCGCCCGGAGATCACCGAGCGCGGTCCTGACGAGCGGTTCGACCCTGGCGTCGTCCGCCTCGGCCCGGACGTCGGCGGACAGCCGGTTCGCGGGCCGTCCCGGAGTCCTCCCCCGGCGCTCGGGACGGATGCTCAGCTCGATGCCGTACGAGGCCCCGGGCGCCAGCAGCACGTCCCAGCGAAGGAGCCCCGCGGAGGCCACCGCGTCCTGGGGCGGCGGATCGGCCGCGACGGTACAGCCGGGTCCGTCGGCGGCCGTCCAGCGCAGGCCGGAGCCGTACACGCTGGGGATCCGCTCCGGGCCGGGCCGTCCCGTCGCGATGGCGCCCAGCTCCGCGAGGTCGGTGGCCAGCGAGATCTCGACGGGAAACCGCCGGGTACGGGCCGACGCGCTGTGCAGGGTGATCCTCTCGGTGCCTTCGGCCCGGCGCATTCGCTCGACGGTGATCTCGGGGTCGGGTCCGGCGTCCGCCGCCGTCCGCACCACGCCCAGGAAGCGCGCGCTGTCCGAGGTGACCAGGGCGCCCTGGACGGCGATGGGTTCGCGTCCCGCGACGCGCAGATGACAGCGCGAGAGCAGTCTGCGGCCGGACCGGTAGAAGCCGTCAAGCCCTTGTCCGGTGAGCTGACCGTGGTCCGGCGACACGGCCATCGACGGCAGGGCGACGCAGATGACCGCCATGTGCGCGGAGGGCAGCTCACGCGGGCGCCGGTCCGTGTGCGGCCCCGGGCCAGGAGGTCCGGCGGCGCGCACGGCCAGGGCGGCCGGGACGGTCTGCACCGCGGTACGCACGGGCGCGACGGGGCGTCCGGCACCGCGCCCGAGCGGGACAGGTCGGTCGGCGTCGTGTACCGCCGGTGCCGCCCGGCCCGGGTGGACGTGGACAAGGGGCGAGGGGACCGCGGACTTGGGGTCCCCGGGAGGGAGGGTGAGGGCCATGGTGGTCTTTCTGCGCCGTCCGTGCGCTCCGGACGGCCGCTGTCTCTGCGACGCCACGGGTCGTGCGACTCCGCCACCCCCGTGAACGGCTCCGTGGTCCGCCCGGTCACGGCCGTCATCGCTCGCTCCTGCTGCCGCGCCGGCCCTGACGCTTCGATTCCCGCGTGCGGCGACGGACCACGACGGCTCCGGGACCGGTGTCGCCCGGCGCGGCCCTGCGCCGCGCGGTCGCCTGCGGGGGAACCGTGCGGGACCTCGGCCGCCTCCCCGTACGCCGCCCGCCCCGGCCCGCGTGCACCTCGCGGACCTCGGGGACCTCATGACGGTCCTCACCCGCTCCGGCGCTGCGCTCGCCCCGCAGACAACGGCGCAAGGTCTCAGGATCGAGGCCCTCGTTGCACGCCTGGTGGAGCAGCTGAGCGAAGGTGTAGTCGGGGTCGGCGCGTAGGGCGAGCCCCAGGGCGACCCTCGCCGCGGGCTCGTCGCCGGTGGACCAGGAGACCCAGCCGGCCAGGGTCAGCGGCGCGGCCGCGTGCTCCACGTAAGGGCCGACGCAACGGCGTGCGAGGGCCCTCCACAGCCGCAGCGCCGACGTCGCGTCCGGGCCTTCCATCCACTCCGCAGCCTTGTCCCTCGTCTCCCGGTCCTGCAGCCCGAGAATCAGGGCGGCGGCCTCGTCGTGGCTGATCAGCCGGTCGTCGTTCGTGTCCGCGGCGGAGGGCGGGCCGGTGGGCGCCCGGCCGAGACGGTCCATCAGCGCGTGCGCGAGCTCCAGGGTCTCCCCCGCGACTTCTGCCCGGCCCTCGGTGTCCAGGATCCTGGACACCAGCACCGCGCCCGCCGAGTCGAGCGCCTGTTCCTGACTCCGCGCCCCGGCGGTCTCCATCGGGGCGAGCCGCGCCTCCATGTCACGCAGCGATCCGCGTACCTGAATGCCCGCGTAGGTGGCTGCCGCCGCCATGACCGTCGTGCCGGGCAGCGCCAGTGGCTTGCCCTCGTGCGGGCAGCAACGCTCGTCCGGGCAGCAGTAGGACCAGTAACGGCCCCCGGAAATGCAGAGTGCTTCCAGCACGGGCACGTCGAGCGTCCCGCAGGCCGTGCGCAGCAGTTGCGCGAACGGCCGCAGCCGCTCCATCGCCTGATGCCCTGTCACTCCCTCCACCGGGTCCTGGCAGAGGAAGACGACGATCGCGTCGGGCCGCGAGCCACGCCGCTCGCTGCCCGAGATCAGGCACTCCGCGAGCTGGTCGGCGACGGGCTCCCACTCCCTGGGCGACTGCGGAATACCGAGCCTGAGCCGCCCTCCGAAGCGCCCTCGTCCGCCGTGCAGGGCCACCATGACCACGCTGTCGCTGGGATGGAAACCCATGAGGTACGGAAGGGCGTCGGCGAGCTCGGCGGGACCGCGCAAGGTGATCTGCTGCTCGTCGGTCGGACCGGTGGATTCGTGGTGCTTGTTCATGGGATGACCGTCCCGCGAGCAGCGGAATTCCGAAACCCCCTGTGGATAACTTGTCCACAGGGGGGCGGAGTTACCGGGCCCGGCCGTCCGGTCCGCTCATGCGTCGCGCGAGCGCAGCATGACGCCGCCGGCGGCCAGCGCCCCCGACGCCCACAGGGCCACCACCCCGAGGCCTTCCCATGGACCGATCGGGAGCCGGTCGACGCCGATAGTCGTCTGGACGGAGAGGCCGGCCGTCATCGGAGCGACCTGTTGGAGGAGTCGCTGCCAGTCGGGGTCGTCGATCACCTGAGTGAGGACGGGGAAGAAGAAGAGCAGTCCCAGAACGATGCCGACGGCCGTGGCCGAACTCCGCACGACGAGCGCGGTTCCGAGGCCGATCAGCCCGATCAGGGCGAGGTAGAGGACGGATCCCACAGCGGCGCGGAGCGTCGCGGAGTCGGCCGGCGACATCGCCTCGTACCCGTGTGCCTCGGTGAAGCCCCGGCCCGGCAGCACCGTCCCGCCGGTCAGGAGGGACCCGACGACGCCGATCGTGCCCGCGACCAGTACCACCGCACTGAGCACGGCCGCCTTCGAGAACAGGACGGTCAGCCTGCGCGGTACGGCGGCGATCGTGGTCTGCATCATGCCGGTGCCGTACTCGTTTCCGGCCATCATCACCGCGACGATCGCGACGACGACCTGACCGACCATGACGCCGGTGAGGCTGAGCTTCGTGGCGTCCTGTCCGCAGCCCAGGGCATCGCATCGCGCCGTCATCGCCACCGCGGAGCCGACCGCGAGGGTCAGGGCCACGGCGCCGAGCAGCAGCCAGGTGTTGCTGGAGTCCGTCCGCAGCTTCGTCCACTCCGAACGTCCCGCGTATCTCATGCGTCCCTCCGGCGGATCAGGATCACGGCGGCGCCGAACGCGACCGCGGCGTACGCGCACAGCACCGCGAAGCCCTCCCACGGCGACAGCGGGAAGTAGCCGTGCGCGGGCGAATGGACGGTGACCACCTGGTCGTAGCGGGTGACGCTCTGCTGGATCGCGAACCCGGCGGCCGGGGTGACCTTGAGGAGCCAGTCCGAGGCCGCGGGGGGCAGGACGGACGCGGTGGCCAGCAGGTAGGGCAGCACCATGCCGACGACCACCACGGTGATGGTCACGGCGCTGCGCCGCAGGATCGCGCCGACGGACAGCGCGAACACACTGGCGACCGCGAGCAGCAGGCCCGTACCCGCGACGACCCGCAGTTCGGTCGACACGGGCACGGTCAGGACGGGAAAGCCGTTCGCGAGCGACCGTGCTCCCCCGAACGGCACCATGACGGCGGCCGCGATCCCTCCGGCGAGGAAGGCCGCGCAGCCCACCACGAGTGCCTTGGCGACCAGAACGTGCCCCCTGCGGGGAACGGCCGCGAAGGTGACGCCGGTCAGCCCTCGCCGGTACTCGACGGTCACGTATCCCGCGGCGACGACAACCATCATGATCAGCCCTGCGAACGCGCCCACGAGGAAGTTCGAGATGACGCGCACGCCGCTCGCGGCCGGTCCGCCGGCCACCGGCGCGATGTCGCCGGCCCCGGTGATGCTGTATCCCGTGGCGGACGGGACCACTTCACCCTTCGTCGACCGGCTGTAGCTGCCGTTCGTGCCGGCCCCTTCGCCGACCTGCCGGTCCTGCCAGGCGTCGCCGTTCCACCCGCCCCGCACGATGGGGGCGCTGAACGTCCCGGTGGCGACCGCGGGGGTGAGCCCCGTTCCGGTACCGGTCTCCTCCGTGGCCGACGGCGAGGTCACGAACAGCCCGACCTGCGGCGACTCCGAGAGGCCGGGGAGCCGGGCCGTGCCCACGTGGGTCCACCTGCTGCCGTCCGTCGACTGAGAGCCGGTGACGGTGTCGCCGGAACGCTCCAGACGGAGCCAGCGCGGCGCGTCTGCCGACACCGGGCCGGGCAGCCCCGCGGTGTCGTGCGTGAAGTCGTACTGCATGCGCACACCGTGGTCACCGGTGACCATCATCGACGCGTACGGCGAACCCGGTTCGAGGGAGTCCTTCACGATGATCCCGGCCTTGGCCCAGGGAGCCAGACCGGGCTTGTCCTCCGTGGGCGTCGTCGCGACCTGACCGGTCAGCGAGGAGACGGACACCGTGATGCTGCCGTCGCCCTTCAGCGGCTGGTGCATGAAGTAGAAGGCGTCGTTGACCGCCTGGCCGCCGGGACCGACCGGAAGTTCCGACGCGTCGGCACCGTCGTTGCTCGACGCCGTGGCGAGCAGTCCGACCAGGCAGATGACCACCAGCGCGCCGGCCGTGCCGAGCACCCAGCCACGCACGGTGCGGAACTTCGTCCACTCCGCGTGCAGTACGCGTCCGAAGCCGCCCCGCTCCGGCCGTACGCCGGCCGTCACGGGCGGAGAGACCGTGGCGCTCATCGTCCGGCCTCCTCGGTGACGGCCGCGCGGTACTGCACGGAGTCGCGGGTGATCTCCATGTACGCCTCTTCCAGGGACGCGCGGTGCGAGGACACCTCCGAGAACGGCACCGCGCTCGCGCCGAGCACGGACACGGCCTCCTCGGCCGGCAGGCCCGTCACACAGACCGTGTCGCCCCCGGTGGAACTCACCGTCGCACCGGCCCGCGCGAGTACCTCCATCGCCCGTGCGGGGGCCGCCGTACGCAGCGTCACGCGGCCCTCGGACACGGACGCGAGCAGCTCGCGCACGCTCGTGTCGGCGACGACCTTCCCGCGCCCGACGACGATCACGTGGTCGGCGGAATCCTCCAGCTCGCTCATCAGGTGACTGGACACCAGCACGGCGCGCCCCTGTTCGGCGAGCGAGGCCAGGAAGCCCCGCATCCACATGAACCCTTCCGGATCCAGGCCGTTGAACGGTTCGTCCAGCATGAGCATCGGCGGGTCGCCGAGCAGTGCGGCCGCGATGCCCAGCCGCTGCCGCATCCCCAGGGAGAATCCGCCCGCCTTGCGTCCGGCCACGTCCTGGAGACCCACCCTCCGGATCGCCACGTCGACCGCGGCGGTGCCGAGTCCCTGCGAATGGGCCAGCCACAGCAGATGGTTGCGGGCTGTCCGGCCCGGCTGCACGGCGGCCGCGTCGAGCAGTGCGCCGACATGCTTCAGAGGCGTGCGCAGCATCCGGTACGGCCGGCCGCCGACCAGCGCGACCCCCTTGTCCGGCTTGTCGAGGCCGAGGACGACCCGCATCGTCGTGGACTTGCCGGCCCCGTTCGGGCCGACGAATCCGGTGATCTGCCCGGGCCGGACGGTGAAGGTCATGCCGTCCAGCGCCTGCGTGCCACCGAAGCGCTTGTGGACGTCCCTGACCTCGATCACGGCTTGCGATCCATCGATCGTCTTCTCCATGGGAGGAGGCTAGGGAGGCGGAGGGGTACGGGTCATCACGGCCGGGAGCGAGGTTTCCCGGTACTCCCGTGGGGGACGGGCGAGACGGGACCTCACTCGCACGAGGGAGCGGCGATCTCCCACACGCGGGTGAAGCCGGGCTACGGGCCCCGTCCGCGGACGGGACTCCGTGCCGGCCGCCCCCTCGCGGTGTGTCAGTTGTCGTGCGGCCCCGGTCCCTGGTCGGTTCTCCGCAGCCCCGGGACGACGAGTCCCGTCTCGTACGCCGCGATCACGGCCTGCGTGCGGTCCCGCAGGCCCAGTTTCGTCAGCGTGCGGCTGACGTGCGACTTCACCGTCTCCTCCGTGACGAAGAGGCGGGCGGCGATCTCCCCGTTGGACAGGCCTTCGGCGACGAGCAGCAGCACCTCGGTCTCCCGTGCCGTGAGCAGCTTCAGGCCCGGTGACGGCTGCGCCCGGGTCCTGGCGGGCAGTTGGGTGAACTCGCTGATCAGGCGACGGGTGACGGCGGGGTCGAGCAGGGCCTCTCCGGCGGCGACGACCCGCACGGCGTCGAAGAGCCGCTCGGCGGTGGCGTCCTTGAGCAGGAAGCCGCTGGCCCCGGCCCGCAGCGCGTCGTAGACGTACTCGTCCAGGTCGAAGGTCGTGAGGATGAGGACCCGCGGCGCCTTCGCTCCGTCCGGCGCTTCACCGACCAGCTGCCGCGTGGCCTCTATGCCGTCCATCTCGGGCATACGGATATCCATGAGGACGACGTCCGGAGACACCTCGCGGCACACGCGGACCGCGTCGGCACCGGTCGTGGCGGTGTCCACGATGGTGAACTCCGGCTGGGAGTCGAGGAGTGCGGCGAATCCGGTGCGCACGACCAGGTGGTCGTCCGCGATGACGACACGGATCGGTGGCGGCGGGGAGCTCATGTGGTCCGTTCTGGCTGGCCGGGGAAAGAGACTTCGACGATGAATCCACCGGCGTGCGCCGGACCGGTGCGGATCAGTCCACCGACCGCGGCGGCCCGCTCCCGCATTCCGAGCAGACCGTATCCCCCGTCCGGCGTCGCGGGCGCCCTGCCGGGACCGTTGTCCCGGACGCTGAGGTGGAGGGCGTCGTGGGCGTAGTGCAGCTCCACGTCGACCGGGGCGCCCGTCGCGTGCTTGCGGGCGTTGGTGAGTGACTCCTGGACGATGCGGTAGGCGGCCAGTTCGATGCCCGGGCCCATGGGGCGCGGCACACCGCTGAGGACGAGACGGATCGTGGAGGCGGAGGCCTGGCGGGCCTCGTCGAGGAGTTCGCCGAGTTGCGCCAGTCCTGGCTGTGGTCTGCGCTCGCCACCGGTGTCCGTCGTGGTGTCGTCGCGCAGTACGCCGAGCAGGCGGCGCATCTCGGTGAGGGCGGCCCGGGCGGTGTCTCCGATGCCGAGCAGCCGCTCACTGCCTGCCGTGGGCATTCCAGGGGTCGCCACGCGGGCCGTCTCGGCCTGCACCGCGATCATGGAGACGTGGTGGCCCACGACGTCGTGCAGTTCGCGGACGATACGGGAGCGCTCCTCCCGGGCGGCCTGCTCCCACCGGGTTCCGGCCATGACTTCCCGTACGGCGTCGTGTTCACGTTCCCGCCGGCCGGCACGCCGGGCGAGGCCCGCGAACGCCGCCATCGGGGCTGCCGAGGCGACGAGCACCGTACGCACCAGGTAATCGGTGCCGGGAGCCGTGCCGGCGGATGCGGCGAGGGCCAGTGCGAGGAACGGCACGGCGAAGAGCATCGGCGCGAGGACATGCCCACGGCGTCCGAGCCGGTAATGGGCGGTCAGCTGCGCGGCGCATCCCGCCAGAGTCAGCGTATGGAAGATCGTGAGCGAGCCCAGGCTCGCGGCGGTCACCGTGAAGCCGGCGAGGGCGGGCCGCAGGAGAGCCAGTGGCAGCGCGGTGCACAGACACAACAGGCCGACGACCATCGCCAGTTGGACGCCGATGGCGCTGCCGCCTTCGGTGGCGCTCCGAGAGGTGTCCGCGAACATCCGGGGTATCGAGCCCCGAAAAGCGACGAACTCGGCGAACGAGCCGGCGACCGCCAGGACGCACAGCGCCGGTACGAAGACCGCGCTGCGGGGGAGTTCCGTGGCCCGCCTCAGCTTTCCGGTCCAGCTGTCGCGCCAGGCAGTCGGACGGTTCACGCAGGTCATTATGGCAGCCGGCCCCTGACACGGCCGTCCCTCACGCCAGTGATCGCTGCTCCCCCGCGCGAGTGAGTGCGACGTCGCTCGCGCGGGGGACGGGGCGTCGCTCGGACGCAGGACTCGCCACCCCGGCGCCGACGACGGGGCCCTGCCCTCCCGCCGTTCTCACCGCGGCGAGCGTGTCGTCCTCGCCGGGGCACTGGGTCGTGCTCACCGCGGCGCACGTGTCGTTCTCACCGCGGTGCACGTGTCCTCCTCACCGCGGTGCTCAGCCCGCCGTGGCCGGAGCGCTCTGCCCGCGGTGGCGCGAAGGTCAGCCCGCTGCGGCGAGAACCAGGGGAAGCACCTGTTCGCTGCCTGCCTGGCGGAGCAGCCGGGCGGCGACCGCCAGTGTCCAGCCGGAGTCGGTCGAGTCGTCCACGAGCAGGACCGGGCCGGGCGTGCCCGCCAGGGCGGCGGCGAGGTCATCAGGAACGGCGAAGGTGCCGGACAGCGCCCTGAGGCGCTGGGCGGAGTTGCTGCGGCGGGCCGCGTGCGCGCCGTTCGGCCCTGTGTAGGTGAGGGTTCCCAGGAAGGGGAGGCGGCCGATGGCCGCGATCCCCTGAGCGAGCGATCCGACCAGCTGCGGCCGGGACATGGAGGGTACGGCGACGATTCCGACCGGCCGGGCGGAGGCGTCGGGAGCCTGGGACGCCCAGCCGCCCGGTGAGCGGGCCCAGTCGGCGAGGACCGCCACGGCGGCCTGCAGGACGTCGTCCGGGACCGGCCCGTCCGGGGCGTTCTCCGCGAGCAGCGGGCGCAGGCGGTTGCCCCAGCCGATGTCCGAGAGCCGCCCGAGGGCACGCCCGGTGGAGCACTGCTCCTTGGCCGGGATGCGTCCCTTGAGCTCGATGCCCAGTGCGGGCATCCCCGTGGGCCACATCCGGCGCGGCTCGATCTCCACCCCCGGGCGGTCCAGCTCCTTCGCCGCCCCGGTCAGGGTCTCCGCCGAGACGGAGGTGTCGGCCCAGGCCCCTGCGCAGTTGTCACAGCGCCCGCAGGGAATCGCCCCCTCGTCGTCCAGCTGCCGGCGCAGGAACTCCATCCGGCACCGGGACGTGCTCACGTAGTCGCGCATGGCCTGCTGCTCGGTGGCCCGCTGCCTGGCCACCCACGCATAGCGCTCGGCCTCGTAAACCCACTCCGCTCCGGTGGCCGCCCAGCCGCCCTTCACCCGCTTGACCGCGCCGTCCACGTCGAGAACCTTCAGCATCGACTCCAGCCGGCTGCGCCGGAGGTCGACCGCCGCCTCCAGAGCCGGCACGGACAGGGGCCGTCCCGCGTCGGAGAGGGCCGCCAGGGTCTGGCGGACCTGCGGCTCCGGCGGGAAGGCGGTGTCGGCGAAGTAGCGCCAGATGGCTTCGTCCTCCTTGCCGGGCAGCAGCAGTACGTCGGCGTGGGCCACGCCTCGCCCTGCGCGCCCCACCTGCTGGTAGTAGGCGATCGGCGAGGACGGCGAGCCGAGGTGGACCACGAAGCCCAGGTCCGGCTTGTCGTAGCCCATGCCGAGGGCGGATGTCGCCACCAGCGCCTTCACCCGGTTCTCGCGGAGGTCGATCTCGGCCTGCAGCCGCTCGGCGTTCTCCGTCTTTCCCGTGTACGAGGCCACATGGAAGCCGCGCTGGCGCAGGAAGGCGGTGGCCTCCTCGGCAGCGGCGACGGTGAGGGTGTAGATGATGCCCGAGCCCTGCAGCTCGTCCAGGTGCTCGGCGAGCCAGGCCAGGCGGTGTGCGGCATCCGGCAGCTGGACGACACCGAGCCGCAGACTCTCCCGGTCGAGCGGACCCCGGAGCACCAGCGCCTCCCCGGCCCCGGTGCCCAGCTGCTCCGCCACATCCGCGGTGACCCGGGCGTTGGCGGTCGCGGTGGTGGCCAGTACCGGAACCCCTTCGGGAAGCTCGGCCAGCATCGCCCGCAGCCGCCGGTAGTCGGGGCGGAAGTCATGTCCCCAGTCGGAGATGCAGTGCGCCTCGTCGACCACCAGGAGGCCGGTGGTGGCCGCGAGCTTGGGCAGCACCTGATCGCGGAAGTCCACCGAGTTCAGACGCTCCGGGCTCACGAGGAGCACATCGGTCTCACCGCGCTCGACCTCCCCGTAGATCGTCTCCCACTCCTCCGGGTTGGCCGAGTTGATGGTGCGCGCCTGGATACCGGCTCGCGCCGCCGACTCGACCTGGTTGCGCATCAGTGCCAGCAGCGGCGAGATGATCACCGTGGGGCCCGAGCCACGCCTGCGCAGCAGGGCGGTGGCCACGAAGTACACCGCGGACTTGCCCCAGCCGGTGCGCTGCACCACCAGCGCGCGGCGACGCTCCTGCACCAGGGCCGCCACCGCCTGCCACTGGTCCTCCCGCAGCCGGGCCGAGCCCCCGGGGTCACCGACGAGCTCAGCGAGGATGGCGTCGGCTTCGGAGCGGAGTTCCAGGTTGTCCATACCCCCATGCAACCTGATGCCACTGACAATCGGCGACTTCACCCCGCGTGACACCACCCTCACTGGCGAGCGAGGTGACCCGTCGTGCGCCGGTGCGACCGGTACGAGGGAAGAATGGGTGCCATGACGACATGCGCGAAATGCGGCGGGCAGAAGCGGCGTTGGCCTCGTTCGTGTGCACGGTGCCGCAGTGGGTCCGACCGGGCGGAAGCGACCGCGGAAGCCGGTGAGCTGGCCGCGGAAATGGGCGCGCTCGCCTGGATCGGTCGGGGGATCGCGGGCGGGCTACGGCTCCTGCTGCGCACTTTCGACTGACCGAGGGCGGTCGGAACGCCACGAGAGCACCCCGGCCGCCTCACGACGAGCCGAGTACCAGTGCCCTCGCCGGTCGTCGCGTCAGCGGTCAGCGGTCAGGGAGCGGGCGCCGCGGCCCATGCCGGCGGCGCCCGCGGCGAGAGGGTGACGTCAGCCTCGTGGGCCGGCCCGTACGCCCTCGTACGCCCGCTCCGGGGCTCTCGCCGACCCTCCGGCACACGGTGAACACGCACCGCTACGAGGCCCGGCCCAGCAGAGCGGGCCACATGGCGTGTTTCCGCTGGTCCTCGCCGTTCGGACGGGGCTGAGGGAGTCGCATGGGCACACTCTGGGCAGGGATATCAGTGTCATTCCGGTTGATTCCCGTCAGCCGAGCCAATTGCTCGTTGCCGCCTGCCGGTACGCCAGGAAGAATTGGAGTCGCTCCCCGCACGGTCTTTTTCGCGGCCCGGATGGGCCGTGCAGCGGCGCGCCCCCACCCGACCCTGCCCGCGCCGTGGGCGCGTAGCGAAGGGAGGATCGTGACCTTCGGATTCGCTCCGTCCCAAGCCTCTTCGATGCCAACGTCCTCGGCGTCCGCAGGCTCCGTCAACAGCCTTGCCAGGACGCTGGAACCAGCCGAGTGGGCCTCTGCGGGCATACCCCTGCTGCGGAGCCCACGTGAGGTGGTCAGTGGCCTGCACGCCCGCCACAGGCCGACTCCGGCGACCGCTGTCGTAGCCGTCCTCGACCACGAGGAACGGCTCACTGCCAGCGCCTCGTTCGCCCGCCGGACGAGTGTGGCCGCCGACGGCTGGGAGTTCCGCAACGCCCTGCTGGCCCAACTGCGCCGGGTCCTTCCGCACGACCTGCGCCGCCGCACTCCCATCCGTACAGCGGTGCTGCTCTACTGCCGCGAGGGCGACGAGCGTTGGACGGAGGAGGACGGTGCGTGGATGTGGGGACTACGGGACGCCTGCACGCTTCACGGGCTGAGGTGCGGCGCGTACATCACGCTGACCCGGGGAGGGTGGCAGGTGCTCGGCGAGGGCCGGGGCGGGCGTCGGCCCAGTTCCGTGTCGCCCGCCTCGAAGCTCTCCGAGACGTACGTGGATCTCGACCCGGCCCCGCAGCGCACCGGCGGCGGGGCGGTGGACGCCCTGCGACGGACCGCCGCCCGCTGAGACGCGCAAGGTCCCGGCCACCCCTTCGGGCGGCCGGGACCTGAGGCGTACGGCTCAGACCCCCGCGCCCAGCACGGAGTTGATCTTCTGCGGGTCTCCGCACACGATCAGCAGCGCGCCGGCGCGGTCGCGCGCCACGGGCAGCGCCCGTGCGGTGGCGTCGTCGATGTCTCCGTTGACCGCGACCACGACCACCGGGCGGGACGCCGCACGGCCGGCCGCCGCGAGGTGAGCGAAGAAGACGTCGTCGCCGGCGTCGTGCTGCGCCCAGTAGGCGGCTTCTCCGAAGGAGATCTCGTGCGCCGTCCAGGGATGCACCTCACCCGTGGTGAGGACCAGGATGTCGCCCGGCGCGCGTCCCGAGTCGAGCAGCAGGTCGACTGCCTCGTCGGCCGCGTCGAGTGCGCCGCCGGCCGACGCCGGGATCAGCTGGAGCTGCGGCGCGGAACGATTCTCCGGCCGGGCCGGGCGCGCGGCGGGAGCAGCAGCGGTGGACGTGGGCTGCGGGCGCTGCGCCGGGGGCGCGGGCCGCACGGGGCCGGGGCCCGGACGCCCGGGACGCGGCGTGGCCGCGGAACGCGGACCTGGTACGGGACGTGGGGTCGGCGCGGTGCGGCCGGTGGCCTGCGTGACGCGGGGACCCTGGGCACTCTCGTGAATCTGAGGCTCCTCGGGGATGAGGCGGGAATGTGACGTTCGAGCGCCGACGCTTCGGGCGTCGGCTGGTGGTTACGCGTGCGCGATCAGAAGTCGAAGCCGAGCTGGCCCCCGCTTTCCAGTGCAGCCGCCTCGGCGGAGAATCGGACCTTCTTCAGGTGCTGCCACCTGGGCAACGCATCAAGATAGGACCAGGAGAGGCGGTGATGGGGCGTGGGCCCCCGCTCCTCCAGTGCGGCCCTGTGTACCGGTGACGGGTATCCCGCGTTGGCGCCGAAGGCGAAGTCCGTGTACTCACCGGAATCCGCGCCCAGTTCGGCCATCATCGTGTCCCGGCGGACCTTCGCGATCACCGAAGCGGCCGCCACGGCGATACAGGACTGGTCGCCCTTGATCACGGTGCGTACCTGCCAGGGATCTCCGAGGTAGTCGTGCTTGCCGTCGAGAATCACCGCGTCCGGCCGGACGGGCAGGCCGTCGAGCGCCCTCACCGCCGCCAGCCGGAGCGCCGCCGTCATGCCGAGGTCGTCGATCTCCTGCGGCGAGGCGTGTCCCAGCCCGTAGGCCGTCACCCAGCTCTCCAGCAGCGGAGCCAGTTCGGCACGTCGCTTGGGACTGATCAGCTTCGAGTCCGTGAGCCCTTCCGGGGGTCGGCGAAGCCCGGTGACGGCGGCGCAGACGGTGACGGGACCGGCCCACGCTCCGCGTCCGACCTCGTCGACACCGGCGACGGTCCTGGCACCGGTGGTAGCGCGCAGTGAGCGCTCGACGGTGTGCGTGGGTGGTTCGTACGGCATGGCGCCAGCAAGCGTACGCCGATGACCACGCCAAGAACACCCCGGGGCACCCGGTCTCCCGCGACTCCTTCGCGCGCCGCTGCCCGCCACGCGTCCGACGTGCGTCCACCGCGCCTCCGGCGTACGTCCACGGCGCTTTTGCCCTGCGGTCCGTCGCACGTCCTCGTACGCCAGTTCCTCACGCCCGCGAAGGGCGCCGCACGAGGCAGGGGCGTCATCCAGCCCGCTCGGTGCGAGCCGGAGGCAGGTGGGTGGTTCGCGCACGGGAACGGTCGGCGGGTCGGTACAGCAATGCTGTACCGACCCGCCGGCCAGTGCGTCAGTACGGGTCGTACGGGTCGTAGAACTCCCCGTCCACACCGTCCCGTTCGCCCTCGCGCTCGCTGCCCGTCCCGTAGCGTCCCGCCCTCCCGCAGTCTTCCGCACGCTCCAGCGCGGTGCGCTCCGCAAGGATGTCGCGGGCGCGCGCGACGCCCCAACTGGAGGCGTACCAGGGCTCGTCCGAGCGGTCCAGATCGCGCTCGATACGAGCGAGCGCGCAGGAACGCAGCGGCTCCGGCAGCTTGTCCAGAGCCGGTACGGCGTCGGCGGAGAGCGTCTTCAGATAGTCGATGTCGATGGACTTCTTGTCCTCGTACCGCTGGACGTTCTGCTCCGCGATCAGCGCGTCCGGCGAGACGAGACCGAAGGCGAGGACGCCGACCGCCGCGCTCACGGCAACGGCGCGCGGCAGCAGCCGCGCGCCGAACACGCCCGCGGCGATGATCAGGACCAGCACCACACCGAGCCAGAGTTCCATGGCCGCGACAGAGATCCGCAGCCTGGTCAGGCCGTACGCGTCCACGTACAGGTCCATGCGGCGCAGCGCCGATGCGACGACCACGAGGGTGAGTACGCACAGGGCGCCCAGCACACCGCGTACCAGCGTCCGGTCCCTGGGCCCGCCGCGTGGTGCCCAGCGCAGGGCGAGGGCGATGACGAGAAGCGTGAGCAGAGTGGCCCACAGCAACTGCCAGAAGCCCTGGCGCGCGTACTCCGCGTAGGAGAGGTCGGTCTCCGCCAGCACCTTGTCGTATCCGCCGAACAGGACGGCGAGCTGGAGTGCGATGAACGCCGCGAAGAGCAGGTTGAGGACGATCAGCGGAAGCGCCCACTCCACCCTCCCCCTGGCCGGACCGGGCGTGATGGTCACCTTGTCCCACCGGGCCGGAGCGGCAGCGGTGTACGCCGCGGCGAGCGCGCCCACCACACCCAGCAGGAACAGGAAGACCCGCCATGGGCCGTCCTCGATCGACACATCGGGTACGAGGTTGCCCAGCAGGTCGGCGAAGGCCGCGTCGGCTCCGGCGAAGAGCGTGCCGAACACGATGAGCAGCACCACGGCCACCGCCGTGGTGCGGACGACCACGCCCCAGCGCTCGCGCGAGACCTCCGCCTGGGACCGCAGCCCCTGCCATCCCCACCGCAGGCCGGGAACGGCCGAGCCGACCAGTCCCAGCGAACCCAGGAAGATGCCCAGCCAGCTGCGGCTGCCGTGCAGTGCCAGGGAGCCCAGCGCGAGAGCGGACACCACGGCGAGGAAGGTCGGCCAGCCGGCGTCGCGGAGCGCCGGCACCGCGAGCAGCGCCAGACCTCCGACCGCCCAGGTGAGCGTCCACGGGCGCGGCCTCCGGCCGGCGTACAGCGCGGCGAAGAAGGCAGCGAGAGCGGCCGGCACGGCCACGATCAGGAGGTTCGGGCCCAGGCCCTCGCCCAGCAGGACGGCGCTGAGGAGCCCGGTGGCGAGGACGGACCAGAGCGTGCCCGCCGGTATACGAATCGAGGGAGCCGGATGCAGCCCGGAACGCACACCCGGGGGCCGTACCCCCTGGTGCCATGGGTTGGCCTGCTGCCGCTGTCCCGGAACGGGGCCGGCGGGCTCCCCCACCGCGCGTGCGCGGGCAGCGCCCGGCGCGGAGGATGGCGCGCCCTGGGCATCCGTACGCGGAGCCGCCGCCTGGTGCTCAGGAGCGGCGCCCCCGGCTTCAGGAACCGCACTCACCTCTGACGCACCGCTCGCATCGGGCGTACCACCAGGAGCGGGCGCA
This sequence comes from Streptomyces sp. NPDC048560, assembly GCF_040650955.1. NCBI lineage: Bacteria > Bacillati > Actinomycetota > Actinomycetes > Kitasatosporales > Streptomycetaceae > Streptomyces > Streptomyces sp. NPDC048560. The sequence continues at coordinate 678,390 of NZ_JBEZIJ010000002.1, forward strand.
CCGCTCGACTCTGCTGCTCCGCGAGGAGCGGACACCTTGGACGGTGCGGGTGACGTCGACGTGTCGGGTGACGCGGACGCGTCGGGTCGGCGCGACGCCTCGGACGGTTGATCGGACTCGGACATGGGACCCCTCCCCGCCGGGCCCGCTCGCACGGCCAGCAGGCGCACGATCGCCCCGGCGTCTCGTTCGGCGCCATGCCACTACAAGATCAACGAGTGGCGGCGTGGCCGAAAGAGTATTCCCCTCGCGGTCCATCCAGCAGCCGTGGACCGCGCTGTGGCAGGACCGTGACAGTGGGCTCGGCCGGGCGGGTCGTCAGCCGCGCGCGACCGCGATCCACGGCGGCGGCTCTTCCGTCTGCGCCAGCCAGTCGGCGGGCGGCGCCCCCGCCGGGCCGGCCGCCACCACACCTCCGACGATGGCGCAGGTCGTGTCGACGTCACCACCCACCTGGGCCGTCACCCAGAACGCCTGCTCGAAATCACCGAGGCTCCGCGCAGCCGACCACAGGGCGAACGGAACGGTGTCATGTGCACTCGTGCGGCGCCCGTTTCCGAGAACGGCTGCCACCGTCCCCGCGTCCCGGTAGTCGAGCATGTCCCGGGCCCGGCGCAGCCCCGCGCCGACCGCGCTGCGCGGTACGAGGGCGATGACGCCGTCGAGAAGATCACCGGGCGTCGGCGGGCCCCCCGGGGCTGCGGCCAGCGAGGCTGCTGCGGCCACCGCCATCGCGCCGACGACGGCCTCCCGGTGCTGGTGCGTCGTGTACGAGGAGATCTCGGCCTGGTGGACGGCCTGCTCCGGGTCGTCCGCGTACCAGGCCCCGAGCGGCGCGATCCGCATGGCGGAGCCGTTGCCCCAGGAGCCCTGCCCGTTGAAGAGCGCGGACGCCAGCTCACGCCAGTCGCCACCCTCCCGGACCAGTCTGAGCAGCCGGTTCACGGCGGGGCCGTAGCCCCGGTCGAAATCGTGGTGCCGGGCGAAGGAGTGAGCGAGCGCGTCCTGGTCGATCCGGCCGTGCGCGGCGAGCACGGCGAGAACCGAGGAAGCCATCTCGGTGTCATCGGTCCACTGCCACGGGCCGGGCGGCAGGGCGCGCCTTTTGAGCAGCGGATAGTTGACGGGGACGAAGAACTGGGAGCCCAGCGCGTCGCCCACGGACAGCCCACGCAGGCTGGCCAGTGCGCGTTCGAAGCGCCGGTCGGAAGCAGAATCAGCGGTCATCGCTCTGCCACTCTATCCGGTGATGCCGTACGGCTCCGGGGTGCGCCAGTGCTCGAACGGCTGGTCAAGCACGTAGCGGCCGTCCTCGCCCAGCGTCAGCGTCCGGGTCTCCCCGTTGCCGGGGTTGGACAGCGACTCGAATTCCGCCACGGACCAGTGGAACCAGCGCATACAGAACAACCGCATGGTCAGCCCGTGCGTGACCAGCAGGACGTTCTCCGGGTGGCTGGGTTCCTCGAAGCTCCGGAACAGGCTCTCGAGGAACGCCCCCACCCGGTCGTACACATCGGCCCCGGACTCACCCTGGGCGAAGCGGTAGAAGAAGTGGCCGTACGCGTCCCGGTACGCCTTCTGCAGACGTACGTCGTCCGGGTCCTGCCAGTTCCCCCAGTCCTGCTCGCGCAGTCTGGGCTCTTCGCGCACCCGCACCTTGTCGGGGTCGAGACCGAAGGACCTGAACGTCTCGTGAGTCCGGCGGTAGGGCGAGACGTAGACGCTGACCCGCTCCCCCTCGAACAGCTCGCGCAGCCGGACGCCCGTCTCCTCGGCCTGCCGCGTTCCCTCGGCCGTGAGTCTCAGCGCGTGGTCGGGCTCCCGCTCGTACACGGTGTCGTCGGCGTTGCCTTCGGACTCACCGTGCCGGACGAGGACGATGCGCTGCGGTCGTGCCATGTCATGACACTAGGCCCCGGGCGACTGGCGCGAGCAGTCGTCCGGACTCCATCCGGCATATGTGACCAACGAAACGGCCGGCGGAGAAGCCAGTAGCGGGAGAGCACCACGAGCGCGCCCGGCCCGTGGGAAACGCCCTCCCCCGGCTCCTGGACCGGCCTCCCGCCCGGTCGTACGCCATCGTCCTGTTGCCCGTGATGGCTGCCCGGGTGCGAGGTCATGAGCGGTGGTCGCGACGTACTCCCGAAGCCGGGAAGCCCTCCGCCCACCGGGCGTACACCTGCTCCCGTCGGATCCGTGCCGCCTTCCGTTCCGGCCACGAAGCCCGCGTATCCCCCGCCGTACCGAAAGATCGTCCTGCGGTCGGCGCCGAGCTCCAGGACGGCCGAGGTGACCACTCCAGGAAGCCCTGTCGTGCGAGTCGGCCACCCACCCGTGCCGGGGTGGGCGCTCAGGGCTCCTTCCGGCCATTCCGGAGCACCTTCGTCGAGATGGTTGGCGGGCCCGTCCAGCAGGATCACCTCCGGGGCCGCCGCGATCAGGCAAGCGATCCCATGCGGTCCGCGGCTCCCCGCCCAGGACGCTTCCGAGGGTCCGATAGCGAGCGAGGGCCGCGCATCGGCCGTACCCGGATCCGCCGAAGGAACCGACGTCAGCCGGTCATACCGTCCACAGCGGCTGGATCTCCACCACGTCCCCGGTCAGCTCCGCCACATCCGTCTCCGTCTGCGCACGGACCGAGAGCCGTTCCACGCCCTGCGGCCGGTACTTGCCGCGCTCGGCGCTCGACTGCCACATCGACAGCACAAGGAACTCGTGCCCCGGCGCTTCCCCGAACATCCCGCGCAGCATCCCCGGCGATCCCGCCATCGCCGGATTCCACACCTGTCGCTGCATCAACGAGAAGTGCTCCCCACGGTCCTCGTGCACCCGGCTGTGAGCCACCCTGACGACATCCGCGTCGGTGAAGTGCGGTTCGAAGCCGGTCTTCACGTCGAAGCGGTACTCGAAGAGCTTCACCTGCATGTCCCGGTACATGCCGGACTGCGCCCCGGCCAGCCGGTCGTGACCACGCGCCATGAAGGAGTCGTAGAAGACGCGGTTCTCCCAGAACGCGAAGACATGAGCCACATCCGGCTCCGCCCGGCTCCATCCCCCGCTCTGTCCCCTGAACCCCGGCTCACCCAGCAGCCCCGCCCACTTCCGCTGCCCCCGCTCGAACCCATGACGGTCCACCACGGTGCAGCGAATCCACTTCACCAGCACCGCGCCATCGTACGGCGCCGGACGTGGCGCGGGTCACGCTACGACGGACTCCGCCCGGAGCAATCCCCTCCCGCCGCAGAATGATCAACATGACTGCGCTGCAAGCCAATCCACTGTTCGCCCGGCTCGAATCCGCCGAGCGCGTTCTCGTCGCCGGCGCCGGCGGCGGATTCGACATCTACGCGGGACTCCCCGTGGCCCTCTCCCTGATGCACCAGGGAAAGGACGTCCGACTCGCCAATCTCTCGTTCAGCGCGGTCGAGGGGCTTCCGCTCGAATCCTGGCTCGCGCCCGATGTCGCCACCATCGGACCGCGAAGCGCGCTCCACCAGGCGTACTTCCCGGAACGCACCCTCGCCCAGTGGCTCGAACTGCACGGTTATCCCAGCACGGTTCACGCGTTCCCACGTGTCGGTGTGCAGCCGCTCCGCGCCGCCTACCGGGCGCTGATCGACGCCTACGACATCGACGCCGTGGTGCTCGTCGACGGCGGCACCGACATCCTGATGCGAGGCGACGAGTCGGGACTCGGAACTCCTGAGGAGGACCTGACCAGCGTCGCCGCGCTGGCGGGCATCGACGTCCCGGAGCGCCTGGTCGTGTCCATCGGGTTCGGGGTCGACGCCTATCACGGAGTGAGCCACGGCCTCGTCCTGGAGAACATCGCCGCCCTGGAACGCGCGGGTGCCTACCTGGGCGCGTTCTCCGTGCCTCGCGCGACCCGTGAGGGCGCGCTCTTCGTCGACGCCGTGGCCCACGCCCAGCAGAACACGCCCGAACACCCCAGCATCGTCAACGGTTCGATAGGCGCGGCCGTCCGAGGTGCCTTCGGGGACGTCCAGTTCACCTCGCGCACCCGTGGGAGCGAGCTGTTCGTCAACCCGTTGATGTCGCTCTGCTTCGCCTTCGAACTGGAGGGCCTGGCCAGGCAGTGCCTCTATCTCGACCGCATAGAGAACACCCACCTCATGCGCCAGGTCAGCACAGAGATCGAGTTGTTCCGGGAGGAGGTCGTGCAGCGGCCTCCGCGCCGCATCCCGCACTGAGCGCCCTCTCCGCGACCATGGCCCGATTGCGCCGCCGACCGCCAAGGCGGTTGGATTCACGGACAGTTACGGTCATGATCTGGCGGTGAGAGAGTCCGCCGGGCCGGCGCGAGGAGGGAAGTCCGATGAGCACTCCCAATAAGGACATCGACAAGGTTGAAGTGAGGCTCAAGTGGGATCCCAGCACAGCGGGCGAGCCGGCACATGACCTGGACATAATCGCCGCGCCGTACACAACGGACGATCTGTACGGAGGCCCCGCCTACCTGGTGCACTTCGACAGCCGCTCACCGGACGGCACGATCACGCTCAACCGGGACAGCAGGACCGGTCAGGGGCTCGGATTCGACGAGATCATGACGCTCGAACTGGACCGGCTGGCCGAGACGTACGGCCGGGTGATCATCGGGGTCGCGATCCAGCAGCGGGACGGCCGGAGGACCTTCGGCGACATACAGCGCACCGGTGTGCAGATCCGCGAGGGGTACACGAACCTCTCGGAGAGCGACTTCTCGGAGGTGTCGGGGGCCACTGCGGCGGTGGTCGCGGAGTTCACCCGGGACAGCTCGGGTGTCTGGGCGTTCCACCCTCAGGTGCGCGGCTTCGACGGTGACCCGGACGAGTTCGCCGCTGCCATGGGGCACCGCCCCCCGGGCTCCTGAGCTGATTCCTGTACGGCTTCCTGTGCTTCCGGCGTGCCGCGCGGACGCCGGAACCCGTCCGGCAACCGCTCAGGGCGGTGGCGCCGAACAATCGGCGCCACCGCCCTGAGCAGGTGTTCTACGCCCGGATCGGGCGTCCTGGATCAGCTGCAGCCGCTGGTCGAGCCGCAGCCCTCGCAGATGTAGCAGGAACCGGCGCGCTGCATCTTCGTACCGCAGGAGAAGCAGAGCGGCGCGTCCGCGCTGATGCCGAGCTGCATCTCGACCAGCTCGGCCGAGGTGTGGGCCGTCTTCGGAGCCGGCGCCTCAGCCACCGCCTGCGGGGCCGCGACCGCCTTCAGGGGCTCCGCCTGAAGCGGAGCCGACTGGGCGAGACTCTCGGTGTCCAGCCCCTCCTCCTCGAACGACGGCTCGTACGAACCGGTGTCGAGGTGACGCTGACGCTCGTCGGCCGAGTGGATACCGAGCGCGGAACGCGTCTCGAACGGCAGGAAGTCCAGCGCCAGGCGACGGAAGATGTAGTCGACGATCGACTGCGCCATCCGCACGTCCGGGTCGTCCGTCATGCCGGCCGGCTCGAAGCGCATGTTGGTGAACTTCGAGACGTACGTCTCCAGCGGCACGCCGTACTGGAGGCCGACCGAGACCGCGATCGAGAAGGCGTCCATCATGCCCGCGAGGGTCGAACCCTGCTTGGACATCTTCAGGAAGACCTCACCGAGACCGTCGTCCGGGTAGGAGTTCGCGGTCATGTAACCCTCCGCGCCACCGACCGTGAAGGAGGTGGTGATGCCCGGACGGCCCTTGGGCAGGCGCTTGCGGACCGGACGGTACTCGACGACCTTCTCCACCGCGGTGCGGATGGTGTCCTCGGTCTTCGCGGTGATCGCGTCCTTCTTCTCCTCCCACTTCTTCGTGGAGAGGGGCTGGCCGACCTTGCAGTTGTCGCGGTAGATCGCGAGCGCCTTGACGCCCATCTTCCACGCCTCGAAGTAGACCTCTTCGACGTCCTCGACGGTGGCCGTCTCCGGCAGGTTCACCGTCTTGGAGAGCGCGCCGGAGATCCACGGCTGGATGGCCGCCATCATCCGGACGTGGCCCATGGCGGAGATGGAACGCTCGCCCATCGCGCAGTCGAAGACCTCGTAGTGCTCGGGCTTGAGGCCCGGGGCGTCGATCACGTTGCCGTTCTCGGCGATGTGCGCGACGACCGCCTCGATCTGCTCCGGCTGGTAGCCGAGGCGACGCAGCGCCTGCGGGACCGTGCCGTTGACGATCTGCATCGAGCCGCCGCCGACGAGCTTCTTGAACTTGACCAGGGCGAGGTCGGGCTCGAGGCCGGTGGTGTCGCAGGACATCGCGAGACCGATGGTGCCGGTGGGAGCGATGACCGAGGCCTGCGCGTTCCGGAAACCGTTCTTCGCGCCGAGCCGGATCACGTCCTGCCAGGCCTCCGTGGCGGCGGCCCAGATCGGCGAGTCCAGGTCGTCCACGTGCACGGCGACGGCGTTCGCGTCGGAGTGCTGCTTCATGACGCGCTGGTGCGGCTCCGCGTTGCGGGCGTAGCCGTCGTACGCGCCGACGACCGCGGCGAGCTCGGCGGAGCGCTTGTACGAGGTACCGGTCATCAGCGACGTGATGGCGCCGGCGAGCGCGCGACCCCCGTCACTGTCGTAGGCGTGGCCGGTCGCCATCAGCAGGGCGCCGAGGTTGGCGTAACCGATGCCCAGCTGACGGTAGGCGCGGGTGTTCTCGCCGATCTTCTGCGTCGGGAAGTCCGCGAAGCAGATCGAGATGTCCATCGCGGTGATGACCAGCTCGACGACCTTGGAGAAGCGCTCGGACTCGAAGGACTGGCGGCCCTCGCCGTCGTCCTTGAGGAACTTCATCAGGTTCAGCGAGGCCAGGTTGCACGAGGTGTTGTCCAGGTGCATGTACTCGCTGCAGGGGTTCGAGCCGTTGATCCGGCCGGACTCCGGGCAGGTGTGCCAGTGGTTGATGGTGTCGTCGTACTGGATGCCGGGGTCGGCACAGGCCCAGGCCGCCTCGGCCATCTTGCGGAAGAGGGACTTGGCCTCGACCTCTTCGATGACCTCACCGGTCATCCGGGCGCGGAGACCGAACTTCCCGCCGGACTCGACGGCCTTCATGAACTCGTCGTTCACGCGGACCGAGTTGTTGGCGTTCTGGTACTGGACGGACGTGATGTCGTCGCCGCCCAGGTCCATGTCGAAGCCCGCGTCGCGCAGGGCGCGGATCTTCTCCTCCTCCTTGACCTTGGTCTCGATGAAGTTCTCGATGTCGGGGTGGTCGACGTCGAGAATGACCATCTTGGCCGCACGGCGGGTCGCCCCACCGGACTTGATCGTTCCGGCGGAAGCGTCGGCGCCCCGCATGAAGGAGACCGGGCCGGAGGCGTTGCCGCCGGAGGAGAGCAGCTCCTTGGAGGAGCGGATACGGGAGAGGTTCAGGCCGGCACCGGAGCCGCCCTTGAAGATCATGCCCTCTTCCTTGTACCAGTCGAGGATCGACTCCATGGAGTCGTCGACGGCCAGGATGAAGCACGCGGAGACCTGCTGCGGCTGGGGCGTTCCGACGTTGAACCAGACCGGCGAGTTGAAGCTGAAGATCTGGTGCAGGAGGGCGTAGGCCAGCTCGTGCTCGAAGATCTCGGCGTCAGCGGGAGAGGTGAAGTAGTTGTAGTCCTCACCGGCCTTCCGGTACGTCTTGACGATCCGGTCGATGAGCTGCCGCAGACCGGTCTCGCGCTGCGGGGTGCCGACGGCGCCCCGGAAGTACTTGCTGGTGACGATGTTGACCGCGTTCACCGACCAGAAGTCGGGGAACTCGACGCCACGCTGCTCGAAGTTGATCGAGCCGTCGCGCCAATTGGTCATGACGACGTCCCGGCGCGCCCACGCCACCTCGTCGTACGGATGCACGCCGGGGGTGGTGTGAATGCGCTCGATACGCAGACCCTGCCGATTCGCAGTCGACTTGGTGCCCTTGGTGCGGGAACCTCGTGCCGGGCCGCTCGCCGTCTCTGTCATGCCGCCTCCCATATGTGGGCAAAAACGCCCTGAAGTACCCAGTTCTTCCCAGGGCACAGTGTGTGTCTGATGCTCCGGGCGCCGCTGGCAGCGCCGGGAACAGGTCTTGGTACCGCCCTGCGTCCGGCCGGCAGACCTCCGCCGGCCGACCGGTGCCGATCAGTCGGCGGCGATGGCGGGCGCGGGGACCTCAAGGGTCTCGCCGCTCCCGCGTCCCTTCGCGGAAGGCCGTTGCTCGCGCAGTTGCGCGATGGCGGCCTCGAAGTCTTCGAGTGAGTTGAACGCCCGGTACACGGACGCGAACCGCAGGTACGCGACGAGGTCGAGTTCCTGAAGGGGGCCGAGTATGGCCAGACCCACGTCGTGGGTGGTCAGCTCGGCGCTGCCCGTGGCGCGCACCGCCTCCTCGACCCGCTGGCCGAGCTTGGCGAGTGCGTCCTCGGTGACGGGCCGCCCTTGGCACGCCTTGCGGACACCGGAGATGACCTTGGTGCGGCTGAAGGGTTCCGTCACGCCGCTGCGCTTGACCACCATCAGCGAGCAGGTCTCCACCGTCGTGAAACGGCGGGAGCAGTCGGGGCACTGGCGGCGGCGTCGGATCGACGTGCCGTCGTCGGTGGTGCGACTGTCGACGACCCTGCTGTCGGGGTGCCTGCAGAAGGGGCAGTGCATGGCTCCCAACCCTCCTTCACAGCACGACTGAATGGCCTCTCCAGGCCCTTCACGGACCCTTGGAAGCAGGCTCAAGCATAGGCGATCGCCGCTCCCCCGATGAACCAGGGACCACAACCTCTGGGCGACCGGGGCAATCCAACCACTAGATCTAGGGTTTCGCGTCACTTTCGGCCCTAGCGCGTGTCGCGCTCCCGTACCGCCGCCGCGACATGCGGCCAGCCATGAGGGTACGGGAAACGCGCGGCCCGCCGGATGCCGGGGCACCGGGTGGCAGACTGGCGCCGAACCCCCGGAAAAGGCCCCCCGCACACGCTTCGGGGACCGGCGGACGCTACCGTAATGATCCGAATTGCCGGTCGCCCCGAAGGGTGCCCATACACCCCGCTGTAAGCCCCAGGCGGGCCTTTATTTGTTTTTCACTCGAACGTGTGTTTGGCGCAACCTTTCGAAAGCTACTACCGTTGTCCAACTAGGGAGAACATTCGAGAGGGGCCGACGTGACCACGACCGCAGACAGTGCCACCATCACTGCCCAGGACCACCGCTCCCAGAGCCGACTTGAGCCGGTGCATGCAATGAATGACTCAGTCATGAACACGGAGGGGCAGGAGCCCACGCGTCCCGCGCGCTCCATGCCCGGCCGCCCACCAGGAATCCGGGCGGACAGCTCCGGGCTCACGGACCGGCAGCGGCGGGTGATCGAGGTCATTCGCGATTCGGTTCAGCGCCGGGGGTACCCGCCCTCGATGCGGGAGATCGGCCAGGCGGTAGGACTGTCCAGCACGTCGTCCGTCGCTCACCAGCTGATGGCCCTGGAGCGCAAGGGCTTCCTGCGTCGCGACCCCCATCGCCCCCGCGCGTACGAGGTCCGCGGTTCGGACCAGCCCAGCACCCAGCAGACCGACACGACGGGCAAGCCCGCCGCCTCGTACGTTCCGCTGGTCGGCCGGATCGCCGCCGGCGGCCCGATCCTCGCCGAGGAATCGGTCGAGGACGTCTTCCCGCTGCCCCGCCAGCTCGTGGGCGACGGAGAGCTCTTCGTCCTCAAGGTCGTCGGCGACTCGATGATCGAGGCCGCCATCTGTGACGGCGACTGGGTCACGGTCCGGCGCCAGCCGGTCGCCGAGAACGGGGACATCGTCGCGGCCATGCTGGACGGCGAGGCCACGGTCAAGCGGTTCAAGCGCGAGGACGGCCACGTATGGCTCCTCCCGCACAACTCCGCCTACCAGCCGATCCCCGGCGACGAGGCCACCATCCTCGGCAAGGTGGTGGCGGTCCTGCGGCGGGTCTGAAGCCTCGCCCGTTCCGACCGGGGCCCCGGGATGCACTGCGCCGATCCCGGGGCCCCGCCCTGTCTGCCGACAGGCCGCCTACCGCCCGTCGGCCTTGGCCGCCGTGTCGATGGCCGCGAGAGAGCGCCTCACCTGACCGCGGTCCGTGGTGTACCAGAAGTCGGGCAGGGAAGCGCGCAGGTAGCTTCCGTACCTCGCATTCGCCAGCCGGGGGTCGAGCACGGCGACCACTCCCTTGTCGCCCGTGGCCCGTACGAGCCGGCCGGCGCCCTGAGCCATCAGCAGGGCCGCATGGGTCGCCGCGACGGCCATGAACCCGCTACCTCCCGCCTCCTCGACCGCCTTCTGGCGGGCGCTCATCAGCGGGTCGTCGGGGCGCGGGAACGGAATCCGGTCCATGATCACGAGCTGGCAGCTCGCTCCGGGAACGTCGACGCCCTGCCAGAGCGACAGCGTGCCGAACAGACATGTCTCCGGATCCGCCGCGAAGCTCTTGATCAACTCGCCGAGCGTCTCCTCCCCCTGCAGAAGGATCGGCTTGCCGAGCCGGCCCCTCAGCTCCTCGGCCGCGGCCTGAGCCGCCCGCATGGAGGAGAAAAGCCCCAGGGTCCGGCCGCCGGCCGCCTCGATCAGCTCGGCGAGCTCGTCCAGCATGTCGGTGCGCGAACCCTCCCGTCCCGGCGTGGCCAGATGCCGGGCGACGTAGAGAATGCCCTGCTTCGGGTAGTCGAAGGGGGATCCGACGTCGAGCCCCTTCCACTGCGGGATGTCATCACCCGCCGTGCCCTCAGGAGCCAGCCCCAGTGAGGCTCCGACCCCGTTGAAATCCCCGCCCAGCTTCAGCGTCGCCGAGGTCAGGACGACGGAACGGTCGGCGAAGAGCTTCTCGCGGAGCAGGCCCGAGACGGAGAGCGGGGCTACCCGCACCGAGGCGCCGAAGCGGTCGTGCCGCTCGTACCAGACGACGTCGTACTCGGAGCCCTGGGTGATGCGCTCCGCCACACCGTGAATGGTCTCGACCGAGGCCATCGCCTGCTTACGGACCGCGTCCTCGTCCTGGACGGACTTGTCCCGGGTGGACCCCAGGGCGGAGATCACCGTACGGGCGGCGTCCCGCAGTGCCATCAGCGCGTATCCCAGGTCCTCCGGGACTTCTTCCAGACGGCCCGGAAGCGCCAATTCCATGACCCGCTCGAAGCCCTCCGACGCGGTCATGAGGGCATCGGCCGCCTTCTCGTTGACCAGCTTGGCCGCACGGCGCACCGCGCGGTTCACCTGGCCGGGCGTGAGCTCTCCCGTCGCCACGCCCGTCACCCGGGAAACCAGCTCATGGGCCTCGTCGACGATGAGCACCTCGTGCTGCGGGAGCACCGGGGCGCCTTCGATCGCGTCGATGGCGAGCAGGGCGTGATTGGTGACGACCACGTCGGCGAGCTTGGCCCGCTCCCTCGCCATCTCGGCGAAGCACTCGGCTCCGTACGCGCACTTCGAAGCCCCGAGGCACTCGCGGGAGGAGACGGAGATCTGTGCCCACGCCCGGTCCGAGACACCGGGAGTGAGATCGTCCCTGTCCCCGGTCTCCGTCTCGTCCGCCCAGTCCCGCATACGCAGCAGGTCCTGCCCCAGCTTGCTGGAGGGCGCGGCCGCCTCGAACTGATCGAAGAGACCGTCCTCCTCTTCCTGCGGCACTCCCTCGTGGAGCCGGTGCAGGCAGAGGTAGTTCGACCGGCCCTTGAGCATGGCGAACTGGGGCCTGCGCCGCAGTATCGGATGGAGGGCGTCGACCGTACGCGGAAGATCTCGCTCCACGAGCTGCCGCTGGAGCGCGAGGGTCGCCGTGGCCACCACGACGCGCTCCCCGTGCGCCAGTGCGGGCACCAGATATCCGAGGGACTTGCCCGTGCCGGTGCCGGCTTGGACCAGCAGATGGGAATGGTCGTCGACGGCGTCGGCAACGGCCTCGGCCATGCTGACCTGGCCAGGCCGCTCCGTACCGCCGACGGCGGTGACGGCGGCGTGGAGGAGTTCGGTGAGGGATGGCTTCGTCATAGCCCGACCAGCCTACGGCGCGGCACTGACAACGGTGCTCACTCCCGGACCCGGGCCACGGCGTGGAGCGGGTTGGGAACGGTGCCGTGGACAGCGGCGTGCGGGCGCTGCGGCCGGTCCCGGTAACCGTCCAGATGCAGCCGGTTGCGGTTGAGGCAGAGGCGCTCGATGCGGGGGGTCAGCATGTCGAACATCTCGAACCGGTCCTTCAGCTCGGGGAACCGGGCGTGATGCCTGAGGATTTCCGCCCGCAGGAGTGACCAGAATTCGTCCTCCGGAACTCCCAGCTGTTCCTCACACAGAGGAGAGAGGTAGCGGAAGACGCCGATGAACAGCCCGGAGTGGATGAACTGTGTAAGGAAGGAGGGGTGCTCCGTCAGCAGGATGCGGCGCACGGACTCCGGCATGCTGTCGTGCTCGGGCAGCGGATGTGCGCTGATGTTCACGTCGTCGACGAAGTCCTTGATCGCCAGACGCACCGGCACGTCCTGGCCGTCGAACACGACGATGGCGTTCTCTCCGTGCGGGGAGAAGACCGTGCCGTAGCGGTACAGGAAGTGCAGGAGCGGTGGCAGGAGCGCCGCGAAGAGCCGCGTCAGCCATGCGGTGGGTGTCAGCCCGGACCGGCTGACCAGCTCCGCGACGAACGCGCGTCCCTCCGGGTCGGTGTGGAGCAGCGAGGCCAGCGTGCGGGCTCGCTCCCCCGGGGCGAGCCGGGGGTGCAGGGGCTCGCGCCAGATCGCGCCCAGTATCTCCTTGAACTGGTAGGGCGTCTCAGGGAGACGGTCGTACAGCGGGTGCTCGACGGCCACGGAGGCGACCTCTCCGAGGAGAATGACGCCGCAGGTGTCCCGGAGGAACGGATCGGACTCGCACCGCCCCTGGACCCAGGCGGTGACAGCCGGAGCCGCGAGGGTTCGCTCGGTGGGCAGGCCGCGCCAGACGAGTGTGTTGAGGATGGACAGCGGCAGCTTGACCGTGTGCCTGTCCTTCCGCGCCACGTTGGAGAACGTCCGGATGGACTGCTGCGGAAGGCGGAGATCGGTATCGGCGTGCAGCGGCACGATGTCGCCGTCCGCGATCGCCGGGGCGAAGTGCGGCATGATCCACTCGTCCCACTGCCAGGGGTGGACCGGAAGGAACAGGTATTCCTGGGGGTCGAGGGCCCGGGCGCGCAGCTCGGCGTCGAACGACGCGCGGACGGAGGGGTCGAGTTCCTGGGCGTACAACTGCTCGGGGGTCGCCAGACGGGGTACTCCCCTGTATCCGGCGATGCGGGTGCTGACGGCGATCCAGGGCAGCCGGACCGTACGGCGCGCTTCGGGGGCGAAGCGGGCCATGTCCTCGGCGGAGAATCCGAGACGCCCCTTGTTGGCGACGAGCCAGGGATGGCCGGTCTGATGGCCTTCGAGCTCGGCGTAGTCCAGCTCCGCCAGACGGGCCGCGCTGACGGCCGTGTGATCGGTCCGGGCATCGGCGGCGAGCGTGGTCGTGAGCTCGCGGATGAGGTGGCCCAGCGTGGCGCCGTCGATTCCCAGCAGCCGGTGGGCGCGGGCCAGGAACCGCAGGGGGTCACGGAAGGGGCGCGGCTCGGAACGTGCGGCGCCGGTCAGCTCCGCGGGGATTCCCGCATGATCTTCGGCGCTGTGCGAGGCGTCGTCCCGGGTGCGCGGCGCGGCGTCAGGTTCGGTGTGCTGCGGGGCGCTGACCTCGGCGTCCTGCGCGGCTGCCCCTTCGGTGTGCTGCGCCGTGTTGCTCTCGGTGATCGAGGCCCTGGTGCTCTCCGTGATCGAGCCGGCGTCCACGCGCCAGCTCCCGTAGACGCCGCGCCGGGCCCGGAAGGTCAGCGTCGCGCCGTCGTCGAGCGTAAGGGAGTAGGTGTCCCCCGCCTGGCCCAGCGCGGTCGGGCGGATGACTTCCTCGTAGGCGAACTCGCCGAGCATTTTCGCCAGCAGCCGGACCGAGGCCCGGTCCCAGCCTGTCCGGTTCAGTTCCGGAGCGCTGTGCAGCGCGCGGGGCTCCGCCGAGTCATTGCTCGCAGGAAGTTTCGGCACAGGGACTCCTCCGGGTGGAACCGATGGGGTTCGAGCGGTGTATGTAAGTCAGCGAGCTGTTCACAGTTGGGCACGATGGGCTCGGTCTCGAATCATCAAGGCGGCTCTTTTGCCGGGCAGTTCGACTTCCGCCGAGAAGCGGAAGCCGGCGCTCAGGAAGGCTGCGACGGAGGGGGTGTTACGCATGTCCGGTTCGGCGACCACACGTGCGCACAGGGGAAGGTTGTCGAGTACGAGGTCGGAGACGGCACGCAGCAGCGTGGTGCCCACGCCGCGGCCACGGTCGGTCACGCCGCCGATCAGCAGGTGGATACCCGTGTCATGGGGTCTGGCCGGGTAGTGGCGCGCCAGCGGGTCCAGATCTGCCCGGTAGATCTCCCAGTAGCTCATGGGAGTACCTCCGAGAACTCCTAGGCAGGGCACGCTCCGCCCGTCCCCTTCCAGCTGCGGACGGAGGTGGTCTGCGGTGACGGATTCGGCTCCGGCGAGATCCCAGAAGGCAGCGACAGCGGGGTCGTTCATCCATCTGGTGATGAGCGCGAGGTCCCGCTCCAGCCGTGCCGGCACGAGCTGGAAGACACCGGCGGGGGTGGTGACCGGGCGCCAGGCCGCGGGGTCGCCGAGCAGATCGGAGGTCGTTGGCCGTGTGGCGGGCAGTGCGGTGTCGTCACCGAAGAGGGCGAGTAGTTCCTCGGAGAGCCTCAGGTCCAGGGTGTCTTCGGCGCCCGTGACGAGTTGCGGGGCGATGTCCGTTCCGGTGTCCGTGTCCGTGTGCGCGTCGGCCGGAGGCACGTGACGCTCTCCTCTCATGGGTTCGGATGGCCATGGTGTTCGGGATCTTTCAGGGGTGCAGGGGGTTGGCGATGGTGACGTAGACGGACTGGGTGTCGACCGGGCCCACGAGCTCGTCGAGGCCGTGCAGCCGGGTCAGGAGGTTCGCCTTGCAACGCAGTTGGGGCGCCTCCAGCAGGTAGGCGGGAAGGGGGGAGCCGAGTCCTGAGACTCCGTCGAGGAAGCGACGGAAGGCGGCAAGGAGCACCTGCTCGTCCGCGAGACGCTGGGAGCCGAAGGCTCCGACGAGTCCGAGGACGTTGTTGATGCCCAGGTAGTAGGCGAAGCGCTCGTCGGTGACCGGGTCCGGGACGAAGGTGTCGCTGAGTGCGCCGATGCCTGGCAGCCTGCTCTCGAGTGCGGCCCGGTGGGACTCGCGGAAGTAGTAGCCCTGGTTGTCCCGGTAACGGCCTCCGATGGGCCAGCCGTCGGGGTCGAGCATCACCAGCGTGTTCTGCTGGTGGGCTTCCAGGGCGACTCCGGCCGTGGCATCGAGCCAGAGCACGGGCCTCACGACTCGGTCCAGGTAGCGCAGGAACCACTCGGCGGAGACAGCGGCCTTGGTCCGGCCGGTGCGTGCGGCGAGCTGGGAGACGCATTCGGCCAGGCGCGAGTGCATCCCGGCGCGGTCCGGCCAGGGGCGCGGGGCGGTGAGCCCGGCGATGCACACCGCGTCGTCCTTGGGGCCGAACGGGTTGTGCCGGAGCATGGCGTCGAGTCCCGCGACCGGTTCGCCCTCCGGGGAGTCGACTGCCATCCAGGCGGGGTCCCTGACGATGTCGAAGCCGGGGTGGACCTTGTGCCACTGCTCGGCGAGGCCGCTGCGCAGGAGCCTGTGGACCTCCGCTCCGCGGTGGAGTTCCTTGCGGAGATTCTCCCGACGGGAGTTGGTGATGCGTACGCCCAGGGACAGCTTCAGCATGAGTTCCGCACCGGGCTGGTGCACGGTGCGTACGGAGGAGGTGGGGTGCCAGTGCTTTCCGTGCGCGCCGAGGTCATGGAGAAGGCCGGCCTCGACCAGCGCGCCGACTTCCGGGCGGCGCAGCAGTTCGCCGGCCTGCCAGGGGTGGAGTGGGAGGGCCGTGGTTCCGTCGGGAACGCGCAGGCCATCGGCGTGCGGTGCGAGGAGATCCTCGGCGGTCACCGGGCGGCCCCCCTGTGTCCAGGCCGATTCAGTGGCCAGGAGAGACCGGTGGACACCCATCCAGTGCAGGGGGAAGGAGCCGTGCAACTCGGGTGAGTAGAGCCGGATCTCGGCCTCGGAGAGGCCTTCGCGGCTCTTCGGCGTGGGGTGCAGGGGGTGGCCGAGGAGGAGTGCCTGTTCGGCGGTGAGGAACAGGTCGGCCACGGCCGGCGAGGTGGTTGTGCGTCGCCGTTCCTCGATGAACGCAGCCGTGTGCCGGACCGAATCGGCCACCCTGGCCACCAGATCGTTGCCCGCGCCCCGGTCGGCCTCGCGGTGCAGGAGAGCAGCGAGGGTGACGGCATCCACGGGCGGCGCGGACTCGGGCGCTGTCTCGAGGGTGGGCGCACCGAAGCGGTGCCATCCGGTGGCGGACCAGTAGAGGACCGGGGCGAGCAGGGCGGTGCCGCTGGCGGGGAGCGGGATGCGCAGGGTGCCGCGGTCCGGGCGGCGGAGATCGTTCTCCCGGGCCCAGCAGCGCAGGAGATTCTCGGTGCCGGCCGCGTCCGCCGCCCGGAGCGGGTCCGGATGGTCGAGGAGGTCCTGTGCCGCGCCGACGGGTGCGCTCATGGCGGAACGCCGGTCTGATCGGGGCGCGGTCTTCTGGCGCGGGACGGTCGTCGCCTCGACTGCCACGGGGCTGTCCGGTCCGTCCTGCCCGGGGCGAGGGCTGGTGAGAGGGCCGTCGGCCTCGGGCGCGGGGTTGGGGTTCACGGCGGTCTTCCTTACGAGGGATCCGGGATCAGCGGTGCGGCCCGGCAGTGGTCCGACGGTGCGGTGAGCGCTCTGCGGCTGCCAGTGCGTCGGCGAGGCGGTCGACGACCGCTGTTGCCTGTTCGTCGGTGAGAGTCAGGGGAGGGAGCAGACGTACGACGGCGGAGTGACGTCCGCCCAGCTCGACGATGAGGCCGCGGGTCAGGCACTCCTGCTGGACCATCGCGGCGAGGCTCGGGTCCGGCGGCGGGGCGGTGGGGTACTCGGACCGGCCGGAGGGGACGGCTGCTTCCGGGTCGACCAGTTCCATGCCGATCATCAGTCCGCGGCCCCGGACGTCCCCGATGCTGGGATGGTCCGCTCGCAGCGCTTGCAGGCGCGTGAGCATCCGTGCTCCCAGCGTCGCGGCGCGTTCCGCCAGCCGGTTCTCGCGCACGTACTTGAGCGTGGCCGCGCCGGCGGCCATGGCCAGTTGGTTGCCACGGAAGGTGCCTGCGTGCGCGCCGGGCTGCCAGAGGTCGAGCTCGGACCGGTAGACGATCACCGCGAGTGGGAGGGAGCCACCGATGGCTTTGGACAGCACCATCACATCGGGCACGATGCCGCTGTGCTCGACCGCCCAGAAGGCACCGGTCCTGCCGACACCGGTCTGCACCTCGTCGGCGATGAGCGGGATGCCGCGCGCCGCGGTGATCTCCCGCATACGGCGCAGCCAGTTGTCGGGGGCCGGGTTCACTCCGCCCTCGCCCTGGACGGGCTCCACGATCATCCCGGCGGGAGCGGGCACCCCCGCCTTCGGGTCGTCCAGGAGGTGTTGCGTCCAGTGAGCCGCGATCTCCGCACCGCGTTCCCCGCCCACACCGAACGGGCAGCGGTACTCCTGCGGGAAGGGCAGCCGAGTCACTTGTACGTCGGGGGCACCGCCGGACGCCGCAAGCGCCCCGGCCGTCATCCCGTGGTAGGCGCCGGTGAAGGCCAGGAGTCCGGCGCGGCCGGTCGCTGCGCGCACCAGTTTGAACGCGGCCTCGACGGCGTCCGTTCCGGCGGGCCCGCAGAACTGGATCCGGGCGTCCTGCGCGAACTGCCGGGGCAGGGTGGCGAACAGCTCGGTCGTGAACGCGTCCTTGACCGGGGTGGCGAGGTCGAGCACATGCAGGGGTGCGCCGGAGTCGATGACCTTCCTGATCGCCTCGAGCACCACCGGATGGTTGTGGCCGAGCGCCAGAGTGCCCGCCCCTGACAGGCAGTCGAGATAGCGCCGCCCGTCCGCGCCTTCGATGGTCAGCCCCCGTGCCCGTACCGGCACGATCGGCAGGGACCGCGCGTAGGTACGGGCCGCCGATTCACGCTGTGACTGGCGTCGCAGAATTCCCTCGTGGGCGGGGGGCGATGCCACCGGAGCTGGTTCGGTCACGGCCACGGCTGTTGATCCTCCTGCTGTAAACAGTTGCGTTGCACGTCAGTACGTTGCCCCCGGGGAAGGGCCGTGACGGTGAACGCTGCCCGGGTGTCCCCCTTACGTACCAACGACGCGGGTCGCGGAGGATCACGGGTAAATCGGAAGATCCTTGCGGTGGCGGAACCATGGCCCTGGTGAGCGCCGTCCCCATCGGCACCGGCATAGTGGGGCGCGCACCGGGGGCCGGCCGTTCCGGCGTCCTGTGTGCGCGGCGCGCCACCACTCGCCGCCGCGCCTTACCGAAGTAACGAGTGACGAAGTCCCAGGGGGATCACCACATGCGACCCATTCGCCCGACCGACGCCGCACGCCGTGGGAGGAGCGCACGTCGCAAGCTCTCCCCCGTGCTCGCCGCCGCGTCTCTCGCGACCGTTCTCGCGCTCACCGCCACCGCCTGCGGCCCGAGCGAGGACGAAGCGAGCAACAAGCCGACCGACTCCGTGAGCCAGCCGTCCGACGGCAAGATCACGATCCCGGACGATCTCAAGGACCGGCTCAAGGAGCACGGGATCGACCTCGACGAGTGGAAGGGCGGCGAGTGGAAGAACTGGGACAGGGAGAAGTGGCTGCGCGAGGCCAAGGACTACGTCAACCCGATCATCGAGGACCTCTGGGACCCGGACCGGATGCGGGATGCCGACAAGTCCCCGGAGAAGCCTGTCGACAACGACATCTCGGGTGACGACGGCGTGACGGACCCGACGCCGGCTCCGGTGTCGGCGGCCCCCCTGGCGACTCCGTACCACGACAACGCGCCGGAGTCGGGCAAGCTCCTCTTCGACGGACCCGAAGGCTCGATGGTCTGCTCCGCGACCGTCGTGAAGGACCCCGCGCACCCCGGCAAGTCCAACATGGTGTGGACCGCCGGACACTGCGTGCACGCGGGCAAGAAGGGCGGCTGGTACCGCAACATCGCCTTCGTCCCGGCGTACAACAACACCGGGCTTTCCGTCGCCGAGCTCGAGAACGCGACCAAGGAGCAGATCGCTCCGTACGGCGTGTGGTGGGGCCAGTGGGCCCAGACCTCCGAGCAGTGGATCTCCCAGGGCGCCTCGGTCGGCGGCCAGGGCGCCCCGTACGACTTCGCGGTCCTGCACGTGACGCCGGAGAAGGGCGCCACGGGCAAGTCCCTGGAGGAGACGGTCGGTTCCGCGCTTCCGGTCGAGTTCAACGCCCCGGCCGTGCCCGAGATCGCAGACATGACGGCCACCGGCTACCCGGCGGCCCCGCCGTTCGACGGGCAGAAGGCGCTCCAGTGCAAGGACAAGCCGGGCCGCCTCTCGATCTTCGAGGCCCAGCCGACGATGTACCGCATCGGCTGCACGATGACGGGCGGCTCCTCCGGCGGCGGCTGGGTCGCGGCGGGCCAGGACGGCAAGCCCGCGCTGGTCTCCAACACCTCCATCGGCCCGGTGACGGCCGGCTGGCTGGCCGGTCCGCGCCTCGGCGCCGAGGCCAAGGGTGTATTCGACTCGGTCAGCGAGAAGTTCGCCGGCCGGTAGGACTCAGCAGGAGTTCGGCGGCGGCATGACGAAGGCCCGGTCCCTCTCGGAGAGGGACCGGGCCTTCGGGTTGTCCGGTAAAGCTGTGCCGGACCGTCAGCCGGTCACGGGAACGAACGTCGAGAGATCCGCGGCCAGTTCCTCATGGACGCGTGCCCTGAGCAGCGTGCCCTCCGGGGTGTGCTCCTCGGAGAGGACCTCGCCCTCGGCGTGCACCCGGGAGACCAGCGCTCCCTGGATGTACGGCACGAGCGCCTCGACCTCGACGGACGGCCGCGGCAGTTCCGCGTCGATCAGCGCGAGCAGTTCGTCGATACCGGCGCCGGTCCGCGCCGAGACGGCGATCGCGTGCTTCTCGATACGCAACAGCCGCTGCAGCACGACCGGGTCGGCCGCGTCAGCCTTGTTGATGACCACGATCTCGGGTACGTCGACCGCACCGACTTCGCGGATGACCTCACGGACTGCGGCGAGCTGCTCCTCCGGCACCGGGTGGGAGCCGTCCACGACGTGCAGGATCAGGTCGGACTCGCCGACCTCCTCCATCGTGGAGCGGAACGCCTCGACGAGGTGGTGCGGGAGGTGCCGTACGAACCCGACGGTGTCGGCCAGGGTGTAGGTCCGGCCGCTCGGTGACTCGGCCCGGCGCACGGTCGGGTCGAGGGTGGCGAACAGCGAGTTCTCCACCAGGACGCCCGCACCGGTCAACCGGTTGAGCAGAGAGGACTTGCCCGCGTTGGTGTATCCGGCGATGGCGACCGAGGGCACCTTGTTGCGCCTGCGCTCCTGGCGCTTGATCTCGCGGCCCGTCTTCATCTCCGCGATCTCCCGGCGCATCTTCGCCATCTTCTCGCGGATCCGGCGCCGGTCCGTCTCGATCTTGGTCTCACCGGGACCACGCGTGGCCATTCCGCCACCGCCGCTGGACCCGCCGCCACCCATCTGCCGGGAGAGCGACTGACCCCAGCCGCGCAGTCGCGGCAGCATGTACTGCATCTGTGCCAGCGACACCTGCGCCTTGCCCTCCCGGGACTTGGCGTGCTGGGCGAAGATGTCCAGGATCAGGGCGGTGCGGTCGACCACCTTGACCTTGACGACGTCTTCCAGGTGAATCAGCTGGCCGGGGCTCAGCTCACCGTCGCAGACGACGGTGTCGGCCCCGGTTTCGAGAACGATGTCGCGCAGTTCGAGCGCCTTGCCGGAACCGATGTAGGTGGCCGGATCCGGCTTGTCGCGCCGCTGGAACACGGCGTCGAGCACCTGGGAACCGGCTGTCTCGGCGAGCGCCGCGAGCTCCGCGAGGGAGATCTCCGCGTCATGCACGGTGCCGGAGGTCCAGACACCGACCAGCACGACGCGCTCAAGGCGTAGCTGGCGGTACTCGACCTCGGTGACGTCCTCCAGCTCGGTGGAGAGACCCGCCACGCGCCGCAGCGCCGTTCGGTCCGAGCGGTCCAGCTGATCGCCGTCCCGCTCTCCGTCGATCTCGTGGCTCCAGGCGACGTCCTCTTCCATCAGGGCGTCGGCCCGCAGGCCCTCGGTGAGGCTTTCGGTGACATTCTCCGTAGCGCTCTGCGCCTTCTGCGCGTCCTGGGGAAAGGAAGAAGAGGAGGTCATTGGATCCTTACGTCGATGAAATTCACTTACGTCAGTCACAACGTGTGACCTCGCCGGATGATTCCCCTGCCGGGTATCCGGTCCGGCTGCCGCGCCGACCCGTCGATAGTGGCATGGCGCCACCTGGCCCGTCACTCGGGTTTACCGGTCCCTCCGGCGCCGTCCGCCGGGGCAGTGGGCGGGTCACCGAGTCGTGGGCTTCTCGCTGCGCCAGTCCGGGTGGCCCGGCATGGGCGGTGTCTTCTCGCCGTACAGCCAGGCCTGGAAGAAGGCGCTCAGATCGCGGCCCGCGATCTGGGAGGCGAGTTGCGTGAAGTCCGCGGTTGTCGCGGATCCGTCCTTGTGGCGCCGCACCCAGGTGCGCTCCAGCCGGCCGAACGCGGCGGTGCCGATCTCCTGCCGCAGGGCGTAGAGGACCAGTGCGCTCCCGTCGTACACCACCGGCCTGAACAGGCTGATCTTGCGGCCCGGCTCAGGGGCGTCGGGATGCGCGGGCGGGCCGCCGGCGGCCCGCCAGGCGTCGGACCTGGCGTAGGCCTGGCGCATCCGGCGTTCGAGCGGCTGCTCGGCGTGCTCCTCGGCGTACCGGGCCTCGTACCAGCTGGCGTGTCCTTCGTTCAGCCACAGGTCGGACCAGGTCTTCGGGGAGACGCTGTTGCCGAACCACTGGTGTGCGAGCTCGTGCACCATGATCGAGTCGACGTACCACTCGGGATATCCGGCTTCGGTGAACAGGGACCGTTCGAAGAGCGAAAGCGTCTGCGTCTCCAGCTCGAAGCCCGTCTCCGTGTCGGCGACGAGCAGCCCGTACGTCTCGAAGGGATACCGCCCGACCTGGCGCTCCATCCACTCCATCTGCGCCGACGTCTTCTTCAGCCAGGGCTCCAGCTTCTGCCGGTCCGCGTCCGGCACGACGTCGCGCAGCGGCAGTCCGTCGGGCCCCGTGCGGTGCAGGACCGCGGAGCGGCCGATGGACACCTGGGCCAGCTCGGTGGCCATCGGGTGCTCGGTGCGGTAGGTCCAGGTGGTCGCGGCGCCGTTGCGCTCGGTACCGACGGGCAGTCCGTTGGCCACGGCGGTCAGCTTCTCGGGGGCGGTGATCCTGAAGGTGAAGTACGCCTTGTCCGCCGGGTGGTCGTTGCCCGGGAAGACGCGGTGTGCGGCGTCCGCCTGGTTGGCCATGGCCAGGCCGTCGGCGGTGCGCAGCCAACCGCCGTCGGCGCGGCTGCCGTTCGGGTCGCTGGTGTGGCGGACGGTGATGTGCAGGGGCACTCCGGCGGGGAGCGCCGCGGGTGCCTGGACGACCAGGTCCTCGCCCTTCGTCCCGAACTCGGAGACCAGGCCGTTGACTTCGACCGCACTGACCTTGCCCCGCGCGAAGTCGAGGTTGACGCGCTCCAGCGGCTGGGTGGTCCGGGCCTCGATCTTGGTGACGGCGTCCAGGGGCTTGCTGTTGCTTCCGTGGTACGTGAACGCGATGTCGTACGAGAGGACGTCGTATCCGGGGTTGCCGAGCTGGGGGAAGAGTCTGTCTCCGATGCCGAGCGGCTCGGGCGCGGGCAGGGTGGCGGCGACGAGGGTGGCCGAGGCGGTGGCCAGCAGGGCGGCGCGCAGTCGACGGGAGGTGAGCGGCATGGACTACGGCTACCAGCGACCGTCCGCTCCGTCGGGGTGCCGCGCGCCGTACCACCCGAACGAGATCTTCCGGGGACCAGGGGTGTCAGGTGGTGGTCGTCTGGTGCTGTGCGCGGCTCACGTCGTACACACCGGGCACGTCCCGCATGGCACGCATGAGTCCGGGCAGTCCGGCGGCGTCGGGGATGTGCAGCGTGTAGGTGTGCCGGACCCGCTGCTCGCTCGGCGGTTCCACGGTGGCGGAGACGATGGCGGCGTCGGCCGCGGCGATGGCTTCGGTGAGGTCGGCGAGGAGCCTGGGCCGTCCGAAGGACTCGGCGACGAGGGTGACCCGGCACTCCCCCGCGTCCCGCCGGTCCCCGTCGTCGTTCCAGCGGGCCCCGACCGGTGGCCGCCCGTCGGCCCTCATCCGGGCCACCGCCGGACACTCCCGGCGGTGCACGGTGACGGCGCCGCCGCGCACGGTGAAGCCCGTGACCTCGTCCGGGGGTACGGGGGTACAGCATCCGGCGAGGCGTACCGCGGTCCCTGGCCCGTCCACGGCGACACTCGCGACACGCGCCCCCTGCTTGTTGCGGCTGTCCGGTGTCTCGTCCGCGGGCTGCTGGGGCTGGGGCTGCCTGCGGGGGTCGGGCTGGCCGACCAGCCCCTGCGTGTCGTCCGGATGGGCGTCGAGCCATCCGGTGATGGCGATCCGCGCGGCCGCGGTGCGTGCGTGGTCGAGCCAGTCGGGAGAGGGGCCGGACGTCGCGTCGCTGCTGAGCAGGGGCTGCACGGTGTCGCCGTCGCTCAGGACGGTGCTGAGCGTGGCGAGCCGCCCGTTGACCCGGGCCCCGATGCAGCCGTGGGCCTCCTCGCCGTACTGCGCGTACGCGGCGTCGACACAACTCGCGCCCGCGGGCAGACCGAGCGTCCCTCCCTCGGTCGAGAAGACGGTGATCTCACGGTCCTGGGCGAGGTCGGCGTGGAGCGTGGTCCAGAAGGTGTCCGGGTCGGGGGCGGACTCCTGCCAGTCGAGGAGCCGGGAGAGCCAGCCGGGCCGGGTCGGGTCGGCGCGCTCCCCGTCCGCCGGTTCGGACTGCTGGGCCGCGGTGCCGTCGGGGGTGTACGGGTTCCCGAGTGCCACGACGCCCGCTTCGGCGACCTTGTGCATCCGGTGCGTACGGATGAGGACTTCGGCGACGGCACCGTCCCGCCCGACGACCGCGGTGTGCAGCGACTGGTACAGGTTGAACTTCGGGGCCGCGATGAAGTCCTTGAACTCGGAGATCACGGGCGTGAAGCAGGTGTGGAGTTCGCCTAGGACCGCGTAGCAGTCGGCGTCCTCGGCGACCAGGACGAGCAGACGTCCGAAGTCGGTTCCACGCAGTTCGCCGCGTTTGACCCTGACACGGTGGACGGAGACGAAGTGACGGGGCCTGATCATGACCTCGGCGGAGATGTCGGCGTCCCGGAGCGTCGTCGTGACGCGCTCGGCGATCTCGGTCAGGGGGTCCTCGTCGCCGCCGGAGCCGGCGATCAGGGCCCGGGTGTGTTCGTACTCCTCCGGGTGGAGGATCGCGAAGGCGAGATCTTCCAGCTCCGTCTTGAGCGCCTGCACGCCGAGCCGTTCGGCGAGGGGGATGAGGACGTCCCGGGTGACCTTGGCGATCCTGGCCTGTTTCTCGGGCCGCATCACCCCGAGCGTGCGCATGTTGTGCAGCCGGTCGGCGAGTTTGATCGACATCACCCGGACGTCGTTCCCGGTGGCGACGAGCATCTTGCGGAAGGTCTCGGGTTCCGCAGCCGCCCCGTAGTCGACCTTCTCCAGTTTGGTGACGCCGTCGACGAGGTAGCAGACCTCTTCGCCGAACTGCGCGCGCACCTGATCGAGCGTCACCTCCGTGTCCTCCACCGTGTCGTGGAGGAGGGAGGCCGTCAACGTGGTGGTCTCGGCGCCCAGTTCGGCGAGGATCAGGGTTACGGCGAGAGGGTGCGTGATGTAGGGCTCGCCGCTCTTGCGCATCTGGCCGCGGTGCGAGGACTCCGCCAGGACGTACGCCCTGCGCAGGATGGTCAGGTCGGCGTCCGGATGGTGGGCCCGGTGGGCGTCGGCGACGTGGCCGATGGCATCGGGCAGACGGCCGCGGGAGGCCGGGCCGAGCAGCGCCACGCGGCCGATCCTGCGGAGATCGATCCGGGGACGGCTCCGCCTGCGAAGGGGAGCACCTGGATTGGTGGCCTCTGCACTCATGGGGCACCTCCGGCAAACGTCGACCGGCGGTGAGGAGGCGCGGATGCGTCCCCGGGCCGGTGCTTGATGCTACCGACCCCACCACGTGGCGCAGTCCGCCTCTCGCTCAGCGTGAAACGGATCACCCATTCGAGCGAAGCGCTAGCCGATCACGGTTTCGAGCCAGGCGGGGTCGAGGAATCCTTCGGCGGCGATCACGGCGGGTCCCGTCATGTCGATCGCACCGTCCGGGTGCTCGGTGATCACGAGGGTGCCGCCGGGCAGGTCCACCGTGTACGTCACGGGGCTCCCGGTGAGTGCGGGGTCGGTGC
The DNA here is from genome assembly GCF_040650955.1 of Streptomyces sp. NPDC048560. Classification (NCBI taxonomy): domain Bacteria; kingdom Bacillati; phylum Actinomycetota; class Actinomycetes; order Kitasatosporales; family Streptomycetaceae; genus Streptomyces; species Streptomyces sp. NPDC048560. The sequence continues at coordinate 703,871 of NZ_JBEZIJ010000002.1, forward strand.
CGTCCCTGCGGGCGGCCGCGACGGCCACGGCGCAGGCCCCCGTGCCGCAGGAACGGGTCTCGCCGGAGCCGCGCTCGTGCACACGCATCGCCACGTGGCGCGGTCCGCGGTCCACGACGAATTCGACGTTGACGCCGTCCGGGTAGACGGCCGCGGGGGTGAACTCCGGTGCGGCGTAGAGGTTGCCGGCGTGTGCGAGGTCCTCGACGAAAGCGACGGCGTGCGGATTGCCCATGTTCACGTTGCGGGCGGGCCAGCTGCGGCCGTCCACCGTGACCGTGACCTGCTCCTCGGGGAGCAGGCGCCGCCCCATGGAGACGGTGATGCTGCCGTCCTTGGCGAGGTGGACCCGCTTGACGCCACCCCGGGTGGCGACGGCCAGGTCGCCCTCCTCGACGAGTCCGGCCCGCAGCAGGTAGTGGGCGAACACCCGGACGCCGTTGCCGCACATCTCGGCGATCGAGCCGTCCCCGTTGCGGTAGTCCATGAACCATTCGGCCTCTGCCGCCATGGCCTGCGCCTCGGGGTGCGCGGCGGACCGTACGACGTGCAGCAGACCGTCGCCGCCGATACCGGCCCGGCGGTCGCACAGCCGGGCCACCACGGAAGCGGGCAGGTCGATGGCGTTGCCCGGATCGGGAACGATGACGAAGTCGTTCTCGGTGCCGTGGCCCTTGAGGAAGGCGATCTGCGAAGTGCTCACGGACCAACTGTACGAGGCCGCACCGACAGCCCGCGAAGGCGGACCGTTCACGGGCGGGGCCGTGTCAGCGGAGCCGCGCCACGCGCCAGACGGCGAGCGCGACCAGCCCGGCGCCCACGGCGACGTACAGGGCGATCACACGCCAGTCGGGGCGCGCGCCGGAGCCTCTTGCGGGCAGACCCGGCCAGGTGTGGCCGACGCGGCGGGCGGCCATCATGCCCCAGCCGGCGGCGCAGCAGCTGATCAGGAGGCCCAGCATCGCGACGATGGCACCGCCGTCGCCGAACTCGAAGGCGAGCGGGAAGGCGAACATCAGGGAACCGACGGCTGCGAGCATGATGATCGGTGCGAGCTGCCAGATACGCATCCGGCGTGCGGGCCGCAGCTCGACCTCGACCTCAGGGGTCACGTCGTGCTCGTCGGGCCCGTCCGGGCTCAGACGTCCCGCCTCGTGCCGCGCATCCGGTACGTCTCGGTCTGTGTCGCGAGGGCCGGCTTCCATCGCCACGCGCCCTCCCAACTCGGACTCCACTGGTCGATCGATGCTCGATGATGGCACGCTCCCGGGTACCGAAATGACGGGCGGAGCGTCCCGATGCCATCACGTGATCAGGCTGTAACCGCTCGTTCGATCAACGCCAGCGCCATGTGCGGGAGTTCCGCGCGCCGATCGGCGGCACCACTGAGCCAGTGGACGCGCGGGTCGCGGCGGAACCAGGAGTCCTGACGGCGGGCGAAGCGCTTGGTCGCGCGCACGGTCTCGGCGCGCGCCTCGTCCTCGGTGCACTCTCCCGCCAGGGCGGCGAGCACCTGCTGGTAGCCGAGGGCACGGGAGGCGGTACGTCCCTCACGCAGCCCCTGGGCCTCCAGGGCGCGCACCTCGTCCACGAGGCCGGCCTCCCACATCCGGTCGACCCGGACGGCGATCCGCTCGTCGAGCTCGGGGCGTTCCACGTCCACACCGATCTGCACGGCGTCGTAGACCGCTTCGTCCCCGGGGAGGTTGGCGGTGAAGGGCTTGCCCGTGATCTCGATCACCTCCAGGGCGCGCACGATGCGGCGTCCGTTGCTCGGCAGGATGACGCGGGCCGCCTCCGGGTCGGCGGCGGCGAGCCGGGTGTGCAGGGCGCCGGAGCCCTCCCGCTCCAGGTCCTCCTCCAGCCGGGCGCGCACCTCGGGGTCCGTACCGGGGAATTCCAGGGCGTCGATGGCGCCCTTCACGTAGAGCCCCGAGCCGCCCACCAGGACGGGGGTGCGGCCCTCGGCCAGCAGCCGGTCGATCTCCTTGCGGGCCAGCCGCTGGTACTCGGCGACGCTGGCCGCCTCGGTGACGTCCCAGATGTCGAGAAGGCGGTGCGGGATGTCGCCACGCTCCGGGAGCGTCAGTTTCGCCGTGCCGATGTCCATCCCGCGGTAGAGCTGCATGGAGTCCGCGTTGACCACTTCGCCGCCGAGCTGCTGGGCGAGAAACACACCCAGGTCGGACTTTCCGGCTGCGGTGGGGCCTACGACGGTGATGACGCGCGGGGCGGGAGCTGGTCTTCTCACCGACCCAGTCTCCCAAACACCGGGCGCCTTCCCGACCGATCCGGGGCCGGGTGCCCCGATCGGTCGGGGTGCCGGGCGCACCGCAGGTGGCCGCTGCCGGAGCGCGACCGGACGGCCGGCCCCACGGCAGGGTAAAATGTTGTACAAATATCTAGTACACGTATTGCTTCGACGCCCGTCTGAGCATCGGTCCGTCGGCGAAGCAGCGGATACTGAAGCTGCAGAGCACGCCCGAGCACAGTCCTCAACGCACGGAAGGTGACCCATGGGTTTCCTGGACAACCTGAAGGCCAAGCTCGCTCCGGCCAAGGACAAGGTCGGCGACCTCGCGCACCAGCACGGGGGCAAGATCGAGCAAGGCCTCGACAAGGCTGCGCGCACGGTCGATCAGAAGACCAAGGGCAAGTACAGCGACAAGATCGTGTCCGGCACCCAGAAGGCCAAGGACGCCGTGGACCGGCTCGGTCACAAGGACGAGGGCGGCACCAAGCCGCCCGCCGCCTGACGCCGGCGGAACAGCGCGGAAAGGGCCCGGAGCGTATACGCTCCGGGCCCTTTTTTTCGTGTTCGGCGTCAGTGCGTCATGACCAGACCGCGACGGTGTAGCCGACTCCGTAGGGCGCGTCCGCGTACAGCAGCCGGCCCGCCAGGCCCGCGCCCTCCGCGGCGCCCGCGAGCACCTGCCAGGGCGCCCTGCCGGCCGCCTTGAGCGCGTACCCCAGCGAGGCGTCGAGGGAGCTCAGCGCGGGGAGGTCCGCGTCGCCCAGCGCGCGGGTCACCGCCGTGTCGAAGGCCACGGCCCGCTCGTCCAGGTATCCGGGTGCCTTCACCGTGCGGCAGGCGCTGCCGTCGCCCATGACCAGCAGGGCGACCCGGTCGGCCCTGGCCGCCAGTTCCTTGCCCGCCAGGGCGCAGCTGTCGGCCGCGAGCCGCTCACCGACGGCCAGGCCCTCGACCGCGGCGCCCGTCCAGCGCGCCCGGTCCAGCAGCCACGCCCCGACGGCGAGGGACGCCGGCAGGCGGCGCCCTGCCGGGGCGGTGTCCCCGGAGACGTCGCCCCCGAGCCGTACCGAGAGGCCGACGCCGAACCCTTCGAAGGAACCGGTCGCTCCGGCGGGGTACGGCCCCTCACCGTCGGTTTCGGCGCACGGGCCCACGACGATCAGCAGATCGGGACGGGCCGCGGCGATGACGCCCAGGGCGTCCCGGCACGCGGTCCGTGCGTCGTCGAACTCGGACGCCGCTCCGGCGGCGACCTCGGAGACCAGGAGCGGCGGGCAGGGGCAGACGGCGGCAGCGACAAGCATGACGGTCAGCGTACTGCGCGGGCCCGCGGGTGCCCTGCGGCCTCTCCGGGTGCTGCGAGGTCCCCGCCGTCAGCCGATGCCGCAGCCGGGCGCGGAGACGGCAGGCAGCGGGGCGGGCGCGCCGATGCCGGGCAGGCCCAGCATCACACCGGCGGGCTTGGCGGCCGCCGCGGCGCTCCGCGCCTCCCAGGCGTCCCCGGAACGCGTGCGGCGTACGCCGAGGGGGGCGCCCTCGGCCAGCAGGTGGTGCGGAGCCGCGTACGTGATGTCGACCGTCACCACGTCCCCGGGGCGTACCTCCTGCGCGGGCCGGGTGAAGTGGACCAGTCGGTTGTCGGGGGCGCGACCTGAGAGACGGTCGGTGGAACCGTCCTTGCGGCCCTCGCCCTCCGCGACCATGACGTCCAGCGTGCGGCCGACCTGCTTCTTGTTCTCCTCCCAGGAGATCTCCTCCTGGAGGGCCGACAGGCGCATGTACCGCTCCTGGACGACCTCCTTGGGGATCTGGCCCTCCATGTCCGCAGCGGGCGTCCCGGGGCGCTTGGAGTACTGGAAGGTGAAGGCGTTGGCGAAGCGTGCCTCCCGGACCGCGTGCATGGTCTGCTCGAAGTCCTCCTCGGTCTCTCCCGGGAAGCCCACGATGATGTCGGTCGAGATGGCGGCGTCCGGCATCGCGGCGCGCACCTTCTCGATGATCCCGAGAAAACGCTCCTGCCGGTACGAGCGCCGCATCGCCTTCAGGATGGTGTCCGAGCCCGACTGCATCGGCATGTGGAGCTGCGGCATCACGTTCGGCGTCTCGGCCATCGCGGCGATCACGTCGTCGGTGAAGTCACGCGGGTGCGGGGATGTGAAGCGGACGCGCTCCAGGCCCTCGATGGCGCCACAGGCACGCAGCAGCTTGGAGAACGCTTCCCGGTCGCCGATGTCGGAGCCGTACGCGTTCACGTTCTGTCCGAGCAGGGTCACCTCGGAGACGCCCTCGGAGACGAGCGCCTCGATCTCGGCGAGGATGTCGCCGGTACGGCGGTCCTTCTCCTTGCCGCGCAGCGCGGGGACGATGCAGAAGGTGCACGTGTTGTTGCAGCCGACGGAGATCGACACCCACGCGGCGTAGGCGGACTCACGGCGGGTGGGGAGGGTGGAGGGGAACGCCTCCAGGGACTCGGCGATCTCGATCTGCGCCTCCTCCTGGACGCGGGCGCGCTCCAGGAGGACCGGGAGCTTGCCGATGTTGTGCGTACCGAAGACGACGTCCACCCAGGGGGCCCGCTTGACGATGGTGTCGCGGTCCTTCTGCGCGAGACAGCCGCCGACGGCGATCTGCATCCCCGGGCGCTTGGTCTTCATCGGAGCGAGCCGGCCGAGGTTGCCGTAGAGCTTGTTGTCGGCGTTCTCCCGCACCGCGCAGGTGTTGAAGACGACGACATCCGCGTCACCGTCGGCGTCCGCGGGCGCCCGGACGTATCCGGCGTCCTCCAGGAGCCCCGACAGCCGTTCCGAGTCGTGGACGTTCATCTGGCACCCGTAAGTGCGTACCTCGTAGCTTTTCTTGACGTCCACTGCTTCGCTCCGGTTGCCGCTGCTCATGCGACAAGGGTAGGCGGTACCGGGAATGCCCCTTGCCGCCGGACTCCCGGCACGGGGTCCCGGAGCCGCACCCCGAAGCCTGGGCCTGGCCATTACGGGGAGTGGCTGGCAGGATCGCGCCATGCCCTCCGTACTGTCCCGATTCGACCGACGACGCACCCTTCAGGCGGGTGCGGCCGTAACGGTCGTCCTGGGGCTGCTCCTGTGGTGGGTCCTCCCCCTGAGGGAGTCCTCGCCCACGGGCTCGCTGACCTTCTCCACGGGGGTACGCAACGGGGTCTACCAGCGCTACGGCGAGCGGCTCGAAGGAGCGCTGGCCAAGGACATGCCCGAGGTGTCCATCGAGCTGCAGACCAGTGAGGGCTCCCAGCAGAACATCGAACGGGTGGCGACGGGGAAGGCGGACTTCACCATCGCCACCGCCGACGCCGTCGCGACCTTCATGCAGAACGGCAGGCCCGGAGCCCAGCGCCTGCGCGCCTGCGCGCGGCTGTACGACGACTACGTACAGCTGGTCGTCCCTCGCGACTCGGACGTGCAGACGGTCGCCGACCTGCGCGGCAAGCGGGTGGGTGTGGGACAGCCGGGGTCAGGGGTACGGCTCGTCGCGGACCGGCTGATGAGCGCCGCCGACCTGGACCCGGAGAAGAGCATCGTCCCGGTCTCGGTCGGCATCGACACGATGCCCGCCCGGCTGGCGAACGGGACGCTCGACGCCTTCTTCTGGTCCGGCGGCCTGCCGACGAACTCCGTGCAGGAACTGTCGGAGCGGCTGCCCATCCGGCTGATACCGCTGGACGACCCCCTGATCGCCCGGCTCCAGGCCGTCGGCGGATCGACCAGGTACTACCGCTCGGCCGTGATGCCGGCCGACGCCTACCTCAACGCGCAGCAGGGCCAGGCCGTACCGACGGTCGCCGTCGCCAATCTGCTGGTCACCACGGACCGTACGGACCCCGAGATGACCGAGGCGTTCACCCGGACCGTGATCGACAGCCGCGACCGCATCGGCCGTGAGGTGCACTCCGCGCAGGTGGTGGACCTGCGGACCGCCATCTACACCGATCCGCTGCCGCTGCACGAAGGCGCCGGGCGCTACTACCGGTCGGTCAAGCCGTAGTCCGGTCACACCCGGCCGGGGGACCGCTCAGGCGTGGGGTGCGTGGCGCGGCATGGTCACGGTCACCAGCAGCCCGTGGGGCTCGTTCCGGGCGTACGTGATCGAGCCGCGGCCGGCCGTGAGCAGAGCACGCGAGATCGAGAGCCCCAGCCCGGAGCCCTTGACGTTCTGGTGCCGGTTGCTGCGCCAGAAGCGGTCACCGATGCGCTCCAGTTCCCGACCGGTCAGTCCCGGCCCGCGGTCGGCGACCCGCACGGTGACGTTCTCACCGTTGGACGCGACAAAGACGCGTACCTCCTCGTCCGGCGGCGTGAACTTGAGCGCGTTGTCGATGACGGCGTCCAGCACGCTGGAGAGCGCGATCGGGTCCGCCCACCCGGTGGCCGCCGACGGACTGTCCTGGAGCAGCCGCACCCCCTTCTCCTGGGCCAGCGGACGCCATGCGGCGACGCGCTCGGCCGTGAGGGCGCCGATGTCCGTGAGCCGGAGGTCGGGGGCGGCGTGCTCGGCCAGTGCCAGGTTCAGCAGGTCGTCCAGGACCTGGGCGAGGCGCTTACCCTCCGTGCGCACCGCTGCGATCTCCTCGTTCCCCTCGGGGAGTTCGAGTCCGAGGAGCTCCATGCGCAGCAGGAGTGCGGCCAGCGGATTGCGCAACTGGTGCGAGGCGTCGGCGACGAAGGCGCGCTGCTGCTCCAGAACGTCTTCGACGTTGTCCGCCATCTCGTTGAACGAACGGGCCAGGCGCCGGAGTTCCGGAGGCCCGCCGGACGCGGCCACCCGGGACCGCATCCGGCCACTGGCGATGTCGTGCGTGGCTGCGTCCAGGATGCGCACCGGCAGCAGCACCCAGCCCGTGAGCCGGAATGCCGCCCCGACCGCGACGAGCAGGGCCAGGGCCTCGCCGAGGCCGATCAGCAGCCAGCCCCGCAGCGTCCGGGACCGCATCTCGCCGGTGGGCGAGTCGATGACGACGACGGCGACGACATCGCCGTCCCGTACGACGGGCGAGGCCACGACGACCCGGCCCGTCTGCCACGGCCACACCTGCCCCGGATCGTGGGAGCGCCGTCCCAGGAGCGCCTCCCGGAACGCGTCGCGGCCCTCGCCCTCGGTGGGCAGCATCCAGGAGGTCGGGGCCTTCGCCAGGGTCTGGTCGTCGCGGTAGAAGACGCCGGCCCTGATCTCGTACACGGAGTCGTACGCGTCGAGCTCGGCCTGGAGGATGCGCTGCCGCTCCTCGTTGCCCGGCAGGGAGACGCTGACGAACTGGGCGAGCGCGGCGAAGCGTGCGGTGTCGTCGATCCGGTCCACGACGAGACGCTGCTGTTCGGCGGCGGCCACCCGGGCGGCGAGCGGGACCCCGAGGGCGAGCAGTACGGCCGCCATCAGGATGATGAGCAGGGGAAGCAGACGCGTGTGCACGGGGTACGTACGCCCCTACGCGGACGGCGAGACGAGCCGGTAGCCGACGCCCCGCACGGTCTCGATCAGTGCGGGCAGCCGCAGCTTCGAACGCAGCGACGCGACGTGTACCTCAAGCGTGCGTCCCGTCCCCTCCCAGCTCGTGCGCCACACCTCGCTGATGATCTGCTCACGCCGGAAGACCACACCGGGCCGCTGGGCCAGCAGCGCCAGAAGGTCGAACTCCTTGCGCGTGAGCTGGACCTCCTCGCCGTCGACACTGACCCTCCGGGTCGGCAGCTCGATTCGGACAGGTCCCAGCACCAGACCACCGGCCGGCGCCGGAGCACTCTCCTCGCCGGCCGTCTTGCGCCGTGCCACGGCGTGGATACGGGCGAGCAGTTCACCGGTGTCGTAGGGCTTGACGACGTAGTCGTCCGCCCCGAGGTTGAGCCCGTGGATCCGCGAACGGACGTCGGCACGCGCGGTCACCATGATCACGGGGATCGAGGAGCGCTTGCGGATCTTGCCGCACACCTCGTAGCCGTCCTGGTCGGGCAGGCCGAGGTCGAGCAGGACGACGCCGAACGGCTCATTGTCGGCGGGCAGGAGGGATCGCAGGGCCTCCTCGCCGTTGCGGGCGTGCACGACCTGGAACCCGTGCCGGGCGAGCACGGCGGACAGGGCCGCCGCGACATGGTCGTCGTCCTCGACGAGCAGCAGTCTCATGTGGCCCTCCTTCCGGCGCCCGGCGGTCCGGGACGGTTCACGTGGTTTCTTCTCATTGCCCTACAGGGCATCCACTCCGATGACGGGTACGCCAGTCAAGACCTTGCCGGTTACAGCAGGGTTTCCGTTACCCACCCGGTACGCCCCAGCAGCGTCGAGGACGTCCTGTTCACGCGGTGTGTCCGGTTGCGGCCGGATCGTTATGCTCAATTTCCGCTCAGATGTAATGACGCTGATCGCACTGCGTCACTAGTGTCCTTGCCAACCGAGGAGGACGGAGCATTAAGCCGATGAGCGGAGTTTCAGTGACCAAGGCCGCCGAGGATGCCGCGCAAGCGGCGAACGACCTTGTCGTACTGAGCAACGTCAACAAGCACTTCGGCGCGCTGCATGTGCTCCAGGACATCGACCTGACCATCGCCCGTGGCGAGGTCGTGGTTGTGATCGGGCCTTCGGGTTCCGGAAAGTCCACGCTGTGCCGCACCATCAACCGCTTGGAGACGATCGACTCGGGCGCGATATCGATCGACGGCAAGCCCCTCCCGCAGGAGGGCAAGGAACTCGCCCGCCTGCGCGCCGACGTGGGCATGGTCTTCCAGTCGTTCAATCTCTTCGCGCACAAGACGGTGCTCGAGAACGTGATGCTGGGCCAGGTCAAGGTCCGCAGGACGGACAAGCAGGCCGCCACGGAGAAGGCCCGCTCACTGCTCGACCGGGTGGGCGTCGCCTCTCAGGCGGACAAGTACCCCTCCCAGCTTTCGGGTGGTCAGCAGCAACGCGTAGCCATCGCACGCGCCTTGGCGATGGACCCGAAGGTCATGCTCTTCGACGAGCCCACGTCGGCGCTCGACCCGGAGATGATCAACGAGGTGCTGGAGGTCATGCAGCAGCTCGCCCGGGACGGCATGACCATGGTCGTCGTCACCCACGAGATGGGCTTCGCACGGTCGGCTGCCAACCGCGTCGTCTTCATGGCGGACGGAAAGATCGTCGAAGAGGCGGCCCCCGACCAGTTCTTCAGCAACCCGCGCAGTGACCGGGCCAAGGACTTCCTGTCGAAGATCCTTCACCACTGAGTTCCGGATCAGCTGATCACTCACCTCGCGCACATCGCGTCAACCTAGGGAATACCACCATGCAGCTTCGTAAGGTCACCGCCGCCTCCGCCGCCGTGCTCGCGCTCGCCCTCACCGCCACCGCCTGCGGTTCCGAGGAGAAGGAGGGCAAGTCGGGCTCCGGTGGCGAGAAGATCACCATCGGCATCAAGATCGACCAGCCCGGTATCGGCCTGAAGACCCCGGACGGCAAGTACACGGGCTTCGACGTCGACGTCGCCACGTACGTCGCCAAGGAGCTCGGCTACGAGGCCGGCGACATCGTCTTCAAGGAGACCAAGAGCGCCGACCGCGAGACCGCGATCGACCGCGGCGACGTCAAGTTCATCGCGGCCTCCTACTCGATCAACGACGAGCGCCTGCAGAAGGTCGACTTCGCCGGCCCGTACCTGCTGGCCCACCAGGACATCCTGGTGCGCGCCGATGACGACTCGATCAAGTCCCCCGAGGACCTGAACTCGAAGAAGCTCTGCTCCGTCACCGGCTCGACCTCCGCGTCGAACGTCAAGGAGAAGCTGGCCCCGAAGGCTCAGCTCCAGGAGTACGGCGGCTACTCGGAGTGCCTGACCGGCCTGGAGAACAAGGTCATCGACGCCCTGACCACCGATGACTCCATCCTCGCCGGCTTCGCCGCGCAGGAGCAGTTCCAGGGCAAGTTCAAGCTGGCCGGCTTCAAGATGAGCAACGAGAACTACGGCATCGGCCTGAAGAAGGGCGACGCCGACCTCAAGAAGAAGATCGACGCCGCGCTGACCAAGATGGTCTCCGACGGTGCGTGGGACAAGGCCGTCGCGGACAACTTCGGCCCGGCCAACTACAAGAACGAGCCCGCGCCGAAGATCGGCAACATCGTCAAGTAAGGCCGTTCGCGGTCCAGCAGCTGGGCCGATGAGGTGCGCCGCCGCTCCGGCGGCGCACCGAGCCGTCCCCACACGCGGAAGCACGGGAGATCGTGTTCGACTTTCTTGAGCCCTACGACCTACTGGGGGCCTTCTGGGTAACGGTGAAACTCACCGTCTACTCCGCCCTCGGTGCCCTCATATGGGGAACACTGCTGGCCGGTATGCGGGTCGGCCCGGTCCCCCTGATGCGCGGTTTCGGTACCGCCTACGTAAACGTGGTCCGTAACATCCCGCTGACCGTGATCATCGTCTTCTCGTCGCTGGGTCTGTTCCAGACGCTGCAGATCACGTTCGGATCCGAAGACTTCACCGTCATCAACTTCCGGCTCGCGGTCCTCGCACTCTCCCTCTACACCGCCGCCTTCGTCTGCGAGGCGCTGCGTTCGGGCATCAACACGGTGCCTGCGGGCCAGGCCGAAGCCGCCCGCGCACTCGGGCTGAGCTTTACGCAGGTTCTGCAGCTGATCATCCTCCCGCAGGCGTTCCGCTCGGTCGTCAACCCGCTGGCGAACGTGCTGATCGCACTGACGAAGAACACCACCGTCGCCGCGGCGATCGGAGTCGTCGAGGCGGCCTCGCTGATGAAGACCATGATCGAGGCGGAAGCCCAGCTGATCCTGATCTCCGCGGTCTTCGCGTTCGGATTCATCTGTCTCACCCTCCCGACCGGGCTCCTGCTCGGCTGGGTGAGCAAGAAGGTGGCGGTAAAGCGATGACATCCGTCCTCTTCGACACCCCGGGACCCCGCGCCAAGCGGCGCAACGTCGTGTACTCGGTCGTCTTCCTGGTCGCACTCGCAGGCGTGCTGTGGTGGGTCTACGACGGCCTGAACTCCAAGCACCAGCTGGACTGGGTGAAGTGGGAGCCGTTCTTCACGAGCTCCCTGCCGTGGCAGACGTACATCTGGCCCGGACTCCAGAACACGCTCAAGGCTGCGTTCTTCGCCCTGATCATCGCTCTGCCCCTCGGGGCGCTGTTCGGTATCGGACGGCTCTCCGAACACCGGTGGGTCCGGATGCCGTCCGGCATCGTCGTGGAGTTCTTCCGCGCCATCCCGGTGCTGATCCTGATGATCGCGGCGAACGCGGCGTACTCGGAGTTCACGAACCTCAGCAGTGACGTGCGCCCGCTGTACGCCGTCGTCACCGGTCTTGTGCTGTACAACGCCTCGGTCCTGGCCGAGATCGTGCGGGCCGGCATCCTGTCGCTCCCGCAGGGTCAGACGGATGCCGCCAAGGCGATCGGCATGCGCAAGGGCCAGACCATGCGGTACGTGCTGCTGCCGCAGTCCGTCACCGCCATGCTGCCCGCCATCGTCAGCCAGATCGTCGTCATCGTGAAGGACACCGCGCTCGGCGGTGCCGTGATGACATTCCCCGAGCTGCTCGCCTCGGTCCGCCCGATGGCCGCGAACTACGGCGCGAACACCATCGCGTGCTTCACCGTGATCGCCCTGATCTTCGTCGCGGTGAACTTCGCGCTCACCTCCTTCGCGAGCTGGCTCGAAGCGCGCCTGCGGCGTGCGAAGAAGAGCACGGGCGCAGTGGTCGGCGCCGGCCCCGGTGGCGGCCTCGAGATCATCGACGCTCCCCCGGTCAAGGTCGCTGACCCGTCGGATTCCTGACAGCTCGTCGATAATCCGACCGCGGGGAGCACGGGCACATCTGCCGTGCTCCCCGCCACGGGTCTCCGTCGCTTGACGCAAGCACCGGCAGTAGGTTGCATACGTTCTGTGATCGCGCCCCGAGCCTCCGTCCCCGCTTCTCCTACGACCGTACGGGCCGGAGGGTGTGCGCCGTGGACCCGGTGATCGTCGTCGGCGCCGGGCCCGTCGGTCTGGTGCTGTCGCTCGCCCTCGCCGCACAGGGCGTCCCCTCCGTCGTCCTCGACGAAGGCCCGGGGAAGGACGAACAGCGGCTGGCCCGCACCGTCGTCCTTCGCGAGGACACCGCCGCCCTCGTGGAGCGGCTCGGCTGCACGACCCTGAGCGACGAGGGCCTCCGGTGGTCCGGGTGGCGCTCTGTACGGCGCAAGCAACTGGTCCGCGAGCTGCCGCTCGGCGAGGCGTCGGAGAACGGCCCGCTGCCTGCGCCGGTCCATCTGCCGCAGCACTCGCTGACCCGCGGCCTGCGCGCGGCGGTCGCCGCGCAGAGTCTCGTGCGCATCGCGCCGCTCAGTCGCATCGACACCCTGGAGCAGGACCCGGCCGGGGTCACCGTGCACACCCGGGAGCCGGATTCCACCTGGTGGCGGGGCAGTTATCTGGTCGGTTGCGACGGTGCCCGATCCACCGTGCGCAAGCTTCTGGACATCAGGTTTCCCGGGCGCACGGCGGTGGAGCGCCACGCCGTCGCCGCACTGCGTACCGAACTGCCGTGGCCGGGTGAAGCCGTGCTGCACCGGGCGCCGCCGTGGCGCAGCGCCGGCCCCGAGGTGACCGCGAGGCCGCTGCCCGACGGTGTCTGGCGACTGGACTGGCTGCTTCCGCCGCGTGGTGAGCTGGTCACTCCTGACGCCCTGATCGCCCGGGTCCGGGACACGCTGGCGGGCTGGTGCGGGGAGACCCCGGCGTACGAACTGCTCGACACCGGCGTGTACACGCTGCACCACCGCCTGGCCCGGCGCTGGCGCTCCAAGCGCGCCTTCCTTGCCGGTGACGCCGCGCATCTCCTGGGGGCGCTCGGCACACAGGGCCTGGACGAAGGCGTACGGGACGCCGAGAACCTGGCCTGGAAGCTGGCACAGAGCTGGCACCACGGTGCCTCGGAGCTGCTCCTGGACAGTTACCAGGCGGAGCGCAGGGCGGCGGTCGCCTCACGGCTCCGCGCCGCCGACCAGTCGCTGCCGATACTGCGCGGGGGCGGCGGTCTTCGGACCCTCGTGCCGGGCAGCGCGCGTGGTCACGACACCTTGCTCACCGACGGCCATCTGGGGTGCGGACCTCTGGGTGCGCCCCCTTCGTACACGCATTCGCCCCTTGCGCCCCCGCACGCCGAGGCGCACACCTCGGTGGGTACGCCCCCCGGTGCGCCGGTCGCCGATGTGCGGGTGACCGCGCCCGACGGCAACAGCGTCCGCCTGCGCGACCGGCTGGGCCGGGGGCATCTGCTGGTCGTGCTGGTCGCACCGGGGACCGGGGTGTGGGACCGGCGGCACTGGCTCACTGCGGGAGTCATGCCCCGGCTCATCGAAGCCGTTGGCGCGCTGCCGGTGAAGGGAGAGCTCCTGGTGGCGGAGAGCTACCCCGGGGCGCCGGCACACACCGTGCTGCTGGTGCGGCCCGACGGACACCTCGTGGCGGCCTTCGGCGGCGTACGTCCCGCAGAGCTCTTCGCCGCAGCCGACGCGGCGCGCGGAGGCGACGTCGAACCGGCCCGTGGGCACGGCACGGGCACGGAGCGGGAGGAGTCGCGGCACACGTCCGCGCGCTCCGAGCGCGCCGCCCACATCAATTGACCGTCACGGGCGCACATGGTGTACTCCAGATCATGACCGACACCGATGTGCGCCTGTGGCGGAGGGTCCATATGGACCTCGTCCGCTATGCGGGCTGCGTGTGTCGACCGTCCTGCTGAATCGCTTCCCACTGCCGCGCCGTGCTGTCGAGCACTTCCAGTACCCCGGTACGGCCCTGGCTTCACGCGAACTCCCAGGACGGTTCCTGTGTCTGCACTGCCTTCTCCTTTCCCTGCTCCCGTACGCCCTTCGGCGTCCGTGCCCGCGCCCTCCTCGCCCGTACCGGACGCCGCGCAACTGCTCGCCTTCGTCCGGCGTACCGCCGAAGACGCGGCGCTCGTCGCCTCACTGCCCCTCGATCCCGAGGGCCGCACCTGGATCCGGCTGGACGGACCGGGCGGCAGCGAGGCATGGCTGATCGGCTGGCCGCCCGGCACGGGCACCGGCTGGCACGACCACGCCGACTCCATCGGCGCCTTCACCACCGCGGTGGGCACGCTCAAGGAGCACTCCCTGGCCGCCCGGCTGCCGACCGACGGCTGGAAGACCCTGGAACTGAGCGAGGACGTCGATCGCACCCGCCGGTTGACGGCAGGTCGGGGCCGGTCCTTCGGCCGCCACCACGTTCACGAGGTGCTGAACGAGTCCACCGACACCCACGCGGTCTCGGTGCACGCCTACTACCCCCCGCTGCCGCGCATCCGCCGCTACAGCCGTACGGGCGCGGTGCTGCGCCTTGAGCAGATCGAACGACCGGAGGACTGGCAGTGAGCGACGAACACAGGGCCGCCCCCGCGATCGCCGCTACGGCTCCGGTGGGCATCGACGGGCTGCTGGATCGGATCCGGACCGGAATCGACCGGATCGGCCCTCCCGAGGCCGCTGCGGCAGCCGCCGACGGCGCGCTCCTGGTGGACATCCGATATGCGGCCCTGCGGGAGAGGGACGGGCTCATCCCGGGTGCGCTGGTCGTCGAACGCAACGAGTTGGAGTGGCGACTCGATCCCTGGGGAAGCCATCGCGCCGCCGAGGCGGTGAGCCACGATCTCCAGGTGGTGGTGATCTGCAACGAGGGCTACGCGTCGAGCCTCGCGGTCGCGTCCCTGCACCAGCTGGGACTGCACCGCGCGACCGACCTCATCGGCGGGTTCCAGGCCTGGCGTGCGGCGGGGCTCCCGGTCGAGGTGCGACCGGGAGCCGTATGACCGGGAGCCGTATGACCGGTTGCCGAACGTCCGGGAGCCAGATGCCAGGGAGCCCATGACGCCGGTGGCGGTGGTCACTGCCTGGCTGTCACCATCTCCACCGGGCGGGGCCTGAGGGCCAGATGACCGGGGAGGGCGGTGGCCACCAGCGCGAGCAGCGCCGCGGCGCCCAGCACCGTCGCGTACACCGCGGGCAGGACGGCCGGCGCCGCGCTCCCCGTCATTCCGACACTGAAGGCGGTCAGGACCGCCAGGGAGATGCCGCTTCCCAGGACGGCGGCGATCACCAGGACCGTCATCGCCTCGATCCTGAGCATCCGCAGTACTTGGCGGCGGGTCGCGCCGGCCAGCCGGAGCATGGCGAACTCCCGGACCCGCTCGGACACCGACATTGCGAGGGTGTTGACGACGGCGATGGCGGTGAAGGCCAGCACGAGCCCCATGGCCAGGTAGTTGACCTCGGCGTTCCGCTGCTGCCGGTCGGCCTGCAGCCGGTCGACATCGGCGGGGTCGAGTACGGCCACCCCGGGGAAGGCCTTCAGCTGCCCGGCGATGTCGGCCCGGTCGCGGTCCCCGGCGATCAGGACGGTGGCGGCGAGCGGGTTGTCCATGTGACGGGCGACCAGGTCGTGCGGCAGCGTCAGATCACCGAAGCCGAGTCCCCTGTCGTAGACGGCGACGACGGTGAGGCTCGCCGGGGTGCCGTCGCCGAGGTGCAGCTCCAGCGGGTCGCCCGGGCTCAGCTTCAGCCGGTCGGCGGCGAGTTCGCTGATCGCGGCGGTGCGGGAGCCGTCCGTGAAGTCGGCGAGCGAGCCGCTGGTGACCTCGGGATCCCAGGTCCGGGTGAGTCCGGTGGGAGTGACTCCCTGCGCCGGATACGCGTCGAGCCCGACCCGCAGAGTCGTCCGTACGACCTCCGTCGCAGCTGTGATCCCTGGCATCCCCCGAACCGCTTCGACCGCGGCAGGCGGGACACCCGGCCCGTCGGCCACCAGGACCGAGGTGGCCCGGGTGCCCTCCCTCGCCTCGGTGCGCGCCGCATCGGAGAGGGTGGGCTGAACGAAGAGAACGGTGCAGGTCATGCCGATCAGCAGGGTCAGCGGCGTGACGACCGCGGCCATCCGGGTGGCATTCCCACGGACGTTGGAGGCGGCGAGGAAACCACCGTGACCGGCGAGGCGCAGCGGGCCGGCCAGCACCGCGACCGCTCCCCTGACAAGACTCGGCCCCAAGAGCGACACGGCAGTCGCCAGCACCACCACGGCGAGGAAGGTGACGGGCGTCGAGGCCGCCTCGGTGCGCAGCGCGGCGAGTACGAAGACGAGGGCGACACCACCCACGAGCAGGACCAGACCGGCGACGAGCCGTCCCCTGGCCGGACGGACACGCTCCGCAGCGGCCTCGGCCATCGCCTCGGCCGGCTTGATGCGGGAGATACGACTGCCGGAGATACGGGCGGCGGCCCACGCACCGAGGAGGGTGACGGCGAGAGCGACAAGCATGGGGATGACGCCGGACGTTCGTTCCAGGGTGGCGGGAACAGCGCCCATGTCGATGAATCGACCGTGGAGCCACCTGGAGAGTGGCAGTCCGGCGAGCGCGCCCAGGACACCCGCGGCGGCTCCGACCAGCAGAGCCTCTCGGCAGAGCAGCCGGCGGACCTGACGGGAGGTGGCGGCGATGGCGCGCAGCAGGGCCAGTTCACGGTGCCGCTGCTGGATGGAGAGCGCGAAGGTGCCGACGACTACGAGCACCGCGACGAGAAGCGATGTGCCGCCCATCGCCCCGCCCATGGAAACGAGCTTGATACGGGCGCCCGCGGCGTCCAGGAACTCGACCGGGCCGCGGGCGTCGCCGGAGGAGACCTGTGCGGTGGTGCCCTGGAGAACCTGCTTCACCTGCCGCTCCAGGTCCGCGAGATCCGTTCCCGGAGTGGGGATCAGGCCGAGTGCCGTGATCTGGCCCGGGCGTGCCGCCAGGCGCTCGGCCTCAGCGGTGGAGAAGAACAGGGAGGTCTGCCGGCGAAGTTCTTCACCGGCTACGGAATCGGCGGCCGCGCCGGAAGTGGTGGGGGCCGCGATGCCGCTGACGCGGTAGGAGCGCGGATTGCCGGTGGACTGCACGGTGAGACGGTCCTGGGGCTTCAGACCGGCCCGCCGGGCGAGCCCGCGGTCGATCACGATCTCGTCGGCGGATGCGGGGGCGCGGCCCGCGGTGAGAGCGAAGGGGGTGAGCTGCGCGGAAGTCCAGGCGTGGCCGTACGAGGCGCGGCCGGCGGGCTCTTCGGCGGCGTCCTGGATGACGGGCCGTGCGAGAAAGGTGAGTTCGGGGATCACCTTGACGCCTTCGACGGCGCGGACCCGGTCCGCGACGGCGGCAGGCAGCCAGGCCCGTTCGACGACGGCCTTCGCCTTGTGCTTGACCTTCGTCTTGCCGTTGCCCTTGTGCTTGACGGTGGTCCGGTGGACGTTCTGGTCGGCCGAGACGATCAGAGGTGTGGCGGCATAGCGTTCGGTGGCGATCCTTCCGCGCAGTCCGGTCTCCAGGAGCGTGCCGCAGGCCGTGATGAGAGCTGCGGCGCACATGAGGGCAAGTAACGCACCCAGGAACCCGCCCTTCCGGTCCCGGATGGTGTGCAGTGCGTAGCGCAGCATCATGATGCGTCCGTCTCTGATCGGTGGTCTGCGGGAGCGGGGGCGGGGGCCGGGAAGGCGAGCAGTCGCGTATGGACCGTGCGCGCTTCAGGCGGGGTTGCTGCGTCAGGGCGCTTGTAACGGTTCGTCAAGGCGATGTACTCCTCGAAGAACGCACGCAGTTCGGGAAGCGTGAGCCTGATGGAGCCTCGCGAATACAGGAACGCGTCGACCCACTCGTCACCCTGACCGAGCTGATCGGTCCGTACGGTCACGTCGGTCACGTCGGTCACGTCGGTCCGGTCGGTCACGTAGGTCCGGTCGGTCCGGTCGGCCGGGTCGGCCGCGTCGGTCCGGCCGGGTTGTCCTCCGGCACGCTGGAGCTGCTCGAAGAGCGCCAGGTCGGCGGCGTACGCGTGTCTGTTGAGCTCGTCCATGACGAGCCGTGTCTCGGGTGTCTGGCGGGAGCGGGGCGGGAAGCGCCGGTCACCCGGTACCACCTTCCACCAGCGCCGCCTCCTGCTTCCGGGCCCCTCGGCCCCGGAACTCGCCGGGCCGGCGGCACGGGCTTCCACGTCCTCCGGCGCGGCGTCATCCACGAAGCCGTATCTGGCCAGTTCGCGCAGGTGGTAGCTGGTGGCCCCGGTGTTCAGCCCGAGAGCGCGGGCGAGGATCGCGGAGGTCGCCGGCCCGTTCAGGGTGAGGTGCTGGAGGATCTGCTGGCGCCGCGGCTGGGCGAGCGCCTTGAGCGCGGCCAGCTCCGTGATCTCGGTACCGCCGGGTTTCTCTGCCATGACACACACACTGCTCTGTGCACAGGTGCCTGTGCACTGGAGCATTCCTGCGTCTTCGTACGGGGGTTAGCCCCCTCATCGCCCTCCCCCGGTCGCCGGCTCGCGAGCCCCGGGTGCGCGTCGCCCCACCCGAACGCCACGCCCCGGTGGAGGGATCGCCGTGGGCCCCGCACATTCGCCTCAACACAGAGGACCGAAATGTACGGAGATGCCCCGCCGATGAAGACCCTCCACCTCACCCCGGATCAGCTCGACGCGCAGGCGTCGCACATCCACGACACGGCGGCGTGGCAGGACATCATCAGGGGCTGGGAACACACCGCTCCCGAAGACGCGCCGCTTCGCCCGGAGCCGGGGTCAGGACCTCGGCCAGGACCGGAGCCCGAGCCGGGGTCAGAGCCGGGGTCAGGGCCGGTCGACGGCGGCCTGGCCCACGCCCCGTCCCGAGCCCGGCCCCACGCTCCGGGTTCGGCCGACTGGCGTGACCTGCTCTCCGTGCCCGTCGAGCAGCTCATCGAAGAGTCGGTGCGGGCACTGCCCACGCCTGCGCCCCAGGAACGCCCGCTGCCCGGGCGATTGGGCGCGGTCCTGCCCGAGCGTCTGCACAGCTGGCGGCGTATCGGCCGGCCCGATGTGCGCCCCTCCACCCATCTCGGCCACGCCCGGCGGATCCTGGTCGAGTGGGGCTGGCAGAACACCCCCTACCGGCTGCGCAACGCCCGGGGTGCCCGCTGTATCTGCGGCGCCATGCTCACCGCACACCGTCTCGGGTACGGCTCCCTCGACACGGTGGACCGGGCCGGGGCCTGGATGATCACCGAACTCCGCTCGCAGGGCTGGACCGACCTGATCGGCCCGTGGAACCGGCACCCCGACCGCACCGCCGCCGACGCCCTGTCCCTCCTCGACGCCACCATCCGGCGGGCCGCACGCGCAGGCCACTGACCGCCCCGACCGTCGCCGGAGCACCGAGCACCGAGCACCGAGCACCGAGCACGATCCTCCGCCCGAAGTCCGAAGTTCCGAATCCGGAGTCCGTCGCCCGCAGCCAGCCCATAGCCCTCAGCCCGAATCCGGGCGCCCCCGACCGCAACATCCACCCGCCACTGCGGCAACGGGTCGGCCGCCGCGCCCCCCGTTCACCGCGCCCTTTCCGACAACCCGGCGGCGGCGTCTGCACCCCCGCGCAGACCACCATCACGCCCACCTCTGGCGCACCGCTGACCGGAGCCCCTTCCCAGGTCAGCCGTCCGCACCACGCCCCGGGCTGCCCCGACCACCCAGGGCTCTCCCCGGCCGAACGAGCGCTCAGAACGGCTCGTCCAGGCCCTCCGTCTCCTCGCCCTCTTCCGCCAGGGCCTGCCTCACCACGCGCAGGGCCATCCCCTCCCCGTAACCCTTGCGAGCGAGCATTCCCGCGAGACGGCGAAGTCGCTTGTCGCGTTCGAGGCCCCTGGTGGAGCGCAGTTTTCGCGCCACCAGCTCACGGGCCGTCTCCTCCTCCTGCTCCGGGTCCAACTGCTCGATCGCCTCGTCGATCAGTCCGGAGTCCACGCCCTTGGTGCGCAGCTCCTGGACGAGAGCCCGGCGAGCCAGCCCCCGGCTGCGATGCCGGGACTCGACCCACGCCTCGGCGAACGACCCGTCGTCGATCAGTCCCACGTCCTCGAACCGCGACAGCACCTCTTCGGCGGCCTCCTCGGGGATCTCCCTCTTGCGCAGGGCATCCGCGAGCTGCTTGCGGGTGCGCGGAGTCCCGGTGAGCAGGCGCAGGCAGATGTTGCGCGCCTGCTCGACCGGGTCCTGCGGCTCCTCCGTCTCGGCCCTCGACGAGACGGAGGAACCGCCGCTTCTGGAACCCCCGCTCCTGGAACCCGTGCGGGAACGACGGCCGGCACCCCCGCCCGGCCCCGCACCTTCACCGAATCCCCGGCCACGGCCGCCCTCACCGAACCCCCCGCCCGAGCCTCTCCCCCGAGACCCTCCGTCGCTCGCGGCGGACTCTGCGGCGAATGGGGGGCCGGCGCTCCAGCCGGGGCCGGTGTCGCCGTCCGACCACTCCGTACGACGTGTCACGGCCTAGCTCTTGGCCGCCGCAGCCTTGGTGGCCTTGGCCTTGGTGGCCGGCGCGGCCGCGGACTTCGCCGAAGCGTCGTCCGCGCCATCGGCAGTGCCGGTCGCAGCGACGGCGGGCTCGATGGCCGGGGTCTCGGCCCGCACACCGATACCCAGCTTCTCCAGGATCTTCTTCTCGATCTCATTGGCGAGATCGGGATTGTCCTTGAGGAAGTTACGGGCGTTCTCCTTGCCCTGGCCGAGCTGGTCGCCCTCGTACGTGTACCAGGCGCCGGCCTTGCGGACGAAGCCGTGATCGACACCCATGTCGATCAGGCCGCCCTCACGACTGATGCCGTGGCCGTAGAGGATGTCGAACTCGGCCTGCTTGAACGGCGGCGCGACCTTGTTCTTGACGACCTTGACCCGGGTGCGGTTACCCACTGCCTCCGTACCGTCCTTGAGCGTCTCGATCCGTCGGATGTCGAGACGCACCGAGGCGTAGAACTTCAGCGCCCGGCCACCGGTCGTGGTCTCGGGGGAGCCGAACATCACACCGATCTTCTCGCGAAGCTGGTTGATGAAGATCGCGGTGGTCTTGGACTGGTTGAGCGCGCTGGTGATCTTGCGGAGCGCCTGGCTCATCAGACGGGCCTGCAGACCCACGTGCGAGTCACCCATCTCGCCCTCGATCTCGGCACGCGGCACCAGGGCCGCGACGGAGTCGATGACGATCAGGTCGAGCGCACCGGAGCGGATCAGCATGTCCACGATTTCCAGCGCCTGCTCACCGTTGTCCGGCTGGGACAGGATGAGGTTGTCGATGTCGACACCGAGCTTCTTCGCGTACTCGGGGTCGAGAGCGTGCTCGGCGTCGATGAAGGCCACCGTGCCGCCGAGCTTCTGCGCGTTCGCCACGGCGTGCAGCGTCAGAGTCGTCTTACCGGAGGACTCCGGCCCGTACACCTCCACCACGCGGCCGCGCGGCAGACCGCCGACGCCGAGGGCGACGTCGAGGGCGGTCGATCCGGTGGGGATCACCTCGATCGGCTCGTTCGGCCGCTCGCCGAGGCGCATCACCGCGCCCTTGCCGAATTGCCGTTCAATCTGTGCGAGTGCGGCGTCCAGCGCCTTCTCGCGGTCGTTTCCTGCCATGGGTTCCACCCGATTTGCTTGAGTCGATCGCTTCACGTCAAAGACGCTAACCCCTGCCACTGACAATGGGCCTCGACGTCCTCCCGGCCTGTGGACAACTCCACGGTCGGGCCCGGGAAAACCCGGCCGGAACCTCATGAGAATGGATGTTCGATTTCAGTGTCAAGCGCACCACGCCGGACCATCCAGTCGAGAGTAGCCGCTTATAACAGCCTGGCGCGAGCAAGTCAATGAAAAGTGTTTGACCTCATGCTAGGTTCCGGGCACATGGGGACATCTCTGGCAGGAAAAGTCGCTCTCGTCGCAGGCGGCACCCGCGGCGCGGGAAGAGGCATCGCGGTGGAGCTCGGCGCAGCCGGAGCGACCGTGTATGTGACGGGACGCACCAGCGGCTCCGAACGGTCCGAGATGAACCGGCCGGAGACGATCGAGGAGACCGCGGCTCTCGTGGACCGGGCAGGCGGCCACGGGATCCCCGTACAGGTCGACCACCTCGTCCCCGCGCAGGTCAGCGGACTGGTGGCGCGCATCCGGAGTGAGCAGGGCGCCCTCCACGTGCTGGTGAACGACATCTGGGGCGCCCGCATCGAGTGGAACCGGTCCGTATGGGAATCGTCCCTGGACAACGGGCTGCGCACCCTGCGGCTGGCCGTCGACACCCATGCCATCACCAGCCACTACGCGATCCCCCTGCTGATCGAGTCGCCCGGCGGACTGGTCGTCGAGATGACCGACGGCACCACCGCGTACAACGCGGACAACTACCGGGTCTCGTTCTTCTACGATCTGGCGAAGGCCTCGGTGAACCGGATGGCGTTCGCGCTGGCGCACGAGTTGGCGCCCCACCACGCGACCGCCGTGTCACTCACCCCGGGCTGGCTCAGATCCGAGGCCATGCTCCAGGCCCACGGCGTCACGGAGGCCAACTGGCGCGAGGCGATCGCGCACTCGCCCCACTTCGCCATCTCCGAGAGCCCGGCCTACGTCGGCCGCGCCGTGGCCGCCCTGGCCCAGGACCCCGAGGTGGCCCGCTGGAACGGGGAGTCGCTGTCCAGCGGCCGACTGGCTCAGGTCTACGGCTTCACCGACGTCGACGGCAGCCGGCCCGACGCCTGGCGCTACCTCACCGAGGTCCAGGACCCGGGTCTTCCCGCGGACGTCACCGGGTATCGCTGACCCCCGGAGCCACGCCTCAGCCGTTCTCGCCCGGGCCGCTCTCCGGCGCCTTCCCAGCCCCATCGGGTTTCCGCAGTGCCCGGCGCATCCGCGCCCGCACGGACACACGGCCGCGTCCGCGGCGCCCGCCGTGCATCCTCGGATCGTCCGTCACCGCGTACCGCTTCACGTACGCACCGAGGAACGCCTGCAGCGTCGCGATCGCCGGGATCGCGATCAGCGCACCCACGGCGCCCATCAGCGCCGCCCCCGCGACGACCGAGCCGAACGCCACCGCCGGATGGATGTCGACGGTCTTGGAGGTGAGCTTGGGCTGCAGCACGTAGTTCTCGAACTGCTGGTAGACCACGACGAAACCGAGGACCCACAGCGCGTACCAGGGGTTGACGGTGAACGCGATGAGCATCGGCAGGGCGCCCGCCAGATACGTACCGATGGTGGGGATGAACTGGGAGACCAGGCCGACCCAGACCGCGAGCGCCGGGGCGTACGGCACGCCCAGGATCACCAGCAGCACGTAGTGCGCGACGCCGGAGATCAGGGCCATGAGCCCGCGCGAGTACAGGTAGCCGCCGGTCTTGTCGACGGCGATCTCCCAGGCGCGCAGCACCTCGGCCTGGTGCGCGGGCGGCAGTACGGAGCACAGCGTGCGGCGCAGCCGGGGTCCGTCGGCCGCGAAGTAGAAGGCGAACAGGAAGATCGTCAGCAGCCGGAACAGTCCGCCGAGCACCGTCGTGGAGACGTCGAGGACTCCTGTCGCACTGTTCTGTACGTACTTCTGGAGCCAGTCCGAGTGGAGCAGGCTGTCCTGGACGTCGACCCGGGAGATATCGGTGCGGAAGGTCTGGTTCACCCAGTTGATCACCGAGTCGAGGTAGTCGGGAAGGTCCTCGACCATGTCGAGGATCTGGCCCGCGAGCATCGAACCGAGCAGCAGGACGAAGCCGACAGCGGAGATCAGGACAGCGATGAAGACCAGGAACGTGGCAAGGCCGCGACGCATACCGCGCGATGCCATCCGGCTCACGGCAGGTTCGATCGCCAGCGCCAGGAAGAACGCGAGGAGGATGTTGATCAGCAGTCCGATGAGCTGGTCGAACGCCCAGCTGCCGAGCTGGAAGCAGGCATAGAGCGCGAGCGCGAGAACCATCGCACGCGGCAGCCAGCCGGGCATACGGACCGGACCGGAACCGGCCGGCGGCGCGGGTGGCGCGGCCGGCGGGACGGGCGGTGGGGAGGGCGGCTGGGTCTGGGCGGTCTCGTCTGTCGGTGCCACGGGACAAGTCTCGCCCATGCGGCCGGCATCCGGCCGCCCGCCCCGGACGCCGGGAAGGAGTGCGTCCCGGGTGACGTCAACGCCGTCCGGCGTCACCGCTCGTCCGTGGGACGCCGCCCTGGCCCGTGCGCGTGCCGCCCGAGCGTCCCGGGGAAGCCGTCAGCGCTTTTCGGCGGGAACGCCGACCGCCGCGCAGACTCCGCGCCAGACGTCCTTGGCGTCCCATCCGGCAGCCAGCGCCTGGTGCACCGTACGGCCTCCGAGCTCGGACATCACATGATCACGCGCGAAGGAGTCCGCGTACGCCTCACCGAAGTGATCCGCCATCCGCTCCCAGAAAATCGTCAACCGCATGAATCCATTATCCCGCTCCTGAGGGTGCAGCCGGGCCGCCCGGCCTTGCCGACAGCGCTTTCCGCTCTACGGTCGGTCCATGGCTGGAACCGGAGCACATCCACTCGCCCGCGCCGAGCAGTTCATCTGGCTCACGGCCCGCGTCCTCGAACAGCGGCGGTTCGCCCAGGAGTTCCTGGGCGGCAGCACGGACGCGGTCGAGACCGCGCTCGCCGCGTATCTCAACGAGGACGGCGGCTACGGGCACGCGCTCGAACCCGATCTTCGCGGCCCCGTGAGCCAACCGCTGCACACCGCTCACGCGCTCAACGTGCTCGACTCCATCGGCAGGTGCACCGGAATGCGGGTGGAACGCATCTGCCGCTATCTGACCGACGTGTCGACCAAGGAAGGCGCACTGCCCGCGATCCACCCCTCGCAGCGCGGCTACCCGGCCGCCCCGTTCATCCCCGTGGTCGACGACCCTCCGGCCGAACTGCTCGCCACCGGCCCCGTCGTCGGTCTGCTCCACCGCAACCAGGTGTGGCACGCGTGGCTGTTCCGGGCCACCGATTTCTGCTGGGCCGCCGTCGACGCACTTGAACAGTCCCATCCGTACGAGATCCAGGCGGCCGTCGCCTTCCTGGACGACGTCCCGGACCGGGCGCGCGCCGAAGCCGCGGCGGACCGCCTGGGACGACTGGTACGCGACCAGCGGCTGGCGGTGCTGGACCCGGATCGGCGTACCGAGTACCCGGTGGCCCCCGGGTACGCACCGGGCGAGCACCACTTCCCGTACGACTTCGCCCGCACTCCCGGATCGCTCGCCCGCCGCTGGTTCACCGACGAGGAGCTGGAACGCTCGCTCGACCACCTGGCTGCCGGGCAGCAGGACGACGGCGGCTGGCCGGTCACCTGGCGCCAGTGGGCGCCGGGAACAGCCCTGGAGGGCCGCCCGCTCGTCACCCTCCGGGCGCTCCAGACGCTGCGGGCGTACGGCCGCGGCCTCAGCTGATCCCCCTCCGCCTTCGGTCGGCGCGGCTCCAGGTGACACCTACCCCAGGGCGCGTACCCCTGCCGTCACGGCCACGGCTGCCCCCACGACGACCAGGAAGGGCGCGCGAAGCACCAGGGCCAGGGCCGCTGCCGCCAGACCCGCTCCTCGCGCGTCCAGGGTGAGCTGCTGTCCGTCTCCGAACGTCTGCTGAGCGGTGAGCGCCGCGAGCAGCGCGACAGGCAGGAGCGCGGCCAGCCGTTGCACCAGGGGCCGTTCCAGCGCTCCGGCGGGAACGAGTAGTCCAAGGAGCTTGGCGAGGTAACAGCCGACGGCGGTGAGCCCGATGGCGATCCAGATGTTCACCGGCTGATCTCCTCGTCCTGTGTCACCACGGCCGTCCCCTTGTCACGCCGCCCCATCAGGAAGAGGACGACGGGTGCGGCGAGGGCGGAGAGCAGCACCGGCAGCCCTGCCGGCAGGACCGGCAGGAGCCCCAGAGCGATCAGCACGGCGACGCCGGCCGTGACGCGCTCCGTGGTGCTCTTCAGCATCGGTGCGAGCAGCGCCAGGAACACGGCCGGGCTCGCCGCGTCCAGCCCCCACGCGTCGGTGTCGCCGAGCGCCTCGGCGCCGAGCGCCCCCACCAGGGTGGTCAGGTTCCACAGGACGTACAGGGTGAGTCCGGTGACCGTGAAACCGATCCGGGCCGCACGCCTGGTGGGCTGCGGCAGCGTGACAGCCGTCGTCTCGTCGATGACCCACTGGGCGGCGAACGGACGCACGGCGCGAGGCAGTGCCAGCAGTTGCGAGAGCCGCAGCCCGTAGAAGGCGTTCCGTACGCCGAGGAAGAAGGCCCCCGCCGCCGCCGTGTACGGGTTCCCTCCGGCCGCGAGCGCGCCCACCAGGGCGAACTGCGAGGCGCCGGTGAAGACGAGGAGACTGAGCGCGCAGGTCTGGAGCAGAGTCAGTCCGGCGCCGGCCGAGGTGACCCCGAAGGCGAATCCGGAGAGCCCGACGGCGACACCGACGCCGAGCGCGTCCCGTACGACCTCCGCGTCGCGCTTCGGGGCGGCGGCCGTGGCCGATCCGGAGGGGTGCGTACCGGGCGCTCCGGCCGCGCCTGCCCCCGGGCCGTCGGGTGTGCTGTCGTCCACGCGGTCGCTTTCTGGAGGTGCTGTCTGTTCTGCCACGCCCGGAACGCTACGCGGAGGTGTCCGGGCCGGTCTTGTACGTTCTTGCACGTCCGCGCTGGTACGCCCCCGGCGGCACTCCCACGATCCGGGTGAAGTGACGGTTGAGGTGGGGCTGATCCGTGAAGCCGACGGCCGTGGCCGCGTCGGCGGGCGTGCTGCCCCGGTCCAGCATGAGGCGGGCCTGTCGCACCCTGGCGTCGGTGAGCCAGGTGTGCGGCGGCATCCCGTACCGCTTCTTGAACGCGCGGAGCAGTGCGAAAGGGCTGGTGCCGAGCTCGACCGCGAGCGCCTCCAGGGTCGGCGGTCCGGCCATCCGCTCCTGGAGTACCGCCCGGGCCCGGGCAGCGTCCCTGGCACCCGCCGAGTGGAGGACCGGGGTGGGCAGTGCCCCGCCGTGCCGGCCCAGGAGCCGGGAGACCATGACGCGGAGCAGACTGTCCGCGGCGAGGGCGTTGCCCTCCTCCGCCGCCCGGTGGATCTCGGTGATCAGCCGGGCGGCGTGCGGGTCGAGCACGCTGGTCTCGGCGAAGCCGACGGTTCCGCGCAGATTCGTCATGTCGGCCGCGATGTCGTTGATCACCTGTGCCGAGGGGTAGAGCGTGGCGTACACCCAGCCCTCCGGGACACCCGCACGGGCGGTGTGCGGCACCTCAGGATTGATCATGACCACGGCTCCGGGGCCCGCGTGCACGGTTTCGCCGGGCAGGCCCACATCCTCGACGCCGCGCGTGATCGTGCCGAAGACATAGCCCTCGTGGCTGTGGCGCCGGAAGGTGTGGCGCACGTAGCGGGCCCGCAGGAGGTCGAGTCCGGGCAGCTCCGCGTACTGCCAGTACCGCGCCCACTCCTTCTCCGACTTCTCCGTCCCCAGTGCCGCCATGGGCGAATTCTCGCAGCTCCGGGGCGCGGCCCGCAGATCCGGTCACCGTCACGGCCCGCCGTCACCGGCCGTTGTCAGTGGCGAGGTGCACGATGGGGGACATGGCCGCAACCGCACTCGACTCGTTCTCCCCCGCGACCCGCAGCTGGTTCGAAGGGGCGTTCAGCGCGCCCACCGCGGCGCAGGAGGGGGCATGGCGGGCCATCGCCGAGGGTTCGGACGTGCTCGTCGTCGCGCCCACGGGATCCGGCAAGACCCTCGCCGCGTTCCTGGCCTCGCTGGACCGGCTGGCCGCCGTCCCGCCACCCGCCGACGCGAAGAAGCGCTGCCGTGTGCTGTACGTGTCGCCGCTCAAGGCCCTCGCCGTGGACGTGGAACGCAACCTCCGTTCGCCGCTGACGGGCATCCGCCAGGAGTCCGTACGCCTTGGGCTCCCCGAGCCCGAGGTGCGCGTCGGGATCCGCTCGGGCGACACCCCTCCGGCCGAGCGCCGCTCCATGGCGACCAGGCCGCCCGACATCCTGATCACGACACCGGAATCGCTGTTCCTCATGCTCACCTCCTCGGCCCGGGAAGCCCTGGCCGGCGTCGAGACGGTGATCCTGGACGAGGTGCACGCCGTCGCCGGCACGAAGCGCGGCGCCCACCTGGCGGTCTCGCTGGAGCGTCTCGACGAGCTGCTGCCCCGGCCTGCCCGACGGATCGGCCTGTCGGCGACCGTCCGCCCGGTCGACGAGGTCGCACGCTTCCTGTCGCCCCAGCGGAAGGTGGAGATCGTCCAGCCGCCCTCCACCAAGCAGTTCGACCTCTCGGTGGTCGTGCCCGTCGAGGACCTGGGAGAGCTCGGCGGCTCCCCCGCCACCGACGGCGGAGCCGACCAGGCCGAGAAGCCCTCGATCTGGCCCCACGTCGAGGAGCGGATCGCCGACCTCGTCCAGTCCCACCGCTCCACGATCGTCTTCGCCAACTCCCGCCGCCTCGCGGAACGGCTCTGCAACCGGCTCAACGAGATCGCGTACGAGCGGGCGACGGGCACCGTGTTCGACGAGCACGCCGCCCCGCTGCCCGAGGCCCATTCCCCCGCCGAGATCATGGCCCAGTCCGGCGCGGCCAAGGGCGCCCCCGCACTGCTCGCCCGCGCCCACCACGGATCGGTCTCCAAGGAACAGCGTGCCCAGGTCGAGGAGGACCTCAAGGCAGGGCGGCTGCCCGCCGTCGTCGCCACGTCCAGCCTCGAGCTCGGCATCGACATGGGCGCCGTCGACCTGGTGATCCAGGTCGAGTCCCCGCCGTCCGTCGCCTCCGGACTCCAGCGCGTGGGCCGCGCCGGGCACCAGGTGGGGGCGGTCTCCACCGGAGTGGTCTTCCCGAAGTACCGGGGCGACCTGGTCCAGGCGGCCGTCGTCACCGAGCGGATGCGCGAAGGCGCCATCGAGGCCCTCCGGGTCCCGTCCAACCCACTGGACGTACTCGCCCAGCAACTGGTCGCCATCGTCGCCCTGGACACCTGGCAGGCCGACGACCTGCTGGCCCTGGCCCGCCGCGCCGCGCCCTTCGCCTCGCTCCCGGAGTCCGCGTTCACGGCCGTGCTCGACATGCTCGCCGGCCGCTATCCGTCGGACGCCTTCGCCGAGCTGCGCCCCCGCGTGGTGTGGGACCGCGTCGCCGGTACGGTCACGGGCCGCCCGGGTGCCCAGAGGCTCGCCGTCACCTCCGGCGGAACCATCCCCGACCGGGGACTCTTCGGGGTCTTCCTCGCCGGGGCCGACCCGAAGAAGGGCGGCGGGCGCGTCGGCGAGCTCGACGAGGAGATGGTGTACGAGTCCCGCGTCGGCGATGTCTTCACCCTGGGCACCACGTCCTGGCGGATCGAGGACATCACCCGGGACCGCGTCCTGGTCTCCCCGGCGCCGGGAGTCCCCGGCCGGCTCCCGTTCTGGAAGGGCGACCAGCTGGGCCGCCCGCTGGAGCTGGGCCGCGCCCTGGGCGCGTTCCTGCGGGAGATCGGGGGGCTGTCCCGGGAGGACGCCAGAGCAAGACTGCTGGCCGCCGGCCTGGACGACTGGGCGGCCGACAACATCCTGTCCTATCTGGAGGAACAGGTCCGCGCCTGCGGACACGTGCCGGACGACCGGACCATCCTGGTCGAGCGGTTCCGGGACGAGCTCGGCGACTGGCGGGTCGTCGTGCACTCCCCCTTCGGAGCCCAGGTCCACGCCCCCTGGGCGCTGGCCCTGTCCGCCCGTCTCGCCGAGCGGTACGGCATGGACTCCCAGGTCATGCACGCCGACGACGGCATCGTGCTGCGGCTCCCCGACGCCGACCTGATGGGCCTCGACCTCCTGGACTTCGACCCCGTCGGCCCCGCCCGCGACCCCGGCGCCGCCGGCGGACTCACGCCACCGGACGCCGCCTTCGACAGCGAACAGGCCCCGGTCGGCGCGGCCGACGTCGTCTTCGACAAGGGCGAGATCAGTCAGATCGTCACCGACCAGGTGGGCGGCTCCGCGCTGTTCGCCTCCCGGTTCCGCGAATGCGCAGCACGAGCCCTGCTGCTCCCCCGGCGCAGCCCCGGCAAGCGGACCCCCCTCTGGCAGCAGCGCCAGCGTGCGTCCCAGCTGCTCCAGGTGGCCTCCGAGTTCGGTTCGTTCCCGATCGTCCTCGAAGCGGTCCGCGAATGCCTCCAGGACGTCTTCGACGTCCCGGGCCTCACCGAACTGATGGGTGACCTCGAAGCGAGGCGCATCCGCCTGGTCGAGGTGACCACCCAGGAGCCCTCACCCTTCGCCCGCTCCCTCCTCTTCGGCTACGTCGCGCAGTTCCTGTACGAGGGCGACTCGCCCCTCGCCGAAAGGCGGGCGGCCGCCCTCTCGCTCGACTCCCACCTCCTGGCCGAACTGCTCGGCCAGGCGGAGCTGCGTGAGCTCCTGGACCCGGAGGTGCTCACCGAGCTCGAACAGGAGCTCCAGTGGCTGACCGAGGACCGGAAGATCAAGGACATCGAGGGAGTCGCCGACCTCCTGCGCGTCCTCGGCCCCCTGACCGAGGCGGAGCTGACCGAGCGCGGCGCGCAGCCGCAGTGGGCACCGGAGCTGGAATCGTCCCGCCGGGCGATCCGGGTCCGCATCGCCGGAGCCCCCCACTGGGCTGCCATCGAGGACGCGGGCCGCTTGCGCGACGCCCTGGGCACCGCGCTCCCCGTCGGAGTCCCCGAAGCCTTCACCGAACCGGTGAAGGACCCGCTCGGTGACATCCTCGCCCGCCATGCCCGTACACACGGCCCGTTCACCTCCCCGCAGGCCGCCGACCGCTTCGGTCTCGGCACCGCCGTCACGGACGGGGCCCTGCAGCGGCTGGCGGCCTCGGGGCGGATCGTCCAGGGCGAGTTCCATCCGGCCGGCATCGGCCAGGAGTGGTGCGACGCGACCGTCCTGCGGCGGCTCCGCCGCCGCTCGCTCGCCGCGCTCCGCCACGAACTGGAACCGGTGCCGCCCGCCGCCCTGGCGACCTTCCTTCCCCAGTGGCAGCACCTCGGAGACCACGGCCTGCGCGGAATCGACGGGCTGGCCCGCGCCATCGAGCAGTTGCAGGGCGCCCCCGTTCCCGCGTCGGCCCTGGAGAAGCTGATCCTGCCGAGCCGCGTATCGGGCTACACACCCGCGCTCCTGGACGAGCTGACGACGGCCGGTGAGGTCGTCTGGGCCGGCGCGGGCGCGCTCCCCGGCAAGGACGGCTGGCTCTCCCTCTACCTCGCCGACAGCGCGCCGCTGCTGCTGCCCCCCGCGCACCCGCTCGAGGAGTCCGCCCTGCACGAGTCGGTCATGACCACGCTCACCGGCGGTTACGGCCTGTTCTTCCGCCAGATCGCCGACCAGGTCCGCGCGACCACCCACCCGGACTGCACCGACCCCCAACTGGCCGACGCACTCTGGGACCTGGCCTGGTCGGGCCGTCTCACCAACGACACACTCGCCCCGCTGCGCGCGCTCCTCGGCTCCGGGCGCACGGCGGGTTCCACGGCGCACCGTGCCAGACGCAGCGTCCCTCGCGGCCGTTACGGCACACTGACCGCCGCGGCCCGTCCGGCCTCCCGCACCGGCCCGCCCACGGTCTCGGGCCGCTGGTCCCTGCTCCCGGCGGCCGAGCCGGAGCCGACGCACCGGGCGCACGCGCTGGCCCGCACACTCCTTGACCGCCACGGCGTGGTGACACGCGGCGCGGTGCAGGCGGAAGGAGTCGAGGGCGGCTTCTCCGCGACGTACCGCATCCTCGCCGCGTTCGAGGACAACGGACAGGCGCGTCGCGGCTACGTCGTCGAGGGCCTCGGCGCCGCCCAGTTCGCCATGGAGGGAGCGGTGGACCGGCTGCGAGCCGCGTCCACGGCCCGCGACCGCGCCGACCCGGGCACCGCCCCACGGGCCGTGGTCCTCGCCGCGGCCGACCCGGCCAACGCCTACGGAGCCGCACTGCCTTGGCCCGAGCCACCGGACGGCGCCGGACACAAGCCCGGCCGCAAGGCGGGCGCGCTCGTGGTGCTCGTCGACGGCGAGCTGACGCTCTACATGGAGCGCGGCGGGAAGACCCTGCTGGCCTGGCCGACCGATCCGGAGGACCCGGCACTCAGGGCCGCGGCCGAGGCACTGGCCTCCGCCGCACGGGCCGGAGCACTCGGCACGGTGACCGTGGAGCGCACCAACGGGACCTCGTCCCTCACCTCGCCCCTCGGCCGCACCCTGGAAGCGGCCGGCTTCCTCGCCACCCCGAGGGGCCTGCGCCTGCGCGCCTGATCCGAGCGGGTGCCCACCACATCCCCTGCACGCCCCCGAGTCCGGAGAATGGAGACATGCCCGAAGGAGACACCGTCCTGCAGACCGCCAGACGTCTGCACACCGCGCTCGCAGGTCAGATCCTCACCCACTCCGACCTCCGCGTCCCCCGCCTCGCGACCGTCGACCTGACCGGCCGCGAGGTCCTCGACGTCACCCCTCGCGGCAAGCACCTCCTCACCCGCATCGAAGGCGGTCTGACCCTGCACAGCCACCTGCGCATGGACGGTGCCTGGCGCGTCTTCGCGGCGGGCGAGCGCTGGCGCGGCGGCCCCGACCACCAGATCCGCGCCGTTCTCGGCAACCGCGCGCACACAGCCGTCGGTTACCGCCTCCCCGTCCTGGACCTGCTCCGCACCAGCGACGAGGAGAAGGTCGTGGGCCACCTCGGCCCCGATCTCCTGGGCCCCGACTGGGACCCCGGCACCGCACTGCGCAATCTGCTGTCCGACCCGGACCGCCCGCTCGGCGAAGCGCTCCTGGACCAGCGCAATCTCGCGGGCATCGGCAACGTCTTCAAGTGCGAGCTCTGCTTCATGGCCCGTGCCACCCCCTGGCTCCCCGTCGGCGAACTCCCCGCCACCACCGCCCGCCTGCTGGTCAGCACCGCCAAGCAGCTCCTCGAAGCCAACCGCGACCGCCCCACCCGCACCACCACGGGCAGGACCCCTGCCGCCGACACCCCCCGCACCGGCGCCCGCATCCCCACCCGGGTCCGCCCGCAGGAACACCTCTACGTGTACGGCCGGGAGCGCCGCTCCTGTCTGCGCTGCGGCACACCCATCAGGAAGGCCGTCGACGCCGACCGGCCCACCTACTGGTGCCCGCACTGCCAAGCAGGCCCCACACCATAGTTGACGGCCCGTCAGGTCCGGTCGTACGGTCCCGTCATGCCCCTCTCCGCGTACGACCTCACCGGCCGGTCCGCGTTCGTCACCGGCGCGGCGAGCGGCATCGGCCGCGCCTGCGCGGTGCTGCTCGCCGAAGCGGGAGCCACGATCCACTGCGCCGACCTGGACGAGAAGGGCCTGGGCGAGACGCATGAACTGGTCATCGGCGCAGGTGGCGCGTCCCACACCTATCGCCTCGATGTGACAGACCGTAGTCAGGTCCGGTCCGCGGTCGAGGAGGCCGGCGAGGTGGACATCCTGGCCGCCGTCGCCGGGATCATGCACACGAGCAGCGTCCTCGACACGAAGGACGAGGACCTCGACCGGGTCATGGCGGTCAACTTCAAGGGCGTGCTCCACGCCTGCCAGGAGGTCGCCCGCAGCCTCCTGGCCCGCTCGGCGCCCGGATCGCTCATCACCATGGCCTCCGGTGCGATCGACGCCGCCGGCCCTGGCCTGCTCTGCTACAGCGCCGCGAAAGCGGCGGTCGTCCAGCTCACCAGGACGCTCGCGACGGAGCTCGGCCCGCACTCCATCCGGGTGAACGCCGTCGCCCCCGGCTGGATCCGCACCCCGATGACCGAACGCCACGACGCGGACCAGCAGCAACGGGCGGAAGCCGCGATGGTCCGCGTATCCCCGCTCGGCCGGGTCGGGGAACCGATGGACGTCGCACACGGTCCTGCACCTCGCATCGGACGCCTCGGCCTTCATGACCGGGCAGATCCTGCGGCCGAACGGCGGCGTCGCCATGCCCCGGTGACCCTCACCCGAGCCCGCCCCCGGTGACGCCCCCGGACCGGCCCCCCGCCCGGGCGGGCGAGGTCACGTGGACAGGCAGCAGACTCAGCCCCCACCCGCCGGCCGCCACGGCGCCCTCGATCACCCCGGCATGTTCCGGCGCCAGCACCAGCCGCAGCACCGCCCACCACCACAGCCCGCCGAGGGCGAGCGCCGGCACCCAGCGCCGTGTCATGGCTGCCTCCTCCGGCTCACGCGCGTCCTGGGCAGTTTCCCTCCGGACGGGCGTCGCTGCATCCGCGAAGAGCCCTCACGCGACCCCGGGCACCCGGCGTACGGACCCAGCCACGCAGAAGCCCCGGCCCACCCACGAGGGGCGGACCGGGGCTCCGGTGCACACATGCATGACCGCGCGGATCAGGCGGCGACGACATCCACCGCTTCCGCGGGCGCCTTGATGGTCACCCGGCCCGTCGGCACACCTGCCACCGACGAAACGGAGACTGAGTTGAGCATCGGGCGTACCGGTACTGGTACCGGATCACTGGCTGCCGCCGACTCGGCCAGTTCAGCCAGGGACAGCTCGTCGCTCACTTCACGCATGAGCTCGGACATCCGTACGTCAAGCGCGTCGCAAATCGCGGAGAGCAGCTCGGAGGATGCCTCCTTCTGCCCCCGCTCCACCTCGGACAGATAACCGAGTGAGACCCGGGCGGACGAGGAGACTTCGCGCAGAGTACGGCCTTGGCGCTGGCGCTGCCGACGCAGCACGTCACCAAGCAGGCGACGGAGCAGAATCATCGGTGGCTCCCTCCTCGGACCGCGTAGCCGCATCCTTCACGCCCCACCGTACCGCCTTGCGCTGCGGCCGTGCGGGGAGCGATGTCGTGTTCACTCAGGGCTGCAAACATCAATTCCCCCCGATCTGTTCCGTATCCTGTGCCCTCGCATTTTCACCGAGTTCTCCGGACAGCAGTTCGAGCACGCTCCGTACGCTCTCATTACGGATGTCCGCCCGCCCGCCGTTCAACCGCAACGCGGCGACTTTCTCCACGCCCCCGGGCCCGGAAACCGCCACGAAGACCGTGCCGACGGGCTTGCCGTCCTGCTCCTCGGGGCCGGCGACCCCGGTCGTCGAGATGCCCCAGTCCGCGCCCAGCACCCGGCGCACTCCGGCGGCCATACCCAGCGCCACGTCGGGATCCACAGCGCCTCGCTCGGCCAGAAGGGGCCCGTCGACGCCCAGCACGTCCCTCTTGAGGGCGGTGGCGTACGCCGTGACGGCCCCGCGGAAGGACTGCGAGGCACCGGCGACGGAGGTGATCTCGGCCGCGACCAGACCGCCGGTCAGCGACTCGGCGACGGCGAGGGTCTCACCGCGCTCCACGAGCCGCCCCAGCACTCTGGCCGCGGCCGTCACCGATCGGCCTCCGCGGGCCCGCGCGCCTCGGCACCCGGACGGGAGACGTTCGCGCCGGCGTCCGCGCTCTCGGAGGTCACGGCGCCCAGCGGGGCAGCTCCCGAAACCTCGGCCGCCTCTGCGTCGGCGGCGGCCGTGACGGCCACCAGAGCGGCTACGCGTTCGGCCGCGAGCCCCCTGCGCCGCAGCACCACGGCCTGGCGCACGTAGTCGAGACCGGTGAGCACCGTCAGCGCGACGGCGATCATCATCATCCAGAAGCGGAGGGTGGCCAGCGGCCCGGTCATCACCAGGACGTACATGCCCACGGCCGTGCCCTGGGCCAGCGTCTTGAGCTTGCCGCCTCGACTGGCCGGGATCACCGCGTGGCGGATCACCCAGAAGCGCATGAGCGTGATGCCCAGCTCACGGAAGAGGATCACACCGGTGATCCACCAGGGCAGATCGCCCAGCACCGACAGAGAGACCAGCGCCGCACCCATGATCGCCTTGTCGGCGATCGGGTCGGCGATCTTCCCGAAGTCCGTGACCAGGTTGTACCTGCGCGCCAGATGGCCGTCGAAGAGGTCGGTGATCATCGCGACGGCGAACGCGGCCCAGGCGAAGGCGCGCCAGACCGGGTCGTAGCCGCCGTCGTGGAACAGCAGCATCACGAATCCGGGCACGAGCAGCAGTCGCACCATCGTGAGGATGTTGGCGATGTTCCACAGGCTGGCCTGGTTGACGGCCGCAGTGCCCAGCTTGCCGCCGCGGACCGGCTTCGCGCCGGACCCGCCTGCCGCGGATGCCGGGGCTCCGGTCATCTGGCCACCTCCGCGAGCTCGTGGTGTTCGGCCACGAGGTCCACTCCCTCGGTACCGACGACCTTTGCCTCGACCATACGGCCCGGCACGAGTCCCTCGCGTGCGGTGAAGACGACCTGTCCGTCCGTTTCGGGCGCCTGGTGGGCCGCGCGGCCCACCGCGACCGGTCCGTCCTCCTCGTCCTCGACGGATTCGACGAGCACCTGGAGGGTCTCGCCGATCCGCTCCTCGGCACGCTGCGAGGTGAGCTCCTCGGCCAGCTGCGAGATGTGGGCGAGCCGCTCGGCGATCACCTCGGCGTCCAGCTTGTTCGCGTAACCGACCGCTTCGGTGCCCTCCTCGTCGGAGTATCCGAAGACGCCGATGGCATCCAGCCTGGCGCCGGTGAGGAAGCGTTCCAGCTCGGCGAGGTCGGCCTCGGTCTCGCCGGGGAAGCCCACGATGAAGTTCGACCGCGCACCGGCGTACGGCGCCTTGCCGCGGATCGTCTCCAGCAGTTCGAGGAAACGGTCCGTGTCGCCGAAGCGGCGCATGGCCCTGAGCACCTCGGGGGCGGAGTGCTGGAAGGAGAGGTCGAAGTACGGGGCGACCTTGGGCGTGGACGTCAGGACGTCGATCAGCCCGGGCCGCATCTCGGCGGGCTGGAGGTAGCTGACCCTGATCCGCTCGATGCCCTCGACCTCCGCGAGCTCCGGCAGGAGGGTCTCCAGGAGCCGGATGTCACCGAGGTCCTTGCCGTACGAGGTGTTGTTCTCGGAGACGAGCATGACCTCCTTGACTCCCTGCTCGGCCAGCCAGCGGGTCTCACCCAGGACGTCGGAGGGACGCCGGGAGATGAAGGAGCCGCGGAAGGAGGGGATGGCGCAGAAGGAGCAGCGGCGGTCGCAGCCGGAGGCCAGCTTCACCGAGGCGACCGGGCTCGTGCCGAGCCGGCGGCGCAGCGGTGCCCGGGGGCCGGACACCGGGGCGACACCCTCGGGCAGGTCCTCGGGGGCAGCGGCGATCTCCTGCGCGTGCCCGGGGAGTGCCACGGAGGCGTCCTGGCGGTCCGCCGGGCTGATCGGCAGCAGCTTGCGCCGGTCACGAGGCGTGTGCGAGGCGTGGATTCCGCCGTTGAGGATCGTCTGCAGACGGTCGGAGATGTCGGCGTAGTCGTCGAAGCCGAGCACCCCGTCCGCCTCCGGCAGGGCCTCGGCGAGGTCCTTGCCGTAACGCTCGGCCATGCAGCCGACGGCGACCACGGCCTGGGTTCTGCCGTGGTCCTTCAGGTCATTGGCTTCGAGGAGGGCGTCGACGGAGTCCTTCTTGGCGGCCTCGACGAATCCACAGGTGTTGACGACGGCGACGTCGGCGTCGGAGGCGTTCTCGACGAGCTCCCAGCCGTCCGCTGCCAAGCGGCCTGCAAGCTCCTCCGAGTCCACCTCGTTACGGGCGCATCCGAGAGTGACAAGGGCGACGGTACGGCGTTCGGGCATGGACTCAAGACTACTTTGTCCCGGCACTGGCCCCGCCGTGCAGGGTTCCCCCCTTACAGGCAGTGACAAAGACGGTGAGCGCCCGGCAGAACTGCCGGACGCTCACCGTGGTGGAAGGGGTGGTGCGGGTCAGCCCGCTTCGGGGTCGCCCTTGGTGTAGGAGAGCCGCTCGACCTGTCCGGGCTCGAAGCGGTCCTGGACCTTCTTGCCGTTCACGAAGAGCTCGATCGCCCCGGCGTCGCCGAGGACGAGGTCGATGCGCTCCTTGTCCTGGAACGTCTTGGACTGGCCCTGGAGCAGCAGCCCGTCGAAGAGCAGTCGCCCGTTGTGGTCCTTGGCGGAGATCCAGCTCTTGCCCTGTACGGCGCTGAGCTTGACCGTCACCTTGTCCCGCGGAGCCGCCGCGATGGCGCTCTCCGAGGGCACGGGCTTGGGATCGGACGGCTTGGTGGTGGTGGGCTTGGGAGTGGTCTTGTCGGCCGTCGAGCCCTCGGCGACCTGAGCCGTGCTCGGGCGTTCGTCCTCGCTGCTGAACAGCGTGAAACCGACGAAGCCGACCACGACGACGATGGCCGCGACCATGGCCGCGGTCCAATTGGGCCGTCGGGGTTCCGAACGGATGCGTTCGGCCTCGAACAGCGGCGCCGCAGGAGTCGGAACCGGACGGCCGCCGTGCTCGTCGTCGTACTGAGCGACAAGCGGGTCCGGATCGATACCGACGGCACGGGCGAGCGTACGGATGTGACCGCGCGCGTAGACGTCGCCGCCACAGCGCGAGAAGTCGTCCTCCTCGATCGCGTGCACGATGGGGATGCGCACCCGGGTGGAGCCGCTGACTTCCTCGACCGTCAGACCTGCGGCGATACGAGTCTGCTGGAGCACGCGACCGATCGAAGGCCGGTCGTCTTCGGGGGAGTTGCCGATGGACACGGGGGCGCCTTTCGAGCGTGAGCCACCTGCTGGATGTTCAGTCTAGGGGGGGTACGAAAGGGTGGGGCAACCGGGAGGGACGACTTTGTACGCCATCGGGTTCCCCGGAGAGCCCTGCGGACAGAGCGGGAAGCGGAACATCTTTCCGTCCCTCCCCACAACTTGACGTACGACCGGGCGAAACGGTTGCCCACAAAACCCCTACGAAGCGGTTTCCCCCCGAATGATGGACAACACCCCGTCGAGTTCGTCCGGTTTCACGAGCACGTCGCGGGCCTTGGACCCCTCGCTCGGCCCGACGATGTTGCGCGACTCCATCAGGTCCATCAGCCTCCCCGCCTTGGCGAAGCCCACACGGAGCTTGCGCTGGAGCATCGAGGTCGAGCCGAACTGCGTGGTGACGACGAGCTCGGCGGCCTGGCAGAGCAGATCGAGGTCGTCGCCGATGTCCTCGTCGATCTCCTTCTTCTGCTTGGTGCCGACGACGACGTCCTCGCGGAAGACCGGCGCCATCTGATCCTTGCAGTGCTGGACGACGGCGGCGACCTCGTCCTCGGTGACGAACGCTCCCTGCATACGCGTGGGCTTGTTCGCCCCCATCGGCAGGAACAGTCCGTCACCCTTTCCGATGAGCTTTTCGGCGCCCGGCTGATCGAGGATGACGCGGCTGTCGGCGAGCGAGGAAGTCGCGAAGGCCAGACGGGACGGCACATTGGCCTTGATCAGACCGGTCACGACATCGACCGAGGGCCGCTGCGTGGCGAGCACCAGATGGATACCGGCGGCGCGGGCGAGCTGCGTGATGCGGACGATGGAATCCTCCACGTCACGGGGCGCGACCATCATGAGGTCGGCGAGCTCGTCGACGATGACCAGCAGATACGGGTACGGCGACAGCTCGCGCTCGCTGCCCTCAGGCGCCTTCGCCTTGCCGTTGCGCACGGCATGGTTGAAGTCGTCGATGTGCCGGTATCCGTACGCCGCCAGGTCGTCGTAGCGCAGATCCATCTCCCGCACGACCCACTGCAGCGCCTCGGCGGCCTTCTTCGGGTTGGTGATGATGGGGGTGATCAGATGGGGAATGCCCTCGTACGCGGTCAGCTCGACCCGCTTCGGGTCGACCAGCACCATGCGGACGTCGTCCGGGGTGGCCCGCACCATCACCGAGGTGATCAGACAGTTGATGCAGGAGGACTTACCCGACCCGGTCGCGCCCGCGACCAGGACGTGCGGCATCTTGGCGAGGTTGGCCATCTCGTAGCCGCCCTCGACGTTCTTGCCGAGCGCGACCAGCATCGGGTGATCGTCCTCCGCCGCGTCCGCGAGCCGCAGCACGTCGCCGAGGTTGACCATCTCGCGGTCGGAGTTGGGGATCTCGATACCGACGGCCGACTTCCCCGGGATCGGCGAGATGATCCGTACGTCCGGGCTGGCGACCGCGTAGGCGATGTTCTTGGTGAGGGCGGTGATCCGCTCGACCTTCACGGCCGGGCCGAGCTCCACCTCGTACCGCGTGACCGTCGGCCCCCTCGTGAAGCCCGTGACGGCCGCGTCGACCTTGAACTCCGTGAACACGTTCGTCAGTGACGCCACGACCACGTCGTTGGCGGCGCTGCGCGTCTTGCCGGGTCCGCCGCGCTCCAGCAGGTCGAGCGAGGGCAGCGAGTACGTGATGTCGCCCGAGAGCTGGAGCTGCTCGGCACGGGCGGGCAGCGCCTCGGAACGCTCTGGGGCCGGCTTCGTCAGATCGGGTACGCCGGCGGACGGCGAGGCCGCCCTCTCGCCGGGCCTCGGCCGCTCCGCCTCACGGGCGCCGGGCACCGGCGTCCTCTCGCGTCCGCGATCGCGGTCGGCGGAGACGCCCTGCGTCAGATCCGCGACGACCGGCGAGGGCGGCATCCCGTTGAGGACAGCGCCGTCGAGGGCCGCCGCGGCGGCGGCCGCGACGTCCACGGCGTCCATCGTCCGGTTCATGGCCGGCTGCACGGACGGCCTGCGCGGCCTGCGCCGCTTCGAGAGCGCCGCCGACTCGGCGAGACCGGGGTCGTGGTCCACGTCCGCCTCGGAGCGGCGTGCGGTACGGCGTGACCGCTCGGGCAGCGCCTCGCGCCACTGCTCGTCGTACCGGTCGTCGTCGCTCTCGCCCTCCGCGCCCGGCCCGTACGCCGGTTCGACGATGCCGAGCTTCACACCGAGCAGACGCAGCCGCTGCGGAATGGCGTTGACCGGGGTCGCGGTGACGACGAGCAGCCCGAAGACGGTCAGGAGCAGCAGCAGCGGCACGGCGAGCACGTCGCCCATGGTGAAGACGAGCGGCTTGGACGCGGCCCAGCCGATCAGACCGCCCGCGTCCTGCATCGCTTCCGTACCGTCCTCGCGACCGGGTGAGCCGCAGGCGATGTGGACCTGTCCGAGCACGCCCAGCACGAGGGCGGAAAGGCCGATGACGATACGGCCGTTGGCCTCGGGCTTCTCGGGATAGAGGATCAGCCGTACGGCGACGACGCCCAGCAGTATCGGTACGAGCAGATCGAGCCGCCCGAACGCCCCAGTCACCAGCATCTCGACGAGGTCACCGACCGGCCCGCGCAGATTCGACCAGGTGCCCGCGGCCACGATCAGCGCGAGGCCGAGCAGCAACAGGGCGAGCCCGTCCTTGCGGTGAGCGGGGTCGAGTCCCTTCGCGCCACGCCCTATCGACCGGAACATCGCTCCGACCCCGTGCGCGATCCCGAGCCAGATCGCGCGAACGAGCCGGTAGATGCCGCCGGTCGGGGAGGGCGCGGGCTTGGGCACCGCCTTCTTGGCAGGCGCTTTCCTGGGCGCCGCGGTCTTCTTCGCGGCGGACTTCTTGGCGGGCGCGGCTTTCTTCGCCGGCCCCTGGGTACGGCCGACGCGCTTCGCGGTGCCCGCCGTGCCCTGGGAACCCTTGCCGGACGTACGTGAGGCCATGGGCCAGAGGTTACCGGTGCTTACGCCGGTGGACACGTGTGCCTACTGCTTCACCCGACCGTGTCGCCCTGCGGGGGCCGCGAACTGACGCACGCTCATGCGCCGGCCGCGGGCTCGGCCCCGTGCGCGGGGCCGGGAGGTGGAGAGGTCAGCCCTGCGAGGGCAGCACGGACGAGGAACCGCCGGTGCCCGGCTCCAGCGCGTCGAGCGCGCGGCGGAGCCCGGTGAGCTTGCGTTCCAGATGGGCCGCGGTCGCGACGGCCGCCGCGTCAGCCGATTCGTCGTCGAGCTGCTTGGAGAGCGCCTCCGCCTGCTCCTCGACCGCCGCGAGCCGCGCCGAGAGTTCGGCCAGCAGACCGGCCGGCTCCTTCTCGTGGGCCGCGCCCGTGTGACCGCTGCCTTCGAGCTGGAGCCGCAGGAGCGCGGCCTGCTCACGCAGCTGGCAGTTCTTCATGTACAGCTCGACGAAGACCGAGACCTTGGCACGCAGCACCCACGGGTCGAACGGCTTCGAGATGTAGTCCACCGCGCCGGCCGCGTAACCCCTGAAGGTGTGATGCGGACCGTGGTTGATCGCGGTGAGGAAGATGATCGGGATGTCCCGGGTCCGCTCTCGCCGCTTGATGTGCGCGGCGGTTTCGAATCCGTCCATACCCGGCATCTGGACGTCCAGCAGAATGACCGCGAAGTCGTCCGTGAGCAGCGCTTTGAGCGCTTCCTCCCCTGACGATGCCCGTACCAGTGTCTGATCGAGCGCAGAGAGGATGGCCTCCAGCGCCAGCAGATTCTCCGGCCGGTCATCGACCAGGAGGATCTTGGCCTTCTGCACCATGGCCCGCCCTCCTCGCCCCGGCTTCGCACCGGGGGCCGCCCCAGGGGACGACTCCCTTACGCCGTCCGTCCTTGTGCCGGTCATGGTAGCCGCACCCCGCCCGTCACCACACCCTGTCACCGCGATGTCACTGTGCACGTACCGAAAACGCGGTGCGAGACGAGAAGGTTCCCCGGATACCCCGTACTCACACCCGTTCAGACAGAGTCGATCAGCAACTCATCGCGATTCTTTTCATTAGTCATCACTCACCACGCATCCACTGCTCCATGACAGACAGCAAGTGATCAGGGTCGACCGGCTTGGTGACATAGTCGGAAGCGCCGCAGTCGATCGCCTTTTCCCGGTCACCCTTCATCGCCTTCGCGGTGAGCGCGATGATCGGCAGTCCGGCGAACTGCGGCATCCTGCGGATCGCCGTCGTCGTCGCGTAACCGTCCATCTCGGGCATCATGATGTCCATCAGCACGACCGTCACATCGTCGTGCTGCTCCAGGACTTCGATGCCCTCGCGGCCGTTCTCCGCGTACAGCACGGACAGCCCATACTGTTCCAGCACGCTGGTGAGCGCGAAGACGTTACGGATGTCGTCGTCGACGATCAGTACCTTCTCGCCATGGAACCGGAACGTCCGCCGCGGCTCCTGCTCCTCCTGCCCCGTCGGCGCTTCCTGCACCCACTCCTCGTGCGCGGCACTCCCCGCGCTCTGCCGGCCGCTCGGCAGGGCGGCCTGCCGGGCCGAGGCGCCCAGGGCGTTGCGCCGGCGCCGGAACATGCCCGCCGTCGCCGCCGGGTCACCCAGCCGCGGCTGCGTCCCGCCGGTCGCACGACCTTCGGGGGTCTCCGGGCGCAGACCGCTCTCGACCGCGTTGCCGTGCGCCTCGTCGGGGCCCCCCAGTTGCGGGTAGCCCTGCGCCGGCAGTTCGCTCGCGTGCAGCGGCAGGTAGAGCGTGAAGGTGGAACCGCGGCCCGGCTCGCTCGCCGCGTGGATCTCACCGCCCAGCAGCCGGGCGATCTCCCGGCTGATGGAGAGACCGAGTCCCGTACCGCCGTACTTGCGGCTGGTCGTCCCGTCCGCCTGCTTGAACGCCTCGAAGATCACCAGCATCTTGCTGGACGCGATCCCGATGCCGGTGTCGGTGACCGAGAACGCGATCAGGTCGGCGTCCGCGTCCCGCAGCGAACCCGCCTCCAGCAGATGCTCCCGGATCGAGTTGGGCACATCGGCGCCGGCCGGCCGGATCACCAGCTCGACGGCCCCGCTGTCGGTGAACTTCACCGCGTTGGAGAGGAGGTTGCGCAGCACCTGCAGAAGCCGCTGCTCGTCCGTGTGCAGCGTGGCCGGCAGCTCCGGCGACACCCGTACGGAGAAGTCGAGCCCCTTCTCCGCGGTGAGCGGCCGGAACGTCGCCTCCACGTAGTCGACCAGCTGGACCAGCGCGATCCGGGTCGGGCTGACATCCATCTTGCCCGCTTCGACCTTCGAGAGATCGAGGATGTCGTTGATCAGCTGGAGCAGATCGGAACCTGCACCGTGGATCGTCTCGGCGAACTCGACCTGCTTCGGCGAGAGGTTGCCCTCGGCGTTGTCCGCGAGCAGCTTGGCCAGGATGAGCAGCGAGTTGAGGGGCGTGCGCAGCTCGTGCGACATGTTCGCCAGGAACTCGGACTTGTAGCGCATGGAGACGGCGAGCTGTTCGGCACGCTCCTCCAGCACCTGCCGGGCCTCCTCGATCTCGGTGTTCTTCACCTCGATGTCACGGTTCTGCTGGGCCAGCAGCTCGGCCTTCTCCTCCAGTTCGGCGTTGGACTCCTGAAGAGCCTTCTGCCGGTTCTCCAACTCCTGCGAGCGGTCACGGAGTTGCTCGGTCAGCTCCTGCGACTGTTCGAGGAGCTTCTCCGTCTTGGTGTTGACACTGATGGTGTTGACGCTCGTCGCGATCATCTCGGCGAGCTGGTTGAGGAAGTCCCGCTGGATGTGCGTGAACGGCTGGAACGAGGCCAGCTCGATCACACCGAGGACCTTCCCCTCGAAGAGCACCGGCAGCACGATCACGTGCGCGGGCGGCGCCTCCCCGAGACCGGAGGAGATCTTCAGATAGCCCGGCGGCACGTTGTCCACCTGGATCGTCCGCTTCTCCTCGGCCGCCGTCCCGATGAGCGTCTCACCCGGCCGGAAGGACGTCGGCATCGAGCCGGCCGAGTATCCGTAGCTGCCGCGCATACGCAGTACGTATGTACTCTCCCGGCCACCGTCCGCGCCCACCTCGTCGGTGTCGCCCGGCGTCATGGCCAGGAAGAACGC
Source organism: Streptomyces sp. NPDC048560 (assembly GCF_040650955.1). NCBI lineage: Bacteria > Bacillati > Actinomycetota > Actinomycetes > Kitasatosporales > Streptomycetaceae > Streptomyces > Streptomyces sp. NPDC048560. The sequence continues at coordinate 748,613 of NZ_JBEZIJ010000002.1, forward strand.
ACCGTGCTGGGCCGAGACCACCGGAGTCAGCTCGCTCATGATCAGCGAGGCCACGTCGTCCAGATCGCGGCGGCCCTGCATGAGGCCGGAGATCCTGGCGAGGTTGCCCTTGAGCCAGTCCTGCTCCTTGTTGGCCAGGGTCGTGTCGCGCAGGTTCGCGATCATGGTGTTGATGTTGTCCTGCAGCACCTGGATCTCGCCGGCCGCGTCCACGTCGATCTTGAGATTGAGATCGCCGCGCGTCACCGCGGTGGCGACGGCCGCGATGGCACGCACCTGCCGGGTGAGGTTTCCGGCCATCTCGTTCACGGACTCGGTGAGGTCGCGCCACGTGCCGTCCACGTCACGGACCCGCGCCTGGCCGCCCAGCTGCCCCTCGGTACCCACTTCGCGGGCCACCCGGGTCACCTGCTCGGCGAACGACGACAGCTGGTCCACCATCGTGTTGATGGTGTTCTTCAGCTCCTGGATCTCACCACGCGCGTCGATGTCGATCTTCTTGGTGAGATCACCCTTGGCGATGGCCGTGGTGACGGTCGCGATCTGCCGCACCTGACCCGTCAGGTTCGACGCCATCGAGTTCACCGACTCGGTCAGGTCCTTCCACGTACCCGAGACACCCGGGACGCGCGCCTGGCCGCCCAGCTCGCCCTCCGTACCCACCTCACGGGCCACACGTGTCACTTCGTCGGCGAACGAGGACAGCGTCGTCACCATCGTGTTGACGGTGTCCGCCAGCTCCGCGACCTCGCCGCGCGCCTCGACCGTGACCTTCTTCGTCAGATCACCGTTGGCGACCGCGGACGAGACCCGCGAGATGTTGCGCACCTGACTGGTCAGGTTGTTGGCCATCAGGTTGACGTTGTCGCTGAGGTCCTTCCAGATGCCCGTCGCACCGCGCACCCGGGCCTGACCACCGAGGATGCCCTCGGTGCCCACCTCACGGGCGACCCTGGTCACCTCGTCGGCGAAGTTCAGCAGCTGGTCGACCATCGTGTTGACGGTCGTCACCAGTTCGAGGATCTCGCCCTTGGCGTCAACGGTGATCTTCTTGGAGAGATCGCCCTTGGCGACCGCCGTGGTGACCTCGGCGATGTTGCGCACCTGCATGGTCAGGTTGTTCGCCATGCCGTTGACGGACTGGGTCAGGTCCTTCCACGTACCGGACACGCCCTGCACCTCGGCCTGACCGCCCAGAATGCCTTCCGTACCCACCTCGCGGGCGACCCTGGTCACCTGCTCGGCGAAGTTGGACAGCTGGTCCACCATCGTGTTGAGGGTGTTCTTCAGCTCCAGGATCTCGCCCCGGGCATCCACGTCGATCTTCTGCGACAGGTCACCCCGGGCCACCGCCGTGGCGACCTGGGCGATGTTACGGACCTGAGCGGTCAGGTTCCCGGCCATGCCGTTCACCGAATCGGTCAGGTCCCGCCACACGCCTGCCACACCGGGCACCTGCGCCTGACCGCCGAGCCGCCCGTCCGTACCCACCTCACGGGCCACCCGCGTCACCTGCTCGGCGAACGCGGAGAGCTGGTCCACCATCGTGTTGATGGTGTTCTTCAGCTCCAGGATCTCGCCCCGGGCATCCACGTCGATCTTCTGCGACAAATCACCCCGGGCCACCGCCGTGGTCACCTGCGCGATCTGACGCACCTGGGAGGTCAGGTTCCCCGCCATGAAGTTGACGGAGTCGGTGAGCTCCTTCCACGTACCGGAGACACCGTCGACCCGCGCCTGTCCGCCCAGGCGGCCCTCCGTACCCACGTCCCGCGCCATCCGGGTCACCTGGTCGGCGAACGAGGACAGCTGCGCCACCATCGTGTTGACGGTGTTCTTCAGCTCCAGCATCTCGCCGGCGACATCGACGGTGACCTTCTGCGACAGATCACCGTTGGCGACCGCCGTCGTCACCTGCGCGATGTCCCGCACCTGACCCGTCAGGTTCCGGAACGCCGTGTTCACCGAGTCGGTGAGGTCCTTCCACGTCCCGGCCGCACCCGGCACCTCGGCCTGCCCGCCGAGGCGGCCCTCGACGCCGACCTCCCGGGCTACCCGGGTGACCTCCGAACCGAAGGACTGGAGCTGGTCCACCATCGTGTTGACGGTGTTCTTCAGCTCCAGCATCTCGCCGGCCACGTCGACGGTGACCTTCTGCGTCATGTCGCCGCTGGCGACCGCGGTGGTCACCTGCGCGATGTCCCGCACCTGCGTCGTCAGGTTCCGGAAGACCGTGTTCACCGAGTCGGTGAGGTCCTTCCAGGTCCCCGCCGCACCCGGCACCTGCGCCTGACCGCCGAGCAGACCCTCGCCACCGACCTCACTGGCCACCCGGGTGACCTCGTCCGCGAAGGTACGCAGCGTCTCGGTCATCTGGTTGATCGTCTCGGCCAGCTGCGCGACCTCGCCGCGCGCGCTCACCGTGACCTTCTGCGACAGGTCACCGTTGGCGACCGCCGTCGTCACCTCCGCGATACCGCGCACCTGGGAAGTCAGGTTCCCGGCCATCGTGTTGACGGAGTCGGTCAGGTCCTTCCACACCCCGGCCACACCCGGCACCGTGGCCTGACCACCCAGCTCGCCCTCCGTACCGACCTCACGCGCGACCCGCGTCACCTCGGAGGAGAACGAGGACAGCTGGTCGACCATCGTGTTGACGGTGTTCTTCAGCTGAAGCATCTCGCCGGCCACATGAACGGTGACCTTCCGTGACAGGTCACCCTTGGCGACCGCCGTCGTCACCAGAGCGATGTCTCGCACCTGCGCGGTCAGCCGGTACGCCATGGTGTTCACGGAATCCGTGAGGTCTTTCCATGAACCGGACATGCCGCGGACCTGGGCCTGACCACCCAGTTTGCCCTCGGTACCCACCTCGACCGCGACCCGCGTCACCTGCTCGGTGAACGCCGACAGCTGATCGACCAGGTTGTTGACCGTGCGCGCGACCTTCAGGAACTCACCACGCAGCGGCCGGACCGTCTCGTCGGCCGTGTGCGACCGCAGCTCCATACGCTGCTCGAGATCACCGTCGGCGACCGCCGACAGCACCCGTCCGACCTCCGAGACCGGCCGGGCCAGATCGTCCACGAGCTCGTTGGACGCGTCGATGGCAGCCGCCCAGGACCCCTCACAGGCCCCGGTCTCCAGGCGCTCGGTGAGCTTTCCCTCGCGTCCGACCACACGGCGTACACGTGCCAGCTCGCCGGTGAGGTGGAGATTCCGGTCCGCGACCTCGTTGAAGACCGCCGCGATCTCGGTCAGCACGCCGTCGCCGGAGACGGTCAGCCGCCGGCGGAAGTTGCCGTCCCGCATCGCCACGAGGGCCGCGAGCAGTCTGTTCAGAGCTGCCGCATCCACATCGATGGTCCCATTGCGCTGTTTTTTCACGGACTGTCCGCCTTTTGTGCGCGTGCCTGAACCCCGCGCCGCCACGCCAGACTCCACCGTGTCCCTCCCGCAGGGGTTGACCGTATCGCTCGGGCCTATCCGGAAGCTTGCCCAGATCTTCTTTGGCTCACCGCCCCAGGACACCGTTGACGGGTGACCATGCGGACGTCAAATCGTTGAAACGTACCAGGCCACACCTGTCCGGGGTGGAACCTCCGACGGTTACCCCCCATCCTCCCTCCCGAAGACCACAGTTGTGCGCCCGCGCACGACTACCGGGCCTCCTCCGTACCGAAGTCGGCCCTCGTGTACCCGGGACGGTGACCGAGCGTCTAGCCTGGCTAGGCGAATCGAAGCGGCAAGAATCGGGCACAGGACTCGGGGAAGCGACGAGACACCAATATGGGGAGTGCTGTGATCACCGCCCGCGCGGCCGCCACCTTCGACCCGGTCGGGCGTTCGGTCGCGACCGCCCGCGCCTTTGTCCGTGACACGCTCCAGGGATGGGGCTACACGGACGTCGTCGACGACGCCGTGGTCCTCACCAGCGAACTTGTCACGAACGCCGTCGTCCACGCGGGGACCGCGGCGGACGTCCTGTGCCTGCGCACCGAGGACGGCGTACGGATCGAGGTCTCCGACCACTACCCCGAGCGGGAAGTCCCACTGCGGGGCTCCGTCATGGACATGAGCCCGGAGCGCGAGAGCGGTCGCGGCCTGCTGCTCTGCGGCGCGCTCGCCTCCCGCTGGGGCGTCGAGTACACCCCCACGCACAAACACGTCTGGTTCCAGCTCGATCTGCCCGAGCGCCCTGTCGGAATCCGCTCCGCGGGCCCCGTCCTGCCCACGGCCCTGCTCCCCGTCACCGACGAACGGGTACGGGTGGCCGTCGTCCAGATCGACAGCACGGGCGCGGTCACCGCGTGGAACGACGACGCCGCCTTCCTCTTCGGTCACACGGCCGAGCAGGTCACCGGCAAGCAGCTCACCGACTTCGCGGCCTGGCCGCAGACGCCCGGCACCAGCACCGGCATCGCCGACGCGCTCCAGCTCTCCCGCTGGGAGGGCAGCTACGGGTTCCGCGGCGCCGACGGCCGCGTCATCCCCGTTTACGCCTCGCACCTGCGGGTCCGCGACACCCAGGGGGAACCGTCAACGGTCTGCCTCCTCGTACGCGACTACGAGCGCGCCGTGCTCCAGTCCCCCGTGCGCACGCCGGTCACCGACACGGGCGCCGAGCACCGGACCACGGACCCGTTCGAGGTCTTCATCGGCTCCCCCGCCCCTGACGACCTGGACGGACTGCTCCAGCGCACGGTGGAACGGGCCCGCGACATGCTCGACGCCGACTCGGCGTTCCTGCTGCTCGCCACCGACGACGAGACCGAGCTCGAAGTACGGGCCACGACCGGACTCCCCTCGGCCCGCCAGCGCTTCGCCAGGGTTCCCGTCGAAGCCGGCACAGGACGGTACGGCTCCGCCAGGATGCCCGCGGTCCACGAAGACCTCACGGCCGTACCCGGCGCCGTCCCCCTTCTCATCGACACCGGGATGAGATCCGTCGTCACGGTGCCGCTGAAGGTCGAGGGCCGGCTCACCGGCTCCCTCGGCGTCGCCGCCGAAGCACCGGGCCGCTACTCCAACGAAGAGGCCCTGCGTCTCCAGTTCGCCGCCGACCGCATCGCCCTGGCCGTCGAATCGGCCCGACTCGGCGAACTGGAACGGCTGCGCCGCGGTTCCCTGTCCTTCCTCGTCGAGGCCTCCGACCTGCTCGCGGGAACCCTCGACCGGGACCAGACACTGGCGCTCATGGCCCAGATGACGGTCCCCACCCTGGCCACCTGGTGCGCCGTCTACACGATCGCCGACCAGTCCTCGGAGCCGTACCTCTCGTACGTCCTCCACGAGGACGAGGAGCTCATCGACGGCCTCAAGGCCCTGCTCTCCAAGATCGCGCCGCCGGACCCGGTACCGGCCCCCGGGGCACGCGTCTGGTCCGCCCCGTCGGAAGCCGCCCACCGGGCGGCCCTCAACACGTCCACGCGCAGCCTGGACCGCGACGCGCCCCTCAGCATGGGAATGGCGACGCGCACGATTCTGGCCACGGCCTCGGCGGTGGGCGGCGAGACGGTGGTACTCCCCCTGGTCGCCCGCAACCGCGTCATCGGAATGCTCACGCTCGGCAAGCCCTCGGACGACCACTTCCGCCAGGAGATCCTGGAACTGGCCGAGGACCTCTCCCGCCGTGCCGCACTGGCCCTCGACAACGCCCGCCTCTACTCGGAGCGCATGGCGATCAGCCAGTCGCTCCAGCGCAGCCTGCTGCCCCCGGGGCTCCCCGACGTGCCCAACGTCGAGATCGAGGTCATCTACCGCGCCGCCGGCGAGGGCAACGAGGTCGGGGGCGACTTCTACGACGTCTTCCCGATCCACGACGGCGCCTACGGCTTCGCCATCGGTGACGTCTGCGGTACGGGCCCGGAGGCAGCGGCGGTCACGGGCCTCGCCCGCCACGCACTGCGCCTGCTGGCCCGGGAGGGCTTCCCCGGCCCGGCGGTCCTTGAGCGTCTCAACGCGGCCATCCTCGACGAGGGAACCCGCAGCCGCTTCCTGACCCTCCTGTACGGGGAGCTGTGGCCCCAGGAGGACGGCAGCGCGCTCCTGAAGGTGGTGTGCGCGGGCCATCCCCTGCCGTTGCGTCTCAAGCAGGACGGCACGGTCGTAGCCGCGGCAGAACCTCAGCCCCTGCTCGGCGTCATCGAGGACCTGGAACTCTACGAGCAGGAGGTCACCCTCGATCCGGGCGACGTCCTGCTGTGCGTCACGGACGGCGTCACCGAACGCCGCGAGGGTGCCCGGATGCTCGGCGACGACGGCCTCGCCGACGTGCTGGCCACCTGTACGGGCCTCACGGCCGGAGCGGTGGCCGCACGCATTCTGCGCGCGGTCGAACGCTTCGCCGCTGAGCCGGCCTCGGACGACATGGCCATCCTGGCCATGAGGGTGCCCGAGCCGCCCCTCCTCTAGACATAAGAAAGGCCCCCGCCATTGGCGGGGGCCTTTCTTATTACTGAGCCCCAATGCGGAATCGAACCGCAGACCTTCTCCTTACCATGGAGACGCTCTACCGACTGAGCTATTGGGGCCTCGCTGCCCTGCGGCAACGAGCTAAAGCATACCTTGAGTTCGAGGGTACGCAAAACCCTGACGACCGACCCGCTGGAGCGCCGACGGAAGCACCCGCGCACGGCACCCGACCATCGGGCCGGTAGCCGGCAGGGCATCCGCCCACAAGTGGCGATAAACGCAGAAAAGCCCCGTACCTTGCGGTACGGGGCTTTCCCGGAATAATTGTTCGGCGGCGTCCTACTCTCCCACAGGGTCCCCCCTGCAGTACCATCGGCGCTGAAAGGCTTAGCTTCCGGG
>NZ_JBEZIJ010000003.1:0-627378 GCF_040650955.1 Streptomyces sp. NPDC048560
CACTGGGCATCCCCCAGACCGCCCGCGTCCTTGACGCGACGGTACGCCTGTGGGGCACCCAGACCAGCCAGGACACCACCGGCGCGATCTACGAACTGCGCCCGCTGACGCGGGACTTCGACGAGACCGCCACCTGGGCGAAGGCCAATGCGGCAACCGCATGGACCACCCCGGGCGGTGACGTCGGCGCGGTCGTGTCCGACACCGGGTCCAAGACCAACGACCCGGCACGCCACGACTGGAACGTCACCTCACTCGCGCAGTCCTGGGTGAGCACCCCGACGTCCCAGAAGGGCGTCGCCATCAAGATGGCCGACGAGGTCGCGAAGCAGGAACGCACCCTGTTCCTGTCCTCCGAGGGTGCCGAGCCCAAGCTCCACCCGAAGATCGTGGTCACGTACATCGACTCCACGACCGCGTCGACGTACTTCGCGCCGCAGACCCCGGCCCGGATGACGCCGAACACCACGTACACGGTCGACTTCAGCCTCACCAACACCACCACGACCACGTGGAAGGCCACCGACCAGGTCCTCACCTACAAGTGGGCCCTCCCGGACGGCACGGATGTCACCAACGGCGGAAACCAGATCCAGACCGCCCTGCCCCGTGACGTCGCACCGGGTGACTCGGTCAGCCTCCAGGCCCAGGTCAAGACCCCCATCAACTCCGACTCGGGCAACAAGCGCACCGACTACGCGCTGACCTGGGACGTCTTCGACAAGACGACCAGCACCTGGGTCTCCGGCACCGCCGGTATCGCCGGACTCAAGCAGAACGTCGCCGTGGAGGACCCCACCTCCAACCAGCTCGGCCTGGAGAAGTTCTCCTCCTACACCGGCAAGAACACCGGCGCGGGCTCCACGCTGATGAACAACCTGGCCGCCGGCAACAGCGTCTGGTCCTACAACGCGTTCACCAACCCCGGCCGCGGGCTGAACACGTTCTTCCGCATGGCCTACAACTCCCTGGACACCTCCGACACGGTCTCGGGGCACGGCTGGTCGATGCAGGCTGCCGGGCCGATCCGTCTCGGTGCGCCGCTGGACTTCCACCCCAATCCCGATCCGAGGGAGATCCGGCTGCCGGACGGCGACGGCACCACCCACGTCTTCGCCGAGCAGGCCGACGGCAGCTGGAAGGCCCCGGCCGGTGTGCACTACAAGCTGGCCGCGAAGCCCGACCTCGACTGCACGCCCGCCAAGGACCCCACTCCGGATGCCTGGACGATGACCCGTCCGGACGGCACGCGATTCCTGTTCGGCTGCGACGGCTACATGACGTCGACCGTCGACAAGAACGGCAACACGCAGACGTACACGTACGAGGAGCGCAAGTCCAACAACAAGCCCACCAAGTTCCTGAAGTACATCACCGACCCGGTGGGCCGGCAGTCGCTGACGGTGAACTACTTCACCAAGGGTGACTCGACGTACGAGTACGTCAACGACAGTGGCGTGGTCACCACGGGCAGCAACCTGAACAACTCGAAGATCTACGACCACATCAAGTCGGTCACCGACGTCTCCGGGCGTACGGTCTCCCTCCGCTACACCGACAAGGGTCTCCTCGGACGGATCACCGACGGTTCCGGTTCCGGCCAGCCCAAGGTGTTCGCGTTCACCTACGACGCCACGCAGGGCAACAAGAACGTCAAGCTGGTGCAGGCGACCGACCCGCGCGGCAACGCGACGCGAGTGGGGTACTACGCGCCCAAGGAGGGCGACGACCCCAAGTACCACTGGTGGACGCAGACGATCACCGACCGTCTGAACGGTGTCACCGGCTTCACGTACACGCCTGACGCCACGAACACGAAGTTCACCGCCACCTCGGTCAAGGACGCCGAGGCGCACGTCACCGAGTACGTGACGGACGACTTCGGCCGGGCCGTCCGGACCACCAACGCGGCCTCGCAGACCACGAAGATGGCCTGGGACGCTGACAACAACGTCACTTATCTGGAAGAGGCCAACGGCGCCAGGACCGCCTACTGCTACGACCAGAGGACCGGCTATCCCCTGTGGCAGCGTGACCCGGAGAACAACAAGGCCGGAGTGCCGACCGCGGCGGAGTGCGCTCCGGGTGTGTACCCGGCGAACGCCGCCAGGTTCGCCTACCGGCCCCGTCTGGACGGGTACGCGACGGACCTGTCGAGCAGGACGTCCCCGCTCGGCCACGCCTGGCAGTTCGTCTACGACGAGTTCGGCAACCTCAAGTCGGTCACCGACCCCAAGGGCGCCGAGACGGCGACGGTGGGTGACTACACCACGTCGTACACGTACGACGCCCACGGTCAGATGACCAGGGCGACGGACGCCAACGGCAATCCGACGACGAACAGCGACTTCGGACCGACGGGCTTCCCGGCGAAGATCACCGACGCGCTGAGCAAGTCGACGGACTTCGTGTACGACGAGCGTGGCCAGGTCACCCGGGTCACTGACGCGCTGGGCGCGGTCTCCACGCAGACGTACGACACGTACGGCCGTCCGCTGGTCAGCACCGTGCCCAAGGACCAGGACGCGGGCGTTCTGATCACGACGCCGGAGCCGGTCTACGACGCGAACGACAACGTCACGGTCTCCACCCAGCCGAACGGTGCGGCCTCCACCGCCACGTACGACCCGGCGGACCAGGTCGTCGCCGCGACGGCACCGGCCAACAACAACACCGTCCCGCGGAAGTCGACCTACACGTACGACAAGGTCGGCAACCTGAGGACGACCACCGAGCCCAAGGGCAACGTGACCGGTGCGGTGGCGGGTTCCTTCACCACCACCAACATCTACGACGTGATCAACCAGACGACCGACGTCGTGAACTCCGCGCAGGACAAGATCTCCTACACCTACGACAACGTCGGCAACGTCACCAAGGTCGTCGACCCCAAGAAGAACGCCACGACCGATCCGGACGACTTCACGTCCAAGACCGCCTACGACCTGAACCACCGGGCGACGGCGGCCACGGACGCGGCCGGCAAGACCACCTCCACGAAGTACGACCTCGACTCCCGGATCATCGAGACCACCGACCAGGAGGGTGCCACCACCAAGATCACCTACGACGCGCGGGGCAAGCGGACGCAGGTCCAGACCCCGCACGGCGGCACGGCTGCCGCGCCGACGTACCGGACATCGAAGTTCGAGTACGACCAGGTAGGCAACGCCACCAAGGTGATCACTCCGCGAGGTGTGGCCACGGCCGCCGCGGACGACTTCACCGCACGGACCGAGTACGACGCGATGAACCGTCCGGTCAAGCAGTTCCAGCCGTACGACCCCGCGGACACCCGCTACAACAAGGCGGACGTCTACACGGGTACCGCGTACGACGCCGTGGGACGGGTGGCGAAGACCTCTCTGCCTCCGTCGGCGGGCCAGACCGTACGCAACGACACCACGTACGAGTACTTCGACAACGGTCTCGCCCGGAAGTCCACGGACCCCTGGGACATCGCGACGACGTACGACTACACGGAGCTCGGGCAGCAGAAGGCCAGGACGCTCACCTCGGCCGGTGGGTCCTCCGACCGCACCATGTCGTGGGCGTACTACCCGGACGGGTCGCTGAAGGCGAAGTCGGACGCCGGTGTGCCGGTGGGCAGCTCGGTCGTCCTCGTCGACAACTCGGACGACCAGAACACCTCGGCTCTCGGCACGTGGGCGAAGGCCAGCGCGACCGGCCAGCAGGGTTACGACCACCGTACGCACGCGGCCGGTGCGGGTACGGACTCGTTCAACTGGACGCTCAACGTGCCCAAGGACGGCACGTACACGGCGTACGTGAAGTACCCGCAGGTCGCCGGTGCGGCCACGACGGCGAAGTACACCCTCACCCAGGGTGCCAACGTCCAGCCGCCGGTCGCCAAGGACCAGAACCTGGCCCCGGGAACGTGGGTCGGCCTCGGCTCGTACACCCTCAAGCAGGGCAACGACGCCAAGCTGAAGCTGGAGCAGAACAGCGGCGGTGTGGTGGTCGCGGACGCGGTCAAGCTGGTGCGTGACACCAGCGGTGACACGGACGCGGAGAAGCGGGACTTCACCTACGTCTACGACGTCAACGGCAACCTGACGTCGATCGACGACACCTCGTCCGGCGCGAAGGTCGACGCGTACACCCTCACGTACACGGGCCTCAACCAGATCCAGAAGTCCACCGAGGCGCTGGCGGGACAGGAGAAGAAGGCGACGTCGTACACCTACGACGCCAACGGGCAGCCGGAGACGGTCACCCACCCCGACCAGTTCTCCAGCTACACCTACGATCTGCGCCAGCTCGTCAAGACGGTGTCGGTCGGCACGTCCGCGACGGACACGGCCCCGAAGGTGTCCTCGTACACCTACACCGACCGCGGAGTGAAGCTCCAGGAGACCAAGGCCAACAAGAACACCGTCGACTACACCTACTTCCTCGACGGACCGGTCAAGTCGACGGTGGAGAAGAAGGCCAACGGAACCCTCGTCTCCTCGCACACCTACACCTACGACGCGAACGGCAGCAAGGCGCAGGACGTCGCGAAGAAGATGAACGCCGACAACCACGCGGCGTACCTCGAATCCACGACCGCCTACACCTACGACCCGGCCGACCGGCTCGCCACGTCGGTCAAGACCGGTAACGGTGCCGGGACGGAGACGTACGTCCACGACGACAACGCCAACGTCATCAGCCAGAACGTCAAGGGCACGCCGACGACGTTCACCTACGACCGCAACCGGCTGCTGACGTCCTCGACGTCCGGAGTCGGCGGCAGCTACACCTACGACCCGTTCGGCCGCCAGGAGTCGATCACCTCGGGCGGGGAGGTCGTCGGGCGGAGCGTCTACGACGGCTTCGACCACGTCGTCGAGTCGCAGAAGATGGACGACACGGGGGTGCTCAAGTCGACGAAGTACACCTTCGACCCGCTGGACCGCACCGCGTCGAAGACCGCCGACGGCAAGACCACCGACTTCACCTACCTCGGGATGTCCCAGGAGGTACTGGGTGAAGAGGTCGCCGGCGAGCTCACCAAGTCCTACCAGTACAGCCCGTGGGGCGAACGTCTCTCCCAGATCAAGCAGAACACGGACGGCACGACGGAGGACGGCTACTACGGCTACAACAGCCACACCGACGTCGAGACGCTGACCGGGGAGACCGGCGACACCGAGTCCACCTACGGCTACACGGCCTTCGGCGGGAACGACACCTCCGAGTTCACCGGCATCGACAAGCCCGACGCCGCCGACCCGAGCAAGGAGGAGCACAACGCCTACCGCTACAATGCCAAGCGGTGGGACGCCTCGTCGGGCACGTACGACATGGGCTTCCGCGACTACGACCCGGGCCTCAACCGCTTCACCAGCCGGGACATGTTCAACGGGGCACTCGCGGACATGGGCCTCGGCGCGGACCCGTTCACCAACAACCGCTACGCCTTCACCGGCGGCAACCCCGTCAGCCGCGTCGAGCTCGACGGGCACCAGCTGGAGGAGTGCGCCTCCGGCATGTACACATGCGAGGGCGGCACGAAGGTCACCGGCTTCGGAAACAACTACGAGAGCATCGTGCGCAACAGCGGTGGCACCGTGTCGCCGGACTACTACGAATCCAACGGGAAGCCGGTCCCGCCGGCCTCGGACTACCGGGCCTACGACACGGACGAGGCCAACTCCACGGACCAGAAGACGTGGTGGAAGGTCAACACCCTCGTCATGTCGGGTCTCGCGCACAAGGGATTCGGGAACGCGTACAACCTGCTCATGCACTACATGCAGAACTCGGGCGAGGACTACCACGTGGACCCCGCGCAGATGCTCCAGGACATCCCCGGATTCCGTGAGCACCTGGGAGAGACGCTGGAGAAGTACAAGGGAGACAGTTCCTTCGACAGCGGGTGGGTCTCGACCCGCGCCAGTGAGAAGGACAGCCTCGACTGGTATTACGCGCTGAACGGATTCCAGTACCGGGTCGAGGGGCGCGAGACCGTGAACGGGAACGGTGACGTCGTCATGGTCGCCCAGCTTTCGGTGTACAAGCGCTACAACTGGGGCAATGGCACCGAATCCGTTCCGAGGAAGGATGTGCACGCCGGGCCCGTCTCGCTGAAGCAGTACGATATGGCCCACCTCCATGTGGTCGGAATGGCCCAGGAGTACGACGTGAAGGGCACCACGGCCTTCACCATCGGAGGGTGGTAGCCATGCGGAGAGCCAAGTCCGCTGTCGGCGCGCTGCTCCTGGCGGCCCTCCTCGCGGGGGTGGCCGGGTGCGGACAGGAGACCGGCGGAAGCCGGGCCGTCACGAGTTCCGGTACGGACCCGAAGCAGTCGGTCTCCGACGGACAGGGGCGACTGACGTCGGGCGCCCCCGCTGCCAAGGTGCTGAACATGCACCGGCTCAGCGTTCCCAAGGGTGCGCAGGACGTGGCCTCGCTCATCAGTGACGGATGGTCCTCGTACAGCCTCTGCCTCACCTTCCGGTTGCCCAGGGCGGGCATGGAGACGTTCCTGGACGGCATCGGTGTTCCGCGCGGTGACATGCGTGAGGGCTTCTACGTCGAGGACGCCGAAGAGGCCGGCTGGTCGGGCAGACCGGGCCGGACCTACCTCAAGGGCTCCTCGGACGGTACGAGTGAACCGGGACCGGCTCCCACGTACACGGTCTCCGTCGACGTGACCGACGGCGGCGCGTACACGGTCTACCTTCGCTCGGTCGTCGTCGCTTCCTGAGCGGACCGAGCTGACCGAATGACCAGAATGGGCCCCCCGGTCGACCGGGGGGCCCATTCTGCTGCGCCGACTGCGCAGTCCGGTGCCTGGTGCACCGGCCCCCGCCATAGGACTGGACCATTAAACCTTTCTGTGGTTCTGGTCCGGCCAGGCGGCGACGCGTAACGTGACGCCGATGAAGATCCTCATCAGCGCCGACATGGAGGGCGCCACGGGAGTCACGTGGCCCGCCGACGTGCTGCCCGGAACCCCGCAGTGGGAACGGTGCCGCTCCATGTTCACCTCGGACGTGAACGCGGCCGCCCTCGGCTTCTACGACGGGGGAGCCGACGAGGTGCTCGTGAACGAAGCCCACTGGAGTATGCGCAACCTGCTCCTGGAGCGGCTCGACGAGCGGGTCCAGATGCTCACCGGCAAGCACAAGTCCCTCTCCATGGTCGAGGGCATCCAGCACGGCGACGTCGACGCCGTCGCGTTCGTCGGCTACCACACCGGGGCCGGTACGGAGGGTGTGCTCGCCCACACGTACCTCGCCAACTCCATCACCGGGGTCTGGCTCAACGGGGTCCGCGCGAGCGAGGGGCTGCTCAACGCCCACGTGGCCGCCGAGTACGGGGTGCCCGTCGTCCTCGTCACCGGGGACGACCTGACCTGCGTCGACGCCGACGGATACGCGCCCGCCGCCCGCAAGGTCGCGGTGAAGGACTACGTCTCGCGGTACGCGGCGGTGTGCCGCACCCCCACCCGTACCGCCGCGGACATCAGGGCCGCCGCCAATGACGCCACCGGGCTCGCGGTACGCCACACTCCCGTGACGGGCGCCACCTTCACGGTGGAGCTGGAGTTCGACGCCGAGCATCTGGCCGCGGCCGCCACCGTCGTACCCGGCGTGGCGCCCACCGGCGAGCGGCGAGTCGCCTACACGAGCGGCACGATGTACGAAGGTATTCGCACGTTCAAGGCGGTGACGACCATCGTGTCGTCCGCCGTGGAGGAACAATATGGCTGAGACGATCGGCACGCTCGGTCCCGTGGACGAGCAGGCGCTGGAGGAGTCGGTGACGTTCACCTCCGAACTGATCCGTATCGACACGACCAACCGGGGCGGCGGCGACTGCCGGGAGCGCCCGGCAGCCGAGTACGTGGCCGAACGGCTGGCCGCCGCCGGACTGGCGCCCGCCCTGCTGGAGCGCACGCCGGGACGTACCAACGTGGTCGCCAGGATCGAGGGCACCGATCCGTCCGCCGACGCCCTCCTCGTCCACGGACACCTCGACGTCGTACCCGCCGAGAGCGCAGAGTGGACGGTTCACCCCTTCTCGGGTGAGGTCCGCGACGGAGTCGTCTGGGGCCGCGGGGCCGTCGACATGAAGAACATGGACGCGATGGTCCTCTCCGTCGTACGCGCCTGGGCGCGCGCCGGAGTCCGCCCCCGCCGTGACATCGTCATCGCGTACACCGCCGACGAGGAGGCCAGCGCGGAGGACGGCTCCGGCTTCCTCGTCGACCGTCACGCCGACCTCTTCGAGGGCTGTACCGAAGGCATCAGCGAGTCCGGGGCCTTCACCTTCCACGCGGGCGAGGGCATGTCCCTCTACCCGATCGCCGCCGGTGAACGCGGCACCGGCTGGCTCAAGCTGACCGCCGAGGGCAAGGCGGGGCACGGCTCCAAGGTCAACCGGGCCAACGCCGTCACGACCCTGGCCTCCGCCGTCGCCCGCATCGGGGCGCACCCGTGGCCGGTACGGCTGACCCCGACCGTCCGGGCCGCCCTCACCGAGATCGCCGCGCTGCACGGCATCCCCGTCGACACCGAGGCCCCCGGCTTCGACGTCGACGAGCTGCTCGGCAAGCTGGGCCCCGCCGCCGCGCTCGTCGAGCCGACCGTCCGCAACAGCAGCAACCCGACGATGCTGGAAGCCGGTTACAAGGTCAACGTGATCCCCGGTCGTGCCACCGCCTTCATCGACGGCCGGATGCTGCCCGGCGGTGAGGACGAGTTCGTCGAGACCCTGGACCGGCTGACCGGGCCCGGAGTCTCCTGGGAGTTCCACCACCGCGAGGTCCCGCTCCAGGCCCCGGTCGACTCACCCACGTACGCCAGGCTCCGCGCCGCCGTGGAACGCTTCGACCCGGACGGCCACGTCGTTCCCTACTGCATGTCGGGCGGCACGGACGCCAAGCAGTTCTCGCGGCTCGGCATCACCGGATACGGCTTCTCGCCCCTGAAGCTGCCCGTCGGCTTCGACTACCAGGCCATGTTCCACGGCGTCGACGAGCGCGTCCCCGTCGACGCCCTGCACTTCGGCGTCCGCGTCCTCGACCACTACCTGCGTACCGCCTGACCCGACACGGGGGAATCACATGGTCACCACAGCGCCCTACGGAAGCTGGCCGTCGCCGATCGACGCCGCACTCGCCGCCTCGCACGACGGCCGCCCAGAGTTCGTCGGCACCGTCGGGGACGAGGTGTGGTGGACGGAGCCGCGCCCGGCCGAGGGAGGCCGCCGCGCCCTGGTGCGCCGCCGCGCGGACGGCGCCGCCGCCGCCGCGCTGCCCGCGCCATGGAACGCCCGGAGCCGCGTCATCGAGTACGGCGGCCAGCCCTGGGCCGGGGCCGAGCGCTCGGAAGGCGGCCCACTGATCGTCTTCGTCCACTTCGACGACCAGCGGCTGTACGCGTACGAGCCGGACGGCCCCGGCGATCCCTGGCCGCTCACCCCCGTCTCCGACGTCGGTGACGGCCTGCGCTGGGCCGATCCGCAGCTCCGCCCGGTCCGCACGGAGAGCGGCGCGCAGGGTGAGGTCTGGTGCGTCATGGAGGAGTTCACCGGCGAGGCGCCCACCGACGTGCGCCGGGCGATCGTCGCCGTTCCGCTGGACGGCTCTGCCGCCGAGGACCGCGGCGCCGTACGGGAACTCTCCGACTTCCGGCACCGGTTCGTCACCGGGCCGAAGATCTCGCACGACGGCCGGCGGGCCGCCTGGATCGCCTGGGACCACCCGCAGATGCCGTGGGACGGCACCGTCGTCATGGTCGCGGACATCACCGACGCTGACACGTTCACCGGCGTCCACCCGCTCGTCGGCGACACCGACGAGTCCGTCTGCCAGGTCGAATGGGACCGCGACGGCTCGCTGCTGTTCGTCTCCGACATCAGCGGCTGGTGGGAGATCCAGCGCGTCCGCCCGGACGCCCCCGCGGGCTCCGTCGTGCCGAGCCGCAGGGTCTGCGGCGGCCGGAGCGAGGAGTTCGGCGGCCCCATGTGGCGCATCGGGATGCGCTGGTTCCGGATCCTGGACAACGGACTGATCGCCGTCATCCACGGCAAGGGCACCACCCGGCTCGGGGTGCTCGATCCGGAGACCGGCGAACTCGCCGACGTGGCCGGACCCTGGACCGCCTGGGCCGAGACACTCGCCGTGCAGGACACCAGGGTCATCGGCATCGCCGCGAGCCCGCACACCGCCGCCCAGGTGGTCGAACTGGACACCGCCGACGGCCACACCCGGATCATCGGCGCTCACCACAGCGACGCCGTCGACCCCGCGTACTACTCCCAGCCGCAGGAGCGCACCTTCACCGGCCCGGACGGCCGCGAGATCCACGCCCACATCCACCCGCCGCGCCACCCCGACCACACCGGCCCCGAGGGCGAGAAGCCCCCCTTCGTGATCTGGGTGCACGGCGGCCCCACCGGGCACACCCCGCTCGTACTCGACCTGGAGATCGCCTACTTCACCTCCCGCGGCATCGGAGTCGCCGAGGTCAACTACGGCGGCTCCACCGGCTACGGCCGCGCCTACCGCGAGCGGCTCCGCGAGCAGTGGGGCGTCGTGGACGTCGAGGACTGCGCCGCCGTCGCCGAGGCACTGGCCGCCGAGGGCGCCGCCGACCGCGACCGGCTGGCCGTACGCGGCGGCAGCGCCGGCGGCTGGACCACGGCCGCCTCCCTCACCGGCACCGACGTCTACGCCTGCGGGACGATCATGTATCCCATCCTCGACCTGGCCGGCTGGGCCACCGACGAGACCCACGACTTCGAGTCGCAGTACCTGGAGTCGCTCGTCGGCCCGTTCGCCGAAGTGCCGGAGCGCTACGACGAACGGTCGCCGATGCACCGCACCGACCGGCTCACCGCCCCGTTCCTGCTGCTCCAGGGCCTCGACGACGTGATCTGCCCGCCCGTGCAGTGCGAACGGTTCCTGGCCGCGCTCGCGGGCCGGGCCGTTCCGCACGCGTACCTCGCCTTCGAGGGGGAGAGCCACGGGTTCCGGCGCGCGGAGACCCTCGTCCGGGCGCTGGAGGCCGAACTCTCCCTCTACGCGCAGACGTTCGGCATCGACCGCCCCGACGTACCGCGGCTGGAGCTGACCAAGTGACGCTCAGGTCCCTCACCAGGCCCGCCCGGCTGCGACCGGGGGCCAGAGTCGCCGTCGTGGCCCCCAGCGGTCCCGTACCCGCCGAACGGCTCGACGCCGGGCTCGACCTGCTCCGCGGCTGGGACCTGGACCCCGTGGTGGCACCCCACGTCCTCGACGCCCACCCCGGTCTGGACTACCTGGCCGGATCGGACGAGGACCGGGCCCAGGACCTCCAGGACGCCTGGTGCGACCCGGCCGTGGACGCCGTTCTGTGCGCCCGCGGCGGTTACGGGGCCCACCGCATGGTCGACCTCCTGGACTGGACCGCCATGCGGGCGGCCGGCCCCAAGGTGTTCGTCGGCTACAGCGACATCACCGCGCTCCACGAGGCGTTCGCCGTACGGACAGGCATCTCCACCCTGCACGGACCGATGGTCGCGACCGAGGTCTTCCTCAAGGACGCCCCGACCCAGGAGTCCTTGCGCGCCACCCTCTTCGAACCCGATTCGGTCCGCACGCTCGGCCTGGAGTCCGCGTCCGCGCTGGTCCCGGGCCGCTCCCGCGGCATCACGTACGGCGGCTGCGTCAGCCTGCTCGCAGCGGACATCGGCGCCGCGCACGCCCGGCGGTCGGCCCGGGGCGGGCTGCTGGTGATGGAGGACGTGGGTGAGGACCCGTACCGGATCGACCGCATCCTCACCCAACTGCTGCGTACCGGCGCCCTCGACGGGATCTCCGGGGTGGCGTGCGGGTCGTGGGAGAACTGCGGACCGTACGAGCAGGTGCGGGCCGTGCTCGCCGACCGGCTCGGCGGCCTGGGTATCCCGGTGGTCGAGGAGCTGGGCTTCGGGCACAGTCCGACGGCGCTGACGATTCCGCTCGGACTCCCCGCCGTGCTGGACGCGCCGGCGGACGGCGGCCGGTGCACGCTCACCGTCGAGGTGCCGGCACTGGCCTGAGGGTGCTTTCCTCCCGCGAGGCCGCTGTTCCTCCCGGAGCCCCGAATTCCGTCGACGCGTGCAGAGGTTGAGCAAGATTCAGGAAACGCCGCCCTGAGCGTTGACACGGTTGTGACGCCTGCCACAGCATGAGCGAGCCCCGGTACTTACCGGTCGGTAAGGGTCCTCGGTGTGGAGGTCTTCGTGTCCGGTGCCGTCTCCAGGTTCCGCAAACCACTTGTCCTCGTGGCGGGTGCGGCGCTGGCCGCACCTCTCGCCCTCGCCGGTCCCGCCCAGGCGGAGGCGGCTCAATACACCGTCACCCCGCTGAAGTTCACCCTCCGGGCCGGCGAGCGCTCGTGCACCGTGGACGCCGACCTGTACCGCCCCGCGGGCGTCGACGCCACGAACCCCGCGCCGGCGGTCCTCGCCACCAACGGTTTCGGCGGCAGCAAGTCCGACGGTTCGACCGACGCCATCGGCAAGGCGTTCGCCGCACGCGGCTACGTCGGCCTCGTCTACTCCGGACTCGGCTTCGGTAAGTCGGGCTGCCTCATCACCCTCGACGCCCCTGCGGTGGACGGCGAGGCGGCCTCCGGGCTCCTCGACTTCCTGGCCGGCTCCCGCGCCGCCGACGACGGCACCAAGGCCGACTACGTCACCCAGGACGGGGCGGGAGATCCACGCGTCGGCATGATCGGCGGCTCCTACGGCGGGGCGGTCCAGCTGGCCACCGCGGCCGTCGACCACCGCGTCGACGCACTCGTCCCCCTCATCACGTGGAACGACCTCGGATACGCCCTCGCCCCCAACAGCACCGGTGCGCGTCACGGCGTCTCCTCCGACACCCCCGGCGTCTTCAAGTGGCAGTGGACCAACGGCTTCTACCTCATGGGGGAGGGCCAGCCGCTGCTCAACGCGAGCCTCGACCCGTCCAGGTTCGGCAGCCTCACCTGCCTCCACTTCGCGCCGCAGGCCTGCGAGACCATCCGGCTGCTGAACTCCGGGCGCTACCCCGAAGGCGAGGCGGCGGCGATGCTCGCCTACGCACGCAGCGTCTCGCCCGCTTCCTACCTCAGCCGCGTCAAGGCGCCGACCCTCCTCGTACAGGGCCAGTCCGACAGCCTGTTCAACCTGAACGAGGCGACCGCCACGTACAAGACCCTCAAGGCGCAGGGCACCACGACGAAGATGATCTGGCAGTCCTGGGGCCACAGCGGCGGCCAGGCCCCCGGCGAGCTGAACCTCTCCGAGGGGAATCTGGAAACCAGTTACGTCGGCCGGCGCGTGCTCGGCTGGTTCGACCGCTACCTCCGGAAGAAGGAGCGCACCTACACCGGACCGGCGTTCGCCTACTACCGCGACTGGCGCAGCGGCTACGGCACCGCGGGCGCGCTGCCCGCCCTCTCGCGGACGATGTACCTCTCCGGCGACGGCAAGCTGGTCGACAACCGGTCCAAGGTCGTCCGGGCCAGCCGTCAGTACAGCAACTGGCTGGTGCCGACCAGCCACTCCGAGAGTTCCCTCGCCGGACTGATCGGACTGCCGGACCGTGCTCCGTACGACACCAAGGGCACCTACCTCGCCTGGACCGGCGCGCCGCTGACAGCACCCCTCGATGTCGTCGGCGCCCCGAAGGCCACTCTGAAGGTCGTGTCGCCGAGGACGGAGCGTGTCCAGAACAGCGGGGACGCCTCGGACAAGCTCGTCCTGTTCGCGAAGGTCTACGACGTGGCACCGGACGGCACCCAGAAACTGGTGAACCGCCTGGTCTCCCCGGTCCGTGTCCCCGACGTCACCCGGCCCTTCACGGTGGAGCTGCCCGGCATCGTGCACCGGTACGGGACGGGCCACCGGCTCCGGTTCGTGATCGCGGCGAGCGACACCGCGTACTTCGGGAACCGCGGCATCAAGCCGGTGACCGTCATCAGCGCGCCCGGCGACACAGGGGTGCTGGACCTTCCGGTGGTTCCGGCCGGCTGACCGGCCGCCCACCCGCCACGGGGCCCTTCGCACCGTCACCCGAATGGCGGTGCGACGCTGCCCTTCGGGCCGAGGGGGGAGACACTGGTGAGGGGGCGACTGCGGGGTGGCGCAGACGAGGCTCCAGCGAAAGGCCGGACCATGAGCCCCAAGGACGTGTCGAGCGACGGAACGAGCGCCAAGGGTCGGTTCACGCCCACCCGGATCGCCGTCCTCGCCGTAGCTGTGCTGGCGGTCGTCTTCATCTGCGTGAACACCGAGGACGTCACCATCCGCCTGTGGATTCCAGAGGTCACGATGCCGCTGTGGCTCGCTCTGCTGGGAGTCTTCCTGGCCGGGGCGATCTGCGGAGGCTATGTGTTCCGCCGCCGCACCAAGTGACGGCGGCCTGCGTCGGCCGTGTTCCCGCGACCATGCGCCAGGCATCCCGCAAAGTTATGCTCGGGGCAGCACAGGACCAGCAGCCACGGTGAGACCGGCCCCTGTGAGGCGTAGGCATGGCAGCACGTGAGCGACCGGACATCGGTACGGAGAAGCGGCTGGCCCTCAATCGCATGGGCACGTTCGAGTGGGACCTGGAGCGGTCCACGGTCGCGTTCGACGAGGGCGGCATGGCCGTCTTCGATCTGCGCCCCGACGAGTTCGACGGCAACGCGGGCTCGCTGGTCAGGCGCGTCCCCCCGGAGGAGTGCGCCCGCCTCGAAACGGCGTTGCGCAAAGCCGTCGACGGCGGGCATCCGTCCTACGGCTGCTACTTCCAGATCCGGCGCCGCGACGGCCTGCGGCAGTGGACCCATGTGCGCGGACACGTCGACCGGGACGAGGACGGCGTGCCCTTTCGCGTGCTCGGCATCGTACGGAACGCCACGACGGACCTCGCCGAGTTCAGCCTGGTCAGCCCGCTCGAAGCCGGCCGGCAGCGCATGACCGCCATGGTCCAGGGCACCACGGAGGCCCTCGCACGGGCGGTGACCGTCGACGACGTCACCGCCGTACTCACCGGCGCCGGTGGGATGGAACGCTTCGGTGCCGACGGGCTGGTGCTGGGGCTGGTCCAGGGGGGCGACCTGGAGTTCGTGGGCCTCGCGGGCGAACCGGTGTCGGGCCTCACGGGGGTGAAGCTTGACCAGGTCGACCACTCCCTGCCGCTCGCCGAGGCCGTCCTCACCCAGCAGCCGCGCTTCGTGGCCTCGCTGCCCTCCCTGGCCGACCGCTTCCCCCGGCTGGGCCCCTACATCCGGCGGCGCCGCCTCGACGCGGCCGCCTTCCTGCCCCTGGTCGCCCAGGCCCGCTCGATCGGCGTGCTGGGACTGTTCTACCGGGGCCGCACCGAGTTCTCGGCCGAGGACCGCAATCTGTGCATCGGCATCGCGGGCATCGTCGGACAGTCCCTGCAGCGGGCCATCCTCTTCGACGAGGAGCGCACCTTCGCGACGGACCTCCAGTCCGCGATGCTGCCGCGTCACATTCCCGACGTCGAGGGCGCCGAGATCGCGGTGCGCTACCGGACGGCGTGGAGCGGCCGTGACGTCGGTGGTGACTGGTACGACGTGATCCTGCTGCCGAGAGGGCGCATCGGCCTCGTCGTCGGCGACGTCCAGGGGCACGACACCCACGCCGCGGCCATCATGGGCCAGCTCCGCATCGCCCTGCGCGCCTACGCGGCCGAGGGGCACACCCCGTCCACCGTGCTGGCCCGTGCCTCACGCTTCCTCGCGGAGCTCGACACCGAACGCTTCGCCACCTGCACGTACGCCCAGGTCGACCTCGCCTCGGGGGCGGTGAAGGCGGTGCGTGCCGGGCACCTGGGGCCGATGATCCGACACACCGACGGCCGGATCGGCTGGCCCAGGCTGCGCGGCGGGCTGCCCCTGGGCCTGGCCTCGGTCTTCGGGGACGACGAGTACCCCGAGACACGCCTCGACCTGGTGCCTGGCGAAACCCTCGTCCTGTGCACCGACGGACTCGTCGAGGAGCCCGGCCGCGACATCGAGGTCGGGCTCGACGCGCTGGCCGAGGCCGTGCGCACCGGCCCCGCCGAGGCGGAGGCGCTCGCCGATCAGGTGACGGAGGGGCTGTGGGGGCGCGCGAAGTCGGGCGACGACATCGCCCTCCTGGTCCTGCGCAGGAACCCGGACGTGGGGACGGCGCAGGCGCCGCGCATCCATCAGTACATCCACCAGGCGGATCCGGAGGGCCTGGCGGAGGCCCGTGCCGTCCTGCGCCACAGCCTCGCGCACTGGGGCCTTGGAGCACTCGCCGACGACGTCGAGGTGGCGGCGGGCGAACTGCTGGGGAATGTGCTCCTGCACACCGAGGGCGGTGCGGTCGTCACGCTGGAGGTCCTGCTGGAGCCGGACCGCCGCGTCCGCCTCTGGGTCAACGACCGTTCCAGCGTCCGGCCGCGCCGGCGCACCCCGGGCGAGGCCGCGACCTCCGGGCGCGGGCTGATGATGGTCGAGGCGGTCGCCGACCGCTGGGGCGTGGAGCCCAGGGGCGAGGGCAAGGCCGTGTGGTGCGAGTTCGTGCCGCCCGCCGACGGGGCGTGACGGTGCGAGTCGCGGAGTGACGGTGCGAACCGGCAGGGGACGGCTTACACGGCCGGGGCGGTGATCCGGTACTCCTCACCCGCGCGCGTGGGCAGGACCAGCACGCCGTCCCGCACGGCGTGGTCGTCGGACCCGCCCCCGGACCGCTCGACGTGGAAGGCCACGGCGAAGAGCGGGCTGCGGAGCTTCGCCGTGACGCCGCTGCCGGACGCGATCCGGATCTCCGTCGGCGCGCCCCGCCGCCAGGACGCGCCCACGGTGAAGTCGCCCCGGGCGCGCAGGCCCTCGTACGAACCGGCCTCTGCCCAGCGCGCGGGAAGTGCGGGCAGGACGTCCACGACGCCGGTACGGCTGTGGCTCTGCAGCAGCATCTCCGCGATTCCGGCCGTGGCACCGAAGTTGCCGTCGATCTGGAACGGCGGATGGGTGTCCCAGAGGTTCGGCAGGGTGCTGGACGTCAGCTGTTCGGTGAGCATCTTCGCGGCGTGGTCGCCGTCCCCCAGCCGGGCCCAGAAATTGATCTTCCATGCCTTGGACCAGCCGGTTCCGCCGTCGCCGCGCGACGTGAGCGAGACCCTGGCCGCCTCGGCGAAGGCAGTACCGCGCTCGATCTGCCGGCCGGGGTGCAGGGCGAAGAGGTGCGAGGCGTGCCGGTGGGTGTCGGCCGGGTCGTCGAGGTCGGCCTTCCACTCCTGGAGCTGCCCCCAGGAACCGATCCGCAGGCCCGGGTCCAACGAGTGGAGGGCCGCTGACAGCTCGGATCTGAACCCGGCCTCGTCATCGACGAGTTCGGCGGCTTCGAGCGTGTTCGTCAGCAGGTCGAACACGATCTGCTGGGAGATCGAGGCGCCCGCCGTGAACGCTCCCTGCTCGGGAGAGTAACTGGGGGAGACCACCAGGGCGGAGTCGCGCGGATCCATGTGCAGGTTCGCCAGCCAGAAGCGCGCCGCCTCCTTCATCGCGGGGTAGGCGTGTGTCCGCAGGAAGTCCGCGTCCTGGTGGAACAGGTAGTGCTCGTACAGCTGTTGGACCAGCCAGCCGTTGGCCTCGGGCATCCAGAAGGACGTGGGCCAGTCGTGCACACCGGTGAAGCCGAAGGAGTTGGTGTTCTGGTGGACCACCCAGCCCTCCGTGCCGAACATCTCGGCGGCGGTCCTGCGCCCCGGTTCGCGCAGCTGCTCGATGAAGCGCTGGTACGGCTGCGCGGTCTCCGCCAGATGGGTCGGCTCGGCCGGCCAGTAGTTCATCTGGATGTTGATGTTGGTGTGGTAGTCCCCGCACCAGGCAGGGGTGTTGGAGTCGTTCCACACGCCCTGGAGATTCGCGGGCAGCGAGCCCGGCCGTGAGGAGGCGATCAGCAGGTACCTCCCGTAGGCGAAGTAGAGGGACTCCAGTGCGCGGTCGGCGGGGGAGTCGCCGCCGGTGTACGAGCCGAGCAGCCGGTCCGTGGGCAGGTCCGGCATCCGCCCGCCGATATCCAGCCGCACCCGGTCGAACAACGCGCGGTGGTCGGCGATATGGGCGGACCGCAGCTCCTCGTACGGCCGTGCGGCCGCCCGGTCCACGAGGCCGGTCACGCGCGTGTGCGGGTCGGCGCCCCGGTACTCCGGGTAGCCGTCGGCGTAGTCGGTCCCGGCGGCGAGGACGAAGGTCGCGCTGTCCGCACCCGTCACCGTGATCCGGCCGTTGCCGTCGGTCCTGGTCCCGCCGTGATGGAGGACCCGCACCTGGCCCTCGTGGACGAGACCGTTGTCGGCGAGGACGCCCCGTATCAGCAGCCGCCCGTCCTCGGCGGTCACGACCGCCCCCTCCTGGGCGGCGGCGAAGCTCAGCGTGAAGGAGATCCGGCCGGGCCGGTCGGCGGTGAGGCGGCCGACGACGACCTGGGCGGGGTGGCTGGCGAAGTACTCACGCCGGAACCGGACTTCACCGCCACCGCCGGACCCGGTCCCGTCCTCGTTCTCGTCCACGTACGTGACGGTGGCCAGGGCCCGCCCTACGTCGAGACAGCGCCGGTAGCCGGCCGGGGAGGTGGGCGCGTCCGGCACATCGAGGACGAGTTCGCCGAAGTTCTGGTAATTGCCGAAGCCGGGGATGCCGTCCGTGTTCGCATACGCGGCGTTGCCGAGCCGCCGTGCCACGTCCTCGGGGTCCATGGCCCCGTCACCGTCGATGATCCGCCGCACCTCGGCGATCGCGTCCGGCCGGGGTCCGGGCCAGTTCCCGTGGGCGTACCCCTCCTTGCTGCCGGGCCCGCCGGTCCACAGCGACTTCTCGTTGAGCTGGATCCGCTCGCGGGCGACACCGCCGAAGACCATGGCCCCCAGGGCGCCGTTGCCGATGGGCAGCGCTTCCCGCTCCCAGTCCGTGGCGGGAATGTCGTAGCGGAGCGTCCGCCCGGCGACGGAGTGGGTGCGTGACATGAACGGTCCCTCGTCTTTGCTTGTCGTGGACCTCATGGCTCGCAGCCAGAGATCGGATGACTCATGACGTGAACCTTAGAAGTGTGGCGCCGACACGGCAATAGACGCCGAAGTTCCGCGTCTACGCGGCGAGACATCGGATGAGGGTGTGTGTGCGCCTTGAACACCCCGCGCCTGGGCCCGCGGAGAAAACAGCTTCAGGCCTCGGTGCCATCCGTGCTTACATGCCGTGCATGGTGTCTACCGACCGACTCATGGCGTTCGCGGCCATGTCGTTCCTGCTGATCGTGATCCCCGGCCCCAGTGTGCTGTTCGTGATCGGGCGGGCGCTGGCGCAGGGACGCCGTGCCGCGCTGACCACCGTCGTCGGAAACACACTGGGCGCGTACGCGCTCGTGGTCGCCGTGGCGCTGGGCGTCGGCTCCCTGGTGGAGCGGTCCGTCCTCGCCTTCACGGTGCTGAAGCTCGTCGGCGCCGCGTACCTGGTGTACCTGGGGATCAAGGCGGTACGGCAACGCGTCTCGCTCCATGCCGCGTTCACCGGAGACGGCCCCGCGCACGGGAGCCTGCGCACCCTGGGGGAGGGCTTCGTGGTCGGCGTGGCCAACCCCAAGACCATGGTCTTCTTCGCCGCCGTGCTGCCTCAGTTCGTCGACCGGGACCAGGGCCACGTCACCGCCCAGATGCTCCTGCTCGGCGTGGTCTTCAACGTCATCGCGCTGGCATCGGACAGCGTGTGGGGCCTGGTCGCGGCCACCACGCGGACCTGGTTCGCGCGCTCGCCGCGACGGCTGTCGCTGATCGGAGGCGTCGGCGGCCTCACCATGATCGGCCTCGGCGTCACCGTCGCGGCGACCGGCCGCAAGGACTGAAGGGCCGGGCCGCGGCACCCCGACCCGCGCCCACGCCCAGGTTCCACGGGCGCAGGCCAGGGCGTTCGTCCCGTCCCTCCACCGGCGTAGGACCGGCGCGAGGTCACGCGGGTCAAGCCCCCCGGCGCCCCTTGTAGTTGATCTTCATGGTGTCCATGTCCGTCACGGTCGAGCGCAGCGCACCGTGGCCGCATCCCCGGTCCCTGAGCTCCGTCTTGGCACGGTCCTCGGCGATCGCCCCAGCCATCTCCTCGCCGTCCCCCGCGTCCGACACCACCACGTAGCGGAAGCTGAAGTGCTTCAGAGCGGCGTCGTAGGTCAGTGAGCCCTCCTCGCTGAACTGCATCGCCGTCAGGCCGTGCTGATCGACCTCGGACAGCAGCCGGGTCCGTGCCTCCTCCGTGAGCCCCTCCCACGTCCCCCGCACGATCACCCGGTACGTGTGCTGCGTGCTCATTCCCTGTGCCACCCTCTCGCGGTCTCCACTGTCTTGCGGGGAGCAGGCTACGACGACGAGGATGCGAGACATGCGGAATATCGTGGTCGTCGACGCGCCTTCCAACCTGGGGCTGCGGCCGCCGGCGCCCGGGACCGTGCCCGGCTGCTACAAGCTGGCGGGCGCGCTGCGCGAGCGGCGGATCGTGCAGCGGCTCGGCGCGTTCGAAGGCGGTGTCGTCGTACCGCCTCGCTACGACCGGGGTGACTGGCAGGAGGGGGACGGTGTCTTCAACGCCGCCGCCATCGCCACGTACACCCGTACGCTCGCCGACCGCGTCGAACAGCACGTCCGGGCCGGGGAGTTCCCCCTCGTGCTCGGCGGCGACTGCTCCATCCAGCTCGGGGCCTCCCTCGCCCTGCGCCGCATCGGTCGTTACGGACTGGCCGCCGTCGACGGCTCCGCGGACTTCCGCCACCTCGGCAACGACACCCGCGTCGGCGCCGCCGCCGGCGAGGAACTGGCCATCGCCACCGGACGCGGACAGTCCGACCTCAGCGACCTGGAAGGGCTGCGCCCGTACCTCAGGGACGAGGACGTCCGGCTGTTCGGGATGAGGGACCACGACGAGGACCGTGCCGAGATGACCGCCCTGAAGATCCCCAACGCCACGGTCGGGGACATCCGGACCTGGGGCGCCGACGCACTCGCCGCCGCCGTCGTCGAAACCCTGGAGATTCCCGAGCTGGACGGATTCTGGGTCCACCTCGACGCCGACGTGCTCGACCCGAGTGTGATGCCCGCCGTCGACAGCCCCGACGACGGCGGACTGCTCCCCGAGGAACTCGCGCCCCTCCTGCGGACCCTGGTCGGTTCGTCCCGGTGCGTCGGCATGAACATCACCGTCTACGACCCCGACCTCGACCCGGACGGGACCGCGGGCACCCTCCTCGCCGACCTCGTCGTCGGGGCCTTTTCCGAAGACTGACGGCTGCGCCCCTGGTCCGGGAGGCGTCCAGCGTGTTCCATGGTCATCGGGGGGGCGCCCGGACCTGCGGCGGCCCGCGCGAGGGAGCGAGGTTGTCTTGGCCACGACCGTACGACGTGCCGTACTGAACCTGCCCGCAGCACCGTTGGGCCCGGAGAACCCGCTGCCCGCCCTGCGGCCGCTCGACGAACCGCACGCGCTCGACGACCGCGAACGGGCCGGTCTGCCCCGAGACATGGCACGGCAACTGGGCCACGAACCGCTGCGCACTGTCCTGCCGACGCGCATCCTGGACGGCTACGGGCGCGAACGCACCCCCACCGCCCTGGACACCATCGTCATCGAGAACGACCTGCTGCGCGTCACCGTCCTGCCCGGTCTCGGCGGCCGCGTCCACTCCCTGCACCACAAGCCGACCGGCCGCGAGC
This sequence comes from Streptomyces sp. NPDC048560, assembly GCF_040650955.1. Taxonomy (NCBI): domain Bacteria; kingdom Bacillati; phylum Actinomycetota; class Actinomycetes; order Kitasatosporales; family Streptomycetaceae; genus Streptomyces; species Streptomyces sp. NPDC048560. The sequence goes on from NZ_JBEZIJ010000003.1 coordinate 21,701, forward strand.
TGCTCTACCGCAACCCGGTCCTCCAGCCCGCGGCGTTCGCGCTCAACGGGGCCTGGTTCTCCGGCGGCATCGAGTGGAACATCGGCGCCACCGGCCACACCACTCTCTCCTGCGCCCCGGTCCACGCGGCCCTCGTTCCCGCCCCCGGCGGCGGCACCATGGTCCGGCTCTGGGAGTGGGAGCGGCTGCGCGACCTGCCCTTCCAGGTGGACCTGTGGCTCCCCGACGACTCCGAGTTCCTGCACGTCGGCGTCCGCGTCCGCAACCCGCACGAGCACCCCGCCCCCGTCTACTGGTGGTCCAACATCGCCGTCCCCGAGAGCGAGGGGACCCGTGTCCTGGCCCCCGTCGACGAGGCATGGCACTTCGGTTACGAGCGGACGCTGAGCCGCGTCCCCGTCCCGGAGAACGGCGGCATCGACCGTACGTACCCTCTGCGCAGCGAACACCCCGCCAACTACTTCTACGAGGTCCCCGACGGGGTCCGCCGCTGGATCGCGTCCCTCGACGAGGACGGCGACGGACTCGTCCAGACGTCCACGGATCTGCTGCGCGGCCGCAAGCTCTTCCTGTGGGGGAGCGGTCCCGGCGGACGCCGCTGGCAGGACTGGCTGACCGAGCCGGGCACCGGCGGCTACGCGGAGATACAGGCCGGTCTCGCCCGCACCCAGCTGGAGCACATCCCGCTCGAACCGGGCGGCGAGTTCAGCTGGCTGGAGTCGTACGGCCCCCTCTCCACGGACCCGGCGACCGTGCACGGAGCGGACTGGGTCCGGGCCCGGGCCGAGGCCGGGGAGAGGCTGGAGCGCGCCCTGCCGCGCGAAGCCGTCGAAGCCGCCTACGAGGCGTGGCACGCCTGCGCCGACACCGAACCGGGTGAAACACTCGCCACCGGCTCCGGCTGGGGAGCCCTCGAAGTCCAGCGGGCCGGATACGAACTCCCCGGCACCCCGTTCCCCGAGTCCACCCTCGGCCCGCAGCAGGCCCCGTGGCTGGAGTTGCTGCGCTCCGGCACCTTCCCGGAGCCGGACGCCGCGACTCCGCCCGGCCCCTCCCTCGTCTCCCCGCACTGGCGCGACATGCTGGAGACGGCCCCCGCCGACCCCCTCACCGAATACCACCTCGGTGTCGCCCAGTGGCACGCCGACGACCGGGCCCAGGCCGTCCGCAGCTGGGAACGCGGGCTGCCGAACGCCCGGCCCCGCTGGCCCCTCCTGCGCTGCCTCGCCGTCGCGGCCAAGGACAGCGGCCAGACCGGCCGGGCCGCCGACCACTACGGCGAGGCGTTCGACGATCTCCACGCCCAGCCGGGCGGCGAGACCTGGGCCGCCGCGACGGACGCCCTGGCCCGCGAGACGATCGAGGCCCAACTGGCCGCGGAAAGAACGGAGTCCGCCCGTCGCACCTGGTCCGCCCTGCCTCCCGCCCTTCGCGACCGTGGCCGCTTCCGCCTCCTGGAGGCTCGCATCCTGCTCGCCGAAGGCGACACGGCCGCCGTCCGCGCCCTCTTCGACTCCGGCTTCGAGGTCGCCGACCTACGCGAAGGCGCCGAGATCCTGGGCGAGCTCTGGAAGGCGGTCACCGACGATCCGCTCCCGGACGCGTACAACCACCGGATGCGCCCGGAACACTGATCACCGGCCGGGTGCGGCATCCCCAGTCGTGCAAGGCGCGGGTCAGTCGGTGCGGGAACACCGCGGGCCGGCAGCCGTCCACCTGGACGGCTGCCGGCCCGCACGCACTGGCCTACGAGGTACCGGCGCACTCGTTCCCGGGGAGCTGACCCGTCAGACGGCCGTCTTGCGGTCCACGTACTCGAAGACCGAGCCGTCGGGGTGCAGGGCGATCAGATTGCGTCCGGCCGGGGTCGGCACCGGACCGGCGACGATCCTGGCGCCCACCCGGGTGAGTGCCGCGTGGGCCTCGTCGACGTCCTTGACCGCGATCGTCGCCGAAACCTTGCGCAGCACCTCCAGCTCCGATTCCGGACCGCTCATCAGGAGAAAGCAGCTGATCGCGGCGACCGAGACCCCGCCGCGCTCGAAGCGCAGCGCCGGGGCGCCCGTGAGGCCTTCGTAGAAGGCCGCCGATGCGTCCAGGTCGTCGACGCAGATACGCAGCGTGGTTCCGAGGATTTCCATGCGCACAAGGGTAGTTGGCAGCCCCGCCGCATGTGATCCATTCCTGCCGGGCCGGCACCTCAGACGCGGCAGAGGATCTCGCCGTGCGGCACCATGAACCACGCGTCGTCCTGCTCGCCCCAGGTGCGCCATGCGGCGGCCGCCGCGGTCAGCTGCGCCGCGCCGGCGTGGCCGCCCTCCACCGTCAGTTTCGCGTACACGGAGGCCGTCGTACGGTCGGCCCACAGACCGCTCCACCAGGCGCGGCTCTCCGGCGTGGCGAAACACCATGCGGCCGCGGTCGGCGTGATGTCGGTGAACCCGGCCCGCCTCGCCCAGGAGAGCAGCCGCCGTCCCGCGTCGGGCTCGCCGCCGTTGGCACGGGCCACCCGCCCGTACAGGTCCTGCCACTCCGTCAGGCCGGGGGTCTCCGGGAACCAGGTCATCGCGGCGTAGTCGCTGTCGCGCGCCGCGACGAGGCCGCCCGGCCTGCACACCCGGCGCATCTCGCTCAGCGCGCGGACAGGATCGCCCACATGCTGGAGGACCTGATGGGCGTGGACGATGTCGAAGGAGTCGTCGGGGAAGTCCAGGGCGTGCACGTCGGCCGTCGCGAACTCCACGTTGTCCAGGCCCCGCTCGGCGGCGACCTCCGCGGCGGGGCCGAGGATGTCGTCCGTGATGTCGACCGCGGTCACCCGGCCGGGCGCGACCAGGGCCGCCAGGTCGGCCGTGATGGTGCCGGGCCCGCATCCGACGTCCAACACCGCCATTCCTGGCCGGAGTTCACCGATCAGATATCCGGCCGAGTTGACCGCGGTCCGCCAGCGGTGCGACCGCAGTACGGACTCGTGGTGGCCATGGGTGTAGACGGCCGTCTCCTTGGACATGACCGCACGTCCTCTCTGGAAGCACTTCGGCAGCAGGTGAGGACACGCTACTTCCTGATGTCGCATGATGAGATACACATCTCACCATGCGGTCATGCGGTCATGCGGTCATCGGGCAGTAGACCGTGAGCGCCTCCGGCAGCTTGTCGATCATCAACTCCGTCCCCGAGTGCGCCACTTCACCGTCGTACGCGTACGGGGTGCCCGGTGCCAGGCCGGTGAGCCGGACACGGCGCCGCCGCACCGCCGCGTGAACGGGCGAGCGGGTCAGCGGACCCGCCAGCGCCGCCGCCAGCAGCCGCAGGCCCGGTGTGCGGCCCCCGTGCACCACCCGCACGTCCAGCAGCCCGTCCGCCAGGTTGTGGCGGCGGCCCGGCATCGGTCCCATCCGCGTGAACGTCCCGTTGCCGGCGAACACCAGCCACAACCGGCGTCGGCGGCCCTGCAGTTCGGCCTCCAGCGGGCTCGTGCCGCGCAGTGCCTCGACCGCCGCGAGCACCCCCGCGGGCCAGCCCCCGATGCGCGGCGACCAGTGCTCCCGGGTCCGTACGAGCTCCGGGTAGACGCCGAGACTGAACGCGTTGACGAAATACCCGTCCCGCCCCTCCGGTCCGGGCCGGATGCGGCCCAGGTCCACCCTGACGGCGCTGCCGGACGCGACCGCGGAGGCCGTGTCCTGCACGGTCTCGATGCCCAGGTCGTAGGCGAAGTGGTTCAGTGTGCCGCCGGGGAACACGGCCAGGGGCAGCTTGCGCGTGGCCGCCACGGCCGCCGCGCTGTTGATCGTCCCGTCACCCCCGCAGACCCCCAGTGCCAGACACCGTCCGGCCGCCTCTTCCAGCGCCCCGCGCAGATCGGCGGGCGCGCACTCCACCACCTCCGCGAGCGGCAGCGAGTCACGCAGGAGCGAGGCTGCGGCTGTCGCCGACCCCGACTCCCGGTTGACGACGACGACAAGCCCCTCCCCGGTGGGCATCACGGGCGCGTCGGCCGGCGGTCTTCCCGGTGCGGGCAGCTGGCCGCGCGTCGGTACGACCCCGCGCAGCGCGAAGGCCGCCCCGGCGCCGAGCGCCGCACCGGCCAGCACGTCGCTCGGATAGTGCACCCCGGTGTAGACCCGCGACGCGATGACCGCCGCCGCGACCGGTGCGACGGCCGCGCCCCAGCCCTTCGACTCCAGGGCGACGCCCGTGGCGAACGCGGCGGCGGACGCGGCATGTCCGGAGGGGAAGGAGGTGGTGAACGGCTGGCGCTTCAGCCGTCGTATCACCGGCACCGCGTCCAGTACCGGCCGGTCCCGCCGCACGGCGCCCTTGCCCACGGTGTTGATCGCGGCCGAGGCGACGGCCAGCGAGGCGATCCCGCGCAGCGCCGCGCGGCGGGCCCGCGGGCTGCCGCCGAGTGCGGCCATCCCGGCCGCGGCCCCGAACCAGAGCAGCCCGTGGTTCGCGCTGCGGCTCAGCCGGGGCAGCAGCGGCTCCGCGCCCGGCCAGTGCCGGCCGGCCACGCTCTCGAAGACGGCGAGGTCGCGTCGGCGCAGCCAGGCTGCGGGACGGGTGGCGGAACCGGTTCGGAATGAAGGCATGGGACAGCGAATACCCTGTTGTGCCGGCTCGAACCAGGAGGCGCGCACGCGGGGCGGCACAACCTCGGAGGGCACCCCGGGTGAACGAGTTCGGTCCTCGCCGTTGCCCCGGTAAGTTTGCTGCGGCTAGCCTGCGTTCGTGATTCCGGTCATTGACCGGAGTGTCGAACAAACGAAATGGGTGGGAGAACATGGGACGACTCGTCCCAGCGGTGACCCGGGCGCTGGATGTACTGGAACTCTTCCTCCAGGGTGACGGAACCCTCTCGGCCCCTGAGGTCACCCGCAAGCTTCAGCTGCCGCGCACCACCGTGCACGAACTGCTCACCACTCTCGCCGCCCGCTCCTACCTGGTGACCATCCCGGAGCAGCCCGGCCGCTACCGGCTGGGCGTACGGACGTACCAGCTCGGCAGCCGGTACGCCGAGCAGCTCGATCTGGCCGCCGAGGGGCAGCAGGTGGCCCGCGAGGTCGCCGAGAGCTGCGGGGAGACGGTCCACGTGGCCATCCTCGAGGACACCGAGGTCATCTACATCGCCAAGGTGGACTCCACGCACGCCGTCCGCATGGTCTCCGCGGCGGGCCGGAAACTGCCCGCCCACTGCACGTCCGTGGGCAAGCTCCTCCTCGCCGCCCTGCCCGAGGCCGAGCTCGACGCCCGCCTCGACGGCCGCGAACTCGTCGCGATGACGGCGAACAGCGTCACCGACGCGGCGGAGCTGCGGTCCGCGCTCGCCGCCGTACGCACGCGCGGCATCGCGGTCGAGCACCGTGAGTCCAATCCGGACGTGAGCTGTGTGGCCGCGCCCGTACGGAACCGGGCGGGCCACGTCGTCGCCGCGCTCTCCATCTCCGTCCCCATGATCCGCTGGACCGAGGAGCGCGAAGCGGAACTGGCACGGCTCGCCGTGGGCGGCGCCGACGCGCTCTCCGCCCGCCTCGGACACCGCAAGGCGCAGGCATGACCTCCGGCGTCGAGATAGCCGTAAGGGAACAGGCGGCACTCGGCGAAGGGCCCACCTGGGATGCCGCGGCCGACCGTCTCATATGGGTCGACATCCTCGGCTCGCGCGTCCACACGTACACCCCCGGAACGGGCCGCCGCACGGTCATGGCGACCGAGCAGCACGTCGGAGCGGCGAAGCCGCGAGCGGGTGGCGGGCTGGTCGTGAACCTCCGCGACGGCATCGGCCTGTACGACGCCGATGGCGCGTTCTCCTGGCTGGTCCACGAGCCCGTCCCGGGGCGGCGCGGCAACGACGCGGCGGTGGCGCCGGACGGCGCGCTGTGGGCGGGGACCATGCTCTACGACGAGGACGAGACCGGCGGCAGCCTGACGCGGGTCACCGGCGACGGCACGGCGCAGGACGCGCTGGGCGTCGTCGGGTGCAGCAACGGGACCGGGTGGAGCCCGGACGGCCGGCACATGTACTACATCGACTCGGCCACGAGACGCATCGACATCCTCGACTTCCTCGGGAACCGGGCCGTCTACCGGCGGCCCTTCGCCACGATCGAGCCGGGGGCGGGTCTGCCGGACGGGCTGACGGTCGACGCGGAGGGAGCTGTGTGGGTCGCGCTCTGGGACGGCGGGGCGGTACGGCGGTACACGCCCGACGGGCGACTGGACCGGACGTTCGTGCTGCCCGTACGACGGCCGACGGCCTGCGCGTTCGGTGGACCCGGCCTGCGTGACCTGTACGTCTCGACGGCCCGTACGGGTCTTGTGGCGCCGCACCCGCTGTCGGGATCGCTGCTCGTCCTCCCGGACGTGGGGCGAGGGCTGCCGGGCACGGCGTTCGCGGGCTGAGCGTCGAGCGCGCGGGGTCCCGCCGAGCGGGAACCCGCTCGGCGGGACCCACGAACGGCCGTACGCGTGCGCGGGCGCGGAGGGGGAAACCTCCGTATAAAGGGCCGTGAGGGCGATAGCAGGGACCGCCGGCGGATGGAGGCCCGATGCAGGGGACCGAGCGTGATCAGCGGGAGGACCACGGACCCGTCCGGTACGGTCCGCCCGCCCCCGACCCCGGCCTCCCCGTGCTCCCGGAACTCGCCGCCGTACTGGCCGCCGCCGCCGCCCGTACCCACCCCGAGCCGCCCGGTGGCGGACGCGTCCTGCGTGAGGCGGCCGGTGCCTACTGGGCACGCCGAGGTCTTCACACGGCACCCGAGGCGATCGCCGCCGCCCCCGGCGCCCAGCCCCTGCTGCTCTCCCTGATCGCCGCGCACGGCGGCGACGTCCTCATGCCGCGCCCCTGCCCCGCCTCCTGGACACCGCAGGCGCGTCTCCTGGGCCGCCCCGCCTACCATGTGCCGACCCCCGCCGAGTGCGGCGGCATCCCCGATCCGTTCGCCCTGCTGGAAACGGTCCGCAGGGTGCGTGCCGAGGGCGGCACGCCGAAGCTCCTGCTGCTCTCCGTGGTCGACGACCCGACGGCCACAGTCGCCCCGCCCGAGCTCGTCCGCGAGGCATGCGAGGCGGCGGTGGGCGAGGGGCTGCACATCATCAGCGACGAGACCTGGCGCGACACCCTGCACAGGCCGCAGGACACGGTCCTGCTCAGCCCGGCCGAGATGTGCCCCGACGACGTCACGGTGCTCTCCGACCTGGCGGGCGCGCTGACGCCGGCCGCCTGGCCGGTGGCGGTCGCCCGGTTCCCGGCCACCGACCGGGCCGCCGCATGCCGCGCCCGCACGCTCGACGTCCTCACCGCGCTCGGCGCCCTCGTCGCCGGGCCCGTGGCCCCGGCGGCCGCCCACGCACTGCGCGAGCCGGAGGCCGTCATGGTGAGGATGCGGCAGGCCGCGGATCTGCACGCTGCCGTGGCCGCCGCCGCCCACCGCGCCGTGCTCACGGCGGGCGCCCTGGCCCGACCCCCGCAGGCGGGCCGGCACCTGTACGCGGACCTCGGCCCGCTCCGCTCCCGGCTCGCGGCGCGCGGCGTGACGGACTCCATGGAACTGGAGGAGTACCTCACGCGGAGGCTCGGCGCCCCGACGCCCGGAGGTCACCGGTTCGGGGACGAACTGGGCGCGTTGCGGGTGCGGCTGGGCACAGGACCGCTGCTCGGCTCGACCAAGGAGGAGGAGATGGAGTCCCTCACCGCGGTGGAACCCCTGAAGTTGCCGCACGTCGCGCAGGCGCTGAGCAGGTTCGCGGGCGCCCTCGACGAACTCCGGTGAAGGAGCCGTTCGATGACGGAACAGACGCAACGCCCCATGGAGAAGGCCGGGACCACGGCGCCCGACGGTGCGACCGCGACACGCCCGCTGGGTGAGGTCCGCGTCTGGCCCCGGACGTTCGCCGACCGCCTGACCACACCTCTGCCCGGCGTCAGGGGCATGACACGGCTGGCCCGTGAGCGTGCGATCAGGCCCAACGCCGAAGGGCTGCGCGGCATCCACCGGCTGCCGTTCGCCCCCGCGCCGCTGCCTGTGACGGACAGCCGTACGAGCGCGGTGACCTGGGCCGGTCACGCCAGCTGGATCGTGCGCATCGGCGGGCTCACGGTCCTCACCGATCCGGTGTGGTCGCGCCGCATACTCGGCACCCCGGCGAGGATCACTCCCGTCGGCGTCCGGTGGGAGGAACTTCCGCCCGTCGACGCGGTGGTCATCAGCCACAACCACTACGACCACCTCGACGCCCCCACCCTGCGCAGGCTCCCGAGGGACACCCCGCTGTTCGTCCCCGCGGGCCTCGGGGCGTGGTGCAGGCGCCGCCGCTTCAGCTGCGTCACCGAGCTGGACTGGTGGGAGTCGGCGGAGCTCAGAGGCGTCCGCTTCGACTTCGTGCCCTCGCACCACTGGTCCAAGCGGACGCTGACCGACACCTGCCGGTCCCTCTGGGGCGGCTGGGTGCTCGGCGACCGGGACGGCGGGCAGCGGATCTACTTCGCAGGGGACACCGGCTACGGGCACTGGTTCAAGGAGATCGGCCGCCGCCACCCCGGGCTCGATCTGGCGATGCTGCCGATCGGGGCGTACGAACCGCGCTGGTGGCTCCGCGACGTGCACACCGACCCGGAGGACGCCGTGCGCGCGTACGAGGACCTCGGGGCCCGGGCGATGGCGCCGATGCACTGGGCGACGTTCCTGCTCTCCGCCGAGCCGGTCCTGGAACCGCTCACCCGGCTGCGTACCGAGTGGCAGCGGGCCGGACACGCACGTGACCGGCTCTGGGACCTGCCGATCGGCGGCTCGCGGGTGTTCGCTCACTGACCGGCCGCGTCACCCGGCCGGTGTCCGAACCGGGCCCGCAGCCCGCGCCACACCGCCGGTGCCGCACTGATCAGCAGGGTCAGGCCCACGGCCGCGACCACGCCCTGCCACGGCTCGGGAAACAGCGAGCCGCCCAGGATCCCGATCAGCTGGTACGTCGCGGCCCAGGCGAGGCACGCCGGGACGTCCCCGCGGGCGAACCTGCGGAGCGGCATCCGGCCGAGCAGGCACGCCAGCATCACGGGAATCCGACCCGCCGGAACCAGCCGGGAGAGCACCAGGACCGTCCCACCGTGCTCATCCAGCTTCTTCTGCGCCTGCGCGAGCCGCTCGGGGGCCGCCCGGTCGCTGAGGGCCCGCAGCCACTTCGAGCCGTTCTTGGAGCGCGTCCCGCGCTGGCCCAGCCAGTACAGGCATATGTCGCCGAGGAACGCGGCGGCCGACGCCACCGCGAACACGATGAGCAGGGAGAACGGTGCCGTCTGATGGAACGCGACCACGGCCGCCGAGCTCACCAGGGCCCCCGTCGGAATCACCGGAACCAACGATCCCAGCGCCACCAGGAGGAACAGCGTCGGGTATCCGGCGGCCTGCTGGGCAGACTCGTCCGGGAGCAGCCGGACCACCTCCGCGATCACCACGTGGGCCGCACACGCTCACCGTGCTCCAGCCGGTGCACCGTCACCTCGGGGGCCAGCCGCGCCGCGTGCCGCACGAACTCCTCCCCGGGCGCGTGGAACTCGTGCGGCCGGATGCCGTCCATCCCCACCGGCCAGTACGTGCCGTAGTGCACGGGCACGGCCGAGCGGGGCCCGAGCCGGGTCAGCGCCTCGGCGGCGCGGGTGGCGTCCAGGTGGTTGTGGCCCAGCCACGGGCCCCAGCCGCCGACCGGCAACAGCGCCACGTCGACCTCGCCGACCGCCTCGGCCATCCCGTCGAAGAGGCCGGTGTCCCCGGCGAAGTACGTACGCGCCTCGCCCTCGACCACGTAACCGAGCGCCGGTGAGCGGTGCGGCCCGACGGGCAGCCGGCGCCCGTCGTGCCGGGCGGGGACGGCCCGCACCCGGAGGCCGCCCACCTTCACCTCGTCCCCCGCCTCGACCTCGGTGATGTGCAGCCCCCGTACCCGTCGCAGCACCCGCAACCCCGGCACGGCCCGCACCGCACCCGCGGGCACGAGCAGCCGGCTGCCCTGGGTCAGCCGCGCCAGGGACGGCAGATGGAGGTGGTCGGAGTGCAGATGCGAGACGAGTACGAGCTCGGCGGCGGCCGCCTCCGGCGGCGGGACCGCGCCGCGACGCCGGCGCAGATGCGCGAAGCGCCGCACGAAGAGGGGATCGGTCAGCACCCGCACCCCCGAGTCCTCGATCGTGCACGTGGCATGACCCCACCAGGTGATCTCCACCGGCACGCGACGCCTCCTCGCTCGTTCCCACCGAGCCTAGGGCCTTTCGTGCGGGCAGGGGACGCTACGGACGGTTACCGGTACGCTCGCGGACAGACTCTGCGTTCGGGGGAGCCGGTCATGAACCGTGTACGGGTGGCGGCCATCGCCAGTCTCACGCCGCTGGAAGAGCTCGACGGCGACCCGTTCCTCGTGGACACCCGCAGTCAGCAGGCCCTGTGCGCCCGCTGGGCGGCCGATCAGGGGTACGTCGTGACCCGGCAGCTGCGCGCCCACCGGCTGCGGTCGGACCACCGCGCCCTGTGGGCGGACGTCGACGGGGGTGAGGTCGACCTGTTCGTGGCGCCCAACAGCCGGATCCTCGCGCAGGCGCTGGCCTCGGTGCCGGCCTTCACCGCGGAGTGCGAGCGGCGCGGCGTACGGCTGGAACTGGCCGGTTTCGAGGAGCCGGTGTACACCGCCCGTTCGAAGGCGGGCGTCCACCGCAGGCTCTCCATGCCGACTGCCGGGTACGACGGCTGCTGACCGGGCCCGGCGGGGCTCGGAGCCTGCCCGGCCCGCTGTGAAAGGCTGGTCGCGGGCCTTGGGACGACAGGGCCCGGACGTGAGGTGGACGGCGTGAGAGACGCGCGATGGCGTACGACGGGCAGAGCCCTGATGCGGGTGCTGGCGGTCTGGGCGGTCTCCACCCTGACGATGCTGGCGCTCGCCGGCATCCTGCCCGAGTTCCAGCTCCAGTCGGACAACGGCGACACCATCACCAAGACCGCGTTCACCGCCGCCTGGGGCGCGGGCGCGTTCGGTCTCCTCTCCGCACTGGTCTGGCCCGTGCTCGTGAGGGCGCTGCTCGTCGTACCCGCCCTGGTCCTGGGCGCGCTGGTCTTCTTCCTCAACGGTTCCCTGCTGCTGATCGCCCTGCGCCTCATCCCGGACGGGCGCGGAGCCGCCGACCCGGAGACCGCGGTCGTCGTGGCCGCGGTGATGTCGGCCGTGGCCTCCGCGACGTCCACCGCCCTCGCGGTCCGGGACGACGACGCCTACCGGCGCAGGCTCTCCCGCCTCGCCGACCGGCGCCGCCGCCGCAGAGGCACGGCGGGTACCGCGGACGGCGGCCGCGGCGGCCCGCCGGGAACCGTGTTCATCCAGCTCGACGGGGTCGGCCACGACGTACTGACGAAGGCCGCGGCCGACGGGCTGATGCCGACCGTCGAGCGGTGGCTGACCGGCGGCACGGGCCACCGGGTGATGCCCTGGTACACGGACTGGTCGAGCCAGACGGGCGCCAGCCAGCTGGCGATCCTGCACGGCAGCAACCACGACGTGCCCGCCTTCCGGTGGTACGAGAAGGAGACCGGCACCGTCATGGTCTCCAGCAGGCCCGCGAGCGCACTCGAACTCCAGCGGCGCGCCATCGCCCGCACCCACGACGGCGGGCTGCTCACCGTCGACGGGGCGAGCCGCGGAAACCTCTTCAGCGGCGGAGCCGACCAGCTCGCCCTGGTGCTGTCGATGGCCGCCCGGCGCGGCAAGGGGCGCCGCTCCCGCGCGGGGTACTTCGCCTACTTCTCCGACCCCGCCAACGCCGTGCGGACCGCGCTCTCCTTCGTCGCCGAGGTCGGCCGGGAGATCGGCCAGTCGACACGCGCACGCGTGCGGAAGGACAGGCCCCGCATCAAGCGCGGCGGGCTCTATCCGTTCATCAGGGCCTTCGCGACCGTCATCGAGCGCGACGTGGTGGTCGCCGCGGTCATCGGCGACATGTTCGCCGGACGGACCGCCGTCTACGCCGACCTCGTCGCCTACGACGAGGTCGCGCACCACTCGGGGCCGCACAGCCGCGACGCGGAGAAGGTCCTCGAACGGCTCGACCGCTCCCTCGCCCTCATCACCAAGGTCGCCGACCAGGCACCGCGCACCTATCGGATCGTCCTGCTCTCCGACCACGGCCAGAGCCCCGGCGAGACCTTCGCGGGGAAGTACGGGCTGACCCTGAAGGACCTCGTGCGGGCGGGCTGCGGGCTGCCCGTGCCCCGACGGGCACAGCGTACGAGGAGTGGCTCGGAGGCGCGTGCCGCGGTCCGGATCGCCCTGCACAGGCCCGTCGAGGCGGGGGAGGCCGAACACCCCGCCAAACGCTCCGATCCGGTCGTACTCGCCTCGGGCAACCTGGGGCTGCTGTCCTTCCCGGACATCGCGGGACGTGCCTCGCGCGAGGAGATCGACCGCCGCCACCCGGCGCTGCTGGGGACACTGGCCGGCCATCCGGGCGTCGGCTTCCTGCTCGTGCGCAGCGAGGAGCACGGATCCGTCGTGCTGGGTTCCGGCTTCGAGATCCCCGTTGCGGAACTGACGGACGGCGAAGGCCCGCTCGGCGTGTTCGGTCCCGGCGCGGCGGACGCGGTGCGGCGCACGGACACCTTTCCGCATGTCGCAGATGTCATGGTCAACTCGATGTACGAGCCCCGCACGGGGCACGTGCACGCCTTCGAGGAACAGATCGGCTCGCACGGCGGGCTGGGCGGAGAGCAGTCGCGGCCCTTCCTGCTCTGGCCCGCCGGAATGACCGACCCCCTGGCAGCCGTGGGGGCGAAGGAGGAGCTGGTGGGTGCCGAGTCCGTGCACCGCGTGCTCGCGTGCTGGCTGCGCGAGGCGTCCGGACCGCAGGTTCCGCTGGCCGCGGACGGCCTGCCGGCTTCCGCCGAGGAGGGGCGACGGCCGCCCGCGGGCGACACCGTGCCCGGCGCACCGGGCTGACGGACGGGGCGTCCGGCGGGCGGCCCGGGGCATTGTCAGTGGTGGGCGGCAGGATGGGGGCATGACGACGAACTCAGCTGTTGTGCTCGCCGACGCGCCCGCGTACGCCGCCGCTGTCGACCAGGCCGCGCAGGCCGCCGCCGCGTACTACGCCTCGGGCGAGAGCACGCTCGACGACGACGCGTACGACCGTCTGGTGCGGGGGATCGCCGCCTACGAGGCCGAGCACCCGCAGGAGTTGCTGGCGGCGTCGCCCACGGGCAAGGTCGCGGGTGGCGCCGCCGTCGGGGACGTACCGCACACCGTGCCCATGCTCTCGCTGGACAACGTGTTCTCCGCCGAGCAGTTCGTCACCTGGACGGCGTCGCTGGAGCGGCGGATCGGCAGACCCGTCGCCGCCTGGAGCGTGGAGCCGAAGCTCGACGGACTGGCCGTCGCCGCGCGCTACCACGAGGGCCGTCTCGACCGGCTGATCACCCGGGGCGACGGCACCGCGGGCGAGGACGTGTCGCACGCCATCGGCACCGTCATGGGTCTGCCCGAGCAGCTCGGCTCGCCGGTGACCATCGAGGTGCGCGGCGAGGTCCTCATGACCAACGAGCAGTTCGAACAGGCCAACGCGGTGCGTACGGAGCACGGCGGCGCGCCCTTCGCCAACCCGCGCAACGGGGCGGCGGGCACGCTCCGGGCCAAGGACCGGCCCTACCGCGTCGAGATGACGTTCTTCGCCTACGGCGCGCTCCCGCTGGCCGACTCCGGCGACCTGACCGCCATCCTGGGCGAACTCCCGCACAGCGAGGTCCTCGCGTACGTCGCCGGGCTCGGTGTGCACACGGCGGCGGACACGGCCGTGGCGCCGCGCACCGTCACCACGGCCGAGGAGGTGCAGGCCAGGGTCGAGGAGGTCGCCGCGCTGCGCGCCTCGTTGCCGTTCGGTATCGACGGCATCGTGATCAAGGCGGACCTGGCCGACGACCAGCGGGAGGCGGGGTCAGGCACGCGGGCCCCCCGCTGGGCCATCGCGTACAAGCTGCCGGCCGTCGAGAAGGTCACCCGGCTCCTGGGCGTCGAGTGGAATGTCGGGCGTACGGGCATCATCGCGCCGCGTGCCGTCCTGGAGCCGGTCGAGATCGACGGATCGACCGTCAGTTTCGCGACGCTGCACAATCCGGCGGACATCACCCGGCGTGATCTGCGCCTGGGCGACCAGGTGATGGTCTACAAGGCCGGCGACATCATCCCCCGTATCGAGGCGCCCGTCGCCCACCTGCGGACCGGTGACGAACAGCCAATCGAGTTCCCGCAGACGTGCCCGCAGTGCGGCTCCGAGATCGACACGAGCGAGCAGCGCTGGCGGTGCACGCGCGGACGCAACTGCCGCCTGGTCGCCTCCATCTCGTACGCGGCGGGGCGCGACCAGCTCGACATCGAGGGTCTCGGTTCCACCCGCGTCGTCCAGCTCGTCGACGCGGGTCTGGTCGCCGACTTCGCCGACCTGTTCACCCTGGAACGCGAGCAGCTGCTCGCCCTGGACCGGATGGGCGAGACCTCCACGGACAATCTGCTCGCCGCCATCGGGACCGCCCGCAGCCGTCCGCTGTCCCGGGTGTTCTGCGCCCTCGGAGTACGCGGCACGGGCCGCTCCATGTCCCGGCGTATCGCCCGGTACTTCGCCACGATGGACCGGATCGTCGCCGCCGACGCCGAGACGCTGCAGCTGGTCGACGGCATCGGCAAGGAGAAGGCGGCCGGTGTGGTCGTGGAGCTGGCGGAGCTCGCCCCGCTGATCGCGAAGCTGGTGGGTGCCGGTGTCAACATGACGGAGCCCGGTGCGACGCCGCCGCCGGAGCGGGGGACGGCGCAGGACGCCGAAGCGGGCGCCGAAGCGCGGCCGGAGCTGCCTCTCGACGGGATGACCGTGGTCGTCACCGGTGCCATGACGGGCCCGCTGGAGAAGCTGTCCCGCAACCAGATGAACGAACTGATCGAGCGGGCCGGCGGCAAGTCGTCGTCCAGTGTCTCCAAGCGGACGAGCCTCCTGGTCGCGGGGGAGAAGGCCGGGTCCAAGCGCACGAAGGCGGAGGACCTCGGCGTGCGGATCACGGCGCCCGACGAGTTCGCCGAGCTGGTGGAAGCGTTTCTGGTCACGGAGTCTGAGGCCGGGGCCCCGGGGGGAGAGACCGGGCCCGAGTGAGTGCTCCTTTGATTCTCCGAGGAAGTGGCGTTCTCCTCCCCGGTATTGCATAGTGAGGGATCGGTCATGCCTCGCTATCAGCGGGTCATCGGTGCGTGGACGGCTGCGGTGGCGGGCCAGGGGTGAGGGGCGATGAGTTCTTTGCGCGAGGGTCGGCGACACGGCCGCCCGTTCCGCAGGCACCCCAGGGCCACGCGCGGGCTCGCCATCGACCTCGGCAGCTCACGGACCCGTGCCTGGGTTCCGGGGCGCGGCATCGTCCTCGACCCGCTGCCGGAGGACGCCTCGGGGCGTCCCGTACGGCGCGGGCGGATCACCGATCCCGAGTCCTGCGGCCGGCTGCTCGGCCGCATCGCCGACGCGGCGCTGGGACCCGACCGCAGCGACACCGTGATCGTGCTCAGCCACCCCGTCCTGGCCGGAGCCGGGCACCGGAGGGCGGCGACGGAACTCCTCGCAGCCCTCGGGCCCGCCGGCATCGTCGTCCTCGACAGCGCCAGGGCCGCCGCCGCGCACGCGGATCCACGGGGGAGCGGTCCGCTGCTCGTCATCGATCTGGGTGCCGAGCTGACCGAGGTCACCCTGCTCGTCGACGGGGCGGTCGCGGATGCCCGCCAGGCCGAGACCGGACTCAGCGACCCGGTGGCGGGTCCCTCGGCGGACCTGACGGCGGACCCCGCGGCGGACCCCGTGCCCGGAATCGTCGTCCGGAGCGTGCTGGACATGATCATGTCGATGTGGCGGCAGGACCGGTACGGGGCCCTCCGTGGCGCCCTGCGCAGGGGACCCCTGCTCGCCGGAGGCGGAGCCCTGCGCCCCGACATCACCAACCGGATCGCGGTCCGCCTCGGAGTGCCCGTCCGACTCGCCGACGACCCGTCGACGGCGGTCGTGCGCGGTGCCGGACTGATACTCGGCTCCGTCCTGCACCACTCCGGCGCGGCTGCTCCCGCCCTTCCCGGCCTACCGAGGTGACCCCCCTCCCGGGGACGCCCCCGGGGAACACACACCCGGGGGGCAGGCCACGCGCCCGGACCGAGAACGCTGCCTGTCACCTCCTGACCGCACTCCTCCTCACGGTCCTCGCGCTCATCGGCGGCGCCCCGGCGGCGGGAGCGTCGGCTTTTCCCGCGCTCGCGGAAGCGGGCTCAGCCCAGTCGTCAACCGGCCGGTCCTCCGCAGCCCCGTCCTCCGCAGCCCAGTCGTCCACAGCCCGCGCACCCTCCTCGCACGCCCCGGTCCAGCACACCGACAGGACCGCACGGCCCGGCCACCTTCACGACACCCGCCGCCCGCGCACCCCAGGGGCGGGCGTCCAGGAACCCCGACGCCCCCCGCTCCCGGCGGCATCCACACCCCGGCGCGCCGGAGCGCCCAGCGGTGATCCCACCGGGCCGCCCCGCGCCGGTACCGAACGCCCCCACTCATCCCCGTACGTCGGGACTCCGGGTCACCACGCGCTGCCGCCCGGCCCGCACCGTACGGCCGTACCGCGCACCACCGGACCGCGTCCGGCCGGTGCGCCCGTCCGCGTGCCCGACAGCGCCTGTGCCGCGCTGCCCGGCGTACGGGGTCCTCCCGCAGGTCAGGCCGGTCCACCGACCGGTCTCCGGACCTGTTCCACAGCGCAGCCGTACCGTCCTCGCTGAGACGAGGGCGACGGCGCCCCCTCGGAGGATTCCCATGACTCGCGCCGCCACGGTGCGAGCGGTTCTGGCTGCTGCCGTACTGCTCGTGTCCGTGTACATCACGCTGACCATGTCTCCCGCACTCGGCCTGGACCTGCGCGGAGGCACCCGGATGGTGCTCCAGGCCAAGGACTCCGGTACCGCCGTCGCGGACCGGGAGAGCACCGACCGCACGCTGGAGGTGCTCCGCCACCGCATCGACTCCCTCGGCGTGTCCGAGCCGACACTGACCCGCTCAGGCGAGAACCGCATCATCGTCGAACTGCCCGACGTGCAGGACCCGCGCAAGGCCGCCGACGTGCTCGGCCGCACCGCCCAGCTCACCTTCCACGCCGTGCGGGGGCCGGGCACCGAAGCGGACGGTGACAAGGGAGGGACGTCGCTGCCCGATGAGCGGGGCCGTCTCCTCGCCCTGGGACCCGCGGCACTCACCGGCGCGGGCGTGAAGGACGCCACCGCCGTCTTCGACGCCCAGCAGGGCGCCGGCTGGACCGTGGACCTCGCCTTCCACAAGGACGCCGCCCGCGACTGGACCGGGCTGACCGGTGAGGCGGCCTGCCACCCCGTCCAGGACGACCGGCGCCGGGTGGCCATCGTCCTGGACACGAAGGTCATCTCCTCACCGCAGGTCGATCCCTCGGTCGCCTGCGACGTGGGCATCCCGTCCGCCTCGACCCGCATCACCGGCTCCTTCTCGGCCGACGAGGCGCGCGACCTCGCGCTCCTCGTCAAGGGCGGCGCCCTGCCCGTCCCGGTCGAGGTCGTCGAACAGCGGACCGTCGGCCCGACGCTCGGCGCCCAGGCCATCGACGCCAGTGTCGCCGCCGCTCTCATCGGGGCCTCGGCCACCGCGCTCTTCATCACCTTCGTGTACCGGCTCTTCGGCGCGCTCGCCGCCGTCGCACTGGCCGCGTACGGCGTCATCTCGTACGCCGCCCTCGTCGCGCTCGGGGTCACGCTCACGCTTCCCGGTCTCGCCGGATTCGTCCTCGCCATCGGGATGGCGGTCGATGCCAACGTCCTTGTGTTCGAGCGGGCCCGCGAAGAGTGCGCGGAGCGCCCCGGCCGTACCCTGCGTACCGCGCTCGCCGCCGGATTCCGTAACGCCCGCAGTGCCGTGGCCGACTCGAACGTGACCACCCTCATCGCGGCGGGACTCCTCTTCCTCCTGGGCTCCGGACCCGTCAAGGGCTTCGGCGTCACGCTCGGCATCGGCGTCCTCGCCTCCATGTTCTCCGCGCTCGTCATCGCCCGCGCACTCACCGAGACGGCCGCCCGGTCACGGTTCGTCAGTGACTACCGGGGCGTCAACGGCATCGCCACGCCCGGACGTGTACGGACGTGGCTGACCCGCCGGGACCGGCGGCTCTTCACGTCGCCGCGCCGGTGGCTGCTGCTCTCCACCGCACTCGTCGCGCTCGCCGTGCTCGGCATCGTCGTGCGCGGGGTGGGTCTCGGTGTCGAGTTCACGGGGGGCAGGCTGGTCGAGTACTCCACGAGCCGGCCCGTCGACGTGGAGAGCGCCCGTACCGCTCTCGCCGCCGCCGGATTCGGTGAGGCGGAGGTCACCACCGCGGGCGCGGGCGACCTGTCCGTACGCACCGGAGAGCTCGACAACGACGGCGAGCACGCCCTCCGTGCGGCGCTGGCCGCCGAGGGCGGTGAGACGGTCAAGGTGCGCGACGAACTGATCGGACCCAGCCTCGGCGAGGAACTGCGGCGCCATGCGCTGATCGCCCTGGCCGTCGCCGTCGCCGTGCAACTCGCCTACCTGGCGGTCCGGTTCCGCTGGACCTTCGCCGTGGCCTCGGTCGGGGCACTGGTCCACGACCTCGTCATCCTCGTCGGCGCGTTCGCCTGGCTGGGACGCACCGTCGACGGCATCTTCCTGGCGGCCCTCCTCACCGTGATCGGCTACTCCGTCAACGACTCCGTGGTGGTCTTCGACCGGGTACGCGAGCTGTGGGCGGGGAACCGGGGTCTGCCCCTCGCCACCGTCGCCGACCGGGCTGTGCTCCAGACCGTCCCCAGAACGGTCAACACCGGCATGGGCGCGCTCTTCATCCTCGTCGCGCTCGCCGTGCTCGGGGGCGACTCCCTTGCCGACTTCGCGCTGGCCCTGCTCATCGGTGTCTGCGTGGGGACCTACTCCTCGGTGCTCACCGCCGTACCCCTGGCCCTCGTACTGGAAAGGAGCAGCAAGGTCCCGCCGCCGGTCCGTGCGTCCGGGCGGCGGACCGCACCGGCGGCGCGCCGAGGACCGCTCGACAACGGAGCCAGGGTGTGACGCGCGGCCGTGTCACTCGCGGCGGGGCTCGCACGGGCCCCGTAACGTCACGGGCAGTTGCTGATGCCGCCCGTCGCCGTAGGGAGCCGTGCCGTGGCCGATGAACCGCTGTCGCAGGAAGAGATCGAGGCCCGGCTGGGTGATCTGCCCGGCTGGAAGCTGGAGGGGAGCAGGATCGCCCGCTCCTACCGGCTTCCCTCGCACTTCGCCGCCGCCGCCCTGACCGTCCACATCGCTCAGATCCAGGAGGAGCTCGGTCACCACTCGGACCTCACCCTCGGCTACAACACCGTCGGCCTGTCCGTGAACACCCACTCCGCGGGCGGCGCCGTCACCGGGAAGGACCTGACGCTGGCGACGCGTGTGGAGGCCATCGCCTCCGCGCACGACGCCAGGTGAGGCCGGCGCCGCGCCCCCGGCCACGACCGAACGCGGGTCAGGGCGCGGCGCCGAACCGGGGATGCGCGGCGAGCCAGCCCGGGTAGCTCTCGCTGCGCTCCACCGCCTGCGCGTACGCCGCCCCGGCGTGCCGGCCCACCATCCCGGCCGCCCGGCCGGCGGCCGGTGAACGGGGGTGCCAGCCGAGCAGGTGACGCCAGCTCAGCGGCGCTCCGGCGATCGGCCGGGTCACGAGACCGGGTGTCGGCGGGAACGTCGCCCGGCACAGCCCGACGGCCCGCCCCACCTGCACCAGATGGACGACGGAGGCGGTGTCCGTCTCGTACACCGACGCCGGGGTGAAACCGGCCCGCGCGCACGCGGTGGCGAAACAGTCCGCGAAACAGCCGTCGCCCGGCACGTCCACCCAGCACTCGTCGGCCAGTTCGGACAGCTCCAGCTCGGGCCGTCCTGCCAGAGGATGGCTCTCCGGCAGCATCACGAACACCGGGTCGACGCCGACGACCCGCCAGCTGAGCCGGTCGGGCTCCGGTGGCGGACTCTCGCCGCACGCGCCGATCAGAGCGAAGTCGAGGCGCCCACCGATCAGCAGCGAGGCGATCTCCGCCACCGACCACGTGGTGTACGTGGACACCGGCGCCGTCGGGTGGGCGGTGGCCAGCCGGTCGACGAGTCCGCCGAGCAGCGGACCGTGCGTCCCGCCGAGCCGGAAGCGCTCCATCGCGGTGCGCGCGTGGGCGAACCGCACCGCCTCCTCCTGGAGTTCGCTGACGGCGGGCAGCACAACCCTGGCCCGTTCGAGCACCAGCTCACCGAGCGGGGTGGGCCGGGAACCCGTGTGGTCCCGGTCGAAGAGCGGACCGCCGAGCGCCTTCTCGATCCGCCGCAGCTGGGCACTGAGCGCGGGCTGCGCCAGCCCCAGGGAGGCGGCGGCCTTGGTGAGGCTGCCGGTGTCGGCGATGGCACGTACGGTCCGCAGATGGCGCAACTCCAGCTCCATAAACGCACGTTATGGGCGCCGGTGGCGCGGCGGCAATACACGCGCCCTCTTTGTGCCCGGCGATGCCGGACCGGTGTCCTAGAGTCATGAACGTGCTGGACTACAACATCGAGGCAGCGGTCTACGACACCACGCGCGGCGGAGTGCCCCGCGCCGAGGCCGCGGCCCACGCCGTCCTGGGACTGATCCCGCCCACCGCCCGCACCCTGCTGGACATCGGCTGCGGTACGGGTCTCGTGAGCGAGCGCATAGCGCTGGGCCGTCCCGGCCTCCGGGTGATCGGGGCCGACGCCTCGCCGGGGATGGCGCGGATGGCACACCAGCGGATCGAAGCGGTGACACTCGCCGACGTACGGCGGCTGCCGCTGCCCGACGCCGCGGTCGACGCCGTCACCGCGGTCTGGCTGCTGCACCTGCTGCGGCCGGAGGGAGCGGTAGGGGACGTGGTGGCGGAGGCGGCCCGGGTCCTGCGACCCGGCGGAGTCTTCGTGACCACGGTCGACAAGGACGCGGGGCACGACGTGGGGAGCGACATCGACGAGCTCTTCGCCCCGTATCTCACCGCGGGCCCGTCGGACGGCGCGGACATGGTCGGCGCGTACGCGGAGCGGTACGGCCTGGAGCAGGCGGGGGAGGCCGGGTTTGCCGGCCACGGCCAGGGCCGAACCCCGCTCACCACGGCGAGGGCCGTGCGCCAGGGGTACTACGCCTCACGGCTCGCCCTGCCGGGGAACGCGGCGGAACGGCTCGCGATGCGGCTCACCGGCCTGCCGGAACCGGACCGGCCGCGCCCCGACCCGGCGTACCGGCTGCTGGCCTTCCGCCGCGTCTGACCGGCCGGTTCCGGTTCCTGCCGGTTCAGGTTCCGTCCGGTCCGGCGGCTGTCACACCCGCCAGACGCTGCTCTTGGCCGTCTCCCTCACGTACGCGCCGAACTCCTTCGGCTCGCGGCCCAGGGCGCGCTTGACGCCGTCCGTCGTCACCGCGTTGTGCCCGTCCAGCAGCGTCGAGAACGGCTCCGCCAGGAAACCGGCCTCGGCCTCCGGCACGCCGTACTCCGCCGGCGCCGCCGCGTACTGCGGGCCGGACACCGGGACGTACCGCACCTCACGTCCCGTCGCCTCCCCGATCATGGAGGCCGCCTCGCCGAAGGTCAGCAGCCCGGGCCCGGTCAGTTCGTGCATGCCCTCGTCGGGGACGTCCCCCGTGAGCAGGGCGACGACCACGTCATTCCGGGGCGCACCTGACGCGGCGCTGGAACAGGGTTTGCGGAACCGGCAAGAAAGTTCGCCCAGGATGTGATTTCCGTGCAGGCTGACGCCATGACCAAGCACACCGAACAGGTACATGGCGGACACGGACACCACGGGCAGACACACGGGCACGGTCACGCGGCACACGGCCACGGCCCCGATGCAGGCGACTTCGACTGGGACGTGATGGGTCCCATGCTGGAGCAGAACGCGGAGCTCGGTCTCGGGCAGTACGGGGAGGCCGCCCGCTGGGTCGCAGGCCTGCCGGCCGCCCGCGAGGTACGCCGCGTCCTGGACGTCGGCAGCGGCCCCGGCGTCATCACCTGCCTGCTCGCCGAGGTGTTCCCCGAAGCCGAGGTCATCGCGGTGGACGGGACGCCGGCCCTCCTGGAGCGCGCCAGGGCCCGCGCTGAGCGGCTCGGGCTGGGTGACAGGGTCCGGACCATCCACGCCGAACTTCCCCAGGATCTCGGCAAGTTGGTGGAGGCCGATCTGATCTGGGCGGGCAACTCCCTGCACCACATGGGAGACCAGCGCGGTGTCCTGGCCGGCTTCGCCGGGCTGCTGCGCCCGGGCGGCGCCGTCGCCCTCGTCGAGGGCGGGCTGCCCACACGTCAGCTGCCGCGTGACATCGGCATCGGCGGGGCGGGTCTGGAGGCCCGCATCGACGCGGCTTCGGCGGACTGGTTCGCGGACATGCGGGCGGCCCTGCCGGACGCCAGGCAGGAGACCGAGGACTGGAACGCCCTGTTCTGCGCCGTCGGTCTGAAGCCGCAGGGCACCCGCAGCTTCCTGCTCGACCTGCCGGCCCCGCTCTCCACGCTCGCCCGCGAGCACGTCGTCGAGACGTTCGCCCGTCAGCGCGAGGTGCTGGCGGACCGGCTGTCGGAAGAGGACCTCGCGGTCATCGACCGGCTGCTCGATCCGGCGGACCCGGCCGGGCTGCACCGTCGCGACGACGTCTTCGTGCTGTCGGCGCGGACGGTGCAGGTGGCCGCGCGGGGCTGAGCGCGGGTCCGGTGCGCAGGAGGGCCCTGGAACGGGCGGGGCCCCTGGCTCAGTGCCCGCCCTGGGGCTCCTTGCAGCCGCCCTCCATGTAGACGCCGTGCGCCTCGACGTTCAGCGGCGGGCCCACGCCTCCGCTGACGCACGGGGCGCCGGGTACGGAGATGCTGAAGCCGAGCGCCTGTCCCGAGCCGTAGACCTCGGTCACTTCCGCCGGATAACCGAGCTTCTCCAGTACGGCGCGTACGTGCTGTTCGTCGGACGGGCCGGGCCCGCCCGTCTCACGCAGGGCGTCGGTGATCCGGTCCGCGTGGGCGTCTCCGCGGCACTGCTGTTCGGGGCCGAGAGGAGCCTGCTGCTTGAAGGCGTGGTTCTCCCGGTAGCGGTCCGCCTCGGGGTTGGAGGGTTCCGTGGCGCCTCCGGTCGGACCGGCCGACGCGCTCGGGGCGACGTCCGTGCAACGGGCCGCCACGTCACGGAACTTCCTGTCGTGCTTCGCTCGTGCCTCGTCCGCCAGCTTCTTCCAGTCCTCGGCCGTGGAGGGGCGGGCGCTGGAAGGCGAGCCCGCGTCCTGTGGGCCGTCGGCGGAGGTCACGCGTTCGGTGCCACAGGCGGTCAGCAGCAGCAGACCGGCGGCGACGGCCAGCGGGAGACGTCTCACGAGGGACTCCGTTCCGTACGACAGGGGCCGCTCGATTGTGGGACGAGCGGATTGTCGGGGTCATGAGTACGCGTACTCATGACGACGTCCGATGCCCCGTCCGTCCACCGGAGCCCGGCACCGGCTCCAACTGCCACCACTGGCCCGGGGAGTCGGTGTCCTCCCACTGCTGGACGTCGGCCCCGTCCTCGGTGCTTCCTTTGGCGACCTCCAGGACGAGACCGCTGATGAAGCTGACGAGGGTGACGGTGCCGGGCGCCTCCAGGTGCTGTTCGATCAGCCATTCCTGGGCGCCGAAGTTGTTGGCACGCCACTGCTGGATTCTGGCGCCGTTCTCCGTGGAGGCGTTGGCGACGTCGAGGCGCTTGCCGCTGTGGGCGTTGACCAGATGGTGCAGAGCCGCACCCTCGTGCACCGGGGAGATCTGCCAGTGCTGCGCGGCCGATCCGCTCTCCTCGCCCTGCTGCACCTTGGCGCCGCCGCCCCGCGCCGCCCCGCGGACCTCCAGCAGGAGTCCGCTGGCCACGTTGCGCAGGCGGTACGTGCCCGCTTCGACGACGGGCGCGTGGTCGGCGCTCATGTTCCTTGCTCCTCAGGCGTGTCCGGACGGCGGAACCAGTATTCACCAGCGCCCCGGCGTACGAAGCCGCCGCGGGTCCCTCGGGACCCGCGGCGGCTTCACGCGTCACCGGACGCGGGGTGGCTCAGGCGTCGTAGTCGAACTCCGCCGGGTCCGGGCCGAGGCGCTTGCCCTCGTCCAGCGCCGCGAACGCCGCGAGGTCGTCGGCGTCCAGCTCGAAGCCGAACACGTCCAGGTTCTCCACGATCCGCGACGGGGTCACGGACTTCGGGATCACCACGTTGCCCGTCTGGAGGTGCCAGCGCAGCACCACCTGGGCGGGCGTCCGGTCGTGCTTCCGGGCGATCGCGACGACGGTGGGGACCTCCAGGAGGCCACGGCCCTGGCCCAGCGGGGACCATGCCTCGGTGGCGATGCCGTGCCGGGCGTGGAAGGCGCGCAGCTCGGCCTGCTGGAGCTGCGGGTGCAGCTCGACCTGGTTGACCGCGGGCACCACGGAGGTCTCCGCCATCAGGCGCTCCAGGTGCACCGGCAGGAAGTTCGACACGCCGATGGCCTTGGCACGGCCGTCCGCGAGGATCTTCTCCAGGGCCTTGTACGTGTCCACGTACGCGTCCTTGACCGGGAGCGGCCAGTGGATCAGATACAGGTCGACGTAGTCGAGACCCAGCTTGTCGAGCGACGCGTCGAACGCGCGCAGCGTCTTGTCGTAACCCTGCTGGCTGTTCCACAGCTTGGTGGTGACGAACAGCTCGTCACGGGCGACACCCGAGGCGGCGACGGCCTTGCCGGTGCCCGACTCGTTCTCGTAGATCGCGGCGGTGTCGATGCTCCGGTACCCGGACTCGATGGCCGTCGCCACCGCTTTCTCCGCCTCGTCGTCCGGCACCTGCCAGACGCCGAAGCCGAGCTGCGGCATGTCGACACCGTTGTTGAGGGTGAGGGAGGGGACCTGGCTCACGAGCGGTCGATCCTTACGTCGTCGGTTGGTACTCCGAAGGTCAACGATCACGGGGGCGTACACATTCCCGCTCGTGCGAGTGACTCGCCCGGAGTGCTCCACGCGAGCGGCTCAGTGGTAGAGCGCGTCGACCTCGGCCGCGTACGCCGTCTCGATCGCCTTGCGCTTCAGTTTCAGCGAAGGGGTGAGCAGCCCGCGCTCCTCGGTGAACTGGTGTGCCAGTATCCGGAACGTGCGGATCGACTCGGCCTGGGACACGGCCGTGTTGGCGGCCACGACCGCACGGCGGACCTCCATCTCCAGGTCCGGGTCGCGCACCAGTTCGCCCGGGCTCGGCATCGACCGGCCCTGCATGGCGAGCCAGTGCTCCACGGACTCCTGGTCCACGGTCACCAGCGCCGCGATGTACGGGCGGTCGTTGCCGACGACGATGCACTGGGCCACCAGCGGATGGGCCCGTACGCGCTCCTCCAGACCTGCGGGCGACACGCTCTTGCCGCCGGACGTCACGAGGATCTCCTTCTTCCGCCCGGTGATCGTCAGATACCCGTCCTCGTCGAGCGCCCCGATGTCGCCGGTCGCCAGCCAGCCGTCGCGGAGTGCCGCTTCCGTGGCCTTCGGGTCGCCCAGGTACCCGGAGAAGATGTTCGCGCCGTGCACCCAGATCTCACCGTCGTCCGCGATGTGGACGGTCCCGCCGGGAATCGGCTGCCCGACCGTGCCGTAGCGGGTGCGCTCCGGCGGGTTCGCCGTCGCTGCCGCGGTGGACTCGGTGAGGCCGTACCCCTCGTAGACGAGGACTCCGGCGCCCGCGAAGAACAGGCCGAGCCTGCGGTCCATCCCGGAACCGCCGGACATCGCGTGCCGCACGCGGCCGCCCATCGCGTCGCGGACCTTCTTGTAGACGATCTTCTCGAAGAACTGGTGCTGCATCCGCAGTCCGGCCGAGGGTCCGGGTCCGGTGCCGAAGGCCCGGTCCTCCAAGGCCTCCGCGTACTTCACCGCGATCTCGACGGCCTTCTCGAACGGTCCGAGCCGGCCCTCCGCCTCCGCCTTCCGCCGGGCGCCGGCGAAGACCTTCTCGAAGATGTAGGGAACCGCGAGGATGAAGGTCGGCCGGAACGAGACCAGGTCCGGCATCAGGGCGCGTGCCGAGAGCTCCGGCTGATGGCCCAGCTTCACCCGGCCCCGGATCGCGGCGATCTCCACCATCCGGCCGAAGACGTGGGCCAGCGGGAGGAAGAGCAGCGTCGCCGCCTCGTCGCCCGTCTTGGAGTGGAACACCGGCTCCCACCGGGTGACCATGGTGTCCGACTCGAACATGAAGTTCGCGTGCGTGATCACGCAGCCCTTGGGGCGGCCCGTGGTGCCCGAGGTGTAGATCACCGTGGACACCGACTCCGGCGTCACGGCACGGCGGTGCCTGTGCACCACGTCGTCGTCGATCTGCGCGCCCGCCGCGACCAGCTCGCCCACCGCGTCGGCGTCCAGCTGCCAGAGCCGCTTCAGCCGGGGCAGCCGGTCGACGACCGAGCCGATGGTCATCGCGTGGTCCTCGTGCTCGACCATGACGGCCGTGACCTCGGAGTCGTGGAGCATCCAGAGGACCTGCTCGGCCGAAGACGTCGGGTAGATCGGTACGGACTGGGCTCCGACGGTCCACACCGCGAAGTCGAAGAGCGTCCACTCGTACCGCGTGCGGGACATCAGGGCGATGCGGTCGCCGAAGCGCACGCCGTGCGCGATCAGCCCCTTGGCCAGGGCCAGTACCTCGTCGCGGAAGTTCGCGGCGGTGACATCGCGCCAGTGTCCGTCCGCGTCCTTGCGCCCCAGGGCGATCCGGTGCGGATCGTCCTCGGCGTTGTCGAACACCGCATCGGCGAGACCGCCGACGTGAGGCGCGGCCGCCATGGGTGGGACAGTGAATTCGCGCAATGAACTGCTCCTCGTGACCTCCGCACAGCGCCGCGACGCTACCCCACCGGGCGCCTTCGCGGGAGAGTGTGAAGCCTCCGTAACGCCTCGCATCCGCACAGGTCAGCCGTAGAAATCCGGCCAGATGGGCAAGGCCCGGGCAGACTTCCGGCCGTGAGGTACGGGGCTTGCGCCCGAATCTCCACCGAATCCGTACACCGCGGTCACTCCCGCTTCGTCCCCGAACACGGCTCTTCCCCGGTCTTGTCAGGGTGCGGAGGGGGGCCTGTCCCGGTGGTCAGGCGGACTCCCGGCCGCTGATCCCCCGGTGCAGCCGGTCGCCGCCCGCCAGGATCGACGCGGCCAGCGCGTCCGCCGCTTCCTGCGCCCGGCCCCGGTTCCTGCCCTGCAGCAGGACGAAGTCCACGTCGCCGAGCTCCGGCAGCCCCGCCCTGGCGGGCACCGGCGCCAGGCCCGGCGGGATCAGCCCGCGGGTGTGCGCCATGACGCCCAGGCCCGCGCGGGCCGCCGCGACGAGTCCGCTCAGGCTCGTACTCGTGCAGGACACCCGCCAGGACCGGCCGTGCTCCTCCAGGACCTCCAGGGCGCGGGCCCGGGTGATGCCGGGCGGCGGGAAGACGATCAGCGGCACCGGGCGCTCCGGATCGATCCGCAGCTGCGGCGCGCCGATCCAGGTCAGCGCGTCACGCCAGACCACCTCGCCGTGGGTGTCGCCCGCGCGCCGCTTGGCCAGCACGAGATCGAGCCGTCCCGCTTCCAGCTGCTGGTGCAGGGTCCCCGACAGCTCCACGGTCAGTTCCAGTTCGACCTCGGGGTGGTCGCGGCGGAACGCTTCGAGGATCTCCGGGAGGCGGGTGAGGACGAAGTCCTCGGAGGCGCCGAACCGCAGCCGGCCGCGCAGCCGGGTGCCGGTGAAGAAGGCCGACGCCCGTTCGTGCGCCTGGAGGATCGACCGGGCGAAGCCGAGCATGGCCTCGCCGTCCTCGGTGAGGTCGACGCTGTGGGTGTCGCGGGCGAACAACTGCCGCCCGGTCGCGTCCTCCAGCCGCCGCACGTGCTGGCTGACCGTGGACTGGCGGACACCGAGCCTGCGGGCGGCCTGCGTGAAGCTCAGGGTCTGCGCGACGGCGAGGAAGGTGCGGAGCTGCGCGGGGTCGTACATGGGTCCACGTTATCGCGATCCGTGATCACAGTCAGAGCGGTATGCCGGATTCCCGATCGCGATGATCAGGAGCACGATGGGGAGGGCACGACCTGACCGAGAGACACGTGGAGCACATGAGCCGCCGCACCCTGAAGCTGCCGACCTGGCTGCCGATCGACCCATACGTCCTGGCGCTGATCGGCACCGTCGTACTCGCGGCGCTGCTCCCCGCCTCCGGCACCGCCGCGGAGGTTGCGGGCGGGGCGTCCACCGGAGCGGTCGCCCTCCTCTTCTTCCTGTACGGAGCACGGCTCTCCACCGCCGAGGCGCTCGAAGGCCTCAGGCACTGGCGTCTCCACCTCACCGTCCTGGCCTGCACGTTCGTCGCGTTCCCGCTGCTCGGACTCGCGAGCACGGGGCTCGTGCCGTACGTACTGACGCCCCAGCTCCAGGAGGGCCTGCTCTTCCTCTGCCTGGTCCCCTCGACGATCCAGTCATCGATCGCCTTCACCTCGATCGCCCGCGGCAACGTGCCAGCGGCGATCTGCGCGGGATCCTTCTCCAGCATCGCCGGGATCCTCCTCACCCCGCTGCTCGCCGCCCTGCTCATCGGGGGGAGCGGCGGCGGCTTCTCGGCCGACGCGCTGCTGAAGATCGTGCTCCAGCTGCTGGTGCCGTTCCTCGCCGGACAGCTGCTGCGCCGGTGGATCGGCGGCTTCCTCGCCCGGCACAGGAAGGTCCTCGGATACGTCGACCGCGGATCGATCCTGCTGGTCGTCTACACGGCGTTCAGCGAGGGCATGGTCGCCGGCATCTGGCACCAGGTCACTCCCGGCCGCCTCGGCGCGCTGCTCGCCACCGAAGCGGTGCTGCTCGCGCTGATGCTCACCCTCACCTGGTACGGCGGGAAGCGCCTCGGCTTCGACCGGGGGGACCGGATCGCCATCCAGTTCGCCGGTTCGAAGAAGAGCCTGGCAGCCGGGCTGCCGATGGCGAGTGTCCTGTTCGGCGCCCACGCGAGCCTCGCGGTGCTGCCCCTGATGCTCTTCCACCAGATGCAGCTGATGGTCTGCGCGGTACTCGCGAAGCGACGCTCCCGGGACCCGCTGCCCACGAGCGGGGCGGTGTCCGAGGAGCCCGTTACGGTGGGCTGAGACCCCACCACCCTGCCCGGGAGGAACGATGGCCGTGGACCGCACCGCACCCGAGGACGGCTTTCCGCACGCCGCGGGCAACCCCGCCCGAGGAGCCCTGCGCGCCGCCGGATACACCCGGCTGGATCAGCTCACCGGTGCCACCGGGGCCGAGCTGCTGCGGCTGCACGGATTCGGGCCGAAGGCGTTGCGCGTGATCGAGGAGGCCCTCGCGGAGAAGGGGCTGTCGTTGGCGGGGAAGTGATCCGGCGCGCGTGCCGGGAGGGACCGGCCGGCGCAGGGGGCGCTCCCCGCCGGCCGGACCCCTGACCCGTGCAGCGGGCGGGTCCGCGTCAGCCCGTGCCGGCCGTCGCCGTAAGAGCGATGCGGTGCTCACCCGCGTACACGTTCATGGACGGACCCCTGAGGAAACCCACCAGGGTCAGTCCGGTCTCGGCAGCCAGATCGACGGCCAGTGACGACGGCGCCGAGACGGCGGCGAGCATCGGGATGCCGGCCATCACCGCCTTCTGCGCCAGCTCGAACGAGGCCCGCCCCGACACCAGCAGAATCGCCCGCGAGAGCGGCAGCCGGTCGTCGGTGAGGGCCCGGCCGACGAGCTTGTCGACCGCGTTGTGCCGGCCGACGTCCTCCCGGATGTCGAGCAGTTCGCCCGCTTCCGAGAACAGCGCCGCCGCGTGCAGACCCCCGGTCCGGTCGAACACCCGTTGTGCCTCGCGCAACCGGTCGGGGAGGCCGGCGAGCAGTTCGGGTGTGACCCGGACCGGGGGAGTATCGGCCACGGGATGACGGGTCGTGGTGCGGACGGCGTCGAGGCTCGCCTTGCCGCACAGACCGCACGAGGACGTGGTGTAGACGTTGCGTTCGAGCGTGATGTCGGGGACCACGACGCCCGGCGCGAGTTTCACGTCGACCACGTTGTACGAGTTGACCCCGTCGGCCGTCGCCCCGGCGCAGTACACGATCGACTGCACCTCCGAGCCCTCGCCGATCACGCCCTCGCTCACCAGGAAGCCCGCCGCCAGCGCGAAGTCGTCGCCCGGGGTGCGCATCGTGATGGCGAGCGGCCTGCCGTTCAGCCGGATCTCCAGCGGCTCCTCGGCGACCAGCGTGTCGGGGCGGGTGGTGACAGCCCCGTCCCGGATGCGGATGGTGCGGCGGCGCTCGGTGACCCGTCCCATGGCGGTTAAACCCGATTCTGTACGTGTTGGTAGCCGAAACGGCCCTTGATGCAGAGGTTGCCGTGAGTCACCGGGTTGTCGTGCGGTGAGGTGACCTTGACGATCTCATTGTCCTGCACGTGGAGGGTGACGTTGCAGCCGACGCCGCAGTACGCGCAGACCGTGGTGGTCTCGGTCTGGGCCGGTTCGTCCCAGGTGCCTGCCGCGCGCATGTCGAACTCGCTCTTGAAGGACAGCGCCCCGGTGGGGCAGACCTCGATGCAGTTGCCGCAGTACACGCACGCCGAATCGGTCAGCGGCGCGTCGTGCTCCGTGGAGATCCGGGCGTCGAACCCCCGCCCCGCCACGGCGATCGCGAACGTGTTCTGCCACTGGTCGCCGCAGGCGTCCACACACTTGTAGCAGAGGATGCACTTGTCGTAGTCGCGGACGTAGAGGTCGTTGTCGACCTTGGGTTCCTCGTCGACCCGGGCGGCGTCCGGGCCGAAACGGTCAGGCTTCGCCTCGTACTCCTTGAGCCACTCCGCGGCGCGTGGTGTCGTCGACAGGTCGGTGGAGGACGCGAGCAGCTCCAGGACCACCTTGCGGCTGTGCCGGGCCCGTTCGGTCTCCGTCAGCACCGTCATGCCCGCCTCCGCGCGGCGCGAGCACGCCGGTGCGAGGGTGCGGGCGCCCTCCACCTCGACGACGCAGACCCGGCAGGCGTTCTTCGGTGTGAGGGTGTCGCCCTGGCAGAGCGTGGGGATGTCCTTGCCCGCCGCGCGGCAGGCATCCAGGATCGTCGAGCCCTCCGGGACCCGGGTCTCCTGCCCGTCGAGGGTGAACTCGATCAGACGGCGGGGCAGTTGCAGCGGCACAGCGGTCACTTGTAGACCCCCAGACGGTCGATGGCCGACTCCACGGCATTCCAGGCGGTCTGCCCCAGACCGCAGATCGAGGCGTCCCGCATTGCCTGCCCCACCTCTCTCATCAGCGCGATGTCCTCGGCGGCGCCCGCCCCGGTCCGGTCCACGATCCGGTGCAGCGCCTCCTCCTGGCGCACGGTGCCCACCCGGCAGGGCACGCACTGGCCGCACGACTCGTCGCGGAAGAACTCGGCGATCCGCAGCAGGATGCGCGGCAGCTCGACCGAGTCGTCCAGGACCAGCACGACCCCTGAACCGAGCGTCGTACCGGCGGCCCGGGTCCCCTCGAAGGTGAGCGGGACGTCCAGCTCGTCAGGGCGTACGAAGCCGCCCGCCGCGCCGCCGAGCAGCACGGCCCGCAGATTGCGCGGCGGGCCCGCCAGATCGAGCAGTTCCCGCAGGTTCGCGCCGAACGGCAGCTCGTAGACGCCGGGGCGGGCGATCTGCCCCGAGACGCAGAACAGTTTGGTGCCGGTGGACGCTCCGGAGCCGGTCGCCGCGTAGGCGGCGCCACCCCGCTCCAGGACCGGCAGGACGTTGACCAGCGTCTCGACGTTGTTGACGGCGGTCGGTTTGCCGAAGAGCCCCTTCTCCACCGGGAACGGCGGTTTGGAGCGTGGCTCGCCCCGCTGCCCCTCGATCGAGTTGAAGATGGCGGTCTCCTCGCCGCAGATGTACGCCCCGGCCCCGCGCCGGATCTCGATGTCGAAGGCGTACCCCTGCCCGAGGACGTCCGGCCCCAGCAGGCCGCGGGCGCGGGCGGACGCGAGGGCGCCGCTCAGCCGGGCGTACGCGCGGGGGTACTCGCCGCGCAGGTAGAGGTAACCGTGCCCGGCGCCGATCGCGTATCCGGCGACGGTCATCGCCTCGATGAGGGCGAAGGGGTCGCCCTCCATCAGGACACGGTCCTTGAACGTGCCCGGTTCGCTCTCGTCCGCGTTGCAGACGAGGTAGTGCGGGCCGTCGGCCTGCTGGGCGGTGGCCTGCCACTTGCGTCCGGTCGGGAACGCGGCACCGCCCCTGCCGACGAGGCCGGAGTCCAGTACCTCGCGGATCACTCCGGCGGGGCCGAGGGTGAAGGCGCGACGCAGGGCGGTGTATCCGCCGGCGGCGCGGTAGTCGTCGAGGGAGGCGGGGTCGACGGTGCCGATGCGCTTGAGGAGGACGAGGGCGGGAGAGCCGGACTGGGGGACGGCGGACCGGGCGGGGGGCTCGGTGGGGGCGTCGGCGGGGGAGCGGGCCGCCGCGAGGAGGGCGGGGGTGGTGGCGGGGGCGATCACCGCGGCGTGCCGGCGGGGGCCGTCGCCGGGGGCGGCCGGAGGCACGGGCCCCGGAAGGGCCGGCGGGTGGTGGGCCACGGGAAGGGCCGGCGTCGGGTGGCGGGGCACGGGAGGGGTGGAATCGCGGGTGGGAGGGGCTGGACTCCCCGCCTGGAGCAGCAACGCCGCCGGGGCCCTCTCGCACAGGCCCAGACACGGGCTCTCCTGCCACACCGTCCCCTCCACCGGTGTGCCCGGTTCGCCGAGTTCCGTGCGCAGGGCCGCGCAGAGCGGTCCCGATCCGCGGGCCGCGCAGGCCAGGTCGGTGCAGACGTGCAGCACCTTCGTGGGGCGTGGTTTCACCGAGAACATCGAGTAGAACGTCGCGACGCCGTAGGCCTCCGCGGGAGCCACCGTCAGCCGTCGGCAGATGTAGTCGAGCGCGCCCTCGCTGATCCACCCCACCTGGTCGTTCACCGCGTGCAGAGCGGGCAGGAGCTGGTCGCGGCGGTCCTTGGCGGCCGAGGCACCGCCCGTCGCCCAGCGCAGGTCCTCGTCCGTGCGTTCGTCCGCCCCCTCCCAGCCGGACGGGGGAGGGCCGAGCAGGGCGTCGACCGCGGCGCGCTCGGCGTCCGAGGGGGCCGCGCCGGTGAATCTCAGGTCCATGCGGGCACCAGCTTCTCTATCCGTACGGCGGACGCCTTGAACTCGGCGGTGCCGGCGATCGGGCAGTTCGCCTCGATCGTCAGCTGGTTGGTGTCGACCTCGTCCGGGAAGTGCATGGTCATGAAGGCCAGCCCGGGCCGCAGTCCTGGGTCGATCCAGACGGGCGCCGTGACGCTGCCTCGCCGTGAGGAGACCCGGACCTGCTCCTCGCTCGTGACGCCGTAAGTCTCGGCGTCCTCCGGGCACAGCTCGATGTACTCGCCGCGACGCAGCGGCGAGGCGTAACTCCCGGTCTGCACGCCCGTGTTGTACGAGTCGAGGCGCCGTCCCGTCGTCAGCCGCAGCGGGTACGTCTCATCGGTCAGATCGACCGGCGGATCGTGCGCCACGAGGCCGAAGGGGGCCGCTGGCCCCCGCCGCGCCGGATCGGTCTCCCAGAGGCGGGCGTGCAGGAAGCTGGAGGGCAGTTTCTCCGTGTCCGGGCACGGCCACTGCAGCCCCTGGTGCTCGGCCAGTCGGTCGTACGTCATGCCGAAGTGGTCGGGGGACAGGGCGCGCAGCTCGTTCCACACGGCCTCGGAATCGGCGAACTTCCAGTCGTGGCCCAGCCGTCCGGCCATCGCGCAGATGATGTCGATGTCCTCGCGGGCCTCGCCCGGAGGCACGAGGGCCGCCCGGACCCGCTGTACGCGCCGTTCGCTGTTCGTCGTCGTGCCGTCCGTCTCCGCCCACGCGGCGGCGGCGGGCAGGACCACGTCGGCCATCTCGGCCGTCTTCGTCAGGAAGATGTCCTGCACCACCAGGTGGTCGAGCGAGGCCAGGCGCCGCATCGCCTGCTCGCTGTCCGCCTCGGACTGGGCCGGGTTCTCGCCGATGCAGTACACGGCCCGCAGCTCGCCGTCCTCCATCGCCTCGAACATCTCGGTGAGCGTCTTGCCGTACCGGGGCTGGATCACGGTCTCCCAGGACCGTTCGAACTTCTCCCGCGACCCGGGGTCGAGGATGTCCTGGAAGCCGGGCAGTTTGTTCGGGATGGCGCCCATGTCGCCGCCGCCCTGCACGTTGTTCTGGCCCCGCAGCGGCTGTACCCCGGAGCCGTAGCGGCCGACGTGCCCGGTGAGCATCGACAGGTTGATCAGGGCGCGCACGTTGTCGGTGCCGTTGTGGTGTTCGGTGATGCCGAGGGTCCAGCACAGCTGGGCGCGTTCGGCGGTGGCGTAGGCGTGCGCGAGGTCCCGGACGGCCTCGGCCGGGACGCCGGTCACCTTCTCCGCCGCGGTGAGGGTCCAGGGTTCGACGAGCGCCGCGTACTGCGCGTAGCCCGTCGTCGCCCGCTCCACGAAAGCGGTGTTGACCAGTCCCGAGTGGATGATCTCGCGGCCGATGGCGTGGGCGAGCGGGATGTCGGTGCCGACGTCCAGGCCGAGCCAGCTCTCCGCCCACTCCGCGGTAGAGGTGCGGCGCGGGTCGACGGCGTACATGCGGGCCCCGTTCCGGATGCCCTTCAGGACGTGCTGGAAGAAGATCGGGTGCGCGAAACGGGCGTTGGAGCCCCACATGACGATGAGGTCGGTGTGCTCGACCTCCGCGTACGAGGAGGTCCCGCCGCCCGAGCCGAAGGCCGCCGAGAGACCGGCGACGCTGGGGGCGTGGCAGGTGCGGTTGCAGGAGTCGACGTTGTTCGTCCCCATCACCACGCGGGTGAACTTCTGGGCCACGTAGTTCATCTCGTTCGTGGCACGGGCGCAGGACAGCATGGCGAAGGCGTCGGGACCGTACGCCGCCCGGGTCTGCCGGAACCCGGCAGCCGCGCGTGTCAGTGCTTCGTCCCAGCTCGCGCGGCGCAGGGTGCCGCCCTCGTCGCGTACGAGCGGGTGCGTCAGTCGTTCGTACGTCTTCGGCTGCCGGTCCTTGCGGCGCCTTCCGTGGGTGCCGTTGGCGGGGCTGTCGTTCATGGCGCGCTCCCTGCTGGGGCCGAGGAGGTGGTGGCGAGGAGGTCGGCGAGCGCGTGCACGGCGCGCAGCGTCGGTACGGGCGTCCCGGCCAGTCCGGCCAGCTCGACGACGGCGGCGAGCAGCACGTCGAGTTCGAGGGGTTTGCCCTTCTCCAGGTCCTGGAGGGTGGAGGTCTTGTGGTCGCCGACGCGTTCGGCACCCGCGATGCGCCGTTCCACGGAGATCTCGGGGTGGCAGCCGAGGGCCGCCGCCACGTCGAGGGTCTCGCGCATCATCGACTCCACGAGCGCGCGGGTGTCCGGATGGCGGCAGATCTGGCCCATGGTGGCTCTGGCCAGCGCGCTGATCGGATTGAAGGAGATGTTGCCGAGCAGTTTGATCCAGATGTCGTTGCGCAGGTCCGGTTCCACGGGACACTTCAGCCCACCCGCGACCATCGCGGCGCTGAAGTCGAGACAGCGCCGGGATACGGAGCGGTCCGGTTCCCCGATGGAGAAGCGGGTGCCTTCCAGGTGCCGTACGACGCCCGGCGCCTCGATCTCCGTGGCGGCGTACACGACGCACCCGATGGCGCGTTCGGGCGGCAGGGTCGCGCTGACCGCGCCCGCCGGGTCGACGCTGTCCAGGCGGCGTCCGGTGTGCGGACCCGCGAGGCCGTGGAAGTACCACCAGGGAATGCCGTTCTGCGCCGCGATCACGGCGGTGCGCCCGTGCATCAGCGGATGGACCAGGGGGCCCGAGAGGGCGTACGAGTTGGCCTTCAGGCCGAGGAACACGTAGTCGACGGGGCCGACGTCCGAGGGGTCGTCGGTGGCCGAGGGGCGGGCGGTGAAGTCGCCGCGCGGACTGAGGACGCGCACACCGTCACGGCGCATGGCCTCCAGGTGCGGGCCTCGGGCGATGAGATGGACCTCGGCGCCGGCGCGGTGGAGCGCGGCCCCGACATAGGCGCCGATGGCTCCGGCACCGACAACTGCGACTTTCACGGGGCTCTCCGTTCGGTGAGAGGACCGAGCGAGGGTGTCAAGTCGACAGAATATTGTCTACAGTATGCGGTCTAGGGGGTCAAGGCTGTCGTCAAGGCTCCAACCTCCGGCCCGGAATCCTGTGGGGTTACGTGCCCTCGTACCGGGCGGTAGCGACCAAGACTGGATGGTTCCTGCCATTCGTAACGAGGGGAACCCGTACATGACCGGCTCACGTGTCGTGGCGCTCGGCCACTATCAGCCCGCCAAAGTGCTCACCAATGACGATCTGGCCGCCATGGTCGACACCAGCGACGAGTGGATCACCAGCCGGGTCGGCATCAAGACCCGTCACGTAGGTGGCCCCGACGAGCCGGTGGACGAGATGGCCGCACACGCGGGAGCCAAGGCGCTGGCCGCGGCCGGCCTGCAGCCCTCGGACATCGACATGGTCCTCGTGGCCACCTCCACGGCGATCGACCGTTCACCGAGCATGTCCGCGCGGGTCGCGGCGCGGCTCGGCATGGGCTCGCCCGCGGTGATGGACATCAACGTGGTCTGTTCCGGCTTCACCCACGCCCTGGCGACCGCGGACCACGCCATCAGGGCCGAGGCCGCCACCCGGGTCCTGGTCATCGGCGCCGACAAGATGGCCGACATCGCCGACTGGACGGACCGCACGACGTGCGTCCTGCTCGGTGACGGGGCGGGAGCCGCCGTCGTCGTCGCGGACTCCGGCGCCGACGGGCGGCCGGGCATCGGGCCCGTGCTCTGGGGTTCCGTGCCCGAGATGGGCAATGCCGTACGCATCGAGGGCACGCCGCCGCGCTTCGCGCAGGAGGGGCAGTCCGTCTACCGGTGGGCCACCACGCAGCTGCCGCCGATTGCTCGCAAGGTGTGCGAAAAGGCAGGAATCGCCCCGGAGGATCTTGCCGCTGTGGTGCTGCATCAAGCCAATTTGCGGATCATCGAACCGGTCGCGAAGAAGATCGGTGCAGTCAACGCGATCATCGCCCGGGATGTGGTGGATTCAGGCAATACGTCCGCCGCTTCCATCCCCATGGCGCTGTCCAAGCTGGTGGAGCGCGGGGAGGTCGAGAGTGGTGCACCGGTGCTGCTTTTCGGCTTCGGCGGCAACCTCTCGTACGCCGGTCAAGTGATCCGCTGTCCCTGACCCGCATTGTGCTCGGTAGACTGTAGACGATAAGCAATTGCTCGTCGCCTCAAGGGGGACCGCGATGTTGTCCACAGGACTGCCGCAAGGGGCTGTGCCGAAGCTGGAACGGCCCGGTCCGCTGCGCGAGCGCGTCTACGAGGCGCTGCTCGAACTGATCACCACGCGTGCGTTGCGTCCCGGCCAGCACCTGGTCGAGAGCGAGCTCGCGGGGCATCTCGGGGTGTCCAGGCAGCCGGTGCGCGAGGCGCTCCAGCGGCTGAACACCGAGGGCTGGGTCGACCTGCGCCCCGCGCAGGGCGCCTTCGTCCACGAGCCGACCGAGCAGGAGGCCGACCAGCTCCTCTCGGTCCGTACGCTCCTCGAGGCCGAGGCGGCCAGGCTCGCCGCCGCCAACTCGGGCACGGCCGGCATCGCGGCGCTCGAAGAGCTCTGCGCCAAGGGTGAGCAGGCCGTGGCCGACGACGACGTGGACCTGGCGGTCGCCACCAACGCCGCCTTCCACGCCAAGGTCATGGAGCTGGCGGGCAACGTCGTCCTCGCCGAACTGGCCGGGCAGGTGGACCGCAGGGTCCGCTGGTACTACACGCCGGTCGCCCGTCAGCGCGGCACCCAGTCGTGGATCGAGCACCGCGCGCTGATCGCGGCGATCTCCTCGCGGGACGAGCGGCGGGCCACCGAGGTCATGCGCGCGCACACGGAGCACACGCGCGAGACGTACCACCGGCGCGAAGAGTCGTAGAAGAGCCGGAGAAGAGACGCGATCACGCCGATGGGACACCGGGAACTCCCGGTGTCCCATCGGCGTGTCCGGAGACGTGCGCGCTCCTTTGTCCTCAGTGTGGAGAAAGTTGGAGCGGATTACTGCGCAACTTCTTCCCACTCCGGGAAAGCGCTGCTACGTTCCCCTCCAAAGCCCGACGGACTGTCCGGTGTGGCGGGGAGGGACGTGTGAGACGCATGACGGCTCGGCCCGCGAACGCGCATCAGGCGCGACTGCTCAGGCTGTTGCGTGACGGTGGTCCCAACTCCCGTGCGCAGCTGGGGGACGAGGTCGATCTCTCGCGCTCCAAGCTCGCCGTGGAGGTGGACCGTCTGCTGGAGACCGGCCTCGTCGTGGCCGACGGACTCGCCGCCTCGCGCGGCGGTCGCCGTTCACACAACATCCGGCTCGCTCCGGCACTTCGGTTCCTCGGTGTCGACATCGGCGCCACGTCCATCGACGTGGCCGTCACCAACGCGGAGCTGGAGGTCCTCGGGCACCTGAACCACCCCATGGACGTACGCGAGGGCCCCGTCGCCGTCTTCGAGCAGGTGCTGTCCATGGCGGCCAAGCTCCGGGCCTCCGGGCTCGCCGAGGGCTTCGACGGCGCCGGTATCGGTGTCCCGGGACCCGTCCGGTTCCCGGAAGGCATTCCGGTGGCGCCGCCGATCATGCCCGGCTGGGACGGTTTCCCGGTCCGCGAGGCACTCAGCCAGGAACTGGGCTGCCCCGTCATGGTCGACAACGACGTGAACCTCATGGCGATGGGGGAGCAGCACGCGGGCGTCGCGCGTTCCGTGGGCGACTTCCTCTGCGTCAAGATCGGCACAGGAATCGGCTGCGGCATCGTCGTCGGCGGCGAGGTCTACCGCGGCACGACGGGCAGCGCCGGGGACATCGGCCACATCCAGGTGGAACCGGACGGACGCGCCTGCGCCTGTGGCAACCGGGGCTGCCTGGAAGCACACTTCAGCGGCGCGGCGCTCGCCCGCGACGCGGAGGACGCGGCACGTTCCGGCAGGTCGGCGGAGCTCGCGGCCCGGCTGGAGGCGGCCGGAAAACTCAACGCCGTCGACGTCGCCGCCGCCGCGGCGGCCGGTGACGCCGCCGCACTGGATCTGATCCGTGAGGGCGGGAACAGGGTCGGGCAGGTCATCGCCGGACTCGTCAGCTTCTTCAACCCCGGCCTGGTGGTGATCGGCGGTGGTGTGACCGGCCTCGGGCACAACCTGCTCGCCAGTGTCCGCACCCAGGTCTACCGGCAGTCCCTGCCGCTCGCCACCGGCAACCTCCCCATCGTCCTGGGGGAGTTGGGACCGGCCGCCGGAGTGATCGGCGCCGCCCGGCTCATCAGCGACCACCTGTTCTCACCGGCCTGATCCTCGGACCGGGTCAGCACGACAGCACGTCCGCACGTTCCGCACATGACCACGTCCAGTACCTCCCGTACTTCGCCCTGCCCGCTCACCGGCCCCGCACCCGCCGAGGGGATTTGTCATGGCACCAGAACCGCCATCAGCAGCGGAAGCAGCACCCCGAGCCGCACCCGAACGCCCCCTGCTCACCATGTCCGGCATCACCAAGTCCTTCCCCGGTGTACGCGCCCTCGACGGCGTGGACCTCGAAGTGCTGGCCGGCGAAGTCCACTGCCTCCTCGGGCAGAACGGCGCCGGAAAGTCCACGCTCATCAAGGTGCTGGCCGGAGCCCACCAGCCCGACGACGGAGAGATCACCTGGCGCGGCGCACCCGTCGCGCTCAAGTCACCCATCGCCGCGATGCGTCTCGGGATCGCCACCATCTATCAGGAACTCGACCTGGTCGAAGGGCTGTCGGTCGCCGAGAACATCTTCCTCGGCCACGAATTGACCAGCGCGGGATTCGTCGTCCGCACCCGCGAGGCCCGCACGGCGGCGGGCGAGCACCTCAGGCGACTGGGCCACCCGGAGATCGACCCCGCCCGCGCGGTCGGCGACCTCTCGGCCGCCCAGCAGCAGATCGTCTCCATGGCACGAGCGCTCTCCCACGACGTACGCCTCATCGTGATGGACGAACCGTCCGCCGCTCTCGACCCGGACGAGGTGGACAACCTCTTCCGCATCGTCGACGGGCTCACCGCCGAAGGCGTAGCCGTCGTCTACATCTCCCACCGGCTGGAGGAGATCCGCCGGATCGGAGACCGGGTGACCGTACTCAAGGACGGCCGGGCCGTCGCCGTGGGGCTTCCCGCCAAGTCCACACCCACGCGGGACATCGTTGCCATGATGACCGGCCGCAACGTCGAGTACGTCTTCCCGCAGCGCACCGGCACTCCGGCCGCCCATGCCGACGCGCCGCCGGTCCTCACCGTCGAAGGGCTCTCCAGGGAGGGGGAGTTCGAACCCCTCGACCTCGAACTGCGGCCCGGCGAGATCGTCGGCCTCGCCGGACTCGTCGGCTCCGGACGCTCGGAGATCCTGGAGACCGTCTTCGGCGCACGCAAGCCCACCACCGGCCGCGTCAGCGTCGACGGAAAGCAGCTTCGACCCGGCAGTGTCCGGGCGGCGGTCGCCGCCGGAATCGGACTGGCGCCGGAGGAACGCAAGGCCCAGGCACTGCTGTTGACCGAGTCGGTGACCCGTAACGTCTCCGTCTCCTCGCTCTCACGCTTCGCCCGTGCCGGCTGGCTCGACCGCGGCGCCGAGCGCAAGGCGGCGAGAACCGCCACCCGTGAGCTCTCCCTGCGGCCCGACAACCCGGACGTGGCCGTCCGTACCCTCTCCGGCGGCAACCAGCAGAAAGCGGTCCTGGCCCGCTGGCTGCTGCGCGGCTGCCGGGTCCTGCTCCTCGACGAACCCACCCGCGGCGTCGACGTCGGCGCACGCGCCGAGCTGTACGCCGTGATCCGCCGGCTGGCCGACGAAGGCCTCGCCGTACTGCTCGTCTCCAGCGAGGTACCCGAAGTGCTGGGCCTCGCCGACCGGGTGCTGGTGCTCCGTGAGGGCCGCGTCGTGCACGCGGCCGACGCGCAGGAGCTCGACGAGCACCGCGTACTCGATCTCGTGATGGAAGGGAGCCCGGCATCATGACGCAGCCCGTCTCTTCGGCGCAGCACAACGGGCCGGACAAGGGGGTCCTGACCGGCCCGTCCGCCGCCCCGCCCTCGAAGAAGGAGGGAGGCGGCCCGCGCGCGTTCGGCCTGCGCGCCGACGTCCGCAACCTGTCGCTGCTCGGCGTACTCGCCGTACTGATAGCCGTCGGCGGCATCACCGAGCCCGAAGCCTTCCTGGACACCGGGAACCTTCAGCTGATCCTGACCCAGGCCTCCGTCATCGGTGTCGTCACCGTCGGGATGACCTTCGTCATCACCAGCGGCGGCATCGATCTGTCGGTCGGGGCGATGGTGGCGCTCGCCTCCGTCTGGGCGACGACACTCGCCACCCAGGAGTACGGCTTCGCGGGCATCCTCTTCACCGCCGTGATCGTCGGACTCGCGGCAGGGCTCGTCAACGGGCTCCTCATCGCGTACGGCGGGCTGGTCCCGTTCATCGCGACGCTGGCCATGCTCGCCTCGGCCCGCGGGCTGGCGCTCCAGATCACCGATGGCAAGACGCAGATCGTCACCGTGCAGTCCGTGCTCGACCTGGGACTTCCCGACTCGTACATCCTGGGAATTCCGCCGCTGGTCCTGGTCTTCGCCGCGGTCACCGTCGTCGGCTGGCTCATCCTGAACCGCACGACCTTCGGACGCCGTACGGTCGCGGTCGGCGGCAACGCCGAAGCGGCCAGGCTGGCCGGCATCGACGTCCGCCGCCAGCGGCTCTACCTCTACCTGCTCTCCGGACTCTGCTGCGGCATCGCCGCCTTCATGCTGATCATCCTGTCCGGATCGGGCCAGAACACCAACGGCAACCTCTACGAGCTCGACGCCATCGCCGCGGCCATCATCGGCGGCACCCTCCTCAGCGGCGGGCGCGGCACCATCGTCGGCTCCGTCCTCGGTGTCCTGGTCTTCACCACGATCACCAACATCTTCGCGCTCAACAACCTGCAGAGCGATGTCCAGCAGATCGCCAAGGGCGCGATCATCGTCGCCGCCGTCCTGGTCCAGCGCCGCACGCTGCGCAACGGAGACACCTGATCCCCGGGTCCTCCCCGCCACCACCCGCTGTTCCGTACGCACCGCACCGGATGAAGGGTTTGACAGCCATGCCAGAAACCAGCCGCAGAGGACTGCTCTTCGGCACCGCAGCCGTCTCCGCGGGCGCCTTCCTCACCGCCTGCACCAGCAACGAGCCGAAGTCCACCGGCAATTCGGCCGCCCAGAGCAACCAGCCCGCCGCCGACGACAAGCCCGGCAAGCCCGTCACCATCGGCTTCGCCGGACCCCAGGCCGACCACGGCTGGCTCAACGCGATCAACGTGAACGCCAAGTCACGCGCCGAGAAGTACTCCGAGGTGACCCTGGAGATCACTGAGGGGTCCAACGACACGGCCGTCCAGATCGGCCAGGTCAAGACCCTCATCAACAAGAAGGTCGACGTCCTCGTCATCCTTCCCGCGGATGGCAAGGCGCTCACCCAGGTGGGCCTCGAAGCGATGAGGGCGGGCATCCCCGTCATCAACCTGGACCGCATCTTCGCCTCCCCGCAGGCCTACCGCTGCTGGGTCGGCGGCGACAACTACGGCATGGGCCTGAACGCCGGTCACTACATCGGCGAACAGCTCAAGGGGAAGTCGGGCGCCAAGGTCGTCGAGCTGGCCGGCATCGACAGTCTGGAACTCACCAAGCAGCGCAGCCAGGGCTTCGCCGACGCCCTCAAGAACTACTCCAACATCGAACTGGTGGCCCGTCAGGCAGCGGACTTCACCG
Organism: Streptomyces sp. NPDC048560; assembly: GCF_040650955.1. Classification (NCBI taxonomy): domain Bacteria; kingdom Bacillati; phylum Actinomycetota; class Actinomycetes; order Kitasatosporales; family Streptomycetaceae; genus Streptomyces; species Streptomyces sp. NPDC048560. The sequence goes on from NZ_JBEZIJ010000003.1 coordinate 64,655, forward strand.
TCGAGTCGGGGCAGGCCAAGATGGCCCAGCTCCTCCAGGCGCAGAAGAAGATCGACGCCCTGTGGAACCACGACGACGACCAGGGGGTCGGCGCGCTCCGCGCCATCCAGCAGGCGGGTCGCGACGAGTTCGTCATGGTCGGCGGAGCGGGGGCAAAGTCGGCGATGGACGCCATCAAGGCCGACAACAGCGTCCTCAAGGCCACCGTCCTCTACCCGCCGACGATGGCCGCGTCCGCCATCGACCTGGCGCGCGCCCTGGGGCAGAGCAAGGGCATCGGGGGCCTGTCCGAGCTGGAGATCCCGACCTCGCTCACCCTCTACTCGGCCGTGGTCACCAAGGACAACATCGACCAGTACCTGCCGACGGGCTTCAGCTGATCCGGACGGAGGAGGGGAGCTGACCACCCCTCCTGCCGTGCCCACCGAACACCGACGAGGAGGAAGCCCGGATGTCCCGTAGGGAAGAGACGGAGCAGGAGGCCGCAGCGCCGCCGACACACATGCCGGACACGGCGACGCTCGGAGTCGGCATGATCGGATACGCGTTCATGGGCGCCGCCCACTCACAGGGGTGGCGCACCGCGGGACATGTCTTCGACCTGCCGATGCGGCCCGCTCTCGCCGCGATCTGCGGACGCGACCGGACCGCTGTCGACGCCGCCGCCGCCCGCCACGGGTGGGCGGCGGCCGAGACCGACTGGCGTGCACTGATCGCCCGGGACGATGTGCAGCTCGTGGATATCTGCACACCCGGCGACAGCCATGCGGAGATCGCCATAGCGGCCCTGGAGGCGGGCAAGCACGTGCTGTGCGAGAAGCCGCTCGCCAACACCGTCGCCGAGGCGGAGGCCATGGTGGCGGCGGCGGAACGGGCCGCCGCGCGGGGGCAGGTGGCCATCGTGGGCTTCAACTACCGCAAGGTGCCCGCGATCACCTACGCCCGCACCCTGATCGCCGAGGGCCGGCTCGGCGCCCTGCGGCACGTACGGGCCACCTACCTCCAGGACTGGCTGGTCGATCCCGAATCGCCCCTCACGTGGCGGCTCAAGCGCGAGCAGGCCGGGTCCGGCGCGCTGGGCGACCTCGGGGCGCACATCGTGGACCTCGCCCAGTACCTCACGGGCGAACTGCTGGTGGGTGTGTCGGCCGTCAGCGAGACCTTCGTACGCAGCAGGCCCGTCCTCGCCGGGCCCCGGGCGGGCCTCTCGGGGGCCGGTGACAGCAGCGCCCGGGGGGCGGTCACCGTCGACGACGCCGCCCTGTTCACCGGCCGGCTGGCCTCCGGGGCACTGGCCTCCTTCGAGGCGACCCGGATGGCGGCTGGCCGCAAGAACGCGTTGCGCCTGGAGATCAACGGAGAGCTCGGCTCGCTCGCCTTCGATCTGGAACGGCTCAACGAACTCTCCTTCCACGACCACACCGAACCGGCGGTCAGCGCGGGATTCCGGCGCATCCTCGTCACCGAGCCGGAGCACCCCTACCTGGAGGCGTGGTGGCCGCCGGGCCACGGCCTCGGCTACGAGCACACGTTCGTCCACCAGGCCGCCGACGTCGTGCGCACGATCGCCACGGGATCGGCTCCCATGCCCTCCTTCGCCGACGGGCTCCAGGTGCAGCGGGTGCTCGCCGCCGTGGAGGAGAGCGCCGAGAAGAACTCCGTCCTCACCCCGGTCCCCTTCTAGGAGGTCCTGCGCATGCCCCGTCCCTTCACGCTCTTCACCGGTCAGTGGGCCGACCTGCCGCTGGAGGAGGTCTGCCGGCACGCCAGGGACTTCGGTTACGACGGGCTCGAACTCGCCTGCTGGGGAGACCACTTCGAAGTCGACAAGGCACTCGCCGACCCGGGTTACCTGGACGGGCGGCACGAGCTGCTGGAGAAGTACGGACTCACCTGCTACGCGATCTCCAACCATCTGGTCGGGCAGGCCGTCTGCGACAACCCGATCGACGAGCGTCACCAGGGGATCCTGCCGGCCAGGATCTGGGGCGACGGTGAGCCGGAAGGCGTACGCCTGCGGGCGGCCGAGGAGATCAAGAACACGGCCCGCGCCGCGGCGGCGTTCGGCGTGGAGACCGTCATCGGTTTCACCGGCTCGTCGATCTGGCACCTGGTCGCGATGTTCCCGCCGGTGCCGCCGCACATGATCGAGCGCGGTTACGAGGACTTCGCCGAGCGCTGGAACCCGATCCTCGACGTCTTCGACGCGGAGGGGGTGCGCTTCGCCCACGAGGTGCACCCGAGCGAGATCGCGTACGACTACTGGACAACACACCGCGCTCTGGGGGCCGTTGACCACCGGCCCGCCTTCGGGCTGAACTTCGACCCGAGCCACTTCGTGTGGCAGGACCTCGATCCGGTGGGGTTCCTGTACGACTTCCGGGACCGGATCTACCACGTGGACTGCAAGGAGGCGCGCAAACGCCTCGACGGACGCAACGGCCGGCTCGGCTCGCACCTGCCGTGGGGCGACCCGCGGCGCGGCTGGGACTTCGTCTCGGCCGGCCATGGTGACGTGCCGTGGGAGGACGTGTTCCGGATGCTGCGGTCCATCGGGTACGAGGGGCCGATCTCCGTCGAGTGGGAGGACGCGGGGATGGACCGGCTGACGGGGGCGCCGGAGGCGCTGGCCTCCCTGAAACGGTTCGACTTCGACCCGCCTTCGTCGTCGTTCGACGCGGCGTTCGGCAGCGCGGACTGAGGGACCCCGGGGCCGGCCGGCCACGCAGGGGCTCAGCACCCCGGCCTCCCTCCTCGACCGTCGGAGGGGGCCGGGGGTGGGCCGGGGGGTGGCCGGCCTCCCGGACGTCCTCGAACGACGGTCGGGCGGTCCGGGGGCGCGCCCGAGGTGATGGCCGGATGCGGCCCCGGCAACCGTCCGGCGGCCGAGAGCACCGTTCAAACCCGCCCGCCCGGCGTCCGCGAACCGGGGCTCGGAGTCGAGCCGCCGGGCGCTCACGGCTGCCCGGAACCACCTTTGTCCTGGCGCGGGAAAAAGTACAACTGCCCACCGCACAAGGGCTTTCCGTCCCGGACGAACAGGTCTACCGTCCCATTGGTGTACACGACACGACTCGCGTCAGCGGAGCCCGTCCGGCCCCACTGATGTGCGCGGCAGTCCCCGCGCTGCACGGCCACGGCTCCACCCGCCCGTTCAACCGGCACTCCCCGGAGGACACTCGTGCACAGAACCCGAACCCGATTTCGCGGCCGACAGCACACCGGATTCGTCAAGTCCCTCGCCCTGCTGACCGGTGGCCTGCTCACCGCGACGACCCTCGCCCTCGGGGTCGCACCCGGCGCCTCGGCGGGCCCGCGTACCGACAACGCCGCCGACGCGGCGGCCGCCGAGGACTTCCAGCAGGTCACTCTCGCCAAGGGCGGCGCCGAGACCGGTGAGCCCATGTCGCTCGCCGTCCTCCCCGACCGCAGCGTCCTGCACACCTCGCGCAGCGGCGAGCTCCGCATCACCGACAGCGCGGGCAACACCAGGGTCGCCGGCACAATCCCCGTCTACTCCCACGACGAGGAGGGACTCCAAGGCGTCGGCATCGACCCCGGCTTCAGCGAGAACCGTGCGATCTACCTCTACTACGCACCCCCGCTCGACACCCCCGCCGGTGACGCACCGGCCAACGGGACGGCCGCCGAGTTCGCGAAGTTCGACGGAGTGAACAGGCTCTCGCGCTTCGTACTCAACGCGGACGGCACCCTCGACAACGCCAGCGAGAAGAAGATCATCGACATCCCCGCCACCCGGGGGATCTGCTGCCACGTAGGCGGCGACATCGACTTCGACGCGCAGGGCAACCTCTACCTCTCGACAGGCGACGACTCCAACCCGTTCTCCTCGGACGGCTTCACGCCGATCGACGAGAGCCCGGACCGCAACCCGGCGTACGACGCCCGGCGCACCTCGGGCAACACCAACGACCTGCGCGGCAAGATCCTCCGGATCAAGGTCGCGGCGGACGGCTCGTACACCGTGCCCGAGGGCAACCTCTTCGCGGCAGGTACCGACAGGACGCGGCCCGAGATCTACGCGATGGGCTTCCGCAACCCGTTCCGCTTCTCCGTCGACAAGGCGACGGGCATCCTCTACGTCGGCGACTACGGTCCCGACGCCGGTGCCGCCGACCCGGCGCGCGGACCGGCAGGACAGGTCGAGTTCGCCCGGGTCACCAAGCCCGGCAACTTCGGCTGGCCGTTCTGCACGGGCGACAACGACCCGTACGTCGACTACGACTTCGCCACCAAGACGTCCGGCACCGCCTTCGACTGCGCCGCACCGAAGAACACCTCCCGGCACAACACGGGCCTGGTGGACCTGCCTCCCGCGGAGACCGCCTGGATTCCGTACGACGGTGACTCCCTGCCCGAGTTCGGCAGCGGCTCCGAGTCCCCGATGGGCGGGCCCGTCTACCACTACGACCCGGACCTCGACTCGCCGGTGAAGTTCCCCGAGGCGTACGACGGCGACTTCTTCGCCGGAGAGTTCGGCCGGCGATGGATCAAGCGCGTCGAGCACGACAGCGACGGAGCCGTCCGGTCCATCAGCCCCATCCCGTGGACCGGCACCCAGGTGATGGACATGGCCTTCGGCCCTGACGGGGCGCTGTACGTCCTGGACTACGGCACCGCCTGGTTCGGCGGGGACGAGAACGCCGGGCTCTACCGCATCGAGAACGCCACAGGCGGACGCTCACCCGTCGCCGAGGCGAGCTCGAACAAGACCTCCGGCACCGCACCGCTCAGGGTCGCCTTCTCCTCGGCCGGCACATCGGACGCGGACGGCGACACCCTCACCTACACCTGGGACTTCGGCGACGGCGGCAGGTCGACCAGCGCCAATCCCACGTACACGTACAGGAAGAACGGCACGTACACCGCGACCGTCACCGCGAAGGACCCCAGCGGCCGAACCGGTTCGGCGAGCGTCCACGTGACGGTCGGCAACACCGCACCCACCGTGAGGCTCGAACTGCCCGGCGAGGGGCAGCTGTTCACCTTCGGTGACGAGATTCCCTTCAAGGTCACCGTCACCGATCCCGAGGACGGCGCCATCGACTGCTCCAAGGTCGCGGTCCGCTTCATCCTCGGCCACGACAGCCACGGCCACCCCGTCACCACGGTCAACGGCTGCAGCGGCGTCATCAAGACCGAGGCAGACGGCGGGCACGACCCGAACGCCAACATCTTCGGAGTCGTCGACGCCTCGTACACCGACGGCGGAGGCGGCGGCCAGGCCGCGCTGACCGGCAGCGACCAGGCGCAGCTCCAGCCGCGCCACCGCCAGGCCGAGCACTACAGTGCCCAGTCCGGTGTCGCACCGCAGGACAAGGCGAGCGCACACGGCGGCAAGACCGTCGGGGACATCCAGAACAACGACTGGATCTCCTTCAAGCCCTATCTACTCACCGGCTCCACCAAGCTCACCGCCCGGGTTTCCTCCGCCGGAGCGGGCGGCTCGCTGGAGGTACGGACCGGTTCGCCCACCGGCACCCTGCTGGGTTCCACGACCGTCCCGGTGACGGGCAGCTGGGACACCTTCCAGAACGTCGACGTGTCCCTGCGCAACGTTCCCAGGCGGACCACGGAGCTCTTCCTGGTCTTCAAGGGCGGAGCCGGAGCGCTCTACGACGTCGACGACTTCGAACTGTCGTCGGCCGCGCCCCAGGCGGACGCCAAGCGGGTCCTGGTGTTCTCCAGGACCGGCGGCTTCCGTCACGACTCCATCCCGGCGGGTATCACCGCGCTCAAGGAGATCGGCAGCGAGAGCGGCATCACCGTCGACGCGACCGAGGCGGCCGGCCAGTTCACCGCGGCCAACCTGGCACGCTACGACTCCGTCGTCTTCCTCTCCACCACCGGTGACGTCCTCGACAGCGACCAGCAGAAGGCGTTCGAGGACTACGTGGCCGGCGGAGGCGGATACATGGGCGTCCACGCCGCCGCCGACACCGAGTACGACTGGGAGTTCTACGGCGGACTCGTCGGCGCGTACTTCGCCTCGCATCCGCAGATCCAGCCCGCCACCGTACGCGTCGAGAACCACGACCACCCGGCGACGGCCCACCTCGGCGAGGCCTGGGACCGCACCGACGAGTGGTACAACTACCGCACCAACCCCCGGGACAAGGCCCAGGTGCTCGCCACGCTGGACGAGACCAGTTACACCGGCGGCACGATGAAGGGTGACCACCCGATCTCCTGGTGCCAGACCTACCGGGGTGGCCGTTCCTTCTACACCGGCCTCGGCCACACCAAGGAGTCGTACGCCGAACCGGACTTCCGCAAGCACCTCCTCGGCGGAATGCGCTACACGACCGGTCAGGCCACGGCCGACTGCAAGCCCGACACCGGCTACCGGACGATCTTCAACGGGAAGACGCTCGACGGCTGGAAGCAGGCCGGCCCCGGACAGTTCGCCGTCGCCGACGGTGAGCTGCGCACCGAGGGCGGCATGGGGATGCTCTGGTACCAGGCCAAGGAGCTGAAGTCCTACTCCCTGAAGCTCGACTGGAAGATGGCAGGCGACGACAACTCCGGAGTGTTCGTCGGTTTCCCGGCCTCCGACGATCCCTGGTCGGCCGTGAACAACGGCTACGAGGTCCAGATCGACGCCACCGACGCGGCCGACCGCACCACGGGCGCCGTCTACGGCTTCAAGTCGGCCGACCTCGCCGCGCGTGACCGGGTCCTCAAGCCGCCGGGGGAGTGGAACAGCTACGAGGTCCGGGTCGAGGGCGAGCGCCTCCGGGTGTACCTCAACGGCGTGAAGATCAACGACTACACCAACACCGATCCGGTCCGCAGCCTGAGGAACGGCTACATCGGCCTCCAGAACCACGGAGCCGACGACCAGGTGTCCTTCCGCGACATCCGGCTGAAGCAGCTGCCCTCGGCGTAGGGCGGCACCCGACCGACGACGGGCGGGGGAGTCCGAGGCCCCCGCCCGCCGTCCCCACACAGCCGCACATCACCGCCTCGTACCCATCTCGCTCCACTGTGCTCCACCGTCCCAGGAGCCCCAGCCAGGGAGGCAGCCCGTGACCGCACAAGCCGTCCGTACCGGAGTCTGGTTCATCGGAGCACGCGGCTCCGTCGCCACCACCGCCACCGCGGGGTGCGCCGCCATCGCGGCCGGGCTCCATCCGGCGACAGGCATGGTCACCGAGACGCCGCCCTTCGCCGACAGCGGACTGCCTCCGCTCAACTCCCTGGTCTTCGGCGGCCACGACACCATCGACTGTCCCCTTCCGAAGCGGGCCGAAGCACTCGCCGCAGGAGAGGTCCTGCCGTACGGTCTGCCGTCGGCGGTGCGCGCCGAACTGACGGCCGCCGACGCGGAGATACGCATCGGCGGCCCCCTCCCCGGCGACACCCGCACCGACGAGCAGCTCATCGACGCGTTCGCCGCGGACCTCGACGCCTTCGCCCGCTGCCACGACCTGGCACGCACGGTCGTCATCAACGTCGCCTCCACGGAACCCCTGCCCCGGGAGGGCGACGCACGCCTTCCCGCCAGCTCCCTGTACGCGGCGGCCGCGCTCCGGGCCGGCTGCCCGTACGTCAACTTCACCCCGTCCACGGGCCTGCGCAGCCCGGCCCTCCGGGAGGCCGTCGACGGCTGTGGGCTTCCCCACGCGGGACGCGACGGCAAGACGGGCCAGACGCTGCTCCGTTCCGTGCTCGCCCCCATGTTCGTGCAGCGCGCGTTGCCGGTACGGGCTTGGTCGGGTACGAACCTCCTGGGCGGCGGTGACGGGGCGGCGCTGGCCGACCCGGCGGCGGCAGCGGCCAAGAACGCGGGCAAGGAACGCGTGCTGGCCGACACGCTCGGCACCGCCCCGGAGGGCGAGGTGCACATCGACGACGTCCCGGCGATGGGCGACTGGAAGACGGCGTGGGACCACATCGCCTTCGACGGATTCCTCGGCTCGCGGATGATCCTCCAGACGATCTGGCAGGGCTGCGACTCGGCTCTTGCCGCCCCCCTGGTCCTCGACCTGGCCCGGCTGCTGGCCCGCGCCCACGAGAACGGCCTCACCGGGCCCCGCCCGGAACTCGGCTTCTACTTCAAGGACCCGGACGGCGGACCGGCCGCCCTGTCCGAGCAGTACGCGGCGCTGCTGGCCTTCGGCGAGCGGCTGCGGGGCGAGCGATGAGGCTCAGCCGCCTGGGCGGCGCGGCGGGGCTCCTGCTGGCCCTGGCGGCCGTGGGGGTGAGCGCCGCCCGCGGCGCTCGCGCCGCGCGGTACGGCTCCGCGCCGTCCTGCTCCGAACCGGCGCGTTCCGTGGCGTCCGCCTCCGCGCGGTTCGACTGCGCGCCGGCGAGTGCCGCGCCCACAGACGGCCTGTCCGGTACGGGTGGGACTGCGCCCGCGCCGGACAGGCCTCGCACGAAGATCGGCCGGAGCGGTGCCGGGCCCGCTCCGGCAGGGTTCCGCGACCGGGCGGGTGCGTGGGCGGAGCTGCTGAGGGTGTCGGCGCTGTTCACCGTGCCTGGCGACGCCCTGGCCGGAGCGGCGGCGTCGGGCCGCGGGCCCAACCGGGGCACCGCGCTGGCCATCGGCGCGTCCCTCTGTCTGTACGAGGCGGGGATGGCGCTCAACGACTGGGCGGACCGCGAGGAGGACGCCGTGGACCGCCCCCACCGCCCGATCCCGTCGGGCCGCATCACCCCGGGCGCCGCACTCGCCGCAGCGGGTGCGCTGACGGCCGCGGGTCTGGCCCTGGCCGCGCGAGCCGGTCTCCCCTCGCTCACCGTGGCCTCGGGCCTCGCGGCCACGGTGTGGTCCTACGACCTGTACCTGAAGCACACAGGGGCGGGCCCCGCCGCAATGGCGACGGCCCGCTCCCTGGACCTGCTCCTCGGTGCGACAGCGACAGCGACAGCGACTGCCACTGCGACAGCGACCTCGACAGTGACTGCGGCAGCGACCGCGGCGACACCAACGGCAGCGGCGGCGAGGAAGACGGCGGCGACGACGGCCGTCGCCGCCGTCCCGCCACCGCCCAGAGCTCCCGCGCCGCAGCCGGCCGTGCGCTCCGCCCTCCCCGCCGCCGCGCTCCTCGGCGTGCACACCTACGCCGTCACCGTCGTCTCCCGGAGCGAGGCGCAAGGCGGCTCCACCGCCGCGCCGCTGAGCGCGCTCGCCGTGAGCGTGGCACTCGGCTCCGCCGTCGCGAGCGATTTCCGGCGACCGGGAGGCACCGGCGCGGGGCCTCAGCTCAGCGTGCCCCCCTCAGGGCGCCCCGCCGGCGCCCCCGCCCGCCTCCTCCTCACCGCCTTCGCCGGTGCCTACCTCCGTACCGCCGCGCTCCCCGCCCTGCACGCCGCACTCAACCCGTCCCCGCCCCTCACACAACGCGCCGTCGGCGGTGGCATCCGCGCCATGATCCCGCTCCAGGCCGCCCTCGCCACCCGCGCAGGTGCGCCGGTCACCGGGCTGCTCCTCATGGGGCTCGTCCCCCTGGCGCGCAAGCTCGCACGGAAGGTGAGCCCGACATGACGCTCCACTTCGGTTACGGCACCAACGGGCTCACCGACCTCCGGCTCGACGACGCCCTCGGGCTGCTCGCCGACCTCGGATACGAAGGCGTCGGGCTGACCCTCGACCACATGCACCTCGACCCCCTCGCCCCGGACCTGGCCGCCCGCACCCGCCACGTGGCGCGCCGGCTCGACGCCCTCGGGCTGGGCGTGACGATCGAGACCGGCGCCCGCTACGTCCTCGACCCGCGGCGCAAGCACGGCCCGCCGCTGCTCGACCCGGACCCCGACGCCAGGGCGGCCCGTACCGCACTGCTCGTCCGGGCCGTCGACATCGCCGCCGAGCTCGGCGCACACGCCGTCCACTGCTTCAGCGGAGTCGTCCCGCCCGGCACCCGAGCCGGAGCTCAAGCGGCGGCCGGGGAAGGGGACGGAACCACCACCGCCGTCGCCTGGCAGCGACTGGCCGACGCGCTCGCGCCCGTCCTCGACGCCGCCACCCGCACCGGCGTCCCCCTCGCCATCGAGCCCGAGCCCGGCCATCTCCTGGCCACGCTCGCCGACTTCCACCACCTCCGTGCCCTCCTCGGAGACCCGGAACCCCTCGGTCTCACCCTCGACATCGGCCACTGCCAGTGCCTCGAACCAGCCGCGCCCGTCGACTGCGTCATGGACGCGGCCCCCTGGCTGCGCCACGTCCAGATCGAGGACATGCGCCGCGGTGTGCACGAGCACCTGCCCTTCGGCGACGGCGAGATCGACTTCCCGCCCGTCCTGGCGGCGCTCGCCGAAGCGGACTACCGCGGCCTCACCGTCGTCGAACTGCCCCGCCACTCGCACGCCGGTCCCGAACTCGCCCGCACCTCGATCGAGTTCCTGCACAAGCACAGCCCGTCGAGCCGCTGAACCCGACGAAGGGAGCAACGCCATGCCGATGACCCCGCTGCTGACCCGCGAGGAACTCGACGCACAGCTCGGCGGAGCCGCGCGCGCCTGGCTCGACGAAGCCTTCGCCGAAGCCGGACACGCGGCCGTGCACGCCGCCGAGCAGCCGGAAGCCGGCTCATCCTTCGCCGCGCCGCCCTGGGAGCTGCGGTACGCCGCCGCCGGCCGGTACTGCGGACTCGACCACGCCGACTCGGTACGCGCCCTGCTGCTCGTCGAAGCCCGCGCCGAAGGGGCCGCCCTCACCAGGCTCTACGAGCAGGGCACCGCTGCGGAACGCCGCGCCGTGCTCCGTACCCTGCACCGGCTCGACATCGGCCCCGCCGCCCTGCCGCTCGTCGAGGACGCCCTGCGCACCAACGACACCCGGCTCGTCGCCGCCGCCGTCGGCCCGTACGCGGCCACACATCTCGACGCGCACCAGTGGCGCCACGCCGTGCTCAAGTGCCTGTTCACCGGAGTCCCCGTGGACTGCGTCGACGCACTGGCCCGGCGGTCGAGGGGCGACGCCGAACTCGCCCGGATGCTCACGGACTTCGCCGCCGAACGCACCGCGGCGGGGCGGGACGTCCCCGCCGGACTCGCGCACGTACTCAGCTTCACCGCTCCCGCCCCCACGGTTCCCCCGGAGGAGTCCTGATGCGCATCTTCGACCCCCACATCCACATGACGTCCCGCACCACGGACGACTACAGGGCGATGTACGACGCGGGTGTCCGCGCCCTCGTCGAACCGTCCTTCTGGCTCGGTCAGCCGCGCACCTCGCCGGCCAGCTTCTTCGACTACTTCGACGCCCTGCTCGGCTGGGAGCCCTTCCGCGCCTCCCAGTACGGCATCGCGCACCACTGCACGCTCGCCCTCAACCCCAAGGAGGCGAACGACCCCCGCTGCGTCCCCGTCCTCGACGCCCTGCCCCGCTACCTCGTCAAGGACTCCGTCGTCGCCGTCGGCGAGATCGGTTACGACTCCATGACCCCGGCCGAGGACATCGCCCTGGCCACACAGCTCCAGCTCGCCGCCGGCCACGGACTGCCCGCCCTGGTCCACACCCCGCACCGCGACAAGCTCGCCGGTCTGCACCGCACCATCGACGTCGTCCGCGAGTCCCACCTCCCCCCGGAGCGGGTGCTGCTCGATCACCTCAACGAGACGACCGTGCGGGACGCCGTCGACAGCGGCTGCTGGGCCGGCTTCTCCATCTACCCGGACACCAAGATGGACGAGGACCGCATGGTCACGATCCTGCGGACCTACGGCACCGAGAAGATCCTCGTCAACTCGGCCGCCGACTGGGGACAGAGCGACCCGCTGAAGACCCGCAAGGTCGCGGACGCGATGCTCAAGGCCGGTTTCACGGAGGACGACGTCGACCAGGTCCTCTGGCGCAACCCCGTCGCCTTCTACGGCCAGAGCGGCCGCCTCCAGCTCGACATCGCCGCCCCCGACCCCCTGCACGAGGGGAACTCCATCCTGCGCGGCGGGGAGTGAAGCGATGCGCTTCCGCCACCCCGACGGCTCGACCGTCCACCTCTCGTACTGCACCAACGTGCACCCGGCGGAAACCCTCGACGGCGTGCGGGCGCAGCTGCGCGACCACTGCGAACCGGTACGCAGACGTCTGGGCCGCGACCGGCTGGGCATCGGTCTGTGGCTCGCCAGGGACGCCGCCCGGTCCCTGATCAACGACCCCGCCGCACTGCGGTCCCTGCGGGCCGAGCTGGAGCGCCGCGGCCTCGAAGTCGTCACGCTCAACGGATTCCCGTACGAGGGGTTCGGCGCCGAAGAGGTCAAGTACCGCGTCTACCGGCCGGACTGGACCGACCCCGAGCGCCTCGCCCACACCACGGACCTCGCGAGGCTCCTCGCCGCGCTGCTCCCCGACGACGTCACCGAAGGCAGCATCTCCACCCTGCCCATCGCCTGGCGCACCCCCTACGACGGCGACCCCGACGCGGCACGCACCGCGCGCGCCGCACTCACCACCCTCGCGCAGCGCCTCGACGCCCTCGCCGAACTGACCGGGAAGTCCATCCGGATCGGCCTCGAACCCGAACCGGGCTGCACCGTGGAGACCACCGCCGACGCCATCGCCCCGCTCACCGCGATCGGCCACGACCGCATCGGCATCTGCGTCGACACGTGCCACCTCGCCACCTCCTTCGAAGACCCGGACGCGGCACTCGACGCCCTCGCCGGGGCCGGGGTCTTCGTCGCCAAGGCCCAGCTCTCCGCGGCCCTGCACGCCGAGCACCCCCACCTGCCCGAGGTGCGCACGGCTCTCGCCGCCTTCGCCGAACCGCGCTTCCTGCACCAGACCCGGACGCGCGACTCCGCGGGACTTCGTGGCACGGACGACCTCGGCGAGGCGGTGAACGGCCGGGCGCTGCCGGACAGCTCCCCGTGGCGCTCCCACTTCCACGTACCCCTGCACGCACCCCCGGCGCCCCCGCTGACCTCCACCCTGCCGGTGCTGCGGTCCACCCTGACCCGGCTCGTCGGAGGGCCGCTGCCCCTGACCCGACACCTGGAGGTCGAGACGTACACCTGGCAGGCGCTTCCGGCCGAGCTACGCCCCCGTACCCGCACCCAGCTCGCCGACGGTATCGCCGCCGAGCTCACCCTCGCCCGGGACCTCCTGGTCGACCTCGGTCTCAAGGAGCTCCCGTGACCTCACCCGCAGCAGGCACCGCCCCCGAAGCGGACACCGCACCCGGAACAGCCCCCACCCCCCTCCTGGTCCTCGACGTCGTCGGACTCACCCCCCAGCTCCTCGACCACATGCCCAACCTCCGGGCACTGGGCGCCCGAGGTGCCCGGGCACCGCTCAGTACGGTGCTCCCCGCAGTGACCTGCGCCGCCCAGTCCACCTTCCTCACCGGCACGACCCCCGCCGAACACGGGATCGTCGCCAACGGCTGGTACTTCCGTGAACTGGGCGACGTCCTCCTGTGGCGCCAGCACAACGGGCTCGTCGCGGGCGACAAGCTGTGGGACGCCGCCCGCCGCGCCCACCCCGGCTACACCGTCGCCAACATCTGCTGGTGGTACGCGATGGGCGCCGACACCGACTTCACGGTCACCCCGCGCCCCGTGTACTACGCCGACGGCCGCAAGGAACCCGACTGCTACACCCGGCCGCCCGCGCTGCACGACGAGCTCACCGAGAAACTCGGCACCTTTCCCCTCTTCCACTTCTGGGGTCCAGGCGCCGACCTGGTCTCCTCGCAGTGGATCATCGACGCGACCCGGCACATCCTCGCCACCCGCGCCCCCGACCTGGCCCTCTGCTATTTGCCGCACCTCGACTACGACCTCCAGCGCTACGGCCCCGACGATCCGCGCTCCCACCGTGCGGCCACCGAACTCGACCGGGCCGTCGCCCCCCTGCTCGAGGACGCCCGGCTCCAGGGACGCACGGTCGTCGCGCTCTCCGAGTACGGGATCACCCGCGTCGACCGTCCCGTCGACATCAACCGCGCCCTGCGCCGCGCCGGCCTGCTGGAGGTCCACACCCAGGACGGCATGGAATACCTCGACCCGATGGCCTCACGCGCGTTCGCCGTCGCCGACCACCAGATCGCACACATCTACGTGCGCCGCCCGGAGGACATCGATGCCACCCGGGAGGCACTCGCCGGGCTTCCCGGCATCGAGCAACTCCTCGACGACGAGGGCAAGAAGGCCCACCACCTCGACCACCCGCGCTCGGGGGAACTCGTCGCCGTCGCGGAGCCGGACTCCTGGTTCACGTACTACTACTGGCTCGACGACGACCGAGCCCCCGACTTCGCGCAACTGGTCGAGATCCACCGCAAGCCCGGCTACGACCCCGTCGAACTGTTCATGGACCCCCAGGACCCCTACGTCCGGGTCAGGGCCGCGAGCGCCGTCGCCCGCAAGAAGCTCGGAATGCGCTACCGCATGGCGGTCGTCCCGCTCGACCCCTCACCCATCCGCGGCAGCCACGGCCGCCTGCCCACGAGCGACGACGAAGGTCCGCTCATCCTCTGCTCCACCCCCCACGCGTTCACCGGCCGCGTCCAGGCCACGGAAGTGAAGTCCCTGCTCCTCCGGCTCGCCGGACTGTACTGAGCCCCCGCTCACTCACCAAGGGAGTTACCTGATCATGAGCCGCACCCCGAAGGACGCCGAACTCGCACACAGGCTCAGCCGCCGCAACGTCCTGGGCGTCGTCGCAGGAGCCACCGCGGCGACCCTCCTTGGCACCGCGACCGCCGAGGCCCGCGGCAGGAGCCGTGCCGTCCTTCCCCCCGGCCGTCTCGGCATCCAGCTCTACAGCCTCCGTGACAAGGTCTCCACACTCGGATTCGCCCCCGTGTTCGCCGAGTTGGAGAAGTACGGATACGACGAGATCGAGTTCGCCGGATACTCACAGGGATCGGCCGGTGCCATCACTCTGGCCCAGTTGAAGCAACTGGCCCGGGACCACGGGCTGAACCCCATCGGCAGCCACGTCGGTTACTACGACAACAACAACCCCGGTGCCTACACCTTCGCCCAGAACCTCACCAAGGTCCTGGACGACGCGGAGGCCCTGGGCCTCAGGCACATCGGTACGGCCTCCGGCCCCTTCCGCTACGGCTCGACCGTCGACGGCTGGAAGCGGGCGGCCGAGGAGTTCAACACCTACGGAGCCGCGGCACGCAAGCGCGGGATGAAGTTCTACCAGCACAACCATGCCGAGGAGTTCTCCTTCGCCACCGACCAGCCGGGTGTACGGCTCTACGACGTCCTGCTCGCGGAGACCGACCCCGACCTGGTGTATCTGGAGATGGACATCTACTGGGCGTACGCCGCCCAGTTCCGCTTCGGCAAGAAGGCGGACGGCACCCCGGCACCCTTCAACCCGGTCGACTACGTGCTCAGGCAGCCCGGCCGCTACCCGCTCTTCCACGTGAAGGACGGCATCCGGGACGACACGGCGCGCGACGGATACCGGATGTCGGACGTCGGCGACGGTGACATCGACTACAAGACGTTCCTCAGCCGCGTCACCGCGCGCACACCGAACGGCCGCGCCTACCACCACTGGCAGACCGAGCACGACAACCCGGCCGAGTCCTTCGCGTTCGCCCGCAAGTCCAGCGAGCACCTGCACTCGCTGCGGGAGAGGTGCGGCGAGTAGCCGCGCGGGCCGCACAGGACCGGCCCCGGGGAGCGGACGCTCCCCGGGGCCGGCGCCGGTCGTGCCGGCGTCAGTCCGTCTCCCGGCTGATGGGCATCGGATTGGGTGTGACCCTCTTCCCCGGACCTCGCCCCTTTCTCGGACGGCCGGGCGCGGTGAGGAACAGCGCGATGAACGCGGCGAACAGCGAGATCGACCCCGCCAGCGTGAAGGCCCCGCTGTGGCCCCAGTTGTCCACCACGACCTTGCCCATGCCTGCTCCGAGCAGGCCGGACACCAGCTTGGAGCTGTACACCAGGCCGTAGTTGGACGCGTTGTTGTTCTCGCCGAAGTAGTCGGCCGTCATGGCCGCGAACATCGGGAAGATCGCGCCGCCGCCGAATCCGGAGATCGACGAGAACAGCAGGAACAGCGGCAGGTTCTCCATGTCGGCCGCCCACAGGATCCCGTACTGCGAGAGTCCCAGCACGACGCAGACGAAGATCAGGCACCTCTTCCGCCCGTACCGGTCGGAGAGCCAGCCGATGACACCGCGCCCGGTGCCGTTGACGATCGCCTTCAGCGACATGGCGGTCGCGACGATCCCACCGGCGAATCCGGCCTCCTTGCCGATGTCCACCTGGAAGGCGATGCCGAAGATGTTCACGCCCGACGTGCACAGCAGACAGAACCACATGAGCGCCACCCGCCCGGTGCGCCAGGCCTCACCGGGGGTGTACTGCTTGACCGCGGGCGGGTTCATCGCCAGGGCGCGACGGGCCCGCGGGTCGTCCGGCGGCCTCAGCGGGTCGATCTCCGCGGGCCACCAGTTCTTCGGCGGGTCCTGGAAGAAGTGACCGGCCACGGCCACCGTCGCGGCCAGGAACAGACCGACGGCGACCAGCACCCAGCGGAAGTTCGTCAGGTCCATGTAGCTGGTGAAGAGGAAGACGAAGGGCACGGAACCATAGGCGAACCCGCCGTTGACGAAGCCGGTCTTGCCACCCTTGCGCTCCGGGTACCACTTGCCGACCATGTTCACGCAGGTCGCGTAGACCATGCCTGCGCCCATACCGCTGAACATGCCGAACCCGACGTACGCGACGACCACATGCGGCGCGAACGCGAGCGAGAGATATCCGAGCAGGGTGCCGAGTGCGCCGAACATCATCGCCCAGCGGGCGGGCAGTCTGCCGCTCTCCCTGAGCTTGCCGGCGGGGAAGGCCACCGCCGCCTGGAAGAAGACCCACACCCCGAGCATCCAGAAGATGTGCCCGCTGCTCCAGCTGTGTGCGATGTGCAGGGTGTCCTCGGCCGACGCGAATGCGTACTCGGCCGAGCTGATGCCCATCATGCCGATCCACGGCAGGATGACCATCCACTTGCGCTTGCGGCCCATGATGTCCATATCGGTCTCGCCGATGCGGTACATGCGCCCGTTGGCGTCCGTCACCTCCCTGTAGGTGGCGGATGTCGTGATGTCTGTAGTCGCCATGTCGATCGAACCCCTTGCGTGGAAGAAGTCTGGCCGGCGCCCCCTGCCCGTTCTCACTTCGCGCCGGGGTCTGCGGCCGCGCGGTGCGTCGCAGACCCCGTGGTTCGAGCCGTCGCGTCAGGTCATCGATCACCGCCCGGCAGCCCCGTGGCCCGTGCCCGGCGGGCTGTGGTCACCCCGGGGGCAACCCCCTGACCCCCGGCCGTCACAGCAGCCCCGCGGCCCGCGCCCAGCGGTACTTCGCGCCGAGGACGGCGACCGGCTGCTCCGTCGTGTACGGGTAGGCGACGACCCCGCGCTCGTACAGGTACGCGCAGGCCTCCTCGACCTCCGTGTCACCCGCCAGCGACGCCACCACCGGCTTCTCGATGCCCCGCTCCCGGTACTCGGCCACGACCCGGGCCGTCAGCTCCGCGAAGACCATCGGGGGAGTGACGATCGTGTGCCAGTAGCCCAGTACCAGCGCGTGGATGCGCGGATCCTCCAGGCCGAGCCGGATCGTCGCCTCGTAGGTGGACGGCGGCTCGCCGCCCGTGATGTCGATCGGGTTGCCCGCCGCGCCGAACGGCGGGATGAACGCCTTGAAGGCGGCGTCCAGGTCCGGCGGGATCTCCATCAGGGAGAGGCCGTTGTCCACGATCGCGTCCGAGAGGAGCACTCCCGAACCGCCCGCCCCGGTGATGATGACGACGTTGTCGCCCTTCGGAGTCGGCAGGACCGGCAGCGCGCGGGCGTACTCCAGCATGTCCTTCAGGCCCGGCGCCCGGATCACGCCCGCCTGCCGCAGGATGTCGTCGTACACCGCGTCGTCGCCCGCCAGCGCCCCGGTGTGCGAACCCGCCGCCTTCGCTCCCGCGCCGGTGCGCCCGGCCTTCAGGACCACGATCGGCTTCTTCGGTACGGTGGCCCGCGCCGCCTCCACGAAGGCGCGTCCGTCCTTGAGGTCCTCCAGGTGCATCGCGATGCACCGGGTGTTGGGGTCCTCGCCGAACCAGGTCAGCAGGTCGTCCTCGTCGATGTCGGACTTGTTGCCGAGCCCGACGATCGCCGACACACCCGTCTTCGTGGACCGGGCGAACCCGAGGATGGCCATCCCGATTCCGCCGGACTGGGAGGTCAGCGCCACCCCGCCCCTGACGTCGTACGGGGTGCAGAACGTGGCGCAGAGGTCCTGCCAGGTGGAGTAGTAGCCGTAGATGTTCGGCCCCAGGATGCGTACGCCGTAGCGCTCACCGATCGCCACGATCTCGTCCTGCAGCGCCTGCTCGCCGGTCTCCGCGAAGCCCGACGGGATGAGCACGGCGTTGGGGATCCCCTTGCGCCCCACCTCCTCCAGCGCAGCTGCCACGAACTTGGCGGGGATCGCGAAGACCGCCACATCCACCTCACCGGGAACGTCGGTGACACTCTTGTACGCCTTGCGGCCCAGAATGTCATCGGCCCGGGGGTTCACCGGATGGATCTCGCCCGGGAAGCCTCCGTCGACGAGGTTGCGCATCACCGAATTGCCTATCTTGCCCTGCTCGTTGGAGGCTCCGATGACGGCCACCGAGCGCGGCTCCATCAGCCGGCGCATCGACACGAGGATCTCCTCGCGGCCGTACGTGCGCCGGACCTTCACCTCCTCGGTGGCCAGGATGACGCGGATGTCGGCGGCGACGGCGCCCTCCGGCCCGGCGATCACCGGGTTGAGGTCGACCTCGGCGATCTCCGGGAAGTCCGTGACGAGCCGGGACACCCTCCTGATCTGTTCCGCCAGGGCCCAGCGGTCCACCGCGGGCGCCCCGCGCACACCGCGCAGGATCTCCGCCGCGCCGATCGAGTCGAGCATGGACAGGGCCTCGTCGGCCGTTACGGGCGCCAGCCGGAACGTGATGTCCTTCAACACCTCCACCAGCACGCCGCCGAGCCCGAAGGCCACCACCTTGCCGAACGTCGGATCGGTGACCGCCCCGATGATCACCTCCTGCCCGGGCGGCACGAGCTGCTGCACCTGCACCCCGTCGATCCTCGCCTCCGGCGCGTACGCCTTGGCGTTCTCGACGATCCGGCAGAACGCGGCCCTCACCTCCGCCGGCCCCGACACCCCGACCACGACCCCGCCGGCATCCGTCTTGTGCAGGATGTCGGGAGACACGATCTTCAGCACGACGGGCCCGCCGAGCCGGTCCGCGTGTGCCACGGCCTCGTCGACGTCACGGGCCAGTTCCTCGCCCGGGACGACGATGCCGTACACGTCGGCGACGATCTTTCCCTCCGGGGCGGTGAGCGCGTCGCGCCCCTCGGCCCGGACGCGTGCGAGCAGTGCCCGTACGCGCTCCAGTTCCTGTGGTTCCACCGATCCGGCCATGCTCAGATGACTCCGTTCGTCTTCAGCAGCCGCAGTTCCTCGTCGTTCAGGCCGAGTTCGCCCACATACACCTCGGCGTTGTGCTCACCCAGCAGCGGCGAGGTCACCACGTCGACGGGGGAGTCGGACAGCTTCAACGGGCTCCCGACCGTGGTGAACGTGCCGCGCTGCGGATGGTCGACCCGCACGACCATCTCGTTGGCGACGAGGGACTCGTCCTCGACGATCTCCTTGGTGGAGAGGATCGGACCGCACGGAATGTTGTGGGCGTTGAGCTGCTCCAGCACCTCCCACTTCGGGAGCGTGGCCGACCACTCCTCGATCAGCTGGAACATCTTGCCGAGCTTCGGCAGCCGGGACTCCGGCGTCGCCCACTCGGGATCCTCAGCCAGCTCCGGCCGCCCGATGAGGGCGGACAACGGCTGCCAGCCGACCGGCTGCACGATGACGTACACGTAGTCGTTGGGGCCACCCGGTGCGCACTTCACCGCCCACCCCGGCTGCCCGCCCCCGCTCGCGTTGCCGCTGCGCGGCACCTCGTCGGCGCCCTCCGTGTTCTCCGTGTTCGGATACTCGGGGAGCGGCCCGTGGGCGAGTCGCTGCTGGTCGCGGAGCTTGACCCGGCACAGGTTGAGCACGGCGTGCTGCATCGCCACGTTCACCCTTTGACCGCGCCCGGTGTTCTCGCGCTGGAACAGTGCGGCGAGGATGCCGGCCACCGCGTGGACGCCGGTGCCGGAGTCGCCGATCTGCGCACCGGTGGCGAGCGGCGGCCCGTCCTCGAACCCCGTGGTGGACATCGAGCCGCCCATGGCCTGCGCGACGACCTCGTACGCCTTGAAGTTGGTGTACGGGCCCTCGCCGAAGCCCTTGATGGATGCGTAGACGATCCGTGGGTTGATCTCCTGGATGCGTTCCCAGGTGAATCCCATCCGGTCGACGGCACCCGGCCCGAAGTTCTCCACCATCACATCGCTGCGCCTGATGAGCTCGGTGAGGATCTCCTTCCCCCGCTCGCTCTTCGTGTTCAGCGTGATGCTCCGCTTGTTGCAGTTGAGCATCGTGAAGTAGAGGGAGTCGACGTCGGGGAGGTCGCGCAGCTGCTTGCGGGTGATGTCACCGCCGGGTGCCTCCAGCTTCACCACGTCCGCGCCCAGCCAGGCGAGCAACTGTGTGGCGGAGGGGCCGGACTGTACGTGTGTCATGTCGAGGACGCGCACGCCCTCAAGAGCTTTGGTCATGCCAACGGCTCCTTCGCTGCGCCTACTTGTACATGGTCTGGTTCATCGTTCCGGGGGCGTACACGTCGGGGTCGACCCAGACGTTGATCAGCGACGGCAGGCCCGACTCGCGGGCCCGTCGCAGCGCGGGGGCGATGTCGGCGGGGTCACGTACCTCCTCGCCGTAACCGCCCAGCATCTGGGCGAACTTGTCGTAGTGCACGTCGCCGAGGGTGTTGCCGACCCGCTCGCGCGCGTCGCCGTACTTGGCCTTCTGGCCGTAACGGATCTGGTTCATCGACGAGTTGTTGCCGACGATCCCGACGAAGGGCAGGTTGTAGCGGACCAGGGTCTCGAAGTCCCAGCCGGTCAGGGAGAAGGCGCCGTCCCCGAAGAGCGCCACGACCTCCTTGTCGGGCCTGGCCTGCTTGGCGGCCAGGACGAACGGCACTCCGACACCGAGCGTGCCGAGCGGCCCGGGGTCCATCCAGTGACCGGGTGTGCGCGGCTGCACGACCTGCCCGGAGAAGGTGACGATGTCACCCCCGTCCCCGATGTAGATCGAGTCCTCGGTGAGGAAGTCGTTGATCTCGCTGACCAGCCGGTAGGGGTGGATCGGCGAGGCGTCCGACTTCAGGTGCGGCAGCCGCTTCTCGATCGCCGTCTGCTCGGCGGCCCGCAGCTCGTCGAGCCACGCCTTGCGCTTCACGGACCCGCCGTTGATGCGTCCGCTCGCCGCCTCCGCGGCCGCCTTCAGGACCAGCGAGGCATCTCCGACGATGCCGAGGTCCACGTCCCGGTTCTTGCCGACCGTGCGGTAGTCGAGGTCGATCTGCACGACCGTCGCCGCCGGTGAGAGGCGCTTGCCGTACCCCATGCGGAAGTCGAACGGCGTACCCACGATCACGATCAGATCGGCGTTGGAGAAGGCGTAACGCCGCGAGAGCTGGAAGTGGTGCGGGTCGCCGGGCGGCAGCGTTCCGCGCCCCGCCCCGTTCATGTACGCGGGCAGATTCAGCGTCCGTACGAGTTCGACGGCGGCGTCCGTGGCCCGCGTCGTCCACACCTGGCTGCCCAGCAGGATCGCCGGCTTCTCGGCATGGACGAGGAGGTCGGCCAGCTTCTCGATGTCCGCTGGGTCTCCCGCGCCGCGGGTGGAGGCCCGGTACTGCCCGGCCTCCGGCACGCGCGCCTTGCTGACCGGCACCTTGGCGTCGAGCACGTCGCGCGGGATCTCCAGGAAGGAGGGCCCAGGGGCTCCGTGGTAGCACTCCCGGAACGCCATCGACACCATGTCCGCCGCACGGGCGGTGTCCGGCACGGTGGCCGCGAACTTGGTGATGGGCGTCATCATGTCGACGTGCGGCAGGTCCTGGAGGGAGCCCATCTTGTGCTGGGTGTGCGCTCCCTGACCGCCTATCAGCAGCATCGGTGACTCGGCGCGGAAGGCGTTGGCGACCCCGGTCACCGCATCGGTGGTGCCCGGTCCCGCGGTGACCACGGCGCATCCCGGCCTGCCGGTGATGCGTGCGTAGCCGTCGGCGGCATGGGCGGCGACCTGCTCGTGGCGTACGTCGACGACCTCGATGCCCTCGTCGACACAGCCGTCGTAGATGTCGATGATGTGGCCGCCGCAGAGGGTGTAGATGCGTTCCACCCCCTCGGCCTTGAGTGCCTTGGCGACCAAGTGCCCACCGGAGACGAGTTCCTGGCTGTCGTGGCTGTCATCGGGCATGGCGATGTCCTGTCCCTTCGTAGGGGAGTGCGGGAGCCGCTGTGCCGCTCTCGCGGTACATTGCATACAGTCGACGAATACTGTATGAAGCTTGTTATCCCGCATCCGGTGGGTGGTGTCCAGGGGGCGTGCGGCACTTTCACAATCGGCACGATCGGGAGTGGCTATGGATCTGTACGAGCACCAGGCAAGGCAACTCTTCGCGGATTACGGCATCGCGGTACCCGATGCCGAGGTCGTCGACCGGCCCCGGGCCGCCCAGGAGGCGGCCGTCAGGCTGGGCGGCAGGGTCGTAGTGAAAGCGCAGGTCAAGACGGGCGGTCGCGGCAAGGCGGGCGGGGTGAAAGTCGCCGCCGACCCGGCGGCGGCAGCCCTCACCGCACGCCAGATCCTCGGCATGGACATCAAGGGCCACCGGGTGCGGACGGTCATGATCGCCCAACCCGTGGACATCGAGGCGGAGTTCTACGTCGGCTACGTACTCGACCGGGCGGCCGGTACCTTCCTCGCCATCGCGTCCGCCGAGGGCGGCATGGACATCGAGGAGGTCGCGGCCACCCGCCCGGAAGCAGTGGCCCGCATCCCCGTCGACCCCGTCGAGGGAGTCACGGCGGCCAAGGCGGCGCACATCGCCGAAGCGGCGTCACTTCCCGCGGCCGCCGGGCCCGTCCTCCAGGCGCTGTGGCAGGTCCTCACCCGGGAGGACGCCCTCCTCGTCGAGGTCAACCCGCTCGTCCGCACCACCGACGGGCGGATCCTTGCCCTCGACGGAAAGGTGACGCTCGACGACAACGCCCGCTTCCGGCAGTCGCGTCGGGGGGCGGACTCCGAAGACCCGCACGGGGACCCGCTGGAGGCCGCCGCGGCGGCCAAGGGCCTCAACTACGTCAAGCTCGACGGCGAGGTGGGCATCATCGGCAACGGCGCCGGGCTCGTCATGTCCACCCTCGACGTCGTGGCCGGCTGCGGTGCCCGCCCGGCCAACTTCCTCGACATCGGCGGCGGAGCCTCCGCCCGCGTGATGGCCGACGGTCTGACGGTCATCCTCTCCGACCCGGCCGTGAAGTCGGTCTTCGTCAACGTCTTCGGCGGCATCACCGCGTGCGATGCCGTGGCGGACGGCATCGTCCAGGCACTGGAGACCGTCCATCTGACCAAACCGCTCGTCGTACGGCTCGACGGCAACAGCGCCGCCCGCGGACGGGCCATCCTCGACGACCGGGCACACCCTCTGGTCCAGCAGCTCACGACGATGGACGGCGCCGCGCACCGAGCAAGCCGACTGGCCCTGGGAGGGCACTGACATGGCAATCTTCCTGACCAAGGAGAGCAAGGTCCTCGTCCAGGGCATGACCGGCGCCGAAGGCATGAAGCACACCCGCCGGATGCTCGCGGCGGGCACCCAGATCGTCGGCGGCGTCAACCCGCGCAAGGCCGGCCGGACGGTGGACCTCGACGGCAGGGCGATCCCCGTATTCGGCTCGGTACGCGAGGGAAGGGACGCGACCGGGGCGGACGTCACCGTGGTCTTCGTACCCCCGCCGTTCGCCAAGGAGGCCGTCATCGAGGCGGCCGACGCGGGCATCGGCCTGGCCGTGGTGATCACGGAAGGCATCCCGGTCCACGACGCGGTCGCCTTCCACGCCCACGCCCGCGCCCGGGGCACCCGGATCCTCGGCCCCAACTGCCCCGGCATCATCAGCCCCGGCCAGTCGAACGCGGGCATCATCCCGGCGGACATCGCCACGCGCCCCGGCCGCATCGGTCTGGTCTCCAAGTCCGGCACCCTCACCTACCAACTGATGCACGAGCTGCGCGACACGGGCTTCTCGTCAGCTGTGGGCATCGGCGGCGATCCGGTCATCGGCACCACCCACATCGACTGCCTCACGGCCTTCGAGAACGACCCGGACACCGAACTCATCGTCCTGATAGGCGAGATAGGCGGCGACGCGGAGGAACGGGCCGCGGCCCACATCGCCGCCCACATCACCAAACCGGTGATCGCCTACATCGCGGGCTTCACCGCCCCGGAGGGCAAGACGATGGGCCACGCGGGAGCGATCGTCTCGGGTTCGTCGGGCACGGCGGAGGCGAAGAGGAAGGCCCTGGAGGAAGCGGGCGTACGAGTCGGCGCCACCCCGACGGAAACGGCGAAGCTGGTACTGAACCACCTGCGCACGTAGCCCCCAGGGCGCCTGCACCCCGGGGTGTGCGCCCGGGGCCATCGCGCTCCCGGGGCCCCTGCACCCTGGGGCACCTCCGCAACCGTCGGTGTCCCAGGGTGTTGTCTCCCGTCCACCCCGGGGATCCTCCACCGCCCGTCCGGCGTCCCGGGGCATCGTCCACCGTGCGCCCCGGGGCACCTCTCTCAGCCTGTCGGTGTCACAGGGGGCCCTCCGCCCCACGCCCCGGGGCGCCCGCTCCCAGCCCGTCCGGCGTCTGAGGACCGGGGTCCGGGGCGGAGCCCGGTTACGGAAGGGGCGGGGACAAGGCCCGCCGCAGGCGCCCCGCCACCCGCACACGCAACCCGCATCCCTCACCCACCACCCCAACCCAGCCCCACCTCACCCCACCTCACCCCCGCCCCGACCGTGCACCGAGAGCGGAGAACCCATGACACCTCCGAAGCCCGCACCCGCCGGCCCCACCCCCACCCCCACCCCCACCCTCAAACCCGGGACCGCCTGGACAGACGCCTGGCACCGCTGCCGGACCGCCGCCCCCGAGGCCTTCCAGGACGACCACGTCCGCAACCTCTGGCAGGCGGCCTGGCAGCAGGACGGCCGCACCCTCCCCGCCACGAGCCCCATAGACGGCACCCCCATCGCAGGCCCGCCGCGCCTCGACGCGACCACCGCCCAGCACGCGGTTCGCGCCTCGCTCGACCAGCACCGCGCCTGGCGCCACGTCCCCCTCCCCGAACGCCGCGCCCGCGTGTCGGCCGCCCTCGACGCGCTCACCGAGCACCGCGAGCTGCTCGCCCTCCTCCTGGTCTGGGAGATCGGCAAACCCTGGCGCCTCGCCCAGGCCGACGTGGACCGCGCCATCGACGGCGTGCGCTGGTACGTCGATCACATCGACCGGATGCTCACCGACCGCACCCCGCTCCCCGGCCCGGTCTCCAACATCGCCAGCTGGAACTACCCGATGTCGGTCCTGGTGCACGCCATGCTCGTACAGGCGCTCGCAGGCAACGCGGTCATAGCCAAGACCCCCACCGACGGAGGCGTCGCCTGTCTCACGCTCGCCTGTGCCCTCGCCGCCCGCGAGGGCATCCCCCTCACCCTCCTCAGCGGCAGCGGCAGCGAACTCTCGGCGCCCCTCGTCCGCTCACCCGAGATCGGCTGCGTCTCCTTCGTCGGAGGACGCGACACCGGCGCCCGTATCGCCACCGCCGTCGCCGACCTCGGCAAGCGCCACATCCTCGAACAGGAGGGCCTCAACACCTGGGGCATCTGGAACTTCACGGACTGGCCGGCGCTCACCGCCGTGATCCCGAAGCTCTTCGACTACGGCAAGCAGCGCTGCACGGCGTATCCCCGCTTCGTCGTCCAGCGGACCCTGTTCGCCGACTTCCTGGCCGCGTACCTCCCCGCCGTACGCTCCCTCCGCACCGGCCACCCGCTCGCGGTGGCGCACCCCTCCGACCCGCTCCCCACCCTGGACTTCGGCCCGCTCATCAACGCCGCCAAGGCGAAGGAACTCGCCGACCAGGTCACCGAAGCCATCGACCGGGGCGCCGTGCCGCTGCACCGGGGCAGCGTGTCGGACGCCCTGTTCCTCCCCGGCCAGGACACGGGTGCTTACCTCCACCCGGTCACCCTCCTCAACCCGCCCCCGTCGTCCCCGCTCCACCACGCGGAACCCTTCGGGCCCGTCGACACGATCGTCCTGGTCGACACCGAGGCGGAACTCCTGGCTGCGATGAACGCCTCGAACGGCGCGCTGGTCGCCACCCTGTCCACCGACGACCCGGCCACGTACGACCGCCTTGCCCCGCAGATCCGCGCCTTCAAGACCGGCCACGGCACTCCGAGGTCCCGTGGCGACCGCGACGAACTCTTCGGGGGCTTCGGCGCCTCCTGGCGCGGCGCGTTCGTGGGCGGTGAACTGCTCGTCCGGGCCGTCACCGAGGGCCCCGCCACGGAACGGCTCCCGGGCAACTTCCCGGACCACCACCTCATGCCGTAACCCGCCGCCGGCCCCGCATCCTCAGCCGATCCCCTGATGATCCGGGAACAGCGCGAACTCCCGCCCGGCCGCCTCGGGCACCGTGCGCTCCACCGACTGCACCAGCAGCGCACGGTGCCTGACCAGCGGTTTCCTGCGCCCCTCCGGGGCCAGCAGCATCAGGTCCCCGATTCCGGCCAGCAGCCGCCGCGTGACCTGCGGGCTGCCGACCGCGCACCAGCGGATCTCCTCGAAGGCCAGATCGACCAGGTCCGTCCAGCCCGGTACGTCCTGCACGAGCCTGACCTCGCCCCGGCCGTCCCGGTGATGCACGGTCCCCAGCGGCCGGTTCACCACCGCGGCGAGGAACTGCACGATCCGGTCCAGGCACTGCACGGCGGTCGTCGGATCGTTCACGGACGTCGACAGGGCCCGCAGCGCGATGTCGGACAACTGGCGCAGCCCGAACGCCAGATCCTGGTGCAGGGTGCGCTCGACGCCGACGGACATCGTGTACCGCAGCGCGACCCGGGGCGGCGCCGGCCCACCGTGGACGGCGAGCACAGGAGTGCCCGGCACCACGAAGTCCCCGATCCGCGGAATCAGGCGGAGTACGACACCCTGCCGCCGCGCGGCCCGCACGAGCCGTGCGACGTTCACGTCCTGGAGCACTCCCGCCCGGCCCCAGTGCATGATCTGCGCGGTCTCGGCCGCGAGCGGCGCTTCCTCCGGCGCTCCGACCGGCACCCGAGCCAGCACGCGGAAGGAATGGCGCGTGATGTGGTCGAGGACGGGCCCGACCTGCATGAGCCGCAGGGTGGAACTGACGTAGGCGATGAACAGCAGCAGACTCAGTCCGACCATGCCCAGCGTCAGCAGGCTCTGCAGCAGGGGGACGGACGTGACGAGCCGTGGATCGGTCTCGCTCTCGTACGAGGTCAGGACGAGCAGCGAGAAGGAGAACGTCGCCAGGAACACGGTGAGCGTGAGCTTGCTGATCCGGCTCCGCACGAAGATCCGTACGACCCGGGGCGTGAACTGACCGCTGGCCATCTGCACGGCCACGAGCGAGATGCTGAAGACCACACCGATGAAGGTCATCATCGCCGAGCTGATCGTGGTGACGATCGTCCGGGCATCCGCGGAGAACGAGATCAGCTCACTGACCTCGTCGTACGCCCGCGCGTCCTGGAGTCGCTCGACGATCTCCGTATCCAGGGTGGACGCCACCCACCAGAGCGCGAAGGTGCTGAGCAGCCCCAGCGTCGGAGCGAACCAGAACGTGTCGCGCAGATGCTCACGCACGGGGGACAGCGGGCGGGGCCGCCGGTAGGCGCGATCACTCATGGACGCGAAGGTAGCCGCGACCACTGTCGGTACATGGCAGGCGACGGATCGTACGCGCGTCGGACCATACGTGTACGCATCGGGTAGGCGTCGGCTCCGGATCGCGCGGCGGGGACCTCCGGCGCCCCCACCGCGCGCCACTGACCACCGAAAACGCAGGTGAGGGGCACCCCAAACCCCTGGTATTGTTTTCTTTGTCGCCGCGGGGAAACAGACCGCGAACGACAGACACCTTGTCCGGGTGGCGGAATGGCAGACGCGCTAGCTTGAGGTGCTAGTGCCCTTTATCGGGCGTGGGGGTTCAAGTCCCCCCTCGGACACCAGTAAGACGCTCATGAGATTGTCCTCGGTGCGTTCACGAACGGCCGGTGAGTCATCTGACTCACCGGCCGTTCGTCGTTCCTGGAGCCCTTGGCTGCCACGGCCGGCGGACCACTTTCCTTCATGCGGCGGCACCCGCCCGGCAGGGCCGGCGCGGTCCCGGCCCGGCCTCCGCCTGAGCCGCGCCCGCCGGGCCGGTCGCTGATACTGGGAAAATGGGCAAACTTGGGCAATTTATCCCAGTGAGCCGACGGGTCGACCGCGTGCCACCGAAGGCCGGACCGCCGGAAGCCGCCCCGGAGGCTCGTCACCGATCGACGGGCCGGCGTCTGCTGTCGTTGCGGAAACCGCGCAGCGTGGCCAGTCAGGTCTTCCTGCTGCAGCTGGTGGTCGTCCTCCTGCTCATCGCCACGGCCGTGGTGGTGCTCGTGATCCAGGACCGCAACCGCGCGATCCAGGAAGCCGGCGACCGGTCCCTGGTGGCGGCCGAGTCGTTCGCGAACGCCCCCGGCACCGCGGAGGCGATGGAGAGCGATGACCCGACGGAGGCGCTCCAGCCACATGCCGAGGCGGTGCGCATGAAGACCGGCGTCGACTACGTCGTGGCGCTGAGCCCTTACGGCTTCCGGTGGACCCACCCGGACCCGGACCAGATCGGGAAGCACGTCTCCACCGCCTACAGCCAGGCGCTCGAAGGCGAGCCCCACCAGAACACGTTCGACAGCAGTCTGGGGAAGGCGGTCGACTCGACAGTGGCCGTATTCGACGAGAAGGGGGCCGCCGTCGGCCTCGTCACCGTGGGGGTCACGGTGGACAAGGTGACCAGCGTGGTGGAGCACCAGCTGCCGGTGCTCTTCACCGCCGGCGGTGTCGCGCTGCTGCTGGCCGCGAGTGGGTCGGCACTGGTCAGCGGGCGTCTGCGGCGCCAGACCCAGGGTCTGGGGCCGGTGGAGATGACCCGCATGTACGAGCACCACGACGCGGTGCTGCACTCGGTCCGTGAAGGCGTGATCATCCTTGACGGTGACGGAAGGCTGCTGCTGGTCAACGACGAGGGGCGCCGGCTGCTCGCCTTGCCGCCGGAGGCCGAGGGCAGGCCGGTCACGGGACTCGGGCTGAGCCCGGCACTGGCCGGACTGCTGGGATCGGGCCGGGCGGCCACGGACAAGGTCTTCCTGGCCGGGGACATCCTGCTCGCGGTCAGCGTGCGGCCGGTGGGCCTGCAAGGGGGCAGCGTGGCCACCCTGCGGGACACCACGGAGCTGCGCACCCTCGCGGGCCGGGCGGACGTTGCGGGCGGGCGCCTGCAGCTGCTCTACGAGGCCAGCACGCGGATCGGTACCACCCTCGACATGAAGCGCACTGCCGAGGAGCTGGCCGAGGTGGCGGTCCCGCGCTTCGCCGACTTCGCCACCGTCGAGCTGGTGGAGCCCGTGCTGCAAGGCGGTGAACCGACGGGAGCGAGGGCGAGCATGGAGATGCGCCGTATCGCGGCCGCGGGCATCCGGGGGGACGCGCCCCTTCACCCTGCCGGGACGCTGATGCGCTACCTGCCCGGCAACCCCGTGGCGATCGGTATGACCACCGGCCGGCCGGTCCTGGTGGCCGACCTCGCCACGTCCGACGGATGGCGGGCCCAGGACCCGGAGCGGGCCTGGAAGGTCATCGAATCCGGTATCCACTCCATGATCTCGGTGCCGCTCCAGGCCCGGGGCCAACTGCTGGGGGTCGTGGAGTTCTGGCGTTCGGAGCAGGACCCCTTCGAGCCGGACGACCTGTCCCCCGCCGAGGAACTCGCCGCCCGGGCGGCCGTGTGCATCGACAACGCGCGTCGATACACCCGCGAGCACACCACGGCCGTCACTCTCCAGCGCAGCCTGCTGCCCGGCGCGTTCCCCGAGCTGTCCGCCCTGGAGGTCGGGCACCGGTACCTGCCCGCCCAGGCGGGGGTGGGCGGCGACTGGTACGACGTCATCCCGCTACCGGGGGCCCGGGTGGCCCTGGTGGTCGGCGACGTCGTCGGGCACGGTCTGCACGCCGCCGCGACGATGGGCCGCCTGAGGACCGCGGTGCACAACTTCGCCGCCCTGGACCTGCCTCCGGACGAGCTTCTCGCGCACCTGGACGACCTGATCACCCAGATCGACGAGGACGCGGCGGCCGAGGGTGAAACCGAGGCCGTCACCGGTGCCACCTGCCTGTACGCGGTCTACGATCCGGTCTCCGGGCGGTGTGTGCTCGCCCGGGCCGGTCATCCCGGCCCCGCGCTGGTCTCGCCCGACGGCTCCGTGACCTTCCCCGACATCCCCGTCGCCCCGCCACTCGGCGTGGGAGGCGGTCTGCCGGTCGAGACGGCCGTACTCCAGCTGGCAGCCGACAGCCGGCTGGTCCTCTACACCGACGGCCTGGTCGAGGCCCGCGGCCGTGACATCGACACCGGGCTCGACATGCTGAAGGAGGCGCTCGCCCGCACGGACGGCGCCACCCCGGATGACACCTGCCGGGCGGTGCTCGACGCGATGCTGCGCACCAGATCGAATGACGATGTCGCCTTGCTCGTCGCACGCACCCGGCTGCTCGACCCGGAGCAGGTCGAGGAGTGGGAGGTGCCCGGCGACCCCGCGGCCGTCTCCCGGATCCGCGCCGAGGCCACCCGAAGGCTGGAATCCTGGGGGCTCGGCGGTGTCGCGTTCACGACCGAGCTGATCCTCAGCGAACTCGTGACGAACGCCATCCGGTACGGAGCGAGCCCCATCAGCCTGCGGCTGCTGCGCGACCGCGACAGCCTGATCTGCGAGGTCGCCGACGGCACCAGCACCTCCCCGCACCTGCGCCGCGCTGCCTTCACCGACGAGGGCGGCCGTGGTCTGTTCCTCGTCGCGCAGATGTCCCGCCGCTGGGGGACCAGGTACACCGACCGAGGCAAGATCATCTGGGCTGAGCAGGCGCTCGACGCCGGAGCCGCCGGGGACCTGAGCGGTCTCCTGATGGCGGACCTGTGAAGCGGGACGGAAACGGGATCGCCGGCCGGGGTGTGCGCACGCCCCGGCGCGTTCAGGAGCCGTCGGCCGTGAAGTACGGGATCTTGGCCGGGTCCTGGCCGAAAGCGGCCCCGAGATAGACGGCCGACAGTTTGGCGAGCGTTCCGTCGTCGATCAGCTGCCTGATGATCCGGTCCAGCTCGGCCTTGTCGGGTGACCCCTTCGGGTACAGGGCGCCGTAACCCTGGTCGGTCCTGTACTGGCCCACGAGGCGCACCCTGCTCTCCTGCTTCTGGGGATAGGCCAGCAGGATCGTCGTGTCGTGGACGACTGCGTCGATCTGTTTCTCCTCCAGCGCCTTGACCATCTCCGGGTCGTTGGCGAAGGCGGTGACGGGCTTGGCCGGCTTGAGGCGCTTCTCGACGAACTGCTCGCCCGTGGTGCCCTCGGCCACTCCGATGCGCACGTCACGGATGTTGCCCTCGTCGATCTTCTCTCCGTCCCTGATCAGCACTCCCAGGGTCGAGGAGAGGTAGGGCGGGGAGAACTCGGCGACCTCGCTCCGTTCCGGGGTGATCGTGATCTGCGCCAGGGCCAGGTCGAAGTCCTTGGTCCGGCCGGACACGACCTCCGGAAAGGGGGCGTTCACCACCTTCAGCCGGTCGAGTCCGGACCGGTAGGCGATGTTGGCGGCCATGCAGTACTCGTAGCCGCTCTTGATGGAGTCCGGCGTGTCGCCGTTCCACCAGCCGGGCGCGGGCAGGGTCGTTTTGACCGTGAGAGCGTCCGCCGTCACGGGTGACAGGTGGAACTCACCGTAATGTCCGGAGATCGGGCAGTCGCTGTCCTGGGCGCTCGACGACTCCGACCCGCCCTGGTCGCAAGCCGATGTCGCGACGATGAGCGCCACGCTGACAGCCAGAGAGACGGTCGCTGCCGTGGCGCGCATCGTTGCACCTCCGGTAGGGGCATACTCCTTGATTCACCATAAATCATCCCGAACAATACGACTGCCGGAGTCGCTTGGGAGGACTCCGGAGCGCGCGTCGGGTCACCCGTCCTGCGGTGGTGTCGCAGCGGCCGGCCGAAGCGCGGGCCTTGTTCCCGCCGCTTCCCGCCGCGTCGCCGCGCTGACGCCTGCCGTCGGCAGCGCGGGAGGTGCCCGTCAGGCCTTCTTGACCACGCCGGACTTCAGCTGCATCGCTCCGAAGCCGTCGATCCTGCAGTCGATGTCGTGGCCGTCCACCCCGTCGACGAGCCGGATGTTGCGCACCTTCGTCCCGGCCCTGATGCCCGAGGGGTTGCCCTTGACCTTGAGTGCCTTCACGACGGTCACGGTGTCGCCGTCGCTGAGGATGTTGCCCACGGCGTCCTTGTGGACCCGCTCGCCCGAGCCGTCCGCGGTGTCCGGCTCCTGTGCCGCCGGCGTCCATTCGTGGGCGCACTCGGGGCAGACCATGAGGTCGCCCATCTCGTACGTGTACTCGCCGGCGCACTGCGGGCACGGGGGGAGGGTATCGATCATCCTTTCAGCGTATCCGCACGTCGGAGGGGCTGTGCCCGGCCGGGAGCCACGATCGGACTTGCCCAGCCGGGCGGTCGCCTGTTCTGCCGTCCTCGCTACAGCAAGGGCTTCGTACAGGCCGTCGTGGTGCCGTCGCTGATGCAGGCCCGTACCGACTGCCCGCTCGTCGCCTTCATCACCTTCTCGGCCGCGACCTTCGTGTACGTCCCGCCGGGTGCCCTGTCCTCCAGCCACACGGTCGTGCCCGTGGCCGTCGTGTGCGCCCAGGCGTAGTAGTCGGAGACGGACCAGGACGGACGGGATCCGCTGAGGGTGACCCGCTGTCCGCCGGGCAGTGAGGCCGTCGACCAGTCCGTGGCGACCGACGCCCACTGGGTGACCGTCGAGGGCGCGACGCCCTCGCAGATCTCGCCGGTGGCGCAGGGCCCCATCGTCCCCTCCTTGTCGCTGAGGTACATGTTGTCGCCCTGCTGCGTGGCGAACGCCCAGTTCCTGCCGTCCACGACCAGTCCGGCGATCACCTTGCCCGACAGGGGGTCGAGGGCGATCATCTTCGTGCTGCCCGTGGCGGTGAGCCGGGTGCCGGGGACGGGTACCGGGCGCTGGGCGCGGGAGTCCGAGCCGGGGCTGCTGTGCGTCATGAGGGTGGCGAAGACGCCCGTACGGCCGGTCGGGAGTTCGGCGTCGCCCCAGTAGTACATGTGGTGGGGGTCCCAGGCCGGACGGCCCTGCCAGATCCGCAGCCGGCCCCCCTGGTAGACGTTGGCGTCCTCGACGAGGCGCGGCTCGTAGTTCGGCATCCACTCGGTGACCGTCGACGAGTCGACGCCGGTGCAGGGGAGTTCGGCGCACGGCGCCTGGGCCGGGGCAGTGGTGGTGGCGTCCGGGTCACGGGTGCACGCGGTTCCGCTGCTGTCGCTGACGCAGGCGCGCAGCTCGGGCAGCCACGAGTAGGCGCGGGTCGAGCCGGAGGTGGTGCGCGAGGCTCCCTCCGGTGTGAACTCGGTGTACACCTCGCCCCAGCGGCCGGCGCCCTGCCACGCCTCCAGCCAGAACCTGCCGCCGGAGGCCGTCAGCTGGCCTTCGGCCCAGCCGAGGTAGCTTCCCTGCTTG
This sequence comes from Streptomyces sp. NPDC048560, assembly GCF_040650955.1. NCBI lineage: Bacteria > Bacillati > Actinomycetota > Actinomycetes > Kitasatosporales > Streptomycetaceae > Streptomyces > Streptomyces sp. NPDC048560. The sequence goes on from NZ_JBEZIJ010000003.1 coordinate 98,480, forward strand.
AGCCGCCCGTCGACCTTCTGGACGGAGGCGCCGGAGGGCAGCGCCACGCGGTCGAGGTCGGAGCGGTCGACGTAGGACCAGTCGGACGCGGCGATCGCGGTCGGGTCGGCGTCGGAACACCATCCCGTACACGGCCCGTTGGGCACCACCGAGGACACGGTGGCGTTGACGCAGCCGGTCTCCTTGCCGTCCGTGACGCACGCGCCGTTGGCGTACACGACCCCGTACCTGGTCGTGTCATACAGGAACATGCCGGTGGTGCCGTTGGTGTCGCGGTACGAACGCGGGTGCTCCAGCGTCGACTTGATGTTGATGCCGTCGCCGAGATTCTCCTCGGTCCGCAGCCAGCCGCGGCCCTGCGACGTGCCGGTGAGGGTCACCTCGGCCCAGGAGTAGACCGTTCCCGAGGTGTCCCAGGCCGGCTTCCCCGTGTACAGCCTGAGCCGGGAACCCGAGGCGAGAACCGCCTCCTTGAGGATCTTCGGCGCACCCCCCGTGTGCCAGGCCGTGACGCTCCCGGGATCCGAACCCTCGCACGGCAGCGCGGGACACGGGGCCGCCTGTGCGGCCCGCACCCCGGTCCCGGGCGAGGCGGCCGTCGCGGCCGGTGCCGTCATCAGCGCGCAGGCGGTGACCGCCACGGCCACGGGCGTACACCATGCCCATAACCGTCTCCACCGCCCTCCGTCCGTCGTGCGCCGCGCATCCCCGTCTCGCATGTCGTCTCCTCCGCCGAGTGCTTCGGTCAAGCCGTGACGGAAGTGATGGAATGCGCAGCGGCTCTTCTGTCCGTCTCTGCGGGGTCTTTGCGGATCGGCGGGGGTGATCCGCGGCTCGTCGAGCGTCGTCCCCGAGGGAGGTGCGGCGGTGGCTCAGGGCCGGGGCCAGACGTGTCCGTCCAGGCGCTCGATGTCGCTGTTGAAGCGCTTGAGGAATCCGGCGAAGGTGGCCACCTCCTCGGGGGTCCACTCCTCCATCACCCTGTTCAGGCCCTGGGTGTACTCGGTGCGGTCGGCGTTCAGCCTGTGCTCGCCCTCCGCGGTGATGCTGAACTTGCGCGCCATGCCGCCGTCCGGATCCGGGATGCGCTCGACGACCCCGGCACGAAGCATGGCGGCGGTCTGGCGGTTCAGCGTGGAGGCGTCCAGGCCGAAGGCGTCGCTGAGCTGGCCGATGGACATCGGGCCGTCCATCTCGATGCGGCTCAGCAGGACGTAGGCGCTGCGGTCCAGGCGTCCGCCGGACTGCCGGGCGCGGGGGTTGTACAGGTGTACGTGCCGCCCGAGCAGCATGGTCTCGAATTCGATCAGATGTACGGGCTTGTTCACGCGAGGCATCAATCGGCTCCTGGCTCGCTCCGGTACGGGCTGCCCTCGCCAGCCCTGTCGCACATGATGCACGGTAATCGAAATATGCATGATGCATGGCATGTGTATAGTGCACATCTTGGTCGGCGACAGGCGATCCGAGAACAGTCGAGGGAGAAACACAGTGGTCAGCTCCGAACCCGATGTCCGCCACGGGCGCGTCGTCGGCGTACTCGCCCTCGCGGGCATCGTGGCCGCGATCATGCAGACCCTCGTGGTCCCGCTGATCGGAGATCTCCCGAACCTGCTGGACACCAGCGCCTCCAACGCCTCGTGGGTGATCACCGCCACGCTGCTCTCCGCCGCGGTCGCCACACCCGTGGCCGGGCGGCTCGGCGACATGTACGGCAAGCGGCGCATGCTGCTCGTCTCCACCGTGCCGCTCGTCCTCGGCTCCGTGGTCTGCGCCCTCGCCTCCTCGGTCGTGCCGATGATCGTGGGACGCGGACTGCAGGGCCTCGGCATGGGCGTGGTGCCGCTGGGCATCAGCCTGCTGCGTGACGTGCTGCCGGCCGAGCGCCTGGGCGCGTCCATCGCGCTGATGAGCGCTTCCATGGGCGTGGGCGGCGCGCTCGGACTGCCGTTCTCGGCGGCCGTGGCCGAGCACGCCAGCTGGCGCGTGCTCTTCTGGGTCGCTGCCGCGCTGAGCCTCCTGGTCGCCGTGCTCGCCTGGCTGTTCGTGCCCGACGGCCGGGTCGGAACCGGTTCGGCGCGCTTCGACGCACTGGGCGCGGTCGGCCTGGGCGTCGGGCTCGTCTCCCTGCTGCTCGCCGTGTCGAAGGGCTCCGACTGGGGCTGGACGAGCGGCACCACCCTCGGACTGTTCGCCGTCGCGGTCGTCGTGCTGCTCACCTGGGCGTGGTGGGAACTGCGCAGCGACGAGCCGCTGGTCGACCTCCGGGTTGCCAGGCGCCCCCAGATCCTCATGACCAACGCGGCCTCGGTGCTGGTCGGCTTCGCGATGTACGCCTCTTCGCTGGTCGCGCCCCAGCTGATGCAGCTGCCGGAAGCCACCGGATACGGCCTGGGCCAGTCGATGATGGCCATGGGGCTGTGGATGGCTCCGGGCGGACTGATGATGATGGTGCTGGCGCCGCTGGGCGCCAAGCTCTCGGCCGCCCGCGGACCCAAGGTCACCCTGGTCGTGGGCAGCCTGGTCATCTCCGTCGGCTACGCCTCCGCGCTGCTGCTCCTCAGCTCGACCTGGGGCCTGCTCGTCGTGACCATCATCTGCAGCGCGGGCGTCGGCCTGGCGTACGGGGCGATGCCCGCCCTGATCATGGGCGCGGTGCCGCCGGAGGAGACGGCGTCGGCCAACAGCTTCAACACGCTGATGCGCTCGATCGGCAGCTCCGTCGCCGCCGCCGTGATCGGCGTCGTCCTCGCGCAGATGACGACGGACTTCGGTGGATTCCTCCTGCCGTCCGAGGACGGATTCCGTGCGGCGTTGCTGATCGGCTGCGGTGTGGGCCTCGCGGCAGCGGTCGTCGCCTCCCTCATCCCCGTACGCCCCGCCGCGGCCTCCGGGCCCCTGGCCGCGACCGAGCCGGTTCCGGCTACCGAGGTCACTGCGTGAGGTGACCGGCCGGTGATCCGGTCGGCAGGATGAGTCCGGACGGCGTGCGTGGATGCGGCGACGCGCCGCGGGAGTTGACCGGACGGGCGGGGCCCGGCAGTCGTCCGTGCCGGGCCCCGCCGTCGTTCACGCCGGGGCGCGCCCCGCGTCCAGCGACAGCGCCTCCACCAGTGCGGCGAGTGCCGCGGCCAGGGTGGTCAGGCCCGGACCGGCAGGGCCTCCCGGCTCCCGCATGTACACATCGCGCCGGATCTCGATCATCAGCGCGGTGACGCGGGGGTCCTCGCGGTAGTGCTTCAGCGGCACGTACGTACCGGGGAAGGGGCTGTTCAGCCCGGTCCCGCCGAACCCGGCGAACGCCTTCCCGGCCGCGGCGAGGAGCCAGGGCGGTGTGTGGAAGGCGTCGGTGCCGAGGCAGATCGGCGGGCGCGGCCCCGCGCCGTGCAGTTCGTAGGGCAGCGGGGCGGTGGGGTAGGAGTGCACGTCGATGACGACGGCGCTGCCGGTCGCGGCGAGCCGTGCGTCGACGGCAGCGGTCATCGCCTCCGCGTACGGATGGAAGTAGCGGTCGATCAAGGGCTGGGCGTCGGTCCCGGAGGCGCGCAGACGCTCGCGGTGCGTCGTGTGCGTGTAGACCGCCCCCATGCCGGCGGCGAGCATCTCCTCGCGGTCGTCCGGGAAGCGCTCCGGGTCGACCACGAGTCTGGAGAGCCCGTTGACGAACTGCCACGGCGCCACGGGCGAAGCCTTCGCCGCCCGCGCCGCCAGCTCGGCGGTGTGGGAGTCGGTGATGTGGTCGCTCTCCCGCTCCAGGGCCTCGTCGTCCAGCAGGATCCCGGCCCGCACCTCTGCCGGGATGACACGAGACGCGTGCGGCACGTGGAGGAGCACCGGGGATTCGGCCGCCCCCGGCAGAAGGCGGAACGGCTCTGGCGCGGGGCCCATGGCGAGATTTCCTTCGAGGTGGTGCGCGGCGGGTGGCACGGACACGGCGGAGAGGCGGCGGCGCGCCGCGCGCGGTCCCCGCCGCGTCCGATTATTCACCGGGTGCCGTCACCGCCCGGACGCGACCACCGGGTAGTGATCCGAGAGGTTCGTGTACGTGTACGTCGTACCCCAGCTGGAGACGGACCACGGGGCACTCTGCTCCTTGATCACCTCGTTCGTCCAGCCGGCCGGCCTGACGTGCCCGGCGCGGTGCAGGACGAAGTCGAGGTCCTCGCGCGGGTCGTCCGGGTAGCGCTCGGCGGCGATCGAGTTGTCCTGGGTGTCGAACGAGTAGAGGTGACCCGTCCGGGCATCCGATCCGGCGAGCCCGGCGTCGGCGAGGAGGGACGCGTACTCGGCGGAGTGCGAGTCGACGTTCAAGTCACCGGCCACGATGACCTGTTCGGACGCCGGAATGTTCTTCGCGTCCAGGAACGCGTCGATCTGCCTGAACTGGAGACTGCGCTTCTGCGCCGCCTCGCCGGCCTTGCAGCCCGGGTCGGTCGACTGCGCGTGCGTACCGACGACGTGGACGCGGGCGCCGTCGACGTTCAGCACGGCATAGGCGAAGCCCTTGTTGGACCACCAGTCGGCCCCGCAGGCGTCCTTGAAGATGTGCTGCTCCTTGCGGATGACCGGCCACTTGCTGAGGACGGCGACACCGCCGTCCTCGGGAGTGGTCGCGGAGTAGGCACCGCCCGTCGCGTCCCAGCCGCTCTTGCTCCGCCCCACCACCGGGGTGCGGTACGGGTACTCGGCCGAGGCGTTGCGCATGAGCGCGTCCGAGGCCCCGTTGTCGAACGCCTCCTGGATGACGACGACGTCATTGCCGCGGAAGAACGAGGTCTTCGGTATCTCGGCGGCGCGGTGGTCCTGGCCCCAGTTGGGGTAGAGGGTCTTGCTGAAGATGAACGTGTTGTACGAGAGCACGCGCAGCGACGGGGTCTCGGCGGCCGAGGCGGGCGGGGCGCCGACGCCGAGCGTGACAGCGGCGAGCGCGGCGGACAGCGTCACGCCCGAGAGGCGGCGGAGCGAGGAGTGCGGCACGAGGGTTCTCCAGGTTCTGCTGAGGGTGGGGTGAACCGGCGACACACATCCAACCAGCGGGAGTTACTTGCTGGTAGCCCCTGGATGGACCCGGTCTGTCGATCCAGCGCACATCCGCGCCAGGTCGGCCAGCAGGTCCTCGGCCACATGCTCTTCGAGGACGGCCGTCCCCCGGGCGGCGAGGGCCGGCGCCAGCCCGGCGTCCCACGGAGCGCCGGTGATCCGGCCCGCCGCGGGCCCGGAAGGCGCGTGGGCACTGGCCGTCAGGAAGTCGGTCGTGGCCATGCGCCAGAGCGTGGCCGCGCTCCGGGCCAGGACATGAGCGGCGATGCGCAGTCCCTCGCCGTCGAAGTCGCCGTGGTAGCGCAGGGGCGCCCCGGCCGCGGTGAGACGGTCGAGCAGGAGCACCACCGCGCTGTTCGGCCAGCCGGAGGTGCAGACCAGGGGTGGGCAGTCCGGCCCGAAGCGCTGAAGGGCCAGCGCGGGGATGCTGGGGTTCTCCGTGATGTGCACGGCGGTACGCGGGAAGCGGAGGTCCCCGGGTTCGCGCAGCTGGGCCAGTGTGAGGTGGGTGGCGTGGCCCGCGGCGGAGAGGGCGGCCAGGGCGCGGGCCACGGGTCCTTCGCCCGATGGATGCATACCGGCGGTGAGCACCGTGGTGGAGAGCGCGTCGTCGGCGAGTCCGGCGCGCGACCACAGCGCGCGCCTGTCCGCCGCCGTCGCGGGGGCCGGGGCGCCGTACAGGGCGGACAGGGCGCGCAGCACCAGGGACGAGAGGCGGGTGCCGTCGTCGAGTGCGTGGGCGTCGTCCAGGAGGCGGGTGGCGAAGACCGGCAACGGCTCACCGCAGGCGGGCAGTTCGGACAGGACACCGAGGGCGTCACCGAGCGTACGCCGGGTGGCCGCGACCGAGCCGCCGATCACCCCGGCCCGTCGGACCGGCACGACCCAGGCGTCGAGCGCGGGCTGCGCCAGGACGACCGGGTGCGTGGCGAACCACTCCCACAGGGCGGCCCGGGCGGCGGAGTCCGACGCGCGGGCGGCCGCCCGGTCACCGAGCGGGCCGGCGATCGCGGCGACCACGGACCGGGTGTCCTGGCCGCAGCTGTCCACAAGCGCCTCGTCCAGCCGTGCCAGTACCACCGTGGGCTGCGGACCGGGAAGCCGGTCGAGGCCGAGGAGATCCGCGAGCGCACTCCTGGCGGCCTCGTCCAGCGGCCCGATCCGTACCCGCGCGACCGGTTGCCCGGCGGACAGCCGGGTGTGGAACGCCTGCCACAGCGGAGCCAGTTCGGGACGGTCGAGCGGGTGCGTCACGGCCGCTCCTCGCGAGGCAGCGGCACGGGCGGTGGCTCCTCCCCGTACGCAGCGGGATCCGGTGCCTCGTCCGCCAGGAGATCCGCGCCGTTCCACACGAAGCGAGCCGTGGTCACCGCGTCGTCGTCGGGGCCGCCGCCCCCGGTGATCAGCTGGTGCACCGCGATGCCGTCGAGCTCCCGGTACGTGCACCACTCGTGGTCGGACGTGAGCATGAGGTCGAGGTCGAGCGAACCCAGCAGCTCGAAGACCTGACCCCGGTTGGTGGAGTCGACCCCGACGAAGACCTCGTCCAGCAGGATCAGCCGCGGCGCCCTCGGCACCGCCTGGTAGTGCGCGGCCACCGCCGCGAACAGCGGCAGATGCAGCGCGATGGCCTTCTCCCCACCGGACAGCGCGCCGTGCAGCTTCTTGGTGAGCAGTTGCCAGCCCTGGCCGTTGGCCCGGTCCAGTTTCACCACGAACTGGTGCCAGGCCGTGTAGTCCAGCACCCGCGTCAGCTGCTCCTCCCAGTTCTTCGAGGTGTCGGACGCCTTGGCCTCCTCGATCCGCTCGCGGAAGAAGCGGTGCAGTGCCTCCCGGTCCCCGTCCGACATCCGCACCGGGTCCTTGAGCAGCAGATCGCGGGCCGCCCTGGTGCCCGGCGGCAGCCCCGGATCGACCTGCCACACCAGACGTACGGCCACCCGGGATGCCGTACGCACCCGCTCCAGACGGGCGTTCATCGCGTCGACCAGCTCGTTGGCCTGCCGGATGCGGGCCGCGAGATGGCGGCGGGTGTTGCCCGTCAGCGTGCGGTCGAACAGCTCACGCTCATCGCCGGTGATCTCGTCCAGGCTGCGGTCACGCTCCGCCGTCAGCGCGGCGAGCAGACCCGCCGCGCCCATCCGCACGCCGTCCATGGCCGCCGACAGCACCTGTACGTCGTCATGCGTCTCCATCGCGAGATCGGCCCGCTCACCGAGCGCCTGACGGCTCGTATGGACGGTCTCGCCGAGCCGCCCGAGCGCGTCGGCGACGTTCTTCGGCTCGTACGGGACGGACGGCCAGAGCGCCCCCAGAGTGCGCGCCGTCTCCAGCGTGGCCCTGGTCCCCTCGCCCGCCCGCACCTGGGGCCCGGCGCCCGCGTCGGCGGGGAATCCCAGCCGCAGCAGGTAGCGGAAGCGGTCCGCGGCCTTGTCGCGTGCCGCCACCGCGGTGTCGCGGCGCGCCGCGGCCACGGCCCGCTCACTGTTCAGTGCGCCTATGCGCCCCTCCAGCGCCCGCAGGTGCGCGGTCGACTCCCGCAGTCGCTCCCGCGTGCGGAGGTGCGAGGCCCGCATCTCCTCGATCCGGGCGAGCGTCTCCTCGTACTCCGCGCCGATGGTGTGCTCGAACTCCTCGAGCTGCGCTGCCAGCGCACGCGCCGTGGACGCCGCGCGGCCCGCCTCCGCCTCGTGTTCCAGCGCCGCCTGTCCGGAACGCTCGGCCCGGGACCGCAGCTCCAGAGCCGTACGCCGCTCCGAGGCCAGCCCCACCTGGGCCAGGAGCCACTGGCCTCCGGTGTCCTGAAGCCCCTGGACCGTCTCCGCCACCGCGCGCAACGCCTGCTCGTCGGCGGGCAGCCCGTGTTCGGACGCCACGTGGTCGAGTCCGTCCTGCGCCACCCGGGCGGCGGCCTCGCACCGGGTGAGCCGCGCCACCGCGTCCCGCACCGCGTCGTCGCGGGCCTCGGTGACGGACCCGGCCCGGTCCAGCTCGCGTTCCGCCGCGGCGACGGCACGGTGATCGGGGCGGCACCGCCGGTCGAACTCCAGCGTCTCCCGGCGGGCCGCCACCACCGCGAGCTCGGCCTCCAGCCCGGCGAGCGTGTGATCGAGGGCGCCGATCGCCTCGGCCAGCTCGGCGGTACGGCGCTCCCGGGACCTGGCCCGCGCCGAGGCACCGATGTAGGCGACGTCCGGCTTGGCCCAGCTCCCGGTGGCGCTGGCCAGCCGCCAGGTGCCGTCCGCACCGACCGCCGCACCGTGCTCGGGAGGCAGCGTGTCGCCGTACGCGATGCCGGCCAGCAACTGGTTGATGCGCTCAGCCGACACGGGCGCACCCGGCTCCGGACGCAGCACCTCACCGAGGTGGCGGCCCGGGGCGGGCGCGGCCCACTCGGCCTCGGCGAACGTGTCGTGGCCCATGGCGAACGCGCCCCCGTAGGGCGCGACCCACGCGTCGAGCAGGCCGCTGGCCTCCAGTGCCGCTTCGACCGCGCTGCGTGTGGCCGCGGGCACCGCGTCGTGGAAGACCACCAGCTTCCACAGCGGCGCGCCGGGCAGCCTGGAGCGGTCGGCCGTACGGAACGCCGGTGCGGGCGGCGGCAGTTCTTCCGTCTGCCGCAGTCGTCCGGCCTCGGCCGCCAGTGCCTCCCGCTCCGCGCGGGCCGTGGCGACACGGGCGGTGACCGTCGCCTCGGCCGTGGTCAGGGCGTGGTCGATCGTACGAGCGGCGGCGTCCACCAGCGCAAGCACCTCGGTCTCGCCCGTGGCCCGGCCCGCCAGCTCCTCCAGGGCGCTCTCGTCGAGGGTCAGTTCGCCGCACTGGCGGGCCCAGCCGCGAAGCCGCTCAGCCTGCGTCGTGGCCGCCTGCTGATACCGGGCGGCGGCCTCCGCCCGATGCTCGGACGCCGCGGCCAGCCCGGCGCGCGAAGCCTCGACACGCTCCTCGGCGGACGTGCGTTCGGCGAGCGCGGCCCGGAGGACGCCGATGGCCTCGCGTACGTCCTCCACCTGCCCCCGCCGGCCCCGCACCGCACCGTGCAGGATCTGCCCTGCCCGGTCGGCGTTGCCCGCTTCGAGTGCGCCGGCCACCTCGGTGCAGGCGGCGGACATGCCCACACGCCGGGCGACCTGCCAGGAGGCGCTCTCCGCGAGGCGGACCCGCTCCGCCTGCGCGTCCGCCACGCCGAGCGCCTGGGTGTGCCTGGCCTCGTCCTGGTCGGCGGTGGTCCGGGCCGCGCCGGCCGTCAGATGCCGCGCCTCCGCCTCCCGGTGTGCCTCCGCCGCCCGCTGACGGCGCTGGTCCAGGTCCCGTCCCTCCCGGTAGGCGTCGGAATCCGTCAGCACCTCGATTCTCGCGACGATCTCGGCGCCCGACGCCTCCGTCTCGCGCTGCTCCTCCTCCGCCTTCTCCCGCTCCGCCAGGGCAGCACGGAGTTGCTCCTCGCTCTCCGTGGCCGCGCGGGTCCGGTTGTCCATGTCGGTCGTCGCCGAGATCAGGGCGGCGGCCCCGGCGCGCAGCACCCGCTGGGCGTACGAGCGCTGGCGGGCGCCCAGTGCCTGCGCGGCCTGCACCTCGTCCTCCAGGCGGGCCAGGTGCTCCCGACGGCGGTCCAGCCGCTCGAAACCGTCGGCCAGTTCGGAGATCTCTCCCTGGTCCAGCGGCGGCAGGGCGCGCGACAGCAGTTCCGAGAGCAGGGAGGGGTCGAGGCGCTGGGACAGCTTCGGTGTGCGCAGTTGGAGCAGCGCCGTGATCAGCGCGTTGTAGCGCTGCTCGCTGAGGCCGGGGAACAGCGTCCCGCGCACGGTGTCCCGGTAGTCGGACGCCGACGCGTGCACCTCGCCGTACCCGGACAGCTCTGTGGCGAGCGCCGCCCTGGTGAGGGGCTGACCCGACTCGTTGACGAGGGAGATGCCGCCGGGGACCCCGACGCGGCGACGGCTGGTGAAGAAGTCCGTGGTGACGGTCGTGGTCCGCTCCCCGGCCTGCAGACGCGCGCCGATGGTGAGGAACTCCTCCGCACCGCTCTCGGCCCCCGCCGTCCGGAACTCCAGCCAGACGTATCCCACCCGGGTGAGCCCCGTGGCGCCCTCGCCCATGAGGTTCCAGTGCATGGTGCGTTCCGAGCCGCCGAACGTGGACAGCCGGTGGGGACGCAGACTCGCGTCGAAGAGGAAGGGCAGAAGGACCTCCAGCGCCTTCGACTTCCCCGTGCCGTTCGGTCCGCGCAGCAGCAGACGCCCGCGGTGGAACGTGAACACCTCGTCGTAGTAGCGCCAGACGTTGAGCACACCGGCCCGGGCCGGCTGCCAGCGCTCGCGGGGCCCAGGACTCCCGGAGTCGGAGCCGGACGCGCTGCGGGGGAGTGCGGTGACCGTCATGCGGGGTGTTCTTCCTTGAGAGTGGCACTGGTGACGCGGTAGCGGGCGGCGGCCGGTCTGGGCACGACCCGGCCGCCCTCGCGGCGTACGAGCCGGAAATCGGCCAGGACCCGCACCGCGTCGTCGGCGAGCGCCGCCGCGCCCCCCTCCGTGCGGTACGCCTTGCCCCAGCGCGGGAACCGCTCCAGAATCCGTTCCGCCTCGACGGCCAGCTGCTCGGGTGCGCACCCGGACGGCTCGGCGTTCAGCACGTCCAGGAGCAGCAGCGCGGCGACCTTGGCGTGGCTCGCGTCGTCGGGGAACCGGCTGTCCGTGGCGATGGCGTCCGGATCGATCAGCAGGAACCCTTCGGCCCGTTCCTCCAGCACGAAACCCGCCTGTTCCGCGGCGCGCCGCAGGATCTGCCGGCCGGTGGGGGAGGCCAGATAGCCGAGCTCGGCCTCGGACAGCTCGTCCCGGTGCAGCACCGGCTGATCGAACAGGCGCCGCAGCACCGAATGCCGCAGCCACAGATTGCGCTGGACCGGGGAGAACGGTGTGTCCGGGCGCGCCTCGTCCGCCGTGTCACCGCCGCCGGACAGCCCGTACCGCCGCTCCTCCACGAGGCCGGTCAGCAGTCCTTCGAAGCGGGCCGGGATGTCAGCGGCCGGCACCGCGAGCCGGGACGGCCCGCACGGTGCGGCGAGCAGCCGCATCAGCACACTCGAATCGACCCGGTACAGGACCTTCGCCTCGGCGGAGTCGGCGAAGCTGTCCGTCGTTCCGTCCACGGTCTGCAACGCCCCGTAGGACTCCAGCAGCCGAAGGACGTCGACGAACGCGACGCGCTCCGGACGCTGCGTCGTGTCGAACGAGGACAGGGCCTCGTCCGTCGACGCCGCCTGCACGACCCGGTCGGCGAGCAGCCCGATGGTGGTGACCGGGACGGAGAGCAGTTCGGCGGCCGTGAGACACAGGAGCACGTACCGCCGCCGGTCGAACGGCGCCCGGCCCGCCCGGGTCCGCCTGGCAGGACGCGACGCGTCGGCGTTCGCGTCGACCTTCAGCAGCCGCGCGTACCCGAGGCGCGGCTCGACCGCCAGCGTCCAGCCGCAGTGGTAGTCGAACCAGCGCGTCAGCGGGTCACGGCGGCGCCGCACCAGATCGAACACCACCGGCTCGGCGCGCTCGGTGAGCAGCGGCCGGACCAGCAGCGTACGAATGCAGCGGGACATCTCCTCCCGCTCGGCCACCACGAGTTGATTGGCGAAGTTGCTCATCCGGCCACCACTTCCCGGTCCAGGGCGGCAGGTGCCCCGGAAGTGCCCGCGGTGTGCACCTCGATGACGTAGTCCGGGCACGTCAGCGCCCCCCGGGCGGTCCGCAGGACAGCGGGTGCCTCATGCGGATCGGCGGGTGGCCGCAGCACGACCTCGACCCGCCCGTCCCCGGTCACGGAGCGCCGCGCCCCCGTCGCGTCGGGGCGAACCGCCAGTGCCCGGCCCAGCAGATCGAGGAGCCGCTCGAACACCTCGTGGTCGAGCGCGCCGAAGTGGGAGAGGCGCACCGGCGCCTCGGTACGCAGCAGACTCCACGCGGCTTCCAGCTCGGCCCGCTCCGACCGCGCCCGCTCGGCCCGCTGCGCCTTCAGCGCCGCCACGTCGCGCACCCGACCGGTGCGGGTGAACCTCTCCGTACGGCCACTCGTGCGCAGCAACGCGGAGACCTCCACGGGCGGGGCCTCACGCCAGCTCTCGGTGGCCGGGACGAGCTCCGGGTCGGCGTGGGCGAGATGCGCGTGACGGGACGGCCCGAGCCCGAAGGCGGTCGCCCACAGCCGGTGCAGGTCGTCCTCACCAGGAGCCGCGGCGAACCACCGGGCCAGCTCGCGGAAGTCCTGCACGGCACCGGTCGACCTGCGCCGCGACTCGGTGATCCGGTCCAGCACCTGGAGCAGGGTGACGATGGCGCGGCGCGCCACGTGGTGCAGGTGCTCCACCCGCGGGGGCGAGCCGTCGGCGGGCAGGAACCAGGCCCGCAGCCCGTCCCAGCGTGCCTGCCGGCGGGCCAGCCACGCGGCTGCCGGATCGTCACCACCGGTCGGCGGGAGCTCCGCTCCGCGAAGAGCCCGCTCCCAGAGCGTCCGGGGACCGTGCTCCTCGACCCGGGCGACGGCGGCTGAGACCGCGTGCGCGCGCTGATCGAGGTTGGTGAGGAACTCCTGCAGATAGGCGACCGTCGCACCCTTCACCTCCTGGAAGGTGGACAGTTCGGCGCCGTCGGTCCGCAGCAGCCGCTGGAGTTCGCCGTTGAACTGCTTGGTGTTCCCCCGGAGGGCGTCCAAGTGCCCCTCCAGCTCCTGCAGAGTGGCGAATATCCGCCGGTCTCCCGAGGCGGCGTCCTGCGCCAGCCGGTCCAGCTCCGCCAGCCGGTCGGCGATCGCGTCGAGTACGGCCGTCTGCAGCGCGCCGGTCGACACCAGAACGGAGAGGGCGTGCTGCACGCCGGCGAAGGCCGCTTCCCCGCGCCGCGTCAGCGAATACTGGAGGTTCCGCCGCTCGTACTCCTCAGCGGTGCGGTAGTTCTCCGCGTGGTTCTGGATGACGTCCAGCAACTCCCATTCCCTGAGCTGCCTGAGAGCCGCCGTGAGGTCGTCGTCCGTCAGGGCGCCGAACCACCCGACTCCCCGCAGCTGATCCCGCACCTCGTCCAGTCCCAGCGCCGTGACCAGGCGCTCGTTGGCATCGCCGAAGGTCTGCAGGATCGCGGAGTACAGCGGCGCCCTGTCGCCCATGGTGAACCGGAACATCTCGGCCGGGACCCGGTGTGTCGTTGCCACTGCTCGCTCCCTGCTCCGCACTGCGGCGTTCCGATGCCGTGGAACGGACTTGCCCCTACCGGACGGCGAAGATCCGACGCCCTGCCAAGAACAGTAGACGGCAACACTGACAGGGCGGACATACCAGGCCCGGTCCGCGCGAACGACGACCGGCCACATCCAGCCGTTCCACGTCCCGTGAGTCCCCGCACCTGGACACGCGACGCCGCGTCCGCGGTCGTCCACGGTCGTCCACGGCGCAGGTCCTCCGGGCGCCGAAGACGAGTCACCCGGCCGCCCCGTCACGGTCAACCGGTGCAGGCTGACCGTGGGGCGACCGGGGGCGACGACGACGCTGTCGTGTCAGGCGGCCATCACGACGGACGACTTGCCCAGTGCCGCGTCGACTGCCGTCGCCCGCTCGGCGAAGACCACGACCCGCAGCAGCGCGAACCGCCCGACCCCCGCCAGCGCCGAAGCCGACAGGTAGACGGTCTGTTCGACCAGAGCCGACGGTTCGGGCCGCACGGCGTACAGACACAACAGGGCCCCGGTGGTGAACGCGTAACTCACGGCCACCGTCAGCCCTGACTGGAGGTGGACCCCCCAGCCGCGTCGCCCGCTCCGGAAGGAGACCCGACTGTGCAGCTCGGTCGCGATCAGAGTGGAGACGACGGTGACCAGCGCGTTGGCCAAGGCCATGGGCATACGGTCGTTGAGCAGGACGAGGACCCCGCTGGAGGCGAGCCCGACACCACCACCGCACACGACGAAGCGCACGAAGGCCGCGAGAGCCGGGTGGGCGGTGCGCGTCGGCCGGTGCAAGGGGGCGGTCACGGGGGTCCTCCGGAGGTCGTGGGAAGCGATGCTTCGATTCCACCCCAGAACCTACGGACCGGTCGTCAGCCGAGCGACCGGGTTTATCCCCGACTTCGCTGGGGGGTTACCCCCATGCCCGTCTGGGGGTATCCCCCGGCACCGGAAGTGCCGCCCGTCAGGCACCTCACGCGAAACGCGGCCGAAATGCCCCGTGAGGCGGAGGTTCCTACGCTGAGAAGGAAACGGAGACACGACAGGAGGCGAGCCTGTGGCCGATGCCCCGGAACCCGGACCGCACGCGTCCCGCGCGGACCGTCTGCACGCGGTGGGCGACCACGACGTACACCTGAGCCACCATGTGGTCCACGGCTACCGTCGCGCGTACCGGATCGTGGGCGAGGGCCCCGCGATCCTCCTGATCCACGGCATCGGCGACTCCTCGGCGACCTGGGCGAACCTGATCCCGGAACTGGCCCGGAACCACACGGTCATCGCCCCCGATCTCCTGGGCCACGGCTCCTCCGACAAACCACGGGCCGACTACTCGGTGGCGGGCTACGCGAACGGTATGCGCGACCTCCTGGGAGTCCTGGGTATCGAGCGCGCCACCCTGGTCGGTCACTCGCTCGGCGGTGGCGTGGCGATGCAGTTCGCCTACCAGTTCCCGGAGCGCACCGACCGTCTGATCCTGGTGAGCGCGGGCGGGGTGGGCTCCGAGGTCACCCCGATCCTCAGAGCCGTCTCGCTGCCGGGCGCCGACCTGATGCTGTCCGCGCTGCGCCTGCCCGGTATGCGTGCCCAGGTGGGCCTCTTCACCCGCCTGATGAGACTCCTCGACACGGACCTAGGCCAGGACGCCGCCGAACTCGTCGACCTGGTGGACGCGCTCCCCGACGACACGTCCCGCAGCGCGTTCATCAGCACGCTGAGGGCCGTCGTGGACTGGCGCGGCCAGGTGGTCACCATGCTCGATCGCTGCTACCTGGCGGAGGGCATGCCCACCCTGCTGCTCTGGGGATCACGCGACAGCATCGTCCCGGTCGATCACGCATACGGTGCCCACGCCGCGATGCCGGGCAGCCGCCTGGAGATCTTCGAGGGCGCCGGCCACTTCCCCTTCCACAGCGACCCTGCCCGCTTCCTTTCCCTCGTCGATGACTTCATGCGCACGACGACCCCCGCGAACTGGAGCCAGGAACGCTGGCGAGACCTGCTGCGCGCCGGCCGGCCGGGCAGCGCGGCGGGAGACCCGGACGAGGCGTTCCACCGGGCGGTGGAGCGCGATCTGCGGGAGGCGAGCGAGCGGAGTGCCACCTGAGGGCTTGTCGATGTCCTCGTCACCTGGTCTTGTGTACCCGCGGGTAACGACTTTCGAGGACGGGTGCGGCGTGGAATCAGTGGCTGGGCAGCCTGAACAGGACATACCTGGCACTCCGCGCGGGGGACTCGCGGATCTGCCCGGGGGACTTGCCGAAGCGATACGGGACACCGCCCTCGCGATTGCGGCGCTACTGGGCGAGGCCACCGACACAGGTGCTGCCGTGCCCGGCTCGGAGTGGAACATCGGCGAGGCGGCAGCGCACCTGGCGCAGGCCAACGAGCTGATGGCCGGCATCGCGGCGGGCCAGGAACGGAGCCACGGCGACGGCACGCCGCAGAGCATCGCCGGGGCGAACGAACGCGCGCTCGCCGCGTTCGACGAGCGTGAGGCCGGTCCGCTGGCCGGGATGATCGTCGCGCAGGCCGACGCGTACCTCGCAGCGATGGACCGGCGAGCCACGGAGGGGACCGTGGTCACCCCGTTGGGCACGATGAGCCCCGGGGTCCTGGGTTCGTATCTGCTGACACACATGCTCGGCCACGGCTACGATCTCGCCCGCGCCCTGGGCCGCCCACACATGATCGACCGCACCCGGGTCGACCTCGCCCTGCCCTTCCTGATCACGGCGATGCCCCGGGTGACCGATGGTGCTGCGGCAGCAGGCCTGAACGCCCGCTACACGATCCGCCTGTGGAGCGGTGCCCGCTTCGGCGTGACCTTCGCCGACGGAGCCGTAACGGTGGCGTCGCAGCCGCCGGACCGCCCGGACTGCACGATCCACATCGAGCCGGTCACGTTCTTCCTGATGGCGCTGGGCCGCCGCAACCCGGTGGCCGCCATCGCCTCGGGCCGCGTCCTGGCCTGGGGCCGCAAACCCTGGCTCGCTCCGCGCTTTCCGGGACTGTTCACGGCGCCCTGACCCGGGGGCGGCTCAAGCCTGAACCGAGCTGAACGTTGCTCAGCCTCCGGCCGCGCTCCGGACCGGATGCGAGGCGCGGCCCCCAACTCCCTGTGCAGGGTGGACTTTCTGTCGGTGCTCCGACATTCTGTGCGGACTTTGATCGCGGATCTTCGTCGATCAGTGAGGCCGTCCGCGAGTCCGTCCTTCGTGCGCAAGGGGAACTGCCATGAGCTCGTCCCGCCCGCCCTCCCGCCGGATCGCCGCGGTCTGCGCGGCCGCCGCACTCGCTCTTCCGCTGAGTGCCTGTAGCAGCGGTGACGAAGGAGCCACCGTCAAGGGTGCGAAGCTGGTCAAGTCCGGCCAGATAACCACCTGTACGCATCTGCCGTACGCGCCCTTCCAGTCCGAGAAGGACGGAGAGGTGGTCGGCTTCGACGTCTCCATGATCGACCTGGTCGCGAAGGACCTGGGCGTGAAGCAGGTCGTCGTGGACAAGTCGTTCGAGACGATCAAGACCGGTGCCGACCTCAACGCCGGCATCTGTGACGTGGCCGCCGCCGGAATGACGATCACCGACGAGCGCAAGGCGAACCTGGACTTCTCCGCCCCGTACTTCGACGCCACGCAGGCGTTGCTGGCCCGCAAGGGGGTCAAGGCGGCAACCATCGAGGACGTCACCGGGCAGAAGCTCAAGCTCGGTTCGCAGTCCTCCACCACCGGCGAGGACTTCGCCCGTGAGCACGGCGCCGACCCGCAGTCGTTCGAGAGCTCCGATGCCGAGCTCAACGGACTGCGCACAGGCCAGGTGGACGTCATCGTGCAGGACTACCCGGTCGTGCAGAACTGGCTCAAGGACCCCTCGAACTCGGCCAAGTTCGAGATCGTGGGCAACCTCGACACCGGCGAGCAGTACGGCTTCGCCGTCCGCAAGGGCGCCAACCCCAAGCTGCTCGCGGCGATCGACAAGGCCATCAAGGACGCGAAGTCCGACGGTACGTACAAGAAGCTGTACGAGCAGTGGATCGGGCCCATGCCGAAGGGTGCCGACGCACAGTGACCACCCTGACCACCCGCAAGGACGGGGAGGAGACGGCTGCGCGGCCCCGGATGTCGCCGCGCCGCCGTCGCCGCATCTCCCGCGGGGTGCAGTACGCCGTCTTCGCGATCGCCGTGGTCGTCGTCGGCGCGCTCGCCGACTGGCGGCAGCTCCAGGAGCAGTTCCTCGACCTGTCCGTCGCGAAGCAGCTGTTTCCCGAACTCATCACGGTCGCCCTGCTGAACACCGTGGTGTACACGCTGACCGGGTTCGGCGTCGGACTCGTGCTGGGCCTCGTCATCGCCCTGATGAGGCTGTCGTCCGTTGCGCCTTACCGGTGGCTCGCGACGGCTTACATCGAGTTCTTCCGTGGACTTCCCGCCTTGTTGATCTTCATCTTCGTCGGGGTGGGCGTCCCGCTCGCCTTCCCGGGGATCACCTTCCCCGGGGAGACGTACGGGCAGGTCGCCTGCGCCCTGGGTCTGGTCTCCGCGGCCTACATGGCCGAGACCATCAGGGCGGGCATCCAGGCCGTCCCGCGCGGCCAGTTGGAGGCTGCACGGACGCTGGGAATGTCGCACGCCACCGCGATGCGGTCGATCGTGATCCCCCAGGCCTTCCGGATCATCGTGCCGCCGCTGACCAACGAAATGGTCCTGCTCTTCAAGGACTCCTCGCTCGTCCTCTTCCTCGGCGTCACCCTGCAGCAGCGCGAACTCACCAAGTTCGGCCGGGACCTGGCCAGCACCACGGCCAACACCACGCCCATCTTCGTGGCGGGCCTGTGCTACCTCCTGATCACCATTCCGCTCGGCTATCTCGTACGGCGCCTGGAGGCCCGTCATGCACAGGCAAGGTGACCACGGGATGGGGACGGCAGAGATGACGGACATGACTCCGGCGATCGAGATCCGAGGGCTGCACAAGTCGTTCGGTGATGTCGAGGTGCTGCGCGGCATCGACTTCACCGTGGCCGCCGGCGAGGTCGTCTGCGTGGTCGGCCCCTCGGGGTCGGGGAAGTCGACCTTGCTCCGCTGTGTGAATCTGCTGGAGGAGCCGACCAGCGGCACGGTCACGGTCGGTGGCGTCGACATGAGCGATCCGGACATCGATCTGGACGCGATGCGCCGCCGGATCGGCATGGTCTTCCAGCAGTTCAACCTCTTCCCTCATCTGAACGTGCTGGACAACCTGACGATCGCCCAGCGCCGAGTTCTCGGTCATGACAGGGAGAAGGCGGGCCGCATCGCCCGGGAGAACCTCGCCAAGGTCGGCCTGGCCGACCGCGAGGACAGCTTCCCCGCCCAGCTGTCCGGCGGCCAGCAGCAGCGCGTGGCCATCGCACGTGCCCTGTCGATGGGCCCCGGACTGATGCTCTTCGACGAACCGACCAGCGCACTCGACCCCGAACTCGTGGGCGACGTCCTGGGTGTCATGCGCACCCTTGCCGACGAGGGCATGACGATGATGGTCGTCACCCACGAGATGGGCTTCGCCCGCGACGTCGCCGACCGCGTCGTCTTCATGGACGACGGCCGAGTCGTGGAGGAGGGCGCCCCGGAGGACGTACTGACCCGCCCGGAACACCCCCGCACCAAGGCCTTCCTCGCCCGGATCCTGAACCAGGGCGAGGTCCGGCCCGAGGCCTGAGACGTCGGTGGGGAGGGGTGAGGGCGGACGGCGAGCCCCGTGGGGTGATGCCACCGTCGATCACCGGCACCTCGACGAGGCGATGGGTGGCATCCTGCCGTCGGCCGAGACCCTCGCGCAACGGATCTACGACCGCTGGTGCGAGAACCTTCCCGGACTCAGCGCGGTGCAGGTGTCTGATACCCCGGTGTCGGAACCCCCCAAGACCGTCCAGGATGACGCATGTGCCGTCGCGGGGGTGCACAACCTCCTTATAGTGGGCGCGCGTTGATCGTATGATCTCGACGCGTGAAGCTTCCGCCACAGGAGTCAGGACGATGACGCACCCTCCCTCAGCCGTGCCATCTTCCGAGTCCGTGCCGGAAAGCCGCTCCGGAAGCGGGTGCCCCGTGGGCTCCGGGGCCGCCGCCGTGGCGCTCAGTGGGCCCGGGTTCCATACCGAGCCGCAGGCTCTCTACCGCACCATGCGACGCGACCACGGGGCGGTCGTGCCCGTGGAGCTCGTCGGGGATGTTCCGGCCTGGCTGGTCATCGGCTACCGGGAGCTGCACCAGGTCACGAGTGACGGGGAGTTGTTCCCCCGGGACGTCGGGCTGTGGAACCAGTGGGGGCGGCTCCCCGAGGACTGGCCGCTGCTGCCGATGGTCGGGCGGCCCATGCCGTCGATCTACTTCACCGCCGGTGCCGAGCACCGGCGGCACGCCGAGATGGTCGGGCCCGCGCTGGAGGGTGTGGAACCCCACGAACTGCGCGGCCACTGTGAGCAGTTGGCGGACCGGCTCATCGACGAGGTGTGCCGGCGCGGCACCGCCGATCTGATCGCCGACTTCGCGGAGCCCCTGCCCGTGCTCGTACTCGCCCGGCTCATCGGGTTTCCGGACGACGAGGGGCTGCGGATCGCCCAGGTGCTCAAGGAGCTGGCCGACGGCGGGCCAGGGGCCCAGGAGGCCCACGTCCGGTTCGGGGAGCACATGCAGCGGCTGCTCGCCGCCCGGCGGGCCGATCCCGGTGACGACGTGACGTCCCGGATGCTGGCCCATCCCGGAGTGTTCACCGACGAGGAGTACGTACTCGACCTGATGGCCGTCACGGCCGCCGGGCATCTCACCACCGCCGACTGGATCGGCAACTCCATGCGGCTGATGCTCACCGACGAGGAGTTCGCCGAGGCGCTCGCGGGCGGCCGGCGCAGTGTTGCCGAGGCCATGAACGAGGTGCTCTGGGAGGACGGACCCACGCAGATCCTCGCCGGGCGCTGGGCGGCCAGGGACACCCAGCTCGGTGGCCGGTCCATCCGGGCCGGTGACATGCTGCTGCTCGGGCTGGGAGCCGCCAGCGCCGACCCGCACATGCGTCAGCACCTCTCCGCTTCCGGGAGAACCGCGGGGCAGGGCGGGAACAGCGCGCACCTCGCCTTCAGTCACGGCGAGTACCGCTGCCCATTTCCCGCGCAGGAGATCGCCGAGATCATCGCCCGTACCGGCATCGAGGTGCTCCTCGACCGGCTGCCCGACCTCGAACTCGCCGTCGCCGCGAAGGATCTCGTACGGCGGCCCTCCGCCTTCCTGCGCGGGATGACGTCACTTCCCGTCCGGTTCACCCCCGTCCGTCCGACAGGAGACTCGTTGTGAAGTGCCCCCATGGCGCCGTGGTCATCGACCCGATGGTGCGCGACCTCGACGGTGAGACCGAGCGGCTGCGCGACGCCGGGCCGCTGGCGCGGATCGAACTGCTCGGTGTGCCCGCCTGGACCGTCACCCGTCACGCCGAGGCGCGCCAACTGCTCCTCGACACCCGGCTGGTGAAGGACCTCGACGCCTGGGGGCTCTGGCGGAGCGGGGAGGTCACGCACGCCTGGCCGCTGATCGGCATGATCGACGCCGGCCGCTCGATGTTCACCGTCGACGGCGCGGAGCACCGGCGGCTGCGGACCAAGACCTCGCAGGCCCTCACTCCGCGCCGGCTGGAGGAGATACGCCCGGACATCGAGAGGTTCACCGAGGAACTGCTGGACGACCTCGCCGCGCAGGGCAAGGACGGTGCCGCGGTCGACCTCAAGAGCGTGTTCGCCCAGCCGCTGCCCATGCGGGTCGTCGGACTGCTGATGGGGGTCGACGAGTCCGAGCACGCCATGCTGACCCAGCGGTACAAGGCGTTCTTCTCCATGCTGACTCCGCAGGAGGAGCGGCTCGCCCTGCTGGCCGAGCTGGATGTGTTCTACACGCGGCTGGTACGGGAGAAGGCGGCCCAGCCCACTGACGACCTCACCACCGGGCTCATCCTTGCCGACGAGGGCGGGGAGCCGCTCACCGAGGAGGAGGTGGTGGGCAACCTCAAGGCGATGGTCGCCGCCGGGCACGAGACGACGATCGGTCTGATCCTCAATGCCGTACGGGCACTGCTCGCCCACCCCGACCAGTTGCGGATGGTGCTGGACGGCGAGGTCTCCTGGGAGACCGTGATCGAGGAGACGCTGCGCTGGGACACCCCGACGACGCACCTGCTGATGCGTTTCGCCACGGAGGACATCCAGGTGGGCGACGACGTGATCGCCAAGGGGGAGGGCGTGGTCGTCTCCTACCGGGCCATCGGCCGCGACACCGTGCAGCACGGCGCGGACGCCGACGCCTTCGACATCACCAGGCCCGGGCCCATCCGCCACATGACGTTCGGGCACGGTCCGCACATCTGCCCCGGAGCCGCCCTGTCCCGTGTGGAGGCGGCCGTCGCGCTGCCCGCGCTGTTCGGGCGCTTCCCGGGTCTGCGTCTCGCGGTCGCGGACGACGAGATCCGCAAGCTGCCGGTGATGACGCAGAACGACATGGAGTCCTTCCCCGTCGTCCTGGAGGGCCGAGCGGCGGACAGCTGAGCGGCCCGGTGCCGGGTCGAGTGCCGTGGTTCGGGGTCGTTCCCGCTCGGCGGGTGCCTCAGGGCGCGTCGAACCACGGCTTGTTCCCGGCCCAGTGCGTCACCCATCCCGCGAAACCCGACGTGCCCGTGGTGGAACCGAACTCGGCTCCGAACGGCACGGCTCCCTCACCGCTGATGTTCCACACGTGGCCCCGGTGCGGTCCGGTCACGACGAGGTGCCAGTTCATGCCGCAGCCGTCCGTGCCCAGCACGACCGAACCGTGGCCGAAGACCCGTTCCAGGAGCGCGTCCACCTCCTCCGGCGGTCTCGCATCGTCCTCCTCGTCCTCCCACAGCCATGCCTCGGTGAGCGGAAAGGGCAGGTCGAGCCTGCGCTCAGGCCGGTCGTCCTCCCAGTCGCCCGGCAGGTCGGCCAGAGCCAGGAGGCCGAAGTCGGGAGGCCCGGCGTACGAGCCGTCGGTCATCTCCGCCACGAACGTCCGGTACGGCTCCGGCAGCACGACGCCGTGCTCGGCTTCGAAGGCGCCGACCGCGGGAAGGCCCAGGGCGGAAGCCCCGTTGTCGTCGGGGGCGAAGGCCGCGCGCAGAGCGGCGAGGTCGGCGACGGAGGCGTGCTCGGTATCCATGGGGATGATGAATATCATCCACCGCGGACAACGGCTTCCGGTCCGCCTCCGACCCGGTTCCGGGCAGTCGTCGGTCCGGCGGCCACGACCGGCGGACGAGCCACCCGCCGGATCACCGACGGCGCTTGCGGGGAGAAAATACACGATGCGCGGCAACCTTTCCGGCGTCGGCGGCGACTATGGACTGTCTCCGGAGTCCACACCCAGGGCTCCGGTGAGCCGATCGGCAGGGCCCGCACGCACGCCGAGCCATCGAAGCGCTTCGATGGCTCTCTGGACAGGTCGAACGGAGCGCTCTAGGCTCCAGGTATCTGTGCATGTCACAAGGACAAGGGTTGCTGAGACGGCTTGTCGAAGCGCTTCGAAGATTCCGTCATTCGTCGTCCCGTAATGGAGAGCTGAATGGTCACGCTTGCCGAGGTCGCCCAGCACGCCGGAGTCTCTGCGAGCACGGTGAGTTACGTCCTCAGCGGGAAGCGCTCCATCTCGGCCTCCACGCGCGAGCGGGTGGAGCAGAGTATCCAGAAGCTCGGCTACCACCCCAACGCGGGTGCCAGGGCCCTCGCCAGCAGCCGGTCCAACATCATCGCGCTGATGGTTCCGCTGCGCACCGACATGTACGTGCCCGTGATGATGGAGATCGCCATCGCCGTGGCCACCACGGCCCGCACCCACGGCTACGACGTCCTCCTCCTGACCGGCGAGGAAGGCCCGGCCGCCGTGCGGCGCATCGCCGGCAGCTCCCTCGCGGACGCCATGATCCTGATGGACGTCGAGCTCCAGGACGAGCGGCTGCCGCTGCTGCGGGAGACCGACCGGGCCGCCGTACTCATCGGGCTGCCCGCCGACACCGCCGGACTGACCTGTGTGGACCTCGACTTCGAGGCCACCGGGGCGCTGTGCGTGGAACACCTCGCCGGGCTCGGACACCGCGAGCTGGCCGTGATCGGCGAGGCCGCCGCCGTGTACGAGCGGCACACCGGCTTCGCCGAGCGCACCGTGGACGGGGTACGGGCCATGGCCCGCGAGACGGGCGTCCGGGTGCTGCACCGGCCCTGCGAGGGCGGGTACGCGGCGATGGCCGGCACACTGGCGCGCATCTTCGACGAGCGGCCCGGCACCACCGGCTTCATCGTGCAGAACGAGGCCGCCGTCGAGCCGCTGCTCAACCTGCTGCAGCAGCAGGGCCGTGCCGTGCCGGAGGATGTGTCGGTCGTCGCGATCTGCCCCGACCAGGTGGCGTCCCAGGCATCGGTGCGGCTCACGTCCGTCGCCCTGCCGGCCCAGGAGATGGGACGCCGTGCGGTCGAGCAGGTCGTGGCGAAACTCACCGGGCGCGACACGGACGAAGTCGAGCTGCTGGCGCCCGAGCTGACGGTCAGGGCCAGCACGGGACCGGCCCCCGCGGGAGTGTGAGCGGGAGCCGGGACCCCGTGCCGTCGGCCACTGCGGACCGGTCCCCGGGGGAGCGGGAGCCGGTCCGCGGTGCCGCCGGTCATGCCGCCGTGGTGCTCCTGAGCGCGGCGACCCCGTAGCGGTCCAGTTCGACCCTGCCGTCGGTCTTCGTGCCGGTCAGCAGGTCGATGTGCGGGCCGGGCAGGGTGACGCTCACCCGGCTTCGCCCGTGGTGCAGCAGGAACAGCACATCGCCCCGGCGTACCGCTTCCACCCCGGCGGGCAGGTCCGCCAGTACGGGCCGGACACCCGCCGCGCCGGCCGTACGGCCCAGCAGCGCACGCAGGGCCTCCGGGGCGGGCAGCGTCGACACGTACCACGCGGTCCCCCTGCGCAGCACCGCCGGGAACCCGTCGAGCTCGCCCCCGCGGTAGGCGGCGACCGTCTCCGCGCTGCCGTCCGGCTCCAGCTCCTCCGACCACACCCGGCCCTCGAAGTCCCCGGAGTCCCCGGAGGAGCCCGCGCACCGCACCACCTCGTCCGCGTCGAGCGGCCACCACTCGTGGACCGTACGGATGCCGAACAGCTCGCGCAGCCGGGGGTCCATGCCGCCAGGCCGGACCCGGTCGTCCTCGTCGGCGATGCCGGTGAAGAAGCCGCAGACGAGCGTGCCGCCACCCCGCACGTACGCGACCAGATTGTCGACCGCCGCGTCCGTGAGCAGGTAGAGGTGCGGTACGGCAACCATCCGGTACGCGCTCAGGTCGGCTTCGGGGCGGGCGAAGTCGGTCGCGACTCCGTTCTCCCAGAGGCCGCGGTGCCAGGCCTGGACGACCTCGGTGTACGACAGGAGCGAGGACGGCCGGCCCTCCTGGCTGCCCGCCCACCAGGCATCCCAGTCGTGCAGGACGGCCACGTCGGCGGTCACACCCGCACCGCTCACCTCCGGGCCGACGATTTCGAGCTCCGCTCCGAGCTGTCTGACCTCACCGAAGGTCCGGCCCTGTTCGCCTGCGTGGCCGAGCATCCCCGAGTGGAACTTCTCCGCGCCCTGCCGGGACTGCCGCCACTGGAAGTAGCAGACGGCGTCGGCGCCCCGGGCCACGGCCTGCAGTGACCAGAGCCGGTTCAGGCCGGCCGGCTTGGGGTGGTTGACCGCACGCCAGTTGACCGCGCCCGCCGCCTGCTCCATCACCATCCACGGGCCGCCGGCCTGCGAACGCGTCATGTCGGCCAGCATCGCGTTGTACTGGCCGCCCTGCGGGTCCCGCGGATCGGGATAGATGTCGACCGAGACGATGTCCTCCTCGGCCGCCCACGCCCACGCGTCCTGCCCCGACCACAACGGCATGAAGTTGGTGGTCACCGGGATGTGCGGACTGTGCCGGGCGACGATGTCCCGCTCGGCGACGTAGCACTCCATCAGGGCGTCGGACGTGAAGCGCCTGAAGTCCAGGACCTGCGCCGGATTGTGCAGGTACTGCGCCTTCCTCGGCGGCAGGATCTCCGCCCAGGAGTCGTAGCGCTGACTCCAGAAGGCCGTGCCCCACGCCTCGTTGAGTGCCGCCACCGTGGTGTAGCGGCCGGCCAGCCAGCGACGGAAGTGCTCGGCTGTGGCATCGCACCAGCAGCTCGTGCAGTACTCGTTGTTGATGTGCCACACGGTGAGCGCCGGGTGGCCGGCGTACCGGGCCGCCAGGTCCTCGGTGAGCGCGGCGGCATGACGCCGGTAGACGGGGGAGCTGGCGCAGAAGTGCTGACGTGACCCGTACCAGACCACCGAGCCGTCCTCGGCACGCGGCAGTGTCTCCGGGTGGCGCGCGCCCATCCAGGGCGGTGGCGAGGAGGTCGGCGTGGCGAGGACGACTCCGATGCCGTGTGCGTGCATCAGATCCATCAGCCGGTCCAGCCAGCCGAACTCCCGCGCTCCCGGCTGCGGTTCGATCCTGGCCCAGGAGAAGACGCCGAGGGTGACGGAGTTGACGCCCGCCTCCCGCATCAGCCGGGCGTCCTCGGCCCACACCTCCTCGGGCCACTGCTCGGGGTTGTAGTCGCCACCGAAGAGGATGCGGCCTCGGGTGGCGTCACTGAGGGACGGCATGAACGTCTCGTTTCTCACGCGGGGTCGGCGTACTGGATGCCACGGCCGTTGGTGCCGAGGTAGACACGGCCGTGGACGCGGGGATCGCCGGTGATGACCTCACCGGTCCATCCCCACTGGTGTGCCTGGTCGTTGATCCGGATCCAGGTGGCTCCCGCGTCGTCGGAGCGCAGCACCGCCACGCCGTCGTACGTGGCGGAGACCCGGCCGGTCTGGAAGATCGCCGGGTAGGAGGCCCTGGGGCGCCGTCCCGCCGTCGCGGCCGCCTTGCCGAAGCCGAGGGCGTGCGAGGCCTGGCAGCCTGCCACCGGGGTGAAGGTGAGGCCGCCGTCCGTGGACCGGAACAGCCCGTTGTCCTTCGCCGACAGCCACAGGTCACCGCTGCGGCCGGGGGCCGCGGCGATCCGGAACTGTGTGTCACCGGCGGGCAGTTGCGCGGCGCCCCTGGTGAACGTGACACCCGAGTCCCTCGACACGGACACCGCGCCCGCGTCGGTGTCGTACACGTAGAAGCGGGTGGGGTCGAGCGGGTCGGCGACGGGTGCGCCGCCCTTCGGGAAGGTGGTGACCTCGGTCCACGTGGCGCCGCCGTCCGTCGAGCGGTGAGCCGCGTACTTGGTGCCGTCCCAGTGGATGAACGACCACAGGAGCGTCCTGCCGTCGGCGCTCACGGCGATCGGCCCGGGCGCGGAGGCGGCGATGGACGGCTGGGAGGCGAAGGGCTGCCAGCTCGCGCCGCCGTCGTTCGAGTACGCCCCGGCCGCGCCGCCCGAGGGCCAGCCGGCCCGTACGACGTACGACGGCTTGAGCGTCGCCAGCGCGAGCCCGGTGGCGGAGCCGAAGACCGGGTTCGACGCCATGCCGCGAGACGGGGACGCGGTCAGTGATTCGTGGTACATCACTCCGATGTCCCCGAGCCCGCTGAGCAGTTGGGCACCACCTGAGGGCGGTGCGATCAGCTGCCGCACCGCGGACTCCTCCAGGCCCCGGATCTCCGGCGCCCAGTGCACCAGGTCGCGCGTCCCGTAGATCGTGGCGCCCGTGCCGAAGACGATGTGCCGGGAGTCGAAGGGGTCGACGGCGAGGGCCTGGATCCACCAGCCGAACTTCGCGTCGGTCCCGCCCCAGCGCAGGTACGGGGTCTCGGACACGTCGAGTACGGCGGAGTCCTTGAGCGAGGTCCAGCTCGCTCCGCCGTCCGTGGAACGGAAGAGGGTGTCGACGGGCCCCCAGCGGTTGTTCGTCGAGACGACGACCGTGCCGGGGCGGCTCGCGTCGACGGCGACGCCGCCGTATCCGAACGCGTCGCCGCTGCTCGGCGCGACAGGGGAGACGTCGGACCAGACGCCGGTCACCGTGTCGAGCCGGTGGACGGAGCCGTTGGCCTGGTTGTTGGGACCGGGGCCGTCCGCGTAGGTCACGTACAGGGCCTGGGTGCCGGCGTCGTACGCGGCACGGATCGGGAACTTCGTCGCCGCCGCGCCGGCCGACGGCTGCCCGGGCACCGCCTGCCAGCCGCCCGAACCGTCCGTGCGGTAGAGCGCGGTGCCCCCGTCGCCCCACCCCGCGTACACGGTCCGGCCCGCCGCCACCAGCAGCGTGACGCCCTGGCCGCTCGCCGACGCGGTCGCGGGGAAGGCTGCCGGGGCCCAGGTGGCGCCCCGGTCGGTGGAGCGCAGCAGGCCGTCGTGCCGGGTTCCGAGCCACAGAGTCTCGCTGTCGCGAGGGTCGACGAGCAGCCGCTCGCCCGCACCCCGGCCGTCCTCGTTCGCCCCGAGCCGTACGGTCAGGTCCGCGCGGGCCCACGTCGCGCCCCGGTCGTTCGACCGGAGCACCGCTCCCGGACTCGCCCATGCCTGGGCGTACGTACCCAGTGCGAGGTACAGCCGGTCCGGGAAGGCCGGGTCGACGGCCATCGCCTCCACGCCCAGCAGGTTCCAGTCGTCCCAGCCCAGGTGATCCGTGAGCGCGGTCCAGCGGGCCTCAGCCCCGTCCCACCGGTAGGCCCCGCCGATGTCCGTGCGGGCGTACGCCAGGCCCGCGACGGCCGGGTGGAAGAGCACGCCGGTCACGAAGCCGGTGCCGCCGATCGCGGCGGTCCGCCAGCGGTACGCCTGCGTGGTCGCCCTCCCCCGCCGGGGCGAGGCCACCGCGGGTGACGCGGCCGGCAGGGTGGCGGCCGCCGCGGCGACGGCCGCTCCGGCGAGCACGGTACGGCGGCGGGGCATGGGGAGGGACGAATCGCGCATGACGAACACCTTCCGGTGGGGGAGTGGTGGGGGTCGTGCCGTGCGTGCTCGGAGCGGGGGTGCGGGAGGACCCGGCCGCCGGCGTGGGGCTCAGCCCTTGACCGCGCCGGTGAGCATGCCCTTCTTGAAGTGCTTCTGGACGAAGGGCGACAGCACCGCGACGGGCAGCAGGGCCAGGACCATCACGGCCATCTGGATGGCGAGGGGCGAGAGCCCTCCGGTGTTGATGGCCTGGGCGAGACCGACCGGCCGCTCCTGCTTGAGGACCAGCTGGTTCATGATGTTCTGCAACGGGAGCATGTCCGGATCGCTGATGTAGATCGAGGCGTTGAACCAGGCACTCCAGTAGCCGACCGCGTAGAACAGCGTGATCACCGCGATGACGGCCCGGGAGAGCGGCATGACGATCTGCCACAGGATGCGGAAGTCGCCGGCCCCGTCGATCCGGGCGCTCTCGATGAGTTCCTGCGCCGTGCTCATGAAGAACGCGCGCAGGACCAGGATGTTGAAGACGTTCAGGGCGCTGGGCAGGATCAGCGACAGGTACGAGTCGGTGAGGCCGAGGCCCTGCACCACCAGGTACGTCGGGATGAGTCCGGCGCCGAAGAACATCGTGGCGAGCAGGATGAACAGGAACGGCCGGTGGAGCACCGATCCGCTGCGCGAGAGCCCGTACGCGCACATGATCGACACGGTCATGCTGAACAGCGTGCCGACCAGGGTCACACCGAGGCTGACGATCGTGGCCCGGGTCACCTGGCCGCCGCCCAGGAGTTCCTGGTAGGCGACGAAGGTGATGCCCCGGGGGATCACGACCAGTCCGCCGGTCTCGGTGATGGTCTTCACCGAGGACAGACTCGTGACGATCACCACCCAGAGGGGGAAGAGGATCGCCAGGCACACCCCGACCAGGACGACGCCCTTGGACGCGAGGCCGGCGCTGGTCGGCTTCTCCTCCCAGACCGGCCGCAGCCTGCCCCGTACCATCGGGCCCTGCTGCCGCCCGTTCAGTTTCCCTGCGAGCAGGCTCACTTCTTGTACACCCCCTGCTCGCCCATGAGATGGGCGACCTTGTTGGCCGCGAGCACGAGCAGCAGGCCGAAGATTCCCTTGACGATGCCGACGGCCGCCGCGTAGCTGAAGCCGCCGTTGGTGATGCCGACGTTCCAGACGTAGGTGTCCAGGACCTCCGAGGCGCCGGGACCGACCGCAGTCCGTTGCAGCAGGATCTGCTCGAACCCGACGGTCAGCGCGTTGCCGACCTGGAGGACGAGCAGCAGGGCGACGACCGGGCGCAGGGCGGGCAGCGTGATGTGCCACATCCTGCGCCACCGGTTCGCCCCGTCCATCGCGGACGCCTCGTACAGGTCAGGACTGACGGAGGCGAGAGCCGCGAGGAAGACGATGACGCCCCATCCGGCGTCCTTCCAGATCATCTCGAAGGTGATCAGGAACTTGAACAGACCCGGATCGGTCATCAGGTCGATGCCGTCGTGGCCGTGGTCGCGCAGGGTCTGCGCGATGAGGCCGGCGCCGCCGAACATCTGCTGGAAGACGGTGACGACGAGCACCCAGGAGAAGAAGTGCGGGAGGTAGAGGATCGCCTGCGCGACGGCGCGGACGCGCGGCCGGACGAAGCTGTTGATGAAGAGGGCCAGGAGGACCGGGACCGGGAAGAACAGCGTCAGCTGGATCAGGAAGATCGCGAGCGTGTTGCGCAGCGCCGACCAGAACAGCCGGTCGTTCAGCATCTGCTCGAACTGGTCGAGGCCGACCCACGGGCTCTGGAGGATCGCCTGGAAGGCGTTGTCGGCGACGTACGGGTCGTACTCCTGGAAGGCGACGACGTTCCCGGCGAGCGGGATGTACGCGAAGACGACCAGCAGGATGATCGCCGGGAGCGTCATCAGGATCAGCGTGCGATCACGCCGCAGCCGGTGCCGCAGCGTGATCCCGCCCGCCGGCCTGACCGCCGCGGCGGCCTCGGCCTGCTTCTTCTTCGCGGCCGGGCGAGGTGCCCCGGCCTTGGTGCGGGGTTCGGTGTCGACCATGTCAGGAGGCCGAGTCGCCGGTCTCGTCGAGCAGCTTCTTGTACCAGTCGCGGAGCTTGTCGCCGCCGCGCGAGCGCCAGTCGGAGACGTTCTGCTGCATGTCGCTGATCTTCTTGCGGCCGCGGACGATGTCCTTCTCCAGGTCCTCGAACTGGGCGTTCAGCTCGGCGAAGCGGGCCGGCTCCTGGATCTGCATCCCGTAGAACAGCGGCTTCTGCGTGTGCGCGCCCTGGCGCTGCTGCCACTCCACCATGCCCTTGGCGACGTCCGGGTGGTCGGGGAAGGCACGGAAGGCCGCGGGTCCCGCGATGTACTCGTACGTGGCGAAGACCTGGTTGTTGCCGTCCTCGGTCTTGGAGATCACACCGTCCTTGACCGTGTGGTGCACGCCCTCGACGCCGTACGCCTTCAGACGCTGTTCCTTGGTGCCGTAGGGGGCCGCCGTGAAGTTGGCGAGGGCGAGGATGTCCTCGATCTTCTTCTTGTCGGCCTTCTCGCTGATGAAGCACCAGATGTTGGAGGGCGGCGCGGCGTACAGCGTGGGCTTGCCGCCGTCGTGGGCGAAGATGTCCATCGCCGCCATGGAGAACTTCGGGTCGGCCAGTCGCTGGACGGCCGTGGCGCCGTACCAGTCGGAGATGTCGCCGTTGTACATCCGGAGCTTGCCCGAGGAGAACAGGACCTTCTGGTCGCCGCGCTCGGCCTTGACGTCGGGGTGGACGAAGCCGGCCGAGTACAGGGAGCGCGACCACTCCAGCGCTTCCAGGTACTCGTCGGTCTCGTAGCGGTTGACCAGTCTGCCGTCGACGAGCTTCCAGTAGTGCGGCTTCTCGGCCAGCACCCCGAAGAAGGCGAAGGCCGACCAGGTCATGTCACCGCAGGCCCACACCTTGCTCTTCGGAGCGTTCAGCTCCTTGCAGAGGTCGTAGAACTCCTGCGTGGTGGTGGGGACCTCGTACCCCTTCTCCTCGAAGAAGCCGGGCGAGTAGAACGGCGCGATGTTCGGCGTGGACTCGGCGGGGAAGGGCAGGCCGCGCAGTTTGCCGCCGAAGATCGCCCGCTGCCAGGCGCCGGTCGGGATGGCCGCGAGGTTCGGGTACGCCTTGACCTTGTCGCCGGCCAGGTAGGGGCCGAGGTCGGCGAACTTGTTGGCGACCGCGCTGGGAATCTTGCCGTTCAGCTCCCAGCTGGGTACGACCACGGCGTCCGGGACGTTGCTGGAGGCGAGGACGGCGCCCAGCTTCTGGCCGTAGACGTTGCCGTCCTGGTTCTGCCACTTGACCTTGACGCCGGACGCTTCGTCCATCGCGGTCCAGTACGCGTTGCCGGTACCGGGCGAGGTGCCCCACAGCGGGGCCATGATGCTGACCTCTCCGCCCTTGCCCAGCTTCTTCGGCACGGACACGGCCAGCTGGTCGGCGGGCTTCGCGGTGGTGAAGCCGATCGCGGAGCCGTTCTTGGAGGGGATGTCCGGGGTGACCGACTGCGACGGTACGTAGGCCGGCAGAAGGTCCTTGAGCTTCTTGCCGGTCGTGGTGCCCTCGGTCTTCTCGTTGCCCGAACCGCCGCAGGCGGCGAGCAGCGGTATCCCGCCGCCCACGGCGGCCACCACGACCGCAGTGGAGACGAGGAAGCTTCTCCGGCTCGGGGAAGAGGAGGAATTCGGCGTCATTGCGTCAACCCTTCGAGGCGCACCAGGACGACACACGGCGGGCGACCGCCGATCGGCTCCTGTGTCTGAGGTGGGGCGTTACTGACCGGGCCGGATGAACCGGCCTGTTTCACAACGGGCTTCGAAGCACTGTCGAAGCGCTTCGATGTTGCAGCGAGGTTAAGTGAAGCCATCCGGTCGCACAAGAGTCCGATCCCGGATTCCTCGGACCTGTTTCCGATCCGTTTCCCTCGCGCTGAGGCCGTAGCTGGGCCTCAAAGGGCTGTCAGGGATCGGCTGAGGAGTGCCGCACCCTTGACACCTGCCGGGTCCGGCACGGAGCATCGAAGCGCTTCGAAAGATCTTCTCTGGGTTGCGCCTCGAATGGAGCGCTCAGACCTCCCACCTCTCCTAGGGGACCCGCACGTGACGGACCACTCGCTGCCCTTCCGCGACCCGCAGCTGCCCTTCGCCCGGCGCACCGACGATCTGCTCAGGCGACTCACGCTCGACGAACGGATCGCGATGCTCCATCAATTCGCGCCACCCGTGGAGCGGCTGGGACTCGGGGCGTTCCGCACCGGACAGGAAGCACTCCACGGAGTCGCCTGGATGGGAACAGCGACCGTCTTCCCGCAGGCCGTCGGTCTCGGCGCCACCTGGAACGACGAACTGGTGCGCCGGATCGGCGAAGCCGTGGGCAACGAGGTCCGTGCCAAGCGCGCCGAGGACGACCGCGTCGGGCTGAACGTCTGGGCCCCGACAGTGAATCTGCTGCGGCACCCTCTCTGGGGCCGGGGCGAGGAGGGCTACTCCGAGGACCCGGCACTGACCTCCGCCATCGCCGTCGCGTACACCCGGGGCCTGCGGGGCGACGACCCCCGCTACTGGCGCACGGCCCCGGTGCTCAAGCACTGGCTCGCGCACAACAACGAGACCGACCGCGACACCGCCTCCTCGTCGGTCCGCCCCCGGGTGCTGCACGAGTACGACCTGCGGGCCTTCCGCGACGCCGTGCGCGCCGGCGCCGTCGCCGGTGTCATGCCGGCGTACAACCTGGTCAACGGCCGCCCCAACCACGTCTCGCCGCTCCTGGACCAGCAGCTGCGCCGCTGGACCGAGCAGTCCCTCGTCGTCTGCTCGGACGCCGGAGCGCCCTCCAACCTGGTCGACTCCGAGCACTACTTCGACACCCATGAGGAGGCGACGGCAGCCGCCCTGAAGGCCGGCGTCGACAGTTTCACCGACCACGGCCAGGACTCCGGCGTGATGACCGGGCGCATCCGTGACGCACTCGCCAAGGGCCTGATCGACGAGAGCGACGTCGACACCGCGGTACGCAGGCTTCTCGCCCTGCGCTTCTCGCTCGGCGAGTTCGACCCGGACCTCGACCCGTACGCGGGCGCCGCCGACTTCGACACCGCCGGGCACCGCGCCCTCGCCCAGGAGGCCGCCGAGCAAGCGGTGGTCCTGCTCAAGAACGACGGCCTGCTGCCGCTCGCGCCCGAGGCGGGCCGGACCGTCGCCGTGGTCGGGCTCCTCGCGGACGCCTGCAAGCTCGACTGGTACAGCGGCACGCTCCTGCACCGCTCGACCCCGCTCGACGGACTGCGAGAACGGTACGGCGCCGAGAACGTCCTGTTCGCGGAGGGCGCGGACACGGTCCGGCTGAAGTGCGCGGACGGCTGGCTCCAGGTCCCCGATGCGGACGAGGGTGCCGACCGGGCGCGCGGCGCCGAGGGCGCACTCGACCCGGCTCTGCTCGCGGGCCGCACCGACCTGCCGCCGCTCACCTGCGGGGAGCGGGCCACCGACCTCGCGCTGGTCGACTGGGGCGGCGGTGTCCTCACGCTGCGTACCGCCGAAGGCCGTTATCTCTCGGTCGCCGAGGACGGATACGTACGGGCGTCCGCCGACGAACCCGGTGGCTGGGTCGTCCAGGAGACGTTCCGCCTGGAAGCGGTGGAGGGGCCGGAGGGGCACGACGGCGGACACCGCCTTCTGCATGTCGGGACAGGTGGGTACGTGACTGTCGCCACCGACGGCGTAAAGGTTGCCGAGTCCGGCGAAAAAGTTTCCGCCGCATCCGGCACGGTCTTCGAGATCGAGGTGACCGAGCGCGGCGAGGACGCCGTGGCGCGCGCCGCGGCTGCCGCGGACACCGTGATCGTCGTCGCCGGGAACGACCCGCACATCAATGGCCGGGAGACCGAGGACCGTACGACGCTCGGCCTGCCGCCCCAGCAGGAGCGGCTGTGGCGTGCGGCGCACAGCGCCAACCCGCGCACCGTCCTTGTGCTGACCTCCGCCTATCCGTACGCGGTCACGGAAGCGGCGGCCACGCTGCCCGCCCTGCTGTGGACCGCGCACGGCGGCCAGGCGGCCGGCACCGCGCTCGCGCGCGTCCTGGCGGGGGACGTGTCCCCGGCCGGCCGCCTCCCGCAGACCTGGTACGCGTCCGACGCCGACCTTCCGGACCTGCTGGACTACGACATCATCGGCTCCCGGCAGACCTATCTCTACTTCCAGGGTGACCCGCTCTACCCGTTCGGCCACGGACTGACCTACAGCGACTTCACTTACTCCGCGCTGAGCGCCGCCCGCGAGGAGGACCTGATCCGGGTCTCGCTCACGGTCACCAACACCGGTGCGGCCGACTCCGACGAGGTCGCCCAGCTCTACGTGCGGGCCGTGGGACAGGCCGCCGACCTGCCGCTGCGCAAGCTGGCCGGTCACCGCAGGGTGCACCTCGCGGCGGGCGCGGGCGAGCGTGTCGAATTCCTCGTCCCGGTGGCGGAGCTCGGCCACTGGGACGTGGCGCACGGCCGCTGGACCGTCGAGCCGGGCACGTACGAACTGCAGGCCGGCGCCTCCAGCGCCGACATCCGGGCGGCCGTCACGGTGGACGTCGCCGGTGAGCCGTCCGGCCCCCGGCCCGTTCTGGAGCGGGGCATCGAGGCGGCCGACTACGACGAGCAGCGGGACACGGTGATCGTCGACCGTTCCAGGACGGACGGGGACGCGGTGTCTCCTGTCGGCGAGTTCGGTCAGCTCCTCTTCACGGCATGTGACTTCGGGGACGGCTCGCGTGCCGTCACGGTCTCGGTGGCGGGGAAGGGGGCCGTCGTCGTGACGGTGGAGGGAGCGTCGGCGGACATCACCGTCCCGGGCGGTGAAGGACCGTACGACCTGCGCACCCATCAGGCGGAGCTCACCGTCCGCGGAGTCCATGACGTGCGGGTCGCCCTGCGCGGCGGCGTGCGCCTCGCGCATCTCGCATTCGTCCCCGGCAAGGAGTCCTCATGAAATTCACCGACGGCTTCTGGCTCATGCGTGAGGGTGTCCGCGCCTCCTACGCGACCGAGATCCGTGACCTGCGCGCCGAGGACGACCGGTTCACCGCCTACGCGGCGGTCAAGCGCGTCGCCGAACGCGGAGACACCCTCAACACCCCGCTGATCACCGTCGAGTGCTTCTCCCCGGCCGAGGGAGTCATCGGCGTACGCGCCACCCATCACGCCGGAAAGGCGAGACGCGGGCCCGACTTCACCCTGCTGCCCGATCCAGATCCCGCCTCGCCCGCCCGCGTCCGGCGCGACGGCGCGGTCACCGAGCTGACCAGCGGTCCGCTGACCCTGCGCATGGACGGCGACGGCCCGTGGGGCATGACCTTCCTCGACGATCAGGGGCGACGCCTCACGGGGGTCGACCGCAAGGGCACGGCCTTCGCCACCACTCCCGACGGCACCCACCACATGATCGCCCAACTCGCCCTGGCGGTGGGCGAGAACGTCTACGGCCTCGGTGAGCGCTTCACGCCGTACGTCAAGAACGGCCAGAGCGTGGACATCTGGCAGGCCGACGGCGGTACCAGCAGCGAACAGGCCTACAAGAACATCCCGTTCTACCTCTCCTCGCGCGGCTACGGCGTCTTCGTCAACCACCCCGGCAAGGTCGCCTTCGAGATCGGCTCCGAGTCGGTCGGGCAGGTCCAGTTCAGCGTCGAGGACCAGTCGCTGGAGTTCTTCGTCGTGGCGGGGCCGACCCCCAAGGATGTGCTGTCCCGCTACACCGCCCTGACGGGCAGGCCCGCACTGCCGCCCGCATGGTCCTTCGGCCTGTGGCTGACCACCTCGTTCTGCACCTCGTACGACGAGGAGACCGTCACCTCGTTCGTCGACGGGATGGCCGAGCGCGACATCCCGCTCAGCGTCTTCCACTTCGACTGCTTCTGGATGCGTGAGTACCAGTGGTCGGACTTCCTCTGGGATCCGGACGTCTTCCCCGACCCGGAAGGAATGCTGGCCCGGCTCAAGGAGCGCGGACTGCGGATCAGCATGTGGATCAACCCGTACATCGCGCAGAAGTCGCCACTGTTCGCGGAGGGCGCCGAGCGCGGCTATCTGGTGCGCAGACCGAACGGCGACATCTGGCAGTGGGACCTGTGGCAGCCCGGCATGGCGCTCGTCGACTTCACCGACCCGGCCGCGTGCGAGTGGTACAACAGCAAGCTGCGCGTCCTCCTCGACCAGGGCGTCGACTGCTTCAAGACCGACTTCGGCGAGCGCGTGCCGACGGACGTGGTCTGGCACGACGGCTCCGACCCGGAGCGGATGCACAACTACTACGCGCAGATCTACAACCGCACCGTCTTCGAGCTCCTGGAGAAGGAGCGCGGCCACGGCGAAGCGGTGCTCTTCGCACGCTCCGCGACGGCGGGCGGCCAGCAGTTCCCCGTGCACTGGGGCGGCGACTGCTTCGCCTCGTTCACCGCGATGGCCGAGTCGCTGCGCGGCGGCCTCTCGCTGAGCCTCTCCGGGTTCGGCTTCTGGAGCCACGACATCGGCGGCTTCGAGGGCACTCCCGACCCGGAGGTCTTCAAGAGGTGGCTCGCCTTCGGGCTGCTGTCCTCGCACAGCAGGCTGCACGGCAACGTGTCCTACCGGGTGCCGTGGGCGTTCGGTGAGGAAGCGGTGGACGTGGCACGGCAGTTCACCCTGCTCAAGCACCGGCTGATGCCGTACCTGTACGGGGTGGCCGCCGAGGCGCACCGCACCGGCGTCCCGGTGATGCGGCCCATGCTGGTGGAGTTCCCCGAGGACCCGGCGACCCGCACGCTGGACCGTCAGTACATGCTCGGCCCCGACCTGCTCGTCGCCCCGGTCTTCTCCGCCGACGGAGAGGTGGAGTTCTACGTGCCCGAGGGCACCTGGACCTCCCTGCTGACCGGGGAATCCGTCACGGGTCCGGCGTGGCACCACGAGACGCACGGCTTCGACAGCCTGCCGCTGCTCGTCCGGCCCGGAGCCGTACTCCCCTGGGGCGCCGACGACCAGCGGCCGGACGCGGACTGGCTGGACGGCCTCACCCTTCGCGTGTTCGGTCCGGACGTACCCGCAACCGGGCGGACCGTTTCCGTCCCGGACCTGTCGGGCGCTCCGGCGGCCTCCTTCCACGTCGTACGTGAGGGCGGCGCCGTGCGGGTGACGGCGCAGGGAACGGACCGGGTGTACCGCGTGAGCGTCGAGGGTCCGGGGGCGACGGCGAAGACGGGGGAGGGGAGCGGGACGGTCACCGTCTGAGCAACCGGCGCAACCGTACCGAGAGCGCCTGCCCGCTCACCGGACATCGACGGCCCGCCGGAGGTCCCGCACAGGGACCTCCGGCGGGCCGCCGTGTTTCCGGGGTGCCGGGGGCTGTGCAGAGTGAGTCGCGTCACTCAGCGTGAAATTCCTGGCATACATTCCGGCGGACCGGGGAGGGGGCCAGGCCGCTGGTGCGACCGGATCGCGGCCGCCCGCGCACACGCTCTCCGGCCGCTCCGGCGGGGAGTATTTCGGTACGGAAGGCAGATACAGGACATGGCGGCGCTGGACACCATTCATATCGACGGCATGTGGCACCCCGCCGCATCCGGCGCGACGCGCGAGATCATCGACCCCGCGGACGCCACCGTCCTCGCGCTCGTCGCCGAAGGAGGCACCGAGGACACGGACCGGGCGATCGCCGCCGCGCGCCGTGCCTTCGACGACGGCCCCTGGCCCCACCGGCCCGTCGCCGACCGCGCCGGGCTACTGCGCCGGGTCGCCGACCTCCTCCAGCGCGACCGCGAGGAGATCGCCCTGGTCGAGAGCCGCGACACCGGCAAGACCCTCGAAGAGGGCCGCGTAGACGTCGACGACGTCACCAGCGCCTTCCGCTACTTCGCCGACCTCGTGATGAACGAGAGCGGCGGCCGGGTCGTCGACGCCGGGGACCCCGACGTCCACAGCATCGTCGTGCACGAGCCCGTGGGTGTCTGCGCGCTGATCGCTCCCTGGAACTACCCGCTCCTCCAGGCCAGCTGGAAGATCGCCCCGGCCCTCGCCGCCGGCAACACCTTCGTCCTGAAGCCCAGCGAGGTCACGCCGCTCTCCACCGTCCACCTGATCCGGCTGCTGTCCGAGGCGGGACTTCCGGACGGTACGGCCAACCTCGTCACCGGTGCGGGAGACCCCGTGGGCGCCCGGCTCTCCGAGCACCCGGACGTCGACCTGGTCTCCTTCACCGGCGGACTCGCCAGCGGTACGAAGGTGGCGCAGGCCGCGGCCCCCACAGTCAAGAAGGTCGCCCTGGAACTCGGCGGCAAGAACCCCAACGTCGTCTTCGCCGACGCCTGCGCCACCGAGGACGGTTTCGACACCGCCGTCGACCAGGCACTCAACGCCGCGTTCTTCCACAGCGGTCAGGTCTGCTCCGCCGGGGCGCGCCTCATCATCGAGGAGTCGGTCCGCGAACGCTTCGTCACGGAACTCGCCCGCCGCGCCGACGCCATCCGGCTCGGCCGCGGCACCGCGGACGGCGTCGAATGCGGACCGCTGGTCTCCGCGCAGCAGCTCGCCAAGGTCGAGGCGTACGTCGCATCCGCACGCGAGGAGGGCGCCGTCGTCCGCTCCGGCGGCGCCCGCCCCGAACCCTCCCCGGTGCGGCCCCGAGGCGGCTACTTCTACCGGCCGACCGTCCTGGACGGCTGCCACCGCGGGATGAGGGTGGTGCGCGAGGAGACCTTCGGCCCGATCCTCACCGTCGAGACCTTCCACACCGAGGAAGAGGCCGTCACCCTGGCCAACGACACCGACTACGGCCTCGCGGGCGCCGTCTGGACCAGCGACGCGGGCCGCGCCCGCCGGGTCGCGGGACGGCTGCGGCACGGCACCGTCTGGATCAACGACTACCACCCGTACCTCCCGCAGGCCGAGTGGGGCGGGTTCGGCAAGTCGGGCACGGGCCGTGAGCTCGGCCCCACCGGACTCGCGGAGTACCGCGAGTCCAAGCACATCTACCAGAACCTCAACCCGCGCCCCCAGCGCTGGTTCGCCGGCTGAGCCTGCCGACCCCTGTTCGCGGCATCCCGTACACGCACGAACCTTGCAGAAGGAGCAGTGACCGATGCACCCGACCCCCCGCACAGCACCGCCCGAACCGGTCGACTACGTGATCGTCGGAGGCGGCACGGCCGGCTCGGTCATCGCCTCACGCCTCACGGAGAACCCCGGCGTGACCGTGACCGTGATCGAGGGCGGCCCCTCCGACATCGGCCGCGACGACGTGCTGACCCTGCGCCGCTGGCTCGGGCTGCTCGGCGGCGACCTGGACTACGACTACCCGACGACCGAACAGCCGCGCGGCAACTCGCACATCCGCCACAGCCGCGCCCGGGTGCTCGGTGGCTGCTCATCGCACAACACCCTCATCAGCTTCAAGCCGCTGCCCGGCGACTGGGACGAATGGGCCGGGGCGGGCGCCGAAGGCTGGGACGCGGCGGCCATGGACCCGTACTTCGCCCGGCTGCGCAACCACATCGTGCCGGTCGACGAGAAGGACCGGAACGCCATCGCCCGCGACTTCGTCGACGCGGCGCAGGCCGCCGCCGGAGTCCCGCGTGTCGAGGGCTTCAACAAGAAGCCGTTCCACGAGGGCGTCGGCTTCTTCGACCTCGCCTACCACCCGGAGAACAACAAGCGGTCCTCCGCGTCCGTCGCCTACCTCCACCCGCACATCGAGGCCGGTGACCGCCCGAACCTCTCGATCCTGCTGGAGACCTGGGCCCACCGGCTGGAGTTCGACGGCAACCGCGCCACCGGGGTGCACGTCCGCACCGAGGACGGCGAGGAACTGCTGCTGCGCGCCACCCGTGAAGTGATCGTCTGCGCGGGCGCGGTGGACACCCCGCGACTGCTGATGCACTCCGGGATCGGGCCGAGGCGGGATCTGGAGGCACTCGGCATCCCGGTCGTCCACGACCTGCCGGGCGTCGGTGAGAACCTGCTGGACCACCCGGAGTCGGTCATCGTCTGGGAGACCGACGGGCCCATCCCGGAGAACTCCGCGATGGACTCCGACGCGGGCCTGTTCGTCCGGCGCGACCCCGGATCCCCGGGCCCCGACCTGATGTTCCACTTCTACCAGATCCCCTTCACCGACAACCCGGAACGCCTCGGCTACGAGCGTCCCGAGCACGGTGTGTCGATGACGCCGAACATCCCCAAGCCGCGCAGTCGGGGCCGCCTCTACCTCACGAGCGCCGACCCCGAGGTCAAACCCGCCCTGGACTTCCGTTACTTCACCGACGAGGAGGACTACGACGGCCGCACACTGGTCGACGGAATCAAACTCGCCCGCGAGATAGCGAAGACGCAGCCGCTCGCGCACTGGCTCAAGCGGGAGGTGTGCCCGGGCCCCGAGGTCACCTCGGACGAGGACATCAGTGAGTACGCCCGCAAGGTCGCGCACACCGTGTACCACCCGGCGGGCACCTGCCGGATGGGCGCGGCCGACGACCCGGCGGCCGTGGTCGATCCCCGGCTGCGTGTCAGGGGACTGGAATCCATCCGGATCGCCGACGCGTCCGTGTTCCCGACGATGCCCGCGGTCAACCCGATGATCGGCGTCCTCATGGTCGGCGAGAAGTGCGCGGAACTGCTCGCCAACGACATGGCCGCCCCGGAGCTGCCCGGCTCGACTCCGGCCGATGCCGGACCGCCCGGCTCCGGACCGCTCGATGCCGGACCGCCCGGCTCGGCCCCGCTCGGTACGACCACTGGAGGCGATGTCCGATGACCGCGACCGATACCCCTGTCTTCGCCGTCAGGAACCTCTGGAAGGTCTTCGGCCCCAAGGCCGATCGCGTCCCCGGCAGCGAGCACGCCGGGCTGCCCCCGGCCGAGCTGCGGGAACGCACCGGCTGCACCGCCGCCGTACGCGACGTCTCCTTCGACGTCCGCAAGGGCGAGGTCTTCGTCGTCATGGGCCTCTCCGGATCCGGCAAGTCCACCCTCGTACGCTGCCTGACCCGGCTGATCGAGCCGACCAGCGGCACCCTGGCCATCGACGGCGAGGACGTCCTCGCGATGGACCGCACGCGGCTGCGCGAACTGCGCAGGCACCGCGCGGCCATGGTCTTCCAGCACTTCGGACTCCTGCCGCACCGCACCGTCCTCGACAACGTCGCCTACGGGCTGGAGATCCAGGGCCTGAGCAAGGCCGAACGGCGCAGGAAGGCCGCCGAGCTGGTCGAGAAGGTCGGGCTGGCCG
Source organism: Streptomyces sp. NPDC048560 (assembly GCF_040650955.1). Classification (NCBI taxonomy): domain Bacteria; kingdom Bacillati; phylum Actinomycetota; class Actinomycetes; order Kitasatosporales; family Streptomycetaceae; genus Streptomyces; species Streptomyces sp. NPDC048560. The sequence continues at coordinate 139,942 of NZ_JBEZIJ010000003.1, forward strand.
GTCTGGAGGACCGTCGCCCGGCGCAGCTCTCCGGCGGCCAGCAGCAGCGCGTCGGCCTGGCCCGCGCACTCGCCGTCGACCCGTCCGTCCTGCTCTTCGACGAACCGTTCAGCGCGCTCGACCCGCTGATCCGCCGCGAGATGCAGGACGAGGTCGTGCGGCTGCACCAGGAAGAGGGCCGGACCATGGTCTTCATCACCCACGACCTGAGTGAGGCACTGCGCCTGGGCACGCGCATCGCGCTCATGCGCGACGGCGGCATCGTCCAGCTCGGCACCCCCGAGGAGATCGTCGGATCACCCGCCGACGACTACGTACGCGAGTTCGTCCGCGACGTACCGCGCGAACAGGTCCTGACGGTCGCCGGCGCCATGCGCCCCCCGGCCGCGGGCGAGGCCGACCGCGGACCCGCCGTCCGCCCCGACGCCACCGTCTCCGAGGCCATCGAAGCAGTCGCGCGTTCCGGTGACCCGACGGCCCGTGTCATGGACTCGGGCCGGCTCGTCGGCGTCGTCGACCACGCCTGCCTGCTCGGGGTGGTCGCGGGCACCGGGACCACCGGCACCCAGGAGGTGGCCGCCTGATGACCACCGCCCAGGCAACCGTTCCCACCGTCGCCCGACCGCCGGGCCGCAGCCCGCTCCGGGCGCTGCTCGGCCGCCCCGCCCTCACGAAGCTGCTGGTCATCGCGGTGATCGCCGCCGTCGCCGTACCCGTCGTGCAGGCACGCTGGGGCGGCGCGGCCTGGCCCGGCGCCCTGACCGTCGACCTGACCGCTCCGCTCGGCGAGGTCAACGACTGGATCGTCGCCAACCGCGACAGCCACCCCCTGTTCCTGTACTTCTTCGGCCACATCAGCAACGCCGTCGTCCTCTCGGTGCGGGGTGTCTACCTGCTGCTGCTCGCCCTCGGCTGGGCCGGAGTCACGGCGGTCGCGGCCGTCGTGGCCTGGCGCGTCGCGGGGCCGCGGCTCGCCCTCACCGCCGCGGTCTCCTTCATCGCCTGCGGTCTGCTCGGCATGTGGGTGCCGACGATGCAGACCCTCGCGCTGATGGTCGTCGCCGTCCTCGCCTCGGTGATGCTGGGCGTCCTCCTGGGCCTCGCGGCCGGGCTCTCGGACCGTACGTACCGGGCGCTGCGCCCCGTACTCGACACCATGCAGGTCCTGCCCGCCTTCGCGTACCTGCTGCCCGTCGCGCTGGTCTTCGGCATCGGTGTGCCCGGCGCGGTCCTCGCGACCGTCGTCTACGCGGCCCCGCCGATGGCCCGCCTCACCGCCCTCGGTCTGCGTGGCGCCGACCAGGGCGTCATGGAGGCGGTCACCTCCCTCGGCGCGACCGGCAGGCAGCGACTGCTCACGGCCAGGCTGCAGCTGGCCCGCAAGGAACTGCTCCTCGGACTCAACCAGACGATCATGATGGCCCTCTCGATGGCCGTCATCGCCTCCGTGATCGGCGCCGGCGGCCTCGGCGACCGCGTCTACCAGGCACTGTCCTCGGTCGATGTCGGCGCCGCACTCGCCGCGGGCATCCCGATCGTGCTGCTGGCCGTCGTCCTGGACCGCACGACCGAGGCCGCCGGCCGCCGGATCGGTACCGAGCCGACCGGCCCCGCCGCCCTCCGGGGCGCACGCGGCCGCGGCCTGGCGGCCCTCGTCGTGGCGGCCGTCGCCGTCGTGGGACGGTTCACGGGTGGCCAGGTCTGGCCCGAGGGCGCGATCGTCGCCATCGCCGGACCCGTCAACACCGCCAAGGAGTGGATGGTCGACCACATCTACACCGGGGTCCCGGTCCTAGGCGGCACCGCCGACTGGGCCGCGCACTTCACCAGCTGGATCCTCAACCCCATGCGCAGCGGGCTGCAGGGCCTGCCCTGGTGGTCCGTGCTCCTGATCGTCGCCGCCCTCGCCTGGACGATCGGCACCTGGCGCACCGCGCTCACCGCCGTGCTCGCCATGGCGGCCATCGGTGTCCTCGGCGTGTGGGAGCCCTCGATGGACACCCTCAGCCAGGTCGTCGCGGCCGTCGCGATCACCCTGGTCCTCGGCTTCGGCATCGCCGTCGGCGCGGCCCGCAGCGAACGGTTCGAACGCCTGCTGCGCCCGGTCCTCGACGTCTTCCAGACCATGCCGCAGTTCGTCTACCTCATCCCGGTCGTCGCCCTCTTCGGCATCGGGCGCGCCCCGGCCGCCGCCGCGGCGGTCGTCTACGCGCTCCCGGCCGTCATCCGCATCACCACCCAGGGGCTGCGGGGCGTCGATCCGGCCGCCATGGAGTGCGCCCGCTCGCTGGGCGCCACCAGTGGCCAGCAGCTGCGCCAGGTCCAACTGCCGCTGGCCCGGCCCGCGTTGCTGCTCGCCGTCAACCAGTGCGTCGTCCTGGTCCTCGCCGTCGTCATCATCGGCGCACTCGTCGGCTCGGGCGCGCTCGGATACCTCGTCGTACTCGGCCTCGCCCAGGGCCAGCTCGCCACCGGCCTCGTGGCAGGCGCCGCCATCGTCTGCCTGGGCCTGATGCTGGACCGGGTCACCCAGCCCACCACGCGCACCGCGCGGAAGGAGAGCTGACATGGCTCGCACGCCGATCCGTACCCGTACCCGGGTCCTCGCCGCCGCTTCGTCGGCCGCCGCCCTGCTCGCCGTCACCGGCTGCGGCGCGGCGGACATGACGAAGCAGACCTCGCCGTTCGCCGCCCCGGCCGGCATCAGGACCGTCACGCTCTCCGTGCAGTCCTGGGTCGGTGCGCAGGCCAACGTGGCCGTCGCCCAGAAGCTCCTGGAGGACGAACTGGGCTACCGGGTCGACCTCGTCCAGACCGACGAGGTCCCTGCCTGGGACGCCCTCAGCCAGGGCCGCGTCGACGCGATCCTGGAGGACTGGGGCCACCCCGACCAGGAGAAGCTGTACGTCGAGGACAAGAAGACCATCGTCAGCGGCGGCGACCTGGGCGTGACCGGCCACATCGGCTGGTACGTGCCGAAGTACTGGGCCGACGAGCACCCGGACGTGACGGACTGGAAGAACCTCGACAGGTACGCCGACGAACTGCGCACCCCGGAGAGCGGGGGCAGGGGGCAGCTCATGGACGGCTCTCCGTCCTACGTCACCAACGACACCGCGCTGGTGAAGAACCTCGACCTGGACTACAAGGTCGTGTTCGCGGGCTCCGAAGCCGCCCAGATAACCCAGATCCAGCAGTTCGCCAAGGAGAAGAAGCCCTTCCTGAGCTACTGGTACCAGCCGCAGTGGCTGTTCGAGGAGGTGCCGATGGTCGAGGTGAAGCTCCCCGAGTACACCGAGGCATGTGCGGCCAAGGATCCGAAGGACATCGACTGCGCCTACCCGACGACACCGCTGCAGAAGTACCTCAACGCGGACTTCTCCAGGCGCGGCGGCGCGGCGGCCGACTTCCTGAAGAAGTTCAACTGGACCGAGGACGCGCAGAACGAGGTGTCCAGGATGATCGCCTCGGAGAAGCTCACTCCGCAGCAGGCGGCCGGGCGCTGGATCGAGGACAACCCGCAGGTGTGGAAGAAGTGGGTGAAGAAGTAGGACAGCGCCGAGCCGGGTGCTGCCGGGGGCCTTCCGCCCCCGGCGGCACCCGCCCCATCGTCAGCGGGCCCGCACGGTCGCCGTCACGTCCCGGTCGGGCTGCAGGGTCAGCGACGGCACGTGGCCGATGTCCCCCGGGTCCACGTCCAGATCGAAGCGGCGCGCCAGCACGGCGAGGATCAGCACGGCCTCCACCATCGCGAAGCGCGTGCCCAGGCAGACCCGGGGCCCGCCGCCGAACGGGAACCACGCGTACTCCGCGATCTCGTCGCCGTCCTCCGCATCCCAGCGCTCCGGCCGGAAGCGCTCGGGTTCCGGGAACCAGCGCGCGTCGCGCTGGGTCGCCCACTGGCTGCTCCACACCCGGGTGCCCTCGGGCATCGGTACGCCGCCGATCCGCGCGCCCTCCTTGGCCACCCCGGTGACCAGCCAGATCGTCGGATACAGGCGCAGCGTCTCCTTCACCACCGACTGGGCGTACGTCAGTTGGGCGTAGTCGTCGAAGCCGGGCTCACGGTCGCCCAGGACCCGGTCCAGCTCCTCGGTGAGGGCGGCGCGCGCCTCAGGGTTGCGGGACAGCAGGTACCACGCCCACACCAGCGTGGAACTGGTCGTCTCGTGGCCGCCGATGTACAGGGTGACCGTCTCGTCGCGGATCTCCTCGTCGGAGAGGCTCGCGCCGGTCTCGTCCACCGCGGTGAGCAGCCGGCTCAGCAGATCGGGGCGCTCCCCGTCGCCGTCGCGGTGGCGGGCCACCACCCGGGCCACCTCGGCGTCGATGACCGCGGCCGCCTTCTTGATCCTGGCCCGGCCCGGTGTCGGCACCCAGTCGGGAAGGATCGCGCCGATGCCGCTGAACTCCTTGCCGATCTCCCGCTGGGCGACGTCCATCGCCCGTCCCATGGACTCCGCGTCGGCCGGGGTGTCCACTCCGAAGATGGTGCGGACCGCGATCTTCTGGGTCAGTGCGGCCATCTCCCGCTTGACGTCGACGCGTTGACCGCCCGACCAGGAGTCGGCCAGCTCCACCGCGCACTCGGCCATCGTGGAGGCGTACGACTTCACCTGCTTGGGCCGCACGGACGGCTGGACCAGCGACCGCTTGCGCCGCCAGTCCGGCCCGCGCGCCACGACGACGCCGTTGCCCATCACCGTACGGAACGCGATGCCCAGCGCGGGCTGGTCGAAGGTGCGTTCCGTCTCGGTGAGGAGCTCGCCTATGCACGCGGGATCGGAGATGAACACGCAGCGGTTGCGGCCGAATCGCCAGCTCACCATGTCCCCGTGACCACGAAGCTGCTCGAAGAACGCGAGGGGGTCCTTCGCGAACCGGGGCAGGTTGCCGAGGAACGGCAACCCTCTCGGGCCCGGCACGACGGTGTGGCGCCGGGTGTCTCCGGCGGCGGCGGTCGTGCCGCTGTCCGTGCCCGTATCCGTATCCCTGGACATGAAAGAACTCCGCTCCCTGGTACGTGAGTTGCCGAGCGTAGCCGCAAGAGCTCAACTGTTCGAACGCGGTGGTGCTGTGCTCCGCCGAAATGCGACCGGTCCGGTGGGCAGTCGGACGTCCGTGGAGGATCATGGGGGGCCGCCGAGCCCCCGGAGCACGTATGACCTCCCACAGCCTCCCCACCGTGCTGGTGTACACGCGCACCACCGGCTACCGGCACGACTCGATCCCTGAGGGGATCGCCGCGTTCCAGGAGCTCGGCGCGGAGCACGGCCTCACCGTGCACACCACCGAGGATCCCGACGTCTTCGCCCGCGGCCTCCACCCGTACACCGCCGTGGTGTTCCTCTCCACCAGCGGTGACGTCCTCACCCTCGAGGGGCGCACCGCACTGCGGGCGCACTGCGCCGCGGGTGGCGGCTTCATGGGGGTGCACGCGGCGGCCTGCACGGAGTACGGCTGGCCGTTCTACGGGGCACTCCTCGGCGCCCGCTTCGCCCGTCACCCGGAACTCCAGCCCGGCACCGTCACGGTCGAGGACCACGACCACCCGGCCACCGCACACCTGGGCGCCACCTGGGACCTCACCGACGAGTGGTACGACTTCCGCACGAGCCCGCGGTCCACCGTGCGGGTCCTCGCCTCCGCCGACGAGTCCAGCTACGCGGGCGGTGGCATGGGCGCCGACCACCCCCTCGTCTGGACCCACGAACACGGGGGCGCCCCCGTCTTCTACACCGCCCTCGGACACGACGGCGACGCCTACCGCGATCCGGCCTTCCGCACCCACCTCCTCGGTGGACTGCGCCATGTGACGAGGCGGCACCACACCTGACACCCGCCCACCGAGGCGCCCTGCGGCCTTTCCCACCGTGGGCCGTCGCCGCCGCTCAGGACGGGGCCGGCGCGATGCCGCACCCCGTCCCGAGCGGCAGTCGGTCAGATGCCCTGAGGCACCCGGGAGGGACGGCCGCCGCCCCGCGTGAGGGAGTAGCCGAAGACGGCTGCCAGCGCACCGAGCACCCCGCCGCCCACGGTCCACAGCCAGCGGTCCGTCCACCAGCCGGACGTCCAGCCGTCCTCCGGCTCACCGGCGAGGGGCACGCGGTCCTGCGAGCCGCTGCCGCCGGGGGCATCCTCGGACGTGGCGCCGGGCACCAGCGGCTCGGCGAGAGCGCCGTCCACGTCGTGCGCACCGTTTCTGCCGGCGGAGGTGACCTCCAGCTCCGTCGCGACCGGCAGACCGAGGTCGGTGGCGGGCAGGTCGAGGACCGTGAGGCGTACGTAGTAGCTGCCCGGCAGCGGATCAGCGGCCCACGGCTCCGACCAGGCACGGACGGTCCGCAGGACACAGGTCAGCTCGACCGACGCGGCCTCCGCGGCGGCCTTGCGGGTCTGGTGGCCGTACATGCACGCCTGGCGCCGCCGCAGTCCGTCGTACACGTCGACCTGCCAGGTCGACGCACCGTGCCGCGTCGCACTCTCGGGGAGGGTGACCTTCGCGCGGACGGTGGCCCGCTGACCGGCGTCGGCGGGGAAGACCCAGTACAGGTAGTCACCCGTCGACGCCTCCGCGGTGGCCCGCTGCCCCTGCTGGACGGCGGTGGCGGTACGGAACGTCGTGCCCGCTTCGGTGGGTCCCGCCCCGCCGTCGCTTCCGGCGCCGGGATCGGTGCTGGGGCTCGCGTCGGTCCTGGGCGCCGACGGGGCGACCGCCGTGGCGGAGCCCGCGGAGGTCAGCAGGGCGAGGCCGGCCAGCAGGCCGCTCGCCAGTGCACGTGTCGTACGCATCAGTTGGTCCTCCATACGGCGACGCGCCAGCGCGAGATCCAGCCGGTCAGCAGGCCGGCGACCAGTCCGGTGAGGACGAGCACGCCGAGCAGCCACCAGCCGCGGCCGAGACCGAACGCGGCCACGTCGGCCGCCTCGTCCGGCGCGTCCACCACGTCGATGGTCAGCTCGACCGGAAGGCCGGGCGAGGTCTTCACCGACGCGGCGGCCGAGAAGGAGTTGCTGACCTGGAGGCAGACGGCCTCGGGAGTCAGGTCCTCGTCGTCCGTGCCGTCCTGTTCGGCCTTGGGGTAGCGCAGCCCGGAGGAGATCACGTCCGTACGGCCGGTGCCGGCCTCGGAACCGCGGACGATCTCGCGGCCGTGCACGGTCAGCGCCCGCAGCAGGACCCCGTAGTCGTTGTTGACGGCGCGGTCGGCCGCCACGCTCACCGACGCGCGCAGTTCCTGGCCCGGCAGTACGTCCACCCGGTACCAGCGGTGCTCGCCGAACTTCTCACGGTCGGTGTAGAGACCGGCCTTGAGCGCCGGAGCAGCGGAGCAGCTGTCCGCGCCCTCGGTCGCCACCGGGGTGACGACGGGCTCGGCGGCGCGGTCGACCAACTGCTTGACGCGGCCGGAGAGTTCCTCGGTGTGTGTGACGGCCGTGTAGGTGCCGCCTGTCGCCTCGGCGATGCAGGTCAGCTGCTGGCGGATCTTGGCGTTGGGGACCAGGCCCAGCGTGTCGATGACCAGGTGCACCCCGCGAGCGGCGATGTCCCGTGCCACCTCGCACGGGTCGAGAGGGCCGCAGGTGTCCTCGCCGTCGGTGATGAGGACGATCCGGCGGGTGCCTTCGCCGCCCTCCAGGTCGTCGGCCGCGCCGAGCAGCGCCGGGCCGATCGGGGTCCAGCCGGTGGGCGCCAGGGTGGCGACCGCCGTCTTGGCCTCGGTGCGGTCGAGCGGACCGACGGGGTAGAGCTGCTTGGTGTCCTTGCAGCCGGTCCTGCGGTCGTCGCCCGGGTAGTCGGCACCGAGCGTCCGGATGCCGAGCTGCACCTCCTCGGGCACCGCGTCCAGCACGTCGTTGAACGCCTGCTTCGCGGCGGCCATCCGCGACTGGCCGTCGATGTCGCGGGCGCGCATGGAGCCGCTGACGTCGAGAACCAGCTCGACCTTGGGGGGTGTGGTGCCGGTGGGTTCGTCGGCGGCGGCCGGGAGGGCGGTGCCGAGCCACGCGGCCAGGGTGGCGAGCAGTACGCACACCCCGGCCCGCAGCCGTCTTCTTATGATCATCGCCGGATCCTATTGAAGTTCCGGCGGCATCCCAAAACGCGTGCGCCGAAGGCCGGTTCGAGCCTTGGGCTCAGCCTTCGAGCACGGGGCCGGCGGCTCGTCCCAGCACCGAACCGACCCGCTCCCAGGTCTCCATATCCCTTTCGACCGGGGGCAGTTGACGGTCGTCCAGGCCGCTGTTCCAAGAGGCAGCCACCGCTACCGGATCCCCTCCGCCGGCCGCCGAGGCGGCGAGCGCCGCCGCGCCACGGGCGACCAGTTCACCCCCGGCGGGGATGACGAGCGGACGCCCGGAGAGGCGGCGCACGGTCTCCACCCAGGTGCGGCCACCCGCCCCGCCGCCGATCAGCCGCAGCGGGCGGGCGGCGACGGTGGGATCGGCGGGGTCGAGGCCGCAGGCCAGCAGCAGTTCGTCGAGGGCGCGGAGCACGGTGAACGCGGCGCCCTCGTAGGCGGCGCCCAGGAGTTGCTGCGGGGTCGTGTCGTGCCGCAGTCCGGTGAGCAGCCCCGAGGCCCGGGGGAGGTCGGGGGTGCGCTCGCCGTCCAGGTAGGGCAGCAGTACGGCCTCGCCGCCGGGCGTCGCGTCGTCGCGGTGCAGTCCCAGCAGGGCGGCCACCTTGTCGACGGCGAGCGTGCAGTTGAGGGTGCAGGCCAGCGGGAGGTACGTACCGTCCGCGGCGGCGAAACCTGAGAGGGCCGCCGAGACGGGCCGGGTCCGGGACGCGGCGAACACCGTCCCGGAGGTGCCCAGACTGAGCACCGGGTGGTCGAGGAGCCCGGCGCCGCCCAGGCCGAGGCCGACGGCGGCGCTCATGTTGTCCCCGGTGCCCGCCGCCACGGCGATCCCGGCCGGCAGGCCGAGGGCCTCGGCTGCGGCGGTGGTCAGGGAGCCGGTCCTGGCCGCCCCGGTGGCGGCGACTTCCGGCAGCAGGGACCGGTCCAGCCCGAGGAGCGCGAGCAGGTCGGGGTCGTACGCTCCGGTGGCCGTGGAGTACCAGCCGGTGCCCGAGGCGTCACCGGGGTCGGTGAACGCGGTGCCGGTGAGCCGCTCGGTCAGGAAGTCGTGGGGGAGCCGGACGGCGGCGGCCGCCGCCGCACCGGCGGGGTCGTTCTCGCGCAGCCACTGCCACTTCGTCGCCGTGAGGGAGGCGACGGGCACCGAGCCGGTGCGCGCGGTCCAGGCGTCGGGGCCGCCGAGCGCCTCGGTGAGGGCGGTGGCCTGCGGGGCGGAGCGGGTGTCGTTCCACAGCAGCGCGGGGCGCAGCGGCCTGCCCTCCCGGTCGAGCAGGACGAGGCCGTGCTGCTGTCCGGCGACGGCGATCCCCGTGACGGCCGAGGCGCCGACGCCGGACTCCTTGAGCCCGGCGGCCACCGCCAGGCGCAGCGCCTGCCACCAGATCTCGGGGTCGCTCTCGCGGGCCCCGCCCTCGCCGGTGACCGTATGCGGGGCCCTGCCGACGGCGAGGAGCTCGCCGGTCTCGGCATCAATCACCGCCGCCTTCGTGGACTGGGTGGAGCTGTCCACGCCGATGACGACGCTGCGCGGCGGCATGGGCTACCTCTTCTCGCCTGGGGGAACCGAATTTGATCGTGCGGGAAACAAATTACGTGATCGTCACGCGCCCGACCAGGGCCTGTTCCGTTTTTGTGGGGGTGGGGGGTTACGTCACAGGGGCCCTCCGTGCATGATTAGTCATGACACTGAACAAATAGGGTCGGCCGGTGCGTGCCGGTACCGGACCCGACAGCACTCGAAGGCGGCCAGACGATGACGGAACGCTTCACGCCCACTCCGGAGGACAAGTTCAGCTTCGGTCTGTGGACGGTTGGCTGGCAGGGGCGCGACCCGTTCGGTGACGCGACCCGCGAGGCGATCGACCCGGTCGAGTCCGTGCAGCGGCTCGCCGAGCTCGGCGCGTACGGAGTCACCTTCCACGACGACGACCTGATCCCGTTCGGCTCGACGGACGCGGAGCGGGAGGGGCACGTCAAGCGGTTCCGGCAGGCGCTCGACGCGAACGGGCTCGTGGTGCCGATGGCCACGACGAACCTCTTCACCCACCCGGTCTTCAAGGACGGGGCCTTCACCGCCAACGACCGGGACGTACGCCGGTACGCGCTCCGCAAGACACTGCGCAACATCGATCTCGCCGTCGAGCTCGGCGCCACCACCTATGTGGCCTGGGGCGGGCGCGAGGGTTCCGAGTCCGGTGCCGCGAAGGACGTCCGGGTCGCGCTCGACCGGATGAAGGAAGCCTTCGACCTGCTGGGCGACTACGTCACCGAGCAGGGCTACGACCTCCGCTTCGCCATCGAGCCCAAGCCGAACGAGCCGCGCGGCGACATCCTCCTGCCGACCATCGGCCACGCCCTCGCCTTCATCGAGCGCCTGGAGCGCCCGGAGCTGGTCGGCGTGAACCCGGAGACCGGGCACGAGCAGATGGCCGGGCTCAACTTCCCGCACGGCATCGCCCAGGCGATGTGGGCCGGAAAGCTCTTCCACATCGACCTGAACGGCCAGTCCGGCATCAAGTACGACCAGGACCTGCGCTTCGGCGCCGGTGACCTGCGCCAGGCGTTCTGGCTGGTCGACCTGCTGGAGCGCGGTGGCTACGAGGGCCCGCGCCACTTCGACTTCAAGCCGCCGCGCACCGAGGACTACTCGGGCGTCTGGGCCTCGGCCGAGGGCTGTATGCGCAACTACCTGATCCTCAAGGAGCGCGCCGCGGCCTTCCGCGCCGACCCGGCCGTGCAGGAGGCGCTGCGCGCCTCGCGCCTGGACGAGCTGGCCCAGCCCACCGCCGAGGACGGGGTCGCGGGTCTGCTCGCCGACCGTTCGGCTTTCGAGGAGTTCGACATCACGGCGGCGGCGGAGCGCGGCATGGCCTTCGAGGTCCTGGACCAGCTGGCGATGGACCACCTGCTCGGGGTGCGCTGACCCGGACGGCGTACGGACCGGGGCGCGGGCGCGGGCCGGCGGCGGGTGGTGGGCGAGGGCCCACGTCCGCCGCACGGACCGGCGCCCGCGCCCCGGTCCGCATGTGTGTCGCAGGAGGGCCGACCCGCGATCCCCGGCCGTCGCACGACGACAGCCAGGGCGCCTCGCCGCGCTGCCGGAGCGCCCGGACACGACCGGCGGGCGGACGCCCCTCCGCCTTGCGATCCGCCGCATCCGACGCCGCGCGCCGATGTGATCCACCAGGGACTACGGGACAGCCCTCAGAGGGGGCTGCCGAAGCGGCGTACGAACCGCTTCTGCCACGGGGTCTCCACAGCCCGGTGGTGGTAGCCGCCGCGGACGAACTCCACAGCCCGGTCCGCCGGGACCCCGTCCAGTACGGCGATGCATGCCAGCGCCGTACCCGTACGTCCGATGCCGCCCCCGCATGCCACCTCCACGCGGTCCGTGGCCGCGCGCGCCAGCGCCTCGCCGAAGACCTCGCGGGCCCGCGCCCGGTCGGCGGGCAGCCGGAAGTCGGGCCAGCGCACCCACCGCGACTCCCAGGCGACGGGTTCCGGCTCGTCGCCCAGCAGGTACACCCCGAACGTGGGCACCGCCCCGCCGGGAAGCGGACGACGCAGCCCGCGTCCCCTTACCAGCAGGCCCGAGGGCAAGGTCAGCACCCCCGCGTCTGCGGGGTCCCAGTTCTCGGTCATCGCGACACCCTCGTTCCGTTGCGCTCCGCGTACGCCACCGGGTCGGCCAGTACGTCCTGCATCACCAGGGCCGCCGCACCCCGCGCCGCGTCCCCCGCGACGGACGAGGCGCGCAGCCGTCCGCTGCCCGGCGACCAGAGGCCGGAGACCACCCTCCCCGTCAGCTCCTGGTCGGCGGGCGGCGCGAGCCAGGGCATCAGGCTCCGGTAGATGCCGCCGAGCACCACCGCCTCGGGGTCGATCAGATTCACCGCGCCCGACAGCACCCTGCCCAGCATCCGTCCGGCCTCCGCGACGGCCGCGACCGCCCGCTCGTCGCCCGCGCGCGCACGCCGCTCCAGCTCGGCGACCGGACCTGTGGCGTTCTCGTCGATGCCCGCCGCGCGCAGCAGCGCGGCCTGCCCCGCGTACTGCTCCAGGCAGCCCCGGGAACCGCAGCGGCACTCCGGTCCCGCCGGGTCCACCACCACATGCCCGATCTCCCCTGCGAAACCGTGTGCGCCGCGCAGCAGTTCGCCGTCGAGCACCAGGGCACCGCCGACCCCGATCTCGCCCGTCAGATAGAGGAAACTGCGCGCCTTGTCGAGACCGCCGAACCACAGCTCGGCCAGTGCCGCGAGATTGGCCTCGTTCTCCGAGCTCACCGGCAGCGCGGGCCGGCCGGGGCGCAGCCCGGCCAGCGCGCTCGCGAAGAGTTCCTCGGCCGGCACCTGGTTCCAGCCGAGGTTGGGGGCCTGGCGCACCGAACCGCCGGACACCAGGCCCGGCAGCGCGAGAGCAGCTCCCACCGGGTGCAGGTCCTGCTCGCGCGCCGATTCCAGGGTCCGGGCCGCGATCCCCGCCGCCCTGGCCAGTACGTCGCCGGGTGGGGCCCCCCGGTTGTCGAGGTGCTCGGTCTGGCGGACCCGGCCCGTGCCCGCGAGGTCCACGACGCACACCGAGACGTAGTCGATGTTGATCTCCACGCCGAGCCCGGCCGGGCCCGTGCGTGCCACCTTCAGGGCCGTACCCGGCCGCCCGGCCTGCCCGCTGAAGGTCTTGCCCGACTCGGTGAGGAACCCGCTGTCGAGAAGCTGCTCGACCAGCGAGGACACGGCGGCCCGGGTCAGCCCCACCCGGCCGGACACCCCGGCCCTCGTCGCTTCCCCGGCCTCGCCCTCGTCCCGGACGGCCCGCAGCACGAGGCTCAGATTGTGACGTCGCACGGTGTCCTTGTCCGCCTTGGGGCCCAAGGGTGCGAGGTTGCTCTTCATATAGTCGTCGACCCTATCTCCCGGCCGCTCGCCGCAGGCCGCCGAACAGCGCGGAGGGCCGTCCCGTCGCCCGGTGGACCGGGCGACGGGACGGCCCCCGTCCAGGGGGATCCGTCGCCCTCAGGCGGTGGCGCCCCGCTGCTCCAGCATGTCGGCCATGAGCCCGATCTCCGACTCCTGGCCGCGGACCATGCCCGCTGCCAGGTTCCTGATCTCCTCGGTGTCCGCCGAACCGGCCGCCGCCTGTGCCATCTCGGCGCCCGCCCGGTGGTGGACGGTCATCAGCCGCAGGTACAGGACCTCGGCGGCCGTGCCCTTGGTCCGTCGCAGCTCGTCCATCTCCGCGTCGGTGGCCATGCCCGGCATCAGCGAACCGTCACCCGTGGCCGTGACGGGGTGCCCCATCCACTCCATGGGCGGCAGCTCCGAACTCTTCGGCCTGCCCCACGTCTCCAGCCAGCCCAGCATCATGCCGCGCTGGTTGGCCTGGGTGTTGATGATGTCGTACGCGAGGCGGCGTACGTCCTCGTCGTCGGTCCGGTCGCGGACGATGAAGGACATCTCCACCGCCTGCTGATGGTGGATCGACATGTCGCGGGCGAAACCCACGTCGGCGGACGTCTCGGCGGGCGCGGCCGAGGAGGTGCTGCCCGAGGTGGACGGGGCCGCCGAGGAAGGCCGGCCGATCGTCAGCACCACCAGTCCCAGTGCAAGCAGGAACACCACGACGGCCGCCAGCACCATCGGACGGGGAGGGCGTACGGCGGATGTCACTTGTCCATTCCGCCCGTGCAGGCGGCACCCGGCTCAGGCGTCTGCGGACCCTGGACGTACTTGGTGAAGAACTGGGCGACGCGGGGGTCGGTGGCGCTCTTCACCGTGACCTGCTTGCCCCAGGCGCTGAGGATCAGCGGGTCGTCCTGGTCGGCGAGAGGGCTCATCAGGGAGTACGGGGTGCTGGAGACGCGCTTGCCGAGCGCCTCGATGTCGGCGTCCTTCGCCTTCTTGTTGTACGTGACCCAGACCGCGCCGTGCTCCAGGGAGTGGACGGCGTTCTCCTTCGGTATCTCCGCGGTGTAGACGTCGGCGTCGCAGTTCATCCACACCTGGTTGTGGTCGCCGCCGACGGGCGGGTTCATCGGGTAGTCGACCTTGGTGCCGACGTGGTCCTGCTCCAGCTTGTCCCAGCTGCGCTCGCCCTTGACCGGCGAGGACTTGGCCTGCTCCTCGGCCTTGTCCTTGTCATCGGCCGCGGCCATCAGGTAGGCGCCTCCGGCGACCAGGGCGGCCACCACGGCGACGGAGGCGCTGATGGTGATGATGCGGACGCGGCGCTCACGTGCCCGCTCCTTGCGGCGGGCCTCGTCGAGCTTGGCCCGGCGTGCGGCGGCGGGGGTGTTCTGGTTCTTGTTCTTGGCGGAAGCCATGGCAGGTCCTCGGGAGTTCAACGGGACGCGTGCGCGCGGGCGTGCGCGCCGCGTGGGGATGGGAAGAGGCAAGGAGCGGGGCCTCTAGATCCGTTGGATCTGCAGTCGCAGGCGGTCGACGGCGCCCACACCGTCGTGGGAGGGGCCGCGGATCGCGGCCGCTCCGGTGAGGGGGGCGGCGGCAGTGGCAGCGGCGAGTGCGGTGGGAAGGCCCGCCGGTGCGGGCGGGCCCGGCAGCACGACGGCCGAGGAGTGGTCGGAGGTGCCGTGGCAGGAACTGCCCATGCCCCGGCTGTCCGGTGCGTGCGCCGTCACGAGCGAGGCGGCGGTCTCCGGCGTCGGGGTCATGGCACGGGCCGGGGAGGCCCGCCGGACGTCGCCCGAAGGTGACGTTGCCGCTGCGGTGCTGAGGGAGCAGCAGAGGACCATCGCCAGGAGGACCAGGACAGAGCCCACTTCGGCGGACACACGTGTGCGGCTCCGTCGCCGGTCGGTCCGCTCGCTCAGCCTGGTCATCGCCGCCATCGTAGTGGTGTGTGAAGATTCAAGGACTATGGGGTCACAGGTTCGCGGGATAGTGTGCCCCAGTGACCACGCATTCGAACACCTCTGCGGGCTGGTATCCGGATCCTCATGGCGCGCCCCAGCTGCTGCGCTACTGGGACGGCTCCCGTTGGACCGAGCACACCAACCCGGCACAGGGCGAGCACGCGCAGGCCGCGTCCCAGATTCCCGCGCAGGCGCCGGCGGGGATTCCGCACCAGGCCGTGCAGCACCAGCAGTCGGCGTACCCCCAGCAGGCCGTCCCGGGTGGCGCCTCGCTCTTCAACCAGCCGGTCCTGGTCGTGAACCAGAAGGCCAAGCTGATCGAGGTCACGACCGAGTACAAGGTCTTCGACCAGCAGGGCAACACGGTCGGTTCGGTCGTACAGGTCGGTCAGAGCGCACTGCGCAAGGTGCTGCGGTTCGTCGCGAGCATCGACCAGTACCTGACCCACCGGCTGGAGATCCGTGACGCGTACGGTCAGCCGCAGCTGCTGCTGACGCGGCCGGCCAAGTTCATCAAGTCCCGGGTCGTCGTCCAGCGCCCCGACGGGCAGCCGGTCGGCGAGATCGTCCAGCAGAACGCCATCGGCAAGATCAACTTCGCCATCATGGCCGACGGCCGCAAGGTCGGCGCCGTCAAGGCGGAGAACTGGCGCGCCTGGAACTTCGCGATCGTCGACGGGAACGACGTCGAGATAGCCCGGATCACCAAGACCTGGGAAGGTCTCGCGAAGACCATGTTCACGACGGCCGACAACTACGTGCTCCAGATCCACCAGCAGCTGCCCGAGCCGCTGCTGAGCCTCGTGGTCGCCACCGCCCTGACGGTCGACACGGCCCTCAAGCAGGACGCCCGCGGACTCGGCTGAGCGCCCGCCCGGGACGTGACGACGAGGTGCCCCCGCGCGGATACGTGCGGGGGCACCTTGGCGTACCGCCTTCGTGTCGCGGACTCCTCGTCAGTCCTCGCGGTAGGACCTGTGGATGCCGAACGCCGCGCCCTGCGGGTCGCGGAGGACCGCGATCCTGGGCCCGTCCGGGATGCTCGTGGGCGGCAGCAGGAGATCTCCGCCCGCGCTCAGCGCCGTGGCGGCCGTGGCGTCGACGTCCGTGACGACGAAGTAGGGGAGCCAGTGCGGCGGTACCTCCGGCTCGAACTCCTCGC
This sequence comes from Streptomyces sp. NPDC048560, assembly GCF_040650955.1. NCBI lineage: Bacteria > Bacillati > Actinomycetota > Actinomycetes > Kitasatosporales > Streptomycetaceae > Streptomyces > Streptomyces sp. NPDC048560. Next base: position 156,056 of record NZ_JBEZIJ010000003.1, read on the forward strand.
CCATCGCCATCATGCCGCCGAAATCGGCGCCGTCCACGCCCCAGTGGGTGTAGGACCCGCCCGCGCTGACCGTCCAGCCGAGGACCGTGGGGTAGAAGGCGAGAGCCGTCACCGTGTCGCGGGTGGAGAGTTCGGCCCAGCCGAGGGTGCCCGGGTCGCCGAGGCGTTCGGCGCCCGCGAACGCGCGGGGCTGCCACAGCGAGAACACCGCACCCTCCGGGTCGGAGACCACGGCGAACCGGCCCTGCTCGAAGACGTCCGTCGGGCCGGTCAGCAGCGTCCCGCCCGCAGAGGTCACCTTCGCCGCGGTGGCGTCCGCGTCACGGGTGGAGAAGGAGACCGTCCAGGCGGCGGGGGAGCCGCCGGGCCGGTGGAGCGGAGTGAGGGCGGCGACTGCGGCGTCGCCGAGCCGCGCCATGGTGTAGCCGCCGGCCTCCGGGCGCGGATCGGTCTCGCAGTGCCAGCCGAAGAGTGCCGCGTAGAACGACTTGGCGGCCGGGATGTCCGGTGTGCCCAGCTCGACCCAGCAGGGGCCGCTGTCCAGCGGCTCGGAGTACTTCATTCCACTCCCTCGTGATCATGCCGAGGCTCTGGCGGGCTCGGGTGTCTGCTCGCACGCTACGACCGGCGGGACCCGTCAGCCTTCGGGCCGCTCCGAGCGTCAATCATTTACAGGTGTAATACCTGTTAAAGTATCTGTGTGAGTGATACATCCATTCGGGCAGGGCGGCCCTCGGTCCGCGGCTTCGCGACAGTCGGGGCGCTGCGCCTCGCGCGCCCCTCGGACACCTGGTTCAAGCCGGCGCTGAGCATCGTCATCGCCTCGGCCGTGCCCAACCTGCTGCTCTTCGCCGTGGACCGGCTCGACCTCGTGATGTACACGATGGCCGGATCGCTCTGCGCTCTCTACGGCCACAACCTGCCGTACGCCCACCGGGCCCGCACCGTCGCGGGCGTGGTGCTCGGCATGTCCGCCGGGGTCGCGACAGCGCTGGTCACGGCCTCGCTCACGGACTCGACCGGAGTCCTGATCGCCGTCGCCGCCCTGCTGGCCGCCGCGCAGAAGGCGCTCTGCGACGCGACGCGCGTCGGACCGCCCGGCGCGGTGATCTTCACCTTCGTCACCTCGGCGGCCCTCTTCACCCCGCAGGAACTCGGTCAGGTCCCCGGACACCTCGCACTGACGCTCGCCGCGGGAGCCGTGTCCCTGCTCGTCACCGTCGGGCCCGCGCTGCTGCGCCGGGAAGGCCCGGAGCGCCGTGCCACCGCCCGCGCCCTCGACGCAGCGGCCGCCTGTGCCGACGCCCCCGGCCCCGGAACCCGGCACTCCGCGGCGGCCGCCGTCCACAGCGCCTGGCAGTCCCTGCTCGCCACCGGCCGCCCCACCCCCGTGCGCCGGGAGCTGGAACGTCTTCTCATCCACGCCGAGGCGGCGCTCGCGGCGACGGCGAACGACGGTGACCCGGACGCCGAGGAAACGGCCCGGCCGGCCGCGGCCCCCCGCCCGGCGCGGCTGCGGGCGTGGGCCGCCGCGACGCGGGCCCGCAGCCCCGTGCCCTGCCCGCCGCCCGCGCCGGGCACCACCGCGGAGATCTTCGGCGTCGATGCCGAACGGGCCGCCCGCCGCCCCGTGCTGCGGGCACTCGCGCCCGGCTCACCGCTGCTGCCCGTCGCCGCCCGCACCCTCATCGGCTGCGCCCTCGCCGGGTACGTCTGCGCCGCCCTCGGCGCCGGCCGCCCCTACTGGGCGATCGTCACCGCGGCCTCCCTCTACCAGGCAAACATCACCCTGTCCTGGAACCGGACCCTCCAGCGGACCCTCGGCAACCTCATCGGCGTGCTCGTCTTCGCTGCCGTCCTCCCGCTCAGCCGCACCGGGCCGCTCGCCCTCATCGGCTGCTGCCTGTTCTTCAACTTCGCCGCCGAGGCCCTGATCACCCGCAACTACTGGCTCGGCTCGGTCGCCGTCACCCCGATGGCCCTCCTGGTCCTGGAGTTCGGCGGCACCCACCCGGCCGGCGAACTCATCGGGGACCGGGTCCTGGACACCCTCGTCGGCGCGGCCGTCGGCTTCCTCGCCGCGGCGGCGGTCACCAACCGGCGCGCCACCGGGCACGTCGAGAAGGCGCTGGCAGAGGCCGAGGCGTCCCGCGCCCACGCCGTACGGACCATCGCCGACCCGGCGGCGGCGCCGGCCGCGCTCGACGGGGCGCGCCGCAGGCTCACGGGCTCCCTCGTTGAACTGCGCCTGGCGGGCGACGCCGCGGCCGGTGAATGGTGGCAGCACGCCCTGCCGGAGGAGCGGCTCGTCGCGGCTGAGCAGGCCGGACACCGTACGCTCGCCGCAACAGCACGGAGGCAGGGGCTGGCAGTCCTTCCGCCTCCTCGGGACGGACTGGACGGAGCGGTGTGACCGACGACATCGTGGCCTCGGTGGTACGGCAGTGGCAGGCCGTCGATCCGGAGCTCGACACCGGCCCGATGGAGCTCATCGGCCGTATCAACCGCTGTGCCGCCCTCCTCCAGCAGGCGGAGGACGCCCCGTTGCGCTCCGCCGGGCTGACGCGTCCCGAGTTCGACCTGCTCGGCGCGATCCGCCGTACCGGCCGCGAGCTCACGCCCGGCGAGCTGGCCCGCGAGACGTTCTCGTCGGGCGCCGCCGTCACCAAGCGCCTGCGCGCCCTCCAGGAGAGGGGCCTCGTCGACCGCCGCGGTGACGCCCGCGACCGCCGGGTCGCCCACGTCGGCCTGACCGAGGAGGGCCGCGCCCTGGTCGACCGGCTGCTGCCCGAGCAGCTCGCGTACGAACGAGCTGTCCTGTCCGGCCTCGACGACGGGGCCCGCAGCCGTCTGAGCGCCCAGCTCAGCGAACTGCTGGTGCAGCTGGAGGGACGCATCGGCGGCGCCCGCCGCTGACTCCCGGGAGGTCAGCCCGCCCTGCTGAGCAGGGAGGCCGACCGACGCAGCTGCCCGGCGAACTCCGCCAGTGCCGCGTCGTCCCCGCGATCGGCCGGCGCCGACGCCGTCAGCGCCAGCCGGTCGCGGGGGCCCGGCCCGCCGAGCGGGACGGCGACGGCGTTCATGCCCCGGACCGACTCACCGCGGCTGAACGCGTGACCGAGCTCGCGGACCTCGGCCAGCTCGTCCAGCAGCGCCGCACGTGAGGTGAGCGTGCGCCCGGTGGCCGCGGGCAGCGTCTCCCGCGGATAGAGCACGCACACCTGGCCGTCCGTCATCCGCGAGAGCAGGAGCTTGCCGCCGGCCGTCGCGTGGGCGGGGTGCGTGCGCCATATCTCCAGCACCACCCGCACGGGGTGGGGCGACTCGCGGCCGTCGGTGACGAGGACCCGGTCCCCGATCAGCGTCGCACTCCGCACGGTCTCGCCGGTGCGCCGGGCGGCATCGTCCAGTACGTCTCCGAGCCGTTCCCGCAGCGCCGCCCCGAGCCCGGCGGGCCGGCCGAGCCTTACGAGCTCGGGGCCGGCCGAGTAGCCGCTGCCCGACGGGTCGCGGATCGCGAAGCCGCGCTCCTCCAGGGTGAAGAGCACCCGGTGCGCGGTGGACCGGCCGACGGACAGCAGCTCGGCGGCCCGGGAGACGGAGAGGGTGTCGTGGTCGAGGAAAAGCCGCATCAGCCGCAGGCCCGTGTCCAGTGACTCGATGACGTGGCCACGCGTCGCGGTGACGGCTTCTTTTCGGTGAATCAGTTCTTCGGTCATCAATCTGCTCCTTTCGATCCGGTTCGATCACCTGTGCCTCTGTCCCGTGGTGCGGGACGGAATAATCGCTCGGAAATCGAATAGGTCGTCTATGTTCTCCGGTTGGGGGTGGTGCGTTGCGGGTGGTTTCCGACGAACCGTCACATCTCCTGAAAACCACCGTACTTCAGCGTCCCGCACCACGGGACGCCGAAGCGCCGCGACCGCCCGCCTGCGCCGCCGATTACTCCCCGCGCACGCCTGACGCCGTTCAGTGCAAAAACTGGTGAGTGTATTACTGCCGGAGTGCTCGCGCAGGGGGTTGGGTGAATATGCCGATGCGGTGTTCTGATCTCGCTAAGCTCACGCGCATCGAAGTCGAGTTGATGTGAATTCGAGCACTTGTTCACGACTGTCATCACAAGTGCGCAGATCTTCCGAACACCCCCCGAATCAACCGCCAGAGGGTTTAGATGGTTCGTGTTGAATCACCGTCGATTGACCGAGAAATTCCCGCAGTACGTGCCGTGCTGTTGCCCTTGGTGCTGATGGCCGGCGCCACTGCCGCCGGTGCGGCGCTGGTGACCGAGCCCGCGCGGATACCGGTCGTCTGGTGCGGAGCGGTGGCCACGCTCGTGGTCTCCGCGCTCACCGTCGTACTCAACCGCCGCCGCCGGGCCATGAACGTCCAGCGTGCGCACTACGAACAGCGCATCGCCTACCTGGAACACCGCATCGCCGCGCACGACGCGGAGACCGTGCGGATGACCAAGGAGCTGCTGCCGGCCGCGATCCGGCGGCTGCGGGCCAGCAACTCGCCCGAAGAGGTGATGCGCGACGTCGTCGACGCGGACGAGTCCTACCGCAATCTCCCCAAGGCCCTGCGCGGCCTGGTCTTCCAGATCCTCGACATCATCGACAACGAAGAGGCGATGCGTGACTCCGCGCAGCGCGCGTTCGTCAGTGTCGCCCGTCGCGTCCAGGCCATCGTCCACCGCCAGGCCAGTGAACTGCGGGAGATGGAGGACCACCACGGGCGCAACCCTGAGGTCTTCGACGACCTCCTTCGCATCGACCACGGCACCGCGCTGATCGGACGGCTCGCCGACTCCATCGCCGTGCTCGGCGGAGCCCGCCCCAGCCGCCAGTGGCCCAAGCCCGTACCGCTGTTCAGCGTGCTGCGCGGTGCGATGTCCCGGATCCTCGAGTACCAGCGCGTCGATCTGCACTCGATCGCCAAGGTCGCCATCGTCGGAACCTCGGTCGAACCGCTCATCCACGCCTGCGCCGAACTCCTGGACAACGCGACGCGCTACTCGCCGCCGCAGACCCGGGTGCACGTCACCGCGGTCGAGGTCCAGACCGGCATCGCCATCGAGATCGAGGACGGCGGCGTCAGTCTCAGCGAGGAGGCCCGCGCACGGGCCGAGAACATGCTCGCCCAGGCCCAGGCCGGCATCAACATGAACGACCTCGGAGAGTCCCCCCGCCTCGGCATGGCCGTCGTCGGCCGGATCTCCCGGATGTACCAACTCCAGGTCTCCCTGCGCCAGTCCGCCTACGGCGGGGTGCGAGCCGTGGTCATCGTGCCGCGCGAAATGCTCACCACGGGCGCCGCGCCCGGCATCGCCCACGGCATCGGCGCCACCTCGCGGCCCCAGAGCTCGCTCGACATGTCGCAGCTCCAGCACGTGGTTCCGCCGCCCGGCAAGCGCAAGCCCCGGCCCGTGTCCACGGAACTGCCTCCCTCGGTCGCCGCCGGGATGCCCGGTTACACCGAGAAGCAGCCGGCTTCGAAGGGCCCGGCGGCTCCGGCGGCCGCCCTGGAGGACGACCTCCCCGAGGTGACCGAATGGACCGCGGGCGGCCTGCCGCAGCGTCGCAGCCGCGGCCGCGCCCCCCTCGGTTCGCACAACCTCCCGCAGCAGACGGCGCAGCCCGCCGTCCCCGCAGCGGGAGCGCACAACGGGCACAACGGCGGGCGGAGCAACGGTGAACCGCCACCTCCCGGGCTCTGGCTCGAGGCGTTCACCCAGGCCGTCAACGGTGTGCCCCAGGAACCGAAGAACGACGAGGACTCTGATGACGCGTGGGACAAGGGAGACTTGAAGTGATCCAGCAGCGCGGGAACATGGACTGGATGCTCAAGGAACTGGCCGACGACGTGCCGAGCATCCACCAGATCGTGGTGCTCTCATCGGACGGCCTGCGCATCGCCCGGCACGGCGGCGACCCGGACGTCGCCGACCGTCTCGCGGCGGCCTGCGCCGGGCTGCAGAGCCTCGCCGCCGCGGTCGCCTCCGAAATCCCCTACAGCGACGGGATGATGCGGCTCGTCGTCATCGAGGTGGACGGCGGCTTCTTCTACCTGATGGCCGCCGGCGCGGGCTCGTACCTCGCCGTCCTGGCCGACGAGACCGTCGATGCCGGACTGGTCGGAGCACGTATGCGCGACATGGTCGTCCGGATCGGAGCCCACCTCTCGAGCCCGCCCCGACATGACGGGCAGGCCGGATGAGTGCTCCCCGACGAGAACGCCGGAAGGCCGATCCGGCGCTGAACGATCCGGAACGGCTGTACGTCATCACCGGCGATCCCGACGGCGAGCGCGCGGCGCTCGACCTCGTCACGATGGTGGTCTCGCAGGCGGAGCCCTCGCCGACGGTCCAGCCCGAGCAGGCCGCGATCCTGCGGCTCTGCCGGGCGCCGTTGTCCGTCGCCGAGATCTCCGCCTATCTGAGCCTGCCCTTCAGTGTCGTGACCTCGCTCCTGACCGAACTGCTCGCGAGCGAACAGATCGAATCGCGTGCGCCCATCGTCCGAGCCTCCCTCCCGGACCGATCCCTTCTCGAAGCGGTGATGCATGGACTTCAGAAGCTCTGACACGATCACAGGCCCCCGGAGCGAGGACGTCCTACCCACCACGGCGACAGCCGCGGTGAAGGTCGTGATCGTCGGCGGATTCGGGGTCGGAAAGACCACGATGGTCGGCTCGGTGAGCGAGATCCGGCCCCTGACGACCGAAGAGACCATGACCCAGGCCGGTGTCGGCGTGGACGACAACGCAGGGGTGGAGAGCAAGACCGCCACCACCGTCGCCATGGACTTCGGCCGGATCAGCCTCAGCGAGGAACTGATCCTCTACCTCTTCGGCACACCGGGCCAGGAGCGATTCTGGTTCCTGTGGAACGGGCTGTTCGAAGGAGCCCTCGGAGCCGTCGTCCTGATCGACACCCGCCGGCTCCAGGTCAGCTTCGACGTGATCGGCCGGCTGGAGGAGCGCGGCGTGCCGTTCGTCGTCGCCGTCAACACCTTCCCCGACGCGCCGCATCACCCGGTCGAGGCCCTGAGGACCGCACTCGACCTGCCGGACGAGGTCCCGATGATCGACTGCGATGCCCGGTTGCGGGCGTCCAGCCGTGACGTACTGCTGACCCTGATGCGGTATCTGCACAGCCTCGCCGTTCCCCTCACCTGACGAAGGTGCGCGCTCGCGGCGCCCGCACGCCCCCGCGCGCACCTTCCGTCCGCGCACGTCCTGTCCGCGCGGCCGCACACCGCGCGCCCCTCGCCCGGACCCCGGGCGGCCCAACCCCTGGAGCGACTGTGACCACGCCCTTCCACCACGAACCCGGAACGGCCCCGGGGCCCGTGCCGCCCCCCGAGTGCCCCGCGCACGGCCTGGCCCCCGGCGGGCTGCGCCGGTTCTACGGCCCCGAGGCGGAGAACGACCCGGCGGGCCTCTACGACAAACTGCGCGCCGAACACGGCACGGTGGCACCGGTCCTGCTGCACGGGGACGTACCCGCCTGGCTCGTCCTGGGGCACAGCGAGAACCTGCACATGACCCGTACGCCCTCGCAGTACTCCCGCGACTCCCGGCGCTGGCGGGCCCTCCAGGACGGCAGTGTCGCCCCTGACCACCCGCTCGCCCCGATCTTCACCTGGCAGCCGGTCTGCGTGTTCGCCGACGGCGCCAACCACGAGCGGCTGCGCGGCGCCGTCACCGACAGCATGGCCCGTATCGACACCCGCGGGGTACGCCGCCACGTCAACCGCTTCAGCAACCGTCTCGTCAACGACTTCTCGCTCAAGGGCACCGCCGACGTCGTCGCCCAGTTCGCCGAGCACCTGCCGATGATGGTGATGTGCGCGATCTTCGGTATGCCCGAGGAGTACGACGACCGACTGGTGCAGGCCGCCCGTGACATGACCCGCGGCACCGAGACCGCCGTCGCGAGCAACGCCCATGTGGTCAGCGCACTCGGCCGCCTCGTGCAGCGCCGGCGCGCCGACCCCGCCCCCGACTTCGCGTCCTGGCTGATCGAACACCCCGCCTCCCTGACCGACGTCGAGGTCACCGAACACCTCCGCCTGATCCTCATCGCCGCCTACGAGTCGACCGCCAACCTGATCGCCAACGTGCTGCGCATGGTCCTGACCGATCCGCGGTTCCGGGCGCGGCTCAGCGGCGGACACATGACGGTCCCCGAAGCGGTGGAGCAGACCCTCTGGGACGAGCCTCCGTTCACCGCGGTGTTCGGCCGCTGGGCAGTCGGTGACACCGAGCTGGGCGGACAGCAGATCAAGGCCGGCGACGCCCTGCTCGTCGGGATCGCCGCCGCCAACACCGACCCGAACGTACGACCCGACCTGACCGCCAACATGGAGGGCAACCGCGCACACCTGGCGTTCAGTGGCGGTCCGCACGAGTGCCCCGGCCAGGACATCGGGCGCGCCATCGCGGACGTGGGGGTCGACGCCCTGCTCATGCGCCTGCCGGACATGGAGCTGGGTGTCGAGGAGAGCGAGCTGCGCTGGATCGGGAACATCATGTCCCGGCATCTGGTGGAACTGCCCGTCAAGTTCGCGCCGAGCCCGCAGCAGGAGATCGACGCCGACCCGCTGAAGATGATGAGCCGGCCGCCCCGGTCCCGTGACGACTGGGAGGTCTCCTCCCCGGCCGCCCGGTCCGCCCCCGCACCGGCCCCCGGCACGGTTGTTCCGCCACCGGCCCACGCCCCCGGTGCGTTCCCGCAGGGGCCGGGATCGCCGGAAGCCGCGGCCACCGTCCCCGGGCAGCGCAGGGCGGGCGCACCTGCCCGGCTGTGGCAGGCCGTGTCGCGCTGGTGGAACGGGTACTGACGGCCACGCCTGCGCCCGCGCGGTCCTCGGTCCGCGCGGGCGCAGGCTTCCGTACCATCGGGCAGCGTGAAGCTGACGATTCTTGGCGGTGGCGGATTCCGGGTGCCTCTCGTGTACGGGGCACTTCTCGGCGATCACGCCGAGGGCCGCGTGACGCACGTGACGCTGTACGACACGGACGCGGACCGGCTCGGTGCCGTCGCCCGGGTCCTCGCCGAGCAGGCCGAGGGGATCGACGACGCACCGGAAGTCGTGGCGACCACCGGCCTGGACGAGGCGCTGAGCGGTGCGGACTTCGTGTTCTCCGCGATCCGCGTCGGCGGACTGGAGGGCCGCGCGGCCGACGAGCGGGTGGCGCTCGACGAAGGCGTGCTGGGCCAGGAGACGGTCGGCGCGGGCGGAATCGCGTACGGACTGCGCACCGTGCCCGTCGCGGTGGACCTCGCGCGCCGCATCGCCCGGCTGGCCCCCGACGCCTGGGTCATCAACTTCACCAACCCGGCGGGACTGGTCACCGAGGCCATGACCCGTCACCTCGGCGACCGGGTCATCGGGATCTGCGACTCGCCGGTGGGACTCGGCCGACGTATCGCGAGAGTCCTCGGCGCGGACCCGGACAGGGCCCGGATCGACTACGTGGGTCTCAACCACCTCGGGTGGCTGCGCGGGCTGTACGTCGACGGCCGGGACGAACTTCCTCGTCTGCTCGCCGACCCGGAGCTGCTGGGCTCGTTCGAGGAGGGCAGGCTCTTCGGCGCCGACTGGCTGCGCTCGCTCGGCGCGATCCCCAACGAGTACCTTCACTACTACTACTTCAACCGGGAAGCCGTCCGCGCCTACCAGGAAGCCGAGCAGACCCGCGGCGCGTTCCTGCGGGAGCAGCAGGCGGGCTTCTACACACGCATGAGGGATCCGGCAGCCCCGCCGCTGTCCACCTGGGACCGGACGCGCGCCGAGCGCGAGGCCACGTACATGTCGGAGAACCGCGAGGCCGCCGGGGCCGGTGAACGCGAGGAGAGCGACCTGGAGTCCGGCGGGTACGAACAGGTCGCCCTCGCCCTGATGCGGGCGGTCGCCCGCAACGAGCGGACCTCCCTCATCCTGAACGTCCGCAATCGCACGACCCTGTCGGTGCTGGACGCCGACGCGGTGATCGAGGTGCCGTGCCTGGTCGACGCGAACGGGGCCCGTCCCGTCGCCGTCGACCCGCTGCCCTACCACGCGGTGGGCCTGGTCACGGCGGTCAAGGCCGTCGAGCGCGCCGTGCTCGACGCGGCGGACACCGGCTCCCGTGCGGCAGCGGTCATGGCGTTCGCCCTGCACCCGCTCGTCGACTCGGTCACCGTCGCCCGCCGCCTGGTCGACGGATACACGAAGGCGCACCCGGGCCTCGGCTATCTCGACAAGCCCTGAGACGCCGCCCGGAGCCGGAGTCAGGGTGTCTGCAGGGCCCGCAGTTCACCGCTGACCAGGACATGGAGCTGCGCCTCCAGCCAGGCGTCGGCGCAGGTGCGGCCGTCCTCGGCGTGTCCGTCCACCGCGCGCGGCAACGCACGCAGCAGAGCGGCGGCTCGGGTCAGACCCGTCCGTGAGAGGGAGGCCGCCGCCTCGTCGAGACGGGCCCGCGCCGGGTCCGTGAGATTGCGCAGCCCGCTGTGGGCGACGGAGGCGAGCGCGGCGGCCGCCTCCTCCAGGGCGGCGGTCAGCGGATCGGACGCCTGCCGCACCACTGCCCGCAGCGCGGCCGACCCGTCACCCGGGGCGAGATCGGGCACGGTCACGCCCGTCGGCGTCAGGACCGCGATCGGGGCGATCCGGACGGCGCCGCCCGACCGGTGCACCGACCCGCTGATGTGTGTGGCCCCGCTCTCCAGCGCGGCCGCCAGGGCGTCCAGGGCGCCAGGGCACTCGGGACGGTAACCGGACCGTACGTACGCGTGGTTGCCCGCCTCGTCCCGCACGACCGCTTCGAGCCGCTGCTCGGCCGGGTCGTAGCCGACGTGTGCGACCTCCGACAGCGCGACGACGTGCACGCTCTCCGCCTCGACCCTCGGGCGGATCATGCGGGGCGGCCGGCCCTCCCACCCGGCGGTGAGCGCCGCCAGATCGCGTACCAGCACCGGCTCCGGCAGGTACGTCCACGCCGCGCCGACCGGCGTGATGCTGGTGGCACCGAGCTTGTTGCCCGCGATCGTCAGGACACGGCCCGCGGTCCTGTGCGCGCTCTCGCTGACGAGATTGCCGGTGGCCAGCTTGCCGAGTGTCGTCCCGAGAAGCCGTCGGCCGGCCAGCAGGTGACCTGTCGTCCGCGTCGTACGCCCGGAACTGTCGGCCGTGGCCCACTCCTTGCGGAGTACGAGGACGGTGGCGGCTCCGGGATGGGCGACGTACACCTCGGCGGCGGAGCCCGTGGCGGTGGTCCGGACACGGCAGCCCAGAGAGGTGAGACGGACCCGCCGCAGCGGTGTGGTCCCGGCCTCCCGCGTACCCAGGGCGCCGGGCAGCGCGGCGGCCCGGCGCCGTGCGTGGATCTCCGTGAGGAGGGCGGCCACCAGCTCGGGCCGGTGGTGGGCGCTGCGCGTGGCGTACGCCGAGAGCTGGCCCGCGAGTTCGCCCACCGCGCCGGCCGGCCAGTGCAGGGACTCCGCGCTCAGCGACTCACCGGCGCGGGCGAGCGCTCCCGCCAGGACGGGGCCCGCGTGGGCCACGCCCGACAGGAGCAGCTCGTCGGCGAGCCCGGCGGCCGCGTCCAGCCGGTGCCCGATGGTGGCCTTCGGCGCGCTCCGGCCGCCGGCCTGCACCGGGCCCTCGTGCACCCCCGCCTCATCGGCGGCGCGGAAGGCCCAGACGGCCAGGGCCACCACCTCACCGCGCCGGTCGGCGGACGCGTCCGTCAGCGCGTACCCGATCTCGCCGGGGACGGGGAAGCGCACCGTGCAGGTGGGCAGTTCCACCCAGGGCTCGGCCCGGGCGGCCGGGCGGTGGACCCGGGCGCCGTATCCGCCGTCCAGGACCCGCCGTGCCGCGGCGAGTGCCGGTGCGCCCAGGGCGGCGCCCAACTCCTCGTCGCCGACCGAACCGGGCGACCAGGCGGGGGAGGCCGGCGGAGAGGGGGCGGGAGGTGCGGTGTCATCGGGCGACACGGGCTCGGCGGCGTCGGCCTCCGGCGTGGACACCGTCCCCTCGGGACCGTCGGCCGGGGCCGCGCTCCGAAAGGCGAGCACGAGGGCGATGAGGTGACGGCACACGCCGGGCGCCGCGCAGCTGCACCTGCCGTTGTCCAGCCCCACGCCCGGCGGCAGCGCGGTGACCGACCCGTCGGGGTGGTGGGCGTGCACCGTGCCGTCGGGGCGGGTCGTCACGGTGGGGGCCGTGCCGGCGGCCAGCTCCTTGGCGGCCCGCTTGACCAGACCGCGGTTGGTGAGGGCGGCGAGGGTCTCCGGGGTGAGGGCCAGCAGGTCTCTCCGGACGGCGGCCGGCCCCGGCCCGGGCGTCGTGTCCGTCGTCATCGGCCCAGCCTCTCCGCGACGAACTCGGCCAGCCGCCCAGGCGTCATCGCACCCACGTGGGCCCCCGCGTCGGCCAGCCGTCCGGCCAGCTCGCGGTCGTAGTCGGGGTCGGCCTCCTCGTCGAGCGCCGCGAGCCCGAGGACCGTACTGCCCTGCTCCACCAGCGCGCGCACCGAACGCACCAGCCGGTAGGCGTCGCCGCCCTCGTAGAAGTCCGTGATCAGCACGACGATCGTGCGGCGCGGATTCTCCACCAGCCCCGCCCCGTACGCCACGGCCCGCGCGATGTCGGTGCCGCCGCCGAGCTGCACCCGCATCAGGAGCTCCACCGGATCGCTCACCTCCGAGGTCAGGTCCACGACATTGCTGTCGAAGGCGACCAGGTGTGTCCTGAGGCCAGGCAGCCCCCACAGGCACGCGGCCGTGACCGCGGAGTGGATCACCGATCCGGCCATCGAGCCGGACTGGTCGACCAGGAGGATCAACTGCCACCTGGTCAGGTGCCGCTGGGTCCGGGAGTGGAAGTGCGCGCGCTCGATGAGCAGACGCCTCTCCTCGGGCCGGTAGTGGCCGAGGTTGGCCCGCACCGTCCCCTTGAAGTCGAAGTCCCTGGCCAGTGGCACCCGGCTCGGCCGCCGCGACCGGGCGCCGTGGAACGCCCGGCGTACCTCCGGCCGCAACCGGGCGAGTAGATCCTCGACCACCGCGGCGACGATGCGCCGGGCGAGCCCCAGCACCTGCGGGTTCATCAGGTGCTTCGTACGCAGTACCGCCCGCAGCAGGGGCGCGCTCGGCTCGACCCGTTCCAGCACCGCCGGGTCGGTGACGATCTCCTGGATGCCGTACCGCTCGACCGCGTCACGCTCCAGACGTTCGACCGTCTCCTTGGGGAACAGCCGGTGGATGTCGTCCAGCCAGTCGACGGCGGTCACCGGCGACGGCCCGTCACCGCCCGCTCGCGGACGGGCCGAGCCGGCGCGCCGGACACCTCGTCGCCCGAGATCGGGGTCCCGGCCGTAGAGCCAGTCGAGGGCGGCGTCCTGCGCGGCGGCCCCCTGGCCGAGGGCGCCGGTGTGTGCCTCCGCGGGGGAGCCGAGGATCAGCCGCCAGCGCTCCAGCCCCGCGTCCGGTCCGTGCGGCTCGCTCGACGCGGGGGGTACGGCGGCATCGGCCGTGGTCATGACGCGGCTCCCAGTCCGTAACGGGCCAGCAAGCGGGACACGTCGTCCTCCAGCGCCCCGGCGCGGGCGATCATCAGGGGGTCTCCTGTGGTACGGAGCAGAGTGCGGGCGGAACCCCGGACACCGCGACGCTCCAGCAGCAGGGCCGCGATCCGTTCGCGTTCGTGCGGGGGGAAATAGGCGAAGGCCTGACGCAGCGCCGGCAGACCGGACAGGAACTCGCGCTCGGACAGGGCGCCCACGAGACGGTCCAGCACTTCGATCAGTGACTCCGGACCGCCGCGCTCCGCGTGCCCGGTCAGCTCCTCGCGGGCTAGCGCGAACAGTCCGGCCAGCCAGTCACCGAGCGCGTCCGTACCGGCCGCGGCGATCGTCCGCACCGTGGGCCCCGGGTCACCGGGAGGGCCGGCGGCCAGGGTGCGGTGCAGTCCGAACGCCGCGCCCCGCAGGTCGCCGGGGGCAGCCGTGTCCCCGCTGATCCGCCCGGCGACATCGGCGGTGACACCGCGGCTCACCGACAGCAGCCCCGGCGCGTGGAGCAACGCGTCGCGCACCGCGGCCACCGCCCGCAGGCGTGGGCGGTCCACTCCCGTCCCGCCGCGTGCCCCCTCCAGGAGCCACAGCAGCCGGGTCACCGCGCGGTCGATGACGGAGGTGAGCAGCGGGCCTCCGGCCAGCCCGTACACCCGGTCGTGCCGCCACAGGCCGAGTGCGGTGGCGAGCACGTCACCGAGCGGTCCGGGGGTCTTCAGCCCGTCCACCCGGCGCGCCAGCTCGGCCAGCAGGGGCCGGGACAGCCCTTCCGCCCCGCACAGCACCGCGTCGAACAGGGTGACCGCCAGGCCGTCGGCCGCCGCCCCCGTGCCGTGTGCGCGCTCGGTGAGGGCGGCTTCGGCCGCTTCGGCGAGGCTCGCCCCGTAGGCACCCGCCTCGACGAGCGCCGCCTCGCGGCCCGGGGCCGGGACGGATTCCCAGCGCTCGGTGAACACCGGGTCGACGCCGTGCTCGGGGCCCTCGGTCCGGATGCGGCCCGGCACGCCGAGCACCCGGAGCCGGTGCAGCACCCGGCTGCGCGCCAGATCCGCGGTGTCCGTGAGGTCGAGGGCGAGCGCCCGAGCGCTGCCGTCGAGCCCATGCCGGGCGAGCTGCGCCACGACGTCGTGCACCAGCGGAGGCGCGGGTGTGTCCGGGTGCAGGCGGCCCGTCCGTTCCCCGCCGCAGGCCGCGACCATCTCGACGATCGCGGGGTGGGTGCCGGGCGCGAGCGCGGAGCGCGAGGTCCAGGGCAGCGGAGTGTCCAGGTCGTCCGTGACCAGGGCGCCCGCGAGGCCGTCCAGCACGTCGATCCGTGCGGGCCGGGGGTGGCCCCGCAGTGCGGTGAGCCCCTGGGCGAGACTCCGGGCCGCGATCAGGTCGGCGGTGGACACGGGAAAGCGCCTGGCCCGCAGCCGCTCCACGACTCCCCGCAGCAGATCCTCGGCGGCCGCATCGGGGCCCGCCTCCCACACCTTCTGGTAGTAGCCGGGCGACGGCATCCCCGACTGGTAGCCGGCGAACGAGTCCAACTGCCTGAAGGAGTAGGGCACGAGGAAGCTCCCGGCCGACGCCGTGTCCGGCGGAGCCGGCACCTCGGGCCACCCGTCCGCTCCGAGGGCCCACGGCCCGCCGTCCCCGTCCTCCCGGCCATGCACCGTGGCGACCGGGTCCGCGGGCGTGCCGGTCAGCGCGCGCAAGGCGGGCCGGTGAAAGCCGCCCGTCACGACCAGGACCGGGCGTCCCCCCGCCTCGGCGGCCGCCGCACGCACCCACGTCGCCATGTACGACTCGCGTGCCCGGTCTCCGGCGTCGGCTTCGGCGTCCCCCCGCACCAGCGCGAAGTACGCGTCGAGCCGGTCGGACAGGCCCTCCTCCGGTTCGACCTCGAACAGCCGGTCCCACAGGGCGTCCTGGGAGTCCACCGCGAAGCGCTCGCACAGCCGCTCCGTCGCCTCCGCGTACCGGACCTCCGCGTCGGCGTACCGGTTGGTGCGCTCCGCGAACGCCGGATGCCAGGCGGGCAGGTCGATGAAACGGACCTCGGCCCCCGCGGCGCGGCCGGCCCGCAGGGCGACCCACTCGGGGGAGTAGTCGCACAGGGGCGCCCAGGAGGTGGCCGCCCGCTGCCCGTCCCGGTAGTGGCTGAACACGGCGACGGGCAGCTCGTGCCCGAGCAGCAGTTCGCCGAGCCGGCTGTTCATCTCGGCCGGTCCCTCGATCAGGACATGGGCGGGCCGCAGTTCCTCGATGGTCCGCTCGACGAGCCGTGCGCAGGCGGGGGAGTGATGACGCACCCCGAGGAACACCGTGGACCCCGTAGACGCTGTGGACCCCGAGGTCCCCGTCCCCATCAGTCCGCCAGCAGGTGGCGCGCGTCGTACAGGGCCTGCCACGCCGGGGAGCGGTGACGCGGCACCTGTTGTTCGAGGTAGCGGCGCAGACGGGTCAGGTCCTCCGGACTGTCCTTGGCCGCCGTGCCCGCCAGACACGCCACCACATCGGCGGCGGTGCCGGGCTCCCCCCGCAGGAACCACCCCCGCACACCGACGGCATGGGCGACGGACACCGCCTCCGCGGTACTCATCACCGCCGATGGCCGGCCCTCGGCGCCGTCCTTCGCACCCGCGCCCCCGCGCAGCTCCCGGAACGTACCGACCAGCACCTCCAGCACGTCGCGGTCCGGCGGCGGCTCCACTCCGGAGCGCTCCAGCAGCGTCGTCACCTCCGCCTCGACGAGCGCCAGTTCCGTGTCCAGGTCCGGGATGGGGAACACCGTCTCGAAGTTGAAGCGGCGCTTGAGGGCGGCGCTCATCTCGTTGACGCCCCGGTCACGCGTGTTGGCGGTCGCGATGACGTTGAACCCCTGCCGGGCGAACACCATGCCGTCGGAGCCGCTCAGTTCAGGAATGGCGACGACCCGCTCGGACAGCAGCGAGAGGAGCGAGTCCTGCACCTCCAGGGGACAGCGCGTGATCTCCTCGAACCGCACGATCCGGCCCTCCGCCATCCCCCGCAGCATGGGGGCGGGCACCAGGGAACGCGTGGACGGCCCCTCGGCCACCAGCAACGCGTAGTTCCAGCCGTACTTGATCTGATCCTCGGTGGTCGCCGCGCCTCCCTGCACCGTCAGGGTGGACACCCCGCTGACGGCGGCCGCGATCAGCTCGGACAGGAGGGACTTCGCCGTACCGGGCTCACCCACCAGCATCAGCCCGCGGCTGGTCGCGAGCGTCACGAGCGCACGGTCGACCAACGACGGATTGCCGACGAACTTGCGGCTGATCCCGGCGCTCGCGTCGCCGATGACGAACCGCCGGGCGGCACGCAGGCTCAGCTCCCAGCCAGGCGGCCTGGGGTCACGGTCGTCGGCCCGGAGCGCCGCCAGCTCCCCGGCGTACCGCACCTCGGCGGGCGGGCGCTGCACGGCCTCCGGCGGGGACGCCGGGCCGGGCGCGGACTCCTCCTTCGTCCGGACTCTCATGCGGCGGCCCCTTCGGTGAGTTCCATCAGGTCGGCGATGAGCTCGGACACGGTGAGGGCGTCGAGGTCGCCGAGGCGCAGCGGGTGAGCGCGTCCCGGCCAGTGATCAGCCGGCTCGCTGCCGAGCCACACTGTTTCGAGGGTCTGGTCGGGGAACATGTCGACCACTCCGACCGCGATGCCCGTGTCGAGCGCGATCACCAGATACCGGTCGTCGCCGAGCCGCTTGGAGATCCACCGCTCCACTCCCGCGTCCTGCGGGATCCCGCGCTCCCAGCCGCGCCGCTGGAGGCCGAGAACCTTGCCCGTCGGCACCTTGAGGCCCTCGAAGCGGGTCAGCCGGTACCCTTCCGCCTCCTCGTCGGTGAGACCGAACACAGCTCGCCCCAGCTGGGGGAAGGGCTGGAGGATCTCGTAGTCCGCGAACACCTCGGACCACACGTCGAGCCCGTCCCCGAGGTCCAGTGGATGCGCCAGCCGTACGGTCGCGCCCTCGGGGAGAGCGAAGACCTCGTCCTCGGCGTCGGCGAACGTCCGGTCCTCCGCCACGCGGAAGGCGGTTGCCGCCCCGTCCGCCTCGCTCAGCCACACCAGCCGGCGGACCAGATGCCACAGCAGCGGGTGCGCGACGAACAGTTCGGTGAACTCGGGCACGGTCCAGGACCGTCCGGCGACCATCGCGGCCTCCAGACGCCGCACCTGGTCGGAGGCGATCGTCCGCACGTCCTTCTTCAGGGCCATGAAACGCTTGCGCTCCGCCGGGGCGCGCTCGGCATCGTCCCGCGCACCGGGCATCGGCAGATCCTTGCGGCGCTTGCCCTCACCGTCCAGTACGTACGGCCGCAGCTGCTCGTCGAAGCCCACGGTGAACCGGCGGCTGCCGTAGTCGACGACCGTGGAGCCGTTGGCGTCCAGCCCGAAATCCGGCACGAGCCGGTCGGAGAGCTGCTCGCCGGTCAGCCCGAGACCGGCGGCGACCTCGTCGATCTTCTCCCTGGCGCGCTCCTTCAGCCCCTTGAACTTCACCCGCTGAGCGATGCCGTGCAGCTGTACGAGCGCGATGTCCGTCCCGATGGCGGCCAGCACGGCGAGCCCTTCGACCGCCCGGTGGTGCGCGCCTTCGCCGGGCCAGGCCCGGATGACCGGGGTGAGCCGGCGGACCGTGGTGTCGTCACCCAGCAGACCGAGTGCGTGCAGCGCCCAGGACTCCTTGGCGGGGAGGTTGGCCGTCGTCCACTGCTCGAAGAGCGCCCAGGAGAAGGCGGCGAGCGAACCGGGGTCGGCCACCTCCTTGAGGACCGCGATCCCCGGATAGACCTCGCCGGGCTTCGACAGGGCCAGCATCGTCACCACGTGGCGTGCCGACGGCTCCGGCAGCGCACCACCGGACCGGACCACGATCTGCGGCAGCAGCACGGGCTCCGCCCACCCCGGCACCAAGGGCATCGTGGCGGGAAGCAGGCGCTCCAGGGGGTCGGCCGCGAGGAGTGCGCCGACGGCCTCCGCCGCGTCCGGGCCGTACGCCTCTGCGGCGTCCCGGACGACGTCGTCGCCGTGGACCGTGGCGATGTGCAGGAGGGCGTGCTCGGCAGCCCGTCGCGTCGCGCCCGCCTTGCCGAGGGCGTCCGGCACGAGGAGCCCGGCGGCCACGACCCCGTGCCTGGCGAACCACGCACGGGCTGTGGAGGCGGTCGACCTGAGCCGCACCGACCAGTCCGCCATGTGGCGGGCCACGGCCACATCGACGAAAGGCAGCAGGAGCTGGGCGAGCGTGCTCGGCTGGCGGGGAACGGTCCTGAGCAGCAGAGGCAGGGCGAGGAGGCCGAAGCGGGCCGCGATCGGCTTCAACGTGTCCGCGCCGTCCCAGAGGTCGGTCGGGTCCCAGGAGTCGAGCAGCGGGAGGACCAGTTCCTCCGGTCCGTGGACGTACACCCACGCGGGCTGGAGGTTCTGCGCGTCGAGGGTGTAGCGCAGAGCGGCGATGTCCTTCTCCCAGTCGCCCACGCCCTGGCGCGCGGTGTACCAGCTGGAGCAGGCCGCCCACTCGTCCTGCTCGCCGGGCAGCCACCGCACCGCGGCCCGGAACGTCGCCGAGAGTCCGGGGACGACGGTGGTCGGGACCGTGGTGCGCGGGCGCGACCACGGAGGGGACGTCAGCAGGGCGGGCAGGGCGTCCGCCGGGGCGTCGGCGATCCTGTCGGCCGGGTTGAGCAGCGGTTCCAGGACCTCCGCGAGCCCGGCCTCCAGGGTGGGCAGCATCGCCGTCACGAGGTCGCGGTGGGCGCCGACCTGGCCGGTGAGCAGCTGGCGCCTCTTCGCGGACACCGCGCCGGCGCCGTCGCGTACCTCGGCGGCGAGCAGCCGCAGGGCCCGCTTCGGGTAGCGGCGCATCGCTTCGAGGAGGGCCGCGTGGGCGTTCTTGGAATCCGGGTGCGCCAGGAGGGCCCCGAAGGCCTCGTCCGTCGGGATCTCCACCAGCGCGGCGGCGACGGTGGCGTCGTTCGCGTAGCTCGGGCCGCCCAGGCCCTCGGCCAGCAGCTGGGCGACGTCCGTGCCGATGCCTTCGGCCACGGTGGCGATCAGGGCGACGCTGTGGCCGTGGCTGGGCCGGTGCGGGAACACCGTCAGCTGCTGACCGGAGTTCAGCGAGCAGTACACCATGGACCGCAGCGTCAGCTCCCGCTCGGCCACGACGCCCGGATCGGAGCAGAGGTCGGCCACCCAGCCGCTCTCGCTGGGCGCGAGGTAGGAGGCGAGGATCTTGTGCTGCGGGTCCGCGCGGTGCCTGGCGAGCGCAGCAACCGTGGCCCGGTAGGTCTCCTCGTCGCAGGCGGCCACCAGGGCACGGACGCGGTCGGCCGCCGGGCGGCGCCTGCCCGTCCGGTACGAATATCCGGTCACTGACTGGCGGCGGATCCAGGGGTCGGCACGCCGGGAGCCGTGGCCGTCCCAGTGGGCTTCGAGCGTGAACAGCTCCACCGTGGCGCACGCCGCGAACGGCAGGCCGAACCGGGCTGTCCAGAGGTCCGCCCAGGTGGCGGGCGACGCGTTGAGACCGACGACGGTGGCCAGCGCGGCGGCGCCGAGCGGGGAGGGGCTCCCCGCGAGGTGCGAACGGCCATGGTCGGCCAGCGTGGCATCCGTGCCCGGTGCGTCCAGGACCTCGCGGATCCAGGAGGCCTCCTGGGACAGTGCGGTCTCGAGCGCCTCCATGTCCTCGCGCCTGGCCTTGGCGGGGGTTCTCTTCACGCCACCGCGTCGCGGGTGCAGCAACCGCCGCCAGCCGGCCGGGAGAACGAAGGTGTCCTCGTCGGCGACGGCGGCCGCGTCGGCAGGAGCCGGCCCCTCACCCGACGGAGCCTCCTTGCCCGGCCGGGCAGCCCTCTTGCCCGACGGAGCCGCGGCCCCGCCTGCCGGAGCCGCGCCCGGCGCCCCGACCTCGCGGTACCCCTTGCGTTCCTTCTCCGCGATCGTCCTGGTCACCTGGGCGTCCGCCGCCTGCGCCGACGCGTACTCCTTGGACTGCGTCCGCCCGTCGGTTCCGTACCGCCCGTACCGCACCGTCACCACAGCGCCGTCGGCCCCGGTCTCCCAGAACTTCGACGCGCTGCCCTCGACAAACTCCCAGCGGCGCACAGAACCGCCCCTTCCCACCCCGGACCACCCGCTCCGCCGCGGGCTTCGATCAGTGAGGCCCACACTAGAACCAGCCACTGACAACGCCACGGCAGGTGGTGCTCAGGTGGCGGGTACGGCCCTCTGCTGTCCTGCCGGTGCCCACGAGGGAGTCACGCCGGTCACCTGGCACACCATGAGGAACAGCGGAATGGGCGGGGTGTAGGGCGTACGGCTGTCAGGCGTGTGGATGAGCCGGGGCCGTACCGAAGGGACGAAGGCCCCAGGGGCGTACGCGACCTGCTCGGGCCAGTCCAGGTCGAGGTCGGAGCCCGCGGGCACGATCCACCACCAGCGGTCGGCGTCGGCGAACACGCAGCCCGCGCGCGGCAGGTGGGACATCAGCCGGAATCCGTACCGCGCGGGCACACCCACCGCGTCACAGCCGAGGCTGGCCGACAGCGCGGGCGGCAGAGCGAGCGTCACCCTGCCCCCGCCGCCCTGCTCGGGCACCCGGGAGCGGCGCGCTCCGCGCAACTGGGACAGGGCGTTCCTCAGCACGGCTGCTCCGCGCCGTGCGGCAGTTCCGCCCAGACGATGCGGCCCGAGGCGTCCGAGGCGTCGTGGGATCCCCAGGAGCTGCTCATCGCGTCGACGAGCAGCAGGCCGCGACCGTGCTCGTCGTCGGCCGTGCGGCGGAGCCGCGGGCCGCCGGGCAGGTGCCCCTGGTCCTGCACGGCTATGCGCAGCCGCCGGTCGAGACGCCTGAGCTCGCAGACGACGCGTGAACTCGCGGTGTGGACAACCGCGTTGGTGACCAGTTCGGAGACGATGAGCACCGCCGCCTCGTAGGCGTCGCCACCGAGGCGCCACGCCTCAAGGCGGACGCGGGTCAGCTGCCTGGCACCGGCCACGGAATCCGGTTGCGCCGGCAGGGCGAAGCAGTAACGGAGCGCTTCCGTCCCGGGGCTGAGGTCCACGAGCCGGGGGATGAGCGCACTGCCAGGTGCCACGACCGATTCCTCACAGTGGGGGATGCGTCACACCTCGCACCCTCACGACAGGAGCGGGCATGACCATACGAACTGGTTCACTACCCAACTCTCTCTCTGTCGCGCACACTTGGCAAGAGGCACTCTGAAAATTGCAGAGTGACTGTGTCGTTGCCGAGGCGCGCATGGCACACTGCTCGCAAACAGCGCATGGGGAGGTCTGAAGTGAGCGAACCGCGGTCCGCCCCCACCGTGGGCCAAGTGGTCCTCGGTAAGCGTCTGCAGGATCTGCGGGAGCGCGTGGGCCTGAGCCGCGACCAGGCGGCCAAGGTGCTCAGGGTCGCCCCCGCGACCATACGCAGGATGGAGACGGCCGAGGTCGGTCTCAAGATCCCCTACGTCCAGTTGCTGCTGAAGGCGTACGGGATCGAGGACGAGGAGGCAGACGCCTTCGTCGAGCTCGCCGAGGAGGCCAACAAGCCCGGCTGGTGGCAGCGGTACCACGACGTGCTGCCCGACTGGTTCAGCATGTACGTGAGCCTGGAGGGCGCGGCGAGCCTCCTGCGTATGTACGAGCCGCACTTCGTCCCCGGCCTTCTGCAGACGGAGGACTACGCACGCTCCGTCATGCGTACGGGGGCGGTCGGCCAGACCAGGCCGGAGGACATCGAGCGCCACGTCGACCTGCGGATGGCGCGGCAGTCCCTGCTCACCAGGGAGGACGCCCCGAAGCTGTGGGTGATCATGGACGAGACCGTCCTGCGCCGCCCCGTCGGAAGCGCCGAGGCGATGCGGGCCCAGACCGACCGGCTGCTCGAAGCCACCGAGATGTCCCATGTGACGCTCCAGATCGCGGAGTTCGCGACCGGACACCATCCGGGCACCTACGGTCCGTTCGTCCTCTTCCGGTTCGCCGTCCCCGAACTGCCCGACATGGTCTACAGCGAGTACCTGACCGGCGCCGTCTACTTCGACGCGCGCCCCGAGGTGGCCTCCTACCTCGAGGTCATGGACCGCATGGCGGCTCAGGCCGCAACTGCACAACGCACGAAGGAAATCCTCCGGGACTTCCGCAAGGAGCTGTGATGAGCGACATATACAACGGTATGCCGGCCGCCGACCTCGGCTCGGAAGGCTGGTCGAAGCCCTGGAGCGGCGGCAACGGCGGGAACTGCGTCGAGGCCTTGAAGCTGGCCGACGGCAGGGTCGCCGTGCGTCAGTCGGCGGACCCCGAGGGCCCCGCACTCATCTACTCGAACGGCGAGATCGCCGCCTTCATCCAGGGCGCGAAGGCAGGTCAGGCCGACTTCCTTCTCACCTGACGCACCGGCACATATTCTCGCCCCACGAGCAGTTCGCTGTGATGGCCGACCTACGAACCCCATGGAGAGCGATATGACCGGGCACGACGCACAGACAGGCCATGGCATCGAGATCGACACCAGCAAGCCGCATCCCGCGCGGATGTACGACTGGTTCCTCGGTGGCAAGGACAACTACCCGGTCGACGAACAGATGGCCCAGCAGTTGCTCGCCGTCGACTCCCGGGGCCGCGACATGGCCCGCGTGAACCGGGCCTTCATGCACCGCGCCACCCGCTGGATCGCCGAGAACGGCGTGCGCCAGTTCCTCGACATCGGCACCGGCATACCCACCGAGCCCAACCTCCACCAGATCGCCCAGCAGGCCGCCCCGGACGCCCGCATCGTCTACTGCGACAACGACCCCATCGTGCTGGCCCACGCCGCAGCTCTGCTGCGCTCGACCCCCGAGGGCGCCACCGAGTACATCCAGGCGGACGCGCGCGAGCCCGCGGCCATCCTCGAACAGGCCGGCAAGGTACTCGACTTCAGCAAGCCGATCGCGCTGTCGATGCTCGCGCTGCTGCACTTCCTGGACGACGAGGACGGCGCCGCCGATCTGGTGAACAAGCTCGTGGACCAGCTGCCGTCCGGCAGCTACCTCGTGCTCTCGCACACCACGGGTGACTTCAACCCGGAGGGCGCGGCCCAGGCGCGCGCCATGTACAAGGCCCGGGGGATGACGCTGCGTCCCCGCTCGCGCGCCGAGCTCGCCGCGTTCTTCGACGGCCTGGAGCTGGTGGAGCCGGGCGTCTCGCTCTCCGCCGACTGGCACCCCGAGCTCGGCGAGGTCATCGACGTCCCCGGTGACGAGCCGATCCCCGGATACGCGGGCGTCGCCCGCAAGCCCTGACCGCGCGCGGTCACTGCCGGCTGACGGACCGGGTGATGCCCGCGGCGATCGTCGTCGCGAGCAGCCACCCGGTCACGATCAGCAGATAGGACAGCCACTGGTACCAGCCCGTCGGGTTGTACGCCTTCTCCTGGCCGAAGTCGATGATCGGCAACAGCAGGTCCAGGGTGTAGAACACCGGGCTGAACGGTGGCGCCTCGCCCTGCTTCAACGGACGCGGATGGTGCGCGGCGAACGCCACCGCACCGGCGAGGAGCAACGAGAACAGCCAGGCCGCCGCGCGCACCGGCCGGAACCCGTAGCCCACCGTCACGTCCTGGAGGTACCCCCAGGCCCTGGCGTAGCCGGGCAGCGTCCTGCGGTGCCGGCGCTGCTTGGCGAGAAGCACCGTGCGGGCGGCGTCGTCGTCCCCGATCCGGCGGTACGCAGCGGTCAACTGCTCGTAGGCGTACGGCGCGTAGCCGTCCGCCTCGCGTTCCAGGAGCGGCAGACGGCGTTGCGCCGGCAGATGAGGGACCAGCGAGGTGTACGTCAGTCCGTCGAGCCGGACCTCCGGCGGCCACACCTGCGGGTCGGCGTGGATGAGGTCTATCTGGGAACGCCGCAGATTCACCCCGCCCTCGATCGGCCTGGCCTCCCGCAGCCACAGCTCGCCGATCGCGCAACTGCTCGCGCGCAGCGCGGCCCCCTCGGGGTGGCACAGCCGGGCGTACGCGAGATTCAGCTGGCCGGGGATCCGGGACCCCCGAAGATTGACACGCCCCTGGACCCGCAGCCGCATCGCGCGTACATCGGAGCCGACGGTGACGTTCTCCGCCTGAAGGGCAGTCGCCCCCGGGTTCAGCAGCACGGCGTCGTCGAGCTGGATCAGCCCGGTGACCGTGGCCCCGCTGATCCTGACCTCGCCGCGCACCTCGATCCCGGGCCACCACAGGTCGTCCTCGGTGACCGCGTGGTTCAGCTGGAGCACGGCCTCCTCGTTGGGCACGGTCGAGCCGTCGGCGTCGATGCCGATCCTGGCCCCGTCGAAGAACAGCGCCCGGGTGATGCGGGCCCCGCCGAGCCGCACGGGGCCGGGAATCCGGCAGTCGGTCAGCCGCAGCACCCCGTCGACGCGCAGCGTCGCCGCGTCCAGGCCGGGCAGCACCGAACCGCTCAGATTCAGCTGACGCACCTGTGTCCCGTACAGGTTCGGCGTCCTTTCGAAGGAACAGCCGGCGAGCAGCACCGCGCACTCCGCCACCGCGTACCGCACGTTCAGGGTTCCGGAGATCCGCGCGCCCCGGATGCGCAGCGCCGGCACCTCTCCCTCCGCCTGCTCTCCGCCGAGCAGGAGCGCCCGGAGCACCTCGGCGCGTACCGTGCGCCCGGCGCCCCAGTCAGCCCCGCCCTCCGGGTCGTCCTCGTCCGCCACTCCCGTACGGAAGTCGACGAGAGCACCGTGCGGGAAGGCGTCCCGGACACGGCGCTCGGCGGGGGTCAGATCGGTGATCTCCATCGGCGGGACTCTGTCCCGCCACAGGTCGCAGTGTCAACCGGCCGGCCCGGGACGCCCGCACCCCGCACGGCACAATGGAGCCATGTCACGACGCACCTCCCGCCCACGCCGCTCCGGCGGCGGCGAGGCTCCCGCACCCCGGATCATCCCCGAGTCCCCGTGCCCCTGCGGTCTGCCCGCGACGTACGCGGACTGCTGCGGACGTCTGCACGCCGGCGGCAACGCGCTGACCTGCGAGGCACTGATGCGCTCGCGGTACGCGGCCTTCGTGGTCCGGGACGCGGCGTACCTGCTCCGTACCTGGCACCCCGACACCCGCCCGCCCGTCATCGACTTCGACCCGGGTATGCGCTGGGTGCGCCTGGAGATCCTGGAGACGACCGAGGGCAGCCCATTCCACGCGACGGGCACGGTCACCTTCCGGGCGCACTACACGGACGACGGCCGCCCCGGCTCCCTCCACGAGAAGAGCCGCTTCGTCCGCCAAGAGGGCGACTGGGTCTACGCGGAAGCGGTCTTCGTCGAGTGACCGGCCGCAGTCATGCCTGACTCCGGTCACACGGGGGCGCCCACCCGCGTGGAACCCGTCGAGGGGACGGTGGGGGAGAGTTCCTGGGCCAGGTCCTCGGCCAGCAGCCGCTTCGCGATCACGTCGACGGCCGCCCTCAGCTGTCGGTCGTCGGGGCGGGCGCCGTCCTCGGCGAGACACTGGTTGAGCCAGGTCGCCCAGGCGTCGGAGATCGTGGCGGCCTCCCGCCGGCCCGCTGCCGTGTGGGCGAAGATGCGGCCGTCCCCGGTGAGATAGCCCTCCTCGATCATGCGGTCGAAGACCGGCACCAGGACCTCGGGCGGAATGCGGTGCCGGGTCGCGATCAGACTGAGGCCCGCGTGACCGACCATCCTCGTGAACAGATCCACCTGCATGACCGCCCACGCACCCGCCATGTCGAGCCGGGTGTCCGACTCCGCGACGATCCGCCTCGCCGTGTCCTGTCCGGCGCCGTGCAGGATGCCGGCCACGGCGAATTCGAGCAGCCTCGCCGAGTCCCCGGCGCTGGGCTGGGCGAAACCCTCGCCCATGTCCGTCGAACCGGCCCGTGCGGAGTCCCGCAGCTTCACCTGCTTGAGGAAGAGCGCGACGACGAACCCGATCAGGGCCACCGGGACGGTCCACAGGAAGACCGTGTGCAGCGTGTCCGCGTATGCCTGTGCGATGGGCGCGGACTGTTCGGGGGGCAGGGCGTGCACGGCCTGGGGGTTCAGCGACGCCGTCATCAGGACCGCGGGATCACCGCCCGCCCGCGCCGCCTGCGCCACGCCTTCGGCGAGGTTCGGCCGCAGCGCGTTGGCGTAGATGGTGCCGAACACCGCCGTACCGAAGGCACTGCCGAGTGTGCGGAAGAACGTCACGCCCGACGTGGCCGTGCCCAGATCGGAGTAGTCGACGGTGTTCTGCACGGCGATCGTCAGCACCTGCATGGCCAGTCCGATGCCGAGCCCCAGCACCAGCATGTAGACGGACTCCAGCCAGACCCCGGTGTCCGGACCCATCCCGGAGAGCAGATACATCCCGCCCGCGATGATCAGCGTGCCCACGATGGGAAACACCCGGTACTGACCCGTCTTGCTCACGACGTTGCCGCTGAAGATGGAGCCGATGAGCAGGCCCACGATCATGGGCAGCGTGCGCACTCCCGAGAGCGTGGCCGAGTCCCCGTCCACGTACTGCAGATACGTCGGCAGGAAGATCATGGAGCCGAGCATCGCGAAGCCCACGATGAAACTCAGGATCGAGCAGACGGTGAACACCGGATTGCGGAACAGCCGCATCGGCAGCATCGGCTCCTGGGCCCGCGCCTCCACCACACAGAACAACGCCAGGGCGACGAGCCCGGTCACGAAGAGTCCGAGGATCACCGGCGATCCCCAGGCGTACTCGTTTCCGCCCCAGCTCGTCGCGAGGATCAGTGCGCTGGCGCCGACCGCGACCAGCGCGATGCCCAGGTAGTCGATGACGGGGCGCCCCGCCGCCTTCACCGACGGGATGTTGCGGGCCGCCGCGATGACCACGACGATCGCGATCGGCACGTTGATGTAGAACGCCCAGCGCCAGGTCAGATGGTCGGTGAACAGTCCGCCCAGCAGCGGTCCGATGACCGTCGAGATGCCGAAGACGGCGCCGATCGCACCCTGGTACTTCCCCCGCTCTCTCAGCGGGATCACATCGGCGATCAGCGCCATCGACGTGACCATGAGTCCGCCCGCGCCGATGCCCTGCATACCGCGCCAGATGATCAGGAGCACCATGTCCGAGGCGAGCCCGCACAGGAACGAGCCGGTGATGAAGACGATCGCCGAGACCTGGAAGATCAGCTTGCGCCCGAACAGGTCACCGAACTTGCCGACCAGGACCGTCGCCACCGTCTCGGCCAGCAGGTACGCGGTGACCACCCACGACATGTGGGACGCGCCCCCGAGGTCCGAGACGATCGTGGGCAGCGCGGTCATCACGATCGTCTGGTCCAGCGCGGCCAGCAGCATTCCGAGCACGATGGTGGCGAAGACGATGTTCCGGCGGCGGCGATCGAGCACGGGCGGCGGCGCGGCGGCGCTCTGCGCGGCGGGGGTGGTCTCGCTGGCAGTCGTCACGCTTGCACCCTCACACCCGCCCTCCGGCGGCGCATTCGGGGAGGACCGGACGGGTCAGGCCAGCAGACCGCGCACGGATGCCTTCATCCTGGCGACGAAGGCGTCCCGGGTCTCCTCGGAGACCCGGTCGAGTGACAGGTACGGATTGAGGTCCTCCAGTTCGACGAGCAGCAGCTCGCCCTCAGGGGTACGGCAGGCGTCGACCCGCTGGATGCCGTGCGTCAGGCTGTTCCACCGGATGAACGTCCGGGCGAAGTCCAGATCGGCCTCACTCGGCGCGTACGGCTCCAGTACCCATCGCCGCTCGCCGTCCGGCGCGTACAGGGCGTACTGGAAGTCGTCGTCGATGAAGTAGAAGGACACCTCGTAGCGGAAGTCGATCCTCGGCTGTACGAGGAGCGTGCCGTCCGAGCCCTCCGGCAGCACGGGATCCGGGGTGAAGAACAGACCGACGGAGTCCGCCCCTGTCTTCGGCTTCACCACGTACTGGGCCGCCTGTGGCAGGAGCCCCAGGTCCGCGGCCCGGTCCACGGTCGGGATCACGGGAAGCCCGGCGCGGCTCATGTCGACCAGGTACTGCTTGCCCGCCATGTCCCCGCGGCCGTCCAGCGGGTTGTAGACGGGGATCTTCAGCGCGCGCGCCCGGGCACGGAAGGCGTCGTACGCCTCCTGGTAGTGCATCACAGGACCGCTGTTGCGTATGACCACGGCGTCGAAGCCGTCCAGCATGGTGACGGCGTCCCGGGGGTGACAGACCACGACGTCGAAGTCCTCCCGCATCCGTCCGCTCAGGAAGATGTCCTCGTCGCAGTAGCGCCGGCCGCGTGCCTCGTAGGTGTAGTCGGTGACGTAGAGGACGGTGGGGCGAGGACCGGCGGGTGTGGTGGACAAGACGTTCTCCCGGAGCGCTGAGAGCGGGCGGGCGGGATGCCGCCGCTGCCCACCATTGTCCTCACCACGCCGAGCCGGCGCGCACCGCCATGTGCGGGTGGTACGCGGAGAGGACCTTGTTGGCCCGGGCCAGCTCGGAGAGCGCCTGCTCGCGGTCGGCCTGGTCCTCGATCCCGAGGCGCGGTCCGCGGAACCTGCGGACCTCCCGCGCCGCGCAGTCGGCGTCGAACTCCGCCCGCAGGATGTGCGGCGGCGTGCAGGACCCGATCAGTACGGCGACCCGGTCGGGGATCGGGACGGGGACGAGCAGGTGTGAGGCGGTCATGTGGGTCTCCCTCTCGGTTGGTTGGCCAGGAGGCGGTGCCTGCGGCCGCCGGGTGGGCGGCCGACTCCTCCATATGTACGGGACGCGGTTCCAGGTTTCTCGTTGAGTACGTCTCCGTGTCGCAACCGTTTGGGACTGACCGTCTATTTCGCCTTACCTGCAAGTAAGTTGACCCGTGGCCGAACATGTGATGCTTCTCAGCCGGTGTCCCGTTCGCTGCGCGCCCGCAGGCGCAGGGCACGCAACACGGCCTCGGTGGAGAACCGCGCCTCCGGATCGACCAGTTGTTGACCGAATATCGACTCCAGATTGCGCATCCGGTACCGCACCGTCTGGGGGTGCACGCCCAGCAGCTCGCCCATCTGGGCGGCCGTTCCCCGGGTGTCGAGCCAGATGCTCAGGGTCTCGATCAGCCGCTCCCGCCGGGCGGCGCTGATCCCGCCGACCGGGGCCAGCTCGCGTTCGGTGAGCTGATCGAGGAGCGCCGGGTCGGAGAGCAGCCACAGCGTCGTGAGGTGGTGCTCGCAGTGCACCATGGGCGCGTCGTCGATGACGCCGGAGTCGACGAGTTCGAGCACCCGGCGCGCCCAGCGGAGCGAGTCCGGGGCGAGGGCCGTCGGGACCGTCAGGCCGATCGCGGCGCGGGTGGTGGGCAGGGACTGTTCCAGCATGAGTCTTCGGGCGTCGTCGAGCGGTCCCGGGATCAGTAAGTGCGGTTGCGGGTCACTCAGATCGGCGAGGATGTCGCGGTCCGCGCTGAACCGGTCGAGGCCGGCGGGGGCCCGGACGGCGACCAGGGTGACCTGCTCGGGCAGCACCCACCCCGTCTGCTCGCAGAGCTCGGCGATGGCGGTACGCGGGACGGGGCTCCCGGTGAGTATCAGATGAAGCAGGCGCCGGCGCATGGCCTCGCCCTGTTCACCGGACTGCGACTGCACTTCGAGAAATCCCTCGCGCGAAAGCGATTCCAGTTCGTCTATGTACGCGAACACGGCATCGGCGAAACTGAGCATCAGCATCGGCGAGAAGTTATAGCTGCGTCCGACCTTCTTCGCGCGCCGCAGCGCCACCCTGGCGCCCAGCCGGTAAGCGCCCTGAAGGGTGTCCATGGTGCGGCCCTCGTACGCCTCGAAACGGCCGAAGCGGCGGCACATGTCGTCCCGGACCTCCGTCGACGTGGACGGTTCGGCGACCAGGTCCACGAATGAGGCGAGGCTCTGTTCCACGCCGACGCGGATGGTCTGACCATTGGGTCCTTCAAGTAGACGGGCGTACTCCGGATAGGCCCGGGTGACTTCGACGCCGATCTCCTTGATCAGGCTGGGAAGTTCGGGACGCATGATCGCGGCGAATTCCTGGGGGAGGGGCCCCAGGGGATCTCCGATGTCCAACGGCTGTATGAGATGTGGCATGACGTGTCCCCTTGCTCTCGGCGCCCGGTGGTGGGGTGAGGCGGTGGGGGGAAAGCGCTCCCACGAACCGACAGATGCGTACCAAGTCCGCGACGAAGATAGACCAAGTCAAGGACCATGCCCACTACTTGCACAAGATCGGCGCGCAGGGGGCATGTATCTCGGCCGCCCGGCTCCGAACTCCGTCACGGCGATGCGGGAGCGCTCGTTTTCGGGCAATGCATTTCGGCCCCGGCGTCTTCGTGGGCGGGTCTCGAGTGCCTTGGGCCTCGGCCCGCACTCTGCCCGATCCGTGCGCACCGCCGACCGGGTTCTTGATCCGGGCGAGGCGCGTTTTTACCCGTGCGTACGCACCCGTTGATAATTCGGGCACGCCCCTGTGCTCATTTCCCTATTAAAATTCGGGCCCGGAAAAAGATCTTAAGCCACAGGATTGTGTCGCCCTGTTTCCGGTGAGTAACATCACGGCTTGGCTCATTAGGAAGCGAAATCTGCCCGAAATTTGCCGCCCAGATGTTCCGGCTGCGGGAACGCCACGCGCCGACGTGTATTACCGAAACCGATCGCGCCGGGTCCAACTCCGTGCACAAGGCCGTCTTCACGTCGGCACGTCAAATGAGGGGACGACATGAGATCCGTGTCCAACAGAACGCGTGTGGGGCTGCTGGCAGGCTTCACGGCGTTCGCCGCCGTACTCTCCACCGGCACCGCTACCGCGGCCGGTCAGCTGAACGGCCACTGGGCCCCGTTCAACCGTTGCCCGGTGGACGCCCCCGCCATGCTGGCGGCGGACGGTGTCAACACCATCGCCACCTGCATCTCCTCCAGTTCGGCGACCGGTTCCATCAAGCTCGGCTCGTCGCTGGTGCCGACCACCAGGACGGACCTGCAGCTCGGCGTGATCCAGCGCAGCGACGGCACCACCACACTGGTGGCTCCTGCCGAGGGCGCGCTCGTGGCCGATTCGGCGGCCATACCCGGCGGGCTTCTCGGCCTCATGTGCCCGAGCGGGATTCCCCTGGTCTCGTCCATCTGCCGGCAGCTCACCGACGTCAGTCTCAACAAGGTCACCGCCACCATCGAACCGGCCGGCGCGCCAAGGGACTTCAACATGGCCGCGGCGTTCTCCGTCGACGAGCCCATCCTCACCATTCCGGTGCGGATCCATCTGAAAAACCCGTTCCTCGGCGACAACTGCTACATCGGCTCCACCTCGAACCCGATTCTGCTGAAGCCCCGGAACGGGACGGCGCCGTCCCTCTCCCTCCAGCAGTTCGACGGGGACGGGACGCCGAGCGACACGGGCGAGATGGGCCGCTACACCTTCTCCGGCGCCGACCAGGCCGACACCACCTACGCCGTCCCCGGCGCCAGCGGCTGCGGAGCCGGCCTGTTGAACTGGGCGGTCAACCTCAAGACCGGCCTCCCCTCCGCTTCCGGCAGCAACAACGTGAAGCTGAACGACACCACGACGTACTTCGGGAGCCCCTACGACCCGGCGTCCCTGGCCCCCGACGAGGGCAAGGCGTTGTCGCGGTTCTGGCACTCCGCGGTGCGGTGACGAGTCCGGCCCGACCGCCGGCCGGCACCACGACGGAATGAATTCGAATTCCCGGGCCCGCTGAAGCCGGCAGGTTCCTGGACCGACAAGCGAAGCATTCCGCATTCAGATGACTCCCTCTCACCCGATGAGAGGGCGCACTTCCGCACTTCCCCACGAAAGCCCGCGCCGGTTCGGCTGCTTTCCCCGGACGCAGCCGGCCTGCCTATTCCCCAACGGGACAGGAGAAGTCCATGTTCAAGCGAAACCGCATTCTCACCGCGGTCGGTGCCGCCGCCGCCGCGGTGGCCCTGGCCGCGCCGTCCGCCGTCGCAGCCCCGACCAGCTGGACCATCACGCCGACGGGAGCGTTCTCCGGCAGCGCCGGTCTGACGATCCTCACGGACAACAACGGCAACAAGATCCAGTGTGCGTCGTCGGCTGCGGCGGGATCGGCACCCACCTCCCCGGTCGCCGGGAGCCCGGCGAAGCTGGCCAGCATCACTTCCATCTCCTTCAACTCGCCCTGCACGGGCCCCTTCAGCAGCACCTGGACCGTGACCACCAACGTCTCGCCGGCGTGGGAGATCTGGGGCCACAACTACGTGGCCGGTGCGGGCACCAACAGCACAGGTCAGGTCACCGGTGAGATCCGGGCGATCAAGGCGACCGTGAGCGGCACCAGCGTGCTGGGCCCCTGCACGTTCAACGTCGCAGGCAAGGTCGCGGCCAAGTACAACAACCCGACCGCCGGGGGATCCAACGGCACCCTCAACACCGCCGGTGGGGGCCTCACGCTGGTCATCAGCAGCAAGGTCGGCGGTGGCTGCGGGATCGTCGGTGCGTCGGCCAGCTTCGCGGGTCTGTACACCATCATCAGCGGTGCGACGGGCAAGTCCCCGGTCATCGTCGGCACCTGAGCGACCCGATGAGCGCCCCTAGGTGAAAGAGGTGCCCGGCCACCCGCAACCGGTGGCCGGGCACCCGCACCTGTGCTGCGGATACGCACGGACTGACAACTCGACGGCGCCGTTTTGTCACGCGGCGCCAAAGACCGTATTCCGCCGCGCCGACAACGGGGACGGCCCTTCCCAAGAGGTACCGGCGTGCGTACCGTACCCGCCGGTAGAGACCGTGCTCCAGCTGCCCGAAGGGCCGTAGCCGCGTCGTGGGCCCCGGTCGAGCGGCCCCGGCGGCAACGGACCCACGCCTGCCGGAAGGACTCATCCGCATGACTGTCGACCCGCGGGCCGCAGCGAGGCGCCCGCTCCACCTCGCCGTGGGCGGGGCGCTCGTGGTCGCTACCGCCCTCATACCGAGTACCGAATCGGCGGCCGCCCCACAGGAGTCAGAAGTCCTGCTCTCCTACACCTGTTCCTTCCCCTCCGGGACGGAGGAGGTCGCTGTCCGCGTCTCCGCCGAGCTTCCTTCCGTGGTGCGGACCGGGGCCGAGATCCAGCCCGAGGACGTCACGGTCGAGGTGGACGTGCCCGCGTCCTCGCTGCGGCAGTTCGTCGAGACGGAGGCAGCCACCTTCTCCACCGTCGCGGAACTGACGGTCCGCAACGCCCAGGGGGACGAATCGGCCGACGCCGCCTGGAAGGACCTGAAGGCCGAACCGGTGGCCGTGCCGGCCGAGGGCGCGGCGGTCGTCGTCGCCACAGGCGACGTTCCGATGGTGTCGTTCGGCAGCCCCGGACGGGCGACGATGGCACCGGCAGCGCTCAGCCTCGACTTCACCCCCCTGACCGCCGAGGGTGCTGCCACCACACCCCCCGGGCTCGCCGTCCGGTGTGAGCCGACGGGCGGGGAGGAGGGTGAGCAGGAGGGCGTCCTCGGCGAGATCACGGTCCGGGGGCCGGCCGACCCGGTCGTACCGGGCCCCGCCACGCCCGGTCCGGCGCCCCTGCCCGAGGACCCCCCTCCGGCGGCCGGCCCCGGTCTCCCGCCCTCGGTCAGGGAGAGGATCGAAGGGCTCACGGAACGCCGGCTCGACGCCCTGGACGACGAACCGCCGGCGAGCTGCCCGGTGGAGATCCCGCCCGAGTGGGTGATGACCACCGCGGAGGCGTACGCCGCGGGCTACGCGAACGCAGCCAAGCTCGACGGAGCGACCGCGCTGGGACCCGCCTTCATGAAGGTCGTCCTGAACAAGCGCTACATAGCCGACGGGTGCGCCAGCACCATCGACGTGACGTCCGCCGTGGACTTCGACCACCAGGGCAAGAGGCAGCTGCCGCCGAGCAGGGCCACCTTCCTGACCTACGGATTCATGCCGACCACCGCCACCATGACCCTCGAACAGGTGGGTGACCCCGCCCACGTCCACAGCCACACGGTGACCGACTCCCCGGCCTGGCCCGAGGAGACCACGATCACCGCTCAGCTCTCGATGCGGCTGTCCGACGTCGAGGTGAACGGGGTGCCGCTCGACGTGGGGCCCGACTGCCGTACCGCGAGGCCCTTCGAGCAGGTGCTGAGGGGGTACGGACAGAGCTATCCGCGATTCGGGTACCTGGTGGCCTTCGGAGGCCCCCTCACCGGCTACGCGCACATTCCGCCGTTCGAGGGCTGCGGAGTCGGTGAGGACCTCGACGCCGTCTTCACGGCGGCCGTCTCCAGTGCGGGCAAGGAGGCCGACAACTTCACCAAGATGATGCAGGCACCCCTGTGCGTGGCGACCAATCCCGATGTGAACTGCCCGCCGGCCGTGCCGAAACCCGAGCGCTGATCACCGCGAGAGGCTCTTCCGGACGATGGCCCGGAAGAGCCTTGGTGTTTCTCATTTCCCGACAGTTTTCCTTTGCAGGTCACTCACTAACTGACAAGGAATTCTGATCGCCGCGCAACGTTCGAGGAAAGTGCGTTTCCGGTATTGCGCGCCCAGGTTACCGGCCCGTAGCGTCCCGACTGGGCAGATCGGAAGCACATCCCCACCTGCTCGTGCCGGGTCCTGCGGCTTCGCCCCCCTGGGCCGCGGGTCCCGGCACGCAGGGACGCTTGCGCAGTTGACGACAAAGCCGCTGAGCGCCTTTGTCATTCGATGACAAGTGATCCCGCCAGAGATCGAAGTCCGACGATTTCCGCTGTTCAACAGCTTGTCCTGGCGGTTTCGGCGGACATAGCGTGCGCCTCCTGGTGCATGTGCGACGAGCCGCCGTTGGATTTCTCAGAGCCGGAGCGCTGACAGATGACCCCGTTCACCATCACTTCGAGGGAGGACCGATGGGAATCGAAGTAGTCGTCGAAGGCCTGACGAAGTCCTTCGGCAGACAGAACATCTGGCAGGACGTCAGCCTCACCCTTCCGGCCGGAGAGGTGAGCGTGATGCTCGGTCCTTCCGGCACCGGAAAGACCGTGTTCCTGAAATCCATCATCGGTCTCCTGAAGCCGGAACAGGGCCGCGTCCTCATCAACGGCGTCGACATGGTCAACAGTCCCGAGCGGGAAATCATGGAGACCCGGAAGCTCTTCGGGCTCATGTTCCAGGACGGCGCGCTCTTCGGCTCGATGTCGCTGTTCGACAACATCGCGTTCCCCCTGCGTGAGCACACACGCAAGAAGGAGTCCGAGATCCGGCGCATCGTCATGGAGAGGATCGACATCGTCGGGCTCCTCGGCGCCGAGGGCAAGCTGCCCGGTGAGATATCCGGCGGAATGCGCAAGCGCGCCGGCCTGGCGCGCGCGCTCGTCCTCGACCCGCAGATCATTCTCTGCGACGAACCCGACTCCGGGCTGGACCCGGTCCGCACCGCGTATCTCTCCCAGTTGCTCATCGACCTCAACGCGCAGATCGACGCGACGATGCTCATCGTCACCCACAACCTCGACATCGCCGCCACCGTCCCCGACAACATGGGGATGCTGTTCTGCCGCAACCTCGTCACCTTCGGTCCGCGCGAGGTGCTGCTCACCAGTGAGGTG
The DNA here is from genome assembly GCF_040650955.1 of Streptomyces sp. NPDC048560. Classification (NCBI taxonomy): domain Bacteria; kingdom Bacillati; phylum Actinomycetota; class Actinomycetes; order Kitasatosporales; family Streptomycetaceae; genus Streptomyces; species Streptomyces sp. NPDC048560. The sequence continues at coordinate 192,165 of NZ_JBEZIJ010000003.1, forward strand.
CCGGTCGTCGCGCAGTTCCTCGCCGGGCGCCGCGAGGGCCCCATCGGGATGTCGGAGGAGAAGGACGCCGCCACCCTCGCCGCCGAGCAGATGCGCGGGAACGGGAGCGGGTACGGCGCGGTGCCGCGCACCGTCGTCCCGCAGCTGGAGCCCTCGCCCGGAATGCCCGTGCGGCAGGCCGCCCTGCGCCGCCGCGAGCGGGTCACCGCCATGATGGACCGGCTGCCGGAGGCCGCCCGCACGGCGATCCTGAACAGCTACACCCCGACCATGGGCGGTGTGCGCCCATGACGGCTCCGCTGCCGGTGCGGCCGCCCGAGCCGCCCGCCGAGAACGTACCCGAGCCGTCCGGCGGCTTACCTCCGACGCGTCTGCTCGCCCCGCTGCGCGAGACCGGGAAGCTGTTCGCCCTGGCGGCCGCCGTGACCCGTGCGATCTTCCGAAGACCGTTCCAGGTGCGGGAGTTCATCGAGCAGTTCTGGTTCGTCGCCAGCGTCACCATCCTGCCCGCCGCCCTCGTCTCCATCCCCTTCGGAGCCGTCATCGCCCTCCAGGTCGGCTCGCTGACCGAGCAGCTCGGCGCCCAGTCCTTCACCGGCGGCGCCAGCGTCCTCGCCGTCATCCAGCAGGCCAGCCCGCTCATCGTTGCACTGCTCATCGCCGGGGCCGGCGGCTCGGCGATCTGCGCCGACCTCGGCTCGCGGAAGATCCGCGAGGAGCTGGACGCGATGGAGGTCATGGGCGTCTCGCCCATCCAGCGCCTCGTCGTTCCCCGCGTCCTGGCCATGATGCTCGTCGCCGTCCTGCTCAACGGCCTGGTCTCGGTCGTCGGCACCCTGGGCGGCTACTTCTTCAACGTGATCATGCAGGACGGCACCCCGGGCGCGTACCTCGCCAGCTTCTCCGCACTCGCACAGCTCCCCGACCTGTACGTCAGCGAGTTCAAGGCCCTGATCTTCGGGTTCATCGCGGGCGTCGTCGCCGCCTACCGGGGACTCCACCCGCGCGGAGGTCCCAAGGGCGTCGGGGACGCGGTCAACCAGTCCGTCGTCATCACCTTCATGCTGCTCTTCTTCGTGAACATGGTCCTCACGACGATCTACCTCCAGATCGTCCCCGCGAAGGGGAGCTGACGATGGTGATTCTCAGCCTGCTGGACAAGGCGGGCGACCACCTCACCTTCTACGTAAGGGCGTTGGTCTGGATCCCGCGGACGCTGCGCCGATACGGCAAGGAGGTCCAGCGGCTCCTGGCCGAAGTGGCCTTCGGCAGCGGCGGTCTCGGGGTGATCGGCGGAACCGTCGGCGTGATGATCGCGATGACGCTGTTCACGGGCACGGTCGTGGGCCTCCAGGGGTACGCCGCCCTCAACCAGATCGGCACCTCCGCGTTCACCGGATTCATCTCCGCCTACTTCAACACCCGCGAGATCGCCCCCCTGGTGGCCGGACTCGCCCTCTCCGCGACGGTCGGCGCGGGCTTCACCGCCCAGCTCGGCGCGATGCGGATCAACGAGGAGGTGGACGCCCTCGAAGCGATGGGGGTGCGCTCCATGCCCTACCTCGTCACCACCCGGATCATCGCCGGTGTCGTGGCGATCATCCCGCTGTACGCGATCGGGCTGCTCTCCTCGTACGTGGCCTCCCGCTACATCACGGTCCTCTTCAACGGCCAGTCCGCGGGCACGTACGACCACTACTTCAATCTCTTCCTCTCACCGGACGACGTGCTGCTCTCGGTGCTCAAGGTGCTGATCTTCAGCGTCCTGGTGATCCTCGCCCACTGCTACTACGGCTTCCACGCCACGGGCGGTCCCGCCGGAGTGGGTGTGGCGGTGGGCCGGTCGGTGCGCAACGCGATCGTGCTGATCAGCGTCACCGACTTCTTCCTCTCGCTCGCCATCTGGGGCGCGACGACCACGGTGAAGGTGGCCGGCTGATGAGTACTCGGAACACCCGGACGGTCCGCCGCAGACTCGCCGGAGTCACCTTCCTGCTCGTGCCCGCCGTGCTCGTGTGGGTGTCCGTCTCGGTGTACGAGAAGGACTTCACCGAGAGCGCGACCGTGACCGTGCGCACCGGGTCCGTCGGCAACGAGATGCACGACAACGCCGATGTGAAGCTGCGCGGCGTCGTCATCGGCCACGTCCGTGACATCGCGGCGGACGCGGACGGGAACGGGGCCAGCCTCACCCTGGACATCGAGCCCGGCAGGCTCGGACAGATACCGGAGGACGTCACGGCCCAGATGCTGCCCACGACGCTCTTCGGGGCACGGTTCGTGGCGCTCGTACCGCCTGCCATCCCGTCGGCCCAGGCCCTGCGGGCCGGAGCCGTCATCCCGCAGGACCGCTCCAGCAACGCCATCGAGCTGGAACAGGTCCTCGACAACGTCCTGCCGCTCCTGACGGCCGTGAAGCCGGAAAAGCTCTCCGCCACCCTCAATGCCGTCTCCCGGGCGCTCGAAGGGCGCGGCGACAAGTTGGGCGACACCCTCGTCACGCTCGACGCGCACCTGGCCGAGTTCAACCCCCAGCTCCCCACCCTCAACGCCGACATCAAGGAACTCGTCAAGGTGAGCAGGGTGTACGGGGACGCCGCACCCGACGTCCTGGACGCGCTGACCGACTTCACCACCACCAGTTCCACCATCGCCGAACAGGAGGCGGAGCTGGCGGACCTGTACGGGTCCACGACGGCTTCGGCGCGGGACCTCACCGCCTTCCTCCGCAGGAACAAGGACAACCTCATCCGGCTCTCCGCCTCCGGCCGGCCGACCCTGGAGCTCCTCGCGCGGTACTCGGACGAGTTCCCCTGCACGCTGCGGACGGTCGCCGGATTCGTCCCCGCCATGGACAAGGCGCTCGGCAAGGGCACCACCCGGCCGGGACTCCACGTGACGGTGAAGGCCGTACCGTCCAAGGGGAAGTACGTGCCGGGCAGGGACACCCCGGTCTACGACGCGACCGGCGGACCGCGCTGCTACTCCGTCCCGTACGTGGGCAGGAGCGTGCCGGCCGCCGCCACCCGCGAGGCGGGCCCGGCGGCCCAGGTCACGGGCGAGCCACCGGCCACCGGTGAACCGCCGGTCACCGAGACCGCTCTCGGAATGCCCAACTCCCCGCAGGAGTCCCGGCTCGTGAACGAGCTGGTCGCTCCCTCACTGAAAGTCCAGCCGCAGGCCCTGCCCGACTGGAGCAGCGTGCTCATCGGTCCGGCCTTCCGCGGTGCGGAGGTGAAGCTCAAGTGAAGCGCAGCTCCCTCGCGGGACCGCTCGCGAAATCGATCGTCTTCGTCCTGGTGACCGTCTTGGCCACCGCCGTGCTCGCCCTGTCCATCGCCAACACGGACGTCGGGGACACCACCTCGTACAAGGCCAGGTTCACGGACGCCACCGGACTCGTCGTCGGTGACAGCGTCCGGATCGCCGGGGTCGAGGTGGGACAGGTGGAGTCCATCGAGGTGGCCGACAAGCGGCTCGCCGAGGTCGGATTCGCCGTCCGAAAGGGACGCAGGCTCCCGGCCTCCGTGACCGCCTCGATCAAGTACCTCAACATGGTCGGCCAGCGGTACGTCGACCTCGACCAGGGCGTCGGCCCGGTCGGCCGGAGCTTTGCGGCGGGATCGACCATCCCGCTCACCCGCACGACTCCGGCCCTGGACCTCACCCAGCTCTTCAACGGCTTCCAGCCGCTGTTCGAGGGCCTTTCCCCGCCGGACGTCAACCAACTGGCCGGCTCCATCGTCCAGGTGCTGCAGGGCGAGGGCGGAACCGTCGACAGCATCCTCCAGCACGTCGGCTCGCTCACAGGCACCGTTGCCGCCAAGGACAAGGTGATCGGCCAGGTGATCAAGAACCTCAACACCGTCCTCAAGACGGTCAACGACCGCGAAGCCGGCTTCGACGATCTCGTCGTCACGCTGGAGAAGCTCGTCACGGGCTTCGCGGGCGACCGTGAACCCCTGGGCCAGGCGGTCACGGCGATGGGGGCCCTCACCACGGTCACCGCCGACCTGATCAACGACGGCCGCAAGCCGCTCAAGGAAGACATCAGGCAACTCGGCCGCCTCTCCGACCAGTTGGTGAAGGGCACGCCCCAGATAGAGAACTTCCTGCGCAAGACCCCGGCCAAGATGGAAGCCATCGGCCGCCTCACCTCGTACGGCTCATGGCTCAACCTCTACCTCTGCGAAGCCAAGGTCACCGGGGTCACGACAGAGGACGGCAGCGCACCGCCCACCGGCATCGCGATCACCCGGTCGAGGTGTCTGGCATGAGGATCAAGCCCGTACGGGAACGCAACCCGGTCGCCGTCGGCATCGTCGGACTCCTCGTCCTCGCGCTCGTCGGCCTCGGTGCCTACCGCGCCGACTCGCTGCCCTTCATCGGCGGCGGCACCACGTACAGCGCGGACTTCACCGAGTCCGCCGGACTCGCCGACGGCGACGAGGTCCGGATCGCCGGCGTGAAGGTCGGCGAGGTCACCGGAGTCTCGCTCGACGGCAACAAGGTGAAGGTCGATTTCGAGGTGCGGGACGCCTGGATCGGCAACTCCTCCACCGTCGGCATCGCCATCAAGACCCTCCTCGGCGAGAAGTACCTCGCCGTCGACCCGCTGGGCGACGCCCCCCAGGACCCGCAGTCCCGCATCACGTCGAGCCGTACCACCTCCCCGTACGACGTCACCCAGGCGTTCAACGGACTGGGCGAGACCATCGGCGAGATCGACACCGCCCAGCTCGCCAAGAGCTTCGAGACGATCTCCACCACCTTCAAGGACTCACCGCCCGATGTGCGCAGCGCCGCCGACGGACTCTCCGCCCTGTCCCGGACGGTCTCCGAGCGCGACGCCCAGCTCGTCACCCTCCTCAAGGGCAGCAAGCAGCTCACCAGGACGCTCGCCGGCAAGAAGAGCAGCTTCGAGACGCTTCTGGAGGACGGCAACCTCCTGCTCGGAGAGATCCAGGCCCGCCGGGACTCCATCCATCTCCTGCTCACCGGAACGCGGGATCTGGGTACCGAGCTCACCGGTGTGGTCGCGGACAACGACAAGCAGCTGAAGCCGACCCTCGACTCGCTCGGCCGGGTCACGGCGGTCCTCGTGAAGAACCGCAAGAGCCTGGACAAGGTGCTGTCGCTGACCGGTTCGTACAACCGCCTCATCGGCAACACCCTCGGCAGCGGACGGTGGTTCGACAACTACGTCTGCGGGGTCGTCCCCAAGAACTACCTGCCGCCCCAGAACCCCGAGGTGCCCGGATGCATGCCTCCGAAGCAAGGCGGCCGCTGACATGAGACCCACGCGCATCGTCGCCATCGGCGCCGGACTCGCCGTCGTGGCCGTCGTGGCCACCACCGGGGTGATGGCCCTGGAGGACGAGGGGAAGACGACCATCACCGCCTACTTCGACCAGGCCACCGGTGTGTACGCCGGTTCGGACCTGCGCGTCCTCGGCGTGAAGGTCGGCACCGTCGAGTCGGTCACGCCGCGGGGCGAGGAGGTCAGGGTCACCCTGCGGCTCGACGAGGGCATCAAGGTCCCCCAGGGAGCACACGCGGTCGTCGTCGCCCCCAGCCTCGTCGCCGACCGTTACGTCCAGCTGGCACCCGCGTACGACGGGGGAGCGCTGCTCCCCGACAACGCGGTGCTGCCCGCCGCGCGCAACGCCACCCCCGTCGAGGTCGACCAGCTGTACGCGTCCATCACCGAACTCTCCACGGCCCTCGGCCCGGACGGGGCGAACGCAGACGGAGCACTCGCCGGACTCCTCGACACGGGGGCGAAGAACCTCGACGGCAACGGCAAGGCCATCGGGGACTCCATCGAGCAGTTCGGCAAGGCGACGAAGACCCTGGACAGGAGCAGTGGCGACCTCTTCGACACGCTCTCCTACCTCCAGACCTTCACCACCATGCTCAAGGACAACGACGGCAACGTACGGGCCGCCGAGCAGCAGCTCAACTCCGTCACCGGATTCCTCGCCGACGACAAGAAGAACCTCAGCGCCGCACTCAGGGAACTCGGCATCGCGCTCGGCCAGGTCAAGACCTTCATCCAGGAGAACCGCGGCTCACTCAAGAAGAACGTGGACGCGCTGGTCCCCCTCACCCAGACACTCGTCGACCAGCGGGCCTCGCTCGCCGAGGCCATGGACACCCTGCCGCTGGCCGCCGGAAACGCCCTCAACGCCTACGACCCCGCCACCCGCACCCTCAACGGCCGCACCAACCTCAACGAACTCTCCATGGGCGGCCCCCTCGTCGACCCCGCGACCGGAACGGCCGGCCTCACCGGCCTCCAGCCGGTGGACACCGACCGCCGCAGGGAACTGCCCGTGCTGCCGCTCCCCGAGATAGGCACCGTCTACGGCACCCCCGAGAAGTCCACCACGCAGAAGGGGGCGAACCGATGAGCCGTGCCCCGCGCAGACCCGGACCCCGTACGGCCGGCGTCGCCGCCCTGCTCGCAGCGGGCGTCGCTGCCGTCCTGGTGGTGGCGACCGTCGACGCACCGGAGTTCACCGGCATCGAGCAGGTACCGCTGCCAGGCGGCGCCGACCTCGGCGACCATCCGTACGAGATCACCGCGGAGTTCGGGGACGTCCTCAGCCTCGCCCCGCAGTCCTCGGTGAAGGTCAACGACGTCGCGGTCGGGCGGGTCACCAAGATCTCACTGACGCCCGGCAGTTGGACGGCCACGGTCACCATGCGCGTCAACGGGAAGATCGAACTCCCCGGCAACGCGTACGCCCGGCTGGAACAGTCCAGCCTCCTCGGCGAGAAGTTCGTCCAGCTCTCCCCGCCGGCGACCGGCACCGCCCGGGGCACGCTGGCCGACGGCGGCCGCATCCCGCTCGGCCGCACCAACCGGAATCCCGAGGTCGAAGAAGTCTTCGGCGCGATGTCGATGCTCCTCAACGGCGGAGGGATCAGCCAGCTCAAGACCATCACCACCGAACTGAACAAGGCACTCGCCGGGCAGGAACCACAGATCCGCTCGATGCTCGGCCGCGTCGACACCCTGGTGACCGACCTGGACGACCACAAGGAGGACATCACCGCGGCACTCGACGGGGTCAACCGTCTCGCGGCCACCCTCGCCACGCGCAAACAGGACGTCGGGACGGTCCTCACCGGGCTCAGCCCCGGCCTCAAGGTCCTTGAGAAGCAGCGGGGCTCGCTCCTCACCATGCTGCGCTCGCTCGACACGCTCTCCACCGTCGCCGTCGACACGATCAACAAGAGCAAGGCCGACATGATCGCCGACCTGATGGCCATCGCCCCCACCCTCAAGGCACTCGCGGACTCCGGCCAGGACCTGCCCGACTCCCTCCAGGTGCTCTTCACCTACCCGTTCACCGACGAGGTGCTGCGCGGCGTGAAGGGCGACTACCTCAACGTCTACCTCGACGTGACGGCGATGCCGGGCACCCGCGTCATCCCGGCGCTGACCCCGGCCGACACGCCGACCGAGCCCCCGCCGGGCACACCCGAGACTCCGTCCCCGGCGGCGCTGCCGCTGCCCCTCCCGTCCGTCCCGGCGACCTCGCAGGGGAGCGCGCGATGATCACTCCCGGCATCCGAATGAAGAACATCGCCTTCCTGCTCATCTCCGTACTCGTCCTCGGCTATCTGGGCGTGCGGTACGCGGACCTCGGCCACTACGTCGGGATGCGGGGGTACTACACCGTCACCGTCCAGCTCCCGCAGACCGGCGGCCTGTACACCCACTCCGACGTCACCTACCGGGGCGTGTCCGTGGGGCGGGTCGGACCCATCGAACTCACCGACGACGGGGTCGAGGCGGAACTGCGCATCGACGACGGCGCACCGCCCATCCCGGACAGCCTGCGGGCCGTGGTCGCCAACCTGTCCGCCGTCGGCGAGCAGTACATCGACCTGCGGCCCACCCGCAAGGACGGTCCGTTCCTCGGTAACGGCTCGGTCATCGACCAGGCGGACACCACCATCCCGGCGCCTCCCACCGACGTCCTCACCGGCGTCAACGACCTGGCGAGCTCCGTCGACCTGGAGAACCTGCGCACGGTCGTCGACGAGTTCGGTGCCGCGTTCGAGGGACGGGGTGACGACCTCCAGGTCCTCCTGGACACGGGAAGCGAGTTCGTCCAGGCGGCGGACGACGCCCTGCCGGTCACCACGCGGCTGATGACCGACGGCGAGACGGTCCTGCGCACCCAGGCGGAGGAGGGCGAGGCACTCAAGGGCTTCGCCTCCGGGGCCGAGGAACTGGCCGCCGAACTCAAGGGATCGGACACGGATCTGCGCAGACTGATCGCCGCCGCCCCTGACGCGGCAGGGCAGATCAGCGGCCTGCTCCGCGACCTCGACCCGAGCTTCGGCGTCGTCGTCGCCAACCTCCTCACCACCTCGGAGGTGGCCGTCACCCGTCAGCGCGGACTGGAGGAACTGCTCGTGAAGCTCCCCGCGGTCGCGGCGGCCGGGGCGAGCGCCATCGACGAGGACGGCGCCAGATTCGGCATGTCGGTGACCTTCTTCGAGCCGTTGCCCTGTACCGCCGGATACGGCGGTACGACCTACCGCAACGGCCTCGACACGGGGCCCGCCCCCTCGGTCAACACCAACGCGCGCTGCACCTCTTCACCCGGCACGGGCATCAACGTCCGGGGCAGCGCGAATGCCCCGAAGGGCGGGCCGGTGCCCGAGCCGGTCAAGCCGGGAACGCTCCCGGGATCCGGAGCGGGCAGCCTCCTTCCCGGTGCGCTCGGAGCGAGTTCCGGAACCGGGACGGGAACCGAGGGCATGGCCGGCCTGCTGGGACTCGGAGGGGGCCGGTGACCCGGCGCACGAAGAACCCCGTGGGCCGGTCGGCCCTGCTCGCCGCCGTACTGATCTGCGCGTTCGGCGGCTGGTCCTACACCCAGGCCCGGGGTGACGACACCCTCTCGTACGCCAAGGCGCGCGATGCCGCTCTGGCCGACGGCAGGCGCCACCTCGCCCGGCTGAACAGCCTCGACGGCAGTGATGCCGGGAGTGTGCGGACCGGGCTCTCGGCCTGGCTCGACTCCTCGACAGGTCCGCTCCACGAGCAGCTGCGGCGGACCCGGGGCACGGACGCGGGCGAACTGACCAAGTCGGGTGTCACGGCCCGCGGAAAGGTCACCGACGCGGCGCTCACCGCGCTCGACGAGCGGACCGGAACGGCGGCGCTGATCGCGACCGTCGACGTCGAGGTCACGCCGCGCACCGGACAGGGCGGCACCCAGCGCAAACGCTTCGAGGCCTCCCTCGCCCGGACCGGGGACGGCTGGAAGGTGAAGGCGCTGACAGCGATCCCGGTCGGCGGCGGGGCATGAACGAGAGGGCGGGGACGGCGACAGTGGACACCGGCGTGGACACGGAGGACATCGAAGCGGCGGACGCGGTGCCGGCCACCGCGCAGGCCGGCGGCACCAAGGACGGCACGGAGGACGGCACGGAGAGCGACGCACCGGCGCCGGGCCGCCGGTCCCGGATCGCCGGTGCCGTCCTCGCGGCGGCCCTGCTCGTCATCGGCGGTCTGCTCTTCGCGGAGGGCCGGCAGCTCCGGGACACACCCGCAACGTCCAACCGCGCCCTGACGGACACCGGGGCGACGGCCGAGGTCGTGGGGGACGTCAGCAGCGCGCTCGGCACGGTCTTCTCGTACAGCCCCCGGGCGACCGCCGCCACCAAGGCCTCGGCGAAGGAGGTCCTCGCGGGGAAGGCGCTGAAGCAGTACGCGGCCCTGTTCGGCCAGGTCGAGAAGCAGGCAGCCGACCAGGAGCTGACCCTGACCACCCAGGTCGTACGGGCCGGTGTGACACGGCTGACCGGGAACAGCGCGCACCTCCTGGTCTTCCTCGACCAGGTCTACGAACGCCGGGGCAAGGCGCCCACCACGGCCGCCGCCCAGCTCTCCGTCTCGGCCGAACTCCGCGACGGGCGCTGGTACATCGTCGAGATCACCTCCCGGTAGCAGTACGGCACACGACTCGCAACGGACCGGATCCGCAGGCAGGGGAGAGACAGCAATGGCACGGGTACGGACGACGCGCAATCCGCTGCTGGTGGCGGCCATCGTGCTGACGGTCGCGGCGGCGGGCGCGGCAGGCTGGGGCGGCATGTCCCGGTACGACGCGGCCCATGACGACTCGGCGGCGTACGCACAGGCCCGCGACGACGTGCTGGCCGCCGGGGAGCAGGCCGTGCAGAACATGAACACCCTCGACCACGAGAAGGTGGACCGGGGTCTGGACAGCTGGGAGGACTCCACCACGGGTGATCTGCACCGGCAACTGGTCGAGGGACGGGACGCGTTCGTGAAGCAGATCGAGTCGGCGAGGACGGTCAGCACGGCCACGGTCCTGTCAGGCGCGGTGACCGAGCTCGACGACCGGTCGGGCAAGGCCGCGGTGATGGTGGCGCTGCGGGTCACCGTGACCGCGCCGAAGGGCGAGCCCGCGGTGAAGGAGAGCAGGATGCTCGGGCAGCTCACCCGGACGTCCGGGGGGTGGAAGCTCAGCGCGCTCGGCCAGGCGCCCGTCGGCAACACCGCCGGCTGACGCACCCGACACCCGCCCCGACCCGCCCCCGAGAGGACCCCGGACATGTCGACGACACGTCACCTCGTCAACCGTCGGCGCCGCCTGGCCACCGTGGCCGCCGAACGCGCTACGACCATCCCCGCGACCACGACCACGACGGTGCCGGACGCCCTACGGCCCGACGAACCCGACAGCCACAGCCCACAGGATCCCGGGGATCAGGCGGACTCGGACGACGAGGCACCGGACGAGGCGCCGGCGGCTCCCCGGGCCGGGCGGCCGGCGTCCACGGTCCGCGTCCGGCTGCCCGCCGTCCTGTGCGCCCTCACCGTGCTGTTCGGCGCCTTCGCCGCCTGGTCGTTCACCTCGGCGGACCGGCTGCGTGACGACCCGTCCCGGCAGAACACCGCGCTCACCGACATCGGCCGGACCAGTGAGGTGAAGGGCCGCATCACCGAGGGCGTGAACGCAGTCTTCTCGTACAACTACGCCTCGCCCGACACCTCGCGGCAGGCCGCGAAGAAGTACCTGACCGGCAAGGCGGTGGGCCAGCACGAGGAGATGCTCGCCGAGGTACGGGCACAGGCGCCGAAGCAGAAACTCGTGCTCACCACGACCGTGACCGAGAGCGGAGTGGAGCTGCTCGACGGCGACCGCGCCCGGCTGCTGGTCTTCGCCGACCAGAGCAACACCCGTACGGGGAAGGCGGACGAGACGACCTACGCGGCGGCCATGTTCGCCGTGGACGCCGTCCGCCGCGGCGACGGCTGGCGGATCTCCGCCATCGACACGTTCACTCGGTGATCCGGGGAAGGGAGCACGCATTTGAGGATCAACGGCACAATGCGCCGCGGACTCACCGGTACGGCCACCGCCGTCGCCGCGATGGCCGCGCTCACCGCGTCCCAGGCCCCGGACTTCACGGGCCGTCCGCTGAACGCCGCCAAGGCCGCGGCCCAGGACGACGTGGTCTGGACCCAGGTGCCCAACGACGACTCGTACCACACCGAACTGCCACCGCTGAAGACGCCGAAGCCGCCGAAGGGCGGTGCGAAGCCCGGGCCCGTGGATGTCCTGGCACGTGCCGAGGCAGGCATTCCGGCGACGGTCCTCGCCGCCTACCGCAGGGCGGAGGGCGCACTCGGGCGCAGCGACCCCGGCTGCCATCTGCCCTGGCAACTCCTCGCGGCCATCGGCAAGGTGGAGTCGGGACAGGCCCGCGGAGGCCGGGTCGACTCCGGCGGCACCACCCTCGGCAGCATCCTCGGCCCGGTGCTCGACGGAGTGGGGTTCGCGAACATCAGCGACACCGACGACGGCGCCTACGACGGCGACGCGAGGTACGACAGGGCGGTCGGACCCATGCAGTTCATCCCCTCCACCTGGGCGCACTGGGGGAAGGACGGCAACGGCGACGGGCGCCGCGATCCCAACAACGTCTACGACGCCTCGCTTGCGGCCGGCCACTACCTCTGCGCCGGGACGCGGAACCTGAACACACGGAGCGACCTGGACCGGGCGATCCTCAGCTACAACCACTCGGACACCTATCTGCGTACGGTGCTGTCCTGGCTGGAGTACTACCGTCAGGGCACCCATCCGGTCGCCGACGGCGAGGGCGCCATTCCGCGGAGCCCCGGCCCCGGCGGCCCGGTCGAGCCCAAGGCCCCGGTCGGCGGCCCCGGCACTCCCGGCCGCTCGGGCGGCTCGGGCGGGTCCGGTGATGGCGGCCCCGGCACTCCCGGCACGGGAGGCGGCGGCATCGTCGTCGGACCCCAGCCCACCACCACCCCGCCCCCCGCGACCCGTCCCTCCCCCAGCAGGCCGGCGAGCCCGAGCCCCGGTCCGACGGAGACGGGCCCCACGGACCCCGGCCCCGACCCCACGGACACCGGATCCCCGAGCCCCACCCCCTCGCCCACGGACCCGACGACGCCTCCTGTCACACCGTCGCCGACCACGCCGCCCCCGACCCCGGACCCCGGCCCGGGCACCGGCACGCCCTGCCCCACGGAGTCGCCGTCGCCCGGTCCCACCGACACCACGTCCCCCGGGACGTCCACGCCGACGGGGGAGCCTGACCCCTGCGCCGGCACGGCGGTGTCAGCCGCCTGACAGCACCTCGGCCAGGTCGTACCGCACCACTTCCTCCAGCTGCGCGTATGTGCAGCCGGTGGGCGTGCGGTCCGGCCGCCACCGGCGGAACTGGGTGGTGTGCCGGAACCGGTCGCCCTCCATGTGGTCGTACGCCACCTCGACGACCCGCTCCGGGCGCAGGGCCACCCACGACTGGTCCTTCTTTCCCGACCAGCGGCTCGGCGTGCCCGGCAGCCGCGCCCCCTCGTGCGCGGCGGCGTCCTCCCAGGCCGCCCACGGGTGGCCCTCCACGGCGCGCAGCGGCTCCAGCTCCTGCGCGAGCTCCGCCCGCCGCTTCATGGAGAAGGCGGCGCACGCTCCGACGTGCTGGAGGACGCCCCCGGAGTCGTACAGGCCCAGCAGCAGCGAGCCGACGACCGGGCCGCTCTTGTGTTCGCGGTAGCCCGCCACCACGCAGTCGGCGGTCCGCTCATGCTTGATCTTGTACATCGCGCGGGTGTCGGGCCGGTAGGGGAGATCGAGCGGTTTCGCCACGACACCGTCGAGCCCGGCGCCCTCGAAGTGCTGGAACCACTCCTGTGCGGTGGCCAGGTCCGTGGTCGCGGGAGCGAGATACACCGGCGCCGAGGCGCCGGAGAGCGCGGCCTCCAGCACGGCCCGCCGCTCCGTCAGGGGGGTGGAGAGCAGGGACGTGTCGTTCGCCGCGAGGACGTCGAAGGCGATGAAGGCCGCCGGAGTCTGCCCGGCCAGCATCCGCACCCGTGAGTCGGCCGGATGGATGCGTTCGCTGAGCCGGTCGAAGTCGAGCCGGTCGTCGTGGATGACGACGATCTCCCCGTCGATCACGCAGCGGGCCGGCAGGTTGTCCCTCAGGGCGACGACCAGCTCGGGAAAGTAGCGGGTGAGCGGCTTGCCGGTCCGGCTGCCGATCACCACCTCGTCGCCGTCCCGGTGCACGATCGCGCGGAAGCCGTCCCACTTCGCCTCGTAGTGCATTCCTGGCGGGATCGCGGACACGGACTTGGCGAGCATCGGTTTCACGGGCGGCATCACCGGGAGGTCCATGCGCCCGATTGTCACCCATACCTCCCCCGTCGTCGCCCGATGTGCGGCAGAGGTGAGCCGCGCCTACCGTGGCCGACATGGGAGCAGCGGTGGAGCTGGACGCAGGCGGACGGCCGGTACGGCTGTCCAACCCCGACAAGGTCTACTTTCCGGACAAGGGCTATACGAAGCGGGACGTGGCCGAGTACTTCCTCGCCGTCGGAGGCGGGATCACCCGGGCCCTGCGCGACCGGCCGACCACCCTCCAGCGCTTCGTGGACGGGGTGACGGGCGAGTTCTTCTATCAGAAGCGCGCGCCGAAGAACCTCCCGGACTGGATCCCGACGGCACGCATCTCCTTCCCCAGCGGGCGGTTCGCCGACGAGATCTGTCCCACCGAGGTCGCCGCCGTCATCTGGGCGGCCAACCTCGGCACCCTCACGTACCACCCCTGGCCGGTGCGCAGCGGCGACACCGATCACCCCGACGAACTGCGCATCGACCTGGACCCGCAGCCCGGCACGGACTACGCCGACGCGGTCACCGCCGCCCACGAACTGCGCGCGGTCCTGGACGAGCAGGGGCTGCGCGGCTGGCCCAAGACCTCCGGCGGGCGCGGCATCCACGTCTTCGTACCGATCGAACCCCGCTGGACCTTCACCGAGGTGCGCCGCGCCACCATCGCCATCGGCCGGGACCTGTCACGGCGTATGCCGGACCGCGTCACCACCGCCTGGTGGAAGGAGGAGCGCGGCGAACGCATCTTCGTCGACTACAACCAGACGGCCCGTGACCGGACGATCGCCTCCGCCTACTCCGTACGCCCCTTCCCGCACGCCCCGGTCTCCGCACCGCTGCGCTGGGAGGAGATCGACGACGTCGAGCCGCGCGACTTCGACATCAGGACCATGCCGGCGCGGTACGCGGACGTCGGCGACCTCCACGCCGACATGGACGACCACGCCTTCAGCCTGGAGAAGGTGCTGGAACTCGCCGCGCGGGACGAGCGGGACCGGAGCCTGGGCGACATGCCCTACCCGCCGGAGTACCCGAAGATGCCCGGCGAGCCGAAGCGCGTCCAGCCCAGCCGGGCCCGCCACGACGAGGACGAGTCCAGCGGCTGAGCGGCGGACACGGCGGAAGCCGCGTCCACATGCCGGGCATGTGGACGCGGCCCCTGGTGCCGTATCGCCGGTCACAGCTCCTTGATACGGATGTCGCGGTACGAGACGACGTCCGTGACGCCGTGCACCTGGAGCCCGACGTAACCGGAGGCGAACCGCCGTCCGTCGGTGCCCGGGTCGTCACCGCGCGGCGGCTCGAAGAGCTGGCCGCCGGAGCTCTCGAACTCGTTGATCAGGACACCGTTGCGGTAGACCGAGTAGTGCTGGTCCACGACCCTGATCTCGTAGTCGTTCCAGGTGCCCTTGGGCGTGACCCCGGCGCCGCCGAGACCCACCCGGTCGAATCCGTACAGCGAGCCCGTCTTGTACATGTCGCCGTCCGGCCGGTCGTTGATCTGCACCTCATGGCCGTACTTGATGGCGACCCACTCCGGACGCGACTCCTCCGGGTTGTCGTGGACGTTCGGGAACCGTACGAACACCCCGCTGTTGGTGTTGCCCGTGCCCGGCGCGTCGTCGCGCCACTGCAGCTTCAGCGAGAAGTCCCCGTACTGCCTGCCCGGGAACCACAACATGCCCATGCCGGGAACGGTCGTCGAGCTGGTGATGGTGCCGTCCGGGTTGAGCCCGAACCTACCGCCGCCCACCTGCTCCCACTTGGCCAGGGACGCGGCCGTGCCGTCGAACAGCTTCCGGTAGCCCTCGACCTGACCCGGCCTGCCGATGCCGGACTGCTTCGCCGCCCGGTAGATCGTGCGGTGCTCCCGGGCGTCGATGACGCCGGCGGCGAGGAGCCTGTCGAGGACCGTGTCCACGTGCTTGAGGAACAGCGCGTGCGAGGACCAGTCCTTCTCGTCCTCGATCAGCTCGTTGATCGTGCACCGGTTGCCGGTGACCCTGTTCGGGACACCGCTGTCGACCGTGCCGACGATCACCGTCAGCCGCTCGTCGAACTCCGGGCAGTCGGGCGCCGGAACGCCGCCGCCCTCGGCGACGGTGAAGGACACCTGTTTCGCCTCGGAGGTGTTGCCCGCCTTGTCCGTCGCCCGGTGGGCGAACGTGTGGGAGCCGATCCGGTCGACGAGCACCGGCGCGGTGTAGGCCAGGTACGGGCCGCCGTCGAGGGAGTACTCGATCCTGTCCACACCTGAGCCGGCGTCCGTCGCGGTGACCGTCGCCTTCGCGCTGGTGATGAACGCGCCGTCCGAGTTCTTCTCGCCCGTCAGTGCCGCCGTCGTCTCCGGCGGTGTCCTGTCCTCCGTGGGCGGCGCGACGACGGTGAAGTCGACGGCCTTCTCGGCGGCGGCGTTGCCCGCCTTGTCGGTGGCGCGGTAGCGGACCTTGTGCGTGCCGGCCTCGTGCACCATCACCGGCGCGGTGTACGGCTGCCAGGCACCGTCCGCCCCGACGGCGTACTCGATGGTGTTGACGCCGGACCCGGTGTCGGAGGCCGTCACGGTGACCGTGGCCATCCCGAGGTACGCGCCCTGGGCGTCCTTCTCGCCCGTTACGGTCGCCGAGGTCTCCGGCGGGGTCGCGTCGTCCGTGGGCGGCGCGGCCACCGTGAAGTCGACGGACTTCTCCGCCGCCGCGTTGCCCGCCTTGTCCGTGGCCCGGTAGCGGACCGTGTGCGCGCCGACCTGGTTCACGACGACGGGCACGGTGTACGGCTGCCAGGCGCCGTCGGCGCCGACCGCGTACTCGACGGTGCCGACGCCCGAACCGGCGTCGGTCGCCGCCACGGTGACGGCGGCCTGGCCGATGTACGCGCCGTCGGCGTTCCTGTCACCGTCCACCTTCGCCGACGTCTCCGGCGCGGTGGTGTCCTCGCCGGTTCCCTCGGTCACGGTGAGGATGCCCTGCATCGAGCCGTGACCGGGAATGGTGCAGTGGTAGAAGTAGCGGCCGGGGCTCAGCGTGACCTGCACGCTGTGCCTGCCGCCCTCGCTGTCACTCGGGTTGGCGAGGATGTTGAGCTGGACGTCGTTGTTGAACTCGGGGTCCGAGACGCTGAACGTCAGCGTGTGCGGCATACCCGTGGTGTTGCCGGTCGCCGCGCTGTTCTCGAAGACGATGGTCGCCTCGCCCGCCACCGCCGTCGTGGGCGCGGACAGATAGCGGTCGATGGAGTCGCCCGCGGTCCAGGTGAGCACCTGGTCCGCCGCCGCTTGTGCCTCGCGGTCGTCCTCCCGGCCGTACGCGGCCGTCGAGGTGAGTCCGAGTATCAGCAGGAACGAGGCCAGCAGAGCCGGCCACAGCCGGGCGGGCCGGTAGCGCGCGAAGAGGGGACGCTGTCTCACTGGACTGCCGCCTTCCTGGCCAGATCGGCGGCGGCCGGGGTCGGCCCTCCGCCCTTGTACGTCACGCGCCACAGCGCGGACTTGGAGTCCGAGGTGAAGAAGCCCCGCCCGTAGTCCAGGACGTAGAGCGAGCCGTCCGGGGCGAACTTCCAGTCCATGAGGTTGCGGATGCCGTCGGCGCCCACCGGGATGATCTTCTTCAGGGACTCGGCGTGCGTGGGCAGGCCGCCCAGGCCGGCCGTCTTCGGATCGGTGAGCACCGCGTGCCGGGGCTGGTCGCCGTCGTAGAAGTCACCGACGAACCACTTGCCGTCCCAGTACGAGGGCCACTTGTCGGCGCTGGTGCTCGTCGCGTCGTACCGGTACACCGGGCCGTTCATCGTGGCCTGGCCACCGCCCTTGAGCCACGGCAGGAGCTGCTTCTGCTCCTCCGCCTTGTAGCTCGGGATGCCGTTGGCGTCGCGCGGGTAGTCGATGCCACCGCCCTGCGGCGAGTACCAGATGGTGTTGGAGGTGACGGGCGGCAGCTTCACCAGGCCGTCGTTGTTCGGCGACTCGTTCTTCGGCGCGTCGCAGTCGTACCAGCCGAGCGGTACGGACGGGTCCGGCAGACCGCGGTCACGGTAGGGCTGCTTGTTGCCCATGCAGTACGGCCAGCCGTGGTTGCCCGCCTTGGTGATCGCGGCGAAGGTGTCGTACTTGGCGGGCCCCCAGGTGGTGCTGGGCGAGCCCGCGTCGGGGCCGACCCAGCCCGCGTACAGCGTGTCGGTCACCGGGTCGACGGAGATCCTCGCCGGGTTGCGCACACCCATCACATAGATCTCGCCGCGGGTCTTGCCGCCGCCCTCGTCCGGCTCCTTGCCGGTGAAGAGATTGCCCGCGGGCAGGGTGTACGTGCCGTCTGCCTCGGGGTGGATCCGCAGGATCTTCCCGTTGAGGTTGTTGGTGTTGCCCGCGGTGCGCCTGGCGTCCGCGTACGACACGCCCTTGTAGTTCGGCGCGGGGTTGTTCCCGGAGTAACCGCCGCTGGAACCGGACGAGTTGTTGTCGCCCGTCGCGATGTACAGGTTGCCCTTGGAGTCCCAGGCCATGCCGCCGCCCGCGTGGCAGCAGCTGTGGATCTGGACCGGCCACTGGAGCAGTACCTTCTCGGAGGCCGTGTCCAGCTTGTTCGTGGCCGGGTCGAAGGTGAAGCGGGAGACCTGACGTACCGCCATCCGCTTGTCGCGGTCGATCTTCGCGTGGGGCGTGTAGTGGAGGTATACCCAGCCGTTCTCCGCGAAGTCCGGGTCGAGTTCGATGCCGAGGAGTCCTTCCTCGACCTTCACCGTCTCGTCGCCGCCGCCCTTGTTCCCGAAGACGGTCAGCGCTCCCGCGAGGGTGACCTTCCGGGTCCCGGGGTCGTAGACGTGGATCTCGCCCCGGCCCTTGCCGATGTCCGGGTCGTTCCAGTCGATGACGACCGGCTTGCTGCTGTCGGCGCCGCCGCGGCCGATGTAGAAGACCCGGCCGTCGGGGGCCGTGACCAGTCCGTGCGGCTCACCGATCTGGTCGTTCTGCCCCGGCTGGTTGGGCTGGGTGACGCGCTCGGCACGGTAGTTGGCGTTGACGGTGGCCTTGCAGTCGGCCTGCGAGATACGGGTGGTCCAGGCCAGCGCGCCGCGAAGGTGCTCGCGGAAGTCCGTCTCCGCGAAGCTGTCGACGGTGCCGCCCATGCCCGTGTAGAAGGATCGCCCGCCGTCGTAGTCGCGGCACCAGGAGACCGGATGGTCCCAGCCATTGGCGCTCGCGCCCGGCTTGTAGGTGCTCTCGCGGACGCGGGCCACGGTGTGCACGTCGCCGGACGGGTTCTTCGTCCAGTTCAGCCACGTGTCGGGCCGCTTCCACTCCAGCGGCAGATTCCTGGTCGCCGGATGCTGCCGGTCACCGGTCTCGACCGTCGCGCGCTGGGCGGTGGACGGGCTGCCGGCGGCGGGCCGGGCTCCGACCAGCCCGGTGAACCAGTCCGAGTACGGTTCGGTGCGCGCCGCGTCATGGATGCCGAGGAAGCCTCCGCCGGCCTCCATGTACGACTCCAGACCCGCCTCCTGCTCCGGGTCGAGGACGTCGCCGCGGGTCAGGAAGACGACCGCGTTGTACCGTCCGAGCTGCCGCTCGTCGGTGAAGACACCGGCGTCGTCGGTTGCGACGGTCCGGAACCGGCCCGCGGTCGGTCCGCTCAGCCCGATCTTCTCGATCGCGGCGATCCCCGCGTCCACCGTCGGTGACTCCTCGCCCGCCGAGGCGTGGAAGACGAGCACCCGGACGTTGGCGCCGCCCGGCGGAGACGGGAGAGACAACGTTGTCGCGCGATCAGTCGGCTCCGGATAGGGCCCGGCGCTGGCGGCGCCGCCTCCGAGCAGGGAAGCGGTCAGGGCGCCGGCCGCGACGGCCGCCGCGATGCCTCGTCGTGAACTGGACCTGTGATGTGGTGTGCGCTGCATGTGGTCACCCACCCCTCTTTGGTCACTGCAACAGCGCATGAAGCTAGACCTCTTTTCGTGACTCGCCAAGAGCTATGGCAGCAATGGCACGAACTTTGTCCTGGGTGTGGATAAACGAAGGCCTCCCGGCTACCGTATGGGCCGTCCAAGGGGCACCTCTGCCCCCGGCTGTCTCAAAAAGCCCGTCAGTTGCCCTTTCTCAGTGGGGAGTTCGACATGGACCGAAGGACCTTCAACCGGCGCATGCTGGCGGGCGGTGCGGCTGCCGCGGCGACGGGGGTGACATCGTTGTCGCTCGGTGCGGTCGAGGCCAGCTCGGCGGAGACCCCGCCCAGGACCGCACCGGCCGGAGGCGAGGTGCGCCGGCTGAGGATGTACGCGGAGAAGATGCCGGACGGCTCGCTCGGGTACGGCTTCGAGAAGGGCAAGGCATCGGTCCCGGGGCCGCTCATCGAGCTCAACGAGGGCGACACCCTGCACATCGAGTTCGAGAACCTGACCGATGCCGATGCGAGCCTCCATGTCCACGGGGTCGACTACGACATCGCCAGCGACGGCACCCGGATGAACAGGAGCCATGTCGAACCGGGCGGTACGCGCACGTACACCTGGCGCACCCATGCGCCGGGCCGCCGCAAGGACGGCACCTGGCGGGCGGGCAGCGCCGGGTACTGGCACTACCACGACCATGTCGTCGGTACGGATCACGGAACCGGCGGCATCCGCAAGGGTCTTTACGGCCCTCTCGTCGTCCGGCGCAGGGGCGACATCCTGCCGGACAAGACCTTCACGATCGTCTTCAACGACATGACGATCAACAACAAGGCGGCGCACCAGAGCCCGGACTTCGAGGCCACGGTGGGCGACCGGGTCGAGGTCGTGATGATCACGCACGGCGAGTACTACCACACGTTCCACATCCACGGTCATCGCTGGGCGGACAACCGGACCGGCCTGCTCACCGGGCCCGACGACCCCAGCCGGGTGGTCGACACGAAGATATGCGGGCCCGCCGACTCCTTCGGCTTCCAGATCATCGCGGGTGAACACGTGGGCGCGGGCGCCTGGATGTACCACTGCCACGTCCAGAGCCACTCCGACATGGGCATGGCCGGGCTGCTGCTGGTCGCCAAGACGGACGGCACGGTCCCGGGCCACGAGCCGCACCACGTGGCCGGGGCCGGGGCCGCCGAATCCGCCGAGTCCGCCGGGGGAGAGGCCGACGGGGCCGCCGACAGCGGGGAGGCGCACCAGCACTGAACCCCCGACCCGGGGCCCCGGGCCCCCGGCGCCGGTCAGGCCCCCGCGGCCAGCCGGCGCTGTTCCTCCTCGACGATGCGCCGGGCGAGCGACCCGTCCGACACGTCGACGGCGTCGGGCGTCGCCTCGGCGACATCGCTGCGCCGCGCGTACGCGTCGAAGAGCCGGTCCTTGCGCGCCAGGATGTCCAGCATCCGCTGGTCGACGCTGTCCGTCGCGAGGAGCCGGTGCACCTGGACGCTGCGTATCTGCCCCATGCGATGGGCACGGGCCACGGCCTGGTGCTCCATCGTCGGTTTGATCTGCGGTTCGCACAGGATGACCACCGAAGCGGCCTGCATGTTCAGCCCCACACCCCCGGCCTGGATCTGGCTGAGCAGGACCGCGTGCCCGTCCGTCGCGCCGAACCCGTCCACCAGCTCCTGACGGCGGGCGGCCGGCAGGCTGCCGGCGACCGGTCCGAACACGTCCTCGCCCAGGGCCTCCCGGACCGTGGCCAGCACCTCGCGGAAGTACGAGAACACCACCACCTTGAGCCCGTTGCCCCGCGCCTCCGCGACCAGCTCGCACAGCCGGATCAGCTTCGCGGAGGTGGCCGGCCGTGCGTAGGCGGCGCGACGCATCCGCATGAACTGACCGGATCCCACGGCCTCGCGGTACGCGTCCAGGTCCTCCGCGCTGAACTCCTCCCACTCGTCGACGTGGACCAGCGCGGGGAGCTCGCTCAGCACGTCCACCTGATTGCGCCGCAGATAGGCGGGGGCGACGGCTCTGCGGAAGGCATGCGAACCTGCGGCGCCGTGGGTCGTGGAGACGGCCGGAGCCAGCTCGGGCCGGAGCTGGCGGACGAGGCTGCGGAACTCCTCCACCCGGTTCTCCATCGGAGTGCCGGTCAGATACAGGACCCGCTCGGTGCGCTCCGCCCAGCCGGCCACGCTCCGGGCACGGCGGGTGGCCGGATTCTTCACGAAGTGGGCCTCGTCCACCACGACCATGCCCGGCCGCACCGCCCCGGCCCAGGCGTCGGGCAGGGTGTGCAGCGCGTCGAAGGTGGTGAGGGCGACCCCGCCTCTCTCGCACCACTCGCCGAACGCCTCCCGCCGCTCCGGACCGTGCACCGGGAGCGCGCGCAGCGTGGAACGGGCACGGATCTCCCGCGTCCAGTTGATGAGTACGCTCGCCGGGCACACCACCAGGAAGTGCGTATCGCCCCGGGCGGAGAGATGGGCGAGCGCCGCGATGGCCTGGACGGTCTTGCCGAGCCCCATCTCGTCACCGAGGATCACCCGCTTCTGGGCCAGGGCGAACCGCGCGCCGAACGACTGGTACCCACGCAGCGAGACGCGCAGATGCGCGTCGTCGAGCTTCAGACCGCGCACCCGGTCAGCGATCCCGGCCGGGAGGAACCCCTCGGCGGCGTCCCGGTCGGGTCCGGTGCCCGACATCTCCGCCAGCAGGCTGTAGTACTCGGCGGACCGCAGCTCGAAGTCGACCCAGGCTCCGGGCGCTGACTCCGGTGCCCGCAGCAGATCGACCGACACCTGACCGAACAGCAGCGGCAGCCCGCGCTCCTGGGCCTCGGCCATCGCGGTCCGTACGGAGAGGGCGGCGGCCAGCGCCTGTTCCCGGGAGGCCCGGCCCGTGAACATCATCCGCAGCCGGCCCGCGGCAGGTCCCGCCGCGGTCAGCAGGGGTTCCAGGCGGGCGAGGAGCCCGCGCGCGGCGTCACACGCCCGACGGACGTCGGGCCCCGCCTCGACCAGCCGGTTCAGGGCCACGATCAGCGCGGTCGTCGGCTCGTCGGGTGCGTCCACGTCGACGCGTACGGAGACGGTGTCACGGACCGCGTGGGCGATCTGACGCGCGGCGGCCAGGGCCTGGTCGGCGGTCTGCGCGCCCACGCCGGGGATCTGCCGGAGCTCGTAACGGCTCGCCGCGTGGACCTGGCCGACCGTTCCGTACCCGGCCTCCTCGACCGCGCCGATCCGCAGCCGTCCCTCGGTCACGTCCTTGAGCCGTGACACGGGGATGGCCGCCAGCTCCCGGCCGACCAGGGCGTCCAGCAGCGGATCGAGTGCTCCGCGCACCGTGTCGACGGCCCGGCCGTGATCGGCCAGCACCGCGCGTGCCGTCTCGAGCAGCCGCTCCGCGCGGGCGAACAGCTCCCGGGCGGCCCGCCCCGTGGGCGCCTCGGCACGTGCCGCCCCGGCCTCGGTCATGTACGTCCCTCTGTCACGTCCCGCTGTCCCCACGGCCCTGCCCTCCCGCGGCCCTCATGGTCCCACGGCCCCTGCCGGCCGCGCCGGACTGCGGTCGTCGGTGCCCGGTGCGAGACTCGGTCGAGCGGGGAATTCCCTCGCGCCACGAGACGAGCGAGGCAGCCGGGCTCGCTGAAGGGGCACACCATGCTCAACCCCAGCTTTGTCACCGGAGTCCCCAACTGGATCGATCTGGGCACGCCCGACATCGACGCCGCCACCGCCTTCTACCGGGGCCTCTTCGGCTGGGAACTGGTGCCCGGCGGCCCCGAGACCGGTGAGTACGGGATGTACACGCTCGACGGGAACTCGGCCGCGGGCGTGATGACCGTGCCGGAGGACGAGGCCAAGCCCGCCTGGTCGGTCTACTTCCAGTCTCCCGACGTCGAGGCCACCGCCAAGGCCGTGGCGCAGGCGGGCGGCAACGTGCTCTTCGAACCTATGGACGTCCGGGAGTTCGGGCGGATGGCCGGCTTCACGGACAACGAGGGGGCGTACTTCGGCGTCTGGCAGCCGGGGACCAACACGGGCCTGGGCGTCATCCAGGAACCGGGCTCCCTGGTGTGGTCGGAGCTGCACACCCCTGACGTGTCAGGGGCCGCAGCGTTCTTCCAGACGATCTTCGGCTGGGAGGCCGACGAGATGACGTTCCCCGGCGGCTCGTACACCACGGTCAGACCCTCGGGCGGCAGCAGGGAGTCCGCGTTCGGCGGGCTCGTCCGCCTGGGCGACGTCCGGGCCGAGGCCGACCAGGGCCCGCACTGGCTGCCGTACTTCACGGTGGAGGACTGCGACGCCGCCTCGGCACAGGCGCAGCGGCTGGGCGGCAGCGTGACGGTGGCACCCCAGGACATCGAGGGCGTGGGCAGGATCGCGCACGTCGCCGACCCGTTCGGCGCGGCATTCGCCCTGATCCATCCCGGACCGATGCGTCAGGAGTGAGCGCGTGGTGCGGTGCGCCGCGTTGACGTGCCGTTGATCGGTTGTTTATCGCCACCCGGCAGTGTGGTCGCCATGCTGATCAACACCATCACCGAGGACACGCTCGCCTGGCGGGAGACGGCGCTCTGCGCGCAGGCCGGGCCCGAGTTCTTCTTCCCGGCTCCGGGCAGTTCGACGCGTGAGGCCAAGCAGTTGTGCAACGCCTGCGAGGGCCGGGTCGCCTGCCTGGAGTACGCGCTCGCCAACGACGAGCGGTTCGGCGTCTGGGGCGGGCTCTCCGAGAAGGAGCGGGACCGGATGCGCAGAGGAGCGCGCGACCGGGCCTGACCGGCCCGCGCGCCCATGCCGTGAGCGTGCCGTTCAGGACGGGATGCGGAAGGTCTCGCCGTAGGTCTGCCACACCAGGGGTGCCCGCAGCTTCAGATTGCCGTCGCGCAGGAACACGCGCTGCGCGGTGTCGATCCGTGAGGTGTCGCGCTGGGTCTTCCTCGCCTGGATCACCGACCGGCCCGCGTCCAGGAAGGCGTTGAGGTAGGCGGTCTCGTCGCCGCCTTCGGCCGCCGTGTCCTCGGCGGCCATCGCCGCGTCGCGGATTCCGTAGAAGCCCGTCGCCTCGATCCCGGGGCCGTGCAGGACCATCGCGTCGTAGTAGACGAACTGCCCCAGCGTGCCGAGCCCGTCCAGCTTCGCCAGCCGGACCGCGGGCTCGAAGTAGAGCCTGTCCCGGAACTCCTCCTGCGCGTCGCGGAACGCCTTGTCCTCGGCGGCCTTCTTCCACGCGGCCGTGAAGCCGGGGTCCAGGCCCTCGTGCGAATCGGTGCCGTCCACCGCGCGCAGGGCGGGGAGGAACGGGGCGAGCGGATTGTCCGGATGTTCCTCGCTGAAGGACTCGACGAGCTGAAGCATGTCGTTCGTCCCGGAACAGAAGCCGACGATGCCCGCCGTGTAGCCGGTTCCGTCCCCCACGTCCTCGATGGCCCCGTACTGGCTGCGCCAGTCCAGGGTGGAACTCTCCGCGCTGGCCACCAGCTGCGAGGCGACCTCCTTCATCCGAGGCTCCGCGAGCCCGGCGGGCAGCCCGGCTATCTGCGCGTCCTCCGCCTTCCGCCTGGCCGAGGAAGGGGCGCTGTCACCGGCGGGCGTGGCCGGTGCGGGCTCCGCCGCCTGCGGCGGACCCGCGGGCAGCGACGCGTCGCCGCCGCTCCCGAAGACGATGGAGACGGCGATGGCTATCGGTGCGCCGAAGAGGAAAAGACGCGTCACAGGCTTCACCCGGCACAGAGTACGGTCCGTAAACCTCTGGGGCCCGCCCACCCCCGCACGGCACAATCTCCACCATGACCGATGCCCGGCCCGTCGCCCTCGTCTGCGCCCTGCTCGACACCGTCGACTCCCTCTCGTATCCGCAGCGCATGAGGGAACTCGCCGTACGCGCCCGGCGGTTCAGGGAGGACGGCGTACTGCGGGCCGTTCTGGAGGAGCTGGAGAACGGCGGCGGGCCGTACGAGCGGGGCCTCGCCGTCGTCGCCGCGGCCGTCGGACAGGACCGCGAGTGGATCGGAAGGTGCCTCGCCGACGAGGACCCCTACGTCCGGGCGCACGCACTGCGGGTGGCCCGCCGTCTCGGCGTACCGGACTCGGCGTACGAGGAGGCACTGGCCGACGCGCCGGCCGTCGTACGCCACCGGCTGATGCGCGCGGTCGTCGCCGACGGCCGCACCGAGCTCGCCGACCGGCTGATCGACGGGACACGCGCGACCTGGGGCGACGCCGAGGCGGCGCGCCTGCTGCCCGGCTGCTCCACCGGCACCGTGAACCGGCTGCTGCCCGCCCTCTTCCGTTCGGTCGCCGGCTGGACCGCGCTGGGCAGCCGCCACCCCGGCCCGCTCCTGGACGCCGCCGAACAGGACCTCGCCGCACAGCCCGAGGCACTGCGCGAGGACTGGTGGCTGTGGTACGGCCATGACCGCGCGGTCGCCGCCGCCGCGACCCGCCTCCCGCACCGCGTCCTCGACCTGCTCGAACGCCACGGGCCGTCCACCCTGCCGCCCGGGCTCCACGGCAGTCTCGGGCCGCTCGCCGCCGCCGACCCCACGCGCCTCGTACGGCTCCTCGTCGCCCCCGGCGGACTCGACCCGCTCGCGGTCTCACGCAGCGGCGCTCTCAGCCGCACGGTGCTGCACCGGCTCACCAGGCAGGCACCCGAGAGCCTGGTCATCGACCTCGCCCGTACCCTCGCCGGTCACGGCGAAGCCCTGAACAGGCTGCTCCTGGCCCTGCCTCCGGCACGCCGCGCGGCCTTCCACGCGGCGGTCGTCGACGGCCGCGGCGAGGGCGACACCGTGGACCCGGCACTGCTCGACGCGATGCCGCGCAGCCATGTGGCACAGCTGGCGCGGCGGATGGCGGACCGCGCCAGGGAACGCGGGGCGCACTGGAGCGCTGTGCTGCTCGCCGAGTCCTACCTGCCGCCCGCCGAGGTGCGGGAGCAGCTGCTGACCGCCACGCGCAGTCCGGCCGCCGCCGACCGCGCCGAGGCCTGGCCGCTGCTGATCCGCAACGCAGGGCGCTCGGGAGACCCGTCCGCTGTCGCCACCGCGCTCGACGACATGCTGCGCCTGCGCAACGAGCAGGACCCCGTCCGCTCCGCCGCACTCCGCGCCCTGCTCGCCACGGCCCCCGCCCTCTTCACCGACGAGGCCGAAACCCTGCTCGACCGCATCACGACCGACGCGGTCGATGCCCTCGACTCCTCCCCGCACACCCGCTCCACACTGAGCGCCCTCGCCCTCGGCATCCTGCGCGAGCACACGGCCACCGGGCAGCGCGCACTCGTCAGCTGGGCACTGCGCACGCTCGTCCGGCTCTCCGGAAGCACGGGCCACGCCGACCTCGGCCGGCTCGACCGCACATTGCGCCGCGGCCAGGAGCACACCGTCTTCGAGGCGCTCCTGCCGTGGCTGGAGGCAGGCAGCGAGAAGTCCGACTACGGGCTCGTGTTCGCGCTCACCAGGGCCCTCGGCCGACGCGCCACCGCCATGCCGGAGCTCCAGGAACTGCTGTGGCAGGCAGTCCGCTACGGGAACAACAGCGCAGCCAGGACAGCGATCGGCCTCTGGCTGCGACCGGCCGCCGACCGGGACGAGCGGGTGGAACGCGTCCTCGCCCGGGAGCCGTCCGCCGCCGCCTTGCCGGACGTCATCGAGCTGCTCACAGGCCGACGCACCGATCTGCTCGACCCGTACCTCACCGAAAGCCCGCCCTACGGACGCTTCCTCACCCACGGGACCTCCTGGACGCCACCGGTCAGGCACAGCCCGCGCTGGGTGCCCCGTCAGCAACTGGCCGCCGCCCGGATGCTCACACGGGCCGCGCGCGACGAGAAGCTGCCCCTGCGCGCCCGCGCCGCGGCCGTCACCGAGCTGGCCGGTATCCCCGGGCACGGCGCCGACGCGATACGCGAGTGGACGGCGTCCAGTGACGTGGTGCTCGCCGAAGCGGCCCTCGCCGCCCTCGCCCGGACGGACACCCCGGCCGGTTCTCTGCCCCAACTCCTCGCCCACACCGGCGACGACCGCGCCCGCGTCGCCGTGTACTCCGCGAGCCGCGCCGCCCTCCACGCCCGCCCCTCCGTCCTGGGCCCCCTGCTGCGGGAGCGCACCGCGCCCGGCACCGGCAAGGTGACGAGCCGCAAGGAGATGGTCAGGCTCGCCGCGACCCGACTGCCGGTGGACGGGGCCGCACAGGTGCTCGCCGACGCGTACACGACTGCCGACCAGCATCCGGACGTCCGGGCCGCCTGCGTGGCGTTCGGTACGGACCTGCTCGGTGACGAGCGGATGTGGGAGGTGATGACGGACGCGGCACACGGAGGCCGCGCCCTGCGCACGGCCGTACTGCGGGCACACCCGGCACGGCTGGCCGAGGAGCACCGTCCCCGGTACGCACGGCTGGTCCGGGAGGTGTGCGCGAGCGACGACGAGGAACTGGCCGCGCTCGCCCACCACACCCTGGCCCGCTGGGTGCCCTGGGCGCCCGGGGCCTGCGACGTGTTCGTGACGGCGGTCATCGCACTGGAACGGCGGGGGGCCTGGCGGTCGGCCGCCGACGCGCTCGTGGGCGCCGCCCTCGGCTCGCCGGAGGCGGCACTCGCCCTGAACCGGACCCTGCTGGCGCTGGCCGTCAACGACACCGCCGACGAGGCGGGCAGCGAACGGGACCGCCCGGCCAGACAGCGGATCGTGCACACGGTCCGGTCGCTCACGGCCCGCGCGAAACCCGTGCAGGACACGGCCCGCCCGGTCCTCGCCACCGCCGGCGGCGTTCTCGCCGCACACCGGGACTTCGTACCGCAGGCCGTCGAACTGCTCGTGCACGCCGTCGATCCGGAGCCCGCCGGGGGACCGGGGGCGCTGCACACCGAGCTGACCCGGCTGGCCGGGCTCCACGAGGGACGGCCCGTGCTCGCCTCGCGTACGGCCGGGACACTCGGCGAACTGATCGGCTCCGCGGGCGGGGAGACCGACGGGCTGCTCACCGTCGCCGCACGGCTCACGGAGAGCGGCGACGGCGCCGAGGGGCTCTTCGCCGCGGCGATCACCGTGGCCGCCGGCCGGCGCACCGCCTGGACGGGCCCCTGGCGCACCCAGCTGCGACTGCTGCGCCAGCACCCGGTCGCCGATGTGCGGGACACGGCGTACGCGCAGGTCACGGCAACGGAGTGAGGGCGCCGGGCACATGCCCGACGCCCTCCTCACACCACCCGGCTCACGCGGTTCGGGTCACGTGGACGTACTCACTTGCCGCGTGCGGTCATGCGCGCCTTGCGGGCGGCCAGCTTCTCGTCGAACTTCGAGGCCTCGCTGTCAAGACCGCTCATGTACAGACCGATCTCCTCCTGCGCCTTGAGACCCTCCGGGCCGAGCCCGTCGATTTCGAGGACCTTCAGGAAGCGCAGCACGGGCTGGATGACGTCGTCGTGGTGGATCCGCATGTTGTAGATCTCGCCGATCGCCATCTGCGCG
Source organism: Streptomyces sp. NPDC048560 (assembly GCF_040650955.1). Classification (NCBI taxonomy): domain Bacteria; kingdom Bacillati; phylum Actinomycetota; class Actinomycetes; order Kitasatosporales; family Streptomycetaceae; genus Streptomyces; species Streptomyces sp. NPDC048560. The sequence goes on from NZ_JBEZIJ010000003.1 coordinate 221,241, forward strand.
GCCGCCCGCTCGAAGCCCGGCATCCCGTGTCCCGGCATCCGGAAGTCGACGACGACGTCACGCACGGACTGCATCGTCAGATCGGGGGCGAGCTCGAAGGCCGCGCCCAGCAGGTTCCGGTAGAAGACCATGTGCAGGTTCTCGTCGGTCGCGATCCGCGCGAGCATCCGGTCGCAGACCGGGTCGCCCGACTGGTGGCCGGTGTTGCGGTGCGAGACGCGGGTCGCCAGCTCCTGGAACGCGACGTACGCGACGGAGTGCAGCATCGAGTGGCGGTTGTCGGACTCGAAGCCCTCCGCCATGTGCGCCATCCGGAACTGCTCAAGCTTGTCCGGGTCGACGGCACGCGAGGTGAGCAGGTAGTCGCGCATCACGATGCCGTGACGGCCCTCCTCGGCGGTCCACCGGTGCACCCAGGTGCCCCAGGCGCCGTCACGGCCGAAGAGGGAGGCGATCTCGTGGTGGTAACTGGGCAGGTTGTCCTCGGTCAGCAGGTTGACGACGAGGGCGATCTTGCCGATGTCGGTGACCTTGGACTGCTCGGCCTCCCACGCCTGGCCGTCCTCGAAGATGCCGGGGAAGTTGCGCCCGTCGGAGAACGGGACGTACTCGTGCGGCATCCAGTCCTTGGCGACCTTGAGATGGCGGTTGAGTTCCTTCTCCACCACCTCTTCCAGTGCGTACAGCAGCTGGGCGTCTGTCCACGCCTTCGAACTGCCGAGATGGGGAGAGGTGATCGTCACGGGGGCTCCTGGGGACGGGAGAATTACCTACGGCTTCGTAGGTTACGTGACCGTAGGTTAAAGCGCGGGTAAGGCCCCGGCCAAGCCCGGCCCCGGGCGCGTCCGCTTACGCCCCGTTATGTGTGCAGGTCGCGGACGCGTACGGAGAGGCAGGTCACGCAGCCTTCGAGCTTCTCGTACTCGCTGATGTCCACCACAACGGGTTCGAAACCGAGGTCCGAGAACAGTCCGGCGGACTTGGGCGCGCTCGCGGCCATGAGGAGTCTTCCGCCGCCGAGCAGCACCACGTGCGCGCCGGCCTCCTCCGGAACCGGCAGGAATCGGGCGAAGAGCGAGGGCTCGTCGACCAGCGGCGGATGGCCGACGACCGTGCCGTCGGGGAGCGCCGTCACGGCGGACTTGAGGTGCAGCACCTTGCTGATCGGTACGGCCACGACGCGCGCTCCCAGGGGTTCGAAGGCGGCCCTGAGCTGCCGGACCCCCTCCGCGTTCGTCCGGCCGCCCCGTCCGACGTAGACCGTGTCGCCGGTCTTGAGCACGTCGCCGCCGTCCAGGGTGCCCGGTTCGCGGATCCGGTTCACCGAGCAGCCGAGCCGGACCAGCGCCTCCTCGACGGCGGGGGTCTCGCCCCTGCGGGATTCCGCCCCCGACCGGGCGATCAGGGCGACGTTGCGGAACATCACCACCGTGTCCTCGACGAAGACACCGTCGGGGTGCTCGTCGGCGGCGGCCACCTCGACCGTCTCCCAGCCGTGCTCGCGCAGGGCCGACGTGTAGCCGTCCCACTGCCGCAGGGCGAGGGCGTGGTCGACGGGCGTGCGCTCGATGTGGGTGACGAGCCCCTCGGCGAGACGGGGACTCACGCGTCGGACGAGAGCCTTGGTGCTGGGCATGGGCGATGCTCCTCGTGGCCAGGGGGAGTCGGTCAGCACGGACCGCCGAGCAGATCGGTCAGATTCCGGTCGAGGTCCAGGTAGTGGTGCTCGTCACCGACCGGGACCAACTCCTGTGCGCGCTCCAGGAAGCGGCGCAGCTCCGAGGTCCGCACGTGCACCATCGCCACGCCCTCGACGGCATGGAACTCCAGGACCGTCCGCTCGTAGCCGAAGGGCCGCACCCGTACATCGCCGACCCCGGCGGGAGCGTCCATGCCCGTCGTCAGCAGTTCGCGCGAGAACTCCCAGGACACCTCCGTCCCTTCCAGCGTCGCCGGGCCGGGGAAGGCCATGCGCACGGCGAACGGGTCCTTGCGGTCGTACTGCAGGGTGGCGGGCAGGGTTTCCATCCGCGGAGCGGATGCCACCATGCGGGCCTGTACGGACTGCTCGATAACGCTGGACACGACCTGCTCCCTCTCGCGCGCGGTAAACGGTTCCCGGCATTGGAGTAGACGACGGAATTCCTCGTTTCGTGCACTGGGGTGCGGCGTGAGCTGCGTCACCGCACACGTCGCCGCACACGTCTCGGACACATGTGCCCAGTTCGGCGCGGTGCACGCTGGACGGTCCGCCGCCCGTGGGTTAGCTTCCAGCGCCATGAAGGTCATGGGAAAGACGAGACGACTGATAGCAACGGGGCTGTGTGGGGCGGCAGTTACCGCCGCTCTGGCCGCACCGAACGCACACGCCGCACCGGAAGCGCCGGCACCGGTCGGCCAGGGGGCGGCGGCGCACGCGAGCTGGTCCCTCACCGACACCGGCACGACGGCACGCTTCCGAGGACTCGCCGCCGTCAGCCGCACATCCGCCTGGGTGGCCGGATCCGGGGGAACCGTCCTGCGCACGTCCGACGGTGGCGGGCACTGGCGCGATGTGTCGCCCCCGGCGGCGGCCGGGCTGGAGTTCCGTGACGTGGAGGCGTTCGACGGCCGGCGCGCCGTGGCGCTCGCCATCGGGGAGGGCGAGGCGTCCAGGGTCTTCCGTACGGACGACGGCGGAGCGAGCTGGACGGAGTCCTTCCGTAACACCGACGCGCGCGCCTTCTACGACTGCATGACCTTCTTCGACCACCGGCACGGCCTCGCGATGAGCGATCCGGTGGACGGGAAGTTCCGCATCCTGTCGACCGACGACGGCGGCCGCAGCTGGAAGGTGCTGCCCGCGGCCGGGATGCCGGCCGCTCAGCCCGGCGAGGCGGGCTTCGCCGCGAGCGGCCAGTGCCTGGTCAGCTCGGGGCCCAAGGACGTCTGGCTCGCCACCGGCGGCGCGGCCACCGCACGGATCCTGCACTCCGGGGACCGAGGTCTGACCTGGACCGCGAGCGAATCGACGATCCCGGCGGGCGACCCCGCGCGTGGCGTCTTCGGCGTGGCGTTCCGCGACAGGTCGCACGGCATCGCGGTCGGTGGCGACTACCGCGCCGGCCTGCAGTCGCCGCGGAACTCCGCGGTCACCGCCGACGGAGGCCGCGGCTGGCGGCAGTCCACCACGGCGCCCCCCGCCTACCGCTCGGGCGTCGCCTGGCTTCCGCACAGCCGGTCCGGCGCACTGGCGGTCGGGCCCACGGGCACGGACCTCACGTGGGACGGCGGCCGGACCTGGCGCACGGTCGACACCGGCTCGTACGACACGGTCGACTGCACGGCCGACCTCGGCTGCTGGGCGTCGGGGGAGAAGGGCCGGGTGGCCTTCCTCAGCGTCTCCCGTGGCTGAGAGCCCTCGCTCCCGGGCTGTTCACTGCCGGTACGGCGCCAGGTCGGGTGACGTTTTCGTTGCGATGAACTCCGTGATCCGGTAGGCGCACACGCCTTCGGCTGCGAAGGGGTCGGCCGCCGCGATCTTCTCGATCCGCGCGCGGTCGTCCCCAACAGCCAGGATCACACCGCCGTCCCGGGGATTCTTGCGGCCCGAAGCGAGGAAGACCCCGGCGGCGTACTGCGCGTCCAGCCAGGCGATGTGCTCCTCCATCAGCGCGTCGGCGCGCTCGACGGGGGCGGTGTAGGTCAGCTCGAGTACGAACATGATCGCCAGGCTACCTAAGCTGGACCCCACTATGACTACCTTCCACATGCCTGCCGACGAGGCCGAAGCCCGGGCCATCCAGGACTCCCTGCGCGCCCGGGTGGTGCTCGACGAACCGGGGCCCCCGCCCGGCACCGGTCTGGTGACCGGCGTCGACGTCGCCTACGACGAGAAGAAGGACGTCGTGGTGGCGGCGGCCGTCGTCCTGGACGCCGAGACGCTCGACGTCGTGGAAGAGGCCACCGCCGTCGGCACGGTCACCTTCCCCTACGTCCCCGGCCTCCTCGCCTTCCGTGAGATGCCCACGGTGCTGGAGGCGCTGGAGTCCCTGTCGGTCGACCCCGGACTCGTCATCTGCGACGGCTACGGCCTGGCGCACCCGCGCCGCTTCGGGCTGGCCAGTCATCTGGGTGTACTCACCGGGCTGCCGGTCATCGGCGTCGGGAAGAACCCGTTCACCTTCCACTACGAGGCGCCTGGGCCCCTGCGCGGGGACACCTCGCCGCTCCTCGACGGCGAGGAGGTGGTGGGCCGTGCCGTGCGCACGCAGGAGGGCACCAAGCCGGTGTTCGTCTCCGTCGGTCACCGGATCGGCCTCGACAACGCCTGCGCCCACACCCTCCGGCTGGCCCGTCGCTTCCGGCAGCCGGAGACCACCCGCAGGGCCGACGCGCTCTGCCGCCAGACGCTGCGCGAGGCGACCGCCTGAGCAGGGCCGCCTGAGTATCCGTACGGATGGCGTCGGCCGCCCATGATCGGCAGGCTGGAACGCATGAACACGCATCGCACGAACATCCGATCCGTACCCGTTCAGTATGCCCAGCGCCGTATCGCGGTGGGCATACTCGTCGGGACCGTCATGGGACTCGCGTGGGCCGGTGCGATGCTCTACACCCTGACCTCCTGGATCCTCTGACCCGCCCGGCTCAGCGGACCGCGGCCACCCGGAAGCCCATTCCGGCCGCCGTCAGCCGCTCCAGCAGCGCGTCGCCCATCGCCACCGCCGTGGTGACCTGTCCCGAGGTCGCCGGGAGATCGTCCAGGGCGAGGCAGAGCGCCGACTCGGCCAGCATCTTCGCCGTCTCGTCGTAGCCCGGATCGCCGCCCGACACCTCCGTGAAGACCCGGCGTCCGCCACCCTCCCCGACGAAGCGCACCGTGAACCAGCTGTTCTTCCTGCGCCTCTCGTCGGGCCCCTGGCCCGGCTCGTAACGCCGCATGAGCCAGTCCCTGGCGGCGGGGAGCTGGGCGGCGGCCAGGAGTGCGCCGATGGCCGCGGTGCCGCCGAGCGCCATCGGCAGGCGTTTCACCGAGGCGAAGTGCCGGTAGCGGAAATCGGGGCCGTACCGCTCCAGCGCGCGCGCCGAGCGGGCCACGACCTGCGGGTCCAGGGTCGGCAGCGGGAGCGCCCAGGTGCCGGTCTCGCCGCTGAAGTGCGGGGCCCCCAGCGGGGACCGGGCGCGGCGGCCGACGAGCCGGGGCTCGTGCAGCCGACGCTCCTTCGCGGCCCGCAGCAGGTGCGGGCCGCGGCCCATCGCTGTCAGGGCCGAGGCGAACGTACCGCCGGAGAAGGCGGCGTTGCTCCGGACGAAGCCGTCGACGGTCAACGGCACGCCGGTCGGCAGCTGCTGGACGGTGAAGTACACACCGAGGTCGTGCGGTACGGAGTCGAAGCCGCAGGCGTGCACGATCCGCGCGCCCGTCTCGCGGGCCCGCGCGTCGTGCTCCAGGTACACGCGGTCGACGAATTCCGCCTCGCCGGTCAGGTCGGCGCAGTCGGTGCCGGCCTCCGCGCAGGCGGCCACCAGCTTCTCCCCGTACCAGACGTACGGTCCCACCGTCGTGGCCACCACGTGCGTGGACTCCGCCAGCGCACGCAACGACTCCGCGTCGTCCGCGTCCGCGTGCAGGAGGGGCAGATCCGCACAGCCCGGATCGATGGCCGTGAGTCGCTCGCGCAGCTGTTCCAGCTTGGTCCGGTTCCGGCCGGCCAGTGCCCAGCGGCACGTGTCCGGGGCGTGCGCGGCCAGATATTCGGCCGTCAGCACCCCCACGAAGCCGGTGGCGCCGAATAGGACGACGTCATAGGGGCGTTCTGCCCCGTTCTGCCTGTTCACGAGTGCCTCCGCAGGGGCCGGCGCCGATGTAGCAGGCAGAGGTTAGCGGAGCCCGCCGTGGTGGTGCGCCCCGGGATGCGTCCGCGAGGGAAGATCCGCGGAAGGGACCAACGGTCACGGGTACCCACTAAGCGCTTGCTCGGCCCAAAGGGTTGTGCGGAGCGCCACGCGTTCATAGCATCGTTGATGTTACATCGGTTGTGTCACACCTCTGGGGGCTTGATGGCAACGGCACGGAGCGTTCCGCACGGACCGCTGACCGGGGTGCGCGTGGTCGAACTGGCCGGCATCGGTCCCGGCCCGTTCGCCGCCATGCTCCTGGCCGACCTCGGCGCCGACGTGGTCCGGGTCGACCGGCCGGGTGGTGCGGGGATCGGCATCGATCCCGCCCTCGATCTCACCAACCGCAACAAGCGCTCCGTCCTCGTCGACCTCAAGGCCGCGGACGGACCGGCCCGGGTCCTGGACCTCGTCGAGCGCGCCGACATCCTGATCGAGGGCTACCGGCCCGGAGTGGCCGAGCGTCTCGGCGTGGGCCCCGACGCCTGTCTGGCCCGTAATCCGCAGCTCGTCTACGGGCGGATGACCGGCTGGGGCCAGGACGGCCCGCTCGCCCCGCGCGCCGGCCACGACATCTCGTACATCGCCGTCACCGGCACCCTCTCCATGATCGGGAAGCCCGGCGAACCCCCCACCGTCCCCGCCAACCTGGTCGGTGACTACGCGGGCGGTTCGCTCTACCTCGTCGTCGGCGTCCTCGCGGCGCTCCAGCACGCCCGGACGCCGGGCGGCGCGGGCCAGGTCGTGGACGCCGCGATCGTCGACGGCGCCGCCCATCTCGCCACGATGATCCACGGGATGCTGGGAGCCGGCAGCTGGCAGGACCGGCGGGGCTCGAACCTGCTGGACGGCGGCTGTCCGTTCTACGGCACCTACGAGACGGCGGACGGGCAGTACATGGCGGTGGGACCGCTGGAACAGCGGTTCTACGAGCAGTTCGTCACGCTCCTGGGGATCGCGGACAAGGCACCCGACCGGGCGGATCCCACCCGGTGGGGTGAGCTGCGCACCGTTGTCGCCGAGCGGTTCCTGACCCGTACGCGCGCGGAGTGGACCGAGGTCTTCGAAGGCACGGACGCCTGCGTCGCCCCCGTCCTCTCGCTCCGCGAGGCCCCGCACCATCCCCACCTCGCCGCCCGCTCCACCTTCGTCGAACACGGCGGACTCACCCAGCCCGCGCCCGCACCCCGCTTCTCCGCCACACCGGTCTCCGTCCGCAGCGGTCCCGCCCTTCCGGGCGCCGACACCGACGACGTGGCCCGCGACTGGGACGTACCGGCCATCCGCACCAGCTCCACCGACGACAACCGGCTCTAGGGGGCCCTCAGTGCAGCGGCAGATCTTCACCGAAGAACACGACGCGTTCCGCGAGACGGTCCGCAGCTTCCTCACGAAGGAGGTCCTCCCGCACTACGAGCAGTGGGAGAAGGACGGCATCGTCTCGCGCGAGGCCTGGCTCGCGGCCGGACGGCAGGGGCTCCTCGGTTTCGCCGCTCCCGAGGAGTACGGCGGAGGCGGCACAACAGACTTCCGCTACAGCGCGGTCCTCGCCGAGGAATTCACCCGCGCGGGCGCCCCCGGACTCGCGCTCGGTCTGCACAACGACATCATCGGCCCCTACCTCACCGGGCTGGCCGACGAGGAGCAGAAGCGGCGCTGGCTGCCCGGGTTCTGCAGCGGCGAGATCATCACCGCGATCGCGATGACCGAGCCCGGCGCGGGCTCCGACCTCCAGGGCATCCGCACGACCGCCCAGGACAAGGGCGACCACTGGCTGCTCAACGGCTCGAAGACGTTCATCTCCAACGGCATCCTCGCCGACCTCGTGATCGTCGTCGCCAGGACCACGCCCGAGGGCGGCGCGAAGGGGCTCTCCCTGATCGTCGTCGAGCGCGGCGCCGAGGGATTCGAACGGGGCCGCAACCTCGACAAGATCGGCCAGAAGTCCCAGGACACCGCCGAACTGTTCTTCAACGACGTCCGGGTCCCCAAGGAGAACCTCCTCGGTGAGCGGGACGGCGCCTTCGTCCACCTCATGACCAACCTGGCCCAGGAGCGCATGGGTATCGCGGTCGCCGCGATCGCCGGCGCCGAACACCTCCTGGAGATCACCACCACCTACGTCAAGGAGCGTGAGGCGTTCGGCCGGCCGCTCTCCAAGCTCCAGCACATCCGGTTCGAGATCGCCGAGATGGCCACCGAATGCGCCGTCACCCGGACCTTCATCGACCGGTGCGTCGTGGACCACTCGGAGGGCGTGCTCGACGCCGTACACGCCTCGATGGCCAAGTGGTGGGCCACCGAACTGCAGAAGCGCGTCGCCGACCGCTGTCTGCAACTCCACGGCGGCTACGGCTACATGTCCGAGTTCCCGGTGGCCAGGGCCTTCACCGACGGCCGCATCCAGACCATCTACGGCGGCACGACCGAGATCATGAAAGAGATCATCGGCCGCTCGATCCTCGCCTGACCCTGCTGCGCAACAACCCTCGAAAGGCTGCTGTCTTGAGTACCGAAGCGTTCGTCTACGACGCGATCCGCACCCCGCGGGGCCGCGGCAAGGCCAATGGCGCCCTGCACGGCACCAAGCCGATCGACCTGGTCGTCGGCCTCATCCACGAGATCCGCGACAGGTTCCCGAACCTGGACCCGGCGGCCATCGACGACATCGTCCTCGGTGTGGTCAGCCCGCTCGGTGACCAGGGCTCCGACATCGCCCGGATCGCCGCCATCGCGGCCGGACTCCCCGACTCGGTCGCGGGTGTCCAGGAGAACCGCTTCTGCGCCTCGGGCCTCGAAGCGGTCAACCTGGCGGCGGCCAAGGTGCGTTCCGGCTGGGAGGACCTCGTCCTGGCGGGCGGCGTCGAGTCGATGTCCCGCGTACCGATGGGCTCCGACGGCGGAGCCTGGGCCATGGACCCGATGACCAACTACGAGACCGGCTTCGCCCCGCAGGGGATCGGCGCCGACCTCATCGCCACGATCGAGGGCTTCACCCGCCGCGACGTCGACGAGTACGCGGCCCTCTCCCAGGAGCGCGCCGCGGAGGCGTGGAAGGACGGCCGCTTCGCCCGTTCCCTCGTCCCCGTCAAGGACCGCAACGGCCTCGTCGTCCTGGACCACGACGAGCACATGCGGCCCGGCACCACCGCCGACTCGCTGGCCTCGCTCAAGCCGTCCTTCGCCACGATCGGCGAGATGGGCGGGTTCGACGCGGTCGCGCTCCAGAAGTACCACTGGGTCGAGAAGATCGACCACGTCCACCACGCCGGCAACTCCTCCGGCATCGTCGACGGAGCCGCCCTCGTCGCCATCGGTTCTAAGGAGGTCGGGGAGCGCTACGGCCTCACCCCGCGCGCCCGGATCGTCTCCGCCGCAGTCTCCGGCTCGGAGCCGACGATCATGCTGACCGGGCCCGCGCCCGCCACCCGCAAGGCACTCGCCAAGGCCGGGCTGACCATCGACGACATCGACCTCGTCGAGATCAACGAAGCCTTCGCCGGCGTCGTCCTGCGCTTCGTCAAGGACATGGGTCTCTCCCTGGACAAGGTCAACGTCAACGGCGGCGCCATCGCGCTCGGCCACCCGCTCGGCGCCACCGGCGCGATGATCCTCGGCACGCTCGTCGACGAGCTGGAGCGGCGCGACAAGCGGTACGGCCTCATCACCCTCTGCGTCGGCGGCGGCATGGGCATCGCCACCGTCATCGAGCGTCTCTGACCGTCCCCGGCCACCCCTGCTTACGGAGAAGACAAGCCAATGACCGAGAGCACGACCATCCGCTGGGAACAGGACGAGACCGGCGTCGTCACCCTGGTCCTCGACGACCCCGACCAGTCCGCCAACACGATGAACCAGGCGTTCAAGGACTCCATCGCAGCCGTCGCCGACCGCGCGGAGGCCGAGAAGGACTCGATCCGGGGCATCATCTACGCCTCCGCGAAGAAGACCTTCTTCGCGGGCGGCGACCTCAAGGACATGATCAAGGTCGGTCCCGAGAACGCCCAGCGGGCGTTCGACACCGGCACGGCCATCAAGCGCTCCCTGCGCCGCATCGAGACCCTCGGCAAGCCCGTCGTCGCCGCCATCAACGGAGCGGCCCTCGGCGGCGGTTACGAGATCGCGCTCGCCAGCCACCACCGGATCGCCCTCGACACCCCGGGCTCCCGCATCGGGCTGCCCGAGGTGACGCTCGGCCTGCTGCCCGCGGGCGGCGGAGTCACCCGCACCGTACGGCTGATGGGCATCTCCGACGCGCTGCTCAAGGTCCTGCTCCAGGGCACCCAGTACACCCCGCGGCGAGCGCTGGAGAACGGCCTGGTCCACGAGGTCGCGGCCAGCACGGAGGAGATGCTCGCCAAGGCGCGCGCGTTCATCGACGCGCACCCCGAGTCGCAGCAGCCGTGGGACGTCAAGGGGTACAAGATCCCCGGCGGCACCCCGTCCAACCCGAGGTTCGCCGCCAATCTTCCGGCCTTCCCGTCCAACCTCAAGAAGCAGCTCGCGGGTGCGCCCATGCCCGCGCCGCGCAACATCCTCGCCGCAGCCGTCGAGGGCGCTCAGGTCGACTTCGAGACCGCGCTGACGATCGAGGCCCGCTACTTCACCGAGCTGGTCACCGGCCAGGTCGCGAAGAACATGATCCAGGCGTTCTTCTTCGACCTCCAGGCCGTCAACTCCGGTGCCAGCCGCCCCAAGGGCATCGAGGAGCGCCCCGTCCGCAAGGTCGCCGTGCTCGGTGCCGGGATGATGGGCGCGGGCATCGCGTACTCCTGCGCGCGCGCCGGCATCGACGTCGTCCTCAAGGACGTCAGCACCGAGGCGGCCGCCAAGGGCAAGGCGTACAGCGAGAAGCTGCTCGCCAAGGCGCTCTCCCGGGGCCGTACGACCGAGGCGCAGCGTGACGAGCTGCTGGCCCGGATCACCCCCACCGGCGACCCGGCCGACCTGGCCGGCTGCGACGCCGTGATCGAGGCCGTCTTCGAGGACACCTCGCTGAAGCACAAGGTGTTCCAGGAGATCCAGGACATCATCGAGCCCGACGCGCTGCTCTGCTCCAACACCTCCACGCTGCCCATCACCGTCCTCGCCGAAGGCGTGACGCGGCCGGTGGACTTCATCGGGCTGCACTTCTTCTCGCCGGTCGACAAGATGCCCCTCGTCGAGATCATCAAGGGCGAGCGGACCGGCGACGAGGCCCTGGCCCGCGCGTTCGACCTGGTCCGGCGGATCAGGAAGACGCCGATCGTGGTCAACGACTCGCGCGGCTTCTTCACCTCACGCGTCATCGGCCAGTTCATCAACGAGGGTGTCGCCATGATCGGCGAGGGCGCCGACCCGGCATCCGTCGAGCAGGCCGCCGCGCAGGCCGGCTACCCGGCCAAGGTGCTCTCCCTCATGGACGAGCTGACCCTCACCCTGCCCCGAAAGATCCGCAACGAGACGAAGCGGGCCGTCGAGGAGGCGGGCGGCACCTGGGCCGGGCACCCCTCGGACGCCGTGATCGACCGGATGGTCGACGAGTTCGAGCGCCCGGGACGCAGCGGCGGCGCGGGCTTCTACGAGTACGACGAGACCGGCAGGCGGACCCGCCTCTGGCCGGGCCTGCGTGAGCACTTCGCCAAGCCCGGCGTCGACATCCCCTTCTCCGACATGAAGGAGCGGATGCTCTTCTCCGAGGCACTGGACAGCGTCCGCTGCCTGGAGGAGGAGGTCCTCATCACGGTCGCCGACGCCAACATCGGCTCCATCATGGGGATCGGCTTCCCTGCCTGGACCGGGGGAGTGCTCCAGTACATCAACGGGTACGAGGGCGGCCTGCCCGGCTTCGTGGCGCGCGCCCGGGAACTCGCCGGGAAGTACGGCGACCGCTTCCTGCCGCCTGCGCTCCTGGTGGAGAAGGCCGAGAAGGGCGAGACCTTCCACGACTGACCCGCTCCGGGTCACCCGCTCCCCGCGGGCCGCGTCCCTCGGTGCTACTGCGCCGTGAACGCGGCCCGCAGCTCTTCCCGCAACGAACGGCGGAACGCGGTCACGAGGGCCTGCACCACCATGGGCTGCATGTGGGCCGACAGCGACTTCATCGCCGCGACATGCTCAGGATCCGACTCCCGCTCCCGGTAGGGACCCCACACCTCGTCCCGGAACAGCCGTGTCAGCTCCTGCGCCGCCGAACGGGTGTGCTCCAGCAGCACGGTGCGCGCGGCGAGAATCGTCTCGTGCGGGATCGGTACGTCCAGGAGTTCCACACCGAGGCGGAGCAGCCCCGGATCGACGCGGAAACACTCCTCGTCCCCACCGTCCCCGGGCCGCTCCAGCACGGCCATCGCCGTCAGCAGGTCGAAGTCCGGCTCCGTCAGTGCCCGGCCCGCGCGCCGCTCCAGCTCGGCCCGTGTCATGTCCTCGGCCGTGTCCGGAGCCCAGGACGCCACCAGCGCCCGGTGGATCGCCAGGTCCCGCGCGCTCAGGTCGGGTGGCAGCTGCTCCAGATACCGTTCGATGGCGGCCAAAGTCATGCCCTGGTGCTGGAGCTCCTCGATGAGGGCCAGCCGTGCGAGGTGGTCGCGCCCGTAACGGCCGACCCTGCGCGGTCCGATGACCGGGGGCGGCAGGAGCCCACGGGTGCTGTAGAAGCGTACGGTGCGGACCGTGACCCCGGCGCGTGCCGCAAGCTCGTCGACGGTGAGCGTCGGCTCCTCGGTCCCGGTCGCCATGTCTGCTCCTCGCTGCTCACGCTCGTACTGCCGGGTAACGCAGCCCTGCGCACCCCAGGTTCAACAGTATTGCTGTCTCACCACTGTTGTGAAAGTGCGTGACGGCATCCGGCGGCCTCCGGGCGACGACGCGGAGCCGACTGTCAGTGGCTGCGCCTACGGTGTGGGCATGTCGGAGATCGGTTACGTGCGGGGCGATGCCACCGCGCCGCAGGGCAGAGGCGTGAAGCTGATCGCACACGTCTGCAACGACCTCGGAGGCTGGGGCAAGGGCTTCGTCCTCGCCCTCTCCCACCGCTGGCCGGAGCCCGAGGCGGCGTACCGCCGCTGGCACCGGGAGCGCGCGGCCAACGACTTCGGCCTGGGGGCGGCCCAGTTCGTCCAGGCCACGCCGTACGTCTGGGTGGCGAACATGGTGGGTCAGCGGGGGATGCGCACCGGCAGCAAGGGCGTCCCGGTGCGGTACGAGGCGATCGACGCGGCCCTGGGGAAGGTGGCCGACCGGGCTGTCGAGCTGGGCGCGACGGTCCACATGCCGCGCATCGGCTGCGGGCTGGCGGGCGGCAAGTGGTCCAGGATCGAGCCGCTGATCGAGGAGCGTCTGGTGAAGCGGGGGATATCCGTCACCGTGTACGACCACGACTGACCGAAACGGCTGTCCAGATGTCTCCATATCCATCTGTCGACCTGGCTATCGTGGAGGGCACCGGGGCGGATCGGGGGAGGGGCCCATGGCGCGACGGAGTACGAACGAGGAGTTGCTGGCCCGCGCGCTCACGGAGACGCCGCCGTCCGACGCCCTGAGCGAGCAGATACTCGACGCGGCCCGCGAACAGTTCATGACCCACGGCGTCAGGCGTACGACCGTCGACCGGATCGCCGGGCGCGCCAGGGTATCCCGGCTCACCGTGCACCGCCGGATCGGCGGCACGGACGATCTGCTGGCCGCCTGCCTGCTGCGCGAGTACCGCCGCTTCGTCGTGGACATGGACGAGGTGGTCACCGCCCTGCCGGGCCGGGAGGAGCGGCTCGTGGAGGGCTTCGTCGTCATCCTCCGGTACATCCGCGAACACCCGCTCGTCAGCGGTCTGTTGCGGATCGAGCCGGAGGTCGTGCTGCCACTCCTCACCGCGCAGGACGCCCCCGTCCTGCTCGCCCTGCGCGGCTATCTGACGGACCGGCTGAGCCTCGGCGAGTGCGCGCGGGCACGGCCCGAGGCGGATCCGGCACCCGCGGCCGAGCTGGCGGTCCGCATCATCGTGTCCCTCCTCCTCAACCCGGCAGGCACTTTCGCCGTCGATGACGACGAGCGGCTCCGACGGCTCGCACGCCGCTGCCTGGTGCCCCTGCTGGCCCCCTGACGGAAGGGACACCACCCCCGCGCACACCCGCCGACCGTGATCGCATACTGGAGTATGGACAGCACATCGGCCGAGGTCACGGACGAGCACGGGGCACCCGCACCGCCTCCACCCGGGGGTGTGCTGTGGAGCCTCACCGGTGACATCCGCTCGCTGCTGATGCTGCCCGCCGCCCTCACCCTCCAGGTCGCCCACCCGGCGGTGGGCGCGGGCGTCGACGAACACTCCGTCTTCCGCACGGACCCGTGGGGGCGCGGCGAGCGCTCTCTGCGATCGCTCCAGCTCTGGGTCTACGGAGGCGAGGCGGCGGCCGAGGAGGGGCGCCGGCTCCGCACCCTGCACCGGACCATCCGGGGCACCGACACCCGGGGCCGCCCCTACCACGCGCTGACACCGGCGAACTACGCCTGGGTGCACGCCACCGGCTTCCCCGTGTACCGCCACGCGGCGCGCTATCTGGTCCGCCCGATGACCGGGGCGCAGGAGCGGGCGCTCTACGGCGAATGGCTCCGGGTGGGCCGGGTTCTCGGCATCCACGACCGGGACATGCCGCAGACGGTCGAGGAGTTCTGGCCGTACTACCGCAGGATGCTCGCCGAGGAGGTGGAGGCGACCGCCGTCGTCCGTGAGCTGGTGACCGCCGACGCGGCCGTCCCTCCGCCGGACCGTGGCCCTCTGCCCGTTCGCCTGCTGCTCCGAGCCCTGTGGCCCGTACTGCTGCCACCGCTGGCACGGTTCCGCGGCTTCGTCACCGTCGGTCTGATGCCGCCTGACGCGCGAGCGGCGATCGGGCTGGAGTGGACACCGCGGGACGAGCGGAGGCTGCGTCAGTTCTGCGCCGTCGTCCGCACGGTGGTGCCCGCCCTCCCGGAACGGCTGCGTTATCTGCCGCCCGCGCGACGGGCGCGGGCCGCGCACCGGCGGGCCCTGCGCGGCCGGCTCCGGCCGGACCTGTAGCCGGACCGCCTCACCACCTCTCCGCCTCACCGGCACATCGCCGCGTGATCGCCCCCTGTTGCACAGGAGTTGACCGGGGTACCTTCCGCACACGCTGATACGTGCGCGGGCGTCGTCATGCCCGCGCGCCGCATCCCGGGAGGCAGCCGCAGATGACCCCTCGCATCACCCGCGCACTCCGCATCACCCGATCACCGCACGTACCCCGCAGCCGCCGGGCCGGCCTGCGCGGCTTCGCCCTGACACTCGCCGCCGCGGCGCTCGCCGTACCGTTCGCCACCGTCCCGGCCGAGGCGGCGCACTCGGCGCCCCGTACCGGATTCGAGGCGAGCGACGGGGCCCGCTGGACGGGGCAGTCCGAGGAGCAGGAGTTCCTCGCCGCCGTCGACCGCGCGAGCGACCGCGTCGGGATCGAGCGGATCGGCACGACGAAGCAGGGACGTCCCCTCCAACTGGTCCGCATCGGCGCCCACCGTCCGGCGGCCCACACGATGCTCCTGATCTGCAGTCAGCACGGCAACGAGCCGTCCGGCCGGGAGGCATGTCTCTCCACCGTGCGGGACCTCGCCTTCGCGCGGGACCGGGCGACCGGCACCTTCCTGTCGCGTACGAACGTGCTGGTCCTGCCCACCGCCAACCCCGACGGACGGGCGGCGAACACTCGGGGCAACGCCGACGGCGTGGACGTCAACCGTGACCACATCGCGCTGGAGACGGCGGAGGGCCGCGCCATGGCCGGTGTTATCCGTGATCAACGGCCGGACGTCATCTACGACTTGCACGAGTACGGCGCGACCCCGCCGTACTACGACAAGGACCTCTTCGTCCTCTGGCCGCGTAACCTCAACGTCCACGACGGGGTGCACGACGCCTCGCAGACCCTGTCCGACCGGTACGTCAGGCCGGTGGCGGAACACGCGGGCTACAGCAGCGGCGTCTACGGCATCTGGACCGACCCGGTCACCGGGGACCCCGTCAAGCAGACGGCGGGCGACGGGCAGGAGCGCATCCTGCGCAACACCTCCGGCCTCAAGCACGCGGTGGGGCTCCTCATCGAGTCCCGCGTCGACGCGCTCTCCGACGCCGAGAAGGCCGACCACGCGCTCAACCAGCGGCGCCGGGTCGAGTCCCAGCAGGCGGCACTCGACGGTCTGTTCACCTTCGACGCGGAACAACGCGGACGGATCGAGGCGGCGACCACGGCCTCCCGCCTCGCGGGCTTCGCCGACCGGGGCCCGGTCCATCTCGGCGGCGCGGACAACGACCCGGCCGAACCGGAGGAGATCATCCAGGACCCGCCCTGCGGGTACCGGCTCACCGCCGTCCAGTACGCCGAGGTGGCGGACGAGCTGGCCCTCCATGGGGTCACCTCACGGCGCGACGGTGACGGAGCGTACGTATCGCTTCGGCAGTCGGCGCGCAGTCTCGTGCCGCTCCTCCTCGACGAGCGGGCGACATACCACCTCACAAACGGTCAAGCCGATACGGCTTGTTGATCCCGAAAGTTGCCCGTCCTGTGTGGTACTGCCTACGGAGAGCGATTTTCGGACTCCGTGAAAGGTGCCATTTGTGTCGCAGGACGATCAGAGAACGGATGGGCGGGGGGAGCTGCCGGTCACGGCCGACCTCCCCGCCGAACCGCACCACGGCCGGAGTCCCACGACCGACCGGGTGGTCTTCGGAGTCACCGCGGTGTTCACCCTCGCCTTCGTGGTCTGGGGCGCGACGGCCACGGACTCGCTGGAGACCGTGTCCAGCAAGCTGCTCAACGGGCTGATCCACAACGGCGGCTGGGCCTTCATGCTCGCGGCCTCCGGATTCGTCGTCTTCGCCCTCTGGCTCGCGGTCAGCCGGTACGGGAAGATCTCGCTCGGCCAGGAGGGCGAGGAACCCGAGTTCCGGACGATCTCCTGGGTCGCGATGATGTTCAGCGCCGGTATGGGCATCGGCCTGATGTTCTACGGAGTGAGCGAGCCGCTGGCCCACTTCGTCGATCCGCCCCCCGGTACGCACCCGGCCGACGCGGCCGAAGCGATGCAGACGGCGATGGCGACGACCCTCTTCCACTGGACGCTGCACCCCTGGGCGATCTACGCGGTGGTCGGCCTGGCCATCGCGTACAGCACCTACCGGCGGCGCAGGCGGCAGACGATCAGCGCCGTCTTCGAGCCGCTCATCGGCGAGCGGCACGCCCGCGGAGGCTGGGGCCGTGTCATCGACATCCTCGCCATCTTCGCCACGCTCTTCGGCTCCGCCGCCTCGCTGGGACTCGGAACGCTCCAGATCGGCAGCGGATTCAAGGAACTGAACTGGATGGAGAAGACGAGCACGGCCCTGCTCGTCGGGATCATCGCGGTGCTGACCGTCGCCTTCGTCGCCTCGGCGGTGTCCGGCGTCGAGAAGGGCATCCAGTGGTTGTCCAACATCAACATGGTGCTCGCCCTGATCCTCGCCTTCTTCGTCTTCATCGCCGGCCCCACGATCATCGTGCTCGACCTGCTGCCCACCTCGATCGGCGCGTACTTCGGTGACCTCGCCCAGCTCGCCGGGCGCACCGAGGCCACCGGTAAGGGCGAGGTGGCCGACTGGCTCGCGAGCTGGACGGTCTTCTACTGGGCCTGGTGGATCTCCTGGACGCCCTTCGTCGGCATGTTCATCGCCAGGATCAGCCGCGGCCGGACCATCCGTCAGTTCGTCGGCGGCGTCATCCTCGTGCCCAGCACCGTCAGCCTGGTCTGGTTCGCGGTGTTCGGCGGTACGGCGATCAAACTCCAGGAGGCCGGCAGGCTCGGTGACGCCGACACCCCGGAGGCACAGCTCTTCGGCGTGCTCCAGGAGTTCCCGATCCCCACGGTGATGAGCATCCTGGTCATGATCCTCGTCGGCATCTTCTTCGTCTCCGGCGCGGACGCCGCGTCCATCGTGATGGGCACGCTCTCCCAGAAGGGCGTCCTCGAACCAGCCACCTGGGTCGTGGTCTTCTGGGGCGTCGTCACCGGCGCCGTGGCCGCGATCATGCTGCTCATCGGCAACGGCAAGGGCGACGCGCTGGCCGGACTCCAGAACCTCACCATCCTGGTCGCCGCCCCCTTCACGCTCGTCATGATCGGGATGTGCGTCTCCCTCATGCGGGACCTGCGCCAGGACCCGATGATCGTCCGGCAGGAGTTCGGTGTCGAAGCGGTCGAGTCCGCGGTCATCGAGGGCCACGCCAAGTACGACGGCGACTTCGAGATCCGGATCGGCCCCGGCACCAGCCAGATCACCACCGAGCGCATGAGGAAGTCGACCGGCCCCGACACCGGGGGCACGTCCGGCCCCCCGGACAGCCCGGGCCCCGACGCCTGAGGGCCGCCCACCTGAGGCGGCCCGGCGCTCCGGAACGGGGAGAGGCGGCCCGGCACACGACCCGTGCCGGTCGTGGTGGCTCAGCCCACCAGCCGGGCCGCCTCCCGCGCGCAGCCCCAGGCGACCGTCACACCGGCGCCCCCGTGCCCGTAGTTGTGCACGAGCCGCCCGCCGGCCGGCTCCCCGGCCTGGATCCGCACCCCGGCATCGCGGGCCGGCCGCAGCCCCACCCGGTGCCCGATGATCCTGGCCCCGGCGATCTCCGGCCTGATCCGCGCACAGCGCGCCACGATCTCCTCGGCCGTCCGGGCATCCGGTTCCGTGCGAAAGTCGTCCACCTCGGCAGTGCCGCCGAGCACCAGACCGCCGGGCTGCGGGAAGAAGTACGTCGTGGTGCTCGACGAGGGGTCCGCCTCCGTGAACCACTCGTCGATCCCCGGGTTCTCCACCACCGTCAGCTGGCCGCGCACCGGCCGGAGCCCGGCATCCGGAACCAGCTCGCGTGCCCCGAGCCCCGTGCAGTTCACGACGTCCGGAGCCTCGGCCGCCGCCTCCTCGAAGCTCCTCACGGTGTGCAGCTCGACCGTCCCGCCGGCTGCCGCCAGACGCCGCTCCAGCCAGCCCAGATGCACCGGCATGTCCAGGAGCGGAAGCGTCACCCGCAGCCCGTCCGCCACCTCGGCGGCGCCGTCGAGCCGCCGGGCCCACGGCCCCAGCCCGGCGAACCGCTCACCCCGGTGCGTCCCGGCCACCAGCCGCACCCCGGTCTCCCCGGGCTCCGCGGCCAGCTCCTCGTACACCCGCAGGGTCTCCAGCGCCCAGTCCCCGACCTGCGCCGCGGGCTCGATCCGGTACGGCCACCACAGCGCGCCGGCCACCGAGGACGTCGTCGCGGCTGCCGGTTCCCGTGACCAGACCCGCACCCGGCGGCCGGACTCCGCCAGCACCACGGCGGTCGTCAGCCCTATGACCCCGCTCCCCACCACGATCACGTCCGCCATCGCCGTCACCCCTGCCGCTCCCCGCCGGACCGCATTCACAGGGGGACGCTAACGGATCGGCCCCCGAACCGGTCGGCTGCTCCGGCCCCGCCCGGTGCCGTTTAGGATCGAGCCCTGATGACTGCCACTCTCGTCGCCAAGGATCTCGCCGCCGGACACGGCGACCGCACTCTCTTCGCAGGGCTCGACCTCGTCGTCGCGCCCGGCGACGTGATCGGTCTCGTCGGAGTCAACGGCGCCGGTAAATCGTCCCTGCTCCGTCTCCTCGCCGGGCTCGACCGCCCGGAGGAGGGCGAGCTGCGCCTCTCCCCGCCCACCGCCACCGTCGGCCACCTCCCGCAGGAGCCCGAGCGGCGCTCGGAGGAGACCGTGCGGGCCTTCCTCGCCCGCCGCACCGGCGTCGCCGACGCCCAGGAGGCGATGGACACCGCGACGCAGGCCCTCGTGGACGGTGCGCCCGGCGCGGACGACGCGTACTCCGAGACGCTGGAGCGCTGGCTCTCCCTCGGCGGCGCCGACCTGGACGAGAGGGCCGAGGAGGTCGCCGCCGACCTCGGCCTCACCGTCGGGCTCGACCTCCCGATGACGGCGCTCTCCGGCGGCCAGGCCGCCCGCGCCGGGCTCGCCTCGCTCCTGCTGTCGCGGTACGACATCTTCCTGCTGGACGAGCCCACCAACGACCTGGACCTGGACGGCCTGGAACGCCTGGAGCGGTATGTGGCCGGCCTGCGGACGGGGACGGTCGTCATCAGCCACGACCGCGAGTTCCTGATGCGTACGGTCACCAAGGTCCTGGAGCTGGACCTGGCCCAGCAGGAGATCAACCTCTACGGCGGTGGCTACGCCTCCTACCTGGAGGAGCGCGACCGTGCCCGCCGGCACGCCCGCGAGGAGTTCGACGAGTACGCCGACAAGCGCTCCGCCCTGGAGGGCCGCGCGCAGACGCAGCGCTCCTGGATGGACAAGGGCGTCAAGAACGCCCGCCGCAAGGCCACCGACAACGACAAGATCGGCCGCAAGTTCCGCAGCGAGTCGAGCGAGAAGCAGGCCGCCAAGGCCCGGCAGACGCAGCGCATGATCGAGCGGCTCGACGTCGTCGAGGAGCCCCGCAAGGAGTGGGAACTGCGGATGGAGATCGCCTCCGCACCCCGCTCGGGCTCGGTCGTCGCCTCCCTCCGCGACGCCGAGGTCCTCCTGGGTGACTTCAAGTTCGGACCGGCGACGCTGCAGATCGACTGGGCGGACCGGGTCGCCATCACCGGCGCCAACGGAGCGGGCAAGTCCACCCTGCTCGCCGCCCTGCTCGGCAGGCTGCCGCTCGACTCGGGCCACGCCACGCTCGGCTCGGGAGTGGTGGTCGGAGAGGTCGACCAGGCCCGCAAGCTGTTCCACGGCTCGGAGAGCCTGCTCGACGCGTTCTGCGCGGCCGTGCCCGACACCGAACCGGCCGAAGTCCGGACCCTGCTCGCCAAGTTCGGCCTCCGCGCCGACCACGTGACACGTCCCGCGACGACGCTCTCCCCGGGTGAGCGCACCCGCGCCGCGCTCGCGCTCCTCCAGGGCCGGGGCGTCAATCTCCTGGTCCTTGACGAGCCGACCAACCACCTGGACCTGCCGGCGATCGAGCAGCTGGAGTCGGCACTCGACTCGTACACGGGGACGCTGCTCCTGGTCACGCACGACCGGCGGATGCTCGAAGCCGTCCGCACGACCCGGCGCGTCGAGGTCGCCGACGGCAAGGTCGCCGAGAAGGCCTGACGGCGAGGGACCCGCCCTTCCCGGAACTGCCGGGAGGAGCGGGTCCTTCGTTCGCCGTCATGCGCCCCTGAGGGGGCCGCCTCAGTCGACGTAGGTGATGTCGGACGAGGAGTAGATGCAGTTCGTGCCATCCGCTCCCGAGCCGATCTCGCTCGGCTCGCCGCTGGTCGTGCCCCTGTACTTGGTGCAGATCTTCATGTCACGGTCGCCGTCCTCGTAGATCGTGACGCCCGAGATCCGTGCCGTGTCACCGTAGTTGGTGTTGATGCCGACCAGGCTGGTGCCGGGGGCCGTCGCCCAGATGTTCTGGAGCTGGATGTGCCGGGCGTTCTGCGTGGAGCAGTTGCCGCAGGAGCGGACCAGCTTGCCGAAGTCGTCGACCTGGAAGTTCTTGACGATCAGCGTGCCGACGCCGTTGTGCTGGAAGACCTTGTCCTCCGCCAGCTTCGCGCCGCCGCCGTCGATGGTGCGGACCGTCGAGGAGGAGCCGCCGCGGAAGGTCGCCGCGTCCTCGCCCACGTCCTCCCACCAGACGTTCTTGAGGGTGCAGGTGCCCGCGCAGTGCACACCGTCCGCGGCCGGCGCGCCGAGGATGACGTTCTGCAGAGTGGCGCCGTCCGCCAGCTTGATCATCGGAGGCTGGTCCTCGTCCTGGCCGCCGCTGCCCAGGTCACCGCTGCCGTACAGGCGCTTCAGGCCACCGTCGTAGGTGCCCGAGACCTCGATGGTCGCGGAGACTGCCTGGCTGCCGTTGGCCGTCGGCCATGACGGCCGGGAGCCCGGGTCGGTGGGCGGGTCGGTCGGGGGGTCGGTCGGCGGGTCCGTCGGCGGGTCCGTGGGGGTCGTCCCCGACGCGGTGAACGTCCAGTTCTTGCTGGTCACCGAGTCGCAGGAGTTCTGCTGGACGAGAGCGCCGTTGGCCGTCGAACTGTCCTTGACGTTCAGGCACTTGCCGCCGTTGCTGTTGACCACCCGGTAGGTGCTGCCGCTGACTGCCGTCAGCGTCCAGACCTGGGTCGCCGCGCTGCCGCAGCTCTGCTGTTCCACCGCCTTGCCGGCGCTGGTGGAGGCGTCCTTCACCCCGGCGCACTGGGAGCTGTGCGCGGCGGCCAGCTTGTAGCCGCTTCCGGAGGCGGTCAGCTTCCAGGTCTGGTTGGCGGCCGCGTTGCAGGTGTTCTGGGCGAGCTGCACTCCGGCGGAGGTGCTCGATCCGGGGACGCTCAGACACAGTCCGCTGGCAGCGTTCTTCAGTGTGTACGAGCCGGTCGCCGGGGCGGCCGTCGCCGAGCCGGTCGAGACCAGCGCGGTGAAGCCTGCGGCGATCACGGAGACGGTGGCGACGAGTGAGGCGGCTGCACGGCCGCCACGTCTCCTGACGTGTTGGTTCTTGGTGCGCACTAGATGTTCCTTTCACCGCCTGCGGCATCATCCGCAGGCACCTGTTGGGGGGTGTGGTGCGGTGGTGAAGGCTGTTCCCGATCCCGGAACCAAATCTGTACATGAACCGAGTTCGTGTATATGAACTGCGGTGACGGTACGTCACCCACTCCGCCCGGTCAAGGAGTTGGGGCGGCCGATCAGTCGGCGGGGAGCGCCGGCGCTGCTGTCGAGTCCCGGACGACCAGGGAGGTCGCCAGGGTGGTCTGTGCCGTCGCCAGGCCGTTGCCCGCCGTCTCCACGGCCTGGATGAGCAGATCGACCGCCGTGCGGCCCGCCGCGGCGGTGGGCATGGCGACCGTCGTCAGTCGTGGGCGGTTCAGCCGGCCGGCCACGGTGTCGTCCACGCCGATCACGCTGATGTCCCCCGGCACCCGCACGTTCCGGTCGGCGAGCCCTTCGATGAGCCCGATGGCGACCAGATCGTTGTAGGCGATCACCCCGGTGGCGCCCGTGGCCAGGACGGCGGGTGTCGCCGCGATCCCCCCGTGCTCCGTCGGCCGGTTGGGGCCGAGCACATCCAGTACGACCCCCTCGTCCGCAGCCGCCCTGCCTGCGGCCCTGCGCATCTGCGCGCTGGTCCACGAGCCGCGGGGGCCGCCGACCAGGGCCAGACGCTCGTGTCCCAGCCCGGCCAGGTGCTCCACCGCGAGCGCCGCGCCGTGCGCCACGTCCATCAGTACGGCGGACAGGCCTGCCACGGACCGGTTGACCAGGACGAACGGCAGTTCGCCGCCCAGTCGGGCGATGACGTCGTTGGCCAGCCGGGGACTGACAAGGACCACTCCGTCCACCTGGCGGGCCAAGGTCTGGATCAGCTCCTCCTCGACAGCCACGTCCTCGTCGGTGTCGGCCACGAAGACCTGGTAGCCACGGACCCTGGCGTACGCCTGGGCGGCCTTGATGAGCGGCGGGTAGAAGGGGTTGGCGATGTCGGAGACGATCAGTCCCAGATTCCGGGTGCGCCCCGTGGTCAGGGCGCGTGCGGCCTCGTTGGGCCGGTAGCCCAGCTCCGCCGCGATGGCGAGCACCCGGTCCCGGGTTTCCCGCTTGACCAGGTGGGAGGCCGAGAAGGCCCGGGAGACGGTCGAGACGTGCACCCCGGCGGCCTGGGCGACGTCACGGATGGTCATGGCCACGGTTGTTTTCCCCTTGCCGCCCTGCGCCGCCGCTCGGTCCGTCTCCCACCGTGTGCCGGTCGGCGCTTCTCCCCAGGCTTCTCAGCCTAGTCAGCGTGGTCCGGCTCGTGCGGATCAGGGGGCGGCTCCCCAGTTCTGCAAGCGGTTGCACATGTTGTGGGCGTCAGAGAGTCGGGTCGGCCTTGCCGGCTTCCGCACCTGACTTTGTGGGTGAGCGTGTCGTGCCGGGCATGAGTAGTCCTCTCCGCGGGGAACGGCGCGTCCGGGCAGGGGGGTTGGTGCGACGGGGGATCCTGCTCCTGCGACGCGGTGCGTATGCGGTGTGCGGTCTGGGTGATCGTCGGTTCGGGCACTCGGAATGCAACCGGTTGCATTCCATCTCGGGAATCAGGGTGGCGACGGGTACTGGACATGTCAATGCTTCGGGCAACACCTGTTCCACGTGACGTTTCTGTTCCGCGTTGCCCAGCAGCCCGGAGCGGGGACGGACGGAGCGGGCGGACGGGAAGAACTCCCGTCCGCCCGCTCCTGTGCCTCAGCGCTTACGGCTGCCCCGGTCGGGGTCCGTCAGCCCTGCGCGCCGCAACGCGTCGGCCATCGCGCTGTTGGCCGGAGCGGCGGCGGGACGCGGGGCGCTGCCCTGTCCGTCGCCACGCCGGTCGCGACTCTGACCGCCACCGCTCTGACCGCCACCGCCCTGACGGCCGCCCTGCGCCTGCCGCTGCCCCTGGCCTCCCTGCCGCTGGCGCGGCGGACGCTCGCCCTGCCCGTTCCTCTCGCGCCGCGGGCCCTGCCCACCGCCCTGCGCGTCCGAGGCCTCGTCGTCCAGCCGCAGCGTCAGTGAGATCCGCTTGCGCGGGATGTCGACCTCCATGACCTTCACCTTCACGATGTCGCCCGGCTTGACGACGTCCCTCGGGTCCTTGACGAACGTGCGCGACATGGCCGACACGTGCACCAGTCCGTCCTGGTGCACACCGATGTCCACGAACGCCCCGAACGCGGCCACGTTCGTGACGACCCCCTCCAGCACCATCCCGGACGCCAGGTCGCCGATCTTCTCGACGCCCTCCTTGAAGGTGGCCGTCTTGAACGCCGGTCGCGGGTCACGGCCCGGCTTCTCCAGCTCCTTCAGGATGTCGGTGACCGTCGGCAGGCCGAACTTCTCGTTCACGAAGTCGCCGGCCCGCAGCGTGCGCAGCACGTCCGGGTTGCCGATCAGCGAGGCGACCTCGCTGCCCGCCGTCTTCACCATGGCCCGCACCACCGGATACGCCTCCGGGTGCACGCTCGACGAGTCCAGCGGGTCGTCCCCGCCCCGGATACGGAGGAAGCCCGCGCACTGCTCATACGCCTTCGGGCCCAGCCGGGCCACGTCCTTCAGTGCCCGGCGCGAGCGGAAGGGACCGTTGCTGTCCCGGTGCGCGACGATGTTCTCGGCGAGTCCGGAGCCGATGCCGGAGACCCGTGAAAGCAGGGGGGCCGAAGCGGTGTTGACGTCGACGCCGACCCCGTTCACGCAGTCCTCGACGACCGCGTCCAGCGAGCGCGACAGTTTCACCTCGGACAGGTCGTGCTGGTACTGGCCGACGCCGATCGACTTCGGGTCGATCTTCACCAGCTCGGCCAGCGGGTCCTGAAGGCGCCGGGCGATCGAGACGGCGCCACGCAACGACACGTCCATGTCCGGGAGTTCCTGCGAGGCGAAGGCGGAGGCGGAGTAGACCGAGGCGCCCGCTTCCGACACCATCACCTTCGTGAGCTTCAGCTCCGGGTGCTTGTCGCACAGTTCACCGGCGAGCTTGTCGGTCTCGCGGGACGCCGTGCCGTTGCCGATCGCGATCAGATCCACGGAGTGGGCCTTCGCGAGCCGCTCCAGCTTCGCCAGCGACTCGTCCCACTTGTTGGCGGGAACATGCGGGTAGATGACGTCCGTCGCGACGACCTTGCCGGTCGCGTCGACGACGGCGACCTTCACGCCCGTGCGGAAGCCGGGGTCGAGCCCCAGCGTCGCCCGTGTCCCGGCCGGGGCGGCGAGCAGCAGATCCCGCAGGTTCGACGCGAACACGCGGACCGCCTCGTCCTCCGCCGCCGTGCGCAGCCGCAACCGCAGATCGATCCCGAGGTGGACCAGGATCCGGGTCCGCCAGGCCCAGCGCACCGTGTCGGCGAGCCACTTGTCGCCCGGACGCCCGCGGTCGTTGACCCCGAAACGCCGGGCGATCATGTTCTCGAACGCCGACGGCCCAGGCCGCTCCGCCGCCTCCGGCTCCTCGGGCTCCAGCACGAGATCGAGAACGTCCTCCTTCTCACCCCGCAGCATGGCCAGCACGCGGTGCGAGGGCAGCGCCGTGAACGGCTCGGCGAAGTCGAAGTAGTCGGCGAACTTCGCGCCGGCCTCCTCCTTGCCGTCGCGCACCTTCGCCGTCAGCCGGCCGCGCGACCACATGCGCTCACGCAGCTCGCCCGTGAGGTCCGCGTCCTCGGAGAACCGCTCGGCGAGAATCGCGCGGGCACCGTCCAGTGCCGCCGCCCCGTCCGCCACACCCTTGTCCGGGTCGACGAACGCGGCAGCGGCCGCCAGAGGGTCCACCGACGGGTCGCCGAGCAGCCCGTCCGCCAGCGGCGCGAGCCCCGCCTCGCGGGCGATCTGCGCCTTCGTCCGGCGCTTCGGCTTGAACGGGAGGTAGATGTCCTCCAGCCGCGCCTTGGTGTCGGCGGCCCGGATCCGCCCTTCCAGCGCCTCGTCGAGCTTGCCCTGCTCGCGTACGGATTCGAGGATCGCCGCACGGCGGTCCTCCAGCTCCCGCAGATAGCGCAGCCGTTCCTCGAGCGTGCGCAGCTGCGCGTCGTCGAGCATTTCGGTGGCTTCCTTGCGGTAGCGCGCGATGAACGGCACGGTCGACCCGCCGTCGAGCAGCTCGACGGCCGCCTTCACCTGACGCTCACGTACGCCGAGCTCCTCGGCGATCCTGCCTTCGATGGACGTCGTCACGGTTTTCCCGACTCGCCTTCTCGTACTGGCTGTGCTGGCTGTACCTGCTGGGGATGGTCCCCTTCGCCTGCATTGTGCCGGGTGGCCGGGTGCTGTGTCGCGTGACGCCCGACGGATGCCGCGCCGCGGGCCGTTCGCTCAGGCGCGCCGGGTCCGGCCGCCGCGCGACGCTCCGCCGAAGAGCTTGGCCACCAGCCGGAAGGGGAGCGTCACCACGGTGGCCACGGCGGAGCCGATGGTGCGGAAGATGTCTGCGATCGTGCGCATGTGTTCTCCTTCGTCGCGGCGGACTGTGTGCTCGTGTGCTGCGCCTGACCCCGACCGCGGCTCGTAAACGTTCCCCGCTCAGCCCTTTCCGACGAGGCCGTCCGGGAACGCCCCTGCCGATGCCGCCGCGAACAGGTAGCCGCGCCCGAGCTCGGTCAGCCGCTCGACTCCCTCCGCGCCCAGGTGCTCGTACGGCGCGGCGTCCATCCGGTCCGTCGCCGCCTCCAGGTCGGCCCGCAGGGCCGTGCCCGCGTCCGTCAGCTCGCCCGCGTCGTCCAGCAGACCTCGCCCGCGCAGCCGCTCGGCCGCCGCGTCCCAGTCGGCCCGGCGCCAGCCGCGGGTGGCGAGGATCCAGCGCGGAGCCATGCCCTTGCCGGTCGCGGTGTGGCTGACCATGGCCTCGACCGGGTCGAGACCGGCGGCGATGAGCGCCGCGAGGTGGGCGTCGCCGCGGTGTTCGCGCAGGAGGGTGGCCGCGTGCCAGTACGCCAGGTGCGGCGCGTCCGGGACCGGCAGATCGGCGTGCGCGGCGTAGAGAGGCCGGGCGTGGCGGGTGCAGCCCTCGGTGGCGCGCAGCGCCAGCTGAGCGGCCTCGGCCAGCTCGGGCGATGCGATGACCTCCTCGCCGAGCAGCCTGCGGAGCGTCGTGTCGGCTGCCCGCAGCCGGGCGTCCAGCACCGCCTGCGGAGAGGCGACGGACCAGACGGCGGGCAGATGGCGGGCCACCAGCTCGTGGTTGAAGTTGTAGAAGGTGGCGCTGACGGTCCCCGCTCCGACCGCGCCCATCGCGGCGCTGCGGGCGGCGAAGTAGGCGGCGTTGGAGTCGTCGATCCCCAGCTCGCCCATCTCCTTGGCGAGGTCGGGCGAGAAGTAGACCGTCGAGTGCATGGGGTTGAGGGCGTTGTGGCAGCGGCGTCCGGCGAGGGGAGGGAGAGTGCTCATGCCCGCACGTTACCGACTGGTCGGTACGTCGCGGAAGGCCGTACGCCGAGGATTTCGGGCCGGGCCGTCACCCTGCCCACCCGCACGCGTCCTCGACGGGCGCTTCGCGACGGCATGGCGGGCAGGTTCGCAGGGTGATGGCAGGAAAGGAGGGCTGCTCGTCATTGCGGCCATCCGCGCAGGCCGCCCAGGATGAGTGCCATGCAGCAGCGATCGGTACTCACCGTCCTCTTCGACGGCGTCCAGAGCCTCGACGTCAGTGGCCCCATGGAGGTCTTCGCCGGTGCCTCCCAGCTCCCCGGGGCCACGTACGAGCTGCGCACCGCCTCCCTGGACGGCGCGCCCGTGCGCAGCTCCAGCGGACTCACGCTCGTCCCCGACAGCGCCCTGGCCGACGCCCCGCGGCCCCACACGCTCCTCGTACCCGGCGGACCGGGCACACGGGAACCGGACCCCGCACTGACCGACTGGCTCCGTGAGCGTGCCCCGCTCGCCGACCGGCTCGTCTCCGTATGCACCGGCGCGCTGCTGCTCGCCGAGGCCGGACTGCTGGACGGGCACCGCGTCACGACGCACTGGGCGGTCTGCGGGCACCTCGCCCGCACCTATCCGGCGGTCGAGGTGGACCCGGACCCGATCTATGTACGGGACGGGAGGCTGTTCACGTCGGCCGGTGTCACGGCGGGCATCGATCTCGCGCTCGCGCTGGTCGAGGAGGACCACGGCCGTGAGGCGGCGCTCACCGTGGCCCGCCATCTCGTCGTGTTCCTGCGGCGGCCGGGCAACCAGGCCCAGTTCAGCGCCCAGCTCACCGCGCAGACCGCCCGCCGCGAACCCCTGCGGGAGGTCCAGCACTGGATCACCGAGCATCCAGGCGGCGACCTCTCCGTGGATGCCCTCGCCGCGCGCGCCGGACTCTCGCCCAGGCACTTCGCCCGCGCCTTCCAGGTGGAGACGGGGATGACACCGGGTCGCTATGTCGACCGCGTACGACTCGAACAGGCCCGTCGGCTCCTGGAGGACACCGCGGACGGCGTCGCCCGGATCTCCCGGTCCAGCGGCTACGGCACCCCGGAGGCCATGCGCCGGGCCTTCGTCAAGGCACTCGGCACCGCACCCGCGGAGTACCGGCGCCGCTTCCGCCCCGCCCCGCCCGCCCTCTGACCGCCGGCAACGCGCCGGCGCAGCGATTTACCACGCCGAAAGGAACCACCATGCAGATCGCCATCGTGCTCTTCGACCGTTTCACCGCGCTCGACGCCGTCGGCCCGTACGAGATGCTCTGCCGCACCCCCGGCGCGGAGACCGTCTTCGTCGCCGAGCGGACCGGCCCCGTCCGCAACGACTGCGGAGGCCTCTCGCTCGTCGCCGACCGGACGCTCGCCGATGTGCCCTCACCGGATGTGCTGGTCGTGCCCGGCGGACCCGGCCAGAGTGACCAGATGGAGAACGAGGCTCTGCTCGGCTGGCTGCGCTCGGCCGACGCCACCAGCACCTGGACGACCTCCGTGTGCAGCGGATCCCTGCTGCTCGCGGCGGCCGGACTGCTGAGCGGACGCCGCGCCACCTCGCACTGGCTGGCCTTCGACAGTCTGAAGCACTACGGCGTCGAGCCGACCGGCGAACGCGTCGTCACCGACGGCAAGTACGTCACGGCGGCGGGCGTCTCGTCCGGCATCGACATGGGTCTGACCCTGGTCGGACGGATCGCGGGCGACGAACACGCTCAGGCGGTGCAGCTCCTGACGGAGTACGACCCTCAGCCGCCGTACGACTGCGGATCGCCGGCCAAGGCCCCTGCGGCCCTGGTCGAGGAGTTCCGCACGAAGAACCGCTTCATCCTCCGGTAGCGGCGCCGTCCACGGGCCCTGTCGTCCAGGTGAAGACGGGCGCCCGCCGCTCCAGGAACGCGGCGACCCCCTCCGCGGTGTCGCCGCTGCGGCGCTCCTGGTCCGCCCAGTACGAGTCCCTGTCCTCGCGTCCCGAGGCGAACTCCTTCGCCGCCGCCTGCGTCAGCTGGGAGCGAGAGGCGAGGAGGCGTACGAAGGAATCGACCCTTCCGGCCAGTTCGCCGGCCGGCAGCACCTCGTCGACCAGCCCGGTGCGCAGCGCCCGTTCCGTACCGATCAGCTCGCCGGAGAACAGCAGGAACTTCGCCGCGGCCGGCCCCACCAGCGAGACCAGCCGCCGGGTGGACGACGAGGGGTAGACGATGCCGAGCTTGGCCGGTGTCACACCGAAGGAGGCACCCTCCTCGGCGAACCGCAGATCGCAGGCGGCCGCCAGCTGGCTGCCGCCGCCCACGCAGAAGCCGCGCACGGCGGCGAGCGTGGGCCGGGGGAAGGCGGCGAGCGCCTCCTCGGCCCGCACTGCGAGGGTCTGCGGGTGGCCGGCCGGTTCCTGGACGGAGGACCGGAGCGAGGAGATGTCCGCGCCCGCGCAGAAGGTGTCACCGGCGCCCGTCAGCACGAGCGCGCGGACGGTGCGGTCGGCGGCCAGCCGCTCCAGCAGAACGGGCAGCTCCCGCCACATGCCGGCCGTCATCGCGTTGCGCTTGGCCGGATTGCTGATGACGACGGTGGCGATCGCGTCCACCACGGTGTGCTCCAGCCGGGGCTGATCCGTACGGTCCATGCGCCGGATGCTATCCGGCCCGTTCGAACCTATGATCAAGAAGGGGTCGCGAAGCGGACACACACCGTGAGGAGCTGCTGATGACCGGTCCCGCAGCGGAGAGCAAGAAGCTCAGCCGCAGTTTCGGCCGGCTCACCCTGCTCGGCATCCTGCTCGTCGTCGCGGGGCTCGTGGGTCTCGTCTACACGGGCGTGGCCACCCTGACGTCGATGCTGCTCTTCGGCTGGCTGCTGCTGATCGGCGGCCTGGTCGGACTGCTCCACGCGATCCAGTCCAGGGGCACGAGTTTCTTCTGGCTCGGCGTGGTGGTCGCCGCGCTGAACATCGCCGCCGGGGTCGTGGTGATCCGTCACCCCGAGGGCACCGCCGAGGCGCTGACCATGTTCGCCGCGCTGCTCTTCCTCACCGGTGGTGTGTTCCGTCTGGTGGGCAGTGTGGTCGTGCGCGGCCCGCAGTTCGGCTGGACGCTGCTGCAGGGAGCCTTCGGTCTGCTCCTGGGTCTGCTCGTGCTCTTCGACTGGCCGCACAGCAGCCTCTACGTGCTGGGCACCTTCTTCTCGCTCGCGCTGCTGTTCGACGGTCTCGGCCTGATCGCTTTCGGGGTCGGCGGCCGGCGCATCGTCGGTATGGTCTCGGACCAGATGGCGGCGGAGCGGAAGCTCGGCGAGCCTGATGGGGCCGCCGGGGACAAGGCATCAGAAGCCCATCAGAAGCGGTCCAACAACTGACCCCGTCATACTCACTTTGATCAAATAGCGTCGATAGATGGCTATTTGTGATCAGTGGCTCGGTGCGGACCAAGCGGTTCCCACACTCATTACTCGACGGTCAGTGATGTGCGAGTCGAGAGCGGGTACCGGATCGTGGAGAGCCTAGGGAGTGTCCCGGCCCAAACCGTGTCGTACGAGGGAGTGTGGCGTTTCACCGCCCCCGCGGTGGACGTCTCGGTGCCGCAGGCGCGGCACGCCGTACGGGATCTGGTGCACCGCCAAGGGGTACCCGTCGAGGACGACATCCTCCAGGGCCTGCTGCTGATCGTCTCGGAACTGGTCACCAACGCGGTGAAGCACGCGGCCCTGCTCTCGCCCGAGCTCGCCGTCGAGGTGGCGATCGGCGCCGAATGGATCAGGGTGTCGGTGGAGGACAGCCATCCGTACCGGCCCACCGCCCTCGTGACCGACTATGCACAGACGGGCGGCCGGGGGCTGCTGCTGGTCCGGGAGGTCTCCGCGGAGGCCGGCGGCACCTGCGACGTGGAGCACACCGCGAGCGGCGGAAAGATCATCTGGGCGGCGCTGCCGTTGAAGACGCAGCTCTGACCGCCCCCTTCAGGAGCGCCGTCACCAGCCCGCGGACGGACCCGTCAGCTCTCTGATCGCCGGCCGTGCGGCATCCAGCACGGTCATGAACCACGCCGAGAACGGTGCCTGCGCGTGTCGCTCCGCCAGCTCCTGCGCCGTCACGAAGGCCGTCTCGCCGACCTCCTCCGCATCCGGCTTCAGCTGCTCCTGGGCCATGCCCACGAAGAGGTGGTTGAACTCCTGCTCCACCAGGCCCGACGCCGGGTCGGGGTGGTTGTAGCGGACCGTGCCCGCCGCGGCGAGGAGTGAGGGGGAGATCCCCAGCTCCTCGAACGTACGCCGGGCGGCGGCGGCGAAGGGCGCCTCGCCCGGGTAGGGGTGGCCGCAGCACGTGTTCGACCAGACACCGGGGGAGTGGTACTTGCCGAGCGCCCGGCGCTGGAGCAGCAGCCGGCCCTGCTCGTCGAAGAGGAACACGGAGAAGGCCCGGTGCAGTTGCCCGGGCGCCTGATGGGCGGCGAGCTTCTCCGCGGTGCCGATGGTGGTGCCGCTCTCGTCGACCAGTTCGAGCATGATCGCTTCTTCGGTGCCGCTCGACGAACTGTGCGTCGCGGTGGCTGGTGTGGTCGGCATACCCATCCTTCGCTTTGGTCCCCGGCCCAGTGCGCCGGGCCCCTGGAGTCCGGTCAAGTCTGCCGCACAAAAGCCGCTTGTCAGTACTTCGCCTCCGGGCATGTCCCCCCTGCCGCGCCGTCCTGGCGCGGCAGGGGGGAAACCGGCCCCGGCCGGAAGCGGAACGCGAGGCTCAGACTCCGAACGCCGCCGGGTACTGGATCATGCCCGTCGGTACCGGCAGGGAATCGTCGAGTACCAGAGCCATCATCGCCTCGTCCGGGACCTCGAATCCGGGCCGGATCCCGAACCGCGACGCGGGCACGAAGCCGAAGGCCGGGTAGTAGTCCGGGTGGCCCAGAACCAGTACGAGCGGCTCCCCCCGCAGCCGGGCCGCGTCCAGCACCGCCCGTACCACCGCGCGGCCCGCGCCCCGGCGCTGGTACGCCGGGGCGGTGGCCACCGGGGCCAGTGCGAGCGCCGGGGTGTCCCCGACCCGGCACCGGGTCAGCAGGGCGTACGCGGCCACCGAACCGTCCGGTGCCTCCGCGACGTACGAGAGGCCCGGCAACCACGCCTCCGGGTCCTCCCGCAGGGCGTCGACGAGGCCGGCCTCGTCGGGCGTCGGGAAAGCCGCCGTGTTGACGGCGCGCACAGCGTCCGCCTCCCTCTCCGGCCGGACCGGCCAGCGCGGATCGGCGGGGCGCGGCACGTACCCGGCGTAGCCGTAGCGCACGGGGTCGCCGGAACGGTCGGAGGAGGTGTGGCCGGACGGAGACTGGCCGGACGGAGTGTGTGGGGACGACGAGTGGTCGGTCAACGTGGGAAACCCTTGGGTGAGTGGGCTCCGGCCGACGCGGCGACGGTGAGTCGGGGTGCTAGGCGGGAACCCGGGAGATGAGGAAGGACCGGATGCTGCGCAGGGCAGCCGTCGTGACGGTCATCAACCTCAGCTCCTCTCGAATCACACGTAACTCTCGTACGGGCTGTACGGGGTTCGCACCGAGGAAGACCGGTGGAACCCGGGGAACCCTAACACCGGACACCTGGCCGGGGCACCGGGTTCAGAGGCAGAGTTTCGCCTCGTGCTCGGCGTGCCCGGCCGGCTCCAGCTGGAACGTGCAGTGCTCCACGTCGAAGTGAACTCCGAGGCAGCCCTGGAGCTCGTGGAGGAGCTTCTCGTGCCCCATCGAGTCCAGTACCTCCTGGCGCACCACCACGTGGGCGGAGAGTACCGGCATACCCGAAGTGATCGTCCAGGCGTGCAGATCGTGCACGTCCAGCACCCCCGGCAGCGCGATGATGTGTGCCCGGACCTCGCCCATGTCGACGTCCTTGGGTGCCGCCTCCAGCAGTACGTTCAGGGTCTCCCGCAGCAGCTTCACCGTACGGGGGACGATCATCAGGCCGATCACCAGCGAGGCGATGGGGTCGGCGGCCTGCCAGCCGGTGGCCATGATGACGCCCGCCGACACCAGCACGGCCACGGAGCCGAGGGTGTCCGCCAGCACCTCCATGTAGGCGCCCCGCACGTTGAGGCTGTCCTTCTGCCCGCGCATCAGCAGGGACAGGGAGACGAGATTCGCGGCCATACCCACGGCGGCGAAGGCTATGGCGAGTCCGCCCTTGGTCTCCGCGGGCGTGATGAAACGGTCGACCGCCTCGAAGACCAGAAAGCCGCCGACGCCGAGCAGCAGCAGACAGTTGGCCAGCGCGGCGAGGATCTCCGCGCGGGCGAAACCGAAGGTCCGCTGGACTCCGGCCGGCCTGTTCGCGAAGTGGATGGCGAGGAGAGCCATGCCGAGCCCCAGCGCGTCCGTAGCCATATGGGCCGCGTCCGCGATCAGGGCGAGCGAGTCGGAGAGCACACCACCGACGATCTCCATGACCATGACGCCGAGCGTGATGCCCAGGGCGATCCGCAGCCGTCCCTTGTACGCGGCGGCCGCCGTGCCCGTCGGAGGCGGCCCGCCGTGCGTGTGCCCGTGGTCGTGGCCAGCTCCCATGGAAACCTCTCCGGTCCGGTCGAACGACAGGGGCGCGGTCCGCCCGACGGGGACCAGTGAACTACGGGCGGGGGGTATGGGGCAACACGAGACTGAACACCGTTGTCATGTGCTCTGACCTGCGGAAACGTTCGCAGGTCAGAGTCGTGTGGTGCTCGTCCGGGCGGCCCGGCGGCTCAGAGGACGCGGGCCTCCGGGTGCCGCAGGCACCAGCCCTTCCAGGCCGACTCGACCATTTCGCGCACTCCGAGGCGTGCGCTCCACCCGAGCTCCTGCGACATCCGGGCGGCCGACGCGACGGCCCTCGCCGCGTCACCGGCCCGGCGAGGCTCGACGACGGGATCCATCGGACGGCCGGTGACCTCGCCCACCAGATCGGCCAGCTCGCGCACCGATACGCCCTCGCCGCGGCCGACGTTCACCGTGAGATCCCCGGCGCCCTTCCCGTCCAGCTTCCTGGCGACCGCGAGATGCGCGTCGGCGAGGTCGGACACATGGATGTAGTCCCGGACACAGGTGCCGTCCGGCGTCGGATAGTCGTCGCCGAAGATGCGGGGGGCCTCCCCGCGCGTGAGGCGGTCGAAGAACATGGGGACGACGTTGAAGACGCCGGTGTCCGCGAGCTCGGGCTCCGCCGCGCCCGCCACGTTGAAGTAGCGCAGACAGGCGGTCGACAGGCCGTGCGCCCGCCCCGTCGCGCGTACCAGCCACTCGCCTGCGAGCTTCGTCTCACCGTAGGGATTGATCGGAGCGCACGGGGTGTCCTCGGTGATGAGATCCACATCGGGGACGCCGTAGACGGCGGCGGACGAGGAGAAGAGGAAGCGCCGCACGCCGGCGGCGACGACCGCTTCGAGCAGCACGGTAAGCCCGGCGACGTTCTCCCGGTAGTAGAGCAGCGGCTGCTCCACGGACTCACCGACCTGCTTCTTCGCCGCGAGATGCACCACACCGGTCACCGTGTGCTCGGCGAGCACCCGGTCCAGCAGCGCGCGGTCCGATGCCGAGCCCCGCACCAGCGTGATGTCCGCCGGCAGCCGCCCCACGATGCCCGTGGAGACGTCGTCGAGTACGACGACCCGTTCCCCGGCCGCGGCCATGGCCTTCGCCACATGCGCCCCGATGTAACCCGCTCCACCTGTAATCAACCACGTCATGGGCGTCAGCTTAGGCGCTGCCCCCATCACGGTTTGTGGGCCGAGGTGTTGATCGACGATGATGATCGCGAACGGCGCCGGATGGTGCCCGACCGTCCCGAACGGGGCTTGAACGGGCGGTGAACTCGGTCTTCCGTTCATCCGATAGCCTCAGCCGACGTGCCGCCGGCCCGCCTCCGGGCCGCACAGTCGCGCGCCGTTCCCGTCAGCGCCAAGGAGTGAGTTCGTCTGTCGACCGCCATCCTCACCGGTGCACCGGTACCCGGATCGTCGCTCGAGGACGATCTGCGGTCCCTGGGCTTTGACGTACGGGCCGCCAATGACGCCACCGAGGCCGCAGAGCTGCTCGCCGCCGTTCCCGCCGGCGGACGCGTCGCGCTGGTGGACCCCCGGTTCGTCGGCCACGTCCACGCGCTGCGGCTCGGACTGACCGACCCCCGCTTCGCCGCCGCCACCGTCCCCGGCGCGCTCACCGCGCAGCCCGAGGCACGGCCGGCCCTCGTGCGTGCCCTGGACAGGGCCGTGGCCGCTGTCGGCGCAGGCAGCCCCGTCGGGCCCGCTCCCGCCGACCCGGAGGCCGAGGACCGTACCGTCCCGGGCCGTCTCGCCGTGGCCCTGGAGACCGAAGGCACCCCGGTGCAGCGACCCGAGCTCGGGTCGCTCACCGCCGCCGTCCCCACCGGCCCGCAGGAGCGCGCCGCCGCCCAGGGGGCCGTGGCCGCCGTCGACGACGAGGCGGTACGGCTGCGCAGCGCGGTGAAGGCCCACGACGGTTTCGTCACCACCTTCTTCATCAGCCCCTACTCCCGCTACATCGCCCGCTGGTGCGCGCGGCGCGGGTTCACCCCGAACCAGGTCACCACCGCCTCCCTGATCACCGCGCTGATCGCGGCGGGCAGCGCGGCGACCGGCACCCGCGGCGGCTACGTCGCCGCCGGGATACTGCTGCTCCTCTCCTTCGTCCTGGACTGCACGGACGGGCAGCTCGCCCGCTACTCGCTTCAGTACTCGACGATGGGCGCCTGGCTGGACGCCACGTTCGACCGGGCCAAGGAGTACGCGTACTACGCCGGCCTGGCGCTGGGAGCGGCCCGCAACGGCGACGACGTATGGGTCCTCGCGCTCGGCGCGATGGTGCTCCAGGCGTGCCGCCACATCGTCGACTTCTCGTTCAACGAGGCCAATCACGACGCGGTCTCCAACACCAGCCCGACAGCGGCCCTCTCGGACCGGCTGGACAGCGTCGGCTGGACGGTCTGGCTGCGCCGGATGATAGTGCTGCCGATCGGTGAGCGCTGGGCCATGATCGCCGTGCTGACCGCGGTGACCAGCCCCCGGATCGTCTTCTACGCGCTCCTCGTCGGCTGCTCCCTCGCCGCCTGTTACACCACCGCCGGCCGCCTGCTGCGCTCGCTGACCCGCAAGGCGCGGCGCACCGACCGGGCCGCCCAGGCACTCGCCGACCTCGCGGACTCCGGACCGCTCGCGCGCGCCGTAGCCGCCGTGCTCCCACGACCGCCCGGCGGCTTCACCGCCCCGCTCGTGGCGCTCACCGGCGCTGCGACGGTCGTCGCGGCGGCCCTCTTCCTGCCGTACGGCAGCTGGGCCACCGTGGCCGCGGCCGCTGTCTACGCGGTCCTCTCGGGCATCGCCGTCTCGCGACCGCTCAAGGGCGCACTCGACTGGCTCGTACCCCCGGTCTTCAGGGCCGCGGAGTACTGCACGGTGCTCGTCCTGGCGGCCCGCAGCGACGTGCCCCATGCCGTCCCCGCGGCCTTCGGACTGGTCTCGGCCGTCGCCTACCATCACTACGACACGGTGTACCGCATCCGCGGCGGCACCGGCGCGCCGCCCCAGTGGCTGGTGCGGACGATCGGTGGACACGAGGGCCGGACCGTTGTGGTGGCCGTGTTCGCCGCCGTACTGACTCAAGCCTCAGGTTTCACCACGGCTCTCACCGCACTCGCGGTGGCCGTGGCTCTGGTGGTGCTCGTGGAGTCCATCCGCTTCTGGGTGTCCTCCTCGGCCCCCGCCGTACACGACGAAGGAGAACTCGCATGATCGGCCTCGTACTGGCAGCCGGTGCAGGACGACGTCTGCGCCCCTACACGGACACGCTTCCCAAGGCGCTCGTCCCTGTCGACGGTGACACGACGGTCCTCGACCTCACGCTCGCCAACTTCGCCGAGGTCGGACTCACCGAGGTCGCGATCGTGGTCGGCTACCGCAAGGAAGCCGTCTACGCCCGCAAGGCGGAGCTCGAGGCGAAGTACGGCGTGACGCTCACCCTCATCGACAACGACAAGGCCGAGGAGTGGAACAACGCCTACTCCCTGTGGTGTGCCCGTGAGGTCCTGAAGCAGGGCGTCATCCTCGCCAACGGCGACACCGTGCACCCGGTCTCCGTCGAGAAGACCCTCCTGGACGCCCGCGGCAAGGGCCAGAAGATCATCCTCGCCCTCGACACGGTGAAGAACCTCGCCGACGAGGAGATGAAGGTCATCACCGAGGGCGACAAGGGCGTCCGGCGCATCACCAAGCTGATGGACCCGGCCACGGCGACCGGCGAGTACATCGGCGTCACGCTCATCGAGCCCGAGGCGGCCGAGGAGCTCGCCGACGCGCTGAAGACCACGTTCGAGCGCGACCCGGACCTCTACTACGAGGACGGCTACCAGGAGCTCGTCAACCGCGGCTTCACCGTCGACGTGGCTCCCATCGGCGAAGTGACGTGGGTCGAGATCGACAACCACGAGGACCTCGCGAAGGGCCGGGAGATCGCGTGCCAGTACTGACCCGGCTCATTCCGTCCCCGGTCGTCGTCGACATCAGCCGGGGAGCGATAGAGGACCTCTCCGGTCTCCTCGCCGACCAGCGGATCTCCTCCTCCGGCAAGCTCGCCTTCGCCGTCAGCGACGGCTCGGGACAGAAGCTCCGGGAGAAGCTGTCGCCTCTCCTCCCCGGTGCCGACTGGTACTCGGTGTCGGACGGCACCATCGACTCCGCCGTGAAGCTCGCCGACGGCATCAAGGGCAAGCGGTACGACGCCGTGGTCGGCCTCGGCGGCGGCAAGATCCTCGACGTGACGAAGTACGCGGCGGCCCGGGTCGGCCTGCCGATGGTGGCCGTCGCGACGAACCTCTCGCACGACGGCATCTGCTCCCCGGTGTCCACCCTGGACAACGACAACGGACGCGGCTCCTACGGAGTCCCCACGCCCATCGCCATGGTCATCGACCTCGATGTGATCCGTGCGGCCCCCGCCCGTTTCGTCCGGTCCGGCATCGGTGACGCGATCTCCAACATCTCGGCGATCGCCGACTGGGAGCTCTCGCACGAGGTCACGGGCGAATCGGTCGACGGGCTCGCCGCCGCCATGGCCCGTACCGCGGGTGAGGCCGTGCTCCGTCACCCCGGCGGTGTGGGCGACGACGAGTTCCTCACGGTCCTCGCCGAAGGGCTCGTCCTCTCCGGCATCGCGATGTCGATCAGCGGCGACACCCGCCCCTCGTCCGGCGCCTGCCACGAGATCAGCCACGCCTTCGACCTGCTGTTCCCGAAGCGCGCGGCGAGCCACGGCGAGCAGGTCGGCCTCGGCGCCGCCTTCGCGATGCATCTGCGCGGAGCGGTCGAGGAGTCCGGACTCTTCGCCGAAGTGCTGCGCAGGCACGAGTTGCCCGTACTGCCGCACGAGATCGGCTTCAGCACCGACGAGTTCGTGCAGGCCGTCGAGTACGCCCCGCAGACGCGGCCGGGACGCTTCACCATCCTGGAACACCTCAACCTCTCCACCGACCAGATCAAGGACGCATACGCCGACTATGCAAAAGCCATCGGTAGCTGAGCTCCGACCGGTCGTCCACCCCCCGGGTGTGAAGGACCGGCGCAGCGGTGAGCACTGGGCCGGCCGGCTCTACATGCGCGAGATCTCCCTGCGCGTCGACCGGCACCTGGTGAACACCAGGGTCACGCCCAACCAGCTGACGTACGTGATGACCGTCGCGGGCGCACTCGCCGCTCCGGCGCTGCTCGTCCCGGGCATCACGGGCGCCCTGCTCGGCGTGCTGATGGTCCAGCTCTACCTGCTGCTCGACTGCGTCGACGGCGAGGTCGCCCGCTGGAAGAAGCAGTACTCGCTCGCCGGGGTCTACCTGGACCGGGTCGCCGCCTATCTGTGCGACGCCGCGGTCCTGGTCGGCTTCGGACTGCGCGCCGCGGATCTGTGGGGCGAGGGCCGGACCGACTGGCTCTGGGCCTTCCTCGGCACCCTGGCCGCGCTCGGCGCGATCCTGATCAAGGCGGAGACCGACCTCGTCGGCGTCGCCCGCCACCAGGGCGGGATGCCGCCGGTGCAGGAGTCGGCCTCCGAGCCGCGCTCCTCCGGCATGGCGCTGGCCCGCAGGGCCGCTGCCGCGCTGAAGTTCCACCGGCTGGTCCTGGGCGTCGAGGCGTCGTTGGTGATCCTGGCCGCTGCGGTCGCGGACAGCATCAGGGGCGACCTGTTCTTCACACGCCTGGGCGTCGCCGTCCTGGCCGGGATCGCGCTCCTGCAGACAGTGCTCCACCTCGTGTCCGTGCTGGCCTCCAGCAGGCTGAAGTGAGTACGGGAACAGACGGGGACATGAAACTCGGCGCAGTCATCATCACGATGGGGAACCGGCCGGCCGAGCTGCGTGCCCTGCTCGATTCGGTCGCCAAGCAGGACGGCGACCGGATCGAGGTGGTGGTCGTCGGCAACGGAGCCCCTGTGCCGGACGTCCCCGCGGGTGTACGGACGGTCGAACTGCCGGAGAACCTGGGCATCCCCGGCGGCCGTAACGTCGGCATCGAGGCGTTCGGCCCGTCCGGCGCCGACGTCGACGCCCTGCTCTTCCTGGACGACGACGGACTCCTGCCCAACACCGACACCGCAGAGCTCTGCCGGCAGGCGTTCGCCGCGGACGACAAGCTGGGGATCGTCACCTTCCGGATCGCCGACCCGGACACCGGAGTGACCCAGCGCAGGCACGTTCCCCGGCTCCGGGCGTCCGATCCGATGCGCTCGTCCCGGGTGACGACGTTCCTCGGTGGCGCCAACGCCGTACGCACCCAGGTCCTCGCCGAGGTGGGCGGACTGCCGGACGAGTTCTTCTACGCGCACGAGGAGACCGACCTGGCCTGGCGGGCCCTGAACGCCGGCTGGATGATCGACTACCGCGCGGACATGGTGCTCAACCACCCGACCACCGCTCCTTCGCGGCACGCCGTCTACCACCGTATGGTGGCCCGCAACAGGGTGTGGCTTGCCCGCCGCAACCTTCCCGCGCCCCTGGTCCCCGTCTACGTCGGGGTCTGGCTGCTGCTGACCCTGGTCCGCAGGCCGTCCGGTCCCGCGCTCAAGGCGTGGTTCGGCGGTTTCCGGGAAGGCTGGTCCACGCCCTGCGGACCTCGCCGTCCGATGAAGTGGCGTACGGTGTGGCGGCTGACCAGACTGGGCCGCCCTCCCGTGATCTGAGAAGCTCGCCTCTGAGAGCATGAGGCGTACTTCTTCTTTCCGGGACCTGTCCGC
Source organism: Streptomyces sp. NPDC048560 (assembly GCF_040650955.1). Taxonomy (NCBI): domain Bacteria; kingdom Bacillati; phylum Actinomycetota; class Actinomycetes; order Kitasatosporales; family Streptomycetaceae; genus Streptomyces; species Streptomyces sp. NPDC048560. The sequence continues at coordinate 262,297 of NZ_JBEZIJ010000003.1, forward strand.
CTGAGCCGCGCCCGCGACTGGCTGCGCATCTTGAAGACGAGAGTTTCAACTTGTGAGTGACACAACCCATGACGGCTCGGTCGCCCTGAGCGCCCAGCCGTCCGCCGACGAGGGCCTCAGCGCGGCCCAGGTGGCCGACAAGTACGGCCTGACGGTGAGCGGCGCCCGGCCGGGGCTGACGCAGTACATCCGCCAGCTCTGGGGCCGGCGCCACTTCATCATGGCGTTCTCCAGGGCGAAGCTGACGGCCCAGTACAGCCAGGCCAAGCTCGGCCAGCTGTGGCAGGTGGCGACACCGCTGCTCAACGCCCTGGTCTACTACCTGATCTTCGGGCTGATCCTGGGGACCAGGAAGGGGATGAGCCAGGAGGTCTTCATCCCGTTCCTGGTGACCGGCGTCTTCGTGTTCACCTTCACGCAGAGCTCGGTCATGGCGGGAGTCCGCTCCATCTCGGGCAACCTCGGGCTGGTCCGGGCGCTGCACTTCCCACGCGCCTCGCTGCCCGTCTCCTTCTCGCTTCAGCAGCTTCAGCAGCTGATGTTCTCGATGATCGTGCTGGTCGCCGTGGCCGTGGGCTTCGGCAGCTATCCGACGCTCTCCTGGTTCCTGGTCCTGCCCGCGCTCTTCCTGCAGTTCTTCTTCAACACCGGGCTGGCGCTCGCCATGGCCAGACTGGGCAGCAAGACGCCCGACCTGGCCCAGCTGATGCCGTTCGTGATGCGGACGTGGATGTACGCGTCGGGCGTCATGTTCTCCATCCCGGTGATGCTCGCGGACAAGCCGCAGTGGATCGCCGACGTGCTCCAGTACAACCCGGCGGCCATCTACATGGACCTGGTGCGCTTCGCGCTCATCGACGGTTACGGCTCCGAGAACCTGCCGGACCACGTGTGGGCCGTCGGGCTGGCCTGGGCGCTCTTCGTGGGCGTCGCGGGCTTCGTGTACTTCTGGAAGGCAGAGGAACGGTACGGCCGTGGCTGAGGACAAGATCCAGGGGAAGATCCCCACCGTCATCGCCGACGACGTGCACATCGTGTACCGCGTCAACGGTGCGGGAGGGGGCAAGGGCAGTGCCACCGCGGCACTGAGCCGGATAGTGCGCCGCGGCAAGGGCGAGTCGCGCGGCGTCCGCAAGGTCCACGCCGTGCGCGGTGTCACCTTCACCGCGTACCGGGGCGAGGCCATCGGCCTCATCGGCACCAACGGCTCCGGCAAGTCGACGCTGCTCCGGGCCATCGCCGGACTCCTTCCGACGGAGCACGGCAAGGTCTACACCGACGGCCAGCCGTCGCTGCTCGGCGTCAACGCGGCGCTGATGAGCGATCTGACCGGTGAGCGCAACGTCGTCCTCGGCGGCCTGGCCATGGGCATGAGCCGCGAGGAGATCCGCTCGCGCTACGACGAGATCGTCGAGTTCTCCGGCATCAACGAGAAGGGCGACTTCATCACCCTCCCGATGCGGACGTACTCCTCCGGCATGGCCGCCAGGCTGCGCTTCTCGATCGCCGCGGCCAAGAACCACGACGTCCTCATGATCGACGAGGCGCTGGCCACCGGTGACCGCAAGTTCCGCATCCGCTCCGAGCAGCGCATCCGCGAACTGCGCAAGGAGGCGGGCACCGTCTTCCTCGTCAGCCACAACAACAAGTCGATCAGGGACACCTGCGACCGGGTGCTGTGGCTGGAGAAGGGGGAGCTCCTGATGGACGGGCCCACCGAGGAGGTACTGAAGGCGTACGAGCGGGAGACCAGCAAGTAGTCGCCCCGCCGTTCCTGTGGCCTCCCCCCGAGCAGCTCGGGCGGAGGCCACAGCGGTGTGAGCGGCCGGTCCGCTCACCTTGGTCCGCCCCTCCCGCAGGGACGAGATCAAGTCCCTTGCGGCAGGCGAGGGTTGGCTGAGATCGCGGCCTTGTTGTAACGCGCCGAACACCCCGCCGGGGCCGTGTGCGCTGTACAACGTAAGCTGTACCGGTGCTGATTCGTGGCAAGTGGGGCGATACGGCCCAGGGCAAGAGGCCCTTCCGTCCCCCTGCTGCTCCCCTGTACCGGGGAGAGTGAGCGGCGTGTCCGAAAAGGGATGTTTTGGGTCAGCAGTGTAGAACGGGAGATGTGACGGCAATGACGGAAAATCTCCAGCTCCGACGTGGTCTCGCCGTCCCCGCGCCGGGCGGTACGCGGTGACCCGTACCCATCGGGCCCGCCCCGACGCGGCGGCGGCCGGCACGCTCGGCAAGGCCGCGGACGAGAACTTCCCCGTGGCCCCCTTCTTCCTGCCCCGGGCCTGGCGCGACGATCTGATGGCCGTCTACGGATTCGCCCGCCTCGTCGACGACATCGGTGACGGCGACCTCGAACCCGGTGGCGCCGACGCCCGTCACCTGGGCATCGAGCCGGAGCGGGCCGAAGACCGGCTCGCCATGCTCGACGCCTTCGAGGCCGACCTGCACAGGGTCTTCGCCGCCACGGGCGACGGCCCGCGCCACCCCCTGCTGCGTGCACTGCGCCCCACCGTGCGGCGCTGCGCGCTCACTCCCGAGCCGTTCCTCGCGCTCGTCGAGGCCAACCGGCAGGACCAGAAGGTCCGCCGCTACGGGACCTACGGGGAACTCCTCGCCTACTGCGAGCTCTCCGCCAACCCCGTCGGCCGGCTGGTCCTCCAGATCACCGGCACCGCCAGTCCCGAACGCATCCGCCGCTCCGACGCGATCTGCACCGCCCTGCAGATCATCGAGCACCTCCAGGACGTCACCGAGGACCTGGGACGGGACAGGATCTACCTGCCGGCCGAGGACATGGCCCGCTTCCACGTCGGCGAATCAGACCTGGCCGCGCCGTCCGGGGGCGCGTCGGTGCGCAGCCTCGTCGCGTACGAGGCCGAACGCGCCCGTGACCTGTTGAATGAAGGCACCCCACTCGTGGGTAGCGTCAACGGCAGACTCAAGCTGCTGCTCGCCGGATTCGTCGCCGGAGGGCGCGCCGCCCTCACCGCGATCGGGGCCGCCGGGTTCGACGTACTGCCCGGACCGCCCAGACCTACCACGCCCAGCTTGCTGCGCGAGGTGGGAGTTGTCCTGCGAAAAGCGCGTAGAGAGGGATGAGCCCGACCGTGGAGGGACAGACGACGTACATGTCGGCACCGGTACAGGCCGCATACAGTTACTGCGAGGCCGTCACCGGACAGCAGGCCCGTAACTTCGCGTACGGCATCAGGCTGCTGCCGAACGAGAAGCGCCAGGCCATGTCGGCGCTGTACGCCTTCTCCCGTCGGGTCGACGACATCGGCGACGGTGAGCTGGCCCCGGAGACCAAGCGGACCCGGCTGGAAAGTACCCGCGAGCTGCTCGACCGGATCAGGAAGGGCGCCGTCGACGAGGACGACACCGACCCGGTCGCCGTCGCGCTCGCCGACGCCTCCCGGCGATTCCCCCTGCCGCTCGGCGGGCTCGACGAGCTCATCGACGGCGTGCTGATGGACGTGCGCGGAGCGACGTACGAGACCTGGGACGACCTCGCGACGTACTGCCGGTGTGTCGCGGGGGCCATCGGACGGCTGAGCCTGGGCGTTTTCGGTACGGAACCGGGCACACCCGACGCCGGTCGTGCCGCCGAGTACGCCGACACGCTCGGCCTCGCCCTACAGCTGACCAACATCCTGCGCGACGTCCGGGAGGACGCCGCCAACGGCCGGACGTACCTGCCCGCCGAGGACCTGGACAAGTTCGGCTGCTCCGCCGGATTCCACCGCGCCACCCCGCCGCCCGGCTCCGACTTCGCCGGGCTGGTCCACTTCGAGGTCCGGCGCGCCCGGGCCCTGTTCGCCGAGGGCTACCGGCTGCTGCCGATGCTCGACCGCCGCAGCGGCGCCTGCGTGGCAGCGATGGCCGGTATCTATCGCCGCCTCCTCGACCGCATCGAGCGCGACCCCGAGGCCGTGCTGCGCGGCCGGGTCTCACTGCCGGGACACGAGAAGGCGTACGTGGCGGTGCGAGGCCTCTCCGGTCTCGACGCCCGCCACGTCTCACGCCTCGCGACGAGGGGACGCGCCTGATGCCCTTCACCGGACGCACCCCGTCGTGCGGCGGCGACCCGGACCGCCGGGCAACCTTCCAGTGGCCCGACGCGTCCCTGACTGCGACGATCTGGGTGGCGGAGTACCGGCGAGAGGGGGAGGCGTGAGCGACGAGATCCTGCGCTCCTCCCGTGCCGTGGTCGTCGGCGGCGGCCTCGCCGGCATCACCACGGCCCTGCGTCTCGCGGACGCCGGCGTCGGCGTGACCCTGCTCGAAGGACGGCCCCGCCTCGGCGGACTCGCCTTCTCCTTCCGCCGCGGCGAGCTCAGCGTCGACAACGGGCAGCACGTCTACCTGCGCTGCTGCACGGGCTACCGGTGGTTCCTCGACCGGATCGACGGCGCCCGGCTCGCCCCGCTCCAGGACCGCCTCGACGTACCCGTGCTCGACGTCGGACGCGCGGCGGGCCCGCGCCTGGGCAGGCTGCGGCGCACCGGCCTTCCTGTGCCCCTGCACCTGGCAGCGGGACTCGCCGCGTATCCGCATCTCTCGCTGGCCGAAAAGGCGAGCGTCGGGCGGGCGGCACTCGCGCTCGGCCGTCTCGACCCGGCAGATCCGGCACTCGACGGGATCGACTTCGCGACCTGGCTCGGGCGCCACGGTCAGTCGCCCCGCGCGATCGAGGCCCTGTGGGACCTCGTCGGCGTCGCCACGCTCAACGCCACCGCCGCGAACGCCTCCATGGCGCTGGCCGCCATGGTCTTCAAGACCGGGCTGCTCTCCGAGCCCGGCGCGGCCGACATCGGCTGGGCGGCCGTGCCGCTCGGCGAGCTCCACGACACCCTCGCCCGCAAGGCGCTCGACGCCGCCGGTGTGCGTACCCGGCTGCGCACCCGGGTCGAGTCCCTGGCACGCACCGAGGACGGCCGCTGGGCCGTCGAGACGGACAGCGAACGGATCGAGGCGGAGACCGTCGTCCTCGCCGTGCCCCAGGGCGAGACCCACGGCCTGCTGCCCGAGGGCGCACTGCACGACCCGGACCGGCTGCTCGACATCGGGACCGCGCCCATCCTGAACGTGCACGTCGTCTACGACCGCACGGTGCTGCGCAGGCCGTTCTTCGCCGCCCTCGGCTCGCCGGTCCAGTGGGTCTTCGACCGCACCGAGTCCTCCGGGCTCCAGGGAGCCGGGCAGTACCTCGCCGTGTCCCAGTCGGCGGCCCAGGACGAGATCGACCTGCCCGTCGCCGAACTGCGCAGCCGATATCTGCCCGAGCTGGAACGGCTTCTTCCGGCTGCGCGCGGGGCAGGTATCCGCGACTTCTTCGTCACCCGGGAGCGCACCGCGACGTTCGCCCCCACCCCCGGGGTCGGCCGGCTCAGGCCGGGCACCCGGACCCGCGCACCCGGCCTCCACCTGGCCGGAGCATGGACCGCAACCGGCTGGCCCGCGACGATGGAGGGCGCGGTGCGCAGCGGTATCAGCGCCGCTGACGCAGCCCTCGGCGCTCTCGGCCGCCCCCATGAACATCCGCTGCAGGAGGCGGCATGAGCAGTACCACCGGAACAAGAGGAGAGTCAGTGACCCCGGCGAATCCGGCTATCGACACCGTGGCAGACACCGCGGACGTCACCGCGCTTCTGGAGCGCGGACGGGCCATGTCAGCGCCGGTGCTGCGGGCTGCCGTGGACCGGCTCGCGCCGCCCATGGACACCGTCGCGGCCTACCACTTCGGCTGGATCGACGCCCAGGGCCGACCCGCCGACGGTGACGGCGGCAAGGCGGTGCGCCCCGCGCTCGCCCTGCTGTCCGCCGAAGTGGCGGGCGCGCCCGCCGAGACCGGTCTGCCCGGCGCCGTCGCCGTTGAACTCGTGCACAACTTCTCCCTGCTGCACGACGACCTGATGGACGGTGACGAGCAGCGCCGCCACCGGGACACCGTCTGGAAGGTGCACGGACCGGCCCAGGCGATCCTCGTCGGCGACGCGCTGTTCGCGCTCGCCAACGAGGTCCTGCTGGAGCTCGGCACCGTCGAGGCGGGCCGGGCGGCCCGCCGGCTGACCACCGCGAGCCGGAAGCTGATCGACGGCCAGGCCCAGGACATCTCCTACGAGCACCGCGAGCGGGTCACCGTCGAGGAGTGCCTGGAGATGGAGGGCAACAAGACGGGCGCTCTGCTCGCCTGCGCCGTCTCCATCGGCGCCGTACTGGGCGGGGCCGACGACCGCACAGCGGACACGCTGGAGGCGTACGGCTACCACCTCGGCCTCGCCTTCCAGGCCGTCGACGACCTGCTCGGCATCTGGGGCGACCCGGAGGCCACCGGCAAGCAGACCTGGAGCGATCTGCGCCAGCGCAAGAAGTCCCTGCCGGTCGTCGCCGCGCTCGCCGCGGGCGGATCCGCCTCGGAGCGCCTCGGTGAGCTGCTCGCCGCCGACGCCAAGAGCACCGACTTCGACAGTTTCTCCGAAGAGGAGTTCGCCGCCCGCGCGGCGCTCATCGAGGAGGCGGGCGGCCGCGAGTGGACCGCCCAGGAAGCCCGCAGGCAGCACGCGGTCGCCATCCGGGCGCTGCACGGGGTCGACATGCCTGAACACGTGCGGGCGCAGCTCACCGCGCTCGCCGACTTCGTCGTCGTACGAAAGAGATGATGATCATCCGCTCCATATGACTCGCAGTCGCCGGCCGGCACCCGTATCGGGTGCCGGCCGACGGAGACCCCAGCACAGCAGAGGACCAACTGCACGAAGGGGAAGCCATGACAGCGACGACCGACGGAAGCACCGGAGCCGCGAACCTCCGCGCAGCCTCGGCCAGCGATCCGACCGAATCAACCATCGCCGCGGACGACGTACTGGCCGCCGCGCGGCGGGCCGCGGAACGCTCGGTGGAGCACCTCCTCGGCAGGCAGGACGAGCAGGGCTGGTGGAAGGGCGACCTCGCCACCAACGTCACCATGGACGCCGAGGACCTGCTGCTGCGCCAGTTCCTCGGGATCCAGGACCCGGCCACGGTCGAGGCCACCGCCCGCTTCATCCGGGGCGAACAGCTCGGGGACGGCACCTGGGCGACCTTCTACGAGGGACCCGGCGACCTCTCCGCCACCATCGAGGCGTACGTGGCGCTTCGGCTGGCCGGGGACCGGCCGCAGGACCCGCACATGGCCCGGGCGGCCGGCTGGGTCAGGGAACAGGGCGGCATCGCGGGCGCCCGGGTCTTCACCCGCATCTGGCTCGCGCTCTTCGGCTGGTGGAAGTGGGACGATCTGCCGGAACTGCCACCCGAGTTGATGTTCTTCCCCAAGTGGGTCCCGCTCAATATCTACGACTTCGGATGCTGGGCCCGGCAGACCATCGTGCCGCTCACCATCGTCTCGGCCATGCGTCCGGTCCGGCCCGCCCCGTTCGCCCTGGACGAACTGCACACCGATCCCGACCTGCCCAATCCGCCCAAGCCGCTTGCGCCGACGGTGAGTTGGGACGGAATTTTCCAGCGGCTCGACAGGGCGATGCACCTGTATCACAAGGTCGCACCGCGCAGGCTGCGCCGGGTCGCCATGAACGCCGCCGCCCGGTGGATCATCGAACGCCAGGAGAACGACGGCTGCTGGGGCGGGATCCAGCCGCCCGCGGTGTACTCCGTGATCGCCCTCCATCTGCTCGGATACGACCTCGACCACCCGGTCATGCGGGCCGGGCTCGCCTCGCTCGACCGCTTCACCGTCTGGCGCGAGGACGGCGCCCGGATGATCGAGGCGTGTCAGTCCCCGGTCTGGGACACCTGCCTCGCGACCATCGCACTCGCCGACGCCGGGGTCAGCCCCGACCACCCGGCCCTGGTGAAGGCCGCCGACTGGATGCTCGGTGAGGAGATCGTCCGGCCCGGTGACTGGTCGGTCCGAAAGCCCGAACTGGCCCCGGGCGGCTGGGCTTTCGAGTTCCACAACGACAACTACCCCGACATCGACGACACCGCGGAGGTGGTCCTCGCCCTGCGCCGGGTCCGCCACCCCGACACCGCGCGCATCGAAGCCGCCATCGAGCGGGGCGTGCGCTGGAATCTCGGTATGCAGTCCCGCAACGGGGCCTGGGGGGCCTTCGACGCGGACAACACCAGCCCGTTCCCGAACCGGCTGCCGTTCTGCGACTTCGGTGAGGTCATCGACCCGCCGTCGGCCGACGTCACGGGTCACGTCGTGGAGATGCTGGCCGTCGAGGGCCGGGCGCACCACCCCGGCACCCGGCGCGGGGTCGAGTGGCTGCTCGCCGAACAGGAGGCGAGCGGAGCCTGGTTCGGGCGCTGGGGCGTCAACTACATCTACGGGACCGGGTCCGTGGTACCCGCGTTGATCGCCGCAGGGATCCCCGCCGGACACCCCTCGGTCCGCCGGGCCGTGAGCTGGCTGGAGTCCGTGCAGAACGACGACGGCGGCTGGGGCGAGGACCTGCGCTCCTACCAGGAGGAGAAGTGGATCGGGCACGGCTCCTCCACAGCCTCGCAGACGGCCTGGGCGCTTCTCGCGCTCCTCGCCGCCGGAGAGCGGGACGGCAGGTCGGTGGAGCGGGGCGTGACCTGGCTGGCCGGGGCCCAGCAGGCCGACGGCTCCTGGGACGAGCCGTACTTCACCGGGACCGGGTTCCCCTGGGACTTCTCCATCAACTACCACCTCTACCGGCAGGTCTTCCCGCTCACGGCGCTCGGCAGATTCGTGTACGGCGAGCCGTTCGCCGACCGTGTGCCCCTCCGCAAGGGGGCCTGATGGGTCATCCGCAGGGGCCGCCGGGCCCCGCACACCCGCTCCTGATCGCCTGCGCGCTCTCCATCGAGCACCTCGCCCTGCGCAGCGGCAGGGGCGGCGCGGGGGCCTCGGGCCCGGTGACGGTGATCAGGACCGGGATGGGCCCCAGGGCGGCCGAGGCGGCCGTGGGGCGCGCACTGGGGCTGGAGCGCGCCGGGGGGGCCGCGGTCATCGCCTCGGGCTTCTGCGCCGGCCTGGCCCCCGGTATGCACCCCGGCGACCTCGTGGTGGCCGAGGAGACCCGGGACGCCGGCGGCCGGTCGGCCTGCACCGGCACGGACGTCCTCGTCGACGCGCTGGCCAGGACGGTACCCGGCCGTACCGTCCACACCGGTCTGCTGACCGGCTCCGACCATGTCGTACGCGGCCCAGGGCGGGCCGAGCTGAGGGCCACCGGAGCCATCGCGGTGGACATGGAGTCCGCGGCCACGCTACGGACCGCCCTGAGCGTAGGTCCGCGTCCGGTTGCGGCCGTACGGGTGGTCGTGGACGCTCCGGAGCACGAGCTCGTCCGCATCGGCACGGTTCGCGGTGGAATATCGGCCTTCCGTGTTCTTCGCGCTGTGCTACCGGCTTTCTATGAATGGCACCGATCTTCGCTGCTCCCCAGGAGGTGAGCCCAGATGGCCATGCCGCTCCGTCAGTCCATCAAGGTTGCGACGTATCTCATCGAACAAAAGATCCGCAAGCGGGACAAGTTTCCGCTGATTGTCGAGCTGGAGCCCTTGTTCGCCTGCAATCTGGCGTGCGAGGGCTGCGGAAAGATCCAGCATCCGGCAGGCGTGCTGAAGCAGCGCATGCCGGTGGCCCAGGCCGTCGGCGCGGTTCTCGAATCAGGCGCCCCGATGGTCTCCATCGCCGGCGGTGAGCCGCTGATGCACCCTCAGATCGATGAGATCGTGCGGCAGTTGGTGGCAAAAAAGAAATACGTCTTCCTCTGCACCAATGCGATGCTCATGCGCAAGAAGCTCGACAAGTTCACCCCCTCGCCGTACTTCGCCTTCGCCGTCCACATCGACGGACTGCGCGAGCGGCACGACGAGTCCGTCGCCAAGGAAGGCGTCTTCGACGAGGCGGTGGCGGCGATGAAGGAAGCCAAGCGCCGCGGCTTCCGGGTCACCACCAACTCGACCTTCTTCAACACCGACACGCCACAGACCATCATCGAGGTCCTCAACTACCTCAACGACGACCTCAAGGTCGACGAGATGATGATCTCGCCCGCCTACGCGTACGAGAAGGCCCCCGACCAGGAGCACTTCCTCGGGGTCGAGCAGACCCGGGAGCTGTTCAAGAAGGCCTTCGCGGGCGGGAACCGGGGCCGCTGGCGCCTCAACCACTCACCGCTCTTCCTGGACTTCCTGGAGGGGAAGGCCGACTTCCCGTGCACGGCGTGGGCCATCCCCAACTACTCGCTCTTCGGCTGGCAGCGGCCCTGCTACCTGATGAGCGACGGGTACGTGCCGACGTACAGGGAACTGGTCGACGACACCGACTGGGACAAGTACGGACGGGGCAAGGACCCGCGCTGCGCCAACTGCATGGCGCACTGCGGTTACGAGCCGACCGCCGTCCTCGCCACCATGGGATCGCTGAAGGAGTCCCTGCGCGCCGCACGGGAGACCATCGGCGGCAACCGGTGACGTCATGACCGCCGGGGAGCCGGCCGCACTCGGACTCCCCGTGCCGCCGGCCTGGCCGCTCGCGACGCCCCGCCCCCCGCGGGGCGTCCGGGCCGGCCCGGCGGCCCGACCGTGAGCTGAAAACCGGACCAGAGAGGGGCCCGAGCGTGACGCTTCTGGAATCCATCAAGGGGCCACAGGATCTCAAGGCACTGAGCGGACCGGAACTCCACGAACTCGCCGCCGAGATCAGGACGTTCCTGGTCCAGGCGGTGTCCAGGACAGGTGGCCACCTCGGCCCCAACCTCGGGGTGGTGGAACTCACCGTCGCCCTGCACCGGGTCTTCGACTCGCCCGTGGACCGCATCCTGTGGGACACCGGGCACCAGAGCTACGTGCACAAGCTCCTCACCGGGCGCCAGGACTTCTCCAAGCTGCGCGGCAAGGGCGGCCTGTCCGGCTACCCCTCCCGCGAGGAGTCCGAACACGACGTCATCGAGAACTCCCACGCCTCCACGGTCCTCGGCTGGGCCGACGGACTGGCCAAGGCCAACGAGGTGCTGGGGCGCCCGCACCACGTCGTCGCGGTCATCGGGGACGGCGCACTCACCGGCGGAATGGCCTGGGAGGCACTCAACAACATCGCCGCCGCCGAAGACCGCCCCCTGATCATCGTGGTGAACGACAACGAGCGCTCGTACGCCCCGACCATCGGCGGGGTGGCCGACCACCTCGCCACCCTTCGTACGACCGACGGTTACGAGCGCTTCCTGGCCTGGGGCAAGGAGGTCCTCCAGCAGACCCCCGTCATCGGGGCGCCCCTCTACGGTTCGCTGCACGGCGCCAAGAAGGGGTTCAAGGACACCTTCGCCCCGCAGGGCATGTTCGAGGACCTGGGGCTGAAGTACGTCGGCCCGGTCGACGGACACGACACCGCGGCGGTCGAGTCCGCGCTGCGGCGCGCGAAGCGGTTCCACGGGCCCGTGCTGGTGCACTGCATCACGGAGAAGGGGCGCGGCTACCCGCCCGCGCTCTGCGACGACGCCGACCGCTTCCACACCGTCGGCGTGATGGACCCGCTCACCTGTGAACCGCTCGTCGTCCCCGTCGGCCCCTCCTGGACCTCGGTCTTCGCGGACGAGATCGCCGCGATCGGAGCCGAGCGGCCCGACGTCGTCGCCCTCACGGCGGCCATGCTGCACCCCGTGGGACTCACCAAGTTCGCCGAGGCGTTCCCCGGCCGGATCTGGGACGTGGGCATCGCCGAACAGCACGCGGCCGTCTCCGCGGCGGGCCTGGCCACCGGCGGGCTCCATCCCGTGGTCGCCGTCTACGCGACCTTCCTCAACCGTGCCTTCGACCAGCTGCTGATGGATGTGGCCCTGCACCGGTGCGGCGTCACCTTCGTCCTGGACCGGGCAGGCGTCACCGGGGCGGACGGTCCCTCGCACAACGGCATGTGGGACATGTCGGTGCTCCAGGTCGTCCCCGGGCTGCGGATCGCCGCCCCGCGGGACGCCGACCAGCTCCGCGCGCAGCTGCGCGAAGCCGTCGACGTGGACGACGCCCCGACCGTGCTCAGATTCCCCAAGGAATGCGTGGGGGAGCCGGTTCCGGCGATCGGGAGGATCGGCGGCATGGATCTCCTGCACCGCGCCGAGGACCCCGACGTGCTGCTGGTAGCCGTCGGCGTGCTCGCCCAGGTCTGCCTCCAGGCCGCCGACCTGCTCGCCGGGGCCGGCATCCGCTGCACGGTGGTGGACCCCCGCTGGGTGAAGCCGGTCGACGAGCAGCTGCCCCCGCTGGCCGCGGACCACCGGCTGGTGGCTGTCGTGGAGGACAACAGCCGCAGCGGCGGGGTCGGCTGGGCCGTGGGACAGGCGATGCGCGATGCCGGCGTCGACGTACCGCTGCGGACGTTCGGCATCCCCGAGCAGTTCCTCGCCCACGCCAAACGGAGCGAGGTGCTCGCAGACATCGGACTCACCCCGGTGGAGATCGCCGGACAGATCAGCGCCGCCCTCGCCGCCCGGCGGGCGAAGGCGCGGCAGCCGGTACCGAAGGAGAGCGGGGCATGAAGGACGAAGAGCCCAAGGGCTTCGACCTCGCGCGGCTCCTGGCCGAACGCGGCGGTGAACGCTACGAGTTGCACACCAAGCACCTCAACCACCAGCTGCCGCGGATGTTGCGCACGATCGGTTTCGACAAGGTCTACGAACGGGCCGAGGGCGCGTACTTCTGGGACGCGGAAGGCAACGACTACCTCGACATGCTCGCCGGATTCGGGGTGATGGGGCTGGGCAGGCACCACCCCGTCGTACGCAAGGCGCTGCACGACGTGCTCGACGCCTCCCTCGCCGACCTCACCCGCTTCGACTGCCAGCCGCTGCCCGGCCTCCTCGCTGAGAAGCTGCTCGCCCACAGTCCGCACCTGGACCGCGTGTTCTTCGGCAACAGCGGTACGGAGGCCGTCGAGACGGCACTGAAGTTCGCCCGGTACGCCACCGGCAGGCCCAGGATCCTGTACTGCACGCACGCCTTCCACGGGCTGACCACCGGCTCGCTCTCGGTCAACGGGGAGGCGGGCTTCAGGGACGGCTTCGCCCCGCTGCTGCCCGACACCGCGATCGAGCTCGGCGATCTGGACGCGCTGCTGCGCGAGCTCAAGCGCGGCGATGTCGCGGCGCTCGTCGTCGAGCCCGTCCAGGGCAAGGGCGTGCACGCCTCGCCGCCCGGCTTCCTGCGCTCCGCACAGGAGCTGCTGCACCGGCACAAGGCGCTGCTCATCGTGGACGAGGTGCAGACGGGCCTCGGCAGGACCGGCGACTTCTACGCCTACCAGCACGAGGAGGGCGTCGAACCCGATCTGGTGTGTGTCGCCAAGGCGCTCTCGGGCGGCTACGTGCCCGTCGGGGCGACGCTCGGCAAGGACTGGATCTTCAAGCGCGTCTACTCGTCGATGGACCGCGTCCTCGTCCACTCGGCGAGCTTCGGTTCCAACGCGCAGGCGATGGCGGCCGGACTCGCCGTCCTCGCGGTGATGGAGGACGAGGAGACGGTGGCGAATGCCCGTCGCACCGGTGATCTGCTGCGTGAGCGGCTGGCCGCGCTCGTAGGCCGGTACGAGCTGCTGCACGAGGTGCGTGGCCGCGGGCTCATGATCGGCATCGAGTTCGGCCGGCCCACCTCGCTGAAGCTGCGCAGTCGATGGACCATGCTCCAGGCGGCACGCAAGGGGCTCTTCGCGCAGATGGTCGTGGTGCCGCTGCTGCAGAAGCACCGGATCCTCACCCAGGTTTCCGGGGACCATCTGGAAGTGATCAAGCTGATCCCGCCGCTGGTCATCGGGGAGGCCGAGGTGGACCGGTTCGTCGGTGCCTTCATCGCGGTGATGGACGACGCCCACAACGGAGGCGGTCTGATGTGGGACTTCGGCAGGACCCTGGTCAAGCAGGCGGTAGCCAATCGCTGAGCCGCAGGAGGGCGGAGTGACGGCGTTGCCTCAGAGGCAAAAAGTTTGCCTCTGAGGAAAGATCCTGGCCCAATGGAGGTATGAATCCTCCTGACGGAGGGGCGGCCGACGAACTGCCCGGGGTCGCTCCGCGCCTGCGTGACCTGCGCCGAAGCCGTGGCCTGACCCTGGAGACCGCCGCCCGGCGGGCCGGGCTCTCGCCCGCCCATCTCTCCCGGCTGGAAACCGGCCACAGGCAGCCTTCGCTGCCCATGTTGCTGGGGCTCGCCCGCGTCTACGGTACGACGGTTTCCGAGCTTCTGGGCGAGGCGCCGGCCCAACGTGACGCGATCGTCCGCGGCGGCCCGTTCACGGGCGCCGAGGCGGACGGCTGGATGTACCGCCGCGCCGGTGGGTCCGGCCGGGCCATGCAGGCTCTCCGCGTCGGCGTCCCGTACGGCGCACAAGGAGATCTGGTGCGCGTCCACCCCGGCGAGGAGTGGCTGTACGTACTGGAGGGCCGCCTGACCGTCGGTCTCGGCGAGACCGTGCACGACCTCGGTCCCGGAGACAGCGCGCACTTCGACTCGCTGACCCCGCACCGGATCGCCGCCGCCGAGCGCGGCGGCGCCGAGCTGCTCTTCCTCCACACACTGCTGCAGAGCCCGGCCGCCGAGCTCTGTCTGGGCAGCGGGCTCCACCGCCGCTGATCCCCGGCTCCTGACGGGCCCGCCCTCACACCGAAAGAGGACTGTCATGACCGATTCGGAACACTACGATCCCCTCAGCCCGAGGTCCCGCAAGGGCTACGAGACGCAGGAGCGGAAGTTCCCGCGCGGCGTCGTGATCCGGCTGATCGCCTACCTGGTCGCCGGGCACGTCTTCGCGGCCTTCCTCTACGTGCTGTTCGAGGTGGCGGGCAAGGGCTGAGACGGGGGAGCGGTCACGCCTCCTCGGTGAGGCGCTCCCGCAGCCGCGCACGCGTCTCGGGGGAGAGCTTCAGCCCTTCGCCGAGGTAGCGCTCGGTACCGCCCCAGACCTCCTCGATGGTGCTGAAGGCGGCGGCCAGATATTCGGCGCGCGCGCCGAAGAGCGGGTTCAGGAGCTCCATGACCTCGTCGGACATACCGACCGCCGAGGTGTCGCTGCGCTTCACCTTGTACCGGCGGTGGGCGTCGTTCGACATCAGGTAGTCCGCCTCGATGGCCTCGCGCTCCACACCGACGGCGAGCAGCGACACCGCTATCGAGAGCCCGGCCCGGTCCTTGCCCGCGGCGCAGTGCATCAGGGCCGGGACGCTGTCCTCGGCCAGGGCGTGCAGCACCCGGCTGTGCTCAGCGGTGCGGTCCTTGATGATCGAGCGGTACGAGGCGATCATCCGGTCCGCCCCCTTGCCGTCCGCGAGGATCGAGCGCAGCTGCTGGATGTTGCCGTCGCGGACGAGCCGCCAGAACTCGGCGCCGTCGGCCGGGTCCGAGAGCGGGATGTTGACGTTGCGTACGCCTGCCAGCTCCACGTCGTGGCCGTCGAGCCTGTGGTCGGCGGCGTTGCGGAAGTCGAAGATCGTGTGCAGCCCGAGCTTGTCGAGGAACACCGTGTCCTGCTCGGTGGCCTGCGCCAGGTGACCACTGCGGTAGAGCCGCCCGAACCGCACCCGCCGGCCGTCCGTGGTCGGCAGGCCCCCGACGTCACGGAAGTTGCGGACACCGGTCAGCTCGGTGTGCGACGGGGGGACCTGCGGCAGCTGCTGCGTCACGCTGACTCCTGGAGTGTCTGGCGTCGGCGCTGCTCGCCGACGAGGGCACGGATGTGACGATACGACATTGATTCCTCAGGCAATCATCTTGCCCCGGAGCTCTCCGTTCCGTCCGGCTCGCGCGCCCCGAGAAGTGGCAATGTAGTGATTTGCCCGAATTTGAGGGCCAGGGTGATCGGGGTGGACGCGAGAGGCGGAGCTCGCCGCTCGGCGGAGTTGCCGAAAGCCACCCGTCGTACGTCACGAACCCCGACTCGCGGCCGCGTCCGGGGGTCCGCACCGGGCTCCTGGGTGAGCCGGGCGCCAAGGTGCCGAGGCTCCGTGGCCCTCCAGGATCCGGTCATGTCCGTATTGCTGCATTTAGCAGAACATGCCCTGCTTATGGGGGAGATGGCGGACGACTGGTGAGCGGGATCATATCCGTGACGGTGTGTGGCGGCCCGGCCGACGGCTATTCCTTTCGCCGCATGGAATGCCAAGATCCGTAATCCACGGAGTGTGACCGGAAATCCGTGCCGGAATTGAATCGCGCATTCCGGTAGGTCGGACATGGCTTGTTAGGGCCGTCCTTACTCGCTTACGGTCACCGTCAATCCGGACGGACCGCCTAATCCTGCCGCCGCCCGGAATCCGCATCCACTCACGTGTGGCAGGAGCGGGGGACCCAGGTAAGCCGCCGTCCCGGAGGAATCCGGAACGGCTCGGGGTGAAGTCGCGACAGTGCGACCGGGCATCTCCAGCCCGAACCCGACAGCTCACCTCGTAGGCGCCGGAGAGGAATGCCCCATGCCCGCAAAGGGTAAGCACCGTCGTACCAAGTCCAGCCCGATCGCCCGTGGCATCCTCGCCGCAGGCGCCGGCGGCGCCGTCCTCGCCCTTCCGCTGATCGGCGCCACCGGAGCGAACGCGGCGGAGCAGGCCGCCCCCGCCAAGAAGGTCTCCGCCGCCTCGGTCGCAGCCGCGCACACCGCGCCCGTCGCCGTGTCCAAGGCAGCCCCGAAGACCTACTCCGTGGTCGCCGGCGACTATCTGTCGAAGATCGCCGCCGAGCAGAAGATCAAGGGCGGCTGGCAGAAGCTGTACGAGGACAACCGAGAGGTCGTCGGCAAGAACCCGAGCCTGATCTTCCCGGGCACCGAACTCACCCTGGGTGCCAAGGCGTCCGGTCCGGCCAAGGCCGCTCCTTCGAAGGCTCCCGCCCCCGAGGCCGCCGAGCCGAAGGCCGCGGCCCCCGCGTCCGCGGCCCCCGAGACCGCCGCCCCGAAGGCGGAAACGCCCTCCGACCCGGCCCCCGCCGCCGCCGATTCGGCCACCTCCACGGACACCGGCGCCTCCGCCGGTGCCTCGGAGAGCAGCAGCTCCGGCTGGGCGGCCCCCGTGGCCGACGCGACCGTCACCACGCCGTACCGGGCCTCCGGCTCCATGTGGTCCAGTGGCTACCACACCGGTGCGGACTTCCAGGCCGCCTCCGGCACCAGCGTCCGGGCCATCGGCCCCGGCACCGTCGTTTCGGCCGGCTGGAGCGGTGCGTACGGCAACGAGGTCGTCATCAAGCACGAGGACGGCATGTACTCCCAGTACGCCCACCAGACCTCGCTCGACGTCTCGGTCGGCGACACGGTGACGGGCGGCCAGCAGATCGGCCTCTCCGGTTCCACCGGCAACTCCAGCGGCCCGCACCTCCACTTCGAGGTCCGCACCGGCCCGAGCTACGGCTCGGACGTCGACCCGGTCTCGTACCTGCGTCAGCACGGCGTCTCCATCTGAGACGAGCGGCAGTGAGGAAGGGCGGTGCGCGGCGGCGCACCGCCCTTCCTCGTGTTCCCGCCGGGGCATCGGTTCCCGCCACTTATTCCGGCTTTACCAAAAACTGACCGGGTGGTTTATCTCACCACCCGTCAACCCCTTATTACGGTCGCGTAGGTCACATTGGCGGGTGCAGGATATGCGCTTGTGGCAGACGATTCGAAACTCAGTCAGCGTGGTCTTCAGGGCGTCATCGGCGTCAAGGGCGTCATAGGGTCGTACGCGGCGATCGGCGACAGCTTCACCGAGGGCGTCGGCGACCCCGGACCCGACGGGACCTTCGTCGGCTGGGCGGACCGCTTCGCGGTGCTGCTGGCGGATCAGCTCCCGGACCCCCACGCGGCCACGGGGCTCACCGCTTCCCGGCACGGCGATTTCCGGTACGCGAATCTCGCGGTACGCGGCCGGCTCCTCGACCAGATCGTCGAGGAACAGGTCCCGCGGGCCAAGGAGCTGGCGCCCGACCTCGTGAGCTTCTGCGCGGGCGGCAACGACATCCTGCGGCCGGGCAGCGACCCCGACGACGTGGCCGAGCGTCTGGAGCGCGCCGTCGCCGAACTCGCCGGAGCTGTCGGCACCGTCATGATCACCACCGGCTTCGACCCCCGCCACATGCCGGTGCTGCGGCACCTCAGGGGCAAGATCGCCACCTACACCGCCCATGTGCGCTCCATCGCCGACCGCTACGACTGCCCGGTCCTGGACCTGTGGTCGCTGCGGTCCGTGCAGGACCGCAGGGCCTGGGACGACGACCGGCTGCACCTGTCGCCCGAGGGACACACCAGGGTCGCGCTGCGCGCCGCCCAGGTCCTCGGCATCGACGTACCGGCCGACCCCGATCAGCCGTGGCCGCCGCAGGCCCTGCGCCGGCCGTTCGACGACCGGCGCGACGACATCCACTGGGCCCGCGAGTACCTGGTGCCCTGGATCGGGCGGCGGCTGCGCGGTGAGTCCTCCGGGGACCACGTCGAGGCCAAGCGCCCGGACCTCCTGCCGCTCTAGAGCGTGCCGTGGACCGGGTCCGGAACCGCGAGGGTGCGCCGGGACGGAATGCGCTCCAGCACACCTCCCGCGAAGACGTCGTACAGCGGCAGCGTCTCCAGGTGCACATAGCCGATGTGGCAGTCGCAGACGGCGAGGGGACAGGCGCGCGGCCCAAGCGCCCGGCGGTAGCTCCCGTCGTAGAGGTTGCCCAGTTCCGCACGGACGAAATGACACCTTCGCACCGTGCCGTCACCGTCCACGGAGATGACCGACTCGCCGGTCCGGCAGGGCAGCCCGGCCGAGGTGTGCGGATGCCGGCTGTACGGGAACAGGGGATCCAGGGCCGTCCAGCGCTCCGCCTCCTCGTCCGTATAGGTGTGACCCTCGGCGGCATTGACCCAGAGATAGACCTCGTCCGGAAGGGCGGCCCGCAGCCGTCGCGCCTCGTCCAGATGACCGTCGAGCCCGACGATCCCGACGCTGTGACGGACGCCGAGCTCCGCCAGTTCACGGCACTTGCCGAGGAACCGCTCGTAGGGGGTCTGGCCCGGGTGGTACGTGCACCACAGGGCGGCCTTGTCGAGATCGGCGCCCGCCAGCCAGCCCGTACGGCAGCTGAGGTTGGTCTGGATCGCGACCCGGCCGATGTGCGGCAAGTGTGAGAGCTCGACCAGGGCCTCGCGGTACCAGGACCGGACCAGCCCCTCGCCCCACGGGGTGAAGAGCACCGAGAGCCGGTCGTCCGTCCGCGCCGCCGCCCACGTCGTGAAGCGCTCCAGGGCCGCACGGTCGGCACGCAGTTGCGCGGGAGTGTCGCGCCGCTTCGCGAACGGGCAGTAGGGGCAGGCGTAGTCGCACGAGGCCAGCGGCCCCCGGTAGAGGACAGTCAGGTCCATGGAAGGACTCACTTCGCTTCGTACGAGGCCATCGCGGCCCGCACCGCGGGGGAGAACAGCTCCGGTCCCAGGGCGTCGGAGTGGGCGAGGCCTTCCGGGGAGAGCCGGAGGGGACCGTTGTCCGCCGGACCGGTCAGCCAGCCGCGCGCCGCGAAACGGCCGAGCTCGGAGGGGAAGTCCTCGTACGGGTCCGTGCCGAACCGCGCGCGGTACTCCGCACGCTCGAGACCGGCCGCCTGGAGCAGGGACTGCAGCAGATGCCGCCTCCGTGCCTCGTCGTCGTCGACATACCGGCCCACCTCTGCGCGGGTGAAGTCCGGCGTCGTGGTGAAGGCGTCGATGATGCCCCGGATCTCCCGCATCTCCACGGCGTAGTCGAAGGAGTAGTGCAGGGAGGAGGTGTACGAACGGGCGCCGCAGCCGAGACCGATCATCCCGTCCGTCTGGCAGGCGTAGTCGTCGGGGCCCTCGTGCGGGGCGCCGGTACGGCGGAACATCCGCATCGACACCTGCTCGTAGCCCTCGGCGAGCAGATGGTCGCGTCCCGCGCGGTAGAGCCGCAGCCGCTGATCGTCCCAGGCCGCGTCCGCGGCGGCTCCGGTGCCGGGCGCGCTCGCGGCGCCCAGCCGGCCGAGCCCCGTCAGCGGACGTACGTACAACGGGTAGAGGTACAGCTCCTCGGGACGCCAGGCGAGGGCGGCGTCCAGCGACGCGCGCCAGGTGGCTTCGGTCTGACCGTCGATGCCGTAGATCAGATCGATGTTGAG
This sequence comes from Streptomyces sp. NPDC048560, assembly GCF_040650955.1. Classification (NCBI taxonomy): domain Bacteria; kingdom Bacillati; phylum Actinomycetota; class Actinomycetes; order Kitasatosporales; family Streptomycetaceae; genus Streptomyces; species Streptomyces sp. NPDC048560. The sequence continues at coordinate 282,388 of NZ_JBEZIJ010000003.1, forward strand.
GACGGGGACGCCCGCGTCGCGGATGCGGCCGAGGGCCGCCTCCACATCGGCCCGGCGCTGCGGGCGGACCGCGGCACGGGCCTCGTCGTCCACGAAGCTCTGCACACCGATGCTCACACGGGTGGCCCCCCGGTCGGCGAGCACGGCCAGCCGGTCCGCCGTCGCCGTGGACGGCGAGGTCTCGACGGACAGCGGGACGGAACGGAGGTCGGCGCCCATCCGCTTCTCCGCGATGTCGCAGAGCCGCTCCAGCTCGGCCGCGGTCAGGAATGTGGGAGTTCCGCCACCGAACGCCGCCGCGGCGAAGCGCACAGGACCGTCACCCAGCGCGTCCCGGACCGCGTCGGCCTGCCGGTCCAGCGCGTCGAGGTAGCGCGTCGTCAGCTCCTGCGGTGCGCCGATCCGGGTGAAGAGGTTGCAGAAACCGCAGCGGACCTCGCAGAACGGTATGTGGACGTACAGGGAGAGCGCGTCCTTGCGCTCCGCAGCCCACAGCTCGCGCAGCGGGGGCCGACCGGTGGGACGCGCCCCCAGCGGGCGGTACGCCGTCTTGTGCGGGTAGGCGTAGACGTAACTCTGGTACGGCCTGACGGCGGATGTGGCTACGGTCATCGGGCGGCCCCCGGTTCGAGGAGGAAGTGGGCGTAGGGCACGGTCCAGACGGCTTCGTGACCCAGGCGGTGACCGGTGTATCCGTCGTCGCCGTAGGCGGTGCCGTGGTCCGAACAGACGATGGCGAAGCACCGGCGGCGGCTGCTAGCCGCCGCGAAGAGCCGGCCGATGTGGCGGTCTACGTACTCCAGTGCGGCGGCGTGGGTGTCCCGGGAGTCACCCGCGTCGGGCGTGGCACCTTCCCGGTGGAACCAGTTGGGCTGGTGCAGGGCCGCCACGTTCACGAAGAGGAACAGCCGCTGTTCCCGGGGGAGTTCCGCGATCACCTGCTCGGCGCGGTTCACCTGCTCCTCGAACGAGGTGGGGGACGCGACTCCGAATGCCGGCTCCCAGTGGCTCTCCTGGAACAGGTCCGGGAGTACGGAGCCCAGCGGTCCGCGCTTGTTGAAGAATCCGACGCCCCCGATGCACACCGTGCGGTAACCGGCAGTGGCCAGCCCGGAGACCAGATCGGGGGTGTCGAAGACGAAGGTGCCGTCCGCCGTGGTCTCACTGCCCGCGAAGCGCGCAGCGAACAGTCGCGGATGAGGGCCCGGAGCGGCAGGCGTCGGCAGGAACCCGGCGAACATGGCCTGGTGGGAGGCGTACGTGAAGCTTCCCGGGGCGTGGCGCTTCTCCCAGACACCACCGGGCAGATGACGGACCAGGTTCGGGATGCGCCCGGCAGCCGCGAGTTCCACCGCGACGTCGTGGCGCAGGGTGTCCAGGGTCACGAGCAGCAGGTCGTGGCTGCCCACGATCCGGCTCATGTCGGGTTCGGTTCCCGGCCCTGGCGGGGCGGGGTCAGTGGGCGGCGTCGGCACGGTGGTTCCTTGTCAGGTTCGGTACGGCGGCGACCTGCGCCGCATAGGTGTCCAGGTTCTCGGCGCCGCTGCCCGGAAGGCCGGTCAGGCGCGGAAGGAGGTCGCCGAAGGCGTTGACCTCGCACACGGCGAAGCGCCGCCAGCCGGTCGCGGGCAGCAGGTCCACGCCCACGCAGAGTGTGCCGGGGAAGCAGGCGGCAGCCCGCTCGCACACGGCCAGGGCGTCCGCCCAGCTGCCGCCCGCCCCCTCCACGGCGGCCCGCACCGCGTCGAGGTCACCTCGTTCGCCGCCGAGGTGCAGGTTCGTCATGGGGGAGCGGCTCGTCCGTACGACCGCGTGCGTCGCCCGGCCCGCGACCACCACGACCCTCAGATCGGCCGCTCTGCCGCTCTGCGAGGCCTTCGGCAGCCAGCGCTCGATGTGCAGGCCGTCCGGCGCCAGGGCGTCGACGACCGCGGCGACCTCGGCCTCCGTCGTGCGGCGACGCACCCGCAGCGAGTTGAAGAGGCGGCCCGAAGCGTCCCGCTCCACCGAGGTGGCCGCCTGCACCCGTCCCTCGCCCGCGGTCTCGACGGCCAGCACCCCCGAGGCGGACGAACCATGGGCGAGCTTCACGAAGACCCGCTTCATGCCGTGCTCCCGCATCAGCGCGCGCACATCGGCCCAGCCGCGCACGGCGGGCGCCCCGGCGCCCGAGGTCGGCGAATCCGGTACGGGCACCCCGGCGCCGCGCAGCACCGCATGGCACAGCCGCTTGTCGAACAGCACCGCGATGTCCTCGGGATCGTCGAGCAGCACGGCCCCCGCCGCCCCGGCGCCCCGGGCCACGTCCCGTACGGCGGTGGTGAAGGCCGCGTACCACCGTGCTGAGCCCTCCACCCTCGTCGGATCGCCGACTCCGCGCAGCAGCCCGTCGACCTCGGCGTCCTCACCGGGCGAGTCGATCCGGACGGTCTCTCCCGGCAGGAAGACCGCCTCGCCGCGCAGCACCGCCCGCCACGGAACCACCCGCGCCTCGGGCAGCCCGGCGGCGCGCACGGCGTCCTGGAACAGAGCGACGCGGCGATTGCCCGGAATCCCGACTACCGCGAAGCGCGGTGCCCGGCTGTTCACGTCAGATCACTCCGCCACGGTCGTGTAGCGGCCCTCGGGGCCCCGGTCGCCCCAGGGCGTGTTGCGGTCCGACAGGTTGATCCGCACCCCGGACGGCTCCAGGGCCTCGCGGACGCGGCGTTCCATCGGCTCGGTGAGGAAGTGGTGATGCAGGTCGAGGGCGTCCAGGTGCGTGAGCGGCTGGCCTTCGAGGAGCGCGGCAGCGCCCTCGTCCCCCATCGTGCCGGAGGACAGGTCGAGGGTGCGGAGCTGGGCGACGACCGGTGCCGAGGCGATCGCCGTCGCGATCTCGTTCTGCAACTCGCTGTTGCGCAGGCCGAGATGGCGCAGAGCCGGGAACCGGGTGCCGGACAGCAGCGGCTGGAGATCCGCCATCGTGGCATCGCCCCCGTACGCCGAGACGCCCAGCCAGAGCTCCAGCCGCTCCAGGGCGGGCAGCTCGCTGTCCTGCACGCCGCGGATGACCTCCACGGGCAGGCCGCCGGCCTCGATGATCAGCTCGCGCAGGTTCTCGTGCTTGAGCGGCGGGAACCGCAGACCGGTCCCGCCGCGCACTCCCAGCACCCGGAGCCGCGGGAAGGCGGTGAGCAACTGGGTGACGTCCGCGTGCTCGATCCACGAGATCTCCGCCTCCTCCTGCAGCAGATCTCCGACGAAGACCGCCTCCAGCGAGGTCAGCCGGTCGGCCGCCGCGACGACGAGTCCGACCGGGTACGAGGAGTCCTCCTCGTAGGACTCGCCCCACTGCCCGATGATCAGGGCGCGGACCCCGGCCGGGTCCACCTCGTCGAGGAAGTCGTTGAACTCCTCCTCCCAGGTCCGGTCCTCGTCCTCGTACGGATCGATGCCGATGCGCCAGGCCGCGGCGTCGGCGGCGGGCCGGCCAGCGGCGGTCCCGGCTTCGAAGTCGACGGCGGGCAGGCCGGTCAACTCTTGCAGGTGGTCGACATCGGACATGGTCCAGAGCTCCTGTCGCTGGGGCGGCTGATGTCCGCAAGGTCTATCAAGGCCCACTGACAACTCCGCCGCCGGGGACCGCGTGAGAGTCGTCGGCCGTCGATTGTCAGTCCCCCGTCGTAGCGTTTTGCACGTGGACGGCACAGGGGGTGCCGGTCCGGAGGGGAGACGTCTGTGTACCGGCAGGGCGATGTGCTGATCGTGGAGTTGGCGGAGTCGGCGGTGCCCGCGCACCTGCTGTCGGCACCGGGAGAACTGCGTGACGGGCGGGGGCGGCTGGTGCTCGCACTGGGAGAGGTGACGGGCCACGCGCACGCGGTGGTGGGGCCCGGCCGGCTGATGCGGGAGGCGGGACCGTTCGGGCCGATGCTCCTCCATCTGCCCGAGGGGGGACGCGTGGTGCACGAGGAGCACGCGGTGATACCGCTGCCGAAGGGGTGGTTCCGCGTCGTTCGGCAGCGGGAGTACGCGCCGGGCGCGGTCCGCATCGTCGCGGACTGACCGGCCCTCAGGAGCGTTCTCCTGAAACAGCGGCCGCGAGCAGGAATCAGGGATCAGAGGACAGGGGACGGGGACAACCGATGCAGTATGTGAACTCTTGGCGGGCCGTGGCGGCGGCGACGGGCGCGGCGGACCGGGCGGCGGCCGAGGACGGCGTACGGCTCGCCTACCGAAGTGCGGGGCTCGCCGAACCGGAGACCGTCGTCTGGGCGGACTCGCCCAGGGCGGCCGTCGAAGCGGTGGAGAAGCTCGTCGACGCGGGGCGCTCGGTGCGCGACGAGGTCCGCACCCGGCCGTGGGCGGACGAGCGCCGCAGGATGTACGACGAGTTGGGTCCGGCCAGCTGGTCGGCGCTCTGGTCCGCCACCGGGGCTCAGCTGTGGGAGACCACCGCGGCACTGGCCGAACGGATACGGACCGGAGTCGTCACGGATCTCTCGGAGGGCCCGGAGGACGAGTCCGACGTGCGGCTCGTGCTGCTCGACGCGGTCCTCGGACAGCACGACGCGGCCTGGCTGGCCGCCTTCGACGGTCGCGGAGACCGGCTGACCGGGCTTGCGGAGGTCGCCAGGAACGCCGGCTGGTGGTGGCCGTACGAGCGCGCCGTCGTCATCAGCGAGCGGCCGGTGGCCCTCCACCGCGACGAGGCGGGGCGGCTCGACCGGGGGGACGGTCCCGCACTCTCCTACCCCGACGGCTTCGCGCTCCACGCCTGGCGCGGTATGCCGGTGCCCGCCGAATTCCTCGCGGGCCTAGCGACGCTGACGCCCGACCGGATAAGGGGTGAGGAGAACGCGGAGCTGCGCCGCGTGATGCTGGAGTACTACGGCTACGACCGCTACCTCACCGAGTCCGGCGCCGAGCCCGTGCACCGCGACGAGACGGGAATCCTCTGGCGGATCGCCATGGACGGCGACGAGGACGTGGTGATGGTCGAGGTGGTCAACTCCACCCCGGAGCCCGACGGCACCCACCGCACGTACTGGCTCAGGGTGCCGCCCACGACCAGGACGGCGAAGGAGGGCGTCGCCTGGACCTTCGGACTGGACGGCCAGGCGTACGCACCGGTGCGGCAGACCTGATCCGGCGACGCGGGGAGGACGGGGGACAGGGACGGGAGGTGGCGGCAGCGGCGGCCGGGGAGAGAGCCGGCGGTTCAGGCGATCAGTGCCGCGTGTTCCAGGCCCAGTTCGCGGGCGAGCGCCTCGTCGGTCCACTGGAGCATCGTGGCCCTGGAGAGCGGGCCCGCGTACGAGGTCATCTGGACGGCCAGACCGTCGAGCAGGGCGGTCAGCCGCCAGGCCACCGACATAGGGTCGTCGCAGTGGAACTCACCGGCGGCGGCGCCCTCCTCGATGACCTCGGCCAGCTCCGCCTTCCACTGCTGGTCGAGATCGCCCGCGACATCGCGCAGCGCGGGATCGCGCAAGGACACCGCCCACCCCTCGATCCACAGACGCCAGCCCTTGGCCTGCCCCGTGGGGGCGTACCACCGGACGGCCGCCCGCAAGCGCCGGACGGCGCTGGTACGGCGCGTCAGCAGCTTGCGCAGATGGGCGAGGTCGGCCTCCGCCGCATAGGCGAACGCGGCGGCGACCAGCTTCTCCTTGGTCGAGAAGTGGTAGAGCACCAGAGCGTTGCTCACCCCGAGCACGGACGCCACGTCGGCGATCCGCACCGCGGACACCCCGCGTACCTCGATCTGTTCGACGGCGGCACGCAACAAGTCCTCGCGTCGCTCCGCCACACCCAACCGCACTCTCGCCACGCGGCCAGCCTAACGAACCGGCTGCCCGCGTCCAGGGCGGGGCGGACCGGGAGCGATCTTGGACGGCGTCGCGGTTCCGGGTCGCCGGAGATCCCGAGGTCCGTTCACACGGGTCACCGGTACCAGCCGAACCGTTCCGCCATCACCGGCAGGCGGTCGGCGACGAGGGCGTGGGCCGCGGCGCGCGGGGTGGAGCCGTCGGCCTCGGCGCGGGCCAGCATGAGTTCGATCAGCGCGCGCATCGAGCGGCGGGTGTGCGCGAACGCCTCGTCGGCGTCGGCACCGATGTCGCCGAACAGGGTCCACCACCACCACGCGTTCGTACCGGAGTTGACGACCACGTCGGGCAGTACCGTGACTCCGCGTTCCGCGAGCAGAAGCTCGGCATCGGGGAGCACGGGCATGTTCGCCGCTTCGACGATCCAACGTGCGGTGACCCGGGCCTGGTTCGAGGCGTCGATCGCGTACGAGACCGCCGCCGGGACCAGGATCTCGGCGTCCACGGCCAGCCAGGCTTCGGCCGGGAGCTCCTGGTCGCCCTCGCGCAGCGCGGAACGGTCCACCGTCCCGTACGCGTCCCGTGCGGCGAGCAGTGCGTCGACGTCCAGGCCGGCCGGATTGGCCAGGGTGCCCTTGATGTCGGCGACGGCGACGACCTTCAGCCCGGCCCGGGACAGGAAGCGCGCCGTGGCTCCGCCCATGGTGCCGAGGCCCTGCACCGAGACGCGCGCCCCTTGACGGGCCACGCCCGCCCGGTCCAGCGCCGCGAGTGCCGACTCGGCCACCCCGCAGCCGCCGACCAGCTCGTCGAGCCCGATGCCGTCCACCGTCACGGCGAACGCGTCCGCCAGGCGCCGCCGCGCCGCCGGCTCGTCGTCCAGCAGCGGATAGACGGCCTGGACCGACGACACGAGACCTGCCTCGGCCGCCGCCCGGTCGACCAGGTCCTGCGTGAGCCCGAGATCCTCGCCGGTCGTCCAGACGCTCTCGACGTACGGGCGCACCGCGCGCAGATACCGGACCAGGACGCCGTACGCCTCCGGGTCACGCGGGTCGCAGTCGATCCCGCCCTTGGCTCCGCCCAGCGGGATGTACCTGGCGTGCTCGTCGTCGGCGTCGAAGTGCAGGGCTTCCTTCATCGTCATGCCACGGGCCAGGCCGGTCACCTCGTCGAGCGTGCAGCCCTCCCGCATCCGCAGGCCGCCGCTGGAGACGCCGCGCACCAGCCGGTCGACGACCAGGTACCCGCGGCGGCCGGTGACGTGGTCCGTCCAGGTCAGCGAGACCAGCGGTTCGGGCAGCGGGAGAGGCGGGTTCGGCGCGGGCATGGGGCGTTCTCCTCGGTCGGGCCCCGGGGCGCCCCGTCGGCCGCGTTACTGAATCACCAGTCAGTATCCGGAGCGGGAGCGTCCCGTGTCAAAGGGTCTGGGTGTTCCGCCTCGTCCTCAGCCGGCCCGCTCGGCCTCGCAGTGGTCCTTGAAGCCCTGGCTCGTCAGGCATAGTGCGGGATTGGTCCGCGCCCGCATGTTCTCGACGGAGATCATGGTGGTGAGCTCCACCAGCGCCGCGTCGCCGAGCGCTGCGCGCAGCCGCTCCACGAGCACGTCCTCGACCTGCGGCGGAGTCACGGTCATGGACTCCGCGTACTTCATGACATCGCGCTCCAGCGGGGTGAACGCCTCGCTGGAGCGCCACACAGGTACGTATGGGACCCCATCGGATGTGGCATCCGAGATGGCCGGATGTCGCTTCTGCTCGTACGCGCGCGGAATCCCTTGAGGTCCGGGGACGTTGGAGTCCACATGACTGGACTCGAAACGGGGCACGACGCGCTTCTGCGGCTCTTCGGTGAGCACGATTCCGGGGTGCTGGTGACGCTCAAGCGGGACGGCAGGCCACAACTGTCGAACGTCAATCACGCGTACTACCCCGCGGAGGGGCTGATCCGCGTCTCCATCACCGAGGGGCGGGCCAAGACCCGCAATCTGCGCAGAGACCCGCGGGCGAGCTATCACGTCACGAGTGAGGACCGCTGGGCGTGGACGGTCGCGGACGCGACGGCCGAGCTGACCCCGGCGGCGGCCGACCCGCACGACACGACCGTGGAAGCGCTGATCGCGCTCTACCGGGACGTCAGGGGAGAGCATCCCGACTGGGACGACTACCGGCAGGCCATGGTCCGTGACCGGCGAGTCCTCCTGACCCTGCGTATCGAACACGCATACGGGCAACGGCGTCCTTGACCTGACACGAACTGCCTGAGGCGGTTCGTACTGCTCCGTTCACCGCCCTGATCTCGCCGAGACGGGCGGCGCGCACATAATGAGATGACATCCAGCCCCTCGGGAGACGTTGTGACCGGCGCCGATCACCAGCCCTCGCTCCGTGCAAGACTCCGTTCCATGCGCTCCGCGGCATTCGGGGCCGATCCGGCCGGGGCGCGCATGGAACGCATTCTCCGCTCACCCAATTTCGTGGACGGAGTGTTCCGGAACCCCGAGGGGGTCAGAACACCCACGTCCGGTTCCAAGCTGGAGTTCGTGAAGGGATACTTCACCAAGGAGGAGCGGGTCCACAGATCGCCGGCGGGTGCCGTGCCCATGCACACCGCGACCGCCGCCGATCTCGCGAAGCCGCCCGTCACCGGTCTCCGGCTCACCTGGATGGGGCATTCGAGCGTCCTGGCGGACATCGACGGCCGCCGCGTGCTCTTCGACCCCGTCTGGGGCGAGCGCTGTTCGCCCTTCGCCTTCGCCGGCCCCAGGAGACTGCATCCGGTGCCACTGCCGCTCACCGCGCTGGGACCCGTCGACGTGGTCGTGATCTCCCATGACCACTATGACCACCTCGACCTGCCGACGATCCGCGCGCTGGCCGGCACGGACACGGTCTTCGCGGTTCCGCTCGGCGTCGGTGCCCACCTGGAGCGATGGGGCGTGTCGCCCGACCGGACGCGCGAGCTGGACTGGAACGAGACCACCGAGGTGGCCGGAATCAGCCTCACGGCCACGCCCGCGCGGCACTTCTGCGGCCGGGGCCTGCGCAACCAGCAGCACACGCTCTGGGCGTCCTGGGCGGTCGCGGGCCCCGAGCACCGGATCTACCACAGCGGTGACACCGGTTATTTCCCGGGTTTCGCGGACATCGGCGCCGAGCACGGCCCCTTCGACGCGACGATGATCCAGATCGGTGCCTACTCCCAGCACTGGTCCAAGCTGCACACGGGCGTGACGCCCCTTCCCGGCGCGTGGCCGGACATCCACATGACGCCGGAGCAAGGGGTCCGGGCCCACCTCGACCTGCAGGGGAGCGCGCCGCACGGTGTGCTGATGCCGATCCACTGGGGCACGTTCAATCTCGCCCCGCACGCGTGGGCGGAGCCCGCGGAGTGGACGAAGGACGCCGCCGAGGACGCGGGCCAGCCGGCCGCGTTCCCCCGGCCCGGAGAGTCGTTCGAGCCCGCCGGAGCCCTGCCCGTCGACCCCTGGTGGCGAGCCGTGTCCACCCCGCTCGCGCATCCGTGGCGGCGCCCCGAACCCGCGGAGACGACCGAGGCGGCCCCGCGCGGTGACCTCGACCTGGCGGGCGGCCGCTGACCGTACGGCGCGTTTCCGGCGCGTGACGTGCCCGGCCCCGCGGTCGGCGTGCGGCTCCTGGGCTTGACGTGCTCCCGCCGTCGTCCCGTGTGCTCGACGGACGTTCGACGTGTTCCGGCCGACGGCGGTGCGGCCCTCCTCGTACGGCCCGAGCCGCGCAACCGTCACCCCGTACAGCATGACCCCGCACCGGTTCCGCCGGGGCGGGGTCAATTGTGCATATTCGTCCGCGCGTACGAGAGGTCATACCAGAGCGGGACGCATGGCGGGCAAGTTCGACAACTGCACGCCGCGCGTACGCGGTTGACGACTACCGTGTGTGCTCGGCGATCAACGGTGGGCTCATATCTTTCGAGCCTGCCCAGCCGTTGACCCGAGCCTGACCGACTGCCGTAGGTGTCACCACTGAACGCCGATTCCTGGTGCCCCACGTACCGAGGACGCTGATGTCTCAACTTCGCGCACCCACCGCGCGACCGGAACGCCGAGAGGGCGGGCGACACGGCCGCCCCGGCGCCCGCTCCCACTCGGCCACGGCCAGGCCGCGCGCTGTTCAGCCGCCACCTGACGCCCGTATACGCCCTCAGCTGCTCCGCACCGCGCTCCTGCCGACGATCGCCGCCGTGCTGAGCGGCGCCGCAGCCGTCATCTTCACCATCCGGTCCTCCGGTGAACCGCCCTCGCCCAGCCTGTGGGCCGCGCTCGGCGGATCGGGCGCGCTGGCTGTCGCCGCCGTGGCCGCGGCGTTCCTCGGCGCGAGCCGGGTCGCCTCCGGGGTGCTCGACCGCTGTCAGGCACTGCGGCGGTCCAGCGCCCAGGGGCAGGCCGACCTGCAGCGCGTGGTGGAGCAGCTCCGCAACGGCGAACCCGTGCCTGCCCGCCGCACCCCGCAGCGCGGCGAACCGGGGGCCGACGCCTTCGACCTGCTCGCCCAGGAACTCGGCCGCTCGCAGGACGCGGCCGTGGCGGCCGTCGTACAGGCGTCCCGGCTGTTCAGCGGCAACGGAAACGAACAGAAGGTCGAGGTCTTCGTCAACCTCGCCCGGCGTCTCCAGTCCCTCGTCCACCGTGAGATCCAGATCCTGGACGAGCTGGAACACGAGGTCGAGGATCCGGACCTGCTCAAGGGCCTCTTCCACGTCGACCACCTGGCCACCCGCATCCGTCGCCACGCCGAGAACCTCGCCGTGCTGGGCGGGGCCGTCTCGCGACGGCAGTGGAGCAGTCCGGTCACCATGACGGAGGTGCTGCGCTCGGCGATCGCCGAGGTCGAGCAGTACCCGAGGGTCAAGCTCGTGCCGCCGATCGACGGCACACTGCGCGGCCACGCCGTCGCCGACGTGATCCACCTGCTGGCCGAACTCGTCGAGAACGCCACGGTGTTCTCCGCCCCGCACACCCAGGTGCTGCTGCGCGCCCAGCACGTCACGGCGGGCCTCGCCCTGGAGGTGGAGGACCGTGGGCTCGGAATGCCCGCGGCCGAACAGAAACGTATGAACGCCCTGCTCGCCGACCCCGACCAGGTCAATGTCGGTCACCTGCTGCAGGACGGCAGGATCGGGCTCTTCGTCGTCTCCGCGCTCGCCAGGCGCCACGGCATCGCCGTACGCCTGCAGAGCAACATCTACGGCGGCACGCAGGCCGTACTCATCCTGCCGCAGGCCCTGCTGGGCGTCGAAGGCGATCCCGACGGGGTCGTGCAGCCCGGCGCCGCCCCCGTCCCGCCGCCCGGGGCCGTGCACCGGCCGCCCGCCGACGACAGCGCCGGTCAGGTGCGGCAGGCGCATCCGCACACACCCCCACCGCGCACGCCGCAGCCGGAGGAGCCCCCGCTCCAGCCGCTCCGCGCCGAGCGGATCGACCGTCCGGAGGTGGCGAGCAGCCGCGACGTACGGCCACCGGACGACCGGGGGCGGCTCGGAGCCGCCACCGGAACGGCCTCCTCCACCGGCGGCGGAGGTACCGGGCGCCCGCAGCTTCCCCGGCGCAGCAACCAGGAGCACCTCGTCCCGCAGCTGCGGGAGGCCCCCGTTCCCCGCGTCGAGGACGAACACGCCGTGCACGACCCCGGTCTCATGGCCGCGTTCCGGCGCGGTGTCGACCTCGCGGAGGCACGGTCGGCCGAGGACCCGGCCCCAGAAACCGCGTACGGAGCGGACCGGGACGACGTCACGGCAGTCGCCCAGGCCCCGCGGCCGGCCGCCGGCCCGGTGCCGCTCCCGGTCCGTGGTCCGGGTCCGCGAAAGGGACCGGAGCCGCTCCAGCAGACGTATCCGGGCCCGCAGGTGCCCGGCAGGCGCAGCCCGGACGCGCCACTGCCCGACCCGCGTCGGCCCGAGCCTGACGGACCCGCACATCCCGAGCCGCACCTCCTCGACCCGCATCTGTCCGACGCACTCGTGCCGGACCGGCAGCCCGCCACGGGCTACGGGGCCGACCCGTACAGGGCCGGTCTCCACACCTCCGACCCGTACGTGCCCGACCCGCGCCCGTCCGACGCGCACCCGGCGGACACCTATGCGCCGGGCCACACCGTCGAACAGAACACCTCCTTCCTGAACACCCCCACGCAGAACGCCCCCACGCAAAGCACCCCCAAGGAGTAGATGCACCATGGCGAGCGAAATGCCGTCCGGTCAGGTCGCCGACCTGGACTGGCTGTTGAGCGGGCTGGTACAGCGCGTCCCCTACACGCGCAGCGCGGTCCTGCTCTCCGCCGACGGACTCGTGAAATCCGTCCATGGCATGGACCCCGACAGCGCCGACCACATGGCGGCCCTGGCCGCCGGCCTGTACTCCCTCGGCCGCAGCGCCGGGGCCCGCTTCGGAGACAACGGTGACGTACGGCAGGTGGTCGTCGAACTCGACTCGACGCTGCTCTTCGTCTCCACCGCCGGATCCGGCACCTGTCTGGCCGTACTGGCGGGACGTGAGGCGGACGCGGCGGTCCTCGGGTACGAGATGGCCATGCTGATCAAGAGCGTCCGGCCCTATCTGATGACCCCGGTGCGGCAAGCGGCCGGGGCACCGTACACCCCGGGGCTGTGAGGGTGCCGGCCCCGCAGGACGGGCCCCTGCTCGACGACGCGGCCGGCCGGCTCATCCGCCCGTACACCGTGAGCAACGGCCGTACGCGGCCGACCACAGTGCTCGACCTGCTGTCGCTGGTGATGGCCACCGGGAGCACACCCCAGATCCATCTGGGGCCCGAGCACTCCGTGGCGCTGGGGCTGTGCGACGGCCCCACATCCGTGGCCGAGATCGCCGCACATCTCCGGCTGCCCGCAGTCGTCACCAAGGTCCTCCTGTCCGACCTGGTCGACTGCGGCGCGGTCACCGCGCACGCCCCCGCTTTCCATGACACGCCCACCGACCGATCCCTGCTGGAGGCAGTGCTCGATGGTCTACGACGACAGCTCTGACAGCACCGGAAGCTCCGGCTTCTTTCCCGTGGCCCTCAAGGTCCTGGTCGCGGGCGGGTTCGGCGTCGGCAAGACGACGTTCGTGGGCGCGGTCAGTGAAATCGCGCCGCTGAGCACCGAGGAACTGCTGACGCAGGTCAGTGTGGCGACCGACAGCCTCGAAGGCATCGAGTCCAAGACGGCCACCACCGTCGCCATGGACTTCGGCCGCATCACCCTCTCCGAGCAGCACGTCCTGTACCTCTTCGGGACCCCCGGCCAGGAACGGTTCTGGTTCATGTGGGACGAACTCTCCAAGGGAGCGCTGGGCGCCGTCGTGATCGCCGACACGCGGCGGCTCGCCGAGTGCTTCGCCGCCGTCGACTTCTTCGAGCGGCGCGGCATCGGGTTCATCGTCGCGGTCAACGAGTTCGACGGGGCCTACAGGTACGAGCCCGACGAGGTCCGGGCCGCACTCGACCTCGGTCCGGAGGTGCCCGTCGTCCTGTGCGACGCCCGGATCGCCAGTTCGGGCACCGGTGCGCTGGTCACCTTGGTCCAGCACCTCATCAACGCCACCGACGCCCGGACGGCAGCTCCGGTCGCGGGCTTCGGAGCTCATCCGTGACCCGTTACGCGACCGGTCGCCTTCTGCTCACCCCGGTCGACCCGGAAGCGCCGACGCGGGCCGGGCGGTTGCGCAGACTGGATCTCGGGGAGCGGGACGACACCTCGTTCGAGAGCTTCGACGCCTTCGCCGACAAGGTGGCCGAAGTGACGGAGACGCCCTACTCGATGGTCAACTTCATCGACGAGAACCGGCAGTTCTTCGCGGGGCTCCACACCCCTTCGGGGACGCAAGGAGGCTCGGACCTCAGCACCGCCGCCGCGGGCAGTGGCCGGAGCGGGCGCCACATGGCCCGCGACCACGGCTACTGCCCGCACGTGCTCCTGCGCCGCAAGGCCCTCGTGCTGGACGACGTCTGCGACTACCCGCGCTTCGCCGGCAACCCGGTCGTCGACGAGATAGGCATCCGCTCCTATCTCGGGGCGCCGCTCATCGACCGTACGGGCATCGCCCTCGGCACGGTGTGCGCGGTCGATACCGTGCCGCGCCCCTGGGGACGTGCCGGACTCGCCACGATCAAGTCGCTGGCCCAGGAGCTCGTCGGGCACCTCAACCGCAGGGAGCGCCGCTGACGCTGAACGCGACCGAGGCGTGGAAGCGTGGCCGCGGCGTCACCCGGGCGCCCGGGTGACAGCGCGGCGCAGCGGCATGGCACGCCCGGCCCGCTCCTGGGCTCAGGCCAGGGCGAACGCGTCCGCCGGCATGTCCCTCTGCGTGGTCGGCGGCGTGTCGCCGCGATGCCCCATGCCCGCGAACTGACCGGCGGATTCGAGAACCACCGACCCGTGCGACCGCGTCCACGCGAGCACCGCCCCCGCGAGAGCGCGGGCGGACGCTTGCGTGTCCGGTGGCTCCCCGTCGTTGTCGGTGCCGGGCGCTACGGTCGGAGCCGACCCGCCTCGCAGCCGCCGGGGCCACCGGATCGGAGACCGTGGATGACGACCACCGCCGATGACGTCCGCACCATCGCCCTGTCCCTCCCGGACACGGCCGAGAAACTGGCCTGGGGACAGCCCACGTTCCGGGTGGCCGGGAAGATCTTCGCCGGCCTCGGTGACGACGACACCACGATGGGGGTGAAGTGCCCCATGGAGGACCGGGCCGAGCTGATCGCCTCCGAACCGGAGAAGTTCTTCACCCGCGAGGGTCACGACGACAACTACGCCTGGGTGCGCGTGCGGCTGGCCGCCCTGGAGGACAACGACGAACTGAGGACCATCCTCGCCGACTCCTGGTGTCAGGCGGCCCCACGCAAACTGCTCGACGCCTACCCGGAGTTGAAGCCCTAGCGCTCGGTCGGTGTGTCGCACGCGGTCGTTCAGCGCCGGACGAACCCGCTGATCCGCTCCCGCAGCCCCCGCGGGTCCAGCCCGTGCGCCACGAGGTGTTCGTCCATGTGCCCGTACCGGCGCAGTTCCGCCCGGCCCACACCCAGGCCGAGCACGCGGTGGGGGAGATCGGCGAGCGCGTCATTGGCCGCGGCCGTGGACGTGCCGGCCAGGTAGGGCTCGACGACCACCACGTCCGCACCCTCGGTGGCCCCCACCGCCCGGTGCAGCCCCGCCGCGTCGAAGGGGCGCACCGTGGTCGCGTACAGCACCGTCACGTCCAGGTCCTCGGTCGCGGTGAGGACGTTGTCGAGCATCGGGCCGACCGCGATCACGACACCATCACGCCCCTCGCGCACGGTAGCGAAACCGCCCCCGCCCACAGGCCGCCCGGCCCGGTTCGACTGGAGGGAGAGCCTGACGTACACCCGGTCGTCCCCGCCGGCCGCGAGCCGCAGCAGCGCCTCGGCCTCGTCCGGGTGGCCGGGCACGTGGACCGTCCAGCCGTCGAGCGTGTCGAGGAGCGCGACATCACCCGGCGACATGTGCGTGAAGCCCCCGGCCGGCCAGTCGTACGAAGCCCCGGCGCTGACCAGGACTCCTCCGACGCCCTGATGGCCGAGGTCCAGCTTCACCTGCTCGAAGGGCCGCTCCACCAGGAAACTGGCGAAGGTGTGCATGATCGGCCGCATCCCCGTCAGCGCCATCCCCGCTCCCGCGCCGATCAGCAGCTGCTCTCGGATGCCCACGTTGACCACCCGGTCCGGATGGGCGCGCTCCGCCCGCTCGAAGCCGTCCCGGCTGATCTCGGCCAGTACGACCGCGAGCCTGGGGTCCTCGTCGAGGAGCCGCGCCGTGGTGGCGATGAAGCGGTCACGCATCGTGTCCATGAGAAGTCCTTCTCCGTCGCTCGGTGTCTGATGTGCGCACTGCTCGGAGCGGCCTACTTGGGGGCGACCGTGGCCACCACGGCCCGGGGCCGGCCGGGATGCGGCGCGGTGAACGCCGCGTACAGCGCCTCGTGGTTCCGTCCGTCCACGGTTCCGACGGACCAGCCGGCGCTCTCGAACCTGGACGCGATGCCCCCGGGCCGGCCGTAGGTGGCGGAGGCGTTGTCGATCACGAGGGTGTGCAGCTGCTCCAGCCCCGCGGGTCCGGCGTACGCGATCGCCTCGTGGTTGCTGCCCTCGTCCAGCTCGGCGTCCCCGATCAGCACCCAGACCCGCGGATCGGTGAGGCCCTGCGCCCGCAGGCCCAGCACGCTTCCCACGGCGAGCGGCAGCCCGTGCCCCAGCGACCCGCTGCCGATCTCGGCCCCGGGTACGAGGAGCCGGTCCGGGTGGTGCCCGAGAGGCGAGTCGTACGAACCGAAGCCCGGGAGCAGGGCCTCGTCGAGGAATCCGTGCGCGGCGAGCACCGCGTAGTACGCCATCGGCCCGTGCCCCTTGGACAGCAGGAACCGGTCGCGCTCCTGGTCGTCCGCGGTCGCGGGTGTGACGCGCAGCACGCGGTTGTAGAGGACCCACAAGGCGTCCAGGGTCGAGGTGGCGGCGGGCCCGTGCTTCTCGTCCCCCGTCATGAGGCTCATCAGCCGGTCCAGCTCGCGGTGGTCGGGCGCCGGCCCGACGGTGGTGGTCGTCATGGGGACGAGCGTCCGACATCAAGTTCGGTTGAGGTCAAGCCTGCAAAGCCGTTCGTAACCACCGGTTCAAGTGCGGTATTGTTCTCATGCGCGTTCGGCCCAGGGGAAACCCCAGGTCAGACGGGCATCGGGACGTGGCGCAGCTTGGTAGCGCACTTGACTGGGGGTCAAGGGGTCGCAGGTTCAAATCCTGTCGTCCCGACTCGAGAGAGTCGAGGTCAGGGCCGGTTTCGGAGCAATCCGAGACCGGCCCTCGATCATTTTGCGGAGCATGGGGGACTGGCGTTCCTCGGTCGGCGTCAGCGGGTCGGCGCGACCGGGCCGTGCGCGGCGTCGTTGTCCACCGCCGAGCACCGGGTCAGCGCGCTTCCCGGGTCCGGACCCAGATCCAGAAACGGCACGGCGCGCAAGACCTGCTTTCGGCCCTCGCCCGGACGGCTTTCGGCCCTCGCCCGGACGGTGCCGTGGGCGTCGCGGTTGCGGATCGCGTATTCCACGCGGTGAACCGGTGTGCCCGAGGGCTTCACCGGGCGACCCCACCGACGACCGGCCCGCCACAACCGGCGCCGAACCACGGAGAGTAACCGCGGACGTCGGAGAGGGCCGTGCGCGCGAGGACGGGTCGATGCGGGCCGGCGGGTCGGCTCGGCGGGAGTGGTCTCCGGTGATCCCCGGTCAGCGGCGGCCGGTTGCCAGGATGACGAGGAACTGGCCGCCGCCCGCCTCGATGTCGGCGGTGACCGGCAGCCCCGGTACGAGTCGGGAGAACCGGTCCACCAGCCAGTCCGCCGCCTCTTGGGCGTCCCGCCTGTTCGGACAGCGGCCCACCATCTCGCGGCCGCCCTTGCGCTCCAGCCTTCCGGCGACCGTGATCAGGGGCGCGGGTTCGGCCACGTACAGATGGTCCGGCCAGGCGATGACCACCTTGACCGCGCCCTTGCGGGTGTTGCACCCACGGTGCGCGAGCCGTTCGGCGACCTTGGCCTTCCGGTCGGCGGTCCGGCTGTCGACGCTGGGTCCTCGGGGGTCGTTCACCGACTCGTGGGGGTCGACCGGTTCGTCACACACCCAGCACAGCCAGCCGTCGCGCTCTGCCACATCATCAAGGAGACTCACCCGAGCAAACTAGCCTGCCCGGCCGCTGCCCCGCGCACCAGGGCCCTGGCCTTCCGGATTCAGGCGCGGGCACGAACGAGCCCGCCGCTCGGCGAGAGAGGAACCACCTCGCGCGTCAGGGCGGGAGCGACTCCGTCCGCTGGGCCTCCGCAACGCCGCACCGGCGGAAAGGGACCACGGCTGCGGTGTCGGTCCGCTGAGCTAGTCTTCCCGCCACCGCTCACCGATTCGAGGGACCAAGAGACTTGACCGGCCTGTCTGCTTTCCCGCTGCCCTTTCGCGCTTCTCGTTCCGTGTCGTTCGCGACTCCCCGAACGCTGCGGGAACTTCAGATGACGCAGTGCAGCGCCCATATCCGGGCGAAGCCGGGGTGGTTCGACAAGATGAACGACGCCGACATCGTCGCCAGGTGGACGCGAGAAGCGCTCGACCAGGGCCTCACCGAGGCGCAGGTTCGTTACGTGCTTGCCGAACTTGAGCACTATGCCGCGCTGCGGGACGGGCGAACGGGCGTCGAGGTGTCCGCCGTCGACGGGGTGTGGCAGTCGGACACCCTGGTCGACGACAAGCTCGGGTCCCGGCTGCGCGAGGCGGTCCGGGTTCTCGAACAGGTCCCCGAAGCAGAGCGGGACTGGCATCCCGGATCCGGCGGCCAGGTACTGGATATTGTTCATCCCTCACTGTTCTGCCTGGTAAGAGAGGTGAGCGGCGCGCCCGAGCGGGCTTGGCGGAACTCGACGGACCGCTACTCGAAGTACGAGTTCTCGGAGAAGTTCCAGTGGCTGCCGACGGACGTCGACATCAGTGACGACGGCGATGTCGCCTTCCGTTCGTACGTGAACAACGTCCACCCCGTGACTCATCACGAACTGGCTTCCGTCCTGCCGGACTTGTTCGCGCGCATGCGCCCGCTGCTGGAGAACGTGCTCACCGATCTGCGCCATCCGCGCCCCCCGCGGATCCAGGCCGATCCCTTCGGGTGGTACGACTCGGAGCCGGAGTATCCGGACAAGTCCTCCTACGGTGATGACGGGGCCCACGACGAAGCCATCCGCGCATGGGAAGCGGCCCAGGACGACTGGTGGGAAAATCGCAGCCCGGTCATCCCGGACGCCCCGGCCTTCACCCCGCCCGAGTTGCCCGACGGATCCGCCCGAGTCGACCTGCGCGGCCGCCGCCTGCAGGTCATCGTCAAGCTCGCCACCGTTCATCTCACCCCGGACAAGCCCGAGTACGCAGGCGGGTCCTGGCACGTCGAGGGGATGCTGAACGAGCGGATCGTCTCGACCGGCATCTACTACTGGGACAGCGAGAACATCACCGAGAGCCGGCTGAGCTTCCGGGCGGCACTCGACGACCCGCACTACGAACAGAACGACGACAACGGTCTGCGCGAGGTCTACGGCCTGGAGGACGAAGACGCGCTGAACCAGATGCTGGGATCGGCATCGACGCCGGCAGGTCGCTGCCTGGCGTTCCCGAACGTCCTGCAACACCGCGTCGGCGCATTCCGTCTCATCGATCCCACCCGTCCCGGGCACCGCAAGATTCTCGCGTTCTTCCTGGTGGACCCGTCGGAAAAGATCGTCTCGACATCCGAAGTGCCACCGCAGCAACCGTGGTCCGACACCTCGACCATGACACTTGAGCAGGCGAAGGACTACCGCGAGCAACTCATGCGGGAACGCAAGTTCTTCGTCGACGAACACAACGAGCAGCTCTACGAGCGAGAGTTCTCCCTCTGCGAGCATTGAACCCCTTCTGTCCTGAAAGGCGTAGTTCAGGAGGGTATGGGCTGCTGGCTCGACGAGGTGCCGGCGCGGCGCCCCTCCCGGCGGAGTCCGGCGGGGACATCGCGCGTCGCCGTCACCGTTGAGGACGGGCCCCGCGCGCAGGGCGTGGATCGGATCCTTCGGACGTGACGCGGCAGGCGATGGCGTCGGGTGCGCCGGTGCCGAAGGGCGGCGTGCCGTTCCCGGGCCGTGATGTCGGGCGTCTCAACAGCTCGGGGCCCGTCTTCGGACGGGCCCCGAGTCGTTTCCGGGGCCTGTGCGAGAGGTGGGCGCAAGCAGCCCGCGCCTGCGCCGTGGATGCCGTTCGGCGGTTTCGTGGCCGCTCGGGTGGCACCCATTGAATGATCAAAGTGGCATGGGGTTAGCATATGAGCGCCGCCTAGCTCGAAAGATAAACCTGTGACTGTCAATGACGACTCGTTCACCAACTGGATGATCCGCGAAGAGATCGCGGAGTCGATGATCCCCGTCATCGGGAAGCTGCACCGGGAGCGGGACGTCACGGTCCTTCTCCACAGCCGCTCCCTGGTGAACAAGTCGGTGGTCAGCATCCTGAAGACCCACCGGTTCGCCCGCCAGATCGACGGCGAGGAGCTCTCGGTCACCGAGACGCTGCCGTTCCTCCAGGCGCTCACCACGCTGGACCTCGGTCCTTCGCAGATCGACATCGGCATGCTCGCCGTGACGTACAAGGCCGACGGCCGAGGTCTCTCGGTCGCGGAGTTCACCGCGGAGGCCGTCGCCGGCGCCACCGGTGCCAACAAGGCAGAGCGCCGTGAGGGCCGCGACGTCGTCCTGTACGGCTTCGGCCGCATCGGCCGTCTCGTCGCCCGGCTGCTCATCGAGAAGGCCGGTTCCGGCAACGGTCTGCGGCTGCGCGCCATCGTCGTCCGTCAGGGCGGCAAGCAGGACATCGTCAAGCGCGCCTCGCTGCTGCGGCGCGACTCGATCCACGGTCAGTTCCAGGGCACGATCACCGTTGACGAGGCGACCAGCACGATCATCGCCAACGGCAACGAGATCAAGGTGATCTACGCCAACGACCCGTCCGAGGTCGACTACACGGCGTACGGCATCAAGGACGCCATCCTGATCGACAACACCGGCAAGTGGCGTGACCGCGAGGGGCTGTCGAAGCACCTGCGTCCCGGGATCGACAAGGTCGTCCTGACCGCTCCGGGCAAGGGCGACGTCCCCAACATCGTCCACGGCGTCAACCACGACACGATCAAGCCGGACGAGCAGATCCTGTCCTGCGCCTCGTGCACCACGAACGCGATCGTTCCGCCGCTCAAGGCGATGGCGGAGGAGTACGGCGTTCTCCGCGGTCACGTGGAGACGGTGCACTCGTTCACCAACGACCAGAACCTGCTGGACAATTACCACAGCTCCGACCGCCGTGGCCGTTCGGCGCCGCTGAACATGGTCATCACCGAGACGGGTGCCGCGGCCGCCGTGGCCAAGGCCCTCCCCGAGCTCGACGCGCGGATCACCGGCAGCTCGATCCGTGTTCCGGTGCCGGACGTCTCGATCGCGATCCTGAGCCTGCGGCTCGGCCGAGAGACGACCCGCGAGGAGGTCCTCAACTACCTCCGTAACGTGTCGCTGACCTCGCCGCTGAAGCGCCAGATCGACTTCACGACCGCTCCCGACGCGGTGTCGAGCGACTTCATCGGTTCGCGCCACGCCTCGATCGTCGACGCCGGAGCCACCAAGGTCGAGGGCGACGACGCGATCCTCTACCTCTGGTACGACAACGAGTTCGGCTACTCGTGCCAGGTCATCCGGGTCGTCCAGCACGTCTCCGGCGTGGAGTACCCGACCTTCCCGGTCCCGGTCGTCTGATCAGGACGGCAGCAGCGCGCTGAAGAGGAGGCCGTACCGGAGCGATCCGGTACGGCCTCCTTCGTGTGCCGGCAGTACGGGCGTGACTCAGGTGGTCTCGCCCGAGCCCGGGCCTGAGCCGGCGTTCGAAGCGGCCTTGATGCCCT
Organism: Streptomyces sp. NPDC048560; assembly: GCF_040650955.1. NCBI lineage: Bacteria > Bacillati > Actinomycetota > Actinomycetes > Kitasatosporales > Streptomycetaceae > Streptomyces > Streptomyces sp. NPDC048560. The sequence continues at coordinate 303,698 of NZ_JBEZIJ010000003.1, forward strand.
TCGTGATGTCGTCCAGGACGGAGAGCTTCGGCGCCTCGTCGTTGATGTCGAAGCCGGAACGCACGACGACCAGTTGGCCCTTGGCGGTGGGTGAGGGGAACGCCAGCGATTCGACGTACCCGTCGTCGCCCTTCTTCGTCACCACTTCCCAGCGCACCAGGTAGCCCTTCTGGCCGGCCACGGTGACTGCCTCGGACTTGAGTGTCCGGTGCGAGGTGATCCCTTCGTAGATCTTCTCGCCGTACGACTCCTCCGCGTTGGCCGCGATGTCCTCCTTCGCCGCCGCCTCCGCCGTGGTCGCCTTCAGCTTGAGGACGGCCGCCGGTGCGGAGAACACCCCGCCGCGTACGCAGTTCTCGTCGGCGTCCCCCGGGCAGGGGTGCTCGCCCGTGGTCAGCCCGGCGCCCATGACGCCCGACGAACCGGTCCAGCCGTCGGGCACCGGGATACTGATCCCGCTCGCCAGGTCGGTCGCGTACCCCTCCTCGGTCGGCGGTCCCTGCTGCCCGGGGGCCTGACCGCCGCCCTCGTCACGGTCCTCGGGCACACCTGGATCGCCGGGTGCGCCGGTGGACGGTCCGGAAGGGGGAGCGGTGGCGGCGGCGCTGTCCGTCCGGTCGCCGGAGTCCTGCCCCAGCAGGAACGCCCCGCCTCCGACGGCGGCGAGCAGCACCACGCCTGCGGCGACTCCCGCGCCGATACGCATCCGGCGCCGGCGGACGGCCGCGGGTGGCAGGCGGAGTTGGTCCGTCCAGCGGCTCCCGTCCCACCAGCGTTCCTGGGCGGGGCCGATTCCTGAGTGCCCGGGGTCTGGATGCCAGCCGGGCGGGGTCATCTGGGTCACGGTGTGCACATTAATTGGACAGCGTGAGAATCACATGAAGCGGGGTGGCGGCGTGGGGCGCCGGACGGTCGCGTGTCGGCTCTCCGAGCCGTCGGGCCGACCGGGATGCTTTGGTCCTACCACAAAACCTGTGTGACATAGTCGGATCATGCGTATCGCGCGGACCAGGGAGTAGCGGATGCCTGTCGAGTGGCAACCCGTACGGCAGTCCCGCACCCATGAACTCGTGCTCCAGAGCATCGAGGAGCGGGTCTTCGCGGGCGAGCTGAAGGCGGGGGACCGGCTGCCCCCCGAGCGGGAACTGGCGCCGGTCCTCGGCGTCAGCCGGTCGGCGCTGCGGGAGGCGCTGCGGGTCCTGGAGACCATCGGCGTGCTGGTGGCCCAGCCCGGCAGAGGTCCCGATTCCGGGGCGCGCATCGTGCGCCATCCCGACGACGCGCTCGGGCGGCTGCTGCGCCTGCACTTCGCGCTCGGCAGCTACAGCCTGCACGACGTGCTGGAGGCCCGCGTCGTTCTTGAGCGGTCAAGCTTCGAGGCCGCCGCCCGGCATGCCTCGGCCGAAGTCCTCGACGAGGCCGAACGGTTGGTCGTACGGATGGGGGAGCGGGACGTCGGCGTGACCGAGTTCAACGATCTGGACACCCGCTTCCACGTCCTGATCGCCCGCGGCTCGGGCAACGAACTGACCTCCACGCTCACGTCCGCGGTGCGTGAGTCGGTACGACCGCTGATCCTGCGCGCACTGGAGGAGGCCGAGGACTGGCCCGCCACCGCCACCGCACTCAACGCCCATCATCTGGAACTGCTGCGGCTGGTGCGTGAAGGGCGAGGCGGCGAGGCTGCCGATCTGGTCGAGCAGCACATCCGTGGCCTCCACGGAACGCTCGTCGACGAGATCTCCCGGGATCCACGCGACTGAGACGCACCCGGAGGCCGGGCACAGCGGGCGGGACCGGACCCGCAGGACGTACCCGGTGGAGCGGGCCGGGCGGAGCAGGACCGCGACTGGGCGGGGACGGCGCACGACGCGCCGTCCCCGCTTTCGTGTGTTCACGGCTTCCTCATTAGGACCGAGGCTAGTATGGTCCGACCATATAACGACCGGGGAGGCCCCATGCGCATCGGACTCTTCGCCACCTGTCTGGGAGACACGCTCTTCCCCGAGGCGGTGAAAAGCACCGCGATCCTGCTCGCCCGCCTGGGACACGACGTGGTGTTCCCGCCGGAGCAGACCTGCTGCGGCCAGATGCACGTCAACACCGGCTACCAGCGCGAGCCCGTCCCACTGGTGCGCAACTTCGCCGACCAGTTCGGCGACTCCTCCATCGAAGCGGTCGTCATGCCCTCCGGGTCGTGCGCGGGATCGGTCCGCCACCAGCACGAGCTCATCGCCGAGCGGTACGGCGACGCCTCGCTCCGTGCCGGAGTCGCCGTCGTCAAGGCCAAGACGTACGAACTCTCCGAGTTCCTCGTCGACGTCCTCGACGTCTCGTCGGTCGGCGCCCACTTCCCGTACCGCGTCACCTACCACCCCACCTGCCACTCCCTGCGGATGCTCCGTGTCGGTGACAAGCCGCTGCGGCTGCTCCGCGCCGTCGACTCCATCGATCTCGTCGAGCTCCCCGAAGCGGACTCCTGCTGCGGCTTCGGCGGCACCTTCGCCGTCAAGAACGCGGAGACGTCCACGGCGATGCTCCAGGACAAGATGCGCAACATCGCCACCACGGCGGCCGACGTATGCACCGCGGGAGACTCCTCCTGCCTGATGCACATCGGCGGCGGACTCTCCCGCATCAAGGCGGGCGCGCGCACCCTGCACCTCGCGCAGATCCTCGCCTCCACCCGCACCTCGCCGTACGTCCTGACGGAGGCCGCCGCATGAGTACGTTCCTCGGTATGCCCGCCACCCCGCCCCGCTCCCCGTACGGCACGGGCAACCTGCGCGGCGAGCGGAAGTTCCCCGAGGCCGCCCGTGACGAACTGCGCAACGGACAACTGCGCCGCAACCTCGGCAGGGCCACCCACACCATCCGGGGCAAGCGCCTCCACGTCACCGGCGAACTCCCCGACTGGGAGGAACTGCGCGACGCGGGCGCCGCCATCAAGACCGACACCATGAACCGGCTGCCCGAGCTCCTGGAGCAGCTGGAGCGCAAGGTCACCGAGAGCGGCGGAACCGTCCACTGGGCGCGGGACGGCGACGAGGCCAACGAGATCGTCGCCCAGCTGATCAAGGAGACCGGCAGCAGTGACGTCATCAAGGTCAAGTCCATGGCGACCCAGGAGACCGGCCTCAACGAACACCTGGAATCGCTCGGCATCACCCCGTACGAGACCGACCTGGCCGAACTCATCGTGCAGCTCGCCCACGACAAGCCCTCGCACATCCTGGTGCCCGCGATCCACCGCAACCGCGACGAGATCCGGCAGATCTTCCTCGACGAGATCCCGGGCGTCGACCCGGACCTCGACAACGTGCCCGCGCACCTCGCGGCAGCCGCCCGCGCCTATCTCCGCGAGAAGTTCATGACGACGAAGGTGGCCGTCTCGGGCGCCAACTTCGGTATCGCGGAGACCGGCACCCTGTCCGTGGTCGAGTCCGAGGGCAACGGGCGGATGTGCCTGACCCTGCCCGACACCCTCATCACCCTCATGGGCATCGAGAAGGTGCTGCCGCGCTTCCAGGACCTGGAAGTCTTCCTCCAGTTGCTGCCCCGCTCATCGACGGGTGAGCGCATGAACCCCTACACCTCCCTGTGGACCGGCGTGACTCCCGGCGACGGCCCGCAGGACTTCCACCTGATCCTCCTCGACAACGGACGCACGGCCGCGCTCGCCGACAGGATCGGCCGCGAGGCGCTCAACTGCATCCGCTGCTCGGCCTGTCTCAACGTCTGTCCGGTGTACGAGAGGGCGGGCGGGCACGCCTACGGATCCACCTACCCCGGACCGATCGGCGCGGTCCTCACCCCGCAGCTCGCCGGGATGCACGCGGCCAAGGACGACCCCAACAGCTCGCTCCCGTACGCCTCCAGCCTCTGCGGTGCATGTTTCGACGCCTGCCCCGTGAAGATCGACATTCCCTCGATGCTCGTCGAACTGCGCCACCAGAACACCGAACAGTCCGGTACGACCGCGGAGAAGCTCGCCATGAAGGCCGCCGCGGGCGTGATGAAGCGGCCGAAGCTGTACAAGGCCGCGCAGAAGGCATCCGGGGTCGGCCGGGCCGTCGCCGGGCGGAGCGGCACGATCTCCCGGCTGCCGGCCCCCTTCGACGGCTGGAGCGACAGCCGGGACACCCCCGCCCCGCCCAGGCAGACCTTCCGCTCCTGGCTGGCATCCGAAGAAGGCGCCGCCACGATGCGCGCCGCCGCCGACGAGTACACCGACTCCGTCGAGGAGAAAAAGAAATGACCACCCCTCAGGCGGGTGCCAGGGAGACCGTGCTCGGCCGTGTCCGCGACGCCCTCGCTCTGGCCCCGACGCCCGCGACCACCATCCCGCGCGCCTACCGCACCGGACGCACCCTGCCCGACGACGAGCGGCTCGCCCTGCTGACCCACCGGCTCGTCGACTACAGGGCGCAGGTGCGCACCTGCACCGCCGACCAGACCGCCGAGGTCGTCGCCGACGTGCTGCGCGCGCTCGGCGCACGGCGGATCGGTGTACCTGACGGGCTCGACGAGGGATGGCTCGGCCGCTACGACGGGGAGGTCCAGCGGGACTCCGCCGACATCCCCGCGCCGAGCCTCGACGCGCTGGACGGGGTGATCACGGCCTCGGCCGTCAGCTGCGCCGAGACCGGCACGATCTTCCTCGACGGTTCGCCCGGCCAGGGCCGCAGGGCGCTCTCGCTCGTCCCCGACGTCCATGTGTGCGTCGTCGACCTGTCGACGGTCGAGGCCGGAGTGCCGGAGGCCGTCGCCAGGCTGGTGCCGGAACGGCCGACGACGCTGGTCAGCGGCCCTTCGGCGACCTCGGACATCGAGCTGGAGCGGGTCGAGGGGGTGCACGGCCCCCGCACGCTGGTGGTCGTGATCCGCACGGACGTGTAGGAAGCCGAGCCCGCCCGGCGGCCCGGGAAACCGGTCACCGGGCGGGCTCGACGGCCGTTCAGCCGTGCGTGACCGTGAGCGGTTCGAAGTCGATACGTGTCGTGGACCCGTCGTCCGTCCAGCCGACCTCGATCCGGCAGCCGTCGACCCGTACCCCGCTCAGCACCTCGGGCAGCGGAACCGGGTCGCTCCGCCCGGTGAGCGAGGCGAGCGACAGCAGGATCACCGTGCCCTCCGCCGCCCCTGAGAGCCGTGGCATCACCGCCCAGTTCGTGTACGCCGTGCCCTGCGGAGCCCGTACCTCCTCGTGCTCCTCCCAGCCGTGCAGGCCGTGCAGCGCGGACGTCAACGCGTCGTCGCGGCCCGTCGCCCACCCCGTCTGCTCGACCCGTGACCCCGCAGGGACACCGAGGGCGCGGTGGGCCCGGAGCTCGTAGCGGCCCCTGGCCACGGTCACGCTCTCGACCCGCATCCCCGGCACCGTCGGCGGGCCCGAGGCGAACAGCGGCAGATGCCAGGAGCCGGCCCAGCCCCAGCCGCCGCCACCGCCCGCACCGAGCGGGTGGATGCGGCGCCGATGGCTGCGCACCCCCGCGACGACCACGGCCAGGTGGTTGTCCGCGTGATTCGCCCTCGCCGTGGGACCGGTGACGGTCGAGTACGCCTGGCGGCTGTAGAGCGGGTCCTCCTGGGCCGCCGACTCGCCCTCGTGCGGCCGGACATGGTCACTTCCGTGGTTGTGCAGCCGGACGATGCCGTCCGCCCGCGTGGACTGCACGAGGAACCCGGGAGCGGGCAGGGCGAGCACCTGGTCGGGTCCCTCGCCCGGTGCCGCTTCCTCCGTCGCGGTCCACAGCGGATGACCGGCCGGGGCGAGCAGGGAGACGAAGCCCTTGGACGCCCAGTACGGCGAGGCGGGTCCCGAGTACGTCTGGAGCGTCGCCTCGTGCGGGCCGTGCCAGCCCAGACCGAGGAGCCCGTCCTCACCCACCGCCCCCCGGTCCAGGAAGTAGCGCAGCGTCCCGCTGATCAGCCGGCGCGAGGTGCCGGGCGAGAGCGGGGTGTGTCCGGTGAGGGCGCCGAGCGCGACGGCGGAACCGGCCGCGAAGCGGTAGGTGAGCGACCGGCCGAAGTGGATCGGCGCCCCGTCCGAGCCGAACAGCAGCGACAGCCCGCCGAGATGCTCGCGCAGTCGCCCGCCGTAGCGCGCGGACTGTTCCTTGTCGCCCGCCAGGTGGGCGTGCAGCATCGGGTACAGGTGCAGGGCCCAGCCGTTGTAGTGGTCGAAGGCCCGGCCGTCACCGTCGGCGTACCAGCCGTCGCCGCGGTACCAGCCCTCCATCAGCTCCTCCGCCCGGTCCAGCGCGCGCGCCGTCTCCGCGTCGCCGCGGCCGACCGACTCCAGGAAGCCTGCCACCGCCTGGGGGAAGAGGTACCAGTTGTTGGGGGCAGGCGTGTGCCGCAGCGCCCCGCGCAGCCACTCCTCGGTACGGTCCTGCACCCCGGATTCCAGCCGGTCCCAGAGCCAGGGTGTGGTGAGCCGCAGCCCGATGGCGACGGACGCCGACTCCACCATCGGCTGTCCCCGCACGTGGTGGTCCAGGATCAGCGGCCAGGACTCGGTGTCGTCGCGGCCGGGCGTAAGCGTCCCGGCGGCCAGCCCGTCCGCGTACCGGTCGAGCCAGCCGTGCGGATCCCCGCCCTCCGCGCCCGCGACGCGGAAGCCTGCCGCGAGGAACGTACGGGCGTATCCCTCCAGTCCGTCGGAGCGGACACCGGAAGCGGACGGCCGGCCCGGGAGGTCGAGGAGGGCGCTTCCGGGCGTGGCCCACCGCCAGGCCGCTTCGAGCAGACCGTCCGCAGTGGCTTCCCAGTGCGCCCGGGTATAGCCGGTGTACGGGCTTGCTTCGCGGTCTTCGTCGGGAAGTGCAAAGGGATGGCTCATCAGAAGGCGCAGCCTTTCTCGGGACACCCGAATCCTGATCGGTCGATCGGCGAAGGGTCAAGAGAACGCTCAGAAGAAGATCGAATCGATCAATCGATCATAGGGTGGGTGGGGCGTCGTGCGGTGCGCTGCCCGGCGGCGCCTCCGTGCTCGCCGGCCTCTCGTGAGCGACCACGGAGTGACACGGCTGCCCGCCGGAGAGGGGTGATGTCTACCATCTGATCCGGCATGGACACTCTCACCCTGTGGCAACTGGCCGCCCTGGCGGCGGCATCCACCCTCGTCGGCTTCTCCAAGACGGCTGTCAGCGGAGCCAACACGATCAGCCTCGCGGTCTTCGCGGCCGTGCTGCCGGCCCGCGAATCGACCGGGGTGCTGCTTCCGATCCTGATCGCGGGTGACCTCCTCGCCGTCGCCGTCTACCGGCGCCATGCCCACTGGCCCACACTGCTACGGCTCTTCCCCGCCGTCGCCGTGGGCGTGGTGGCGGGGACCCTCTTCATGATGTGGGCGGGCGACGGGGTGGTGCGCACCTCCATCGGCGCGATCCTGCTCTTCATGTCGGGCGTCACCGTCTGGCGTCGGCGCACCGCGGCGGGCGGTGCGCCCGCACCGGGGGACGAGCCGGGCGGGAACCTCTCGCGCGCCGCACGGTTCAAGGCCCGGAGCTATGGCGCGCTCGGCGGCTTCACCACCATGGTCGCCAACGCGGGCGGCCCCGTCATGTCGCTCTACCTGCTCTCCGCCGGGTTCCGCAAGCTCGGCTTCCTGGGCACCTCGGCCTGGTTCTTCCTGATCGTCAACGTGACCAAGGTGCCGTTCAGCGTGGGTCTCGGTCTCATCGACGCGCAGTCGCTGCTGCTGGACGCCTGTCTGGTGCTCTTCGTCGTTCCGGGCGCCTACATCGGCCGCCGATGCGTCGACAGGATCAACCAGACGCTCTTCGAGCGGCTCGTCATCGGGGCGACCGTGCTGGGCGGGCTCCACCTGCTGCTGCGCTGAGGGAGCCCGCCCGCCGGAGTGGACGCCCGGGTCAGACGATGCCCTCCGCGATCTCCGCCTGCTCGCGGGCGTTCCCGTACGCCTTCGGAGTGCCGTACGAACGGCGGGCGACGAACCACCACACGGTGGCCAGGACCAGCACGCTGACGAGGGCGATCGACGCGTAGTTCATCGACTCCATCGTCACCGGCGCCGACTGCGGCAGCAGGAACAGTACGGACACGACGCCGACCCAGACCACGGCGATCCAGCCGATCGGCTTGGACCAGCGGCCCAGATGCCACGGGCCGCGCTCGAAACGGTCCCCGGCCCGCAGCTTCAGGTAGATGGGAATGGCGTAGGCGGGCGTGATGCCGATGACGTTGATCGCCGTCACCGCGCCGTACGCGGTCGCGGAGTACAGCGAGGGCAGGGCGAGGAGCGCGGCGACACAGACGGACAGCCACACGGCGGGGACGGGCGTCTGGGTGCGCGCGCTCACCTTGCGCCACAGGGCGGAGCCCGGCAGCGCGTTGTCACGGCTGAACGCGAAGACCATCCGGCTGGCGGCGGCGACTTCGGCGTTTCCGCAGAACAGCTGGGCGGCGATCACGATGAGCAGCATGACCGTCGCCCCCGCCGTGCCGAGCGCGTCGATCAGGATCTGCGCGGGTGGCACACCGGTCGCACTGTCCTGTGTGCCCGCGTAGTCCTGGATGGCGAACGTCAGACCGGCGAGCAGCACGAAACCGGCCGCCCAGGACACCCAGATCGCCCGGACGATGCCCTTGGCCGCGGAGACCGAGGCGTTGGACGTCTCCTCGGACAGGTGGGCGGAGGCGTCGTACCCACTGAACGTGTACTGGGCCAGCAGCAGGCCGATCGCCGCCACGTACAGCGGGTTCTCCCAGCCGGTGCCGTTCACGAACTCGGTGAAGACGAACGAGGGCGACTGGTGGTCGGACGGCACGATCGCCAGCACGCTCACGATCACTGCCACACCTCCCAGGTGCCACCACACGCTGATCGAGTTCAGCACGCTCACGAGACGCACACCGAACAGGTTCAGCACGGCGTGCAGCAGCAGGATGCAGAGGAAGATGACCATCGTGGAGCCGGGTGTCGGATCGAAGCCCCACTGGAGGTTGAGCAGCGCCCCCGTGAACAGGGCGGCGCCGTAGTCGATGCCGGCGATGGCGCCCAGCAGACCGAGCAGATTCAGCCAGCCGGTGTACCAGCCCCACTTGCGGCCGCCGAGCCGGTCGGCCATGTAGTACAGCGCCCCGGACGTCGGGTAGGCGCTCGTGACCTCGGCCAGGGCCATGCCGACGCACAGGACGAAGACACCCACGCCGACCCAGCCCCAGAGCATCACGGCAGGGCCGCCCGTGGACATGCCGAAGCCGTACAGCGTCATGCAGCCGGACAGGATGGAGATGACGGAGAAGCTGATCGCGAAGTTGCCGAAGCCGCCCATGCGGCGGGCCAGCACGGGCTGGTAGCCCAGTTCGCGCAGGCGCTGCTCCTCGTCCTTGGGTGGTTGTGCGGGTGCGCTCGACCGGGTCTGGGCGGGTATGGACATGGAGCGATCCTCCGGTGGGGGACGGGTCGGGACGTGAACGGGTCGTACGGGACGGGCGGTTCGGGTGAGCGGACCGGTCCGGCGGCCCGTCCGTGCCTCAGCGGTACCGGCCGCCGGCCGGATCGTCCGCGGCGGTGAGGCATCTGCCGCGGGCGCGCAGGAAGACCTCCTCCGCCCCCGCTGGATCACCGGGCGTCCGGGTGCGGTACGCCCAGGGGACCGGCGTGTAGTACGGGCCGAGGGCCTGGAACACGGGAGCGGCGTCGGTGAACTGGAGCGATCCCCACAGCGCGTGCGCCAGGTGGTTGAGGTCGAGGAGGGACCGGGCGGCGGGCTCCGTGCGGTGGAACCAGAGATGCAGCGCCCGCTGCGCGTCCCGTTCGCCGTCCTCGGTGACCCAGTGGAGATCGAGCGCCTTCTCGTGGCCGTGCTCGCGGCGGTAGCGCTCCACCCTCACGTACAGCGGCAGGACGTGGAGCGCGGAGCCGTCGGGGGCCGAGGAGGCCGCCCACTGCGCGAAGTCGACCGCTTCCGACAGTGTTCCGCCCGCGCGTCTCGCGTAGACGAACTGGAGCATCCGGTGGTACGTCTCGCGATTGTGCGGATCACGCCGGTCAGCCTCCGCGAGCAGGCCCCAGGGGCCGGGGAAGAGCATCGGCCCGGGCGGTGGCAGCCGGTGTTCCTTCAGTCGCTGCCGTTCGTCGAGCTGGGAGAGGGCGAGCAGGCAGACCCACGGCACCGGATCCGGAGGACTGGCGTGTGCGGCCGACCGGCAGCCCTCCCACGCCTCCTGCCACAACTCCCTGGCCCGGGAGTGTCCTTCGCGGTGGGCGCGTACCGCCCGTTCCACGACGACCCGGGCGTGCATGACGGTGGCGGCGACACTCAGCGGCTCCTCGGCCTGCCACGCGTCGACGGTGTCCGAACCCGCGGCCGCCGTCGCGAGCACCTGGGTCCGCTGGGTCCACAGCGCCCAGTCGGGCGTGCTCTCCAGCAGATCGCGCATCGAGAGCCAGCGCCCGGTCCGCAGTTCCTGTAACGCCCCGCGCAGACCGTGGTCGTGCCCCGCGGGGTGATAGACCGGCCGGAAGTCAGTGGGAGCCATCGGCTCGCCCCGCCCCCGTACGGCCTGACTGGGTGAGGCGATGCGCCGCGCATCGGGGTAAGGGGCAGCGTCTGGGCGTCATGGATCCTCAAGGCGTGGGGGGTCGGCCTGGTCCGGGCAGTGACCTGCCCGGGAGCGTCCGCTTGCTGCTCGGCACGCCGAGCGTGGAGCCTGCTGAGCACTCCTGGGGCGGACTTCCGGATCTTAAGGGGTACCGTGCCCAAGTCGCGTCCGGGACAGGGAAGTTGTCCGAGATCATGGTCCTTCGTTCCAGGGTTGACGTGAGCGGTGGTCTGCACAATTCTGTGTGCGGACGGCCAGTGATCACGATTGCGGCGGATTGCGTACGACTGGAGTGGTGATGACAGGGCCGGTACTCGCCGTCGACCAGGGGACCTCCGGCACCAAGGCTCTGGTGATCTGCCCGGAGCGTGGCGTGATCGGTTCCGGTTCGGCTCCCGTGCGGCCCCGCTACGGAGCCGGCGGAATGGTCGAGGTCGATCCCGCGCAGCTGCTGGGCTCGGTCCTCGACGCCGGTCGTCAGGCCCTGCACGAGGCCGCCGAGCCGGTCTACGGCGTAGGACTCGCCAACCAGGGCGAAACCGTTCTCGCCTGGGATCCCGCCACCGGTGGCCCGCTGACCGGAGCCGTCGTCTGGCAGGACCGGCGCGCTCAATCGATCTGCGACGAACTCGACGTGCACGGACCTGAGTTACGTCATCTCACCGGTCTGCCGCTCGACCCCTATTTCGCCGCTCCCAAGATGGCCTGGATACGGCGTGAGCTGACCCGCGAAGGAGTCGTCACCACGAGCGACTCCTGGCTCGTCCACCAGCTGACCGGAGCCTTCGTCACGGACGCGTCCACCGCCGGACGCACCCAGCTCCTCGACCTGGACCGCGTCGACTGGTCGCCCTCCGCGCTGGAGATCTTCGGCCTCGCCGGTGAACGGCTCCCGGCCGTCGTCGACGCCGACCGGTACGTCGGCACCACCACCGCGTTCGGTGCCGGCATCCCCCTCACCGGCCTCCTCGTCGACCAGCAGGCCGCCCTCCTGGCCCAGCACGCCCTGGACCCGGGCACCGCCAAGTGCACGTACGGCACCGGTGCCTTCCTCCTCGCCCAGACCGGGACCACACCGCGCCGCGGCACATCCGGCCTGGTCAGCTGCGTCGCCTGGCGGCTCGCCGGCCGCACGAGCTACTGCCTCGACGGGCAGGTGTACACCGCCGCCTCGGCCGTGCGCTGGCTCACCGATCTCGGAGTGATCACCGGCGCCGGCGACCTCGACCCGGTCGGCCTGTCCGTTCCCGACGCCGGTGGCGTCACGTTCGTACCGGCGCTCGCGGGTCTCGCCGCCCCCTGGTGGCGCGGCGACCTGCGCGGCTCGGTGACCGGCCTCGGCCTGGAGACCACCGCCGGACATCTGGTGCGCGCCCTGTGCGAGGGCATCGCCGCCCAGGTCGCCGAACTCGCCGACGCCGCCGCCACCGACCTCGGTTCCCCTCTGTCGGTGCTGCGCGTCGACGGCGGCCTCACCCGCTCGGCCCTGCTCATGCAGACCCAGGCCGACCTGCTGCAACGGCCCGTGGAGGTGTCCGCCCGGCCGGATGCCACCGCGCTCGGCGCCGGTGCCGTCGCCCGCCTCGGTCTCGACCCCGGCCTGTCGGTCAGGGACGCACTGCCGGCGTGGGAACCGTCGGCGCTCTACGAACCCGCGATCGGCGCGGACGAGGCGGCCGCACGCCGCGCCCGTTTCCGCACGGCGGTGAACTCCCTGATGGATCACTCGTGACGGCCGGAAGCACGGCCGACGCGTACGACGTGACGATCACCCGTGCCGGTGAGCCGACCGGGCCCGGTGCGGCCGAGGGGCCGTACGACGTCATCGTCATCGGGGCCGGAGTCGCCGGTGCGGCCATCGCCCGTGAGCTGGCCCGCCACCACCTGCGTATCGCGCTCGTCGAGGCATCCGACGACATCGGCAACGGCACCTCCAAGGCCAACACCGCCATCCTGCACACCGGATTCGACGCCGTCCCCGGCTCGCTGGAAGCCCGCCTGGTCCGCGAGGGCCGGCACCTGCTGACCGCCTACGCGGCGGAGTCCGGCATTCCCGTCGAGCGCGTCGGCGCCCTCCTCGTCGCCTGGGACGAGGAGCAACTCGACCTGTTGCCGACGCTGTTGGCCAAGGCGGAGCGCAACGGCTACGACGCCGCACGGGCACTCGGTGCCGAGGAACTGGCGGCACGCGAACCGCACCTCGGCCCCGGTGCGCTCGGAGCACTGGAGATCCCCGACGAGAGCATCATCGACCCCTGGTCGACACCGCTCGCGTACGCCACGCAGGCCGTCCGGGCGGGCGTCCACCTCCACCTCGACTGCCGCGTAGAGCAGTTGGTGAACGAAGGCGGCACCCATCTCCTCACCACCTCCCGAGGCGCCCTGCGCACCCGGTACCTGGTGAACGCGGCCGGACTGTACGCCGACGAGATCGACCGGCATCTCGGATTCGACTCCTTCACCGTGACCCCGCGGCGCGGCGAGCTCATCGTCCACGACAAGCTCGCCCGCGAACTGGTCCGCCACATCCTCCTGCCCGTTCCCACCGCGGCGGGCAAGGGAGTCCTGGTGGCGCCCACCGTCTTCGGGAACGTGCTGCTCGGCCCGACCTCCGAGGAGACCGGCGACAAGAGCGCCACCGACTCCACCGCGGACGGCACCGCCTTCCTCAGGGAGAAGGGCCGACGGATCCTGCCCGCCCTGCTCGACGAGGAAGTCACCGCCGTCTACGCCGGACTGCGGGCCGCCACCGGAAGCGAGGACTACCGCATCCAGGCCCACCCGGCCCTGCGGTACGTCACCGCCGGCGGTATCCGGTCCACCGGCCTCACCGCGTCGATGGCGATCGGCGCGCACATCACCGGACTCCTCGCCGAGGCCGGACTCGAACTCGGCGCACCGCGCGAGCTTCCGCCCGTCACGCTGCCCAACCTGGGCGAAGCCTTCCCCCGCCCCTACCGGCGCGCGGACCTGATCGCCGAGGATCCGGCCTACGGCACCCTCGTCTGCCACTGCGAACAGGTCACGCTCGGCGAGATCCGCGACGCGCTGCACTCCACGATCCCGCCCGGCTCCCCGGACGGCCTGCGCCGCCGCACCCGTGCCGGGAACGGCCGCTGCCAGGGCTTCACGTGCGGGCCCGCCGTCCGCGCGCTGTACGAGGAGGCCCGGCCGTGACTCGGCCCGAACGGTCCGTCGACGTGCTCGTCATCGGCGGTGGCCCCGCCGGTCTCGGCGCGGCGGCCGAACTCGCCGCCTCCGGCGCCGGTCACGTGGAGGTCCTGGAACGTGAACAGGATGCCGGCGGAATGCCCCGACACTGCCACCACGGCGGATTCGGCGGACGCGACGCGGGAAGAGGTCCGGCGACCGGGCTGAGAGGCGGGACGACCGGCCCCGCGTTCGCCCGAGCCTGCGTGTCGGCGGCCGTCGGGGCCGGAGCCCTCGTCCGCACCGCCGTCACCGTCACCGGCTGGGACGGACCACTCACCGTCGAGACCACGGCCCCCACCGGCCTCGAACGGATCACCGCCCGCGCACTCGTCCTCGCCACCGGCGCCCGTGAACGCCCGCGCACCGCACGCCTGATCCCCGGCAGCCGCCCGTCCGGCGTCTACACCACGGGCGAGCTCCAGCGGGCCGTCCACGTCCACGGCCAGACCATCGGCACCCGCGCGGTCGTCGTCGGCAACGAACCCGTCGCTCACGCCGCCGTGGACACCCTGCGGACCGCCGGACTGGAGGTCGTCGCCATGGTGACCGACCAGCCCGCGTCCCCGTTGCCCGCCGTCGTGCATGCGCGGGCCGGTTTCCCGCTCCTCACCCGCGCGACCGTCACCGGCCTCACCGGCAGGCCCCGGCTGTCCGGGGTGGAACTGCGGCACGCGGACGGCCGCACCACCACCCTGTTCTGCGACACCGTCGTCTTCACCGGAGACTTCGTGCCGGAACACGAACTGGCCAGGCGCGGAGGGCTCGTACTCGACCAGGGCACCCGGGGCCCCGCGTACGACACCGGATACCGCACGTCCCGGAGCGGGGTGTTCGCCGTCGGGAACCTGCTGCACGCCGCCGGGAGCGCGGCGACAGCCGCAGCCGAGGGCCGCGCCGCGGCCGCGCCCGTCCTGCGCCACCTGTCGGGCCTCGACCGGCCGGCCGGTCACCCCGTCCGCATCGAGGCCGAGACCCCACTCCTCTGGGTGGCACCGAACCGCGTCCCCGCGCACGACACAAGCGCCCTCCCTCTCGACGGGCGCTTTCTCCTGCGCACCGGACGCCGCCTGGCGCGTCAGCACCTCGTGGTCGGTCAGGACGGCCGCGAACTGCACCGGCAGCGCCTCCTGCTGCCCGTCCTGCCGGGCCGCCCCTTCCCCCTGGGCGCGGGGTGGCTGGAACGCGTCGACCCGCTGGGAGGGACGGTGCATCTCACCGTGCTGTGAGGGACCTCTCCAGCCCGTCGAGAATCAGGTCGAGCCCGGGCATGAACTCGTTCGCGTAGGCGTAGCCAGGGCGGAGGGCATGGTCGGTGATCATCTCGGTGAGGTGGGGATACGTGTCGGCGGGCAGCTGCTCGATGATGGTCTCGGCCACGTCCTCCAGATCCTCGGACGTGTCGAACGGCAGGCTCGACTCCTGCAGCACGAAACCGTAGACGTAACTGTCCAGCGTGGAGAACGCATGGGCCGCCTCCCCGATCGAGAACCCCGCACCACGCAGCCGCCCGATCACCCAGTCGTGGTGCCGCAGCGTCGCGGGGCCCGGGTTTCGCCGGGACTCCAGCAGCCCAAGCGCCCAGGTGTGGCGTGAGAGCACCGTACGGGCGGAGGAGGCGCGCAGCCGCATGGCGCTCTTCCAGTCCGGCGCGTCATCCGGCAGCTCGATCTCGGCGAAGACCACGTTGACGATGCCGTCGAGGATCTCGTCCTTGTTGGCCACGTGGTGGTAGAGCGACATCGCCTCCACCCCGAGCTGCTCGGCCACCTTCCTCATACTCACCGAGCTCACTCCGCGCTCGTCGGCCACGCGCACGGCTGCCTCCAGAACGAGTTCCCTGCTCAGCCCGCGACGCTGCTTCTGATCTCTCCTGGGGGCCGACGCCACCTGTCATCTCCCACGTCTCTCCGGGACTCCCGCCGCCGCTGCCACTTGACGGCCTTACAACCGTAAGGATAATAGCTCTCAGCGCTCCCTTACAGGTGTAAGGGTGTGGCGTGACGGACTGCCGGAGCATCCGGCAGCCGCTCGAAGGGGGCACGCGTGGACGCAGTACGGGCACAGGAGAACTCCGGCGACCGGAGACGGTTGAAGGTCTGCGTCGTCGGGGCCTCGGGCAAGCTCGGGCGCTACATGGTCCAGCACGCCCTGGACCGGGGGTACGAGGTCGTAGGGGTGTGCCGGGAGCAGAGTGTCGGCAAGCTGGCGGACTACGACGGCCGCATCACGGTCCTCGCGGGTGCCACGGACGACCGGGAGGTCATCGCGCGCGCGGTCGCCGGCTGCGACGCGGTCCTCACGGTGCTCGCCCCGTGGGGCGTCCACGGCTACTCGACCGGAACGGCCCAGGCCGTGCTCGACCACGCTCCGGCGGGGGCACGGCTGGTGTTCTCCTGCGGCTGGCACATCACCCGCGACGGCAAGGACGTGTACTCCCTGAAGCTCCGCGCCTTCCTCAAGATCTTCGGCCCGCTGGCACGACTGCTTCGCGTGGGAGACATCGACGACCAAGTGGAGGCGTGCCGCCGGGTGTTCGCCAGCGACACCCGCTGGACGGTCGTACGGGGCAGCAACCTCGAAGAGGGCCCGAGCCAAGGACTGCCGGTCTGGAGCCGCCGCGTGGGCGACCCGCTCCTCGCGGACAACGTCACGCGCCGGATCGACTTCGCCCTGTTCATGGTGGAGGCCCTCACCGACGAGGAACTCGTCCGCGAGGCCCCGGCGATCGTCAGCTGCCGAACGGCCTCGGCACGCACGCACACCACGACACGATGACCTGACACCCGCGCCGGGTGGCCCTCGCCGAGCGAGGCTGTGACGGCCACAAGACCTGGCCGCAGCCCTCTGATCTGCAACACGCCTCTCGGCACAGCAGTATTCGCCGAGACCCGGCACGTGAGCGGGGGCAGAGGTGTACGCGAAGGGCCGGCTCGAAGGTCAAGCCTCCGAGCCGGCCCTGGTGCTACGCCCCGGCAGGTGCGGTGTCCGCGTCAGGGGGTTCGGCCGGCACTCCGGCGTTCAGTTGCTGTCGAAGCCTGCAAGGTTGCCTTATGTCCTCGCTGTCAGCGTCGGTGGAGTCAGCCGAAGCTGTCAGCGACTCGCCTTCACAGCCTCCGAAAACGCTGCGCGGAACGAGTCGGTCGCCTCGAAATGCGCCCGGAAGTAACCGCGTCCCGCATGGCGGAAGTCGGCTGCGAATGCGTAGCCACTTCCGGACCAGCTGGCCTCTGTCGTGAGCAGGTTCGCCCACGTCCTGCCATCACTCGAGTACTGGATGTGCACCGGGATGGTGGCGGGTGTCCAGCCGTCGGGGAAGTCCATCGCACCCTCGACGTGCACGCCGGTGCCCTGTGTACGCGTGGCAGAGAGCGAACTGAAGACCGACGCCCGCAGAACGGTGATCTGGGCGCCGTTCGCGGAGGCGGAGGCGAGGAACGGGTCGTCACTGTGCGATGTCACGCGGAAGCTTCCCGTTTCCCACGGGGCGTGGTCGAAGCTGACCTTGCCGTCCTCGCCCGTCGTGAAGTAGCCGACGCTGGCGAACTGACCGCTGCCGGAGGGCTCGAAGAGCACTCCACCGCTCTGGCCTTCGAACGGCGCCCACCCCTGAGCGGTCTCGCGTTCCAGTGTCGCGGTGAGCGTGACCTGTTGTCCGAAGTCGATCGTCCGAGCCTCCGCCGGGGACTGGAGGGTCCAGCGCGTGGCTACCTGCCGGACACCGATCTGAGTCGACGCGGACTCGCCGTACAGAACGTACGGGTGCTGGCCGGAGTGCCTGAACACGGCCTGGAGCGGAACAGCATCGTCGACGGTGACCGTGCCGGAGAAGTTTCCGTCCGCGTCTGTGCGGACGGTGTTCTCTGTCCAGTAGTTCACATCGAGATCCACCGGGTGATCCGGCAGGGGTTTCAGCTCGCGGGTATCCGGCCATCGCCCTTTCAGGGTGCCGTCAACACGCACCTGACGGTGGTCGATGTCGACTTCCGAGCGGTCGGCGCGCACGTTCTCGAACACCGACGCGACGTAGTAGGCGAGAGTGCCGGCAGAGCTGTCGTCCGTACGGTCTCCGCCGCTGTCCGTCGCTTCGACAGCAACGGTGTAACTGCCCAGGTCGGCAAGGCGCAACGGCTGCTTCGTGTGCCACACGCCGTTGTCCGGCGTGCCGGAGACCAGAACGAACGCGTCATTCTCCACGACGGCCACCTCCTGCTGCGTGGCGCCGGAGATGATGTGTGCCCTGATCTCCGTGACATCGCTGTCGGAGCTGACCCCGACGGCCAGGGTGCCAAGGTCGTCCGAGACGCTGTTCGCCCACCGGACATCAGGAGCCACCCCGTCCACGGCGTTCGCTGCCGGTGTGCCGCTCACCAGGAGTGCGGCGGCGCCGATGGCGGCCCAAGCCGCTCGCCTTCTGAACATCAATCCCCCAGGGACAAGTCGAAAACCGTGCTGCGCTCTCCCCACATTTCTGCGGTGGATGGTGCAGCTGCACGGCATTTCTATCCCATGGCTCTGACATCGGGCTCGTGAGTTTGCGCCACGGAGGGTGGCCGGGATGAGGGTGCAACCCTCGACGGACGGGGACCAGCTTGCGGCACGCCCCGGGCGCAGACGCGCGCACGATCGCGGCGGTCAGGGGATCAGGAGCCAGTCCGCGCCCACCGCCGCCGCGAGGCCCGTGCCCAGGAGCCAGGTGGCCAGGCGGGTGCGGCCGTTCCTGCTCAGTTCGATCACTATTCCGCAGAGGATGAGCGCCAGGCCGTACACGCCTACGACCAGCACCGAGGAGCGGCTCGCGATGCGCAGGGCAAGGACCACGGCCATCGCCGCCATGCCCACCGATGACAGCGCGATACGGAGGTGGCGGGCCTGGCGCGGTGTCAGTCTGCCGTCCCCGCCGTCCTGTTCGGGTATCAGTGCGTCGGCGTCGGCGTCGGCGTCGGTAACCGTGTCCGTGCCCGTGTCGGTGTCCGTCTCCGTGTCCCGGTCCTGATTTCGGTGCTGGTCCCCGTCAGAAGTGCTCATGACGACGGATCGTAATCGTTCACCGGTTCGCCCGGGGACGGCACCGCGGTGGTCTACGGCAGCAGCCGGGGCGCCTCCGCCGCCGCGTCCACGGCCTCGGGGCTCCGCGCCTCGACCCGGCCCGCCAGCTCGTCGGCCCACGTGAGCAGGCCGTCCACGGCGAGGCCGTGCGGAGGCGCCTCCCGGTAGGCGGAGATCGCGGCCGCTCCACGGCGCAGCAGCCGTGCTCCGCCGGACGCGTTGCCACGGGCGGAGTGCGTCAGCCCCACCGCGATCTGAGCCAGGCCCCGCCACAGCTCACGTTCCGCGTCCGGGCCCGATTTCCACGCGTCCTCGAACACCTCGTGGGCATGGAACGGCATTCCCGCGTCCAGCAGCCGCTGAGCCTCCCGCACCGTTTCCGCCGGGGTGCGCACCACGCCCTCGGGCTGTCGCTCCACCCCCGCGGCACCGTAGGGCAGGGGGCGCCCGAGCCCGTCCCTGGGGCGCGCACTGCGTGCCCGGCCTTCCGAATCACGGTCCCTGCGAGTCTCGTCCACGGTCCAATTGTGCCTCGCACCTGCGAGGAACTCCTCGGAACCCTGTCCGCGAGGCCCTCGGCGCGACTAGTCTCGGCAGTCGTCATTGCCGGACTTTGGGGAAGGGTAGGCATGAAGCCGTCCCGGCCGTTGTACGAGCGCGAACCGGAACTCGCCGCCGCCGCACAAGCCGTGGACGCCCTGTGCGGCGCCCAGGCATCCGGCGGACTGCTGGTGTTCAGCGGTGAAGCCGGTATCGGCAAGACAGCACTGCTCGCCGAAGTCCGGACCATGGCCACCGGCCGTTGCACCATCTGGTCCGCACGCGGCGGAGAGACCGTCACCTCCGTACCGTTCCACGTCGTACGCCAACTGCTGCAGCCCGCGCTGGACCAGTTCCCCGAGGACGAGACGCGCGCCCTGTTCGGCGACTGGTACGAGACCACCGCGCCCGCCCTCGGCCTCGCCGAGCCGACCGGCCCGCAGCCCGACCCGCAGGGTGTCCGCGACGGACTCGACTTCGTCGTCGGCCGGCTGGCCTCGCGGCTCAGCCACCGGCCGTTACTGCTCATGGTGGACGACGCGCACTGGGCGGACGGCGAATCCCTCGCCTGGCTGGCCTCGTTCACCGCTCGCCTGGGTGAACTGCCGGTCCTCGTGGTCCAGGCCCACCGCCCGCAGGAACTGGCGGAACGCAACGCGGCCCTGACCGCCGCGCAGACCGAGCCCTCCGGGCACAACGCCCTCGTCAGGGTCGCCCTGCGCGCGCTCACCCCGGACGCCACGGCCGAACTCGTCCGCGCGGGACTCGGTGAGCACGCCGACGACCCCTTCTGCCGCGAGGTCTGGGCCGTCACCGGAGGCAACCCGTACGAGGCCGTCGAGCTCGTCGCCAAGGTGCAGGACCGCGAGCTGCCCCCGGTCGAGGAGTCCGCGGGAATGCTCCGCGAGCTGGGCGCCTCGGCGCGCGGCAGCGGTCTCGTCGCCCGGCTGGAACGGCTGGGCACCAACGCCAACCGGTTCGCCTGGGCCGCCGCCGTCCTCGGCACCGACATCTCCCAGGAGGTGGCCGCAACCCTCGCCGGCATGAGCTCGGCCGAGGCCGCCGACTGCACCGCACGGCTGCGCGACGCCCGTATCGTCAGCGGCTTCGATCCGCTGGAGTTCGTCCATCCGCTGATCGCGACCGCCGTGTACCGCTCGATCCCGCCGGCCACGCGCACCGCCTTCCACGGCAGAGCGGCCTGGGCCATCACCCGGGCCGGTCTCGGCGCCGCCGCGGCCTCCCGCCACCTGCTCGAAGTGCACCCGGACGACGATCAGGAACTGGTCGCCCAGCTCCGCGAAGCCGCCGGTCAGCACCTCGCGGTAGGCGCCCCCGAGGCTGCCAGGCGCTGCCTCGAACGGGCCCTGGAGGAGCCGCCACGGCCACAGGACAAGGCCGCCCTGCTGTACGAACTGGGCTGCGCCACGCTGCTCAGTTCGCCGCCCACCACGGTGCAGCACCTGCGCGCGGCCCTCGACATGCCGGGGCTCGGCGACGACCTGCGGATCGACGCCACGTTCCGGCTCGCGGCGGCGCTCGCCCACAACAACCAGCTGAAGGAGGCGGCGATCTCACTCGCCGCCGAGGCGTCCCGGACCGCCCCGGGCCCGGGTCTGATGCGACTGCAGGCCGGGCACTTCCTGTGGGAGGGGATGCAGGCCGTCGAGGACGACGGGCCCGCCCGCTCGCGCAGGCTCTCGCGCAACGCCGACCATCTCACCGGCCGGGACAACGCCGAGCGGGCCCTGCTGATCCTGCGCGCCTTCGACGCCATGGTCCGGGGCGAGAACGCCCAGCTCGTCGTCGACCTCTGCGAACGGGCCCTCGTGGACGGGCGCCCGGCCCGTGGGCTCGGCTGGACCGACACGGAGTGGGGCTTCGAGCTCCCCACCCTGGTCGGCATCACGTACGCGTTCACGGACGAGCTCGACCGGGCGGAAGAACTGTTCGGCGAGGCCGTGCGGGCTTTCGAGATCTCCGGCTGGAGCGGGGCGCACCTCGCCTTCGCCCACACGCTCCTCGGACTCGTCCACCGCCGCCGCGGACGCCTCGCGGAGGCCGAGGGCTTCCTGCGCGAGGGGCTGCGCCTCGCCGACCGTGTCGGCAGCGGGCTGCCCGTCCACTGGGACGCGGCCTGCCTGCTGATCGACACGCTGCTCGCCCGGGGCCGGATATCAGAGGCCCGGCTGGTCGCCGACCGGTACGACTTCGCCGCGCCCTACCCGAGCGCCATGGTGCTGCCCGACGGCCCGTGCGTCCGGGGCAGGCTTCTGCTCGCCGAAGGCCGTACCAAGGAGGCCATCGCCGAACTCGAAGCCGCGGGCGCCGCGATGGAGGCACGCGCCCGTTACAACGTCGTCTGGGCGCCCTGGGCCTGTGACCTGGCCCGCGCCCTGGTGGACGTGGACCCGGTGCGAGGCGCCCAGCTCGCCGCCACCGCCCGCGTCCATGCCGAGCGGTTCGGGACGGACACGGCGATCGGCGAGGCCCTTCGCTGCGTCGCCCTCTTCGCACCGGCGGAGGAGGCGGAGCACCTGCTGTCCGAAGCCGTCCGTCACCTGGAGGCGAACCCGACGACCTCGGCGTACGAGCACGCCATGGCCCGGTTCGACTACGGCCTCGCGATCCGCTCGCCGCGGGAGCTGGCCCGAGCCCAGAAGATGGCCACGAACTGCGGAGCCGAAGGTCTCGCGACCCGCGCCCAGCAGGCTCGGGCGTCGTTGCGGTCCTCGGAGTGAGGTAATGTTTCCCATGCGCGGCCACCCGGGGCAACCGGGAGGAAACGCATCGGGACGTGGCGCAGCTTGGTAGCGCACTTGACTGGGGGTCAAGGGGTCGCAGGTTCAAATCCTGTCGTCCCGACTGGAGACAGTCGCAGGTCAGGGCCGGTTTCGGAGAAATCCGAAACCGGCCCTCCGCTGTTCCCGGGACCGGCCGGGGGCGAGCGGGCCCTGACCGGTGTCAGCGGGTGGCGGCGACCGGATCCGATGCTGACCGGCCTGGGCGTCCGGATGGGCCGGGGAGCACCGGAAGCCCCCCGGGGCCCGGTCGGGCATCGCCGTTTCAGTGCGGTCCAGGCAGCGGCGGCTGTGACGTGATGAGGTCCTTGTACCAGCGGTAGCTCGTCTTGGGGGTGCGCTGCTGGGTCTCGTAGTCGACGTGGACGATCCCGAAGCGCTTGCTGTATCCGTGGGCCCACTCGAAGTTGTCGAGGAGGGACCACACGTAGTAGCCCCTCACGTCGACGCCCTGCGCGACCGCCTCCGCGACCGCGTTCAGGTGGCCCTGGAGGTAGGCGACGCGCTCGTCGTCGTGCACCGTTCCGTCCACGGCGAGGGTGTCGTGTTCGGCGGAGCCGTTCTCGGTGATGTGGATCGGCGGGAGACGGTCTCCGTAGCGTTCGCGCAGCGACACCAGGAGCAGGCGCAGGGTGTCGGGGGCGACGGGCCAGCCCATCGCCGTGTGGCGGACGTCCGGGACGGGTACCGCTTCGAAACGGTTGTCCATGGCGTCGCGGAGATCCGGGTCGGCCTGACGGTACGGAGCGGAGCGGACGACCGAGGGCGTGTAGTAGTTGACGCCGAGGAAGTCCAGGGGAGCCGCGATGAGTTCCAGGTCGCCCGGCCTGCGGAAGGTCTGCCGTTCGATCAGTTCGCCCCAGGTGTCCGTTTCTTCGCCGGGATAGCGGCCGCGCAGCAGCGGTTCGGTCCAGATCAGGTTGCGCTGGGTCTCGGCACGGATTGCCGCCGCCCGGTCCTCGGGCCGTGCCGAAGCGGGCGAGACCTGGTCCAGGTTGAGGGTGACGCCGGCTTCGCGGACACCGGCGGCGCGCAGCGCGCCCATCGCGAGACCGTGTCCGACGAGCAGGTGGTGGGCCGCGGCGAGGGCCGGTGTCCCCTCGGTGGCACCGGGAGCGTGGTGACCGTTCGCATATCCGAGGAAGGCGCTGCACCAGGGCTCGTTGAGGGTGATCCACCGGGGAACGCGGTCGGAGAGTCTCCCGGCGACGGCGTGCGCGTACGCGGCGAAGCGCTCTGCGGTGTCCCGGGAGCGCCATCCGCCGTCATCCTCCAGGGCCTGGGGGAGATCCCAGTGGTAGAGCGTGGCAGCCGGCTCGATACCCGCTTCCAGGAGGTCGTCCACCAGGCGCGCGTAGAAGTCGAGACCTTTGGCGTGGGCAGGTCCCGTCCCGGTGGGCTGCACGCGGGGCTAGGCGACGGAGAACCGGTACGAGGTCACTCCCAGTTCCTTCAGCAGGGCGACGTCCTCGCGGTGGCGGTGGTAGTGGTCGCAGGCCACATCGCCGGTGTCGCCACCCCGCACGGCTCCGGGGCGCCGGGAGAACGTGTCCCAGATCGACGGCCCGCGGCCGTCCTCCCGCGCGGCCCCCTCGATCTGGTAGGCAGCTGTGGCGGCACCGAGGACGAAACCGGGTGGAAGCACAGGGAACTGGGTCACACTCTTTTGTCCTTCGCTAGTTCCTTCGACAGTGGCTCATCCGGGGTCGGAACACGCCAGATGATGGAGCGCTTCAGTTGATCTGTACAGGGGATACAGGCGAAGCGAGATCATGTTTGACTAAACGATGACTTAACTGAACTCGTTTACTGGACAACGTTGTCAGCCCTGTGCAGAGTGTCTGCTGACCACGGACTCGTGCTGACGGAAGGGCTGAACGTGATGGTGTACGGGGCACTCGACATCGGCGGGACGAAGATCTCCGGGGCGCTCGTCGACGCTGAAGGGCGCCTGTTGGCGCGCGCGCGGCGGGCCACCCCGGCGCGGGAGCCGGGCGACGTGCTGATGGGTGCGGTGGCCGCCGTGCTCGACGATCTGTCGCAGTTCCCCGAATGGCCGGACCTCGCCTGTATGGGCATCGCGAGTGCGGGGCCGGTCGACACGGCCGCGGGGACCGTGAGTCCGGTCAACATCCCCGGCTGGCGCGGCTATCCACTGGTGGACGAGGTGCGCGCCCACCCGCGTATGCCGCTGGGTATGAAGCCGCTGCTGGTGGGCGACGCGGTGGCGATGGCCGCCGCCGAACACTGGACGGGCGCCGCCAGGGGTGTCGACAACGCGCTCTGCATGGTGGTCTCCACCGGGGTGGGTGGCGGACTGATCCTCAACGGCAGTCTCCACGCCGGGATTTCGGGGAACGCCGGTCACATCGGTCACATCTGCGTCGACATGAACGGGCCCCTGTGTCCGTGCGGCGCGCGGGGCTGTGTGGAGGGCTTCGCCAGCGGCACCGCCATCGCCGCCCACGCGCTGGCGGCCGGCTGGGTTCCTCCGGCGGGGCACCCGCCGACCGCGGCGGCGGTCGACGTGTCGGCGCGTGGCGGGGACGAGCGTGCTCTGGACGCCTACGAGCGGGCGGGGCAGGCGCTGGCAGCCGCCATCGCGGCGACCATCGCCCTCGTGGAACTCGATCTGGTGGTGATCGGCGGAGGCGTCTCCCAGGCCGGCGAGACCCTTTTCGGGCCGCTCCGCCGCCGTATGGAGGAGTACGCGGTCCTCGACTTCACACGCAACGTGCCGATCGTTCCGGCAGGACTCGCCCTGGACGCCGGGCTGATCGGCGCTGCCGCCGCCGCGGCGGCGGCAGCGGGGCTGTCCCGGACCGCCGGTATGACCCGGGCGCACGCTCTGCGCTGGTAACTCCCGTGGCGGGCAGGGAAGTTGACCGCCACTCCGTCTCGGGATCCTTCGGTCGCGGGCCGCGCCGGTACTTCCGTACAGCTAAACGGTTTCTGAACTTAACCGGTTCGGTTCGAAGTGTTGTGCGGGTAGGGAAGAGCCCATAACCTCTCTCTCAGCCGCCAGGCCGAACAGTCAACTAGCTCTGCTTTCAGATTAGTTGAGCGCGCATATGCGCAGCTGTCGGCAAGGCGGGCGCTCTTCCCGCTGTTCGGCGTGAGTCGCATTCCATGGCCGGACAGCGGGATTCGACCCGGCTCGTGCCTCATGTGGAGAACACCGACTCCGTAGGCGCCGGGGAGCACATCCCTCCGTACAGGAAATGCCGCACACCCGTGCCATAGGGCCCGGCTGTGCGCGCACCGAGTTGGGAGCAGGAATGAGAAAGAAACTGGCCACCGCGGCGGGAGCGCTGCTGGCCGTCGCCGCCTCGATGTTCGCCGCTCCGCCCGCCGCTCAGGCCGCGGACGCGGCGAGTGGGTTCCACGTCGCAGCCGGCAGGCTGCTGGACGCGAACGGCAACGACTTCGTCCTCAGGGGCGTCAACCACGCCCACACCTGGTACCCCGGGCGTACCCAGCAGGCACTCGCCGACGTGAAGGCACTGGGGGCCAACTCCGTCCGCGTGGTGCTGAGTACGGGCGACCGCTGGACGAAGAACGGCACGGACGACGTCAAGGCGGTCGTCGCGCAGTGCCGGGCGAACCGACTGGTCTGCGTCCTCGAACCCCATGACACCACGGGCTACGGGGAGCAGGACGGAGCGGTTTCCCTGGACCGGGCGGTCGACTACTGGGTGGACGTCCAGGACGCGGTGAAGGGGCAGGAGAAGTACGTCATCCTGAACCTCGGGAACGAGCCGCACGGAAACTCCGGATACGCCTCCTGGACCGCCGACACGTCGAATGCGATCGGGCGTATGCGTACCGCCGGATTCGAGCACACGCTCATGGCGGACGCCCCGAACTGGGGCCAGGACTGGTCCTTCACCATGCGTGACAACGCGCCGAGTGTCTTCGCCGCGGACCCGAGGCGAAACACCGTCTTCTCCATTCACATGTACGGCGTATTCGACACGGCACCCGAGGTCAGCGATTACCTGCACCGGTTCGTGTCACGCGGTCTGCCCATCGTCGTGGGCGAGTTCGGTGACGCGCACTCCGACGGAAACCCGGACGAGGACGCCATCCTCGCCACCAGCGAGCAGCTCGGTCTCGGTTACCTCGGATGGTCGTGGAGCGGAAACGGCGGCGGCGTCGAATACCTCGACATGGCGACCGGCTTCGACGCGAGCCGGCTGTCGCCCTGGGGCCGGCGCATCTTCGACGGTTCCAACGGCATCAAGCAGACCGCCGAGGAGGCAAGCGTCTTCGGAGCGGCCACCGGGGACACCGTGGCACCCACCGCGCCCGGTACCCCGTCCGCTGCGGACGTGACATCCGGCAGCGTCCGCCTCAGCTGGCCCGCGGCCACGGACAACACCGGGGTCACCGCCTACGACGTCGTACGCGTCGACGGCACCCAGGAGTCCCGCGTCACCACCACGACCACCACGAGCGCCGGTCTCAGCGGTCTGACCCCCGCCACGGCGCACACCTTCGCCGTGTACGCGCGTGACGCGGCCGGCAACCGCTCCCCGCGCTCCGCCACCGTGCGCGTCACCACCCAGGCAGGGCCCGCCACGGGGAAGTGCGCGGTCACCTACCGCCTCAGCGACTGGGGCAGCGTGTTCAACGCCGACGTCACCATCCGCAACACCGGAACCGAGGCGATCAAGGGCTGGCGGCTCGACTTCGCCTTCCCGGGCAGCCAGACGCTGACCTCCTCCTGGAACGCGAAGGTCGTCCAGGACGGCAAGCAGCTGCGCGCGACGCACGAGTCGTGGACCGAGACCATCCCCGCCGGTGGCACGGTGAGCTTCGGAATGAGCGGCTCCTCCACCGGCACCAACGGCATCCCGTCGGCGTTCAGCCTCAACAGCACGCTCTGCGCCACCAGTTGATGAAACAGCTCAGGGCCGTGCCTCGACGACCGAGACACGGCCCTGAGCCGCACGTGCTATCCGCGCGGCGGCGGACCGGTGGAGCCGCGGGGCGTGAGGGAAGGCGTGGGCGCCTGGAGCGAACCGCTGTGCGTACCGGCGATCACACCGAACAGGGTGCGCGCGACCTCCTCGCCGAAGTGGTGCACGTCGTGACTCATCGCCGACAGCGTCGGGTGCGTCAGCCGGCACAGCTGCGAGTCGTCCCACGCGAGCAGCGACAGGTCGTCGGGCACGACGAGACCCATCTCGGCGGCCACACCGGCACCCGCGACGGCCATGATGTCGTTGTCGTACAGAATCGCCGTCGGCCGGTCCGGGGACAGCAGCAGACCGCGGGTCGCCCGGGCACCGTCCTCGCCGGCGAAGCCCGTGGCCACCTGGCGGTGCTGCTCCAGGCCGAGCTCACGCGTCGTCGACTCGAACGCGGTCGCCCGGATGCCACTGTGCCCGAGACCCGTCGGCCCGCCGACCCGCGCGATGCGGCGGTGGCCCAGGGCGGCCAGATAGCGGACGGCCTCGGCCACCGCCGTGGCGTCGTCCGTCCAGACGGAGGGGAACGGTCCCGTCAGGGAGGGGTGCCCCACCGCGACAGCGGGCAGACCGATGGCCTGCAGCGCCGGCACACGCGGATCGTCCTGGTGGAAGTCCACGAGGATGGCGCCGCCGATCATCTTGCTGCGCCACCAGTTCTCGTACAGGGCGATCTCCTCGTCGAGGTCACGCACCAGACGCAGCAGGAGCGAGCACGAGCGGTCGGCGAGGACGCTCTCGATGCCGGAGATGAACTCCATGTAGAACGGTTCCAGGCCCAGCAGGCGGGCGGGACGGCAGATCGCGAGCCCGACGATGTCGATGCGCTGGTTGGAGAGGCTGCGCGCCGTCTGGTGGGGCGCCCAGCCGAGGTCGCGCGCGGCCTCGAAGATGCGCTCCTTGGTGGTCTGCGAGACACCCGGCCTGTTGTTGAACGCCATGGAGACCGCGCCCTTGGACACACCCGCCCGGGAGGCGACGTCGTTGATCGTGATGCGTCCGGAGGGGGGCTTCATGCCGTATCCGCACTGAACAGCGCGGCCCGGACGGCGTCGGCGTCCGTCGAGGCGTGACCGCTGATGCCGATACGTGTCTCCTCGCCGGGCAGCAGCGTCCGCAGTCCGCAGTCCGTGCTCGCCTCCGGGCCGAGGCGGTCAGCCTGTAGGAGGAGGTCTCTCACCAAGGTATGGGCAGTCACCACGACGTCGACCCTATCGCTCCGGCCCGCCACCGGTTCCAGCCGGACGTCGAACCGGGCTGCCGGGTAGGCGAACTCCTTGTCCGGGACGGGGAAGTGGACCGCGCGCAGGCCGTCCGCGTCGGCGACGAGGAACTCCTTGGAGGAGTGCTCGGCCGGCAGAAGGTCCGCCGGGACCGGCAGACGCACCACGGAACGCGGCTCCGCCACGACATCGAGCACCGACTCGCGCACCACCGTGCCGTCCGCTTCCCAGCGCCGGAGGGCGACGGACGTCCGCCAGGGGGTCGCGGACTGGTTGACGACGGCGACGACGAGTCCTCCGGCTTCGGGCTGGAGGGTCAGCAAGCGGTCCGCGTACACCCGGCGCAGCTCGTGGTAGAGGGGCTTCAGCCGCCCGTCACCGTCGATCGCCGCCCAGGAGCTGACCGGCCAGCAGTCGTTGAGCTGCCAGACCACCGTCCCCGCGCAGACCGGCCACTGCGCCCGCCAGTGCTCGATGCCCGCGGCGACCGCGCGCGCCTGAACGACCTGGGTGAGATAGTGCCACCGGTCGAAGTCCCCCTCGGGGAGGACGAAGTGGCGCGCCACCCCACGGTTGAGCTTCCCGTTGCCGTCCTCGGCCTTCTGGTGATGCAGCATTCCGGGGGAGTCGGGGGCGAGGTCCTCACCGGGCAGCGCCCTGCGGAGGGTCGCCATCGCGGGCGGTGCCTGCCAGCCGAACTCGGCCACGAACCGGGGCACGCTCGACCGGTACTCGGCGTAGTCCTGCCGGTTCCAGACCTCCCACGAGTGGTGGGTGCCGTGCCGCGGGTCGTTCGGGTGGTGGTCCCACGAACCGGACCAGGGGCTCCCCGCGGTGTAGGGACGGGTGGGATCGAGTTCGGCGACGATGCGGGGGAGCAGCCCGAGAAAGTACCCCTCACCCCAGGAGTCACCGGCGAGGGCCGGCTCCCATTCCCAGTCCCTGAAGCCCCACAGGTTCTCGTTGTTGCCGTTCCAGAGCACGAGGCTCGCGTGCGGCATCAGCCGGACAACGTTGTCCCGGGCCTCCGCCTCGACCTCGCCGCGCAGCGGCTGCTCCTCCGGGTACGCGGCGCAGGCGAAGAGGAAGTCCTGCCAGACCATCAGGCCCAGCTCGTCGCAGACGTCGTAGAAGGCGTCGTCCTCGTAGATCCCGCCGCCCCAGATCCGTACGAGGTCGATGTTGGCCTCGGCGGCCTGGGTCAGGCGCGTCCGGTACCGCTCCGGAGTGACGCGGCTCGGCAGGACGTCGTCCGGGATCCAGTTGACCCCCCGGGCGAAGACACGTACGCCGTTGACGACGAAGGTGCATCCCGTGCCGTGCTCGTCGGGGGAGCGGTCCAGCTCGACCGTGCGGAACCCGATCCGGCGGTGC
Source organism: Streptomyces sp. NPDC048560 (assembly GCF_040650955.1). Classification (NCBI taxonomy): domain Bacteria; kingdom Bacillati; phylum Actinomycetota; class Actinomycetes; order Kitasatosporales; family Streptomycetaceae; genus Streptomyces; species Streptomyces sp. NPDC048560. The sequence continues at coordinate 333,443 of NZ_JBEZIJ010000003.1, forward strand.
CAGGTGTCGAGGCCGCCGCCCGATCCGTCGAGCAGGGTGACGTCGAGATCGTAGAGGGGCTGCTCGCCGTATCCGCGGGGCCACCAGAGCCGCGCGTCGGGTACCTCCAGCCGCAGGACCGTCTCCTCGCCGTCCAGCACGGCCTCGGTCCGCGCGCCGGCCACGCGGGCCCGTGCGAGGAGCGGGCGTCCTGCGCCGCGCTCCGTGCGCTCGATCCGGAGGTGTATCTCCACCTGCCCCGTGCCGTCCTGGGCCACCGTGACGAGCGGGCGCACCTGCGCGATCCTCGCGGTCGACCAGTGCTCCACCCGTACGGGACGCCACATGCCCGCGGTCACGACAGTGGGACCCCAGTCCCAGCCGAAGTTGGCCGCCATCTTGCGGATGTACTGGAACGGCTCGGGATACACGTTGGGCCGGTCCCCGGTCAGCTTCCTGACCCTTGCCGCCTCGTCGTAGGCGGAGGTGAAGGCGACCTCCAGCAGTCCGGTGCGCCCGGTGACGTCGAAGCGGTAACCGCGGTGCATGTTGCGTGTCGTGCCGAGGACTTCACCGGCGAGCGTGATCTCCGCGGCGGTGTCCAGGCCGTCGAAGACCAGGTCGCTCCGCTCATGGGCGCCGGCGTGGGACAGCCGGGTGACGTACGTCCACGCCCGGGCGCCGACCCAGGCGACCTCCGTCTCGTTGCGGCCGATGAACGGATCGGGGATGAGCCGAGCGGCCAGCAGATCGGTGTGTACGCAGCCCGGGACCTGCGCGGGGAGCAGAGCCCCTTCGTGGCGCAGGCTCCAGTCATCGGTCAGCTGGGTGACGTCCTTCATGGTGCGGCTCCAATCGCCTGACTCAGGCCAGGTGGATGTACGACGCCGCACAACCTAACCCGGACCCAACCCGCTGTCCATAAACCGGTAAAGCTCGATCCAGGCGCCGAGTGGTCACTCAGTGTGCCGAATTTGGCGCCTCAAGGGGTCGATTCCGTAACTCCGGTAACGATTAGGCATCATGCTGGAAATCGAAGCTTTACCGGTTCATCACTGACTGGCATAGTGCCGTCATCCCACCTGCACCACCTGAGCCGCAACTTTGAAGGAGCTGGGCACATGGGGAAGACGAAGTCGCTCACGGGCGCGCTACTGGCCGTCGCGATGCTGGCGGTCGCGGGGTGCAGCGGTGGAGGCGCACCCTCCACCGAGACGGCGGCAGCTCCCACCGACCCGGCCGGCGTGTCGGGTGAGATCAAGGTGCTGACGGGCCGCACCGACCTCGTGCAGAGCGGCGCGATGAAGGCGTACGCCGCTGAGTTCAACAAGGTCTACCCCGATGTGAAGGTCACCTTCGAGGGGCTCACCGACTACGAGGGGGAGGTCAGGATCCGCATGAACACCAAGCAGTACGGCGATGTCCTGATGATCCCCGGAGCGGTCTCCAAGGGCGACTACCCGAAGTTCTTCGCCCCGCTGGGTTCCACGTCCGAACTCGCGGACACGTACCGCTTCAGCGACAAGACCGACGTCGGCGGCAAGGTCTACGGCATCGCCCAGTTCGGGACGGCCAACGGCTTCGTCTACAACAAGGCCGTCTGGGAGGAGGCGGGTGTCACCGAGTGGCCGACCACGCCGGAGGAGTTCCTGGCCGGTTTGAAGGCGATCAAGGACAGGACGGGCGCGGTCCCCTACTACACCAACTTCAAGGACGGCTGGCCGCTCACGGCGTGGAGCAACAGCATCGGATCCGTCACCTGCGACGCCAAGGCCAACGACCTGCTCGCCGGCGCCGTCTCCCCCTGGAAGGAGGGCAGCGAGCTCAACGTCATCGACACGCTCCTGTACGACATCGTCCACGGCGGGCTGGCCGAGAAGGACCCGACGACCACGAACTGGGAGAGCTCGAAGGGGCTCATCGCCAAGGGTGAGGTGGCGACGATGCAGCTCGGCTCCTGGGCCATCACACAGATGCGTGCCGCGGCCGAGTCGGCGGGTGCGGACCCCGACGACATCGGATTCATGCCCTTCCCCGTGCAGAAGGACGGAGCGTTCTGCGCCACCCTCGTGTCGGACTACCAGCAGGCCGTCAGTATCCACTCCGAGCACAAGACCGCCTCCCGGGCGTGGATCGACTGGTTCACCACGAAGTCCGGCTACTCGCAGAAGGAGGGCGCGGTCCCCACGCAGAGCTCGGTAGCTCTCCCGAGCACCCTCAAGGATTACGCTGACAACGATGTCACCCTCGTGGAGCGCTCCGAGGCGGGGACGGAGAAGGTCAACGTCATCGACAACGCGGCCGAGATCGGACTGGCCAAGCCCGACTACCGCCAGAAGCTGATCGACACCGCGCGCGGCGCCCAGAAGGGCAGCCTCGAGGACTTCTTCTCCGACCTGAACAAGAAGTGGGACGAGGCGGCGAAGGCCGCCGGCTCCTGACGGAACGCGGACGCGGGCCCCGGCCACCGCACCACACCGGTCGGGGTTCGCGTCGTACCGCATCAGCGGACAGAAAGGCCGACATGACCGAATCGATCGACACCGCGCCCGCGCCGTCCTCCGCAGGAGCGGTCCCCATGACGCACAAGTCGCCTCGCGGGCCCGGGAGACGAGGCGCGCGCGGCGGCCCCCCGGGCCGTTCCTGGCGCAGCAGCCCGCTCCGGCGCGCGACGCCCTGGATGTTCCTGCTGGTGCCCCTGGCCCTGCTGATCACGTTCACGTACGTCCCCGTGGCGAACATGGTCTTCTTCAGCTTCACCGACTGGGACGGCATCAGCCCGGACCGCGACTTCACCGGGCTCGAGAACTACCGCCAGGTCTTCACCCGGCCGGAACTCTTCAAGGTCTTCCTCGTGAGCGGCTACTACCTCGCCGCATCCGCCGTGCAGATTGTCGTGGCGCTGTACTTCGCGACGGTGCTGAGCTTCAACCTGCGATTCCGCAACCTCTTCAAGGGGCTCCTCTTCTTCCCCTACCTGGTCAACGGTGTCGCCATCGGCTTCGTCTTCCTCTACTTCTTCCAGGACGGCGGCACCCTCGACTCCGTACTGTCCTGGTTCGGCGCGGACACCGGCCATGCCTGGCTCGGCGACCCCGCCTCGGCGAACACCTCGCTCGCCGGAGTCTCCGTGTGGCGTTTCACCGGCCTGAACTTCGTGCTGTTCCTGGGCGCGATCCAGTCCATACCGGCTGAGCTGTACGAAGCCGCCGATCTGGACGGCGCCGGCAAGTGGCAGCAGTTCAGTCACATCATCGCCCCGGGCATCAAGCCCGTGGTCACACTCGGCGTGATCCTGGCGATCTCCGGCTCCCTGGCCGTGTTCGAGATCCCGTACATCATGACGGGCGGTGCGACCGGTACGTCGACCTTCGTCATCCAGACGGTGAAGCTCGCCTTCCAGTTCAACAAGACCGGTCTGGCCTCGGCAGCCGCGGTCGTGCTGCTCCTGATCATTCTCCTGATCACCTGGATCCAGCGCCGTCTCGTGCCCGACGACAAGGTGGACCTCGTATGACCACGGCCGTGCACGCCCGCCGCAGCCGACGCCGGTGGATCGGGCCGACCCTGACCTACCTCTCGCTCATCTCGGCCTGCCTGCTCGTGCTCCTCCCGCTCGTCGTCGTCTTCCTGACGTCGCTCAAGACGTCCGACGAGGTCTCCGGCGGGAGCGCGCTCTCGCTGCCCGGAGACTGGCTGAACTTCAGCAACTACGTCACCGCGTTCAACGACGGCAAGATGGTCACCGCCTTCGGGAACACGGCCTTCATCCTGTTCTTCTCCATCGGTGGCACCATCGTCATCGGCTCCATGACCGCCTACGCGATCGACCGGTTCGACTTCCGGGCCAAGAAGCTCGTCGTGGCGCTGTTCCTCGTCGCCACGCTCGTGCCGGGCGTCACCACGCAGGTCGCGACCTTCCAGGTCATCAACAGCTTCGGGCTCTTCGACACGCGCTGGGCCCCGATCCTGCTGTACATGGGCACGGACATCGTCTCGATCTACGTCTTCCTGCAGTTCATCCGGGGCATCCCGACCTCCCTGGACGAAGCCGCCCGGCTGGACGGTGCCAATGCCTTCACCATCTACCGGAAGATCATCTTTCCGCTGCTGAAGCCCGCGATCGCCACGGTCGTGATCATCAAGGGCATCACCGTCTACAACGACTTCTACATCCCCTTCCTCTACATGCCCTCGGAAGACCTCGGCACCATGTCGACGGCACTCTTCCGCTTCAAGGGGCCTTTCGGGGCGCACTGGGAGAACATCTCGGCGGGCGCCATCCTGGTGATCGTCCCCACGCTGATCGTCTTCCTCTGCCTCCAGCGCTGGATCTACAACGGATTCGCGCAGGGCTCGACGAAGTAGCCGGACGCCCTTGTGGCGGTCGGGGGCCGGTGGTGACAGGGCTGGGAACGGCTCGCGCCGCGGCCCCGACTCCGGCTCGCCGGCAGGAGTTCCGGCTGTACGGGGAGGGCCGCGCGCCGACGGAGGCCGTACGCACGGAGAGGCCGCACCGGAAGACTTCCGGTGCGGCCTCTCCTGATGCGGGAAGCGGATCAGACGAGCAGCTTCGCCTTCGCCTTCTCGTACTCCTCCGGAGTCAGATCGCCCTTGTCCTTGAGCTGGGCGAGCTTCGCCAGTTCCGTCACATGGCTGGTGCCGCCTCCGCCCGCGCCCTCTTCGGCGGCGGCCTGCCGCACGTACTGCTTGAAGGCGGCTTCCTGGTCCCTGATCTGTTTCACATCGCGCTCGCCCATGCTGCGGCCCCTGGCGATGAGGTAGATGAGGACGCCGAGATAGGGCAGCAGGATGACGACCACGAGCCAGCCGGCCTTGGCCCAGCCGCTCAGTGAGTGGTCCCGGAAGATGTCCGTGACGACCTTGAACAGCAGGAAGAACCACATGACCCAGAGGAACAGGTACAGCATGGTCAGGAAGACGTTCAGCAGCGGATAGTCGTCCACGAGGTGCTCCGTTCGCCCGATTTGTCACCTATTCATACATCCGTGCTCGCCGTCCCGCATTCCGGGGCGATGCTCGGCGGACCGCGACGGTGGGCTTGATCGGCGTTGACGGGATCGACGAGGGACGGGTCACTTCGGTCACCTCTGTGAAGCGCCGAGGGAACGCCCCTTCAGGACGGACGGCCGGATTCTCCGCACGGCCGGGCGGTGATGCGCGGACGGCCGCTCCGGACGACCCGGTCCGGGGGAGTACGCGCCCCGGATATCGTGGTCAGACGGCGAGCCGCAGCGACGTGGCGCAGACGCCGAGGCGAACGGTCTGGCCCCAGGTCAGTTCCAGGGCGTCGGATTCCATTCCGTCCCCGAACACCACCAGGCGGTCCGACTCGACGGTGAGCTCCAGGCCCTGCCCGCGCCCCAGTTCACCCGCCACGAGCGAGGTGCCGGTGGCGGGCGACGGCCAGGCCTCGCGTACGAACCAGAGCAGCCGGGGATCGGACGGGGCGGGCAGGCTGAGTTCGCTGCCGCGTTCCAGCCAGAGCGAGCGCAGCCAGCCCGTCGCGCCCGTGCCGGTGCCGACGAGCACGCCCGAAGAGGCCTGGGCCTCCGCGCGCGGGGCTCCGTCGGCGGTCAGGTGGTAGCGGGCGGTCTGATGGCCGGGCGGCCCGAGGTAGATCTCGTTCAGCGCGATCAGCCGCTGGGTGTCGTCCGCCACGGCCTCGACCATGGTGAGGGAGTCCACCTGCGCGCCCGGCGCCGCCGCGGACCGGAGCAGGGCCGCGGCATCCCGCGCACGGTGGCGGACGAGGACTCCCGGGTTGCGGCCGGGATCGGTGTCGATCCCCACCACTGGCTGGCCGGACAGGTACTTGGCGGCATTGGCCACCAGCCCGTCCTGGCCGACCACGATCACCACGTCCTCCGGGCCGAAGAGGAAGCGGTCGAGATCCCTGCGTTCCACCCGTGACCGCCGCCACTGGAGCGGAACGGCCGCGGCCACGTCCGTGAGCGCCTGCTGGGTGCGGTGGTGGCGCAGGGCCACCTCGTCGATGGACCGTCCGCGCCCGGCGAGGAAGAAGGCGGCCTGGCCGTGTGTGCCGTGGCGGGCCAGCAACTCCTCGTACTCCGTGGTGCGGTGGACGAGCACGGCCCGCGGGGCGAGGCTCACGCCCGGGTCCCGGGTTCCGGGCGGCCGAGCTTCGAGAGCAGACCGGTGAGGACGTCGGGGGAGAGGGTGAGGCTGTCGATGCGCGGCAGGTTCTCCGCCAGCCGGGTTGCTGCCAGGGCGTGCAGTGTGGTGGCGTCGACGTCGGCGTGCACCCGAAGCCAGGCCGCCTGGGCCTCGGCGCGGGCGGCGCCGAGATCGCGGGCGGCCTCCGCCTCCGCGCGGGCGAGCCGCACCTTGCGGGCGGCCTCCGCCTCCGTGCGCACTCCGTCCGCGGCCGCCTTCTCCTCGGCCTCCCGCCGCGCGTTGGTGCCGCGCTGGTCCACCAACTGCTCTTCCCTGCGCGCAAGTTCGATCTGGCTTGCGAGCTCGTTCTCGGCGATGGTCCGCTCGCGCTCGACCGCGACGGCCCGGCGTTCGTAGGTCGCCCGGTCGGCCTCCTGCTGGATCTGTTCCCGGGCAGGGGTTCGCAGCGCCCGCTCGACCTCCGCCTCGGGCCGGATCGCCACCACGCGCACGGCCACCACGTCGATGCCGGTGTCGGGCAGGCGCGGTTCGGCGGCGAGGCCCGCCGCCACCCGTTCCCGTACCGCCGCGACACCGTCCACGAGAGCTGCCGCCAGCGGCGTACGGGCCAGGGCGTCCAGGGTGTGCTGCTGAGCGGTCTCGGTGAGCAGGGTGCCGATCTGCTCCAGGGGCGCGCTGCGCCAGGCACCGGTGTCCGGGTCCACGGAGAAATCCAGACGGGCCGCCGCCCCTGCGGGGTCGCTGATCCGGTACGTCACGGTGGCCTGCACGGTGACGTCCTGGAAGTCGGCCGTGCGGGCGTGGAAGGCCATGGCGAGCTCACGGTCGTCGACCGGCACCTCGGAGAGCGCGGCGGTCAGGGAGCGGTACCAGAAGCTGAGCCCGGTGCCGTCGTGGCTGAGCTTGCCGCGCTTGTGGTGGCGGATGTGCGCCGTCGGCGCGGAGCGCAGGTGACGCCAGCCGAAGCGCCTGGTGATGTCGGCCATCTGTATCCCGTTCCCCTTTATTGTCGTCATCCGGACGATAACGGAGGGAGCTTCATATCGTCAAGAGGACGAGAAGGGGTTTCGGGCGGGATCGGCCACGAGGTGGCGGGCGGGCACCTCGCCGCCGCCGTGCACCGCCAGGTCGGCGCCGCTGACGTAGGCCGACAGGGTGCTCGCCAGGTACAGGCAGGCGTGGGCGACGTCGTCGGGGACGGCCATCCGTCGCATGGGGACGATGCCGGCGACGGCCTTCCCGCCGTCCTCGCCGTACACCTCCGCCGCGCTCTCGGTGTGGATCAGGCCGGTGGTGATGTGGTTGACGCGCACCAGGGGGGCCCATTCCAGGGCCAGGGCCCGGGTCAGCCCCAGAAGGCCGGCCTTCGCTGCGGTGTAGGCGGCGGTGCCTGGCTGCGGGGTGCGGGCGGCGACGCTGCCGATGTTGATCACGCTGCCGCCCTCGTCCTGGGTCTGCATGACGCGGTTCGCGGCCTGCGCCACGTAGAACGGGGCGAGGAGGTTGAGGGCGACGACCTTCTCGACGAAGCGTGGGGAAGCGGTGGCCGCGTCCACGGCCGGCGACCCGCCGGCGTTGTTGACCAGCACGTCCAGCCGTCCGAACCGCGCGACGGCGGCGTCCACGAGCGCCGCCGCCGCCTCCGGGTCGCGTACGTCGGTGGCCCGGAACGCGCACGGTCGTCCGCCGCTGCCGGGAAGTGTGGCCGGTGCGCTCCGCCCGCACACGAGGACGTCGGCGCCCGCGGTGAGGAACGCCTCGGCGATGGCGGCACCGATGCCTCTCGTCCCGCCGGTGACGACGACCGCGCGTCCGGTGAAGTCGAGTGGATCGCCGATGTCCATGACGCCTTCCTCTGCCTCGGGTGCGGGGCTGCCGGGCGCGATGAATCTACCAACTGTTTGTTAGGTATGGGAGAGGCGGGACGCGGAGACGCGGTCGGCCGGCGCCCTCGAACGAGGGCGCCGGCCGACCGGACGGTGCGCCGCCCCCGTCCCCACGGTGCGGCGCAGGCGGGCCGTCGTCCTCCGCTGGGGGCGACGGCCCACGTTCATCGGGCCCCTGGCGGGGCTGTTCATCGAGCCCCTGGTGGGGCTCGACCTCATGCCCCTGGCGGAGCTGCCTCGGCGTCGATCCCCAGTGCGGGAAGGATCGAGCTGTCCACGAAGCGGGTGAGATACGCCTCGTCGGCGTACCGCCCCTCCAGCAGGGGCCGGGCCCGCATGACGCCCAGGAGCTGCGCCGCCACGAACTCGGCTGCGGGGGCGTCGGCCGCGATCTCGCCGCGCTCCCCGCCGCGCCGGACCATGTCCTCGATAGCGGCGATCTGCGGCAGGATCAACGCCTCGCGCAGGGCGCACAGCAGCTCGGGGCTCTGCAGTGCCGCATGGCTCAGTGCGTGCGACAGCGGGGTGTCGTGCCCCGAGGCGGCGCCGATGGCCCGCGCGGCCTCCCGCAGGTCACCGGCCAGGGAACCCGTGTCGATGGGGGGAAGCAGCATGCGCCGGGTGCCGTGCAGAGCGGCTACGACCAGCTCCGGCTTGGAGCCCCACTGCCGGTAGAGCGTCGACTTCCCGCACCGGGTGCGGGAGGCGACCCCCTCCATGGTCAGCGCTTCGTAACCGCTCTCCCGGATCAGGTCCAGCACCGCCGCGTAGAGCTCCTGCGCCCGCTCCGGTGTGATCTTCGACCGGCGGGATGTGGCTGCTGACTCCTGTGCGGCGTCCTGCGACGACATGGGCTTTCCCTCTCAGCGTCCGTGCGACGAGGTCCTTCGATACGCCAGTGTACCGATACGCCGGTGTACCGATACGCGAACGTATCGGTACACTGGCGTATCGATACGGCGTGGACTGGACCACGCCGCCGTAAACAGCGCTTCGTCAGCAAAGGGGCACCGGGTGATGTACGCCCGCAGCGAGCCTGCAGCACGGCAGCCGGACACTTCTGCCCGACCGCCCCTCGTCCGCGAACTTCTTCTCGTCGCGGGACTCTTCCTCGTCTACAAACTCGGTCGCCAGGGTGCGAACGGGCACGTCGACGAGGCGTTCCACAACGCCGGGCACGTCTGGGACTTCGAGCGCCTCGTGGGTCTCCCCGGCGAAGGAGCGGTGCAGGGTCTGCTGCTGCGCAGCGACACGCTGGTCCATCTGGCGAACACGTACTACGCGGCCGTCCACTTCCCCGCCACGCTGTTGTTCCTGGTGTGGATGTACTGGCGGCGCCCGCGCCACTACGTCTGGTCGCGCCGCATACTCGCCGCACTCACCGGCGCCGCTCTCGCGCTCCACCTGCTGTTCCCGCTCGCCCCGCCGCGGATGCTGGACGCCGCGGCGCTCGTCGACACCGGCCAGGTGTACGGCCCGACGGTGTACGGGGACACGCCCGCCACCGACTCCATGGCCAACCAGTTCGCCGCGATGCCCTCGCTCCACTTCGGCTGGGCCGTGATGGTCGCCGTCGGCCTGATCGTCGCCACCCGCTCCCGCCGGCGCTGGCTGTGGCTGCTCCATCCCGCCATCACGCTGTTCGTCATCGTGGGCACCGCCAACCACTACTGGCTGGACGCGATCGTCGTGTCGGCCCTGCTCGCCGTCGCCCTCGCCGCGATCCGGCTGCCGCACGTCACCCTCGGCGGGGTTCACCTCCCGTGGCCCTCCTCCACCGGAACGGCATCCGCGATGCCCGCGCCCGCCACGGCGGGAAGCGTCGCAGCCGCTGCCGCTGCACCCCGTACGGCAAGGGCGCTCGCCCGGTCCGGAGGCCTTCGATGAACGCCACGCTCATAGCGATCGCGCTGTCCCTGGTCTCCGCAGCCGCCTACGCCCTGGCCGCCGTCGCACAGGCACGGCTCGCCGGACGCTCCGCCCCGTCCGACGGGGTACTGCGAATGCTGGGCCGGGGCGCCTGGTGGTCGGCGGTCGGTCTGAACGCCGGAGGCGCCCTGCTGCACGTCGTCGCGCTGAAGTACGGTCCGCTGACCCTGGTCCAGCCGCTCGGCGCGCTCACCCTCGTCGCCGCGGTCCCGCTCGGGGCGCGCTCCGCCGGGCGCCGGGTCACCCGGACCGAATGGCGCGGCACGCTGCTCACCCTGCTGGGTCTCGGCGCGCTGCTGCTCGCCGCGGGCGGCGGCGAGGTGCACCAGACGCTGACCCTGCCGGAGGCGCTCGCTGTGGGCGGGGCGACGATGGCGATCGTCGCGTTCCTCGGCAGGCCCGGAACCCGGCCCGGCCTGCGGCACGCGACGGCGGCAGGCATCACGTCCGGTGTCGCCTCGGCGCTCACCCAGACGCTCACCGTCGCCGTCACCGATCACACCACGGGGCCGCTGATCAGCTGGCGGCTCGTGACGGTCGCGCTGTTCGTCTCGGCCTTCGCGATGGGCGGTCTGCTGCTGGCCCAGATCGCGTTCCGGGGCGGCCTCGGCGCCCCGCTTGCGGTCGTCACCCTGGCCAACCCGGTGGCTGCGGCAGCCGTCGGCATGGCTCTCCTGGGAGAACGCCTCCAGGGTGGGGCGGTCAGCCTGATCCCGGCGCTGCTCGGCTCCGCTGCCGCCGTACGCGGGGTGATCCTGCTCGGCCGGGCCACCCAGGAGGCCGCGACGACGGCGGTCAGCGACGCGGTGCCGGCTCCCACACCGTCCAGGGTGATCATCGGCAGCCCCCGCCCCGTGGAGCCCCGGCCGCTGGCCGCCGAACCGATGACCTCTTCGGTCGGCGGTGCCTAGAGGCTCCCGTGCGGACCCGACTGGGTCGGGCTGGACGGGGTCGGACCCGGACCGGATCGGGCTGGACCCGGCTGGACCGGTCGGACCGGGTCGCGCCGGGCTTGCGAGCCCGTTCCGGTCCCGCGCCGGCCGTTCCGGTACTGCCGGAGCCCGTCCCGGTCCCCCTTGATCCGTCAAGGTCCGGTCCGGTCCGGGTCCGCTGGAGGTCTCAGATCCCTTCCGGCAGGCCACTGCCCTTCGAAAGGGCCGGCTCGTCGGTGAGGGCTCTGGTCAGCCAGCCGATCCAGAAGGTCTCCATGTCGATTCCGCCGCGCAGGACGAGATGCCGCAGGCGGTCCTCGTCGGCGGTCCGCTCGGGCGGGAAGTCCCGCTCCTCGATCCGCAGGTACTCATCCAACTGGCGCCGGTGCAGCGCGAGATGCCGGCGCAGCTCGGCACCCAGCCCCTCCGACCCCACCACCGCTGCCGCCCGCATACGCAGCAGCAGCGGATCGCGGACCGGCCGCGGGTCCTCAGGGAGCGCGACCCAGGCCGCCAGCTCCTCGCGGCCCGCGGGCAGGACCTCGTACTCCTTCTTCTGCCCACGAGCCGGCTGGGCCGACGGCAGGGCCCTGATCTGCCCGGACTGCTCCAGCTTCCCCAGCTCGCGATAGATCTGCTGGTGCGTGGACGACCAGAAGTAGCCGATCGACCGGTCGAACCTGCGCGTCAGCTCCAGCCCCGACGACGGCTTCTCGAGCAGGGCGGTGAGGATCGCGTGCGGGAGTGACATGGAGTGCATCCTAGGGAGGGGCGGGCCCGGCCGGTCAGAGGGCTGCGGCGAGCTCCGTGCCCTGCCGGATCGCCCGCTTGGCGTCCAGCTCGGCCGCCACGTCGGCGCCGCCGATCAGATGCACCGGACGGCCCGCCGCGACCAGCTCCTCGTACAGCCCGCGACGCGGTTCCTGGCCCGCGCACAGGACCACGGTGTCGACGGCCAGCACGTGCTGCTCGCCGTCCACGGTCAGGTGGAGACCCTCGTCGTCGATGAGGTCGTAGGACGCGCCCGCGATCATCGAGACCCCGCGGTGGCGCAGCTCGGTGCGGTGGATCCACCCCGTCGTCTTGCCGAGACCGGCCCCGACCTTGCTCGCCTTGCGCTGGACCAGGTGCACGGTGCGCGGCGGCTTCGGCCGCTCGGGGGCGCGAAGCCCGCCGCGGTCCGCGTACGAGGTGTCGACACCCCACTGACGGAAGAACACCTCGGCGTCCAGCGAGGCCGCGTCGCCACCGTCCGTCAGGAACTCGGCGACATCGAAACCGATACCGCCCGCCCCCACGATCGCGACCCGGTCGCCGACGGGAGCCCCGTCGCGCAGCACGTCCAGATAGCTGACGACGCTCGGGTGGTCGACGCCCGGGATCGCGGGGGAGCGGGGCTCCACCCCGGTCGCGACGACGACCTCGTCGAAGCCCTCCAGCAGCTCCGTCGTGGCGCGGGTGCCGAGCCTGACCTCGATGCCCTGCTCCCTCAGCCGCGTACGGAAGTAGCGCAGGGTCTCGTTGAACTCCTCCTTGCCGGGGACGCGGCGCGCCACGTTGAGCTGGCCGCCTATCTCGTCGGCGAGGTCGAACAGCGTCACGTCGTGTCCGCGCTCCGACGCCGTGACCGCACACGCCAGTCCGGCGGGACCGGCGCCGACGACGGCGACGTGCTTACGGGTCCGGGTCGGCAGGAGTTCCAGCTCCGTCTCGTGACAGGCACGGGGATTGACCAGGCAGGAGGTGATCTTGAGGCTGAAGATGTGGTCCAGGCACGCCTGGTTGCAGCCGATGCAGGTGTTGATCGCGTCGGCCCGGTCCGCCGCCGCCTTGGCGACGAAGTCAGGGTCCGCCAGGAACGGGCGTGCCATCGACACCATGTCCGCCCGGCCGGCGGCCAGGATCTCCTCGGCGACCTCGGGGGTGTTGATGCGGTTGCTGGTCACCAGGGGTACGGAGACGGCGCCGCGCACCTTCTCGGTCACCCAGGTGAAGGCACCGCGCGGCACCGACGTGGCGATGGTGGGGATGCGTGCCTCGTGCCAGCCGATTCCGGTGTTGATGATCGTGGCGCCGGCCGCCTCGATCTCGCGGGCGAGCTGGACCACCTCGTCCAGCGTGGAACCGCCGGGCACCAGGTCCAGCATCGAGAGCCGGTAGATGAGGATGAAGTCGGTGCCGACGCGCTCGCGGACGCGGCGCACGATCTCCAGGGGCAGCCGGATGCGGTTCTCGTAGCTTCCGCCCCAGCGGTCGGTGCGGTGGTTGGTGGCTGCGACGATGAACTCGTTGATCAGGTATCCCTCGGAGCCCATGATCTCGACACCGTCGTATCCCGCGAGCTGCGCCAGCTCGGCGGCCCGGACGAACTCCTCGATGGTCTCCTCGACCTCGTCGTCGGTGAGCGCATGCGGGGTGAAACCGCTGATGGGAGCCTTGAGGGCACTCGGCGCGACGAGTTCCGGGTGGTGGGCGTACCGCCCGAAGTGGAGGATCTGCATCGCGATCCGGCCGCCGGCCTCGTGCACGGCGTCCGTCACCTGCCGGTGCTGCTCGGCTTCCGCCTCGGTGGTCATCTTCGCGCCGCCGGGGAACGAACAGGCGCGCGCACTGGGTGCGATGCCGCCGGTCACCATGAGGCCGACCCCGCCCCGGGCACGGGCCGCGTAGAAGGCGGCCATGCGCTCGAAACCGCGCTCCACCTCCTCCAGACCGATATGCATCGATCCCATGAGCACCCGGTTGGGGAGGGTGGTGAACCCGAGGTCCAGGGGGCTCAGCAGGTTGGGGTACGGGCTCATCCGGCGTCTCCTCGCACAGTGTCGTCGAGCCAGTTGTAGACCAGTCGCAGGGCATTGTGCAACAAGTTGCATAATGACGTACGTCGCACTCGTGGCGGGCGCGGTGCTCGTACGGCGTAGCACGACCGCACATCGGCGGCCGGGGCCGGTGACAGTGGGGGTGTACTGATTCAGCCCTCCACCTCCGGGAGAAACCCATGGTTTGCGTCAGCCGACAGGACCTCGGCCTGCTCGTCCTGCGCGTCGGTACGGGCGCCGTCCTCGCCGCCCATGGCACGCAGAAGCTGGCCGGCTGGTTCGGTGGTGGTGGCATCCAGGGCACCACGGCGGCCATGGAGGCCATGGGCTTCCATCCGCCCAAGCACAGCGCCGTCGCCGCCGGGCTGGGCGAGGCGGGCGGCGGTGTTCTGCTCGCCCTCGGCCTCGCCACCCCCGCGGCCGGCGCCGCGGCTGCCGGCGCGATGGCGGGCGCCGTCGCCGTGCACGCCCCCGCCGGCTTCTTCGCCCAGGGCGGGGGTTACGAGTACCCGGCGTTCCTCGGTTTCACCGCGGCGGCGATCGGGCTCACCGGCCCCGGCCGCTACTCCCTCGACGAGGTGACCTGCCACGTACTCGACCGGCCGTGGGTGGTGGCCCTCGCCTTCGCGGGCAGTGCGCTGGCCGCCGCGGCGGTGGTCGGCAAGCGGGCCAAGGGGCAGGCGGATCAGGCCGAGGAGGAGTAACTCCGGGCCCCGGAACGGCGTTGTCGCGCGGCCGGACCACGGCACGGAGCCGTGGTCCGGCCGGCCGCGCGTCGCCGTGAGGACGGGGAGCTCTGAGCGCGCGGCGGTGCTCCTGTTGCCCCGCTACCGCGCCGCGAGCACGTCCAGCAGCCTGGCCACCTCGCACTCCACGGCCTGCCGGGCCGGGCCGATGTACTTCCGCGGGTCGGCCACGTCGGGCGCCGCGGCCAGCTGTTCGCGCACGGTCCGGGTGAAGAGCTTGTTGAGGTGCGTGGATATGTTCACCTTCGTCATCCCCGCCGTCACCGCCTTCGCCAGGTCCGTGTCACCGACACCCGACGAGCCGTGGAGCACCAACGGAACCCCGACGGCTGCCCGAAGCCGCTCGATGAGCGGGAAATCGAGAACGGCGTCCCGGGTGAGCATGGCGTGCGAGCTGCCGACCGCGACAGCGAGGGCGTCGACGCCCGTCGCGGCCACGAACGCCCGTGCCTCGTCCGGGTCGGTGCGTACCCCGGGGGCGTGGGCGCCGTCCTTGCCCCCGACCTCGCCCAGCTCGGCCTCGACCCAGACGCCCGCGCCGTGGCAGTGGTCCGTGATCTCCCGGGTGGCGGCGACGTTCTGCTCGTACGGCAGCTTGGAGGCATCGAACATGACTGAGCTGAAGCCGAGTTGGACCGCCTCGCGCACCAGCGCGGTCGATTCGGCGTGGTCGAGATGGACCGCCACGGGAACGTGCGCGGCCCTGGCCAGAGCGAGGGACGCGAGGCCGATCGGGGCCAGGGCGCCGTGGTAGCGGGCCGTGTTCTCGCTGATCTGGAGCACGACGGGCAGGCCCGCGCGCTCGGCCCCGGCGACGATGGCCTCGGCGTGTTCGATCTGCACGACGTTGAAGGCGCCGACGCCTGACCGCCGCGTGTAGGCGGAGCCGGTGATCGCGTCGGTCGGACTGAGGGGCACAGGTCTTCTCCACGGGAGCGTGAGCGGCTCTCTTCGTACGGGCCGGCTGCCTGCTCAGTACGGTGTCGTACTGCTCTCCTGATGTCAATAACTGCTCGATTGCAGCAAGTTTCGCGCAACTCTGAGCAGTTTGGCCCCCGCGGTGTCCCGTCCCGGTGTCCCACCGCTGAGGGAGTTGACCGAATCCGGCTGACGATCGGGGACCGACCGTCCCGGAGCGGCCATGGAGCGGAGGTACTACGCCATCGCAGCGCCGATGAGCTCAGTCCGTTCGGTGGGTGAGCGTGAACAGGCCGCCCTCCGGGTCCTGCAGGGTGCGTGAGAACCCTTGCGAGGCCCACGTGGCGGCCGGTGGATGAGGTCTGCCGCCGCCTGCCCGCAACGCGGCGACTACGGCGTGTTCGACGTCGTCGACGGTGAAGTTGACGAGCCAGCGCGGCCGGAGATGTGGCTGCTCCGAGGCCTCCAGGCCACCGCCGCGCAGGGAGAGGACCGCACGGCCGTTCCGTTCGACGAGGACGTGATCGTCCCGGTAGACGATGTCCATGCCCGGTTCCGTCGCCCAGTCGAAGACTTCCCCGTAGAAGACCGCGGCGTCGAACACGTCGCGTGTCTGCAGGTCGAGGCTAGTGGGCGCACTGCCCTCGCCGGCCGACCAGGCAGGAGAGGGCCCCTTCCAGAACCCGAAGGTCGCGCCGTCCCGGTCGGCGCCCACACCGGCACGTCCCTCACCCACCGCCATCGGACCCACGGCAAGGGTGGCGCTTCGCTCCTGGATCCTGGCCGCGGTCACATCGGCGTCACGCACCGCGAAGTACGGCGTCCAGACCGAAGCCGGAGCGAACCCCGGGCGGTGCACTCCGATTCCCGCGACCGGATCGCCACGGGACGTCGCGATGACGAACTGGTCGCCGAGCGAACTCGCCGTGAACTCCCATCCGAGTACGGCCGCGTAGAAGGCGCAGCAGGCGGACAGGTCACCGACGATCAGGTTCACCCAGCAGGGGATCCCCGGCACCGGGGTCACGCGCTTGGCAGGAGACGCGGACATCGACTCTCCTCATGGCCGGCCACGCCCGTGCGTGAGGCGGCGCGCCGGTGGGCCGTTCGTCGTTCGACCGGGCCGCCGCCGGTCTCCCCCGGTCACGGTGTCGTCCCCGGGCGGACACGGCGGGTCAGCAGGATGCCCAGGGCGGTCATCCCGAGGCCCAGGGCCAGGTGCAGCCAGTTGTCAGCGGTGTTCACCGGAACGAAGTTGGCGTCGCTGTCGAGGTCGATGGCGAGGCCGTACACCCACAGGGCCAGGTAGACGACACCTCCGCCGATCAGGAACGTCCGGGCGGTGGACGGGGCCTGCGCCGCGACGATGCCCGTGATGCCGAAGAGCAGATGCACGAGGTTGTGCAGGACCGATACCTGGAAGACACCGAGGAGCATGGCCTCGGAGTGGTGCTCCGCGAACTCCATCGCGCCGTAGCCGGTGGTGATGCCCGGTATGAAGCCCAGGACGCCCACGAGGAGGAACACCGCTCCCACGATGAGTGAGGCCTGCTGCAACCGGGAGCGTGCGGCGCCCGCCGTGCGGTGTATCTCCGTCATGATCGAAACCACCTTTCGGCAAGGGCTTCCGAATCACCTCGCCAGGTACCCACGAGCAGGCGGTTCAGTCGCGTGCTGCGCCCCCGTCCGGACGACGCCTCCCGTAGGGGTGTGACGCGTCGAGGGTGGTCCGTGCCCGTCCCCTCAGCCCGTCCGCGGCTGCCCCGTCCCTGCTCGGGCGCTCCGCGCGGCGAGGCGGACCGCCTGCACCGTGCCTTCGGGGGCCGCGGCGGAGACGGAGAGGCGGGCGAAGCGGTGGCCCGGGAACAGATCGACCACGGCCACCGGGCCGGGAGCGTGTACGGCTACGAAGTCGAGGCCGCCGGGATGCCGCCACGTACCCATGCAGAAGCGTTCCGGCCGCCACTTCCCGCGCTCGGCGGCTCCTCGCAGGCTGCGCCACCAGTCGTACTCGATCTTCGCCGCCTGTACGGCGACGAGGGGCACGCGTACCTGCTTCCGCCTGGCGAGAAGCGCCTCACGCCAGGACAGGCGCACGACCACGTCCCTGTTCTCAACCAAAAGGCGTGCCACGGTGAACGCTTCCCTCCGTACGGTCGCGGCCCGGTGCGCGAGTACGCAGGTCCGCATCACTCCTGCCGGCGTCGCCCATGCCCGCGCTCTGCTTCCTGCCCTGCCGTGGTCGGCCGACCGCTCGGCCTGCGTGGGCGCCGCTTGCACACTGTCCGGGGTTCCCGCTCTGCCGGGAAGAACCCCTGGGAGGCGCCGCTTTTTACGGTTCAGGGCGTCACGGAGCACCGTATGACCGCGGCTGAGCAGCACAAGGGGGCGAGACGCTGGACGAACGACTGGCCCAGGAGGTCCGCGATCGGGGGCGCCGACGGGCGGACGAGGATCATGGACCGGCGCTCCGGCCCCGCGATCCGTACGTGCGGATCGTACCGAGTCCGCCGGCGGTCGCGGCGGTCCGTAGGCTGGTGCGTCGGCTTTCGCGAGGAGGCCGATCGCGCAGTCGCCCAGCGCCGGCACACCAGCCACCGGTAGACCAGACAAGGATCGTGGCATGTCCAACGACCACCTCATGCGCATCAACAGCGCCGAGTTCAAGGCCATGGCCGCGAGGGTCCTGCGGGTCACCGAGCTCACCTCCCGCCTGAACGTCCTGTCATTCGAGGACGAAGCGGGCAAGGCGGAACTGTACGAGCAGATCCTCGGCAGGCCGCTGTCCCCGAAGGTCACGATCTATCCGCCGTTCTACACGGACCACGGCCTGCACCTGGACCTCGCGGAGCGCGTGTTCATCAACCAGAACTGCACGTTCCTGGACTACGCCGGCATCCGGCTCGGCGAGCGAGTGATGGTCGGACCGAAGGTCACGTTCATCACCGTCGGCCACCCTGTCGACCCCGAGGAGCGACGGGGGTGGCTGAGCGGAGGGCCCATCGATGTGGCGGAGAACGTGTGGATCGGCGCCGGTGCGACGATCCTCCCCGGCGTCAGCATCGGCCGGGACGCCGTGGTCGCCGCAGGCGCGGTCGTGACCGATGACGTCCCGCCTGCCAGCCTGGTGACCGGCAGCAAGGCAACCGTGAACCGGCGGTGGTGACGGACCCCGGGAGCCGGGCAACCCGCACCGCCGCCTGGAGCCGCGGGTAGCGTCCGGCGTATACGACCGACGACGAGCCGCAGGGGAAGCGGGCCGGGGACGCCAGGGACGCCGGCGCGGCCGAGTGCTCGTGGAGGACCTGGTGGCTCAAGTGCCCGGATTCGAGGAGGGGTACGAGTGCCACGTCTTCAACGAGAACGGTGTGCTGCCGCACGTGTTCTTCTGGGACGTGGGGCAGGACACCGTGCGCTCGTACCTGGGGGAGTGCGGCCCGGGAGCACCCGACTAGTTGCCTGATGCCGAGGAACCAGGGTCTGACGTGAAGGGGGTAGCGCAGCCTGCTGGTGCAACTTCGTGGGTAAGGGCCTGAGATCGTCGGCTCGCGGTTCGGGATACGCGGCCTTTCCACAGGCCGCGAGGGCGGCCGCCGGGGAGAGGGGGGTGGCCCGGCGAAGGAGGGCGGCACTGCGGTCACCTGCTGTCCATAGGCGGCGTGGTGCTGGGCTCGGGTGTCGACGTCGTGCCGGGAGTGGGCTCGTCGCGTGGCGAGAGCGTGATGTCGCACCACACCTGTTTGCCGCCGCTGAGGGGTACTGAGCCCCAGGCCGTGGACATCGCTGTGACGAGCAGCAGGCCACGCCCGCCGGTCGCCTCCCAGTCGACGCTCGCGGTCTTGACCGGTGCACGGGGTGAGGCGTCGTTCACGGCGATGCGGAGCCGGTTACCTGTCAGCGTCAGTTGAAGCCCCACCTCGCCCGAGGTGTGCGCGATGGCGTTGGTGACCAGTTCGGAGACGACCAGCAGGACGGCGTCGTCCTCCTCCGTCACGGCCCAGTCGCGCAGGGTACGAGCGGTGAAACGGCGCGCGTGCATGACCGCGTCAGGGAGTCGCCAAACCGCCCACCGGGCCCGGGTCGGCAGGACCCGCATGCCGTCGTAGCGCAGGATCAGCACAGCCACGTCGTCGTGTCTTTGGCGCGTGCTGGCGACGAGGAGGTCAGCTACCCGTTCGGGATCGGCCGGGTCGGCGGCGGCGAGCAGTTCGCGCACAGCCCGCATACCGTCCTCCAGGTCGAGGGACGCCGATTCCACCAGGCCGTCCGTCAGGAGCGTGATGAGGGTGCCTGGGACGAGGCTGACCTGGGTCATCGGGAACTCGCCGTCGGTGATCACGCCGAGCGGAGGGCCGCCCTCGATCTCCGGTTCCTCGCTGGTGGCGTCGGGCAGCCGCAGCAATGGCGGCAGATGCCCCGCCCGGACGGCCCAGGCGGTTCCCTGCTCCATATCCAGGTCGACATAGGTACAGGTGGCGAAGAGGTCGGTGTCCATACTGACGAGCAACTGGTTGGCGTGAGCCATCACGACATCGGGCGGATGGCCCTCGATCGCGTAGGCGCGGATGGCGGTACGCATCTGGCCCATGATGGTGGCGGCTGCGGCGCTGTGCCCCTGCACATCGCCGATGACCAGCGCCACACGACTGTCGGAGAGCGGAATTACGTCGTACCAGTCGCCGCCCACTTCGAGGCCCGCGGTTGCGGGCAGGTACCGGGCGACTGCCACCCCTCCGGGCAGTTCCGGCAGCTTGCGGGGCAGCAGACTGCGTTGCAGCATCGTGGCGAGTTCGTGACCGGCGTCCAGTGCGTGGGTGCGAGCCAGGGCCTGGCCCACTATGCCTGCGGTCGCGGTGAACAGGGAGCGGTGCCCAGCGGCGAAGCGATGCTCGCTGTCCCACCCCACGAGGCACACCCCGATCATCCGGCCGTCCGCGGGGAGCGGCAGGACAGCGAGGCCGCCGGGTCCGACGCCCTCGAGGCCGGGTTCGAGTTCGGCGCGGGCCGGCCAGAGGCTGACGTGTCCCTCCCGCAGGGCCTTCTGAAGGGTCGGAAGGGTGTGGCAGGACGCGTCGGGCCACTCCGAGCGCCACTCCGAGCGCCATGACTGGGGCCATGCGTCCGGTTCAGGCGGGTCGAGGACGGTCACCACGAGATGGTCGCCCTCCAGCTCGGCTACCGCCACTCGGTCGGCGTTGAGCGGGGCGCGCAGAGACTCGACCACCATCCTGCTGACGTCGCGGGTGGTGGTCGCGCCCGACAGCGCGGCAGACAGCCGTTGTATGAGCGACACGTCGTCAGCGGTGGGGCGCAGATATGCGATGTCACCGGCCACACCCAGCACACGCCGTGGTTTGCCGTCGGGGTCGGCCATCACGCGGCATCGCAGACCGATCCATCGCAGCTCACCGTCGCGGCGGCGAATCCGGAAGGCGAGATGCCGGTCGGAGTCGGTCTGCTGAGGATCCACGACCGACATCAGTGCGGGGACGTCGTCCGGAGCGGTGCGTTCGAGCAGGGCCGAAACGTCACCGTCGAAGTCCTCTGGAGGGATGTCGAACAGGTCCAGCACCGCCGTGTCCAGGTCTATGTGTCCGGTGCTGAGGGTGAGCGTGAAACAGCCGCCACGCGTTGGCAGCAGCACATGACCGAACTGGGGTGCTGTCTCGGTCCGGACCGTGTCGCGGGCCGCGGCCGCCTCAGGGCCCGAAGCCGCCTGATCCGCGTAGAGAGCCAGCAGCGTGCGCTGGTCGGTGCTGAAGCCGCCCCCGGCCCTGCTCACCACGAGCAGGCAACCCATCCAGCTGGCTTCCCCGCCCAGGGGCAGCGCGCCCACCGAGACGATGCCGCCCGGGGCAGTGCCATCCAGGCTCTCGACGGGCGTGGGAACGGGCGCGAATGCGTAGCCTTGCAAGCCGTACCCGACGACGTCCTCAGTGGTCAGCCACAGGGGACGGCCGTTGCGGCAGGCGTCGGCGACGGGTGAGCGGCCGGTGAGGGCGTACGCCGCCGTCGCCGTCTGGTGCCGTCCGCCGGCGTCTTCGAGCACCTCCGTCAGGCGCAGCTCGCGATCGCTCTTTGCCAGCACGTAGACAGCGGCCAGCCCGACCCCACAGGACGTAAGGATCTGCCTGTCCAAGGACTCGCACCGCCTCCGTCCGTAAGCCCAGGTCCGTCAGAGTTCACCGTTGCTCGACGGCTTCACTCCATGCTGCTACCTGCCAGGTGGTTGCAGCCAGTCAGGGCGGTCACCGCGGCAAGGCGAAGCCGGCGACGCGGAGGGAGAGGGGCCGTACCGCTGGGGAGTGAGCCCTGAATTCCTACACCTGGACGCTGGATAGCCGCAAGGCCGACCACGGCTGGGTCAGGCTCTGGCATCCCTGCGGAAGGCATGGCGGGGGTGGCGTGAGAGGGAATCGGTGATGACGGCGATCATGAGGATGCCCGCGGTGATGGTGATCTGGATGGCGCCCCGCAGGCCCAGCAGCGCCATGCCGGAGGCGACCGACTGGATGACCAGGATGCCGAGCAGCGCGGACCAGGTGCGACCGCGGCCGCCAAAGAGGCTGGTACCGCCGATGACGGCGGCGGCGACCGCGTTGACCAGCAGGTTGAGGGTGGGCGAGCCCGCGCCGACCGTGCTGGTCCGTGAGGCCAGGAACAGGCCGCCGAGCGCTGCCATTGTCCCGGAGACCATGAATACCGAGATCCGCACTGCCATCACGTGGAGTCCGGCGCGGCGGGCTGCCTCGACGCTGCCCCCCTGGGCGTAGACCGCACGGCCGTACGAGGTACGGCGCAGACCGTAGTCGAGTCCGGCGACGACGAGGAGAAAGATCAGCAGGGCCAGCGGCAGCCCCCGGTACTGGTTGAGGACTGCGGCACCGGCGAAGGCGAAAAGGCCCAGCACAGCCGTACGGGCAGCGATCTTGCGGATGGATGAGAACGCCGCTCCGGAGGCCCGGTGATAGCGCGACCGCTGGTGGGCGGTAAGGAAATAGATGCCGGTGACCAGCGCGGCGAGGCCGTAGGCTGCGGCGGGGCGGCCGAAGTAGTGGCGGGTCAGCGTCGCGACGAAGCCCTCGTCGTCGAAGATGATGGTGCCGCTGCCGCCCAGAAGAATGGACAGCATGCCGCTCCAGCCGAGTGCTGCGGCGAGAGTCACCGCGAAGGATGCCACGCCCAGCCGGGCGAAGATGACACCGTTCAGGGCTCCCGCTGCGCAGCCGGTCGCGACGGCCAGGAGCGCGGCAAGCACTTCCGGCATGCCGTGGTGGACGTTCAGCACGGCGAACAGGGCGGCAGTGAAGCCGCTGAGCGCGCCGATCGAGAGGTCGATCTCGCCGAGCAGCAGCACGAAGA
The DNA here is from genome assembly GCF_040650955.1 of Streptomyces sp. NPDC048560. NCBI lineage: Bacteria > Bacillati > Actinomycetota > Actinomycetes > Kitasatosporales > Streptomycetaceae > Streptomyces > Streptomyces sp. NPDC048560. The sequence goes on from NZ_JBEZIJ010000003.1 coordinate 356,173, forward strand.
TGAGGCCGGCGGCGATCAGTCCGGTGCCGACGATGTCCACGCTGAGGTTGGAGAGGTTGCGTGGGGAGAGGAAGCTGGGGTCGAGGATCTGGAAGATGGTCCAGATGAGCATCAGGGCGACAATCGCGGGCACCGGGCCGAGGCCGCCCGTGAGCAGTCTGCTCCGCCGGGGGTCGAGGTTTCGCATGCCCTGCTCGCGCAAGGTTCGGAGTCTGCCGACGAGAGTGGGCACAGGCGTGCTCACCACGCCCCCTCGTTCTCTTCCAGGGCTCCGCTCTGGGGGGTGCCGCCAAGCCCGCCCGCGCGGCGCGCTTGGCGGATTGGGAGCATCTGCGGTCTGGCTGCGATGCGTGCGTCGCTCATGTTCCGTCGTCCTTCCGCTCCGTGGCGCGATGAGCCACGGCGTGGTCCGTGGCACCGGTGATGGCGGAGATGATCATTTCCTGGGAGGCGGTGTGCACATTGAAGACGCCGTTGTTGTGGCCCAGGCGGAGGACCGCGACTCGGTCCGCGACGGCCTTGATGTCGCCCATGGTGTGGCTGATGAACAGGATGCCGAGACCGCGGTCACGCAGCCTTTCCACCATGTCGAGGAACTTGTTGGTCTGCTGGGTGCTCATGGCCTGGGTGGGTTCGTCCAGGAGAAGGAGGTCGGGTTCCCTGAGAAGTGCGCGGGCGATCGCCACGATCTGCCGCTGGTCGGAGGGGAGCGAGGCGACCGGGACCCGGGCGTCCGGGATGCGGATCGACAGCGAGTCCAGCAGGGCGCGGGTGCGGCGCCCCATCTCCATCTCGTCGAGGAGGCCGAACCGTCGGAGCTCACCGCCGAGGAAGAGGTTGCCGACGACATCGAGGTTGTCGCACAGTGAGAGGTTCTGATAGACGGTGGAGATGCCCAGGTTCTGGGAATCTTGGGGCCTGGTGAGCTGGACCGCGTGGCCTTTCCAGGCGAACGCGCCCCCGTCGGCGGGCTCGACGCCGGCGATCACCTTGACCAGGGTGGACTTGCCCGCGCCGCTGTCGCCCATCACCGCCACCACTTCGCCCGCGCGGATTTCCAGGTCGACGTCGGTCAGCGCACGGACGGCGCCGAAGGACTTGACGACGCCGCGCAGAGCGAGCAGGGGTGGATCCGATGCCTGGGTCATCTCGACCTCCCTCGCCGTCAGCCGATGAGCCCGGCCTTCTCGCAGGCGGGCCGATATTTCGGGGTGCAGATCTCGTTGATGGTGTACATGCCGTCCCGGACCACGGTCTCCTTGATGTCGTCCACGGTCAACAAGGTCGGCGCGAGCTCCACACTGGGGACGTTTCGGGCCGTGTCGGTGCTGATCCTGCTGGTGGCTATGGAACGGAGAGATTCGCCGCGGGCGAGGGCAAGTGCCATATCCACGGCGGCGTCCGCCTGGAGCCCGTAGGGCTTGTAGATGGTCATGTACTGCTCACCGCTGACGATGCGCTGCACTGCCGAGAGGTCAGCGTCCTGGCCGCTGACAAGCGGCAGTGGGTTGATGCGTGCGCCCTTGAGTGCGGAGATGACTCCGGCGGCGAGCGCGTCGTTGGCGGCCCAGACGGCATCGATCTTGTCGGCCCCTAGGTCGGCGATGGCGCCGGCCATGATGGCGTACGCGTTCTCCGGGGTCCAGCCTGATGTCACATACGTCCTGCTGATGTGTGCCCCCGCCCGTTCAAGTATGGAGACCGCCACATGTTCGGGGTTCCACAGAGGCCCCTCCACCCGGACGACCCGCGCCCCGTCGGCCCGGTCACCGAGACCGTCGAGCAGCCCTTCGCCTTGGAGGACGCCGATGGCGTCCGAGTCGAAGGAGACATAACCCGAGATCGGACCCTCGACGAGCCGGTCGTAGGAAACCACCGGGACGTTCATCTCCGCCGCCTCGGTGATCAGGCCGCGAAGGGACGTCTCCTGTACGGGGTCGAGGATCAGCGCATCAACGCCCTGAGTGAGCATGGCGTTCATCTGACGGTGCTGGATCTGAACGTCATTCTCCGCATTGGCATAACGAACGACGCACTTCTCGCACCGGTCTTTGACCGCTTGCTCGATCAGAGGCCGGTCGAAGGTCTCATAGCGGCTGGTCTCGGTCTCCGGGAGCAACACGCCGATGGTGAGGCCGTCTCTGCCGGCACCGCTTTCCCTCGGGGCGCCGGCCGTGCCGCAGGCGGTGCTTGCCAGAACGAGAGCGGCGGCGATGGCGACCGTCCATGGCCTCATACGCGGGACCTCCGCCATCCGTCGCCATCGTTCTGACCATAAACGCTCTCGCCTGAACGTTATCTCCAATTTTATTCTGATTGGCTATCCGGGGAGCGCGACGACCCGCCGACGAGGCGTCCTGCGACGCTTCCCGCTGACCCACTGGAGGCTTCTGCCAGCCTCATATCGAGGCGGGGGACGCGTCCGGAGACGGATACCGGTGATGGAGAAGGCCCGCATCGCCCGGGTGACCCCGTTTTGGAAGCGGCTGCTGTCCCGCGGCACCCACTCACGCAAGGTGACCCGGATGCCCAGGCCGACGCCTGTGCTCTTGTGCGCCGGCTTCAGGCGTGAACTCGTACAGGGCTGCGGAACCGGCCTTGAACTCGCCCGAGTGGCCCTTCATGACCATCGGCGGCGGTCTCGCGTTCTCCGGATCATGCAGATCCCGTGTCAGCGTGTCCGCCAGTCGGGAGAGGCCCCTGGGGCGGCTACACGACGGCGTCCGCAGGCGCAGGGGGACGGTGGTGCAGGGGCGGCGGCATGACCTCTGACCTGCACCACGCCGGCCATGGGAACGTCCGAGCCTCAGGCGCCGCCGGTGGTGACGAGGGCGGGGTCGCACGTCCGCAGCGCCGTGACGTAGTTGCCGTTCGTCCCGTAGCCGGCGAAGGTCGCCCAGCCGCCGGGCTCGATGACACGGCACGGAGCCCACTGGCCGTTCGTGTACTCGACCGTGACCGAGACCGTGTCGCCGCAGCCGTTGTGGACGTCGGTGTAGCGCCAGCTCTGGAAGTACTCCACGCAGTCCAGCGCCGGTGATCCAGTGACAGCCGCAGCGGACGGGGCAGTGGCCAAGGCCATCAGGAGACCCGCCGCGGTAGTGGCGGCGAGAGCAACGGGACGAGATATGCGCTTCATGTGTCTTGTCATATCCGCATCCTTGAGGCACAGGCAGAGTTCCTGCAACTTTCTGCAAAGATTTTCAGCCAGCACTTCGCCGACCGTGTTAAGTTGCAGGTCAATCCCACTTTCATGGTTTGAAAGATCTTGCACTCAGTGCGTATGCCGGAGATGTGACGAAGCCGGACACCTGCCTGCCATCACCTGCTCGGCGGCATCGGCCACGGGCCGGTCTCGCGGACGGCCGCCGGATTCACAGTGGCTGAGATTCGAGGGCTCCCGGCAGCCGGTCGTTCTCAGGTGCCCCGCCTCGCGGCCACCGAGGGAGGCGCGGCACGCGGAGCGGGACACCGGTGCCGACGACGCCGAGCACTGGTCCGCGGCTGTCGCTTCGCGCGACGGGGTCGCCGGTGGAAGGGCACGGCTTCACCCGGCAGGCCGTTCCGGAAGTCGACCTGCAGTCATCGGGGCCGGTGGAGCTCGGCCGGTAGCTGCCGGAAAGACGGCGTGAGTAGATGACCGGCCCTGACCGGGCAGGTCGTGGCCGCAGTGAAGACGCCGGTGGTGGAGATCCACACGCTCCGCAGCCTGCCCACCTGCTACGACGAACCACCATCACCGGCTCTCCGGATCTCACCCAGTTCCGCCACGTTCATCCGGCCGGCGCCTCAAGCGGTGAGCGCCGCCACAACACCACCCACGCAAAGATTTGCTGTCTCAGTGGGCAGGCCATGGCCACCCTCAAGGGGTGGCGCCTCCTGCGGAAGCTCCGCTGCAGCTCCGTGCCGCAGCCTGGGCGGGTTGATCCGTGTGCAAGCGCCGACGCGCGCCGACCGTCGACCCGCCGCCGTGGATCCGCTCACAGGGAGGTGGTCCCCGGACGACTGTCGACGGTCGTTGCGTAGGCTGACGTCGTCGTCGTCGCGGCGGGGGAGTGAGTGAGCCGGCTGAGCCCCTCGAAACCTGCCTGACGGTGCGTCAGTAAAGTCGGCAATTGGTCAGCATCAGTCCTCAAGAACCTGGTGAAAGCTGACCGGACATGCGACTCGTTGTAAGGTAGGGAAACCGCCCTTGACCTGCAAAAACGCAGGCAGGGAGCCTAGCTCCAGGAGTACCTCGATGATGCGTACGATGTTCAAGTCGAAGATCCACCGTGCCACCGTCACCCAGGCCGACCTGCACTACGTCGGTTCCGTGACGGTCGATGCCGCGCTGATGGAGGCCGCCGATCTGCTGCCCGGCGAGCTCGTACACATCGTGGACATCGACAACGGTGCCCGCCTGGAGACGTACGTCATCGAGGGCGAGCGGGGCTCCGGTGTCATCGGTATCAACGGTGCCGCCGCCCACCTCGTCCACCCCGGCGACCTGGTCATACTCATCAGCTATGCCCAGGTCGACGACGCGGAGGCCCGTTCGTTGACCCCGAGCATCGTCCATGTGGACGCGGACAACCGGATCGTCGCGCTCGGGGTGGACGCCTCGGCGCCCGTGCCGGGTACCCGTACGGAGCGCAGCCCGCACGCCGTCCCCGTGCAGTCCTGACGGTGCACACCTGATCCGTACCGTCCGTCCGTACGCGGCCAGGCGGGTGCTGCGGCGCCCCCGGCTGCGCCCCCCCACCAGCACCCGAGGCGTCGGCGGAGCTGGAGCGGGAGGCCGGGCTGCGGTCCGGATCGCACTCCGAAATGTTCTGAAATCGCCGGTTCGGGTGTGTGGGCTCGGCGGGCGCGGGCAGTCGCTCCGGGAGACGGTGGAGATGCGTTCCACCCGTACGACTTCGGAGGCTGGAGGACCGAGATGACACACCCCTACCCCGACCCGCTGCCGCCCCCGCCGACGCCCAACCCCGTACCGGGGCCGCCCGGGCCGCTGCCGGAGCCGCCGCCGCGACCGGTTCCCGGACCGCCGGCGCCCGGCCCGGTACCGCCCGGTCCCGTACCGCCTGGCCCGTCGCCGGACCCGATTCCGCAGCCGCCGTCGCCGAATCCCGACCCGGTGCCGGACCCCGAGCCCTCGCCGGAGCCCACCCGCTGACGAGAAGGCACGGAAGGGCACAGAGCGGCAGGCGCCCTTCACGGGAGGATGCGGGTCGCGGCGCCGGTCAGGCGGCTTCCGCGAGGACTGCGTTCGCCCGGGCCGTCAGTGCGGTGAGTACGCGGCCCGCCGCCGCCAGTTCCTCCGCCGGTAGACCGGTGTAGAGGCGCTCCGTGATGGCGGCGGTCCCCGACCGGATGCCCGCCTGGCGTTCGCGGCCGGACTCGGTGAGCGCGAGACGGGTCCCGTCGCCCGGCGCTTCCTCGAGCAGCCCGGCGCCGGTCAGCTCCGCGAGGACGGCCTCGGCCGACGCCCGGTCGATCTTGAGTGTGTCGGTCATCCGGGCAGCGAGTGCCGTGCGTCCGGTCGTGCCGCCCTCGCCCGCGGTCGCGTTGAGCGCCACGCACTGGTGGAACGTCGTCCCGGACTCGGCCAGCAGGCGTTCGAGAACGGCCCGGGTGGCGTAGTGGGCCTGACCGATGATCTGTCCGTTGACGGTGGGTGTGCTGGACATGGCTTACTCCTCGTTCGTCGGTGGCGCGTGCAGGGGTACGTCGAGCAGTGCGGTCAGCTCGCGGGTGAAGGCGGCGGTGTCCGGGCCGTCGAGCCCGCCCAGCGGCTCCAGGAGCCGTTCCATCAGGGTCCGTACGAGTGCGACCGCGCGGGCGGTGACCGTGCGGCCCTCGTCGGTCAGTGACAGCCGCACCGCCCGGGTGTCGGACGGGTCCGGTGTGCGCTCCAGGAGACCGGCGGCCTCCAGTGCCCGGGCCAGCTTGGAGACGTAGAGCGGTTCGAGGCCTGTGTGGTCGGCCAGCCGGCGCTGGCTGGGCCGGGTTCCGTCCCGCTGGAGATCCATCAGGGACCCCAGGAGCGAGTACTGCGCGTGGGTCAGTCCCAGCGGCGCCAGTGCGCGGTCCACGGCGACGCGCCACTTCATCGAGAGGCGCCAGACGAGGAACCCCGGGGTCGGCCCCCCGGACGACCGGCCCGCGCCGCCGTTGCTGTCGGCGTCGGTGCCGCCGCCATGGGAGGCCCTGCCGCCGTCGCCGGTGCGACTGCCTTCAGTCCCGCTGCCGTGAGTGCTGCTCATGGCAAATAGAGTACATGGATACTATGTACATGGCTACTAAATTGTCCCGCCGAGCCGGGTCAGGGCATCGGCGTGCGCGAGGCCGCTCTCCTCGGCGATCGAGTCCAGGGACTGCGCGTCGCGCACCGGGGCGAAGCGCACCCGCTCGCCGTCCGCCCCGCCGCTGAAGCCGTACACGGCCGGCCTGGGCAGGCTGTTGTACGCCCATGGGGTGGAGAAGTAGTACGCCCCGGTGTCGTACAGCACGACGAAGTCGCCCTCCCGCAGCTCCGGCAGCTTCCGGCCGTGCGCGACGACGTCTCCCGCGAAACAGCAGGGGCCCGCGATGTCCTGCACGACGAGCGGACCGGTGCCCGGGCGCCCCTGGGCGTCGAACGCGCCGACGCGCAGAGGCCACGCGTCGGGCATGAAGACCGTACGGGTGGCGGTCTGCGCGCCCGCGTGGGTGAGGGCGATCCTGCGCCCGCCCGCGTCCTTCGTGTACTCCACGAGAGCCCCGATGAATCCGTTCTTGGCGAGCAGCGACCGTCCGAACTCGGTGACCAGCGCGTAGCGGCCGTCGAGGAGGCCGGGTGCCGCGTTCCTCAGCGCGGCCACGTACGCGGCGTACGAGGGCCGGACCGTGTCGTCGGTGAAGTTGACCGGCAGACCGCCGCCGATGTCGATGCTGGTGATCTGCTGGGTACGCAGCAGACCGTTGATCTCCTCGGCGAGCTCGTACGTCTCGGCGACGCCCCGGGCGATGAGCTCCAACGAGCAGCCCTGGGAGCCGACATGGGCGTGCAGCCGGGTCAGCCACGGCCGTGCGGCGAAGGCCCGCACGACGGCTTCACGGGCGCCCTCGTCGCGGAGCGCGACACCGAACTTCGAGGTCGCCGTCGCGGTGCTCATCGCCCCGATCGAACCGCTGCCCACCTGCGGATTGACCCTCAGCCCCAGGACGGACACCGAGTCCGGGGTGCGCAGTGCGTCGATGCGGCGCAGTTCGTCGAGGCTGTCGGCGTTCACGGCCACGCCGAGGTCGAGTGCCAGCCTGATCTCCTCGCGCGTCTTGGCGGGGGAGTCGAGCACGATGTCCGCCGCGGCGAATCCCGCGTCCAGCGCGAGCCGCAGTTCGCCTGGGCTCGCGACCTCGCAGCCCATGCCGCAGTCGGCGAGCAGGCGCAGTACGGGGATGAGGGAGGCGGCCTTCGCGGCGAAGGTGTGGAGGGTGCCGGGCAGGACGGGGAAGGCGTCCCACAGTGCCGCCACGGATTCCCGTACCCCGTCGGTGTCGACGAAGCCGGCGACGGGCTGCTGTGCACCCAGGAGGCCCTCCGCCACGGCCTGGCGGACGGCGGCGGCGACGCGGGCCGGACCGGCGGGAGCGAGGGGAGCCGGAGAAGTCATCTGTGTCATACCGCGAGAGTCGTTGATGGCGGCCCCACAGGTCTTTGGCGAGCGGGCCAAGAGTCACGGGGAATCTTGGCCGTATGGGCAACGGCCCTACTGAATCGTACCCAAACCAGAAGATTCCGCCCCTGGTGAGCCGTCTGTGAGGCGGACCGCGAGGGTGAGGAGGAGCCGGGTGTCGGGGTCGTCGATGTCCACGCCGAAGCGTTCCCTCGCACGTCTCAGTCGGTAACGCAGGGTGTTCGGGTGCAGGACGAGCCGATGGGCCGCGCGGGCGACGTCGCCGGAGGTGTCGAGGTAGGCGGCGAGTGAGCGGACGAGCTCGCCACCTGCCGCCAGGTCGGTCCGTACGAGATCGTGCACCGGCCCGCTGCCCGCCTCCCACAGGGGCTGGACGGCGTCCAGGACCCGCAGGACGTCGAGTGAGGGGCCGGCCTCGGCCGCCGTGAGGCGGCGAACCGCCTCCTCCGGCCGGCCGCGGTTCGCGCGCTCGCGCAGCACCCGCTGCACGAGGACCGCCTCTTCGCAGGAGGCGGCGGCGCCGAGCACCGAGGCGACGACCCGGCCCGCTGCCACCCGGACGGGCGAGCCACCGGGCAGGGACACCGCGAGGGCGTCGAGTTCCCTGGTCAGGCGCACGACGTCGCGGTCCTGGGCGTCACTGACCGGCAGCAGGACCAGCAGCCGGTCCCGTTCGCGCAGGACGAGCACCGTGGAACGGTACGAGGCCGCCTGCAGGGCCAGCACGTCCAGGGTGCGCCCGGCGGACGGCCGTGTGCCCTCGGCCCGCTCGACGACCAGCACCGCACAGGGCGCGTCGGCGGAGAGGCCCAGCGACCAGGCGTGGGTGCGCCGGTCCCCCTCCCCGTACAGCAGTCCGCGCAGGGCGTGGTCGCGACGCCGTACGGCCGCGCTCTCCCGCAGCCGGTGCCCGACCAGGTGCGGGGCCGCGACCTCCGCCGCCCGGCGCAGGGCGTCCGGTGCCTGCGGGGAGAGGGGGCGGCCGTCGGCGGCCACCCAGATCGAGCCGAGCACCTCCGGACCGTTGCGGACGGCGATGATCAGGCGTTCGGGGCTGTCGCCGTGTGCGGGGCGGTGGATGACGTCCCGGGACGTCCACAGCGTGTGCAGGATCCCGCTGCGGCGCAGTTCGGCCACCCGCCACTCGGGGACCCGGCCGCCGAGGATCGTGGAGCGGCGGACGCCGTCGGCCTCGGGCCGGGTGGCGGAATGGGCCAGTACGCGGAACCGGGTGTCCTCGATGGTGATGGCGCCGCCCGTGTACTCGGCGATGGCCGAGGCCAGTGCGCTCAGACCGCCCGCCGTGGCGTCGGAACCCGTCGGCTCCTCCTTGGACTCCCCGGCGCGGTCCGTGCCCGCGTACGACAGGGCGGAGCGCAGCAGTGCCGCGGTGTCGGTCCAGTCCGCCCACGCCGCCCGGCTCAGCACGGCGAGCCCCGACTCCTCGGCCGCCGCCAGTACTTCGGGCGCCGGGGGCACTCCCTCGGTCTCGCGCAGCACCACGGCGCCCGCCCCTCGCGCGGCCGCATCGCGTACCGCTGCCACGGCCTCGCCCGAGGAGACCGGCGGGCCCACCGCGAGCACGGCACACGCCTCGGCCGGTGTGCCCTCCTCGTCGCCGAACACGACACCCCGCACCGCGGCGTCCTGTCCGGCGGGTGCGAGGAGGAGCCGCAGTGTCCCGCTGTCGTCGAACGCGAGAAGGTCGCGCAGCGTGCAGCCCCGGGCGGGCACGTCGTGGGACGGGACTGCCGTCACGTGGCGGCGCCTTGGGGCCGGGGCTGCTGGGGGCGTACGGGTGCGGGACCCAGGGTGGTGCTGCCCGGCGATGCCCGGTGGCCGAGCCCTGTCCGATAGGCGTCAAGTGCCGCCTCCGTACGGCCCGTTCTGCGCAGGAGGTCACCCAGCAGGCGGCAGACGTCGGCGAGATCACCCGCCGCCCCCGCCCGTTCCAGCAGGGCCAGCGCGCTGACGTAGCGCTCCTCGGCGGCTTCGAGCGCGCCCCTCTCCTCGCAGATCAGCCCGAGCAGCCGATGAGCTCCCGCCGCGTGGACGGATCCGCGGTCCGGGTGGAGCTCGCCGATGAGGCGCTCCAGCAGTTCCTCCGCGTCCTGAGGTCTGCCCTGCCTGCGCAGTACATCGGCCAGCTCCACCTCTACCTGCGCGGTGTACAGCGCGGCGCGCTTCGACGCCAGCATGTCGCGGGCGGCGCGCAGTTCGCTCTCCGCGCCGTTCAGGTCGCCGTCCTGCGCGCGGACGTAACCTCGCATCCAGTGGCAGTGCGCCATCTCCGTGCGGATCTGCAGCTGTTGGTAGATATCGGCCGCCTTGGCCAGGGAGGCGTCGGCCTCCGCGATGCGGCCGGCCGCGATGAGTGTCCGGGCGACTCCGCGGTGGAGCCCCGCGACCAGCTCCGGGTCGGACACCCGCGGAGCGAGTGCCAGCGCCAGTTCGCCCGCCTGGGCGGCGCGTGCGTGGGCGCCCATGTCCATGTACGGCGCGATCGCCGCCGTGTAGAGCAGCAGGAGGGCCCCGGGGTCCTGCAGGCCGGAGTGGTTGAGCTCGTCGATGGCGCTCTCCAGCAGATAGCAGGCGTAACGGAGCTCCCCCGCCAGCAGGTGGGCGACCGCCCGGCCCCGGACGGCCGGGGCCCGCTGCGGGAGCGGCGCGTCGGCGAGCGCCTTCTCGGCCGCCTCGAAGTGCCTGCGGGCCGCCGGCAGATCCCCGGTCTCCAGTGCGCACTGTCCGAGTCCCAGAAGGGCGGTGGCGCGTTCGGGGCCGAAGCCCTGGCGTGCGGCCTCGCCCAGCAGCTCCGTGTACTGCTCCGCCGCGTCCTCGGCGTCCCCGGTGGCCAGGGTGCGCTGCGCCTCGACGAGCCTCAGCCGGAGGCCGGTGGCCAGATGGGCGGGGCGCCCGGTGGCCAGCTCCTCGTACGTGACGCCGAGGCGCTCGGCGATATGACGGACGGCCGCCTCCGACGGGCGTACCCGGCCGGCCTCAAGGGTCGAGATGTACGCCGGTGTGTACGAGGGCTCCGCAAGCTGACGCTGGGTCAGTCCCCGTTCCGCGCGCAGACGCTGGACCCGACGGCCGATGGCTCCGGGATCGTCGGGCCGCTTGCGTCCGACGCTCTTTCCCGCCACTGGATTCTCGCCCACTGTGTCACCCTTTCCGCCCTGCGCCGCGTCCCCGCCCCGGGCCGGGGACACCCCTGCGGCGTCAACTCCCATACCCCCGGGTCTTGTTCCGCCCCGCGGCGCGCCCTAGGTTAAGCGGCACATTAACTCGATTTAACTCCGACCTTACGTTCCGGGCTCTGCCGGACGTGAAGTCGTCGCGAGGACTTGAAGGAGTTGTACATGCGGATACGCTTCGGCACGCGCCGAACCTCCGGATTCATGACGGGTTTCGCCCTTGCCGGCCTGCTGGTCACGGCGGCCGTCACGGCCGTACCCGCCGCCTCGGCGACCCAGGCCGGCCACGCGGCCCCGGCCGCCGCCGAGGAGCCGGAACGGATCGAGGCCGAGTTCTTCCCCGACCCCGGCGGCGAGGGCCGCACCGTACAGGTCCCGGCGGACGGCCGCGGACAGGACCGGCAGGGCGCGCGCGGCATGGCGCCACTCTCCGCCGCCGAGGCGGCCCTCGACGGCGCGACGGGCGAACTCGCGGTGACCGGACCCACGGAGGACCGACTCGACATCGTCATCGTCGGGGACGGATACACCGCCGCCCAGCAGAGCGACTTCCACGCGGACGCCGCGGCCAAGTGGTCCGACATCACCGCCGTCGAGCCGTACCGGAGCTACCAGGGACTCTTCAACGTCTGGACCGTGGACGCGGTCTCCAACGAGTCGGGAATCACCGGCGACCCGACCGCGGACCAGGTCAGGGACACCGCGCTCGGCAGCTACTTCTGGTGCGAGGACATCGAACGGCTGATCTGCGCCGACATCGACAAGGTGGCGTCCTACGCAGCCAAGGCCCCGGCCGCCGAACTCGTGGTCGTCGTCTCCAACTCCACCAAGTACGGCGGCGCGGGCTACTCCGGCCTGACGGAGGAGGGCTACCCCTTCGACGGCGTCTCCACCCTCTCCTCCGACCACGCCTCGTCCAGCCTGATCGCCGCCCACGAGATCGGCCACTCCGTCGGCCTGCTCGACGACGAGTACACGTACGAGTCCTACGGCACCTGGACCGGCCGCGAACCGGCCGGCATCAACTCCACCACCTACACCCCGGCGCAGCTCGTCGCCAAGCGTGCCAAGTGGTACCGCTGGCTGGGCACCGCCGACCCGGCCGGTGGCACGGTCGGCACCTACGAGGGCAGCTCCTACTACCCGTACGGCATCTTCCGGCCCACCGGAACCTCGATCATGCGCGAGCTGAGCAGCACCGAGTTCAACCTGCCCGGGCGTGAGGCGATGATCGCGGGCTTCTACCGCGCGGGCAACGCGCTGAGCAGCACCCTCGCCACGGACTCCGTCATCCGCTCCGCCCAGCTGATCACGGTGGAACCGGCCCGGCTCGGCACACTGGCCGCGCCCGAACTGCGCTGGTACGTCGACGGCGTCGAGAGGGCCTGGGCACGGGGCCGTACGACCGTCACCCCCGCATCGCTCGGCCTGCCCAAGGGCGGCCGCGGCCATCGGGTGACCGCGATCCTGAGCGACCGCACGGACGCGGTCCGCGACCCGGCGGTCCGGGAACTGGCCACCGACCGGCTGAGCTGGACCGTCGCACCGGGCGCCCGCCGCAGCTGAGCCCGTCCCGCGGCCGTGGTCCTCACGCGATGAGGGGGACCACGGCCTCCGGCGTCAGCATGCGGAAGGTGAAGGCCTGGTGGAAGTAGAGGCGGACGCTGGTCGCGTCGTGGTCCTGGTAACCGATCGACAGGTCCTGGGCCAGGCGCAGTTCGAAGTCGCCGCCCCGGGTCGACAGGAGCACCCCGCCGGTCACCGCGGGCGCCCAGAGGATCTGGTCGTCGAGCAGCCGGCCCAGGTGTGTCGCGACCGGGTACCCGTGGTCGGAGGTCTCCGTGGCCTCGGTGAACGCGTCCGCGCCCAGCAGCAGCCGGTACGGACCGTCGACGCCCGCGAGCCGCAGCCGGGTGAGGGCGTGACTCACCGCCGCCGGGTAGTCGCGCGCGTCGGCGGGCAGCGGTTGCGGGTCGTGCGAGGAACCGCCGCGCAGCCCGGTGATCCCGGCCGCCCCGTACCCGTCGATGACGGCCATGTCCTCGGCGAACGCGCAGGTGCGCGCGGCGTCCTTGACCGGCTGCCAGTCGCTGTCCTCGGAACCGCGCTCGACGTCGTCGACGGCGGCCCGGGTCACCGTGAACGGCACCCGCCACTCGATGACCGGGGTCGAGGTGCGGGCCCTGGCCAGCACATCGGGAGCGGGCGGGTCGATGTCGCGCAGATGACCGTCGCCGACGGCGGCCAGTTCCGGGCCGTCGGGGCCGGTGACGTCGACGACGCGACGCCCGGCCACATGACGGCTGAAGGTGCGCCGGGCCTCCTCCTCGATCTGTTGCCAGGCGGCTTCCGTGACGGGGGCCAGTTCGCGGTGGAGGTTGTTCATCGCGGGGCGCTTTCTCGCAGGCTGCCGATTCGCAGCGAGCCCACGTCCGCCACGACCGACGGGTCCGCGGCCTCCGGGGCCGGCGCGTACGCCGGTTCCGGCAGGGCCTCGGTTCCGGCGGGGGCGGGCGGGGGCGGCGGGGCGTCGAAGAAGTCGGCGCCGGGGGCGTAGAAACTGGAACCGGTGATCGCGGTCGAGAAGTCCAGGATCCGGTCGTGTGTGGCGGGCGGGCTCCCCAGGAACATGTTGCGGAGCATCTGCTCGGTGATCCCGGGATCGGCCGCGTACGCGATGAAGTACGTCCCGAAGGCGCCTTCCTCGAAGCTGCCGAACGGCATGTTGGCACGCAGGATGTCGCGCTCGGACCCGTCCGGACCTGTGATGGTGTTCAGGGCGAGATGCGAGTCGGCCGGCTTGACGTCGTCAGCCAGCTCGACGTCGGTGATCTTCCTTCGTCCGATGACCATTTCCTGTTGCTCGGTGGTCAGCGCGTTCCAGGACGCGAGGTCGTGCACGTACTTCTGCACGGTGATGTAGCTGCCGCCCGCGAACTCCGGATCGCTGTCACCGACGATGGCCGCCGACCGCGCGTCGTCCCCGACCGGGTTCTCGGTGCCGTCCACGAAGCCCAGCAGGTCGCGATGGTCGAAGTAGCGGAACCCCTGTGTCTCGTCGACGATCCGCACCGCCCCGCCCAGCCGGTCGAGCAACTGCGCCGCCCACGCGAAACAGACGTCCATCCGCTCGGCCCGGATGTGGAGGATGACGTCGCCCGGAGTGGCGGGCGCGTGGTGACGGGGCCCCCGCAGCTCGACGAACGGACGCAGCTGCGCGGGTCGGGGGCCCGAGAACAGCCGGTCCCACGCCTCGGATCCGAACCCCATCACACACGCCAGCCCCGCGTCCGGGTACCGGAAACCGAGCGAGCGGGCCACCGACGGGAGATCCGGCAGCATGTCGCGTACGGCGCCTTCGCCGCCCGGCTCGATCGTTCCCACCAGAATCAGCGCGGCGTCGGTCAGCGGTGCTACGACGGGCTGGACCGCGACCGGGTCCGGGACGGCGGGCATGCGCGCACTCCATGGGGGTGTCGGCGGTGCGGGACGACAGGCACTCACCGCTACTAACGCACGCGCGCGGCCCGCCCGCACTCCGGCCGGGCCGCCCGGGCGAACCGCCCGGCCGCGCCGCCGGACCCACTCGTGTCACCTCTCGGGGAGAACGGCGGCAGGGCGCTTCGGCGTCGCGCCCCGCCGCCGTCACCGGCCCGGTCCAGCGGCCGGTTCCGGCGTCACCGCCTCCCGCGGTCACGCCGGAGTCAGGGTGCTGTTCAGCCGGGCAGGGCCCACTTCTGGTTGGCGCCCGTGTGGCACGCCCAGAGGTGGAGCTTGGTGCCGTCCGCCGAGGAGACCCCGGCCGCGTCCAGGCACTTGCCCGACTGGGGGTTCTTCAGCGTGCCGTCGGCCTGCGGCACCCACTTCTGGGCGCCCGTGCTGTTGCACCCGTAGAGCTGGATCTTCGTGCCGTCGGCCGAGCCGCCGCCGCTGATGTCCATGCACTTGCCCAGCGACCGCAGGGTGCTGTCGGTGCCGACTGTCCACTTCTGGGCGGCCGACTGATTGCACGTCCACAGCTGGATCTGCGTACCGTCCGCGCTCGACCCGTTGGACACGTCGACGCACTTGCCGCCGATCCCGGTGATCGCGCCCTCCCGGGGACCCGGCGTGGTGCCGAGCTCCTTGATCCGGATGTTGCGGAAGGCCACGTCGTCGCCGTCCCCGTGGTTCTGCAGGCCGATGTGGCCCTGCTGGAGGCTGCGGGCGGGGTCGGCATTGGTGAAGTCGTTGATCTTCCGGCCGTTGAGGAAGAGCTGGAGGCGCTCGCCCTCGACGCGGATCTCGTAGGTGTTCCACTCTCCCGGTGGATTCAGGGCCGCGTCGCGGGCGGCGAGGTCGGCGGACTTGTAGCCGTAGACGGAGCCGGTGGTGCGGTCCGGGGTGTCCGTGGCGTCGATCTGGATCTCGTAGCCGTTGTTCACGGCCGACCAGGGGTCGTCGGAGGCAGGGAAGCCCACGAAGACGCCGCTGTTGTCGTCACCGGCCTGACGCCAGTCGAGCTTCAGGGAGTAGGACGTGTACTCCTTGGCCTGGTACCAGAACAGGCCGAGGCCGCCCTGGGAGGTGAGGGTCGCGTTCGTGTGCGCGAAGGATCCGGGGCCGGCCTGCTTCCAGCCGGTGGTGCCCGAGGAGCCGAAGAGCGTGGTGTAACCGGTCTCCGGGCGGCAGTCGGCCTCCGTCAGCTCCGCGGCCCAGCGGATGCCGCCGAGCAGGTGCCGGCGGAACGCGGGGTCGGTGTAGGAGTCCTCGGTGTGGCCGCCGCCGGTGTAGAAGGCGCGCCCGCCCTGGTAGTCCTTGCACCAGGCGATGGGGTGGTCGGCGCCCATGGTGCCGCCGCTGTAGGTGGACTCGTCGAGCGAGGCCAGGACGTGCGCTGTGGTCCGCGGGTTGGTGCGGTAGTCGTACCACTCGTCGGTCCGCTGCCAGCTCGTGCCCAGGTGCGCGGTGGCGTCGTGGGCGCGGTCCTCCACCTTCACCGTGGCCGGCTGGATCTGCGGGTGGGACTTGAAGAGCGCACCTGCCAGGCCGCCGTACCAGGCCCAGTCGTACTCGGTGTCGGCGGCCGCGTGGACGCCGACGTACCCGCCCCCCGCCGCCATGTACCCCTCGAAGGCGGTCTGCTGGGTGGGGTTGAGGACGTCACCGGTGGTGGAGAGGAAGACGACGGCCTCGTAGCCCGCCAGGTTGGCGGAGGTGAAGGCGGCGGCGTCCTCGGTCGCGGTGACGGTGAAGTTGTTGGCTGCGCCCAGTTCGCGCAGGGCGGTGACGCCTTCGTCGATGGACGAGTGGCGGTAGCCGGCGGTCTTGGAGAAGACCAGGACGTCGTACGCCGGGTCGGCGGCCGCCGCCGCGCGGACGGAGGCGGGGGAGGCGGGGACGGCGGCCGTGGACACGGCGGCGGGCAGGGCGGCGGCTCCGAGCAGGCCGCAGGCGGCCAGTGCGGCGATGCGCCCGATTCTTCGGCTCATGACAGGGTCCACTTCTGGTTGGCTGCGGCGTTACAGGTCCACAGGTGGAGCTTGGTGCCGTCGGCGGAGGCGGCCTCGGCCGCGTCCAGGCACTTGCCGGACACCGGGTTCCTCAGCGTGCCGTCGGCCTGGGGCACCCACTTCTGGGCGCCGGTGTTGTTGCAGCCGTACAGCTGCACCTTGGTGCCGTCGGCGGTGCCGCCGCCACTGATGTCCATGCACTTGCCGAGCGCGCGCAGCGTGCTGTCGGCGGCTGCCGTCCAGTGCTGGGCGGCCGTCTGGTTGCACGTCCAGAGCTGGATCTGCGTGCCGTCGGCGCTCGCCCCGCCCGCGACGTCGACGCACTTGCCTCCGATGCCCTTGATCGGCCCGCCCTGGGACGCGGCCGTGGTGGTGAAGGTGAAGTCGTCCAGGTCGAACAGCGAGCCGCTGCCACCCTTGAAGACGAGGTGGAGCGTGGTGGTCCCGGCCGGTGCGCCGGCGAGGTTCGTCGTCACGTTCTGGAAGGTCTCCCAGCCGCCGGTGACGGGCACGGCGGTCGATCCCAGCAGGGTGCCGGTGGGCGACCCCGCCCGTACCTCCAGAGTGCCTCCCGATCCCGCGGAGGAGATGCGGGCGGTCAGCTTGGTGGCATTGGAGAGCAGGTAGGGCTTGAAGGAGATCCAGTCGCCGTTCTCGATGTGGCCGACGGTCTTCCCGCCGTGCGCGGCCGCGTGGTCGACGACCTGCACGCCCGCGGAGCCGCCGTAGTGCTCGGCCTGGCGCTGGCTGCCCTGGCTGATGCGCTGTGCGTGGGTGGTCAGGGCGGGCTGCCCGTTCGCGCCCTTGTCGGTGTACTCGGCGTCCCAGACGCCGAAGATGTTCGCGTTCGGGTCGTGCTCGCCGTCGGCGATGGTCTGCACGGTGCCCGAGCATCCGGTGGCGGAGGTCTGCGGGTGGCCGTGGCTGTCGTGGCCGACGATGAACGTGATCTTGACCTTGGAGCAGTCGATCGCCCCGTCCTCGGGGTCGGTGACGGTCACCTTGAAGGGCACGGCGGCACCCGGGTCGATGATGGCTCCGTCACCGGGCAGTTCGAGGGTGACCGTGGGCGCGGTGTTGCCGACGGTGATGGTCACCGAGGCGGTGGCGGTCCGGCCGGTGCCGTCGGAGACCGTCAGCTCGGCGGTGTAACTGCCGTTGACGGTGTACGTGTGCGACGGGTTGGCGGCGGTCGAGGTGCCACCGTCACCGAACTTCCAGGCGTACGTGAGCGGGTCGCCGTCGGGGTCGGACGTGCCGGCCGAGGAGAACTGGACGGCGAGCGGGGCCTTGCCCGAGGTGCGGTCGGCCGAGGCCTTGGCCAGCGGGGAGCGGCCGCCGCTGACGTTCTCGATGCGGTAGACCGCGCTGTTGGCGTCGCCGTTGAAGTAGCCGGTGCCGTAGTCGAGGACGTAGAGCGCGCCGTCCGGACCGAAGGCCATGTCCATGATCTGGGTGCCCTGCCAGGGGAAGGCGTTGATCGACTGGACGGTTCCGTCGGTGCCCTGCTCGATGCGCTTGATCCACTTGCGGCCGAACTCGCCGGCGAAGAAGTCGCCGTCGTAGCTCTCGGGGAACTTGACCGCGGATGTGGACGCCGCGTTGTAGCGGTAGACGGGGCCGGCCATGGGGGACTCGGAGCCGCTGCCGAACTCCGGGACCGAGCCGCCGTCGTAGGGGACCCAGGCGGGCTGGGCGGCGGGCAGGTCGGTCAGCCCGGTGTTGTTCGGCGAGGTGTTCTTCGGGGCGGCGCAGGAGAAGGCGGCGCCGGAGGCCGAGGTGGCGAAGTTGTAGTCGACGTAGGCGTTGTTCTTTCCGGTGCAGTAGGGCCAGCCGTAGTTGCCCGCCTTGGTGATCCGGTTGAACTCGACCTGTCCGGCCGGTCCGCGGCTCGCGCTCGCGCTGCCGGCGTCGGGACCGTAGTCACCGAGGTAGACGATGCCGGTCGGCTTGTCGACGCTCATCCGGAAGGGGTTGCGGAAGCCCATTGCGTAGATCTCGGGACGGGTCTTCGCGGTGCCGGGAGCGAAGAGGTTGCCCGCCGGGACGGAGTAGGTGGCGTCCGCGTTCACCTTGATGCGCAGGACCTTGCCGCGCAGGTCGTTGGTGTTGCCCGCGGAACGCTGGGCGTCGTACGCCGGGTTGCGGTTCGCCCGCTCGTCGATGGGCGTGTAGCCGTCGGAGGCGAAGGGGTTGGAGTCGTCGCCTGTGGAGAGGTAGAGGTTGCCCTGCGCGTCGAAGTCGATGTCGCCGCCCACGTGGCAGCAGAGGCCGCGGCTCGCGGGGACGTCGAGGACCTTCTTCTCGGTGGCGGTGTCCAGCGTGCCGTCGGTCCTGAGGACGAATCGCGAGAGCCGGTTGACGCCGTCGAACGGTGTGAAGTCGGCTGCCGTACCGGTCGCGGGAGCGTCGCCGGCGGGGGTCGCGAGTTTCGGTGCGTAGTACAGGTAGATGAACCGGTTGCCGGCGAACCCCGGGTCGACGCCGACGCCCTGAAGACCTTCCTCGTCGTGCGAGTAGACGTCGAGGCGGCCGGCGACCTTGGTGGTCCCGGCGGCGTCGGTGAGACGCAGGGTGCCGTCCCGGGAGGTGTGCAGGACGGACCTGTCCGGCAGGACGGCGAGCGTCATCGGCTCGCCGGTCTCGGCGACTCCTTTGGCGAGGGTGACCTGTTGGAACTCCTCGGCCGCCGCGGGCGCGGCTTCGGCCGGTCTCTGATGGGCCGTGAGGGCGCCCGCGGCGGCGAGCAAGGTGCAGGCGAGCGCCGCGAGGGGCCGGGTGAATCTCCTGTGCACGCGAATCCTCCGTGGGGTGACGGGGTCGGGGTGGAGCACAGGCGCGCGCCGTCGCGCCGGGGGGATGGGCGCCCGCCGGGGGGAGGAGAGGGCACTCGGTCCTGGTTGTCCGGTTCAGATCAGGAAGGTAATGGGTTTTGCTTCCGCCAGAAACCCCTTTGACGCAAAGGGATTTAACTTTCTCCTTCGGGGAGACAAAGCAGCTGGGTGGTGGCCTGGGTCGGCAGACGACATTGCGACGTCACGCCGGGGGCGGCAGTGGGAGGCGGCGGGTGGAAGCGCTGTTCGGCCCTGCCGGTGGCCGAACAGCTTCTCCGGGGCCGTCACAGTGGTCCACCCACGACGTGTCCGGCCCGCCACCATCCGAACTGCCCGTCGACAGGCCCGAGTTGTACGTGGGCTGCCAAGCGCTGCCGAAGGGGCGCACGCCCCGGTAGCCACCGGAGGTGTGCTTCTCCTCTGGGAGTGGCGCACCCACGGAGTAGGTGACTGATGCTCGATCAACCAGCGCTCGCGGAAGCGTTGTTGAGCGTCCGCCTGATGGCTCGCCTGGGTCAGTCGCCCAGTCGGGCTCATACGCGTCCAACCCAACCCAGCCCTGCGTTGCCGCAGGTCGTGATGCCGCGGTTTCAGGGGCACAGGAGGGAGCGGAGGCCGTCTTCGCGCGGCATCGGGACGGAGGGGGCCTAAGCGCCGGCTACTGCCCTGTTACCGAGGGGTGCCTGGGCCGGCCGTCGCCCTGGGCCGGCCGTTTCTCGTCCCGCAGCCGGCCACTCTCGGGCGCGTCGATGTGTCCCGTTCGCTCGACCTCCGGCGACGGGGCTGAAGCGGGCGGACGCAGGACTCGACGGTGACGAGTCGCACCGGACACCACGAAGTGGTGGACGGGACTGCTGCCCGTCCACCACCTCTGATCCGTCCGACGTCACGGTCGCATCGGGGGCGAATCCACCCCGCTACCGGCTTCTGTGGGCGTCGGGCAGCTTTCCACTTCGGACTTGTCGCCGCCCCAGAGGGTGTGGAAGACACCGTCGCGGTCGACGCGGTGGTACGTGTGTGCGCCGAAGTAGTCGCGCTGGCCCTGGGTGAGGGCGGCGGGGAGGCGTTCGGCGCGCAGGGAGTCGTAGTAGGCGAGGGTGGCGGCGAAGGCGGGGGTGGGGACGCCCTGGGTGACGGCGCCGGCGATCACGGTGCGCCAGTCGTCCTGCGCGGCGGCGATCTCTTCGGCGAAGCCCTTGTCGGCCAGGAGGCTCGGCATCTGAGGCTGGGCCTCGTAGGCGCCGGTGATCCTGTCGAGGAACGCGGCCCGGATGATGCATCCGCCGCGCCAGATCGCGGCGACCCTGCCGAGGTCGATGTCCCAGTCGTACTGCTCGCTGCCGGCCGCGATCTCGTGGAAGCCCTGGGTGTAGGCGACGATCTTCGAGGCGTACAGGGCCTGCTCGACCTGGTCGGCGAACGCCGCGGCCTCGTCCTCGCCGAGCTTGCGGGCGGTCGGTCCCGCGAGGTGGCGTGAGGCATCACGGAGGGCGGCGTGGCCGGAGACGGAGCGGGCGAACACGGCCTCGGCGATTCCGGAGACGGGAACTCCCAGGTCGAGGGCGATCTGCACGGTCCAGCGGCCGGTGCCCTTCTGCTCCGCCTGGTCGAGCACGACGTCCACGAAGGGCTTGCCGGTCGCCGCATCGACGTGCGAGAGCACTTCCGCGGTGATCTCGATGAGGTAGGAGTCGAGGCGCCCGGTGTTCCAGGTGCGGAAGATGTCCGCGATCTGCGTGGGGGAGTATCCGGCCACGTCGCGGAGCAGCTGGTACGCCTCGCCGATGAGCTGCATGTCCGCGTACTCGATGCCGTTGTGCGTCATCTTCACGAAGTGTCCGGCGCCGTCGGGGCCGATGTGCGTGACGCACGGGGCGCCGTCCTTGGCCTTCGCGGAGATCTTTTCCAGCATCGGCCCGAGTGAGTCGTAGGACTCCTTGCTGCCGCCCGGCATGATGCTCGGTCCGTTGAGCGCGCCTTCCTCGCCGCCGGAGACGCCGGCGCCGACGAAGTGGATATCCCGCTCGCGCAGCTCGCGCTCCCGGCGGCGCGTGTCCGCGAAGTGCGCGTTGCCGCCGTCGATGATCACATCGCCGGGTTCCAGGAGAGGCGCGAACTCCGCGATCACCGCGTCCGTGGCCTCTCCGGCCTTCACCATGACGACCAGGCGTCGTGGCCTCTCCAGGGCCGCCACGAATTCCTCGGCACTCCCGGCCGCGATGAAATCACCTTCGTCGCCGAACTGTTCGACGAGCTCGTGGGTGCGAGCGGCCGTGCGGTTGTGCACCGCGACGGTGTATCCGTTGCGTGCGAAGTTCCTGGCGAGGTTGCGGCCCATGACCGCGAGCCCTGTGACGCCGATCTGCGCGGTGCCGGTCATATGTGGGGTGCTCCTGAGCTGTAGGGGACTGTGCGGTGGGTCGCGGGATGGATACGTGTGGCGGGACCGACGGGTTCAGCGCCTCGACACTTCTCCCGCGGGCGGGGACTCGTCGTCGAGAGGTGTCCCCTCGAGCGGCTCCTCCTCGTCGCTGACGACATGCATCGCGGCTTCCTCGGCCGACGCGGCCGCGCCGTCGATTCCCACGTCCTGGGCGGTCAGGGTGTACGGCGTGCTGCCGTCGGCCTGCTGGGTGAGCCGGCCGGCCCGGATGACGCCGACCTCGGCGTCCCAGAGCTCTCCGTCACCCTCCGCGAGATCGCCGGGGCCCTCGTCCGCCACGGCGATGTCGGGCACCTCCCGGGTGAGCCGCCGGTCCAGGGACTCCCCGTCATGCTGTTCCGCCGCGGTGGTGCCCTCGTCGTCCACGGCCCACGGGCGCTCCGGCGGGGAGTACCCCGCGTCGAGCAGGTCGGTGACGCCGGAGTTGTCCAGGGTGTCCTCGACGTTCAGGAGCTCGTTGGGGTCGGAGGCCTCAGGTTCCTGGGGCTGGTAGACATCGTCCCCCCGTTCGGTGTCAGTCATGTCGTGTCCTTTCGCTCCGGGTCGGCGACGTCCCCTGTATGCAATTCCACTCCGGTCTGCGAGGAGTCGCCAACGGAAGCGCCCGGCGCCGCCGCTTTCGGGGGTGCGAGGACGGCGACCGCGGGCGGAACCGGAAGGGCCCGACCGGACGTACAATCGGCCCATGGGTCGTACACGTGCCACGAGGGAGAGCCTGCCGCAGGCCGCCTCCGTGCTGCTCCCGGCCCCGGCCCGTCCGGTGTCCACCGAACCGGTGCCCGCCATCGGCGCCGGTACACCCGGGACCGGCCGTACCGCTCTGCACGGTCACGGCTAGCGATCTTCTTCATCGGTCACGGTCAGTGACCGCCAGCGGTTCTGGCAGGGGCTCCGCCCCTGACCGCTGCCTTTTCCCGAACACGGCGGGTCTCCTGTCCCGCTGAACTTCCGCGTCCCGTTCGTCCGGACGTGCGATCCACCACGGCTCCACATCACCACGCGGCCCCCGGCACTCGCCCGGTGCTGCTGTCCGGCGACGGCCGCACCACCGGTCCGAGCCACCTAGAAGGGATCACTGTGAAGCTGAGCGAGCTGCTGGACGGACAGGAACACCAGATTCTCCAGGGCGACCCCGAGCGGACGCCGATCACGGCGGGTACCACGTTCGACGCCGAACTGGCCTTGCCCGGCTCGCTGTTCGTCGCCGTACCCGGTTATCAGGGCGGGGGCCCCGAAGCCGTCGCGCCGGCGGTCGCCCGAGGTGCGGCGGCCGTACTCGTAGGCCCCGGCGTACCGGAGCACCCGGCTCCCGCCGCGGACGTGTGCGTGGTGAGGGTGCCCGACATCCGGGCCGCGGCGGCCGTCGTCGCCTCACGCTACTTCGGTGAGCCCGGCCGCCAGATGGACATGATCGCCATCACCGGAACCAACGGCAAGACGTCGGTCTCGTACATGGTCGAGTCCGTGCTGCGCATCGCCGAAGGGGCGAAGGCCGGGGTCATCGGCACGGCGGGCAGCCGGATCGGTGACGAGCTGATCCCGATGCCCCAGTCGGCCCTGAGCACACCGGAGACCCCGGACCTCCAGTACCTGCTGGGCGCCATGCGCGACCGCGGGGTCGGTACGGTGGTGCTGGAGGCCACCTCGATGGGTCTGCTGACGCACCGGGTGGACCGCACGTTCGTCGATGTCGGGGTCTTCACGAACCTGACCCAGGACCACCTGGACGACCACGGGACGATGGAGAACTACCGGGACGCCAAGCTGCGGCTGTTCCAGGGACTGTGCCGCCACGCCGTGATCAACGTCGACGACCCGGTCGGCGCCGCGATCCGGGACGCGGCGTCCGGCCCCGTGACCACGTACGCCCTCGACGCCGAAGCGGACTTCCGCGCCACCGACCTGACGGTCGACGCCTCCGGTACGCGCTTCACCCTCCACCACGACGGCCGCAAGTATCCGGCCGCAATTCCCTCGCCCGGCCGCTTCTCGGTGTCCAACGCGCTCGCCACCGTGGCCGCCTGCCACGTCCTCGGCCACGACCTGGCCGGACTGGTCGCCGCGCTCGAAAAGATGCCGCAGATCCCGGGCCGTTTCGAGCGGGTCACCACCCCCTCCGGTACCTCGGTGATCGTGGACTACGCCCACTCGCCGGACTCCCTGAGCAAGGTCCTGACGACCATCCGCGGATTCGCCGGTGCACGGGTCATCACCGTCTTCGGCTGCGGAGGCGACCGGGACACCACCAAGCGGGCCGAGATGGGAACGATCGCCGGGACCGGCTCCGACCTCTGTGTCCTCACCTCGGACAACCCCCGGCACGAGGACCCCGAGGGGATCCTCGACCAGATCGCCCCTGCGCTCACGGCGACCGGGACACCGTTCCGGCGCTTCGTGGACCGGCGTGAGGCGATCGCGTTCGCCCTCTCCGCCGCGGAGCCGGACGACATCGTCCTGATCGCGGGCAAGGGAAGCGAGCCGCACCAGATCGTCGGCGACGCGCTGCTGCCCTTCAGCGACATGGCGACCGTGCGCGCACTGACCGACGTCTGAGAGCGCGTCTGATGCCTCTGAGGGCTGTCCCACTCACATCCCGGACGCGTCAATCGCGACGATCAAGGTGTTGGCCGTCGTGGCCGGCCCCCTGACATGCTGAAACCGCGCCCGGGGAGGCGCGCGGCGGCGAGCGGGGGAGTGGCGATGACGGTGTACACGACGGGGTCCGGGCCGGTACGGGGCAGGCGCGCCACCGCTGAAAGCGGCATCGTCGCCGTGCTCGGCATCCCCTACGCCGCACCGCCGTTCGGCGCCGGCCGCTTCCGGGCGCCGCGCCCCGCGGCAGCCTGGGGCGGCGTACGGGACTGCACGGCTTTCGGCCCCGTCGCGCCGCAGTCGGCAGAGCTCCCCGGCGCGCCCACCTGGTCGCCCGGCGACGAGGACATCCTCACCCTCAACATCTGGACCCCCGAAGGCGCGCGCGACGCTCTCCCGGTCATCGTCTGGATACATGGCGGCTCCTACGTCTTCGGCTCCTCCGCCCAGCCGGACTTCGACGGTGCCGCCCTCGCCGGGCAGGGCCTGGTCGTCGTCACCCTCAACTACCGCCTGGGCTTCGAGGGGTTCGGCCACGTCCCCGCCGCCGATGGCGAGGACATCTGCCCGGACAACCGGGGGCTGCTCGACCAGATCGCGGCACTGGAGTGGGTACGCGACAACATCGCCGCGTTCGGCGGAGACCCCGGCCGGGTCACGGTGGCCGGTCAGTCCTCGGGCGCGACAGCGGTCGCCTGTCTGATGGTGACGGAGCGGGCGCGCGGGCTCTTCCACCGGGCCGTCGCCCACAGCGCCGTCAACGCCTGCGCTTCGTCGGCGGCTGCCGCCCGGACCACTGCCGAGGTCGCCGCCGAGGCAGGCGTATCCCCCTCCCGCGCGGGGCTCCTCTCCGCGTCCCCGGAGGAACTCGTCGCCGCATCCGACCGGGTCGTCGACGCCTACCGGCGCGATCCCCGGTCCGGGCAGCGCCACTACGACCCCGCGGTCTACGGGCCGGTGGTGGACGGTGACACCCTGCGTACGGACCCTCTCACCGCGATTGCCGAGGGGGCCGGCCGCGAGGTGGACCTGATGGTCTGTCATGCCACGGAGGAGTACTGGCTGCTCGACGCCGTGGGCGGCAGCGCCAAGATCACCACAGACGAACAACTCAGTTCCTTCGCGGCCGACTTCGGACTGTCGGCCGAGTTCGTCGACGGCTACCGCGCGCTCATGCCGGGCGCCCCGGTCCTCGACGTCTTCCTCGCGGTGTACGGAGATCTGCTGTTCGCCGAGTACAGCAGCAGGCTCGCCGGGTCCCACGGCCGCGCGGGCGGTACGGCCTACCTGGCCCGCTTCGACCGCCGCAGTGGCGGCCAGGGTCAGCCGGTCCGCGCCTGGCACTGCGCGGACGTCCCCTTCGCCTTCGGAACCCTCGACGAGGAAAGCGTCCACTTCCTGATCGGCGGCCCTCCCGGACCGGCTGATCGCGTCCTGTCCGCGCGGATGACACGGGCCTGGACCGACTTCGCCGCCACCGGAGATCCCGGCTGGCCGCCGCTCGGCACCTCCGCCGGCGCGGTGATGGTCTGGGGCGCCGAGGAAGGTGCCGAAGCACCCGCCGAAGCGTTCCGTGAGCTGTGGCGCACGGCGGGGTATCCGCTGCTGGAGCCGTGAGCACCCTCGCGAGCGGTCACCCGCCGTATGTGTGATCACGAGCCGGGCGTGCGGCGCACAGGCCGCCGCGCGCCCCTGGCTCCCTTGTCATCACCCGCCCGCTGCGCCTAAGTTGACCGATTGCGACATGTCCTACTGCAGTGGGGGAGCCACGTCATGGCCGCGAACGGACGACACCGCAGATATCAGCCAAGCCGGATCAACCGTGCCTCGTTAACGGTGACGGCCGGCGGCGCGGGGATCGCGCTCCCGCTGATCACCGCCGCGTCGGCGGGTGCCGCGCCGACCGATGTGTGGGAGAAGGTCGCCGCCTGCGAGTCGACCGGCAACTGGCACATCAACACGGGCAACGGCTATTACGGCGGCCTGCAGTTCACCGGTTCCACCTGGGCCGCGTACGGCGGCACGGCCTACGCGCCGCGCGCCGACCTCGCGACCAAGGACCAGCAGATCGCGATCGCCGAGAAGGTGCTGGACGGGCAGGGGCCGGGTGCCTGGCCGACCTGTTCCGTACGCGCGGGGCTGACCCGCGGGGGCGACGCCCCGGACATCTCCCCGCAGTCGCAGGGCACCAAGCCGGTCGAGGCGCAGAGGAAGACCACCCCCCGCGCCCAGCCCAAGGCCGCCCCCGCGTCACCGACGACGGTGCCCGGGCAGCGGGAGTCCTACACGGTCGCCGGCGGTGACTCGCTGTCCGGCATCGCCACCGCCCAGCAGGTCCGGGGTGGCTGGCAGCGCCTCTACGCGGCGAACCGGCAGGTCGTCGGCGACGACCCCGACCTCATCCTCCCCGGGCAGCGGCTCAGCCTGGACGTGGCCGCAGCGCCGGGCACCGCCCCGAAGAGATCGGCGGCGCAGCCGAAGCCGGAAGCGAAGCCGCAGCCGAAGCGGGCAGCCGAACCGGAACCGAAGCGGAAGGCCGCACCCGCGCAGAAGTCCACACCGAAGCCTGCGGCGAAGCCCGCGCCGAAGAAGAGCGAGCGTTCGGACCGGTCGACGGAGCGCGCCGAGAAGGCGACCGGCCTCACGGCCCCGGTAGCGGCACGCACCGGCACGCCGTACCGCCAGTCCGGCTCATGGGCCAGCGGCTACCACACCGGGGTCGACTTCCCCGTTCCCACCGGTACGTCGGTGAAGGCGGTGTCCGCGGGGAAGGTCGTCTCGGCCGGCTGGGCGGGGGCGTACGGCTACGAGGTCGTCATCCGGCACAACGACGGCCGGTACAGCCAGTACGCACATCTCTCGGCACTGCACGTGCGTGCCGGACAGCAGGTGAGCACCGGCCAGCGGGTCGCCCGATCGGGTTCCACGGGCAACAGCACCGGCCCGCACCTGCACTTCGAGATCCGTACGGGCGCGGGCTACGGCTCCGACGTCGACCCGCTGGCCTACCTCAGGGCCGGGGGCGTCAAGATCTGAACAGAGCCGGTCCGACGGGTACCGGCCTCCGACGGAGCGGTGCCGAACTGCACGCTGCCCCCACCGCGCCCCTGCGCCACGGTCAGGGTCGGCGGCAGTGAGCCAGGCGCCGGAAAGGAAGCCGTGACGGCCACCCCAGACGTACGGTCGGAAGCGGCGGCGGCGAGTGCGCCGACGGGGGACGAGGGCCCGCGCGGGCTCACAGGGCCGGGCAGGCGGCCGGTGCGGCTCCGGGGCGCGGCCTCGCCCGCGTCGTCCGGCACCGCGCCCCGTGCAGCTTCCGGTGCAGTGACACCTTCCGCCTCCCGTGCCGTATCCGTGCGCTCCGCGCCGAGGCGCTCCGTCGTCAGCAGGATCAGGCCGCCGGCCGTCACCGCACCGCAGACCAGCGCGAGCAGGGTGCCCGTCACGCCGTAGCGGAACTGCTCGCCGAACAGCGTGATTCCCACCGCCGCCGCGACCACCGGGTTCACCACCGTCACGATCGCCAGCGGAGCGGTCAGACCGGCGCCCCGGTACGCGGACTGCGACAGGAGGAGCCCCGCGGTCGCGAGCCCGGCGATCACCAGCAGGGTCGGCAGCCCCGAAACCACCGAACCCGAAGTCCACTCCACGGCGACCGTCTTGGTGAACACCGAAGCCATACCGAAGGCGACCCCCGCGCCGGTGGCCAGCAGGACACTGCGCACCATCGGCCCACGCAGCCCCTTGGCGACGAGGAAGAGCGCCGCCACCCCGCCGAACGTCGCCGCGGCCAGCACCATCTGCTCGGGCCCGCCCAGCGCGCGCGAATCGGCGCTTCCCGCCAGGGCCAGCAGGCCGGCGAGGCCGACCGTGGCCATGACGGCCCCGCGCCAGGCCGTCGACCCGGCCCTGCGGCGCACGAACAGAGCGGCCATGGGCAGGGCGAACACGATCGTGAGGGCACCGAGGGGCTGGACGAGGCTGAGGGGGCCGTAGGCGAGGGCCACGACGTGCAGCACCGCGCCCACACCGTTCAGCGCGACGGCGGCCCACCACGCGGCATTGCCCAGGAGGGCTGCGTACGAGCGGCCGTCCCGGCCCGCGGCGACGCGCTCCTGGACGATCGCCCCGGCCGCGTAGGCGACCGCGGAGATCAGTGACAGCAGCACAGACAGCGCGAGGGAACTCATGTAGACCACGATGTCCTGTCGGGGCCGCCGAGTCGTCGTCCCAGAGGCGGCGATTCGACGTACTGCTCTAGTAGTACGGACGTGTGTCCAGGGTCCTCCTCCCGACGGTAGTCCTCCTTGCTCAGGACCTCAGAAGTTGGGCCCGGACGGGTACGGTGAGCCCCGGATCCGGCACAGGGCGTGGCCGGACGGACGGGGGAGCGCACGATGGACCGGATCGACGAGACCGTCCCCGGTGGCTTCTTCACCCTGCGTTCCGCGCCCCTGCCCGGAGGTGCGCACCGACCGCTGGCCGACCTCTACGCGGGGGACCTCGCCCCGCTGACCGCTCGTGTCGACACGGTCGCCGCCCGGCTGCGCACCCCTGAGCGCAGGGTCGCCGCGTCCATCGCGCACCTGGGTCTTGCCGCCCGGCTCTGGTCCGTCGCGCTCGGCCCGGCCGCTCTGTCCGGCCGGTTGCCGGACCTCTCGCCCGGCCGGCTCCTCTGGGATCCCGCGCACAGCGCGCCCGACGACCTCCGGCTGCCGGACACGCCGACGACATGGAGCACCGGAACACCGGAGGCCACCGCCGAACGGATCCGGGAAGTCGTCCAGTTCGGACACCTCGTGCCGCTCGCCGACGCGCTGCGCGCCGAGGTGGCGATCTCCCCGCGGCTGCTCTGGGGCAACGCGGGCTCCGCGCTGGCCGGCGCCGTACGGGAGCTCGTCGGGTGGGCGCGCGTCCACGGGCGCCCCGATGCGGCGAGCCGGGCGCGCTCCCTGGCAGCCGAACTCTTCGGCCACCCTGACCTGTGCTCCACGGGCGCCCCGCACGGCCCGGCGTTCCGGCGGCGCAGCTGCTGTCTGTACTACCGGTGTCCGGGCGGCGGCCTCTGCGGCGACTGCGTCCTCGAACACCTGCCGGAAGGATCCGGCAGGCGATGAATCAGGTGCTGAGCTGGAACTCGGCGCGGATGCGCTTGCCGACGGGGACGCGCTCGGCGGTGAGCCGGTCGCACAGGGCGACGACGATCTCCATGCCGTGACCGCCGAGGCGGGCGGGGTCCGGCGCGTAGAGGACGGGGAGCGCCGTGCTGCTGTCGTACACGGTGACGCTGATGCTCTCCGCGGTGCCTTCCAGCTCCAGGAGGTACGGACCGTGGCTGTAGCGTTCCGCGTTGGTGATCAGCTCGCTGACCGCCAGCATCAGATCGCTGCGGGTGTGCTCGCGCAGGACCGCGAGCCACTCCGCCACGAGCCGGGTCAGGAAACGGTCTGCCAGTGCGCGAGCCTGGGCTATGCAGCCCGGCTCGCCCGCGAACACCTCGGCCGCGTGCAGTACCTCCGTGCACCGGAACCCCTGACCGGGGTCGTCCGGCCGTGAGGTTGCCTGTTCATTCATAGCTCCAGCCAAGGCGCCGCAGGGAGGTCGGAGACCTTTTCTCGCCGTTCGTCTACCCGCGTCGAGAGATCCCACTCCGGGGGATGTTCCCCAGATCCTAGACGCTTCTCACTCCGTCCGGGAGGCTGTTCAGGCCTCCACGCACATTCCGGTCCGAAGCCGCTGCACGATCCGGTTCAGCAGGCGCGAGACGTGCATCTGCGAAACCCCGAGACGGGCACCGATCTGGGACTGGGTCATCTCCTGGCCGAAGCGCATTTCCACGATCTTGCGCTCCCGGTCGTCGAGCTTCTCCAGCAGCGGTGCCAGCGTGTGGAGGTTCTCCACGGTCTCCATGCCGGGGTCCGCCTCGCCCAGCAGATCGGCGTACGCGCGCTGGTCCTGACCGGACTCGCTCTCCGCCGAGGGGGTGTCGAGGGAACCGGCGGAGTAGCCGTTGGCCGCCACGAGTCCTTCGATGATCTCCTCCTCGGGGAGATCCAGATGCGCGGCGAGCTCGGCGACCGTGGGGTCGCGGTCCAGCTCCGCCGAGAGGTGCTCCTTGGCCTTCGCCAGGTCGACGCGAAGCTCCTGCAGGCGGCGCGGCAC
Source organism: Streptomyces sp. NPDC048560 (assembly GCF_040650955.1). Lineage (NCBI taxonomy): Bacteria > Bacillati > Actinomycetota > Actinomycetes > Kitasatosporales > Streptomycetaceae > Streptomyces > Streptomyces sp. NPDC048560. Next base: position 386,551 of record NZ_JBEZIJ010000003.1, read on the forward strand.
ATGGACGGCCCACGTCGTGTCACGGAAGAACCGCTTGATCTCGCCCACGATGTACGGCACGGCGAACGTCGCGAACTCGACCTCCCGGGAGAGGTCGAACCGGTCGATCGCCTTGATCAGGCCGATCGTGCCCACCTGGATGATGTCCTCGGCGTCGTCACCGCCGCGATTGCGGAAACGGGACGCGGCATAGCGCACCAGGGAGAGATTCATCTCGATGAGGGTGTTGCGCGCGTACTGGTGGCCGCGCGTCCCCTCCTCGAGCGTCTGCAGCTCGTCGAAGAACATCCGGGACAGCGCCCGGGCATCCTGCGGCGCCACCTTCCCGGCGTCCTCGATCCAGGGAAGTCCGGCCGTCCCGTCGGCCGTTGAGGCATATGTCCGCGTACCTACCTGGTGAGGCGTCGGCGTGACCGTGCCGACCGCTCCGGTGGTTCGCACTGACATCGCCTTCATGGTGTCGCCTCCTGAGTTGCCGATTACGTGGAAGCTCGTATGCCCGGCCTCGATGAAGTCATGCCTACTGATTTCGGCGGCGTCCCATTGAGGGCGAAACGGACCCGCGCCGGACCATGGCAAACTTGATCGGGGCGTTCGGCCCGTAGTAACGCGGCCTGGCGCAGCCTGTGGCCGGCATCTTCGAGTAACAGAGGAACGGCCATGACGGTGACAGTAGACAGCCCGGAGCTCGATTCCGGAGCCGGTGAGTTCGGTCCCGGAATCGACCCGGAGCGGCTCGCCGTCTGCCTGAGCGTGCTCGACGAGCTCGACACCATCGACGTCGACCACCCGGACGCGATCGCCGTGCGCCGGGCCACCGCGGGTGTCTACCGCACCGTGAAGCAGCGCCGCCGCCAGGAGCGCCGTGCCGCGAAGACCGCCAACGACAAGGCGGTCACGGAGGCCACCGCGACCGGCTCGGCCGTGCGCATCGACGACGAGACCGAGGGCATCCTGCCCTCGTCGGTCACCGAGGCGGGCAGGATCGCAGGGATACTCGAGCGCCCCCGGTCCTGCTACATCTGCAAGACGCGGTACGTCGAGGTCGACTACTTCTACCACCAGCTCTGCCAGAGGTGCGCCGCCGAGAACCGCGCCAAGCGCGACGCCCGCGCGGACCTCACGGGCAAGCGCGCCCTGCTCACCGGCGGCCGGGCCAAGATCGGCATGTACATCGCGCTGCGGCTGCTGCGCGACGGTGCGCACACGACCATCACCACCCGCTTCCCCAAGGACGCCGTCCGCCGCTTCAAGGCCATGGAGGACTCGGCGGACTGGCTGCACCGCCTGGAGGTCGTCGGCATGGACCTGCGCGACCCCGCGCAGGCTGTCGCCGTGGCGGACCAGGTGGCCGAGCAGGGTCCGCTGGACATCCTCATCAACAACGCGACGCAGACCGTGCGCCGCCTGCCCTCCGCCTACGCCGCGCTGGTCGAGGGCGAGAGCGCGCCGCTCCCCGCGGGCGAGCTGCCCGCCCACCATGTGATCGGCGCCTTCGGATCGGGCGCGGTGGACGGTCTCGCCACGCTGCCCGCCGGAATCTCCGGCATCGACGCGCAGCAGGTCGCCGATCTCGCGCTGGTCGCGGGCAACGCCAGCGTCGCCCGGCACCGGGACGGCAGCGCCATCGACGCGGGCGGCCTGGTCCCCGACGTCGTCGACACCAACACCTGGGTGCAGACCATCGAGCAGATCTCCCCGGTGGAGCTGCTCGAAACCCAGCTGTGCAACTACACGGCCCCGTTCATCCTGATCAGCAAGCTCCGGCCGGCGATGGCCGACGCGGCCAAGAAGTCGGCGAGCGGTCGCGCGTACGTCGTCAACGTCTCCGCGATGGAGGGCGTTTTCGGCCGCGGTTACAAGGGTGCCGGGCACCCGAACACGAACGCCGCCAAGGCGGCGATGAACATGGTGACGCGGACCAGCGCCCAGGAGATGTTCCAGACCGACGGCATTCTGATGACCTCGGTCGACACCGGCTGGATCACCGACGAGCGGCCGCACTTCGACAAGCTGCGGCTCGCCGAGGAGGGCTTCCACGCCCCGCTCGACCTGGTCGACGGCGCAGCAAGGGTCTACGACCCGATCGTGCGCGGCGAGGACGGCGAGGACCTGTTCGGCTGCTTCCTCAAGGACTACGCCCCCGCGAACTGGTAATCCCCGGCACACAGCGACTACGAAAGACGGCGGCCCGCGCATCCACGGGTCGCCGTTTTTCGTGCCCCTCCATGCCCGCTACACCCGCGGACCCCATCCGTTTCGCCCCGGTTGGGTGACATCGCTGGCTGAAAGTGACCCAGGCCATACGTTCTGTCGAGCGCAGGGGCGCTCATTTGGTTAGGCTGTGGGGAACGGACGCCACCGAGGGATCCACAAAGATCCCTCGGCCGTCCTGGGACAGGTCTGCAACCGGGCCGCCGTCCCGCCCCCTACGGGCGCCACCGCGACCGAGCTGTTCCTGCCCCTGCGCCCCTGGCGGTCGACGCACGGTTTCGGCCGTTGCCTCGCCATTGCCCGGGGTTACGCGACACAAAGGAGTGCGCGGTGACACCAGAACTGACGAAGTACGAGAAGCGACCGGACGAACGGTACGGAGAGCGGGCCCGCAAGCCCGAAGCGCTCCGGAACCTGGAAGTCTGGGCCAGGTCCGCACCGATCCGGCTGGCCGGCTACGAGGACGACCTCGCCGAGCCGCACATCCTGCCCGGGATCGACTGACCTCTCGCACGGTTCTCGCTCCGCGGGTCCCGCCCCTCCGCACAGGCGGAAGGGCGGGACTCAGTGCTGCGCCCCCGGCCCGCGAGCCGGTGAGGTGGGCCGCATGAACTCGCGCACGTGGTCGCGGTGCCACCAGCATCCGGTCTCCCGCAGCTCACGCCACGAGGTGAACCGGTAGCGGTACACGCGGGCCCGGATGTGCGCGGGCGGAGTGTCGGGGAACGGGTTGTGCCGCAGCAGTCGCAGGGTGTCGCGGTCGTTCTCCAGGAGCCGTTCGACGAACGGCCCGAACCACGAGCGGGCGTACGCGGGGGAGAGCGCGGCGAACCACATCATCCAGTCGAGCCGCAGGTGGTACGGGGCGAACTGGCGTGGCAGCCGCCGCACGTCGCCGGGTTTGCCGTGGAAGCCGTACTCCTGCCAGTGCGTGCCCGGGTGGATCACCGGTTCGGCGGTCCCCTCGACGACCACTTCCAGGCGCACCCGGCTGATGCTCCCGAACGCCCCGTAGGTGTTCACGAGGTGGAGCGGGTCGAAGGACCGGTTCATCACCTGGCGGCGGGAGAGCAGATTGCGGGCGGGCCGGTAGCTGAGGGTCAGGACCAGGGCCGTGACGGCGATGACCACCACCTCGTACCAGAGGGGCGCCGCGGACTGTGCCGGCGGCTCCCCGGCGACGAAGGACCAGTCGACGGCCGGCACGGCGAGCGCGATGGTGAGCCAGTTCAGCCAGGCGAAGTTGCCCGACAGCACCAGCCACAGCTGGGTGACGATCATCAGGCCCGCCGCCGCGCTCGCCACCGGCTGCGGGGTGAAGAGCAGGAACGGGACGAGCAGCTGCGTGACGTGGTTCGCGGCCACCTCCACGCGGTGCACCGGCTTCGGCAGCCGGTGGAAGAACCAGCTCAGCGGGCCCGGCATGGGCTGGGTCTCGTGATGGAAGTCCAGACAGGTGAGCCGCCGCCAGCAGGAGTCGCCGCGGATCTTGATGAGCCCCGCTCCGAACTCCACGCGGAACAGGAGCCAGCGCAGCAGCCAGAGAACGAGTACGGGCGGCGCCGTCTCGCCGCTGCCGAGGAAGACCGCCAGGAATCCCGTCTCCAGGAGCAGCGACTCCCAGCCGAACCCGTACCAGACCTGACCCACCTGGACGATCGACAGGTAGAGCACCCAGGGCAGCGCCCACAGGAGCATCGCCGCCCAGAGCGGGAGGTGCGCGTCCAGGCCCGCGACCAGCGCCAGTGCGACGGCGCAGCCGGACCAGGCGACGAGGGCGAAGAAGCGGTCCGAGTAGTGGAGCCGGAAGAGACCGGGGGCGGCGCGCCAGGAGGTGTGGCGCAGGAGAGTGGGAACGGGCTGCATCCCGCGTTCGCCGATCAGCGCCCTGAACTGGAGCGCCGCGGCGATGAACGCGACCAGATACAGGACGGCGAGGGCCCGCTGGAAGATCAGCCGGCCCAGCCAGTAGCCCTCTGCGGTGAACCACTCCATCGCTTCCAGTATCGGCCACGGCCGCGCTCAGCGGGCTGCGACGATCCTGCCCAGGGTCCGGCCGAGGCGGCGCGCGTACCAGAGCTGGACGGGTGGCACGAGCGGCCCCGCGAGGCGGGCGTACCAGCTGGCCGGGCGGGAGAAGGCCATGACCGTGAACCACACGGTCCCGTCGTCGGCGAGGTCCACGACGAAACACTCCTCGCCGCGCTCGGGGTGCCGGTCCCGGGTGCCGTAGGCGAAGCCGGTGCGCTCGTTCCCGTACGCCGCCCAGACCACCTCGCACGGGGCGCTGACCCGCAGCGGGCCGATGCCCAGCGAGACCGTGACGCCCGTTCCGGCCTCGGCCCGTGCCGATGTGGCGTCGACCCCAGCTCCCGCCGCACGGTGCATACGCCAGTCCGTGACGGCGGCGCCCGCCGCCTCGAAGTCCTCCCGGCCCCTGCCGACCCGGGTGCGGTGGTGCAGGTGGTGGTAGCCCTCGGGGAGGGGGCCGAGGAGTGTGGCGCCGACCTCGGGATAGGTGAAGGTGCTCATGCGGTCCTGCTTTCCGGAGCGGTGCGGTCCTGGAGCCGGTGCCGGGTGACGGATGGGGTGCGAAGCCCGGCGACTGCACCCCGCCCTTGAACACGTTCAACCAGCACGCCGAGCGTAGAGCGTTTCTTGAACACGTTCAAGCTCGTTCGGGTGTGCGCCGTGCGGCCGATCGTTCGGCTTGCGGAGCGGCGCGACGTGCGGCACAGATGAGGGGGACCCATCGGTTCGAGGTGAAGCAGGAGAGCTCAGTGCGCTCACCCCAGCGTCCGCGGCGTACCGCATCCGTCGTCCTGTCCGCCGGTGTCCTCTTCGTCGCCGGCTGCTCCCAGGGTGCGGGGGGCGGTGAGAACGGCACCCCGGGCACATCGGGGGTCAAGGAGCTCCTCCTCCAGTCGGCGGTCGCGCCCGGCCCCGATCCGTTCACCGCGTCGACCGCGGGTTCCCCGCCCCCCGCGGCCACCGCGTCGCCCGCCGTCATCGCCGGAGTGACCGCGCGCGCCGTCTCCGGGGCCACCCCTGGCCTCTACGGCGGCGTCAGGTCCGTGGCGAGCTGCGACGTCGAGGAGCAGGCCGGATTCCTGGCCCAGGAGCCGGACAAGGCCCGCGTCTTCGCCGAAGCCGCGGGGATCCGGCAGAAGGAGATCCCCGCGTTCCTGCGCGGGCTCACCCCTGTCCTGCTCAGGACCGACATCCGCGTGACCGGCCACGGGTACGAGAAGGGGGCGGCGGCGCCCACTGCCTTCCAGGCCCTGCTCCAGGCGGGCACCGCCGTCCTGGCCGACACCCAGGGCACTCCCCGGGTCCGCTGCGTGAGCGGCAGTCCGCTCGGCGCGCCGGTCGTCATGAAGGGCTCCCTGGTGTACCGCGGCAAGGAGTGGGAGGGCTACGACCCGAACCGCGTCCTGGTCATCGAGCCCAGCATCCGGGCGGTCACGAGCTTCGTCATCGTCGACGTCGCGGACGAGACCTGGATCGAGCGCTCGGCCGGCGACGACGGGGCGGGGGACAGGGCACCCGAGAACCCGCCCCCCTTCGAGCCCGGTGACGGCATCATGCCCTCGCCGGGTGCCTCGACGGCCGCCCCGGATCCTTCGGAGCCCACCGCTCCCGCTCCTCCCTCTTCCGTGCCCACCCGTGAGCCGACGGATGAGGTCGGGGAAGCTCCCGCGGACGTGCCGCGGGAAGAGGTCATGGAAGCGCCCGCCGACGAGGTGTACGAGGCCCCCGCGGACCCGCCCGTACTGTCCGGCGACGCGGGGCCCGAGGGTGATCCGGGCGGCTCCGGCGGTCCGGTGGACGAGACCTCCGGGGAAGGGCCGTACCCCGACGGGGCGGCGCCGCCGGTGTCCGGGGAGCCCGGTGCCGCCGAGCTCCCCGCGGGATGAGGGCCGTGGAGAGGTGTGGAGAGGTGAGGAGGAGCGATGGGGCGACGGCGGCCGAATCGCTCGAAGAATCTGACAATTGATGACAGAGTGGCCCATATGGATGATCGGGTAGCGGGTGCCCTGTCACTCCCGGAAGACTGGCCCGCCCACCCGGACCTCAGCCTGGCCCTGAACCGGATGGGTAGCTTCGACTGGGATCTGGACAGCGGACTCATGCATATGGACCAGCCCGCACTCGACGTGTTCGACATGTCCGCCGAGGAGTACGACAACCGGCCCGTCACCCTTTCCGTCCGGGTGCCGACGGACGAGGGCGTACGGCTCGACGGGATGGTTTCCCAGGCCCTCAAGAGCGGGCTCAGCAACTACGGCGCGTACTTCCGCATCCTGCGGCGCGACGGGACGCTGCGCTGGACCCACACCCAGGGCTTCATCCGCCGGGACGGCACCGGCCGGCCCCGCCGCATCATCGGGATCGTCCGCGACGCCACCCAGGAGCTCTCCGAGTCCACGGCCCGCAGGGAGCTGGACGAGGAGCGCCGGAAGCGGACCAGCATCGTGGAGGGCACCACCGCCGCCCTCGCCCACGCCCGGACGGTCAGGGACGTCACGGACGTACTGAAGAACTCCCAGGGCGGCCTGGCGAACCTCGGCGCCGCCAGCCTCGTCATGGGTCTGCTGGAGTCCGGGCGCATCCACCTGGTGGCCGACGGGCCGGAGGGTGCCTTCGTCCCGGGCACCCGGTACACCCGCACGGACGAGCCGTACCCGATGAGTGAGGTCATCCGTACGCTCGCGCCCCGCTTCATCGAGTCGGCCGCCGACTTCGCCACCTCGTACCCCATCCTCTGGCCGCACATCAGCGACCTCGGCATCACCGCGGCGGCCTACCTCCCCCTGATCGCGCAGGCCCGGCCCATCGGGGCGCTCGGGCTCCTCTACAGCGACAAGGCGGGCTTCACCGCCGACGAGCGGAATCTGCTGGTGGCCCTGGGCAGCTCGATCGCCCAGAGCCTCCAGCGCGCCATGCTGTACGAGCAGGAGCACGACCTCGCCGAAGGCCTCCAGCAGGCGATGCTGCCCCGCAGGATCCCCGACGTGCCGGGGGCCCAGGTGGCCGTCCGCTACCGTTCCGCGCGGCTCGGCCGTGACATCGGCGGGGACTGGTACGACGTCATCGCGTTGCCGGGCGGCCGGGTCGGCGCCGTCATCGGGGACGTCCAGGGCCACGACACACACGCCGCCGCGGTCATGGGGCAGCTCAGGATCGTGCTGCGCGCCTACGCCGCCGAAGGCCACAGCCCCGCCACGGTCATGGCGCGGGCCTCCGTCTTCCTGCACGAGCTGGACACCGACCGCTTCGCGACGTGCAGCTACGCCGAGGTCGACCTGCGGACCGGGGTCGTGCAGCTGGTCCGTGCCGGCCACGTCGACCCGCTCGTCCGGGACGTCGACGGGAGCTGCCGCCGGCTGCCGGTCGAAGGCGGTCTTCCGCTGGGCCTCTCCGCCGAGTTCGGACGGCTCGACTACCCGGTCAGCACCGTCGAGCTGGACCCCGGCCAGACGATGGTGCTGTACACGGACGGCCTGGTGGAACTACCGGGTTCCGATCTCGACGAGGGCATGCAGCTCGTGGTCGACCTCGTGACCAACGGGCCCCGGGACCTCGACTCCCTGGCCGACCGCCTGTGCGAGGCCGTCGACGAGCGGGGCGGCGAGGACGACGTGGCGATCCTCCTGCTCCGCCGCAACGCCGTCCACGCGCCGCAGCCCGGCGGCCGGCTCCGGCAGCACGTCGCGCAGAACGACCCGGAGGCGCTGAGCTCCGCCCGTCACATGATCAGGGCCGCGGTGCGGGCCTGGGGCGCCGCGGAGCGGGCCGACGAGATCGAACTCGCGGCCGACGAACTGATCACCAACGCGCTGATGCACACCGACGGCGGGGCGATCGTGACGATCCGGGTCCTCGCGGCGCCCGAGCGGCGGCTGCGGGTCGATGTCGAGGACCGGTCCAGCGCGCTGCCCCGGCGCAGGGACGCGGGGGAGTCGGGAGTCTCGGGGCGCGGGCTCATGCTGGTCGACCGGCTGGCCGATGTCTGGGGTGTGGAGTCCCGCGGCACCGGCAAGTGCGTGTGGTGCGAGTTCCTCGTCCCTGATCGAAGGTAGCCCCTACCTGAAAGTAACGTTACGTAACATGTCTGTGCTTGACCGTAACCACGCGTCGGCGATTGACTGCGGGGGTGCGGCGGAGAGCACGGGTCAACCGCCCCGCTCCGTACCGCCTCCCGGTCCTGCTCTTCTGCTTCCACGACATGAGGACCCCTTGGGAACCGAGCTCCTGGCACCGCTTGACCTCGCCTTCTGGCACCTCGAATCCGACGCGCACCCGATGCACCTCGGCGCACTCGCCGTGTTCTCCCCGGTGCCCGGCGTCGGCCCGGACGACATCCTGGATCTCCTCGGCGCACGCGCCGCCGCCATTCCCCGGCTGCGGATGCGCGTACGGGACGTCCTGCTGCCCGTCGGCGGCTCGGCCTGGTCGGCGCACAAGGAGTTCGACGTGCACCGCCACGTCGTGCGCGTGGTCCTGGACGAGGGCGACTTCATGGCCGGGGCGACCCGGCTCGCCGGGGAGCTGATGGAGCAGCCGCTCGAACGCGGACTGCCGCCCTGGCAGATGTACCTGCTGAGCGGCGCCGACGACGGGCAGTTCGCCGTCCTCGTGAAACTGCACCACGCCCTCGCCGACGGGATGCGTGCCGTCGCCATCGGCGCCGGGATCTTCGACCAGATCGCCGCGGCCGCCGGCGCCGCGGCCGGGCGGGGCGCGGTACGGCGGCGCGTGCCCGTGCCGCCACGCTCCTGGATGCCGGGACCGCGCCAGGTCGCGGGGATGGCACTGGACCGGATCGGCGAGGTCGGGCGGGCGCTGGGGGTGGGTGCGTCTGTCGTCCGCAACAGCCGTCTGGACCTGCACGTCTCGTCCGCGCTCACCGCGGGCTCCAGCGGCACCCGCCGGCTGGCCACGGCGGAACTGGACGCAGACGTGGTGCAGGACGTCCGCCGGTCCGAGGGCGGGACCGCCAACGACGTGCTGCTCGCCGTCGTCGCCGGGGGCCTGCGCCGGTGGATGCTCGAACGCGGCGACGAACTGCCGGGGGCGGACCCCCGCGCGTTGGTCCCCGTCTCCCGTCGCAGGCCGCGCGCGACGGCGAACAACGGGAACAGGCTGTCCGCGTATCTGCTCGGTCTCCCGGTCGGCGAACCGGACGCCCGCGCGCGCCTGTGGGCCGTACGGACCGCCATGGACCGCAACAAGGCGGCGGGGCCCATGCGAGGCGCCGGAGCCGTCGCCGTACTGGCCGATCAACTGCCGCCACTGGTCCACCGGTTCGGCGCACCACTGGCGGGGAGCGCGGCCCGGATCCTGTTCGATGTCCTGGTCACCAGCGTGCCCCTGCCGCGTTCGGCGCTGTCGCTCGGCGGCTGCCCCCTGAGCGCTGTCTACCCCATGGCGCCCCTGGCCCGCGGACAGGCCCTCGCCGTGGCCCTGTCCACCTACGGCGGGCGGGTCCAGGTCGGCCTGGTCGCCGACGGCAAGGCGCTGCCAGACCTCGACCGGCTGGCGTCCGCGATCGAGGAGGAGCTGGCGGAACTGCGGTCGCTGATCACTTCCCCGGTCGCGGCTCCGGAGGGTCTCCTCGACCGGAAGGCCACCGTCACGGCCTGATAGGTCGGACTGATTCCCGGGAACGCGGGCTGTCCGCCCTGTTCCTGTCGTGTTCCAGATGTTGACGCGGCCCAGTGATCCGATGAATATTCGCTGTGAATGCCCAGCGATCACCGGCAGGGACGGCAGACACATGCACGGCAGGGACATCGAACGGAACGCACTCGGACGCAGCGCGGTCGAGATCACCCGGCTGTCCTTCGGGGCAGCGGCCCTCGGCAACCTCTTCACCGCCGTGGACCCCGCACAGGCGGCCGCGGCCGTGGACGCGGCGTGGGACGAGGGCATCCGGTACTTCGACACCGCACCGCACTACGGCCTCGGCCTCTCCGAGCGGCGGCTCGGCGAGGCGCTGCGCCCCCGGCTCCGCGACACCTACGTCGTGTCCACCAAGGTCGGACGACTGCTCGACCCCGTTCCCGACGTCGGCTTCCCGGCCGCCGACGGGCTGTCCGAAGGATTCGCGGTGCGCGCCACGCACAGGCGCCGCTGGGACTTCAGCGCCGACGGCGTACGCCGTTCCATCGAGGACAGCCTCGGGCGCCTCGGTCTCGACCGCATCGACATCGCCTACCTCCACGACCCCGACGACCACGAGGAAGCCGCCTTCCGTGAGGCCTACCCGGCCCTGGAGAGGCTCCGGGCCGAAGGCGTCGTCGGAGCCATCGGCGCGGGCATGAACCAGACGGCCATGCTGACCCGCTTCCTGCGTGACACCGACGTCGACGCCGTGCTCTGCGCGGGGCGCTACACGCTGCTCGACCACAGCGCCCTGACCGCTCTCCTTCCGGAGGCCGCCGCGCGCGGCCGGAGCGTCGTCGTCGGCGGTGTCTTCAACTCGGGCCTCCTCGCCGACCCGCGACCAGGCGCGACGTACGACTACGCGGCAGCCCCGCTCAGGCTCCTCGATCGTGCCCTGCGCATGAAGGCCGTGGTCGAGGGCTACGGCGTCCCGCTGCGCGCCGCCGCCCTGCACTACCCGCTCGCCCACCCGGCCGTCGCCGGAGTGCTCGTCGGCGCCCGCTCCCCGGACGAGGTACGGGACGCGGCCGCCCTGCTGCGCGCGGAGATCCCGGACGCCCTCTGGGACGAGCTGCGCGCCGAGGGACTCCTGACCGACGAGAAGGGCGACGGCCGCCGCGAAGGGAACCGGCATGAGGCTGAGCGGAGGGAACGGTCGTGATGCTGCGGGGGGAGAGGACGGACACGGGGCAGCGGGAAGGGCACTGCTGACATGAGGATCGGCCCGCACACCGAGGCCGGCCTGGACACCAAGGTCCGCGCCGACCGTACGGGGGGCCTCGGCGGGACTGCCGATCGCCCGGGAGGTGTGACGTGACACCTTCCGCCCCGGCGGGCGTGGTCGACGCCCACCACCACGTATGGGACCTCTCCATGCGGGACCAGGACTGGATCACCGGCGAGGAACTGGCACCGCTCAGGCGTGATTTCACCCTTGCCGACCTGCGGCCCGAAGCCCGGGCGGCCGGTGTGACCTCCACCGTCCTCGTCCAGACGGTCACCGTCGCCGAGGAGACCCCCGAATTCCTCGCACTCGCCCGGGACAGCGGCCTGGTGGCCGGAGTCGTCGGCTGGACCGACCTCACCGCCCCCGGCATCACCGACACCCTCGCCGCTCTCCGCGCCCTGCCCGGCGGCGACCGGCTCGTCGGCATCCGGCACCAGGTGCAGGGCGAGCCCGACCCCGAGTGGCTCCTGCGCCCCGAGGTCCGACGCGGTCTGACCGCCCTCGCCGACGCCGGACTGGTCTACGACCTGATCGTCCGGCCGCACCAGCTGCCCGCCGCGGCGAAGGCCGCCGCGCTGCTCCCCGGCCTCACCTTCGTACTCGACCACGCCGGCAAACCACCCGTCGCCGAGGGGCGCACGCAGCCCTGGGCGGACGGTCTGCGGCAGCTGGCGGCCCGCCCCAACACCGTCTGCAAGCTCTCCGGCCTGGTCACGGAGGCCGATCCGCGCCACTGGAGCGTCGAGGACCTGCGGCCGTACGCGGAGACGGTCATCGAGGCATTCGGCCCCGACCGGCTGATGTTCGGCTCGGACTGGCCGGTGTGCCGGCTGGCGGCGAGCTACGCCGAGGTCGTCGACGCCGCGCGCACGCTGACCGCCGCCCTCTCGGGACCGGAACAACGGGCCGTCTTCGCGGGCACCGCCACTCGCGTGTACGGCCTGCGCTGACGGCTCCGGCGCCAGGGGAGGCATTCGCCGCGGTGCTGCGGCAGGCTGGAGTCATGCCCGAACTGCCGGAGGTCCAAGCTCTGCGGGTCTTCCTCGACGACCACCTGGTCGGCAAGGAGATCGCCCGTGTCCTGCCGCTCGCGATCAGTGTCCTCAAGACGTACGACCCGCCGGTGTCCGCCCTCGAAGGCGCGACCGTCACAGGCGTGACCCGGCACGGCAAGTTCCTGGACATCGGCGCGGGTGACCTCCATCTGGTCACGCACCTGGCACGGGCCGGCTGGCTGCAGTGGAAGGAGAGCTTCCCCGCCACCCCGCCACGGCCCGGCAAGGGCCCCCTGGCGCTGCGCGTGGTCCTCGCCGCAGGCGACGGCTTCGACCTCACCGAAATGGGTACGACGAAACGGCTCTCCGTCCACCTGGTGCGGGACCCCGCCGAGGTGCCCGGCGTGGCGCGCCTCGGTCCCGATCCGCTCGACGAGGCCTTCGGCCGCGAGGCGTTCGCCGCCCTGCTCGCCGGGGAACGCCGCCGGATCAAGGGCGCCCTGCGTGACCAGGCCCTCATCGCGGGCATCGGCAACGCGTACAGCGACGAGATCCTGCACGTGGCCAGGATGTCCCCGTTCAAACTCACCGCGAATCTGAGCGAGGACGACGTCACCACGCTGTACACCGCGCTGCGCACCACCCTCACCGACGCCGTCGAACGCTCCAGCGGTCTGGAGGCGGGCAAGCTCAAGGCTGAGAAGAAGAGCGGCATGAGGGTCCACGGGCGCACCGGCCTGCCGTGTCCCGTCTGCGGCGACACGATCCTGGAGGTCTCCTTCAGCGACTCCTCGCTCCAGTACTGCCCCACCTGCCAGACCGGTGGCAAGCCGCTCGCCGACCGACGCCTCTCACGCCTGCTGAAGTGACCGCCCGCTGACGCGTGGTCAGCGGGTGAGCGTGACGAGGCGCTGCCCGTGCTCGGTCCGCACCTCGAACCGGTCGATGGCGCCGGGGTCGATGGCGGCGCCCCCGCTCACATGTACCGGCTCCCCGCCCGCCCGGCCGGCCGACCAGGTGCTCACCGTCTGCTCGCTGCCGTCCCGTGCCACCGCGACCAGCGCACACACCCCCGCCACCGGAACTCGTTCCACGCGCAGGTCCACGTCCGTCCCCCATTCCCGTGCCCCGGTCGTCACGGCGGCCACCACCCCCGACGCCGGGTCCCGCCCGCCCCATCGCTCGGCCCGCGCCTGCGCCGGGGCGTCCGGCGGACCTCCCGCCATCCAGGGGCCGCCCACCGCGAGGACGGCGGCGGCCGTCACCAGGGCCGCCCGCCGCCACCGCGCCCTCCGGCGCAGGGCCGCCACCGCGGCGACCGTCCGGTGCAGCAGCCCGGGTCCGGGCTCCCGCACCGGCTCGACGTCCTCGGCCGTCGGGCGGCCGTGCTCCGCGATCAGGGCCGCCACCGCCCGGAACTCATGGACCTGACACCGGCACGCGGGGCACTCCGCGAGGTGTTCCTCGAAACGGAAGGCGCCCGCGGCACCGAGCACGCCGAGCGCATAGGCGCCCGAGGCGCGACGGAGTTCCGGGGAATGCATGTACTCAGGTACGGGAACCGCGCGGGAATCACTCATCCCGCCCCGCCCGGACACGCTCCCGGGGCCCTAAACTCCGGCCTCATGCTGCGCGTACTCGCCGTCGACGACGAACAACCCGCCCTGGAGGAACTCCTCTACCTCCTGCGCGCCGATCCCCGTATCCGCAGCGCCGAAGGAGCCACCGGGGCGACCGAGGCACTGCGCCGCATCGGGGCCGCCGTCGACGCGGGACCCGACGACCCGTCCGCCATCGACGTGGTCTTCCTCGACATCCACATGGCGGGCCTCACCGGACTGGACGTCGCCCAGCTGCTGGCCGGGTTCGCCGCGCCCCCGCTCATCGTGTTCGTCACCGCCCACGAAGGCTTTGCCGTCCACGCCTTCGATCTGAAGGCGGTGGACTACGTGCTCAAGCCCGTGCGCCGCGAGCGCCTCGCCGAGGCCGTACGCCGCGTCGCCGAACAGGTCGGTGACCGGTCCGGGCCCGTCCACGACGCCGCCACCGACCAGATACCCGTCGAGCTGGGCGGAGTCACCCGATTCGTCCCCATAGACGACATCACCTACGCCGAGGCCCAGGGCGACTACGCCCGGCTCCACACCGTCTCCGGCAGTCATCTCGTCAGGATTCCGCTGACCACCCTCGAAGAACGCTGGCGCGCCCGGGGCTTCGTACGCATCCACCGCCGCCACCTGGTGGCCCTGAACCGCATCGACGAACTCCGCCTCGACGCGGGCACCATGAGCGTCCGTGTCGGTGAGGCGGAGCTCGCCGTGAGCCGCCGCCACAGCCGTTCCCTGAGGGACCTCCTGATGCGCCAGACCGGCCGCTGACCAGCACCGACCCCGCGACCACCCTTCCCAGAGCACTCCCGCGACGCCTACACTCCGAGCCCATGTCCGCAGAGCCCACACCCCGGCGCGAAGTGGTGACGGGAGAGCCCAGGCGGGTCCGCCCGCTGCCCCGTTACCGCGCCCAGTCGGAGATCGACGAGCAGACGGCGCTCGGCGGCGCCTACGTGCGCTCGCTGATGCGCAGCCAGCTCCGCGCCGGTCTGACCGCGTTCGGCGTGCTCGCCCTGGTCGCCGGCACGCTGCCCCTGGTCTTCGCGGCCCTGGACAGTGCCGCTGTCGTCTGGGTGGTGCTCGGCTTCGCCACGTGCCCGCCGCTCACGCTGATCGCCTGGTGGTACGTACGCCGCGCCGAGCGCAACGAACGGGACTTCGCCAGGCTCGTGGAAGGCCGCCCCGCACAGTGAGCACACCCGACCATCCGGCGTCGGTGGTGGCGGTCGCGCTCGTCGTGCTCGCCACCGTCCTGGTGGGCGGATTCGGGCTGCGGATCTCCCGGACCACCTCAGACTTCTACGTCGCCTCCAGGACCGTACGGCCCCGCCTCAACGCGGCGGCGATCAGCGGCGAGTACCTCTCCGCCGCCTCCTTCCTGGGCATCGCGGGGCTCGTCCTCGTCCACGGTCCCGACATGCTCTGGTACCCGGTCGGATACACCGCCGGATACCTGGTCCTGCTGGTGTTCGTCGCCGCGCCGCTGCGCCGCTCGGGGGCGTACACCCTGCCAGACTTCGCCGAGGGGCGGCTGGAATCCCGTCAGGTGCGCAGACTCGTCAGCGTGTTCGTCGTCGGCGCGGGCTGGCTGTACCTCGTACCGCAGCTCCAGGGCGCCGGACTCACCCTCAAGATCCTCACCGGGGCGCCGGGCTGGCTCGGCGACGTGCTCGTCGCCTCCGTCGTGGTGATCGCCGTCGCCGCGGGCGGAATGCGCTCCATCACCTTCGTCCAGGTCTTCCAGTACTGGCTCAAGCTGACCGCCCTCCTCGTGCCCGCGATCTTCCTCGTGCTGGCCTGGCGGGGCGACGGACAGCCCCGAGTCTCCTTCGACGAGCAGCTATCCGTCTTCCGCGCCGACCATCCGCTGTACGCGACGTACGGGCTGATCGTGGCCACCTTCCTCGGCACCATGGGGCTGCCCCACGTCGTCGTCCGCTTCTACACCAGCCCCAACGGGCGCGACGCCCGCCGTACCACCGTCGCCGTCCTCGCCCTGGTCGGCGGGTTCTACCTCCTGCCGCCCGTGTACGGGGCCCTGGGCCGGCTGTACGCCCCCGAGCTCATGCACGGCGGGGACGCCGACGCGGCCGTACTCCTCCTTCCCGCCCGGGTCATCGGCGGCCTGGGCGGCGACCTCCTCGGCGCGCTCATCGCCGGTGGCGCCTTCGCGGCCTTCCTGTCGACCGCCTCCGGACTCACGATGGCCGTCGCCGGAGTGATCACCCAGGATGTGCTGCCCTCGCGCGGAGTACGCCACTTCCGGCTGGCCACCCTCCTCGCGATGGCCGTGCCGCTGGCCGGTTCGCTGCTGGTCAGCCGGGTGCCGGTGGCGGACGCGGTGGGGATGGCGTTCGCCGTCTCCGCGTCCTCCTTCTGCCCGCTGCTCGTGCTCGGCATCTGGTGGCGCCGGCTCACCCCGCCCGGTGCGATCGCCGGACTGCTGCTCGGCGGCGGCTCGGCGCTCCTGTCGGTGGCCATCACCGTCAGCGGGGCGGTGCGCCCGCCCGGCTGGCCGCACGCCCTGCTCGCCTGGCCCGCCGTCTGGTCCGTCCCCGTCGGGTTCCTCGCCATGATCCTCGTCTCGCTCGCCACCCCCGGCCGGATACCGCCGGGCACCAACGCCGCCATGACCCGCTTCCATCTGCCGGAGGCCCTGACCTCGGGACGTGAGCGATGACCGGAGCCGGGATCGCGGTGGTCGCCGTCATCGCCCTGCTGCTGTTCGGCACGGGCTACCTGCTGGGGCGTACGGGCAGGCCCGTACGCACGAGTGACGTCGGCACACCCGTGGAGCACGCCACCTTCGAGACGCTGCACACCGCCTCCCTCGCGGCGCCGCCACTGCGCGCCGGTCTCACCGAGGAGAGCGCGCGACGGTCGGCGCGACGGCTGCGCTCGCTGCTGGGAACGGAGGCGCTCTGTCTCACCGACCGCGACCGGGTGCTCGTCTGGGACGGCGAGGGCGACCATCACGGCAAGGAGGTGATGGAACACGTGCAGGGGCTTCTCGCCAGCGGCCGCGACACCGCCTTCCACACCGACTGCGGCGACATCGACTGCCCGCTGCGCTGGGCCGTCGCCGTCCCGCTGACCGTCGACCACCGGGTGCTCGGCACGCTCGTCGCCTACGCCCCGCGCGAATCGGCCGTGCTGGCGCGGGCGGCCGGGGAGGTGGCCCGCTGGGTCTGCGTACAGCTGGAGCTCGCCGAGCTCGACCGCTCCCGGACCAAGCTCATCGAGGCAGAGATCAAGGCCCTGCGCGCACAGATCTCCCCGCACTTCATCTTCAACTCCCTGGCCGCGATCGCCTCGTTCGTGCGCACCGACCCGGAGCAGGCGCGCGAACTCCTGCTGGAGTTCGCGGACTTCACCCGCTACTCGTTCCGCAGGCACGGGGAGTTCACCACGCTCGCCGACGAGCTGCACTCCATCGACCAGTATCTCGCCCTGGTGCGGGCCCGCTTCGGCGCACGTCTGGCCGTCACGCTCCAGGTGGCTCCCGAGGTGCTGCCCGTCGCGCTGCCGTTCCTCTGTCTCCAGCCGCTGGTCGAGAACGCCGTCAAACACGGCCTCGAAGGGGCCGTCAGCGACAGCCGCATCACCATCAGCGCCCTGGACGCCGGGTCGGAGGCGGAGGTCGTCATCGAGGACGACGGCATCGGCATGGACCCGGACCGGCTGCGGCAGATCCTGCGTGGCGAGGGCGGTGCCTCGACCGGCATCGGACTGCTCAACGTCGATGAGCGGCTGAGGCAGGTGTACGGCGACGACTACGGGCTCGTCATCGAGACGGGTGTCGGCGCGGGGATGAAGATCACGTTGAGGCTCCCCAAGTACCGTGCGGGCGTACACGGTTCCTGAGGGCGCTCGCCCTCAGTAGAGGTGAACGGCCAGATGACCCAGCGGAAGTCCGAGCTGCCACGCCGGGGTCCACACCTGCGCGGTCTCCTCCTCCGCACGCCCGGGCGGAGCCCAGGACGGCGGACCGATCGCGTCCAGATCCGCGGCGAGCAGCTCGGTCTCCTCCAGCCACCGCCAGGCGTCGCGCGCCAGCGCCAGGCCGGGGTCCGGTGGCCCGCCGGTCACCGCCCGCCGGTCCAGTTCGCCGAGGCGCTCGCAGATCCACTGCCGCCAGGGCGTTCCGTACGCGGTCAGCAGCAGCAGCTCGTCCACCCGGGCGGCCGGCAGCTCGTCGGCCACCGCCCCGTCGGAGAGGAAGATCGTCAGGGCGAGCGCCTCCCGCCCGGCGCGGTACTCCAGCGTCGTCGGTTCCATGAGGTCGCCGGTCACCAGCAGTTCGTCCGCGAGGTACTCGGCGTACAGCCAGGCCATGGGGATCAGCAGATCACCCCCACCCGTCCCATCCGTGCGTTCCGGACGCATCCCGCCTCGCCTCTTTCCATACTCTGCACAGGGCTTCACGGAGCATTGAACCGGGGGCACATGCCTCGCGTGGGCAGAAGAGCAAGTTCGTTCAGGAGATGCGAGGTTGAGATGACCGCCGACCGTGCCGAGGTCCCGCATGTGCGGCAGTTGCTCGGTGCGTACGTCCTGGACGCGCTCGGCGCCGTGGAGTGCGTGCGGGTCTCCCGGCACCTTCAGCACTGCGACGGCTGCGCCGGCGCCTACGTCGAGGTCGTGGAGGCCTCGGCCATGCTGGGGCTGCTCAACGAGGAGGACCTGCTCGAATAGCCGGGCAGACTGCGTGACAGCAGCCGCAGCGCGTAGTACGAGCGGGACTTGACGGTGCCGGCGGGTATGCCCAGTTCCTGCGCGGTCTCGCCCACGCTCATCCCGCGGAAGTAGATCTGGACCAGCACCGCGCGGTGTTCCGGGCTGAGCGTCTTCACGGCCTCGCGCACGTCGAGCGCGCGGACCGCCGAGTCCGCGGTGTCCTGGGGGGCCGGTGCGCTCTCCAGTACGGCGTCGCTCACCTCCGCCGGGCGGGCCAGCCGCGAGCGGCGGGCGTCTATGGCCAGGCGCCGGCCGACGGTGAAGAGCCAGGGGCGCATCGAGTCGTAGGGGGCGTCGAAAGCCTCGGGATGCTGCCAGGCGCGTACCAGCGTCTCCTGGAGCAGATCCTCCGCGCGCTGCCGGTCGCCGAAGGTCAGCCCCAGCAGGAAGTGGAACAGCGCGGGGCCGTGCTCCCGCTGGAGGTCCGCGAGGGCCCGCTCGCCGGTCTTCGTCGTGATCATGGTGAACGTCCCTTCTAGGAGAGGCCTCTGCCGCCTCGCTGCCACCTGCCGTATACGAACGCATCCGGGCGTGGAGGAACAGGCAGCGCACCGAGATCTGCGACGAGCGGTCGCACGGAGCGGCGAGTGGTGCGGTGAACGGTCGGACGGCGGCGATACGACCGATTCAGGGAGGCGCGGACCATTGATCCTTGACTCGGCGGTATGACTATATGTGTAGTCAATTGTCCATAATGAGTCGAGTTGGGAGTCGAATAGATGACGAAGCGCATCCGTCAGGGCACCGTGACCGCCGTCGCCGTGCTGCTCGCGGCGACAGCGTGCGGCGGGCAGCAGACCCCGGCCCCGGGTGAGGCCGGGCAGCCGGCGTCCTCCGGGCAGGCAGGCCGGGGAGCGGGCGGAGTCGCCGTGGAGAGGGCGCGCGCCTTCACGCTCGTGGCCTCCGGTGACATCCTGCCGCACTCCTCGGTCATCGACCGGGCGGCCGCCGACGCCAAACGCCTCGGATACGACTTCGGTCCGATGCTCAAGGGCGCCGCCCCCCTCGTGTCCGGGGCGGACCTGGCGATCTGTCACATGGAGACGGTGTACGGGGAGGATGGCGGCCCCTACAGCGGCTACCCCTACTTCAAATCGCCGCCCGAGGTGGCGCAGGGCCTGCGCGCCACCGGGTTCGACTCCTGCTCCACCGCCTCCAACCACACCCTGGACGACGGCGTGGGCGGCATCCGCCGCACCCTCGACGCACTCGACAAGGAAGGCATCGCGCACGCGGGCTCCGCCCGCTCCGCCGCCGAGGCCGCCCGCCCCACCCTCCTGAAGGCCGGACCGGGCGAACACGCCGCCAGGGTCGCCCATCTCGCGTACACCTACGGGACCAACGACGTCCCGCTGCCGGAAGGCCGGCCCTGGGCGGTCAACCTGATCGACGAACAGCGGATCGTCGACGACGCCCGGGCAGCCCGGAGAGCGGGCGCCGACGTGGTGGCCGTATCCCTGCACTGGGGCACCGAGTGGCAGGACGAACCCGACGACAAGCAGCTCGCTCTGGGGCGGGCGCTCACCGCCGCCACCTCCGGGGGACGCCCCGACATCGATCTGATCCTCGGCACGCACGCCCACGTCCCGCAGGCGTACGAGAAGGTCAACGGCACCTGGATCATCTACGGCATGGGCGACCAGATCGCCGGAGCGATGATCAACTACGAGGGCGCGCAGGACCCGCGCGGCAACCAGAGCTCCATGGGCCGCTTCACCTTCGCGCCGCCCGCGGCGCCGGGGGAGCGCTGGACGGTCACGAAGGCCGAGTTCGTCCCCCAGTGGTACGACACCGCCACCGGCCGGATCGTCAGCCTCAACGCCGCCATCGACGAGGGCGCCGGCCACCACCGCGCGGTACGCGACCGCATCCGCGATGTCGTCCTCGGCCGTGGCGCCGCGGCGGACGGACTGCTCATGGGGAAGTGACCCCCCGTCCCCAGCGGCCACGCCCCGGGCCGGCCGAGGCCGGCTCATCCGCCGCGCGGGACCGCTCCGGCTGGAAGCCCTCGACAGGCCGCGTGAGACGCCCCGGTGCCGCACGCGGTCACGGGACGACGGTGACCGGCCAGCGGCCCGCCTTCACCAGACGGACGGCCACCGAACCGATGAACCGGTGCCCGGCCGACTCCGACGCCCCGACCACGACGGCGTCCGCCTTCAGATCGTCGGCCGCGCTGACCAGACCGTTGTACGGGTCGCCGTGGAACGTGTGGAACTCCCAGCGCACGTTCCATATGTCCTTGAGCCGCTCGGTCGCCTCCCGGATCTCGTGCACCAGGCTCTCCGCCACCTCACCCGTGACGTCGCCGACCGGGGCCCCCAGAGCGACCCCGGCGGACATCACGGGCTGGACGTAGACAAGGGCGAGCGTGGCGTTCTGCCGCCGGGCCAGCCCTGCGGCGTAGGCGGCGGCCCGCATGGAGGAGTCCGACCCGTCGATGCCCGCGACGATCACCTTGGGTCCGTCAGTGCCGCGTTCGAACTGATGGCGTTGCTGCTCTGTCACGGCAGCGAGGCTATCGGCTCCCCTCGCGGCAGCCCGTCCGGGCCGCCCCGAGCCCTCGGACCACCGCCGGTCAGCGGTGGTTCGCTGGTCCCATCGGGTGCAATGCGACCTTCCTCCGGTGTCGGGGATACACGCGGATGGACGGCCGTGCGAGCAGTTGGCCATGAAATCAGATCAGCAGCCCATTCAGCGACCGGGAAGACGCACACTGCTCCGGCTGGCCCTCGGACTGGGAGCCGCCGCCACCGTGCACCTGATCGCCGCGGACCCCGCCGCCACACCCGTCCGCCCGGGTGGCGCGCCGCCGGCGGAGGGAACCGCCGGGCCGCCCGCGCAGGCCCGGGCGATGCCGTCCGCCTACCGCCTCCAGCCCATGACGGAGCGCACCCCGCCCCGGTTCCGCAGGCCGCCGCCTCCCGTACGCACCAGGCCGCTGGAGGAACTGCCCGGCCTCGGCCGATCGATGGTCCTCAGCTTCGACGACGGCCCCGATCGCCGGTACACCCCGGACATCCTGGCCACCCTGCGCGAGCACCGGGTCCGGGCGATGTTCTTCGTGTGCGGCGAGATGGCCGTCGACAACCAGGACCTGTTGCGCGAGATGGCGGACGACGGCCATGTCGTCGCCAACCACTCCTGGTCCCATCCGCTGATCCCCGGGCTGAGCCGGGCCGCCATCCGCGACGAACTGGGCCGCACCAGTGACATCGTGGAGAGGACGCTCGGCGAAGCGCCGCTCTGGTACCGGGCGCCGTACGGGGCGTGGAACCGCAACTCGTTCGAGATCGGTGCCGCCCTGGGCATGGAACCCCTGGCCTGGACCGTCGACACCCTCGACTGGACGACGCCGGGCACCGGCACCATCGTCCGCCGGGTCATGGACGGTGCGGCCCCCGGCGTCGTGGTCCTGTCCCATGACGCGGGCGGCGACCGCTCGCAGAGCGTCGCCGCCCTGCGCCGGTATCTGCCAGGACTCATCGCCGACGGCTACCGCATCACGGTTCCGCACCGGGTGTGAGCGTGCGGAAGGTCAGCGGGTGGCGACCATCCGGGCGAAGACGACCACGTTGCCGTCGTATCCACCGGCCTTGGAGTAGGCGCCGCCGCAGGTGATGACCCGGAGTTCGGCATGGCCCGTGTCCCCGTACACCCGGGCTCCGGGGAAGTTGTTCTTGGCGAACACGTCCACCCCGTACACCTCGAAGACCGCGACCCGGCCGTCGTAGCGGGACACCTCGACGCGCTGTCCCTTCTTGACGGCGCCCAGACCGTAGAAGACGGCCGGCCCGGACATGTTGTCGACGTGGCCGACGACCACGGCGGTGCCGCGCTGGCCGGGCGCGATGCCGTTCTGGTACCAGCCCGCGAGGTTGGGGTCCTCGGGGGGAGGGGCCTCGATCCAGCCGTTCAGGTCCAGCTTCACGTCGATCACCGGTGCGTCCACGCGGATCGAGCCGATCTTCACGCGGGCGGCGGGGGCGTACGGCAGCGGCTGTACGGGCTCGCCCGCCAGCGGCGCCGCCGCGGGATCCTGACGCTCCTCCAGCGAGGCGGCGGCCGCGGGCTGCGGTGGCCCCACGGTGATTTCGGTGCCGTTCCGCATGAGGGCGAGGCCCGTGAGCAGCACCAGGGCGACCGCGCCCCACGGCGCGCGTCTGGTCCGCTCGGCGCCCCATTGGTCCCGGCCCATGGTTCTCCCTTCGTCGCGACGATTGGAACGCTAGGTGCGCTACGCGGTCGCGGCGATCAGGGAAGGGCGAACGGGTGGCGGCCGGACGGGGAGTCAGGCGGGGCCGTCACCCCTCAGATGCCCGGATCAGGCTCTTCGGAGTAATGAGCTGATAAAAGTTCTGACGGTCTGTGACCTGCGGCTCCGTCAGATCCGGCGGCCTCCGCACGGCGTGTCGGCTCACCAGGGTGGAGCAGTGCCGAAGTGCGACAACCGGAAGAACTGGTGAGTGTTCGTCATGGGACGCGTATCCACCGATCATCCCGGAGGACATGACTTCGGGGCGCTTCCCACTGGAGGTTCAACGATGCGTGCTTCACGCGCTCTCGCGGTCACCGCAACCGCCATCGCCACCATCGGGCTGGCTGCCCCGATGGCTGCCGCCGGCGGTAAGGGCAGTGGCCCGACCAATGTCACCGTCAACCCGTCCTCGGTCCACCAGGGCGCCACCATGCAGGTCAGCGCGGAGGGCTGCGGTCGCGCGGGCGGCACCGTGTCGTCGAACGCGTTCCCGACGGTCCGGCTGTCGGAAGGCCGCACGGGGTTCGCCACCGCGCGCATCCGGGACAACGCGACCCCCGGGCAGTACCACCTGTCCGTGCGCTGCAACGACAGCGATGAAGTCGCCACGGCCCGGTTCACCGTGCTCGCCGGTCAGGGCGCACAGGGCGGGCTCGGCGGCTCCATGGGGCCGAGCTCGGTCGAGATGCAGATCGGTGGCGGACTCGTGGCCGCGTCCGCCATCGGCGGCGCCGTCTTCATCGTCCGTCGTCGGCGGACCGGCCATGCGGCCGTCTAAGGCTTCGAACCTTCCGCCCGGTCCGATACGCCCGTCGCCCCGAGTCCTGGATCAGGACCCGGGGCGACTGTCGTGCGTCCGGCGGTGCATACCGGTCAGTGGCTGCCTCGCCGCCTGCGCATGACATACACGGCGCCTCCCGCGGCTGCCAGAACCAGGGCGCTGCCCGCAGCGATCTCGCCGGCGTCGAAGCCGTCGACGCTGCCGCCCAGACCGCCCTGTACCCCACTGGGGGCGAGCGCGGTGGTACTGGCGGTGGGGCGTGTCGTGGTGGGTGTGCTCGTAGGTGTGCTCGTGGCGCCGCCGGTGATGGTCAGCTCGACCACGCGCGTGGTTCCGCCGCAGTTGAACTTCACCTCGTAGACGGCACCCCGCCTGGCGTCCCAGTCGACGGTGGCCGTGGCCGACTGCCCACTGGGGATCGTCGTCGTGTCGAACACCCCCGACGAGGCGGTGGCGGCCACATCGCACCCCATGGCGCCCAGGGTGACCTGGCCGCCCGGCGCGACCACCGAGGGGGTGACCGACGGGGTGAACGACGTGGACGTGCCGGCCGAAGCGGCGTATGCGGCCGTGGCCGGAGCCGTCAGGGCGAGAGCGACGGAGCCGAGCAGGGCGGCGGGTGCGACACGTATCGCGCGCATGGTGAATCCTCCGGGTCCCCGAGGAGCAGTTGCGGAACGGTTCCACAAAGCAGCAGAAATGCACCTCGATGCCCGAAACGCTAGAAGTGCCGCATACCACCCGCGATCGGGGTCCGGCGAATGGGGCAGCCTTGTCCCCCGGCCGGACGCACCGGAGACATGCCGGCCGGGGGAGGGGCGAGGTGAGCCGCTATCCGCCGACGGCGTGCGGGAACAGGTCGACGAACGGCGCGGTGGTCGCCGAGATGCCCCGTCCGAAGGGCGAGTCGAAGTCCCAGATGAGGAAGAGCAGGAAGGCGATCAGCACGCTGAATAGGCCCGCGAGCAGCAGTTCACGGAACGTTCTGCGGATCTGCAGGGTGAAGATGAGCCCCACCGTCACCATCGCCCCGGTGATCAGGCCGAACCACACCACACCCGGCATCGTGGCCCCCGCGCTCTGCCCCCGCGAGCCGCGTGCGTCGTCGGCAGCGGCCACCTGGTCCACCAGCGGCTGGTACGACTGCCCCTCGTGATCCGTCTTCGGCTGGTAGTCGGTGACATCCGCCCGCACGCGGTCGAGCAGCTGGGTGCCCCGCTCGGTGATGCTCCCCGTCTCCGTCATGGCCTCCCACTCTTCGTTGATCACATAGCTGACATAGGCATCGACATCGGCACGGATGCGGTCACGGATCTCCACCGGATATACGGAGGACCGGGCGCTCACCTCGTGCAGGGCCTGGGCCTCCAGGCGTACGGACTCCTGCGCGGCACTGCGCCCCTCCCAGACACCCGCGATGGCGAGGCCGAGCACGATCGCGTACACCACCCCGATCATCATCGTCATGTACTCGATGACGTCCGGCGTCTCGGACGGGTCGTCGTCCTCGCCGATGCGCCGGTTGTTGAGGACCGCGATGGTGAGCACAACAGCGCAGGCCGAGGCCATGGCAATGGTCAGAACAAGCCATTCCGACATGGATATCTCCGTGGATCAACGGGACGAGCGCGGACGCAGGACGGCGACGGCGAATACCGCGGGAGCGGTGATCACCAAGGTGAGCGAGACCAGGGACGGGCCGCTGCGTGCTGCTTTACGGGCGGTATTGCGGTAGGTGGGAAGGGCCACGGTCTTGGGCGGAGCGAGTTTCGGGCGCACTGTCGGGGGTGGGGGCGAGGGTTCCGGCTCCGGCGGCTCGGGGGCCGGGGGCGCGGGCGCCGGAGGTGCGGGCGTCGGGGGTGGTGGTGGTGGAGGAGGCGGTGGTGGTGGAGGAGGTTCTGGGGCCGGTGGGGGCGGCGGTGGCGGCGGTGGCGGCGGGGGCTCCGGGGCCGGTGGAGGCGGAGGAGGCGGTGGTGGCGGGGGAGGTGGCGGTGGCTCCGGGGGCGGCGGAGGCGGTGGTGGTGGGGGCGGAGGCGGTGGTGGCTCCGGGGGTGGCGGGCAGCTCCCCGCCACGGCGACCGACGAACTGCCGTCGCCCTGACCGATGGAGGCGACCGCGCAACTGTCACCGGTCGCGGGCACGGGCACCGCGCACAGCCAAACGAGGGCGGCGGCTGCCGAGAGCCGCCCGATGCGAGATCCGTACACGACCGGGAGCATGGACCCGACCGAAGCGGGACACGCCCGGGCCGACAGGTAATCCCCTGATGGTGTGGATCTTGTTCGGTTCATGTTTGCGGGCCGGTGAAACTTTTTGCGTGACCCGTTGAACAAGGAGGGACCGGCGACCCGTACCTAGGGCCATGAGTGACGCGGACTCGCGTCGCAACCGGCAGTAGGACAACGGGAGTCGACATGAACACCTGGCGCAACGCCTCGCTCGCGGTGACGGCGACGGCCCTGCTCGCCCTGACGACGGCGTGTGGTCAGGAGAAGGGAGCCTCGGGCCCCGACGGGCAGGTCGTGGGCAACGCGGTCCCGGCCGAGCAGCCGGCCGACAGCGGCTACGGCTCCGACGGCGGCTACGGCTCGGACGCCGGAGGAGAGGCCGCGGCGCCCAAGGAAGCCGGTCAGCTCGCGGTGTGGGACAGCAAGAGCCTGGGGAAGGTGCTCACCGACAGCGCGGGCTTCACGCTCTACCGGTTCGACAAGGACACCGCGAACCCGCCCGCGTCGAACTGCGTGGGTGAGTGCGCGAAGATCTGGCCGATCGTGCCCGCGGGCAACGTCGAGGCCGCGGCGGGAACCGACGCCGCACTGCTCGGAGAGGTCCTGCGCGCCGACGGGACCAAGCAACTCACCGTCGACGGCTGGCCCATGTACCGGTACGCCAAGGACACCGGCCCGGGAGACGCCAACGGGCAGGGGGTCGGCGGCACGTGGTTCGCTTCCGCACCGGACGGGAAGAAGGCCGGGGCGAAGGCCGAAGCGGGCGGCGAGGCGGAGCCGGCCGACCTCGCGGGGCTTTCGGTCCGCAAGGACCCGAAACTCGGTGACATCGTCGTCGACAAGCAGGGTATGACCGTTTACCGGTTCAAGAAGGACTCCGCGTGGCCGATGAAAACCGCCTGCACGGGCGAGTGCCTCAAGAAGTGGCCCGTGGTCGAACCGGTGGCGAAGAATGAGGTGGAGGGCATCACGACCAAGGGCTATGTCACCTTCGACCGGCCCGACGGTATCAAGCAACAGACTCTCGACTGCTGGCCGATTTACACCTTCTCCGGTGACACCGCTCCCGGAGACACCAACGGGCAAGGCGTCGGGGGGACATGGTACGCGGTGTCGCCCGACGCCAAGCTGGTCGGAGCGCCCAAGTAGCGGAATCCGAGTGCCCGGTGTGCCGGTCCGTCGCTGAATGCGCACCCGCAGCGACGGACCACCGCACATGCTCCTGATGTGTGACCAATAACGGACCGCGAATTTCCGTTTCCGCTCGCTCTCTTGGCGGTCGATCAGTAGCCTCTGGTCAACACTGACCATGAACATGGCCGGATCGCCGTGGCGACTTGTTGGAGACATCGATGGAGCGTCCCGCCTGGGCACCGCAAGGCATCGACATTTCGGTGCCGAGCGTGTCCCGAATGTATGACTTCTATCTGGGCGGATCGCACAATTTCGAGGTGGACCGGGAAGCGGCCCGTAAGGCCATGGAGTTCCTGCCGGGGCTTCCCAAGATCATGCAGGCGAACCGCGCCTTTATGCGCCGGGCCGTGCAGTACGCCGTGACCGAGGGCATCAGCCAGTTCCTGGACATCGGCTCCGGTATTCCGACCTTCGGAAATGTCCACGAAGTCGCCCAGGCGGCCGACCCGGCCGCCAAGGTGGCGTACGTCGACCACGACCCGGTCGCCGTCGCGCACAGCCAGGCCGTGCTCGAGGGCGTCGACAACGCGGTGATCGCCGCCGCCGACCTGCGCCGTCCCCAGGACATCCTGAAGAACCCCGCGATCTCCGGGCTCCTCGACCTCGACCGGCCGGTGGCGCTGCTCCTCGTCGCGGTGCTGCACTTCGTGGAGGACGCCGACGACCCGTACCGCGCGGTCGCCGAACTGCGCGAGGCGCTCGCCCCCGGCAGCCTGCTCGTCCTGACCCACGCCTCGTACGAGGGGATACCGCTCACCGAGGCTGAGGCGGGCGGTGCGGTCGGCGTCTACCGCGACATCCGCAACCCGCTCATCATGCGCTCGCGCACCGAGGTGAGCCGGTTCTTCGAGGGGTACGAGATGGTCGACCCCGGCCTCGTCTCGATGCCCGACTGGCGTCCGGACACCCCGGTGACGGAGGGTCAGGAAGACCCGTTCGCCTTCTCGGGCTTCGCAGGAGTGGGACGCAAGGCGTGAGCATCCCTGCCCAGGCGTCCGGAGCCCCGGACGCGGAACCGGACGGTCCCGAGGGCCGGCTCCGAAGATTCGCCACGATCTGGAGCCGGGCGATCTTTCCGTCCACGGCCACCCACATGACCCGCAAGGAGTTCGAACAGCATCTGCTGCCGCTGGCACGCGAGCTGAGCGAGATCCTGCACGCGCGGCCCTTCGACCCGGCGCCCGCGCACGGGGTCGGGGCCGCGCTGGTCGCCGCGCACTGCACCGACCCCGACGCCCTCAGCTCGACACTCGGCGTCATCGACTCGTACCTGGTGCTCTACTGCGGGGGCAACGGCACGCTGGAGCTGCCGACCGAGGACGGCAGAGCTCGCTGCGCACGGATGCAGCACGCGCTCGCCGGCGGATTCACGCTGGCCCTGCGGGAGCGGACCCTTGCCGAGCAGGAGGCCATCGCCCGCTCGGCGCTCACCGCCCGCTCCCATGCCGAACACGCCCTGCATGCGACGGAGGCACGGTTTCGCGCCGTGTTCAAGGACGCGGCGATCGGCATCGGCATCGCGGACCTCGAAGGCAACATCCTGGAGGTCAACGACACGCTCACCCAGATGTTCGGCGGCCTGGAGCACCATGTCCGCAGCCACAAGGTGAACGAGTGGGTCCACCCCGAGGACTCGCCGAACGTGTGGAAGTACTACAACGAGCTGGTACGCGGCGAACGCGAGCATTACCACGTCGAGAAGCCCTACTACCGCAACGACGGCACCGTCCTGTGGACCAACCTCACGGTGTCGCTGCTGCGGGACTCCGAGGGCACGCCCGAGTACCAGCTGGCCCTCATGGAGGACACCACCGAGCGCCGGCTGCTCAACCTGCGGCTGCGCTACGAGGCGACGCACGACGCGCTCACCGGGCTGCCCAACCGGACGCTGTTCTTCGAGCGGCTGGAGAAGACCCTCGCGGCGAAGGGCGGGACCCGCTTCGGGCTCTGCTACCTGGACCTCGACGGCTTCAAGGCGATCAACGACAGCCTGGGCCACGCGGCCGGTGACCGGCTGCTCGTGGAGGTAGCGGACCGGCTGCAGAGCTGTGCGACCGCACCGGGGGAGATGGTGGCGCGACTCGGCGGCGACGAGTTCGTGGCCCTGACGACCGGGCCCCACACGGAGGACGAGGTCGACGAGCTGGCCTGCCGGATACTCGGGGTGCTCGCCACGCCGATCCGGCTCGACGGCCGCGAGCTGACGGTACGGGGGTCCATCGGCGTCGTCGAGGGGCCGGCGGCCGGCGCGCGCACCGCCGCAGAGGTGCTGCGGAGTGCCGACATCACGATGTACCGGGCCAAGTCGGCGGGCGGCAACCGCTTCGAGCTCGCGGACGCGGAGGCCGACGCACGTGCGATCACGCGGCACGGGCTGACCACGGCACTGCCGGCGGCGCTGGACCGGGGTGAGTTCTTCATCGAGTACCAGCCCCTGGTGCACCTCGGTGACGGCAGCGTGCACGGTGCCGAGGCGCTCGTGCGGTGGTGCCATCCGCAGCACGGCGTGCTCGGCCCCGACCGGTTCATCCCGCTCGCCGAACACACCGGCCTCATCGTGCCGTTGGGGCGGTGGGTGCTGGAGGAGTCGGTGCGCCAGGCCAACTTCTGGAAGGAGCGGCACAGCGACGGCGGGCCGCTGCGGATCAACGTGAACCTCTCGCCGACCCAGCTGCACCACCCGCGGCTGGTCGCCGAGACGGTCGACGTGCTGGAGCGCTCCGGCCTCGAACCGGGAGCACTCTGCCT
This sequence comes from Streptomyces sp. NPDC048560, assembly GCF_040650955.1. NCBI lineage: Bacteria > Bacillati > Actinomycetota > Actinomycetes > Kitasatosporales > Streptomycetaceae > Streptomyces > Streptomyces sp. NPDC048560. The sequence goes on from NZ_JBEZIJ010000003.1 coordinate 416,213, forward strand.
GGAGGTCACCGAGTCCGCCCTGATCGGCGCCGATGACGATCTGCTCAAGCCGCTGCGGCAACTGGCGGAGATGGGCGTCGACATAGCGCTCGACGACTTCGGTACGGGCTACTCGAACCTGGCGAATCTCCGCCGCCTGCCGGTGAGTGTGCTCAAGCTGGACCGTTCGTTCACGCAGGGTATGCAGCAGCACCCGGCCGACCCGGTCGACCTGAAGATCGTCGAGGGCATCGTGTCGCTGGCCCACAGCCTGAATCTGGCCGTGACGGTGGAGGGCGTGGAGACCGGCGCCCAGGCGGAGCAGCTGCGGCAGCTCGGCTGCGACACGGCCCAGGGGTGGTACTACGCCCGTCCGGGCGCTCCGGACCGCATCCACGCGCTGCTGCTGGCCGACGCGGTGTGAGGGGGGCGGGGCGGGAGGAGCGCGGTCGTCGTCGGGCACCGGGAGCTGTTCTCCCGGACGGCGGTCAGGCCTGAGAGCTGTTTCCCGGACGTCGGCCGGGCCTGAGGACTGCCCTCACCCCGGACGGGCGTGAGGGCAGTCGGACGCCGGACGGGTACGGGCCTGCCCCGCAGGCCGTACGTGTCCGGCGCTTGGGGACAGGCGGCGGACTCGCCGCGCACGCTCCCGAGCCCGCCGCGCACCCTCACCCGGCAGCCGGACCCTGCCCCCGCCCCAGCAGCATCCTCTGCAGCTCCCGCGCTGCCCGAGGCGGAGCCACATCGCTGCGGTGGGCCAGTGCGATCGTCCGCCGCAGTCCCGGCGCGGCCAGCGGCGTCGTCCGCAGGTCGTGCCCGGCCCGGTTCGCCACCATGCTCGGTACCACCGCGACGCCGAGCCCCGCCCGTACGAATCCGAGGACCGCGTCCATCTCGCCGCCCTCCACGGTGAACGACGGCTCGAAGCCCTCGGCCCGGCACGCGGCGACGGTCAGCTCTCGCAGGTCGTAGCCGTGCCGGAACATCACCAGCGGTTCGCCCTGGAGGTCGGAGATCCGGACCCGTCCCTTCCGGCCCGGCTCCGGCCCCGCGGCCGACGACACCACGACCAGGTCCTCGTTCAGCAGTTCCACCGTGGTCAGCGCCGGCGACGCGGCCGGCAGGGGGAGTGCCACCAGCGCGAGATCCAGCGCCCCGCGCGCCAGCTGCCGTACGAGGTCGTGCGAGCCGCCCTCCTCCAGCAGCAGCTGGATCCCCGGGTGCAGATCGTGGAACGCCCGCAGGGCGTCGGGCAGCAGTCCGGTGCAGAGGCTGGGCGTGGCTCCGAGCCTGATGCGGCCCCGGCGCAGCTGGACCAGCTCCTGCACCTCGTGCCGTGCCGTGTCCGCGTCGGCGAGAATCCGGCGGGCCAGCGGCAACAGAGCCTCTCCCGCGTCCGTCAGCGCGATGTTGCCCCGGGCCCGGCTGAAGAGCTCGGCGCCCAGCTCCCTCTCCAGTGCCTTGATCTGCTGGGAGAGCGAGGGCTGGGAGACGTGTACCTCCTCGGCGGCGCGGGTGAAGTGCCGGGCCTCGGCCACGGCTACGAAGTAGGCGAGCTGCTGGAACTGCATGAGGCGACGATAGCGGTAATGATAGGGAACGCCTATGGACATGAGCCAGTCCATCTCTTGGACTGATTAACCCCTCCGGCCTTAGCGTCGTATCCATGGCACTGGCAACACGGACGGACCGGCGGCCGTCCATGACGCGCACGCTCTGGAACTCGACCGTCGGCAAAAAAACGATCATGGCCGTGAGCGGCCTGGCCATGCTCCTCTACCTGGTCGCCCACATGATCGGGAACCTGAAGATCTTCTTCGGGTCCGGGGAGTTCAACCGTTACGCCCACTGGCTGCGCACCATGGGCGAGCCCGTCCTCCACCACGAGTGGGCGCTGTGGCTCGTCCGCGTGGGGCTGGTCGCCGCCGTCGTCCTGCACGCGGTGTCCGCGTACCAGCTCAGCCGCCGCGACATCCGGGCGCGTTCCAGCAAGTACGTTCACAGGAAGCCGCGCGCGAGCTACGCCACACGCACCATGCGCTGGGGCGGGATCATCCTCGCGCTGTTCATCGTCTGGCACATCCTCGACCTGACGACCGGCACCGCGCATCCGGGCGGCTTCGAGTCCGGACGCCCGTACCAGAACGTCATCGACACCTTCTCGACCTGGTACGGCAACGTCGTCTACATCGTCGCGGTGCTCGCCCTGGGCCTGCACGTCCGGCACGGGTTCTGGAGCGCGGCACAGACCCTCGGCGTGGGCAACGCGACCCGCGACCGTGTCCTCAAGGCGACGGCCGACGTCCTCGCGCTGGCGCTGACGGCCGGATTCGTCTCCGTACCCGTCGCTGTCATGACCGGAGTGGTGAGCTGATATGAGCGACTACACGCAGTACGCGACGGGCGCACCGCTCGTCGACGAGAAGGCCCCCGCCGGCCCCGTCGCCGAGCGCTGGGACACCCGCCGCTTCGAAGCGAAGCTGGTCAACCCGGCCAACCGCCGCAAGCACACCGTCATCGTCGTCGGAACCGGCCTCGCCGGCGGGTCGGCCGGTGCCACACTCGCCGAACAGGGCTACCACGTCGTCCAGTTCTGCTTCCAGGACTCGCCCCGCCGCGCCCATTCCGTCGCCGCCCAGGGCGGCATCAACGCCGCCAAGAACTACCGCAACGACGGCGACTCCGTGCACCGGCTCTTCTACGACACCGTCAAGGGCGGAGACTTCCGCGCCCGCGAGTCCAACGTCCACCGGCTCGCGCAGATCTCCGTCGAGATCATCGACCAGTGCGTCGCCCAGGGAGTGCCCTTCGCCCGCGAGTACGGCGGACTCCTCGACAACCGCTCCTTCGGCGGGGTCCAGGTCTCCCGCACCTTCTACGCCCGCGGCCAGACCGGGCAGCAGCTCCTCCTCGGCGCCTACCAGGCACTCGCGCGCCAGATCGCGGCAGGCAACGTCGAACTCCACGCCCGTACGGAGATGCTCGACCTGATCGTCGTCGACGGGAAGGCGCGGGGCATCGTCGCCCGCGACCTGATCACCGGGAAGATCGACACGTACTTCGCCGACGCCGTCGTACTGGCCAGCGGCGGATACGGCAACGTCTTCTACCTCTCGACGAACGCCATGAACTCCAACGCCACCGCCATCTGGCGGGCCCACCGCCGCGGCGCGTACATGGCCAACCCCTGCTTCACCCAGATCCACCCCACCTGCATCCCGCGCACCGGCGACCACCAGTCGAAGCTGACGCTGATGAGTGAGTCGCTGCGCAACGACGGCCGCATCTGGGTGCCGAAGGCGAAGCGCGACGAGCGGCCCGCGAACGAGATCCCGGAGGACGAGCGCGACTACTACCTGGAGCGCGTCTACCCCGCCTTCGGCAACCTCGTCCCCCGCGACATCGCCTCGCGCGCCGCGAAGAACGTCTGCGACGAGGGGCGCGGAGTGGGCCCCGGCGGGCAGGGCGTCTACCTCGACTTCGCCGACGCCATCGCCAGGATGGGCAAGGCGAAGGTCGAGGAGAAGTACGGCAACCTCTTCGACATGTACGCCCGCATCACCGCCGAGAATCCGTACGAGACACCCATGCGGATCTATCCGGCCGTGCACTACACGATGGGCGGGCTCTGGGTCGACTACGACCTCCGGACCACCGTCCCCGGCCTCTTCGCGATCGGCGAGGCGAACTTCTCCGACCACGGCGCGAACCGGCTCGGTGCCTCGGCGCTGATGCAGGGACTCGCCGACGGCTACTTCGTCCTGCCGTCCACGATCAACGACTACCTGGCCCGCAACCCGCACACCGGCGAGGTCGACGCCGCGCACCCGGACGTCGCAGCGACGGTCGCGGAGACCGAGGACCGGATCAACCTGCTCCTCGCCGTCGACGGCGACCGCACCCCCGACTCCTTCCACCGGGAGATCGGTGAACTCATGTGGGAGTTCTGCGGCATGGCCCGCACCGAGGAGGGGCTGCGCAAGGCCCTCGACCGACTCCCGCAGATCCGGGAGGAGTTCTGGCGCCGCATCAAGGTCCCGGGCACCGGCGAACAGTTCAACCAGTCGCTGGAGAAGGCCAATCGCATCGTCGACTACCTGGAGCTCGCCGAGCTCATGTGCCTCGACGCCCTGCACCGCGCCGAGTCCTGCGGGGGTCACTTCCGCGAGGAGTCACAGACCCCCGAGGGCGAAGCCGCCCGCCGGGACGAGGAGTTCTCGTACGTCGCCGCCTGGGAGTTCTCGGGCACGGGCGACGCCCCCGTCCTGCACAAGGAAGACCTCGTCTTCGAGTACGTCCACCCCACTCAGCGGAGCTACGCATGAAGCTCACCCTGCGCGTCTGGCGCCAGCAGAACGCCGAAACGCCCGGCGCCATGGCCACCTACGAGGTCGACGGCATCTCCCCGGACATGTCGTTCCTCGAGATGCTCGACACCCTCAACGAGGAGCTCATCCTCGACGGGGACGAGCCTGTCGCGTTCGACCACGACTGCCGCGAGGGCATCTGCGGCGCCTGCAGCCTCGTCATCGACGGCGACGCCCACGGCCCGGAACGCACCACCACCTGCCAGCTGCACATGCGGTCGTTCAAGGACGGCCAGACGATCGACGTCGAGCCGTGGCGGGCCTCCGCCTTCCCGGTCGTCAAGGACCTGGTCGTGGACCGCTCGGCCTTCGACCGGATCATCCAGTCCGGCGGTTACATCTCCGCCCCGACCGGCACGGCACCCGACGCGCACGCGACGCCCGTGCCCAAGCCGGACGCGGACTTCGCGTTCGAGCACGCCGAGTGCATCGGCTGCGGTGCCTGCGTGGCTGCCTGCCCCAACGGCTCCGCGATGCTCTTCACATCGGCGAAGGTGAACCACCTCAACGTGCTGCCCCAGGGCGCACCCGAGCGTGAGACCCGGGTCCTCGACATGGTCGCCACCATGGACGAGGAGGGTTTCGGCGGCTGCACCCTGACGGGTGAGTGCGCCACGGCCTGCCCGAAGGGTATTCCGCTGCCGTCGATCGCCGCGATGAACAAGGAGTGGCTCCGCGCGACTCGGAAGGTGCGCCGCTGAGGCCTCCCGTCCGCCGGTTCGTCCTCACCGCGTGTCCGCGAGCACGTCACGGGAGCCGCATGGCCCGCGCCAGATACGGCGCCGTGCGGCTTCCCGCCGACCGTGCGACCTCCGCCGGTGTGCCCTCGGCGACGATCCGGCCGCCCTCGTCGCCGCCGCCGGGTCCGAGGTCGATCACCCAGTCGGCGCCCGCCACCACGGCCATGTCGTGCTCCACGACCACCACCGTGTTGCGGGCGTCGACGAGGTGGTGCAACTGCCGCATCAGCACCTCCACATCGGCGGGGTGCAGCCCGGTCGTCGGCTCGTCGAGCAGATACAGCGTGCGTCCGCGACGGGTGCGCTGCAGTTCGGTGGCGAGCTTGATGCGCTGCGCCTCCCCGCCCGACAGCTCGGTGGCGGGCTGGCCGAGGCGCAGGTAGCCGAGCCCCACATCGATCAGCGTACGCAGGCTGCGTTCGGCCGTCGGAGTCCCCGCGAAGAACACGGCCGCCGACTCCACGGTCAGGTCCAGCACCTGCGCGATCGTGAGCCCGCGAAGGGTGACCTCCAGGGTCCGCGGGTTGTAGCGCGCGCCGTGGCAGTCCGGGCAGGGCGTGTACGTACTGGGCAGGAAGAGCAGCTCCACGGAGACGAAACCCTCGCCCTGGCAGGTCTCGCACCGGCCGCCGGCCACGTTGAACGAGAACCGGCCCGCCTTGTACCCCCGCTCCCGCGCCGCTTCCGTTGCGGCGAACAGCTTCCGTACCGCGTCGAAGAGCCCCGTGTACGTCGCCAGGTTGGAGCGCGGGGTCCGCCCGATCGGCTTCTGGTCGACCTGGACCAGCCGGTCCACCGCCTCCAGCCCCTCCGCCGACGCGCAGCCCGTCGTCTGCGGAGTACCCGGGAGGTCCGCGGCGGAGGAAGCCTGCCGGTCGGCGAGCACCCCGGCCAGCACCTGCCCGACCAGGGTGGACTTGCCCGACCCGGAGACCCCGGTCACCGCCGTGAACACCCCGAGCGGGAACGCGGCGTCGGCGCCGCGCACGTTGTGCCGCTCGACCCCGTTGAGCTTCAGCCATCCCGACGGCGTACGGGGCTCCCGCGCGGGAGCCGGGGCCTCGTCGAAGAGGAACCGGCGGGTCGCCGACTCCGCCACGTCCACCAGCCCGGCCGGCGGCCCGCTGTGCAGCACCCGGCCGCCGTGCTCACCCGCGAGCGGCCCGACATCGACCAGCCAGTCCGCCTGCCGCACCACATCGAGCTGGTGCTCCACCACGAACACCGTGTTGCCGGAGTCCTTCAGCCGTCCCAGGACCGTGAGAAGGGACTCGGTGTCCGCCGGATGCAGCCCGGCCGAGGGCTCGTCGAGCACGTACACCACCCCGAACAGGCCCGACCGCAGCTGCGTGGCGAGACGGAGACGCTGCAACTCGCCGGAGGACAGCGTTGGGGCCGTACGGTCGAGACTGAGATACCCCAGCCCCAGCTCCGTCACCGTCTCGATCCGGGCCAGAAGGTCGGCCGTCAGCACGTGCGCCGTCTCGCCGCCGCCCGTCCGGTGCAGCACCGCGGCGAGAGCGGCGAGGGGCAGGGCTGCCAGCTCCGCGATCGTGCGGCCGCCGAAGGTGACGGCCATCGCCTCGGGCCGCAGCCGGCTGCCTCCGCAGACCGGGCAGGGCGCACTGGTCAGAAAGCGTTCGGCCTTCGCGCGCAGCGTCGTGCTCCGGGAGTCGGCGAAGGTGTGCATCACATAGCGCCGTGCGCTCATGTACGTACCCTGATAGGGCCGTTGGATGCGGTGCGCGTCCCGTACCGGATGGACCGTCACCACCGGCTGCTCGTCCGTGAACAGGATCCACTCCCGGTCCTCCGGTGCCAGCTCCCGCCACGGCCGGTCCACGTCGTGGCCCAGCGCGTCCAGCACGTCGCGCAGGTTCTTGCCCTGCCAGGCGCCCGGCCAGCCGGCGATGGCACCCTCCCGGATCGACAGGGACGGATCGGGGACGAGCAGGTCCTCGGTGGTGCGATGGACGCGGCCGAGCCCGTGGCACTCGGGACAGGCACCGACAGCCGTGTTCGGGGAGAACGCGTCGGAGTCGAGACGCTCCGCGCCCGGCGGATAGTCACCGGCCCGGGAGAACAACATGCGCAGCGAGTTCGACAGTGTGGTGACCGTCCCGACCGATGAGCGCGACCCCGGCGCCGAGCGGCGCTGTTCGAGGGAGACGGCGGGCGGAAGCCCGGTGATCTCGCCGACGTCGGGAGCGCCCACCTGATGGATCAGCCGGCGGGCGTACGGTGCCACGGACTCGAAGTAGCGGCGCTGGGCCTCCGCGTAGATGGTCCCGAAGGCGAGCGAGGACTTGCCGGAGCCCGAGACGCCGGTGAAGACGGTCAGGGTGTCGCGGGGGATGTCGACGTGGACGTCCTGGAGGTTGTGCTCACGGGCGCCGCGCACCCGGACGTACGCATCGTGGGGGGTGTGCATGGACGCGGCTCCGAACCGTTCGGCGTACGCATGGATGAACGCACAGAGGAACGCAAAGTAGGGGAAACGGCAGATTCTAGGCGGCGCAGAGGCGGGGGAGCAGTCGCTGCCTCACGCGCCGGTCAGGCCTGCGAGCCGGGCCAGCCTCCGCAACGAGTCCACCATGCCTTCGCGGTCGTAGGTGCTGGTGGTGACCAGCACCTCGTCCGCCCCGGTCTCCTCGATGACCCGTTCCAGTTCCCCGGCGACCTGCTCCGGCGTACCGGCCACGTGCCCGCGCAGCCCGCTCTCGTAGAGGCCCCGCTCCTTCGCCGTCATCGTCAGCGCCTCGATCCGCCCGGCCGGGGCGAGTGGCGGGAAGGAGCCGTGCGTTCGCGCGTACGCCATGGACCAGGCTTCCGGGACGAGCAGCCGCCGGGCTTCAGCCTCCGTCCCGGCGACGGCGACCGTGCCGGCCACGACGACGTACGGGGTCTGCGTCCAGGTGGAAGGACGGAAGTCCTTGCGGTAGCCCTCGACGGCGCGCACGAGCTTCTCGCGGCCGCGCAGATCGCCCACGACCAGGGGCAGGCCGGCCGCCGCGGCGATCGAGGCGCCCTCGCCCGTGGCCAGGACGTAAGGCGGTATGCGCAGGCCCTCGGCCGGACGGGCGTGCACCTGCGGGTGGCTGCGCTGGGTGCCGTCCAGCCAGCCGAGCAGTTCGGCGAGTTGCACGGCGAAGTCGTCGGCGTCCGCCTTGTCGCGGCCCAGCGCCGTGCGGATGCCGTCCGTGAAGCCCACCGACCGGCCCACGCCCATGTCGACGCGCCCGGGGAACAGGGAGGCGAGCACCCCGAACTGCTCCGCCACGACGAGGGGCTGGTGATTGGGCAGCATCACTCCACCGGTGCCCACCCGGATGGTCGAGGTGGCGGCGGCGACGGCCGCTGCGAGCACGGTCGGCGCGGAACCGGCGATTCCGGGCACGCTGTGGTGCTCGGAGACCCAGAAGCGGTGGTAGCCGAGGGCTTCGGCCGTCCCGGCCAGTCGTACGGTGTCCCGCAGCGCCTCGCCGCCGTCGTGCCCCTCGCGCGTACGGGAGCGGTCGAGGACGGAGAAGCGGGTGCGTGCGATCACGGAGCTCACGCCTGGTTCAACGCGTGCGCTCCGTCGTGATTCCCGGGATGCCCGCGGAGTCTCTAGGCTCAGCCGTGTGAGAGACGATGCCCGGCCGCTGGCCGTTTTCGATCTGGACGGGACGCTGGCGGACACCGCCCACCGTCAGCACTTCCTGGAGGGAGCCCGGCGCGACTGGAAGGGCTTCTTCTCCGCAGCCGTCCACGACCCGCCCCTGGCCGAGGGCGTCCGCCTGGTGCTCGCCAGCACACAGGAGTGCGACGTCGTCTACCTGACCGGCCGCCCGGAGCGCTGCCGTCGCGACACGCTGGCCTGGCTGGCACGCAACGGACTGCCTGAGGGGCGTGTGTACATGCGTCGCAACGACGACCGGCGGCCGGCCCGCCGCACCAAGCTGGAGGTCCTGAAGCGGCTGGGCCGGGAGCGTGAGATCCGGGTCCTCGTCGACGACGACCAACTGGTCTGCGACGCGGCCGAGGCGGCCGGATTCACGGTGGTGCGCGCCCGTTGGGCGATGCCCTCGCCCGAACTCGAGGACGCGCAGGAACGCGAGGGGCGTACCTGACCACGTGAAGTGGCTGGTCAGGTGCTTTCGTCGAGCCGGAAGCCGACCTTGAGGCCCACCTGGTAGTGCGCGATCCGCCCGTCCTCGATGTGGCCCCGCACCTGTGTCATCTCGAACCAGTCGAGATTGTGCAACGTTTCCGAGGCTCTGGCGATGCCGTTGCGGATAGCCGCATCGACTCCTTCCTCGGAGGTTCCTACGATTTCGGTGACCCGATACGTGTGATTGGACATCAAATGTCTCCTCTCGTGCTTCCACGGTGCCCTACCCGGGCGCGGCGCGCGAGGCATCGGGTCGGGCGATCTGCCCTGACCGGCCCTTGACCTACCCATTGGTCCATACCAAAATCCAGCCACACGCCCGTGCGAGCGCCGCCCGCAGTCCCCCACACCGGGTCCCTGTTCCGTCGTGCCGTTTCGCAGAAGGTGACCACGTGAAGAACCGCTTGCTGTCCGGAGCCGTCGCGCTCGTGTCCTGTGTAGTCCTGAGCGGCTGCGGCCTCGTTCCCGGTGGGGGCGGAGGAGATGTCACGGTCACGGTGTGGCTGATGAAGGACAGCGTCTCGCAGGACTTCCTGGACCGCTTCACGGAGTCGTACGAGAGCGACAACCCCGACGTCCAGCTGGAGTTCGAGATCCAGGAATGGGGCGGGATCGGCCCCAAGGTCATCGCGGCCCTCGGCAGCGAGGACGCGCCGGACGTCATCGAGGTGGGCAACACCCAGGTCGCCCAGTACGCGGAGAGCGGCGGACTGCGTGACCTCACCCTCGAATCGATGCGTGACCTCGGCAGCGAGGACTGGCTGCCCGGCCTGGCCGAACCCGGCAGCATCAACGGGATGCAGTTCGGGATCCCCTGGTACGCGGCCAACCGCGTGGTGATCTACAACAAGGAACTCTTCGCCAGGGCAGGCATCAAGTCCCCGCCCCGCACCCGCCAGGAATGGATCGAGGACACCGAGGAGCTCAACAGCTACGGCACCCAGGGCATGTACCTCGCCGGTCAGAACTGGTACGTGCTGGCGGGGTTCATATGGGACGAGGGCGGTGAGCTCGCCGACGAGAACGGCGGCGACTGGCAGGGCGCCCTGCACTCTCCCGCCGCGCTCAGGGGTATGGACTTCTACAAGGAGCTCCAGGCACTCGGCAACGGTCCCAAGGACGCCGACGAGGAGAAGCCCCCGCAGACCGACGTCTTCGCCAAGGGCGACGTCGCCCAGATCATCTCCGTGCCGGGCAGCGCCGCCCTGATCGAGCAGAAGAACCCGGAACTCAAGGGAAAGCTCGGCTACTTCCCCATCCCCGGAAAGTCGGCGAAGGCCCCGGGCTCGGTGTTCACCGGCGGTTCGGACCTGATCGTGCCGAAGAAGGCCGATCAGCGCAGGGCGGGGATCGACGTGATCAAGGTGCTCGCGAGCAGGAAATGGCAGACCGAACTGGCCAGGGCCATGAGCTACGTACCCAACAAGCCGAGCCTCGCCCCCGTGATCGAAGGTCAGGAAGGCACCGCGGCGATGGCCGAAGGGGCCACCCGTGGCCGCGCCACCCCCAACTCGCCCCAGTGGGCGGCCGTCGAGGCCGCCAACCCGATCAAGCCGTACATGACCGCCGTACTCCAGGGCGGTGACCCGGTCGCCGAGGCCACCGCGGCGTCCGAGCGCATCACGGCGATCCTGGCACGCAGCTGACCATCGCCTTCACGGTCGGCCGGTGTGGACGCCACGGAGTTTGCCGATGGCGAAGCCCGGGAACTCCTGGCCCAGGCCGAGGTCTCGCACGGGCCGGGCGGCAACCCGGCCCACGAGGGCGCCGAGGCCTGAGCAGTACGTCCCGTTCCCGGCCGGGGTGGAAGCCGAGGCCGGGCGCATTATCGACAGCACGGAGGTAGGCACCATGCCGCTCAAGGGCGAGTACGAGCCGAGCGCGACAAAGCTGGTCAGGGACCAGGTGGAGCTGTACGAGAGCTCCGGGGGCACCGAGGGAACCACGCTGGGAAGCCTGGTCGGTCCGGACGACGAGAGGCGGCGGGACCTGCCCGTCGTCATTCTGACCACCTTGGGCGCGAAGAGCGGCAAGATCCGCAAGACCCCGCTCATGCGGGTGGAGCACGAGGGCACGTACGCGGTGGTCGCCTCCTTGGGCGGTGCCCCCAAACACCCCGTCTGGTACTACAACGTGGTGGCCGACCCCAGGGTGGAGCTCCAGGACGGTCCCGTGCGCCAGGACATGGTGGCGCGCGAGGTGACCGGGGAGGAGAAGGCCGTGTGGTGGGGCAGGGCCGTCGAGGCGTACCCGGACTACGACGACTACCAGAAGAACACGGACCGGGAGATCCCGGTCTTCGTCCTGGAGCCGGCACCCCGGGAGCACTGACGCGGCGCAGCCGGTCAGCCGACGGACTCGCGCCGGAGGGGTTCGCGCCCGGGATTCAGCCGTCGCACATCCCCGCTCTCCGTTGCGGTCACGTCGAGTCAAGCCGGTCACGGAAGAAGTAAGGGGCCGGGCCGTCGCGGTTGCGCGGCGGCCCGGCAGCCGCCCTCGCTGATCCGTCCCCGGAGACTGCCATGACCGCGCTGCCCCTCGCCCCGATCACCCCCGCACCCGTCACGGACACGGCCGCCGCCCCGGCCTACCGGGTCTCGCTCGCCGTCGACCAGGAGGACGTGCGCGCAGCCCAGCGCCTGCGCCACCAGGTCTTCGCCGGCGAGCTCGGCGCCCTGCTCGACAGCCCCGAGCCCGGACTCGACAGCGACGCCTTCGACGCCTACTGCGACCACCTGCTGGTACGCGAGACGGCCACCGGTGACGTCGTCGCCACCTACCGGCTGCTGCCCCCCGAGCGAGCCCGGGTGGCCGGGCGCCTCTACGCGGAGGGCGAGTTCGACCTCGGCAGGCTGGCGCCCGTCCGGGACGACCTCGTCGAGGTCGGCCGGTCGTGCGTCCACCCCGCACACCGGGACGGCGCCGTCATCGCACTCATCTGGGCCGGACTCGCCCGCTACATGGAGCGCGGCGGCCACAACTGGCTCGCGGGCTGCTGTTCCATACCCCTCGCCGACGGTGGCGCGGCGGCCTCCGCCGCCTGGGACACCGTACGGGCCAGGCACCTGGCACCCCAGGAGTACTGGGTCACCCCGCACCGCCTCTGGAGCGCCACAGGTCCCACCGGAACCCCCGCGGCACGCGCCGCCCTTCCGCCGCTGCTCCGCGGCTACCTCCGCCTCGGGGCCTGGGTCTGCGGAGCACCCGCGTACGACCCCGACTTCAACGTCGCCGACCTCTACGTCCTGCTCTCCCTGCGCCGCACGGACCCGCGCTACCTGCGCCACTTCCTCTCCCTCGCGCCCCGATGAACGGCTGGCTGCCCGTCGCCCGCTGCACGCCGCAGGACTGCGCCGCGCACCCCGGCACGAGGCGGGGGCCGCTGCCCGCCGCCGTGCTGCTCGCGGCCGGATGCCTGCTCACCCTGCTGGGTGTGATGTGCGTGCCCGCCGTACTGCTCCTGCGCGCCTCCCGCCGTGACCGGCTGATCCGCCGCTGGGCGTACGCGGTGGTGCGTGCCTTCGGCGTACGGGTGCTGGTCACCGGGGAGCCGGTGGGAGACCGGGCGGGTGTACGGGGGGAGTCGCCGGTCGGCGAGCTGGTGGTCGCCAACCACGTCTCGTGGCTGGACATCCCGCTCGTTGCGGCCGTGCTTCCCGGCCGGATGCTCGCCAAGAAGGAGATCCGCGACTGGCCCGTGCTCGGTCCGCTCGCCGCCATCGGCGGCACGCTCTTCATCGAGCGGGACCGCCTGCGCTCCTTGCCGCAGGCCGTGAGCGCCGTGGCGCAGGCGCTGCGGGCAGGGTCCAGGGTGGTGGTCTTCCCGGAGGGCACCACCCGCTGCGGGCGTGGGCCCGGCGGGCGGTTCGGTCCCGCGGTGTTCCAGGCGGCGATCGACGCGGGCGCCTCCGTCCGCCCGGTACGGCTCGGCTACCGCGTCACGCGGCGGGGCCCCGCCCTCACGGCCGGGGCACCGGCGGTGAGGGCGGGGCCCCGCGGTGACCGGTCAGCGGGCCGTCCGTGCCCTTCGGGCGGCCACGGGGACCACACGGGCGCGGTCGCGTTCGTCGGGGACGACCCTCTGGCCGCGTCCCTCTGGCGTGTGGTGACGGCCGCCGGGCTCACGGCGGAGGTCCGCGTCCTACCGCCGGTCCCGGCGGCGCCCGGGACCGGCAGAGGTGCGCTCGCCCGCGCGGCTCAGAAGGCCGTCGCCAGCGACAGCGCGAAACGGCCCGCCGTGTCCGTCCACCAGTGACCGAGCCGTAGCCCGGCGTCCGCCAGTTCGCCCCGTACGCGGTCTTCGCGGAACTTCGCCGACACCTCCGTGCGCATCTCCTCCCCGGCCGCGAACGTCACCGCGAGGTCCACCTCCGGGATCTTCACCGTGAGGTCCCGGCGGGCGCGCAGACGCATCTCGATCCACTCCGCGCGCGGGTCCCACACCGCGACGTGGTCGAAGTCGTCGAGGAGGAAGTCGGCCCCCAGCTCACGGTTCATGACGGACAGCACGTTCTTGTTGAACGCCGCCGTCACCCCGGCCGCGTCGTCGTACGCCGCGACGAGCGTGGCCTCGTCCTTCACCAGGTCGGTGCCGATCAGCAGACTGTCGCCGGGGGAGAGCAACTCCCGCACGGAATGGAGGAACTGCCCCCTCTCCTCCGGCAGCAGGTTCCCGATCGTCCCGCCGAGGAACGCGACCAGCCGCGGCCCCGGCGTCTCGGGCAGACGCAGGACATGGGTGAAGTCGGCGATCAGCGCGTGCACCGAAAGGCCGGGCCGCTCGGCGAGCAGGATGTCGGCCGCGCCTCTCAGCGCGCTCTCGCTGACGTCGACGGGCACGTAACTGTGCAGTTCCGGAAGGGCGTCCAGCAGATGCCGGGTCTTGTCCGAGGAGCCGGAGCCGAGTTCGACCAGGGTCCTGGCCCCCGAGGCCTCCGCGATCTGCGGGGCGCGGGCGACGAGGATCTCGCGCTCGGCGCGCGTCGGGTAGTACTCGGGGAGCCGGGTGATCTCCTCGAACAGTTCGCTGCCGTGCGCGTCGTAGAACCACTTGGGCGGCAGGGTCTTCGGCTGCCGGTTGAGGCCGCTGAGCACGTCGGCGCGCAGCGCCGCGTCCGTCGCGTCCACCGGCAGGGTGCGGGTCAGTCGGAAGGGACTCACGCGGTGGGCTCCTTGAGCGGGGTCAGCAGTACGTCGGTTCGGGTCGCGGTCAGCAGGGTGCGGTCGGGAACCTCGCGCCACAGCGGATCGTCGTCGTACGGCTCCGAGGCCACCACCGTGCGGCGGCCCGGCTCCGTGAGGTACCAGAGGGTGTCGCCCCAGGCGGTCGCCACGATCGTGGAACCGTCTGTGAGCAGCAGGTTCAGCCGTGAACCGGGGGCAGGGACGGCGATGTCGATGACGGTGTCGGCGACGGCCTGGGGGAGGGGGTCGCCTTCGGCGATCCGGTGGCGCACGAGTGCCCAGATCAGGGCGGAGTCGCTGCGTGCGGCCAGGCTGAGCAGTGCGGTCGCGGGCAGGGTGGCGGCCGGCCGTGCCAGGGAGGCCGGCCAGCCCCGCACCGCTCCGTTGTGGCTGAACAGCAGGCCGTCCGCGGCGAACGGGGCGGCAGCGGCCTCACCGTCCGCACCCGCCTCGGTGGCATCACGGACAGCGGCGAGGAACGCCGAGCTCCGAACGACCCGGGCGAGGTCGGCGAACGTCTCGTCGCCCCATATGGGGCCCTTGCGCCGGTAGCGGCCGGGAACCGGGTCCCCCTCCGCGTACCAGCCGACCCCGAAGCCATCGGCGTTGACGGTCCCGTACCTCTGTCGGCGTGGCTCCCAGGACTGGCGTATCAGGGAGTGCGCGGGTGCTTCGAGGATCTGGCCGAGCGGCACCGGATCCCCGACGTAGGCGAGATGACGGCACATCAGGCGCTCCTCGCGGTGCGGAAGCCGGAGAAGATCTGCCGACGCACCGGGAGGTCCCAGTTGCGGAACGTGCCCCGGCAGGCCACCGCGTCCACCGCGAACGACCCCCCGCGCAGCACCTTGTGCTCCGGGCCGAAGAACACGTCGGAGTACTCCCGGTACGGGAACGGAGCGAAGCCCGGGTACGGGAGGAAGTCGCTCGACGTCCACTCCCACACGTCGCCCATCAGCTGGCCCACGCCGAGCGGCGACCTGCCCGCCGCATAGGCACCGGCCTCGGCCGGACGGAGGTGGCGCTGCCCGAGGTTGGCGTGGTCCGGGGACGGGTCCTCGTCACCCCACGGATAGCGCAGCGAGCGCCCCGAGGCGGGGTCGTGCCGGGCCGCCTTCTCCCACTCGCTCTCCGTGGGCAGCCGCCTCCCCGCCCAGCGGGCGTACGCGTCCGCCTCGTACCAGCTCACGTGCAGCACCGGTTCGTCGCGCGGCACCGGCTCCGTCACGCCGAAGCGGCGCCGCAGCCACTGACCGGCGTCCCGGCGCCAGAACAGCGGAGCCGTCAGCTCGTGCGCCTTGACCATGTCCCAGCCCTCCGGCGCCCACCAGCGTCGTTCGGAGTAGCCGCCGTCCTCGATGAAGCGCTCGTAGTCGCCGCACGTGACAGGGGAGGTGTCGATGTGGAACTCCGCCACCTCCCGCCGGTGTGCGGGCCGTTCGTTGTCCAGCGCCCACGGATCGGCCGAGGTACCCATCGTGAACGGACCACCGGGCACCAGGACTTCGGCCGGCAGAGCCGCCGCGTCCGTCGGGGCGGGCGGCTCCGGCGCGGAGAGCGCGGCAGGGCCGGCGCGCAACTGATGGGTGATCAGCATGGTCTCGTCGTGCTGTTGTTCGTGCTGCGCGATCATCCCGAAGGCGAACCCGGCCCGTACGAGCGGCCGGCCGCCCTCGTGCAGCGGGGTCCCTTCGAGGATGTCCAGAGCCCGGCCGCGCACGTCCGCGGCGTAGGCCCGCGCCTCGGCTGGCGGCAGCAGCGGCAACGAGGGGCGGCTCGCCCGCGAGTGCTCGAAGGCGTCGTACAGGCCGTCGATCTCCGGACGCAGCGCCTCACGGCCCCCGACCGCCCGAAGCAGCCATTGCTCCTCCTGGTTGCCGATGTGCGCCAGATCCCAGACCAGAGGAGACATCAACGGGGAGTGCTGCGCGGTCAGTTCACCGTCGTCGACGCTGTCGGTGAGCAGGGAGGTGCGCTCGCGGGCCGCCAGGAGCGCGGCGAGGGCACGCTGCCGAAGAGCTTCGGGGTCCAGTTCGACGGATGTGGACGCGAGGTCCGGGAAGCCGTCGGCGGAGAGGTCGGTCATGAGTGGATGCCCCTTCCCTGGAGCGGTGCGCCGTCGTGTGCTCGGTCGGTCAGGTCGTCGGCCGGACAGCGTCCCCGGGCGACGAACCGGTCATGGAAGTCCGCGACGGCGTCCCGGACGGTCTTGCTCGCCCCGGTCCGCGGCAGCGCGTCCAGCGCCACCTCGAAACAGGTGATCGCCGCCGCTCCCAGCTCCGGGTCACTCAGTCCGTCACGGGCGGCGGCGGTCCACAGCGGATTGCGCGGGGCGGCCAGCGGGCCCGCCGTCTCGGCCAGCGGTTTCACGGCCCGGTACACGGATTCCGCGGCCTCCGGATCATCGAAAAGGGCCGTGGTGACGGCGAGCGGCACGAGCCACCCGTCCTCACCGCTCTGCGCGTCGATCATGCGCAGTTCGAGGTGACCGCGTGGCCGGACAGGCGGGAAGAGGGTGGTGAGGTGGTAGTCGAGATCGGCCTGTTCGGGTGGCCGCGGCCCGCCGCCCCGCATCCAGTCCCGGAACGTGAGCCTGTCGGGAACCTCCCACGGCCCGTCCGCACCGCCCCGGATGCACATCACCGGGGTGTCGAGGGTGTGCGCGGTCCAGGCGTCGCGCGGCGCGAGACGGCAGGACGGCGCGAGCGACCGTGCCGGATCGAGTTCGGCCCACAGCGCCTGCCGGGTGGAACGCCACCCCGTGACCCGCCCCTGCCGGAACGGCGAGTTCGCGAACGCGGCCACGAGCACGGCACCCAGCAGATGTGCCAGATGCCACCGCCGCCCGTACCCGAGCGGCCCCGGTTCCTCCTCACCGGCGTCCAGGCACACCTGGATGGACGCGGACGTGCACATCATGGCGCGACCGGCCGGTCCCGACCGGTCGAGGGAGCGCTCCATGGCGGCGTAGCGCGGCTCGCGCAGCAGACGGCGCGGGCTGTGCCACGGATCGACCCCGAGTCCCACGAGGGCGAGACCCGCCGGCCCGAGCGTGTCGCGTACGGCCGTCAGATCCTTGGCGATGGCGTCGACGCACTCCGTCAGGGAGTCCGCGGGAGCGGAGCTGAGCTCCAGCTGACCGCCCGGTTCGAAGGTCAGGGACGCGCTCAGGGGCAGGGCGCGGACGGCGTCCGTAGCCACGCCGAGCCGGTCCTCCGCGACGGGAACGTGCGGATGTTCAACGTCGTGAATGAGCCATTCGAGTTCCACGCCGACCTTGCGGGGCGGTCCCGTCTTGAAGCAGATGCCGCGCAGTAAATCCTCGGCATCGCTCTCACCGAGGGGGGCGCCGCACTCCGCCTTACGGTCTGCTCCGGGGCTTTCCGGGGGCATGTTCGGTCCTCCTGTCCAGGTACCTCCGCACCACCCAAACCCCTTCCGGGAGATCGCACAAGGGTGCCCTCGCCGAGCGGAAATCCGCTTGCGCCCATGCCGGAGGAACGCCGACGATGCCCCGTATGCACCACATGGGGGCGCGCCGATGAGCGCGAGACTGCGCGGTATCGCGCGCGAGACCGAGGCCATCGTCGAGGCGGGTGGCTACCGCACGGCCGACGGCCGCGAGGTCAGTATCGAACGCGCACTGACCGCCGCGCTCTCCGGCACCCGGCTGTACGGCCCCGGCCCGGTCCCCGTCGCCGTCCTGGACACCGACCGTGTCACGGCCTTCGAGGTGACCGGCGAGAGCAGTCTGCAGGCCGCACACCGGCTCACCAGCGAGGCGACGGGCAAGGTCGCCGTTCTCACGTACGCCTCGGCCCGCAATCCGGGTGGCGGCTACCTGAACGGCGCACAGGCCCAGGAGGAAGCCCTCTGCCGGGGTTCGGCGCTGTACGCGACCCTGCTGCGGGCCCCCGAGTTCTACGCCCACCACCGCGCGGAGAGGAGCACCTTCTACTCCGACCGGGTGATCCACTCGCCCGGCGTCCCGGTCTTCCGTGACGACCGGGGGCGTCTCCTCGCCACCCCGTACACCGCGGGGTTCCTCACATCCCCGGCACCCAACGCGGGAGTGATCCACAGCCGGACGCCCCAGGAGGCGGACCGCATCCCGGACGTCCTCGTCAGCCGCGCCGAACGGGTGCTCGAAGTCGCCGCCGTGCGGGGCTACCGCAGGCTCGTGCTCGGCGCCTGGGGCTGCGGCGTGTTCCGCAACGACCCCGCGCAGGTGGCCGGCGCGTTCCGCGCGCTGCTCACCGGCGGTGGCCGGTTCGCGGGTCACTTCGAACAGATCGTCTTCGGCATCCTCGACCGAGGTCCGGACTCCGCCACCCGGGCGGCGTTCACGCGGACGTTCGCCGATCAGCGCCAGCCGTAGCGCTCCCGCAGCCGACCGGCCACACGATCGAACCGCTCCCGGTCCAGTGCGCAGGCCTCCCGTCGCATCCCGTCCTCGTGCACCCGCAGCAGCCGGTCGAGATCGACCCAGGACTGCCGGCCGGAGCTGTCCCAGGGCCCCGCGCCGAGCGCCACCCACTCACGGTCCATGTCGTGCTGCTTGCTGGAGAGCTGTACGGCCAGCAGGGTCCCGCCGTCCTCACGCGCCACGACCAGCACGGGCCGGTCCTTGCCGCGCCCGTCGTTCTCCTCGAACGGCACCCAGGTCCAGACGATCTCCCCCGGGTCGGGATCGCCGTCCCGGTCGGGTGCGTAGGAGGTGCGGACCGGGCCCGCGTCGCGCGGGTCCGCCTCCGTCGTGGCGGTCGGACCGTTGCGGCCGGGAAAGTCGGACGAGCTGTCAGTGGTGGCTGAGCTGTGCAGGAACGTCATCAGGACACCGTAGAACCTGTACGGCCCATTCCACGGAGCGGGGCGGCTGAATGGCCATCAGGCTCGACCACATGGTCATCGGAGTCCTCGCACATCCCTGCCGTACCGTCGCCCTCACCGTCGCAGGTCTGCTCGCAGCAGCCCTGCTCCCCACGGCGTCTGCCGTGGCGTCAGCCCCGCTGCCCGCCCGCCCGACCCCGCCACCCCCCCTCTCGACGAACGCTCCCGGCCCCGAGCCCGAGGCCCCCGCGGGCGGCGGCGCCGCCCTGCCGCGCACCGTGTCGGCGTGGCTGCCCTACTGGGACCAGGAGGGCGCCTACCAGAACGCCCTGCTCCACGCGGACCAGCTGCACACCGTCAGCCCCTTCTGGTACCAGGCGATCTCGGCCGGCCGGATCGACCCGCACCCGGGCGCCGGCGAGCGCCGCATCATCGACGGACTGCACCGAGCCGGGGCGAAGGTCGTCCCCACCGTCATGGAGACGATGAAGAAGGGCGCCCTCGCCGCGATCCTCACCGACCCCGCCCAGCGCAAGGAACACGCCGACGCGCTGATGCGCACGGTGGCCACACGCGACTACGACGGCCTCGACCTGGACTACGAGTCCATCGCGGCGACCGGTGAGAGCACCTACCGTCAGGTCCGCGACGGCTTCACCGCCCTCGCCACCGACCTCTGCGCCCGCCTCCACGAGCTGCGCAAGCAGTGCGTGATCACGGTGTTCCCGAAGACCAGGACCACCGGGCGCATCTGGGACTACGCGGCGATCGGCCGCGTCGCCGACCGGATGCGGATCATGGGCTACAACCTGCACTGGTCGAGCGGCACACCGGGCCCCATCTCCGACACCGCCTGGTACGAGGACATCCTGACCCGGGCCACCGCCCTGGTCCCGGCGGAGAAACTGGAGATGGGACTGCCCGCCTACGGCTGGGACTGGCCGTCCGACCCGGCGAGCGAGGCCAAGACCGGGCACGTGACGTGGAAGACCGCCGAAGCCCTGCGCCGCAAGGAGGGGGCGCCGTACCAGTTCGACGAGGTCTCAGGAACTCCGCACTTCAGTTACCTGGACGGCGACGAGCGCCGCGAGGTCTGGTACCAGGACGCCCGCGGAGTCGCCACGCACATGCCGGTGCTGCGCCGCCACGGCGTCCGCAACACCGCGATCTGGGCCCTGAACTTCGAGGACCCCGCCGTGTGGCCGGTCCTCGCCCGGGGCTGATCACCGTCCAGCCGGTGCCGCGCCCGGTGCCCCCGGCGCACGGGCGCGGCGGAGGGGTCTGGAAGACTGCCCGACGCCATGAGCCAGTTACCCGAGCAGCCCGCCGCGGCCACCGTGCCGACCAGCGCCGACGTGGCGCGCGTGGCCGGGGTCTCCCGGGCCACCGTGTCCTACGTACTGAACAACAACGCGACCGTGCGGATCAGCGAACAGACCCGCCGCAGAGTCAGGGAAGCGGCGTCCGGCCTCGGTTATGTCCCGCACGCGGCGGCCCGCAGCCTGCGCGCCGGACACAGCCGGATGGTGCTCCTGCCCTCCTGGCACAGCCCATCGGGCCCGCTCCACCAGCGCTTCTTCCATGCCCTCCAGTCCGATCTGCGCCGCCTCGACTACACCGTGGTGCAGTACGGCAGCGCGGGGCTCGACGCGGACGGGGCGGCCAGGTCCTGGGCCGAGCTGCGCCCGGTCGCGGTCGTCTCTCCCGGCGGACCCGCTCTCACCCCGTACGGCATAGACGTCCTCACCCGTTCCGGTGCCAAGGCCGTCATCACGCTCGGCCCGCAGCCGGTCGAGGGAGCGCACGCCCTCGTCATGGACCAGCGGGTGGTCGGCAGCTGCGCGGTCGCGCACCTGCTGGCCCGGGGCCGTCGTCGGATCGGCGTGGTCCTCCCGCAGGAGCCGGGCCTCGCCCTGTTCGGCGAACCACGGCTGGCCGGCGCCCGCCGCACCGCGGAGGCGGCAGGCGCGAGCGTCCTGCCGCTGCCCCTGCGGTACGAGGAGGAGTCGGCGGCCCGACTCGCGGCCGGATGGCGGACGTTCGGCCTGGACGCCGTCTTCGCCTACAACGACGAGTACGCCATGCTCCTGATGAGAGCACTCCAGGACGCCGGTGTCGCGGTCCCGGGTGAGACCGCCGTGATCGGCGCGGACGACCTCATGCTCGGCAGGCTGCTGCGCCCCCGACTCAGCACCGTCCGGATGGAACTGGCGGCCGGGCAGGCACCCGCCGAGCTGATCGACCGGCTGGTGCGCCACCCCGGCGGAACCCCGGAACGCCACGACCTGCTGCGCGCCTCGGCCGTGCCGCGCCAGTCCAGCTGAAACCGCCGCCCCGGGGGTTGCGACGAAGTGCGCCGCGCACACCGGATGTCTAGCGTCTTTGGCATGAGCCATCCGCAGAGTTACGAGATCCTGCTGATCCCGGAGTTCGTCGAATCGGGCAAGGAGCCCCGGCCGGGCGCCGCCATCCGCTCGGCGGTCGTGGCGGCCACGGGCGACACCGGGGCATCGGGTTATCCGCGCTATGCCGGGGACGGCATGGAGGCGGACATCGATCCGGCGACCCACACCGTGGAGGCCCTGCTCGTGGACGGTGCGGAGGTGGACTACGGGCTCACGGTCCGTATCGCCGAGAAGTCCGGCGACTGAGTGTTCTGCCGGACAGCCCCGCACCGCACGCCGATCGTGCGATCCTGGACGGGTGACGCTTTCCGACCTGGTCCGGCTCCGCCGGGCGCGCGACCGGATGGACCGCGACTACGCGGAACCACTCAACGTTCCCGCCCTCGCTCTCGCGGCCCACATGTCGCCCGGCCACTTCTCCCGGAGCTTCCGTGCCGCGTTCGGGGAGACGCCGTACAGCTATCTGATGACCCGCAGGATCGAGCGGGCGAAGGCACTGCTGAGGCTCGGCGACATGTCGGTGACGGACATCTGCTTCGCGGTCGGCTGCACCTCGCTGGGGACCTTCAGCACGCGGTTCACGGAGCTCGTCGGCGAGAGCCCCAGCGCTTACCGGGCGCGCGGCCACGAGCAGGGCGAGGGCGTCCCTGCGTGCGTCTCCAAGATCCATACCCGGCCCGTGAGGAGCAGGGAACTCCTCAGCAACACGGACCTTCAGTGAGCCACACGGACCCTCAGTGACGCACACGGATCCTCGGTGTCGGATGCGGATCCGTTGTTCGCGTACCTGGCGCGGCAGCACCCGGCTCCGTGGCGGCATGGCAGGACCCGGCCGGTGTGGACCGGCCGGGTCCTGACCGCCCGGACGCCCGCACGGTCACCACGACGTCAGCACCTGTCCAGGGCCGACACGCATCGGGCCTACGCCGTGTTCTGCTCCGGCTCCGGCGCCTGCGCCTTCTGCTCCTCGACGGACTTGCGCACCTCGTCCATGTCCAGGTTCCTGGCCTGCCCGATGACGTCCTCCAGGGCCGCCTCGGGGAGCGCGCCGGGCTGGGCGAAGACCGCAACGTTGTCCCGGACGATCATCAGCGTGGGAATCGACCGGATCTCGAAAGCCGCCGCCAGCTCCTGCTGGGCCTCCGTGTCGACCTTGGCGAACACCAGGTCGGGGTGACGCTCGGAGACCGAGTCGTACACCGGGGCGAACTGCCGACACGGGCCGCACCAGGAAGCCCAGAAGTCGATCAGTACGAAGTCGTTGTCACTCACGACCTGATCGAAGTTTTCCTTGGTGAGCTCTACGGTGCTCATGCTCTGATACCTCTTCCTGGGCCCGTTCGGACCTGTCGGGCACAACCGTGACTGGACTGGCGCTATTCCGCCTGCCCATGTGGCCGTCGCGCACACCCACGATCAGACTGTGCGCATGACTGAAGTGGCGGAGAACGCTGAATACGACGTTGTAGTGATCGGTGCGGGTCCCGTCGGGGAGAACGTGGTGGACCGGGCCAGGGCCGCAGGGCTGAGTACGGCAGTGATCGAGTCGGAGCTCATCGGGGGCGAATGCTCCTACTGGGCGTGTATGCCGAGCAAGGCGCTGCTGCGCCCCGTCGTCGCCCGGGCGGACGCCCGCAGGGTTCCGGGGCTCAGCGCAGCCGTACGGGGGCCGCTCGACGCGGACGCGGTCCTGGCCCACCGCGACGAGTACGCGTCCCATTGGAAGGACGACGGCCAGGCCGAGTGGCTGGAAGGCGTCGGCGCGCACATTTACCGGGGCATGGGCCGGCTGACCGGCACGAAGCAGGTCTCCGTCACCACGCAGGACGGCACGGAGCACCGGCTCACCGCCCGTCACGCGGTGGCCGTGTGCACCGGCAGCCGGGCCGTCATCCCGGACCTGCCCGGCATCGCCGAGGCCCGCCCCTGGACGAGCCGCGAGGCGACCAGCGCCAAGGAGGTCCCGGGCCGGCTGATCGTGGTGGGCGGCGGCGTGGTCGGCGTCGAGATGGCCACGGTCTGGCAGGCACTCGGCGCGGAGGTGACGCTGCTGATCCGCGGAAAGGGGCTGCTCCCCAAGATGGAGCCCTTCGCCGGTGAGCTGGTCGCGGAAGCGCTGACCGAGGCGGGAGCCCGAATCCGTACCGGGGTGTCCGCCACCGCCGTACGGCGAGCCGCTCCGGACGGACCGGTCACCGTCGAGCTGGACAACGGTGAACAGGTTCAGGCCGACGAGATCCTTTTCGCCACCGGCCGCGCTCCGCGCACCGACGACCTCGGGCTCGGGACGGTGGGCCTGGAACCCGGCTCCTGGCTCGACGTCGACGACAGCTGCCGCGTCGAGGGCAGCACCTGGCTGTACGCGGTCGGCGACGTCAACCACCGGGCGCTACTGACCCACCAGGGCAAGTACCAGGCCCGTATCGCGGGTGCCGCGATCGCGGCGCGCGCACAGGGCGTCCCGCTCCTGGAGACCGACCGCTGGGGCGCCCACGCGGCCACCGCCGACCACGCGGCCGTACCCCAGGTGGTCTTCACCGACCCGGAGGCCGCCTCGGTGGGCCTCACCCTCAAGGAGGCGGAGGACGCGGGCCACCGGGTACGGGCGGTCGACTACGACCTGGCCTCGGTCGCGGGCTCCGGCCTGTACGCCCAGGACTATCGCGGCCGCGCCCGCATGATCGTGGACCTGGACCGCGAGATCCTCCTCGGCGTCACCTTCGTCGGCCCCGGCATCGGTGAACTGCTCCACTCCGCCACGATCGCGGTGGCGGGCGAGGTCCCGATCGACCGCCTGTGGCACGCGGTCCCGGCGTACCCGACGATCAGCGAGGTGTGGCTGCGGCTGCTGGAGACGTACCGGGGCTGAGCGAGGAGGGGACGCGTGACCGGTCAGGTGATCGCCGATCGCTGATCGACGAGCCCTGCGTGACGTACCGCGGGGGCCGGTACGTCGGGATTCACCCGTACGGGGGTTTCCGGGGCCGTGATGGGCGATCCGGGCCATGGCGTGCGCGTTCCTTGCCAGCCTTGTCGTATGAACGAATTCTCAGCTGAGCACCTCGTCCCGAGTCCGGCCGCGGGACGAGGATGTCGGCACCGGGGCGGTGTGGAGCCCCGGAGTTGTCACACGTCGGCGGAGCAGCCGGAGACCGGCCGCTCCGTCGGTGTGCCGCTTGACGCGTCTGCGCTGTCCGGCGGAGCGGCCCCGGTAAGGCACGGCGCCGGCCCCTGTCGGGATCTCGTCCGCGGAGCCCTCGACGCGTGGCTGGTACGCCTCGGATACGCGCGTGCGAGACGCCAGGAGGTACACGTCAAACTGCTTCCCCTGCGGGGGGAGCGGCGTGGGGACGTCGAGCCGGCACACCAAGGTGACCGCCGAGCCGATGTCTCCGCCGGGTGGTGCCCGCCCAGCTACCCCGAGGAGGCGTTCGACGCGCTCTACGCACGGGCCGCGCACGGGCTCGTCCAGCAGGCATTCCTGCTCACCGGGCACCGCACTCTCGCCTTCGAGTCCGTCGAGCACGCCTTCCGTCACGCCTGGGAGCACTGGCCCGAGTTGTCCCACGACCCGGAGCCGCTGACCACCGTGCGGGCGCAGGCGCATGAGTACGCGCTCTCGCCCTGGCACAGATTCCGACGCGCGTCCAAGCGGCCCGTCGTCCCGCCGTCCGATGTCCTCCACCGGGCTCTGCTCGCCCTGCCGCCGCTGCACCGGCGCACGCTCCTGCTCTGCGACGGCCTCGGGCTGAGCGTGCAACACGCCGCCGAGGAGACAGCCGCCAGCGAACCGGCCGTCAGGAACCGGTTGTTCCGGGCCAGGACGTACCTGGAGGAGCAGGTTCGTGCCTGTGAGGACGGGGCTGACCTGCAACACGGGCTGCGCGCGCTCGTGCGGGAGGTGTCGGCCTCCACGATCCCGCTGGTCGGGTCGGTCCGCACGGGAAGCGATGACCGCCTGCGCATGGTGACGCGCGTCGTGTTCGGCGTGATGGTGGCCTTCATCGGACTCGTCGTGTGGACGGCGAGTTCGTCCTCGGCGGACCAGGAACGGTTCGGGCCGGGCGGCAGGGCCGTGGACCGCACCGGCGCGCACGAGGGCCGATGACCGGCCTGCCACAACGATGTCTGCGCGTGGCCGGGGGACAGCGCCTCCACGATGTGCTGGGTGTCC
Source organism: Streptomyces sp. NPDC048560 (assembly GCF_040650955.1). Classification (NCBI taxonomy): domain Bacteria; kingdom Bacillati; phylum Actinomycetota; class Actinomycetes; order Kitasatosporales; family Streptomycetaceae; genus Streptomyces; species Streptomyces sp. NPDC048560. The sequence goes on from NZ_JBEZIJ010000003.1 coordinate 442,045, forward strand.
CTGTCGTGCACCGGGTGTTCCCATCACGCGCCGGGCGTTCCGATCGAGGCGCGCGAGCCTCCTCCCACCAGTCTCCGTCCGCCGTCCGGTGCCACGCCGTCGGAGCCGTGGGCGGCCCCATCCGTCCGTCCTCGGTGCCCGAACGGCGGATCACCGCTCGCCTGCGCGACCGCTGTCGTCTCCAATGGCCTGGATCGGGCGGGGTGGGGTCGGGAGGTGGGGATGTCGTGGGCGACCCGGGTGCGGAGCATCCGGAGTGGGGCCGAGAAACGCTTCCCCGTGCTCTCCGAGCTGACCCTCAGGCTGGTGAGCGGGAACCTGCTGGATTCCGCCACCCGCCTCGCTGCCCAGGCGTTCCTGGCCGCGGTTCCGCTCCTGTTCGCCCTGGCCGCCTTCGCCCCGCACACCGTGCGTGACCAGTTGGGCGAGTCGCTCCGCGCCATGTTCGGTCTGAACGGTCCGTCCAACCGTGAGCTGCAACAGGTGCTGGATCACTCAGGCTCCGACGAACTGCGGGAGACCACGGGGTCCGTCGGCGCGGTCGTCGCACTCGTATCCGCCACGAGCTTCAGCCGCGCCATGTCCAGGGTCTGCGAGCGGGCCTGGGGGCTGCCCAAGTCGGGAACCAGGATCGCGGTGTGGCGTTGGATGGTGTGGTTGCTGGCGCTGCTCCTGGTGGTGCTTCTTCAGGCACCGGTCCGTGAAGGTTTCGGCGCCGGCCTGTGGCTGGGCACACCGTTGTTCTTCCTCACGAGCACGGCGGTGTGGCTGTGGACCCAGCACCTGCTGCTCGCCAACCGTGTCGCATGGCTGCCGTTGCTCCCCGGCGCCCTCCTGGCCGCGGCGGCCACGACCGTCCTCGGGCTCACCGCACGGCTCTACATGCCCGGTGCGCTCAACAGGGCGTTGGCCGAGTACGGCTCCCTGGGGCTGGTCCTGACCATGCTGTCCTGGCTGATCGTGGTGTGCGCCGCGCTCACCTTCGCCTTCACCATCGGCGCCGTGCTGGCCCAGGAGCCGCCACTGAGCCACAGGCTCGGGACACGCCCCACCCTCTCGACGACTGACGACTGACGACTGACGACTGACGACTGACGCCGGGCGGGCCCCACAGTCGGATCCCCCCTCCGGCCTCACATCCGCAGGAGCGCGGGCGGCGAGGTGGCCGAGGGCCGCGTCGTGGTCACAGACCCGCCGGACATGACCGACACCGCTGTGACGCCGCTTCAGGTCCCGCCACCGTCTCAGCCGGAGGGCCCGCCCAGCCCCTGCGGATCGGCGGTACCGGAGACATCCCTGAGCAGCGGATCATGCATGGCGGCCGTCACCATGCGGTTCAGGGCGTCCAGGCGCTCTCCCACCGGCGCCAGCCTGTCCTTTGGTGCGGCGGCCGCCACGTGGGCCAGCAACGCGCGCACCCGCCGCGCCACCTGGGGGTTCATGGCTCCGTACAACAGCGTCTCGTCCAGGGCGAGGGAGATGAAGTCCTGCCATCGTGGCGCGGGGTAGGAGACGCTGGGAGCGCCCGTGTCGTCGAGCAGCCAGGCGTCTCCCAGCGAGCGGCCGGCCAGCCGCACCAGGGCGTCCTCGATCTGGTCGAGCGCCTGCACGGCCGTGGTGGGATCGTTGACCGCCGGGGAGAGGGACCTGACGGAGATGTCGGCCAGGAGACGGAACCCGTAGGCCGTGTCCTGTTCGACGGTGCGGCTCGGGCCGTACCGGACGCAGGCGGCCACATGCTCCGCCAGCTTCCGGTCGACGCCCCCGCCCGGCCGCGCCGGCTCGAGGAAGGCGATCTTCGCCGGCTCGGCCACGAAGTCGCCGACGGCGCGGACGAAGCGGACCCGCACGTGATGCCGGGCGGCGATCCTGACCAGTTTCGGTTCGTCGATCGCGAGGATGACGGCAGGTCGGCCGTGGTGGAGGACCGGCACCCGTACCGCTGTCGGCGACTGATCCACGCTGAGCCGCGGTGGCGCCTCCGGATCCTGTGGGTACGCCTGGTCGATGACGGTCCGCAGCCGGTCGCCGACCGCGCGGGCGAGACCGCCACCGGTGACGGCGTGGCGCAGCGAGTCGAGCAGGCGCAGGACGATCACGGAGTCGACGAGTACGAGGCCCACGGCGAGCGTCACGCTTGCGCGCGGCACGTCGTCGTCCCGTACCTGGCTCAGGACCACCAGCGCGAACAGAGCGGTGCCGATGAGCAGGCCGAACAGGACGAGGTAGCGGCTGAAGTGGCCGAGTGCGGAGACCAGTCTGGGCGACATGGCCTGGACGGTCTGCACGATGAGCGTGATGGCCGTGACGATGAAGCCGGCGAGAGTGATCATGCCGCCGGCGATGGCGGCGAGGGTCGCCTGAGCGGTCGAGGCGTCGAAGCCCAGGCCGGCTTCGGGGAGGTGCCGCTCCCACCGAGGCATTCCCCATCCGAGAAGTCCCCCCGCGAGCACCAGCAGGACCGCGGCGCTGCGACTGCGGGCGCTCCGGACGCGATGGGAGCCCTTGCTCCGCCTGGGGAAACGTGCGCGAGAGGGCGGCGGCGTCATCGCAGCGGGCGCGGCGGCCGTCGGACGGGGCCGTCGGGCGAGGCAGAGGGCCTGAGAACGTTCATCGTCTTCCTGCTCTCGACGGCGGGGTGTATCCGGGACGGGTCTTGAGCTTGGGTGGGTCTGAACTGGGTGGTGGGTCTGATCTGCGGTGGGTCAGATCCGGCTGAGTCCGGGACACCCATGGTGCAACCGATCCTTGGTCCCGGCGAGTTGCGCCGGTCGCCGGTCGCCGGTCGCCGGTCGCCGGTCGCTCAGGGAAGGGCCGCCCCATGATCCCCGCCGCGGACCTGCACCGCCCCCCAGGAGGTAGACCGCCAGGACGACCGCGAGGCCGGCCTCCCGGCACGCCCGGCACATGGCAGGTGTGCCGGGCAAACGGACCGTGATCGGCCGACGGCGCCGTCGCTCCAACGGGCGCGCTCCGTTGGCGTACCCGCGCGAACGGCGGTCGGCTGACACCCAACAGTGGTCCACGTGGATAAGGAGGCGCCGGTGGCGGACACAGGACCTTCCGCACACGGCGGTGATCAGTCGGAGCTCCATGAACTCCGCGCCCGTGTCACGTCGCTCGAAGCCGGCCGGTCGAGCCCGCGGCACCACGCGAGGTCGGTTCTGGCCACGGTGCTGATCGTCCTGGGCTGTCTGCTGGCGCCCCTCGGAATCGTCTCCGCCTGGGCGGCGGACGTGGTGGGTGACACGGACCGTTACGTGGAGACCGTGGCCCCACTCGCCTCGAAGCCGCACATCCAGGAGGCCGTGGCCAACAGGGTCACCGGGGCTCTCATGACGCGTCTGGACCTGTCGGCGCTGCTGTCCGACGTGGCTCCGCAGGACCGGCCGCGCCTCGAGAAGGCGCTAGGCAAGCTGGGCGACTCCCTGGAGGGGGCGGTACGCAGCTTCGTGCACGACAAGGCGCGGGAGATCGCCGCCTCGGACGCCTTCGCGACCATCTGGACGGAGGCCAACCGCAAGATCCATGCATCCGTCGACAAGGCGCTCACCGGCAGCGGTGGGGGAGCGGTGCAGCTGGACAACGACACCGTCACCCTCGACCTCGCCCCCGTCGTCGACCTCGTGAAGCAGCGTCTCGTCGACGAGGGAATGCAGGTCGCGAAGCGGATCCCGGAGATCCACACCGACTTCGTCCTCGTGCGGTCGGAAGACGTCGGCAAGGTCAAGACGTATGTGCGTGTCCTGCAGATCGCGGGCAACTGGCTGCCGGTTCTCGCCGTCGTCCTGGTGGCCGGCGGAGTCCTGCTCTCGCAACGCCGTCGCCGGGCTCTGATCACCGGTGCGTTGGCGGTGGCCGCCACGACAGGACTGCTCGGCATCGGGCTGCACGTGTTCCGTGCGATCTACCTCGACGCGCTGCCTGCGAGCGTGGATCCGGACGCCGCCGGAGAGGTGTACGACACCCTGACGCATCTGCTGCACACCATGATCCGGATGGCTGTCGCGCTGGGTGTCGTCGTCGCGCTGGCCGCCTGGCTGTCCGGCCCGGGAAGGCGTGCCGGCCTGGTCAGGGGCCTGTGGACGTCCGGTATCGGTGCGGCGCGCACCACGGCCGGCCGCGCCGGTCTGCGAACGGGCCCGGTGGGCCCCTTCGTCCGCCGCTTCCGCGCCTGGATCATCCGGGTCCTGGTCGCCGCCGCGTTGGTCGTCTACCTCCTGTGGTCCCACCCCACCGGGTGGGTGGTCGTCGGGCTGGCCCTCGTGCTGCTCCTCGCGCTCGCGGTGGTGGAGTTCCTGGGCGCGGACACACCCGACGACGCACCGTCGGAGACGACCGCCCGCACCATGTGAGCCGCAGGCGTCACGTAAGCCGCGCGCCGCTCCCTCATCCGGGGAGCGGCGCGCGGCTTACGTGCGCGAAGCCGTGCGGCCGGGTGGGTCCAGGCGCTGCCGTCCGCAGATCCTTGTCGCCGAGCAGGTCTCGCGGACGAGACGTCAGGTCGAGCAGGCGGACGGTCGCTGCGTCATGGAGATGCCTCAGGGCAGGCGCGATCTCGCCGTTGAACCTTTGCGGCCTCGGGCCGGGCGGTCGGCCGCACGCTTGACGGGCGCTCAGGTTGGTTCTAGGTTCCTGACTCATTGACAGGTTCACAACCCGACTCGATGTTCATATACATGAACGATCGTGGACGGGCGGGCTTGAATCTCCCCCACTGGAAGGCACCCCCCATGCGAACCGGCACCATCGCGCGCGCCCTGGGCACGGCGGCAGCTCTGGCCGCACTGCTCACCACGGCCATCACAGCCCCGGCCGCGGCCGGAACCGCCACCGCCGCCCCTGCTCCCGCAACGACCGGACAGGCGGCGGCCCCTGCCTCGTTCACCCATCCCGGTGTCCTGGTCAGCCGCCCCCAGCTCGACTTCGTCCGCCAGAAGGTCCTGACCGGCGCCCAGCCCTGGAAGTCGGCGTACGACCAGATGATGGCCGGCGCGTACGCCTCCCTCACCCGGACCGCCAAGCCCCGTGCGATCGTCGAGTGCGGTTCGTACTCCAACCCCAACTACGGCTGCACCGACGAGCGGGAGGACGCGATAGCCGCGTACACCCTCTCGCTGGCCTGGTTCATCACCAAGGACAGCCGGTACGCCCAGAAGGCCATCCAGATCATGGATGCCTGGTCCGGAGTGATCAAGGACCACACGAACAGCAACGCACCGCTGCAGACCGGCTGGGCCGGATCCTCCTGGCCGCGGGCGGCCGAGATCATCAAGTACACCTACACCGGCTGGCCGAACTCCGGCCGCTTCGCCACGATGCTGCGCGACGTCTATCTGCCCGAGGTCAGCAACGGCTCGCACAGCAACGGCAACTGGGAACTGTCCATGACCGAGGCGGCTCTCGGCATCGCGGTCTTCCTGGAGGACCGGAGCGCCTATGACAAGGCCGTCACCAAGTTCCGCGGACGTGTCCCGGCGTACATCTATGTGACCGCGGACGGCGCGCTGCCGAAAGCGGCGCCCGGCAGCGGTCTCGACACCCGGGACGAGATCGTCAGGTACTGGCAGGGGCAGTCGACCTTCATGAACGGGCTTTCCCAGGAGACGTGCCGCGACCTGACCCACACGGGCTACGGGCTCTCCGCGATCTCCCACATCGCGGAGACCAGCCGCATCCAGGGCCAGGACCTCTACCCGGAGATCGCCGACCGGCTCCGGCACGCACTGGGCCTGCACGCCACCTACCAGCTGGGCGCGGCCGTACCGCCCTCGCTGTGCGGTGGCACGCTCAAGGACAGCTTGGGCCCGGTCACCGAGGTGGGCTTCAACGCCCTGCACAACCGCATGGGGTACGCCATGACCAACACCCAGACCCTCACCGAGCGGCAGCGGCCGGCCGCGTCGAACAACCTGTTCGTGGCGTGGGAGACCCTGACCCACGCCAACAACCCCAACTGACCTCACGGCGACGAACTCCCGACCTGCTCCGGGTACGCCCCGGAGCAGGTCGCCTCACTCCGTCGGCAGCGCGTGGTGACGTACTCGGCGAAGTTGTAGGTCAGGTCCTCGTCCGGCGCGGCTTTCGGCAGGGCGAGCGAGCTTCCACCGTTCCCGGCACTCGCCTCGACGTCCGCCGTTTACCGGGGAAGCGGAGCGAAGCGCCAGTCACCGGAGGCGGACGGGACACCCGAGGTGTCCAGCTCTCAAGGCAGCAGCGCCATCTCCCGCGCGTTCTTGATCGCGGTGGCCATGAGCCGCTGCTGCTGGGCACTGATCCGCGTGACGCGGCGGCTGCGGATCTTGCCCCGGTCGGAGATGAACTTCCGCAGCAGGTCGGTGTCCTTGTAGTCGATGTACGTGATCCTGGCGGCGTCGAGCGGGTTGGGCCGGGGCCTGGCGGGCCTGTGGGGATCCGGGCGGCGTGGCATCAGTTCTCCTCGGAAGGTGTGCGGTCGGTTCCGGGTGGTCAGTGGACCGGGTCGAGAAGTGAGTCGAAGGCGGGACGGAGGCTGCGCCACGCCTCACGTCCCGGTCCGTACTCGTCGTCGGTGAGCAGACAGGAGTCCAGCAACGTGGTGAGGCCGTCGCGGTCGAGTCCGGGGGAGACGAAGACCAGGTGCTGGCAGCAGTCGCCGTGGACCGGGTGCCAGTCGAGCGCGGCGGCAGCCTGCCGGAAGGGCGGCACCATGTCCCAGGCGGCGTCCGGCAGTGAGGCGAGCCACGGACCCGCGTTCTCGACGCAGAGTGCGCCGCCCGCGGCGTCCCAGGACAGGAGGGTGTCGGGCCGGTCGGCGAGCCAGAAGCGTCCCCGGCTGCGTGCGGCCGCACAGCTCAGATCCTCCAGTGCCGCGTACAGGCGCTCGGGGTGGAAGGGCCGGTGCCTGCGCCACACGAGGGTGCTCACCCCTGCCTCGTCCGCGTCCTGGGGGAGGAGGGCGCAGGCGGGGTGCTGGGCCGCACCTGCTGCCTCCACGTCGAACCCGGCAAGCGCCAGGGCCGTCAGCGCATCCGATCCGGCCGCCGCCTGCCGGGCGGTGGGATGGAGTTGCCCGATCAGCGCACGGTCCTCGTCGGCCGCCTCCCGGCCCTGCCCGCCTTCCCCGTCCGCTGCGCCCCCGCTGTCCACCAGAGCGACGACGGAGGCGTACTCCAGCTGGCGGGCCCAGGTGTCTCCGACGGTCCGCTGATCGGTTGCCGCCGCGGCGAGCCCGGCTTCCGCGAGGTCGTCCCCGTTGACGAGGTAGGGCTGTACGAGGGCTGGGTCGACCGCGGTGATGACGCTCGTCACCTCGGCCCATTCCTGTGCGTGAGCGGCGATGACCTCGGCCATGGCCTTCGGCTCGACGGAATCCCAGAGTTCGAGGACGGCAAGCGCGGTGAGTCCGCTGTCCGCGAGCCGTTCCAGCTCCGGGATGAGGTCCTCACGCAGCGCACAGCAGGCGCAGTCGTTGACGAGGGGTGCCTCGCCGCCGGACTGTTCTCCCGAGGCGTCACGGAGAGTCCGGCGCACCGTTCCCTTCGAGGCCGTCGTCAGATCGTGGTGCAGCGCGACGCTGTGCGGAACGCTTCTGAGCAGCCCTTCCACCACTTCGCGCCGGGCATCGGAGTGCAGCCCGCAGACGATGACGACGGGCAGCTTCCGGTCCTTCCCGGTCACCGGCCCTCACGGCTCCCGTAGCGGCGTTCGAACCGCTCGACCCGGCCCGCCGTGTCCAGGACTCGGGCCGTACCGGTGTAGAAGGGGTGACTCGCGGAGGAGATCTCCACGTCCACGACGGGGTAGGTGTTGCCGTCCTCCCACTCGACGGTGCGAGCGCTCGTGAGGGTGGAGCGGGTCAGGAAGGCGAAGTCGGCGGCCTTGTCGCGGAAGACGACGTGGCCGTACGAGGGATGGATTCCGGGCTGCATGGTGATGTCCTTCGGGTCGCAGGGGATCAACGCTCTTCGCGGAAGTCCACGTGACGGCGGACGAGCGGGTCGAACTTGCGCAGTACGAGCCGGTCCGGGTCGTTCCGCCGGTTCTTGCGGGTGACGTAGGTGAACCCGGTGCCGGCGGTGGAGCGGAGTTTGATGATCGGGCGTACTTCGTTGCGTGCCATGGCGACACTATATGGCAATGATTTCCATGTTCAAAAAGGGTCTCGGGAGCGTCCGGAGGTCTCCGGGGGGGGGTCTTGGTGGAGTCTCCGGAGGAAGATTCATGAGATTTGGTGCATTTGTGGCTGAATGGGTACGCGGAGAGGTATGAGCACTGCGAATCCCGACCCGGACCCGCGCAACACGCCCGGACTGGAGCCCGGCGGGGGCGTTCCCACCGGTGATACGCCCCCGGCGGAAAGCAGCACGTCGGAGGCGGGGCCGTGGAACGAGCCGCCCAGGGGATGGGCGAAGGGGCCACTGATCGCGATCCTCTTCCTCGCGGTCGTGGTGGCGGCCTTCTTCCTCGTCTACGCCATCCTCATCTGACCGCTGCGCGTGACCGCTGCGCGCGGCATCCGTCGCGTGGGCGGCTCAAGCGGCGCAGCGGTGTGCGTGACAGGCGCGACGACGGCGCTCGCGAGCGGTTCGCCAGTGGCTGATCCGGCGCATGGCGCGCTCACCCGCGCGCTCACTCACGCACTCACAGAACCTGGCCGCACATCAGGTTCCAGAGGCCCCGGCGACCGCTGAGTTCGGTGATGGTCAAGGGGGCCACGTCGAGGCGCCAGAACGTCGCCGAAGGCAGGCCGAGTCCGTGGACGATCGCGGCGCGCACGACCGCGGGCTCGGCGACGGCGAGCACGCGGCCGCTGCTCTCGTCCAGGTCGCCGAGCCAGTTGCCGACCCGTGAGGACAGCTCAGCCAGTGACTCCCCACCATGCGGAGCGGCGGAGGGGTCGGCCAGCCAGGACGCCACCGCCTCGGGTTCGCCGTCGCTCACCTCGGACAGCCGCTTCCCGCGCCAGCGGCCCATGTCCCAGTCGGCGAGGGAGGGTTCGGGCGTGGGGTGCAGCCCGAGCGCGGCCGCGGTCCGCAGGCAGCGCTCGGAGGTCCCGCTCACGTATAGATCCGCCCCCGGCACCTGACCCGCCGCGGCGCGAGCGCGACGTGTTCCGGCCGCGTCGAGGGGCGCGTCGCCCTCGAACCGGGCCTCGCGCAAGGCCGCGTTCATCGCAGGCGAGATCAACATCACCCGTACCGTCACTGCACTCCCTCCACACCCTCACCTGCCCATGTGGCCCATGGTGCAGGGCTTATGCGGGTCGGCCGCCGAACCGATTGCACCATGGCGGTGCCCGGCCACAGACGGTATGGTCACGACCACCATGACGACGGTGTGACGGAAGCCGGTGAAAGTCCGGCACGGTCGCGCCACTGTGAACCCGTACCTGTGCGGGAAGTCAGACCCGGCACTGTCGTCTCAGGCACCACGATCGGGACGCGTGTTCCCACAGGAGGTTCTGCCATGGCACAGTCCGCTGCCCCCATCACCGGCGCACCCGCCATCACTCCCATCTCGCTGAAGGCCCTTGCCCCGTGGGCGGCCTTCTTCGGCATCCTCATGCTCGTCCTGCTCTACTTCGTGGGCGCCGAGCAGGGCGCCATCTCGGTCATCGCGGGTGAGGGCGTGCACGAGTGGGTTCACGACGGCCGGCACCTGCTCGGTTTCCCCTGCCACTGAGTAACCGATACGCAGGGGACAGTCTCGTGAACTCCATATCTGTCAGAGCTCTGCTCGTCCGAGGGATGCTGGCGGGCCTCGTCGCGGGCGTGCTCGCTCTCGTCGTCGCCTACTTCCTCGGCGAGTCCCAGGTGGATGCCGCCATCGCACTGGAGGCGGCCCACCACCACGACCACGGCGGCGAGGAACTCGTCAGCCGTACGACGCAGGCCACCGGCGGACTCGCCACCGGCATCCTGGTGTTCGGCGTCGCGGTCGGCGGCATCGCCGCACTCGTCTTCTGCTACGCGCTGGGCCGCATCGGCGACTTCGGCCCCAGGGCCACAGCCGCCTTCGTCGCCGGCGCCGCGCTGCTGACGGTGTACGTCGTGCCGTTCCTGAAGTACCCGGCCAACCCGCCGGCCGTCGGGGATCCCGGCACCATCGGACAGCGCACCGCCCTGTTCTTCCTGATGGTGGCGCTGAGTGTGCTGCTCGCTCTCGCCGCGGTCATCCTCGGTAAACGGCTGGCACCCCGGCTGGGCAACTGGAACGCGTCCATCGCCGCGTTCGCCGGATTCGTGTTCCTCATCGGCCTCGCGTACGCCTTCCTGCCTTCGTTCAACGAGGTGGGCGAGGACTTCCCGGCCACGCTCCTCTGGCAGTTCCGGCTGTCCACGCTCGCCATCCAGGGGACGCTGTGGGCCGCCTTCGGCCTCGTCTTCGGGTACTTGACCGAGCGTCTGTTGGACCCGGGGGCGGACGGACCGCGCGCGGACACGAGAGCCGGGTCCGCCGGGTCCCGGGCGGGGTCGCTGACCTGAGGGGTGGCGGTGACTGGCCCCATCGGTCACACCAAGCCCCTACTGACATCTGCCGATCCCCTTCGCAACCCGCCGGGCACCGTCCGGCGGGTTGCGCTGTTGTGAGTTGCGGCGCCCCTGCCTGCCGGAGCGCCCCCTCGACCGCCAGGTCTCCTATGCGCGCTTGGCGTCCCGGGAAGCCCGTGTGTCGTGCGTGTGGGGTGCTTCCTGGGCGCGCGGTGTGTCCCCCGCGTCCTCGCTGTTCAAGTCGGCTCGGTAGTAGTGCAGTTGGTCGTCCACCCCTACGAGTCGCATACCGGCCGCCGCCATGACGCGGTGCGAACCGATGTTGTCGAGGTCCGCGTCACCCTTCACGGATGCGACGCCCTGCGAGCGGGCGAACTCCAGTACGGCGCGAAGTGCCTCGGAGGCGTAGCCCTTACCTCGGGCCGCGGGGGCGAGGCCGTAGCCGATGGTCACCTGGCCGTCTTCGTCCGGGACGCCGTGGAAGCCCATGCCGCCGATCACCTGACCGTCCTCCCGCAGGCTGATGGCGAACGAGCCGAACGGCCGGGGATCCCCGGCCGTCTCGAACGTATCGAGGTAGCGCCTCGCGGCGCCCTTGTCGCCCTCGGACGGATATCCGGGGGCCCACCGGGTGCCGGCACCCGGTTCCCCCGCGACTATGTCCGCCGCTTCGGCCGGGCTCATCAGGTGCAGGGTGAGGCGTGGCGTCACAAGATCATCCATGTCAGGGGAGTATCACGGCGCATGTGCCGAGTGCATCCGAATATGCGCAGCGGGGGAGGGGTAGCGCTGATAAGTAGCGTCGCTATGTCAGTAGGGTAGCGATGGTAACGAATCGGTGTTAGCGTTGATATCTCCTCGCCGGGGAGGGCGCCGTCCGCACCACTTACGTCATCAGGGAGCAACGTCATGAGCGAGCAGAACGCCCCCGCACGCCGCAGGGTCGCCGTCGTCACCGGTGGCTCGCGCGGCATCGGACGCGAGAGTGCCGCACGGCTCGCGGCGGACGGCTTCGCCGTCGTCGTCAACTACGCGGGCAACCAGGCCGAGGCCGAGGCCGTGGTCGCCGGCATCGTCGCGGCGGGCAGCGACGCTTTTGCTCACCGTGCCGATGTGGCGGACGAGATCGCCGTCGCCGCCCTCTTCGACGCCGCAGAGGAATCGTTCGGGGGTGTCGACGTGGTCGTTCACGCCGCAGGTGTGATGACGCTGGCCCCGCTGGTCGATACGGACCTGGACGCCCTGGACCGGATGCACCGCACCAACATCCGTGGCACCTTCGTCGTCGACCAGCAGGCCGCACGTCGCCTGCGAGAAGGCGGAGCGATCATCAACTTCTCCAGCTCCGTACTGTCCCATTCGCTTCCCGGCTACAGCGCCTACGCGGCCACCAAGGGCGCCGTCGAGGCCATGACCCTCATCCTCGCCCGCGAGCTGCGTGGTCGGGACATCACTGTCAACGCGGTCGCGCCCGGACCGACGGCTACCGCCCTGTTCCTGGACGGCAAGGATGAGGAAACCGTTGCGCGGATGGCAGCCCAGGCGCCGCTGGAGCGCTTGGGTACCCCGCAGGACATAGCGGAGGTCGTCTCCTTCCTCGCAGGCCCGGCCCGCTGGATCAACGGCCAGGTGGTGCGCGCCAACGGTGGCATCGTCTGACGCGACCGACCAGCCGAAGGGCCTGGTACCGACCCTGCGATCGACCCGGTAATCCGCCACGGACAGGAAGTGCGGGCATGAACGAGACCGTCACGCACGCGGAAGCAGTCACGAACGCCCCAGCAGCCCTGAAGGCGACAGCAGTCGCGAGCGGCCCCGGAGTTGTCAACGAGAACGCCCGTCGTATGGGCACAGGCCGCATGGAGAAGTTCACCCCCGATCAACTGGCGGTCGGCGGCGGCTCCGAGGCGGTCGGTGTCGCCGCCGACCGCGTCCGCGCCGAGTTCCTCGGGTGTATAGGACTCGAAGACCTCCTGACCCCACATGCCCGCGTCTGAGCTGCGCAGGGCGGTGCTTGATAGCGTCCGTCCGATGAGTACACGAGCGCGCATTCTCGAGGTGGCGGCCGGGCTGGTCGCGGCGTCCCCGGACGGCGATGTCTCCACGCGTGCCGTGTGTGAGGCCGCACAGGTCGGAGCTCCTGCTCTGTACCGGTACTTCGGGGACAAGGAAGGCCTGCTGTCGGCGGTCGTCGACCACGGCTTCGACGCCTACCTGGCCACCAAGCGGGAACGCGACCAGTCCACGGACCCGGTGCAGGATCTCCGCCAGGGCTGGGACAGTCATGTGGACTTCGCCCTGCGCAACCCGAATCTGTACCGGCTGATGAACTCGCCCGCGATGCGCACCCCGCCGGCCTCGGCTCTGGAAGCGCACCGGATTCTCACCCGGGACCTGGAGCGGGCGGCGGCACGGGGCAGGCTGCTGGTCGCTCCCGAGCTGGCGGCACAGATGATCATGTCGGCCAACGTGGGTGTCGCACTCATGCTGGTGGCACGCCCGGCGACCTTCTCGGACCCCACGGCGTCGCAACGGGTACGCGATGCCGTGCATGCTGCCGTCCTGACGCCGGATGCGACCGACGCCGGTGTGGCGGACACGGCCGCCCCGTTCGCGGCAGTCGCGGTTCCCAGTACCGCAGCCACCTTGAGCGCCCTGCTGCGGCAGTCCCACGGAGCCGGGCTCAGCACCGCGGAGGCGGCCCTGATGACGGAATGGCTGGACCGTGTCTCCAACACGCAGAGCGACCCGGGGCCCCGGGGCTGAATCCACCCTGGGCCCCCGGGTCTGACGACTACCGGAACCGAAGCCCCGGCTGTGAGGACGCACCGGAACCGAAGCCCCGGGTCTGACGACATACCGGAACCGAAGCTCCAGGCCTGACGACACACCGGAGCTCAAGCAGCTCCCGGAGTGCACCGGAACCGAAGCTCACGGTCTCCTGACAGGACCGGCGAGGGCCAGGCGCCGGTTCCGGCACCGGCACCGGCACCGACGTTCCGGGCAGCCTCCGCTACGGCGCACCCGGAGTGAAGTCTCCGGTCAGCGCCGCCGCCATGCGCAGGTGGGGCTGGGCCTCCGTGTGCCTTCCCTGGCGCTCCAGGGTGCGGCCCAGCATCAGCTGCGCGTAGTCCTCCACGGGGTCGCGCTCCAGTACGGCGCGCAGTTCCGCCTCGGCCTTCCCGAGGCGCGCCGAGTGGTAGTAGGCGCGGGCGAGCAGCAGCCGCGGCGCGACCTGCTCCGGCACCTCCTCGACCAGCCCGCCCAGGATGCGGGCGGCGGTGACGTACTCCTTCGCCTCGAAGAACATCTGCGCCCGGTCCCAGCGGTCGGCGGTCGTGCCGAACTCGTAGTAGGTCTCGTCCACTGGTCCTCCTCGGCCAAGCTGTCGGCGGATGTGCTCCGCGGCTTCCGCGGTGATCCGTTCAGGGCCTTCAACACAGCATGATGGTTGAACATTCCACAGAATTTTCGGCGTGGGGACGGGCGCGTTCCCGGGCTCCACGGGAATAGGTTGAGTGCCATGAGCAATCTCGATCGCCAGGCCACACCCTCCGTCTGCGGAGGACGGGGCTTCGTCGTCGCCGAGCCGGTGCGCGAACTACTCGCCCCGCGTCACGTCCAGTTGGGCGAATCGACCGAGGTCCGCAGACTGCTGCCGAATCTGGGCCGAAGGATGGTGGGGGCCTGGGCCTTCGTGGATCACTACGGCCCCGACGACATCGCCGACGAGCCCGGGATGCAGGTACCGCCGCATCCGCACATGGGTCTGCAAACGGTGAGCTGGCTGCACGACGGCGAAGTGCTTCATCGCGACAGCGTGGGCAGCCTGCGCACGATCCGTCCCCGTGAGCTGGGCCTGATGACCTCGGGCAGGGCGATCAGTCACTCGGAGGAGAGCCCGAAGCCGCACGCCCGTTTCCTTCACGGCGCCCAGCTCTGGGTGGCCCTGCCCGACGTCCATCGGAACGTCGAGCCGCACTTCCAGCACCACACGGATCTCCCCACGGTCGTGGCACCCGGCCTCATCGCCACCGTGATCCTCGGAGAACTCGACGGCGCCACCTCGCCCGGCACCACGTACACCCCGATCATCGGAGCCGACCTCGCCCTGACGAGCGGCGCGGACGCCCAGGTCCCGCTGGACCCGGACTTCGAGTACGCGGTCCTGTCGATGTCAGGCGAAGCTGAGGTCGACGGCGTCCCCATGCTCCCCGGCTCGATGCTCTATCTGGGCTGCGGCCGCACCGAACTTCCTCTGCGGGCCCTCTCCGACGCGGGGCTCATGCTGCTCGGCGGAGAGCCGTTCGAAGAGGAGATCGTGATGTGGTGGAACTTCGTGGGGCGTTCGCACGAGGAGATCGAGCAGGCGCGGTCGGACTGGGCGGCCGGTGCACGCTTCGGGGAGGTGCGCGGCTACGACGGGGGCCGGCTGGCCGCCCCGGAACTGCCGCCTGTGGCGCTGAAGCCGCGGGGGAGGGTGCGCTGAGCCGCGCTTATATGGCCGGGACCGGGTGCGCTCCTGGGCGCGGCGGCGCGGTCCCATGCTCAGAAGCCGAATCGGTCCGGCGGCTTCCGGAATCGTCCCCGGACCAGCTGTCCGTCGCGCATGTGCCAGGTACAGGGGTTGGCGCAGAGCAGTAGTGCGGCGTCGCAGTGGGCAGCTTGGCCCCGTGAGTCAGATGACCGGACAGTGCGCGCTGACCGCCACCGGCGGACCACATCACCGTGCCCGGGATCAGCCCGGCACCTCGCCGATTGACCCCACACATCCCGCATAGCACATCATATAGTCTTTAACAAGAACAAAAAGGTACGGGGCGAGCCAGAGCACCGTGCCTCGTGGGTGTCCGTGGTCCGGCGCCGAGACGTCAGATGCTTGATCCCCGTCCATGTGACCGTGGGAGGCATGTGAGCGACCTTGCTCTGCCGTCTGTATATGCCTCGCGAGGGTCGTGACCGCTGCTTGAGGCGCGCGAGGCAGGGGTGAAGATGATGAGCGGCAACCGCATACATTCCCGTCCGAAGAGTGACGGCCCTCTGCCGACGACAGAGTCCCCGGCGGCCGCCGTCGACTCCAGGGGCAGAGTCATCGCATGGAGCCCCGGCGCCCAGACGCTGCTGGGCTACAGCCCTCGCGACATTGTCGGCCGAACCGCCTCCGGGCTGCTGGCGGACGGGCGGCTGCCCGACCAGGCCCGTCGGCAGCTGCTCGAACGCAGGACATGGATGGGCCGGGTCGTCCTGCGGGACAAAGCCGGTGACCGGATCGAGACCGAGCTGCGGGCAACACCCCTGCTCGGCGTCGACGGCCGCATCCAGTCGTGGTCCTTGCACGCAGCCGTTCCGCACGAAAGCGACCTGGCCGCGCTGGCGCTCCAGCAGAGTCTCCTTCGGCAGCGCCTGCCGAGCCTGCATGCGGTGGAAACCGCAACCCGCTACCTCCCCTCGGATCCACACGCGGGCGTCGGCGGCGACTGGTTCGACGTCATCCCTCTGTCCGGGGCCCGCGTCGCCCTCGTCGTCGGCGATGTCGTCGGCCACGGCATCCAGGCGTCCGCCGCCATGGGACGGCTGCGTACGGCGGTGCGCACTCTCGCGGATGTCGACCTGCCTGCCGAAGAGCTGCTGACTGACCTCGACGCGCTGATCATCGACGAGGCCCGGGAGAGGACCAGCTCCGAGGGGGAACTCGGGGCGACCTGCCTGTACGTGGTCTTCGACCCCGTCTCCCGCCGCTGCACCGTGGCCAGCGCCGGTCACCCGGCACCGGCGGTGGTGAGGCCGGACGGCACCGTCGGCCTTCTCGAACTGGATCCTGGGCCGCCTTTGGGCGTAGGGGGCGTGCCCTTCGTGGCCTCCGATTTCGCCCTGCCGGCCGACAGCCTCCTGGCACTGTTCACCGACGGGCTCATCGGCGCCCGTGGCAGGGATCTGGATACCGGCCTGGGTGCCTTGCTCCAGGCCCTCACCACCCCGGCCTCCTCGCTCGACGAGGTGTGCGACACGGTCTTGGAATCCCTTCTCCAAGGTCCTCCGGACGACGATGTCGCCCTGCTCATCGCCCGTACCCACCCACTGGACGACACGTATGTCGCCTCGTGGAAAATCCACGCTGACCCCGCCGCGGTCCCGGAGGCCCGTCGGCGTACCGTCGCCCAACTGAAGGACTGGGGCTTGGACGAGGACGCGCCCACCACCGAGCTGATCGTGAGCGAGCTGGTCACCAACGCCCTGCGGTACGCCGCCGAGCCGATCGAGCTGAGGCTCATCCACGACGGCATGCTGATCTGCGAAGTCTCCGACGGCAGCAGCACCTCCCCCCACGCCCGTCGGGCCCACGCCATGGATGAGGGCGGTCGGGGGTTGCTCCTGGTCGCGCAGCTGTGTGAGCGGTGGGGCATTCGGCACACCGGTGTGGGAAAGACGATCTGGGCAGAACAGCGCCGGGCTCATCAGCCGTCTGCCACGGCCCTCGCGGCGTAGTCGGGTACGGAGAATGCCCAAGGACATCAGTCCCTCTCCGAAGTGATCCCGGGGCGGGACGCAAGGCCCTGTGCCGCCAGGCAGGGTGCAAGATCCGCTCCTGAGCCGGGTAGCAGCTGCATTCGCAACGCGGTCAATGACCACCCGCGCCTCGCCTGCCAAGCGCACACGTACGCGACGAAGAGGGGTACCGGTCGTCACGGTCCGACTCCGTAAGAGATCGGGCGGCCAGGCGACGCGGACGAAGCCGAGCAGTGCAGTGCGTCCGGTCTGCCCGGGCGGAGCCCTCGTGTGGGTGGCGGTGGGGCATCTCGGCGTGTACGTCGGCGTCGGGGGGTTTGTGCCGCCGTAGGTTTCGCTACCAGGTTCCTAGAGGTGGCTGCGGCAGGGAGAGGTGCTGGCGATGGACAACAGGCGGATCATCACCGTGTTCGGCGCGACGGGACAGCAAGGCGGGGCGGTGGCGCGGGCGGCTTTGGGGGACAAGGACAGCGGTTTCGTTGTGCGGGCTGTGACTCGCAGGCCGGATTCGGACCGGGCGAGAGAGCTGGAAGGTCTCGGTGCTGAGGTCGTCAGGGCCGACATGGATGACGAGGCGAGCCTGGGACCGGCGCTGGAGGGCGCCTATGGCGCCTTCCTGGTCACCAACTTCTGGGAAGACATGTCCGCGGCCCACGAGAAGGATCAGGCGCAGAAACTGGCCCGGGCCGCCGGGCATGTGGGGGTGCAGCACGCGATCTGGTCCACGCTGGAGGACACGCGCGAGTGCATCCCGCTCGACGACGGCCGGATGCCCATCTTGCAGGGCACTTACAACGTGCCGCACTTCGACGCCAAGGCGGAGGCCGACCACTTCTTCACCGACGCCGGCGTACCCACCACGTTCCTGCGGACCACCTTCTACTGGGAGAACCTGCTGTCGATGTTCGTCCCGCAGCGCGGGGAGGACGGAACCCTCGAACTCGCCTACCCCATGGGTGACAGCAGGCTCTCCGGCATCGCGGTCGCCGACATCGGCGAGACCGCGCTTGCCCTCTTCAAAGGCGGCACCGACTTCATCCCCGCCACCATCAGCATCGCCGGTGAGCATCTCACCGTCGCGGACATGGCCGCTGCCATGACCGACACGCTGGGCGAGCCGGTGCGATACCGCCCCCTGACGCCGGACGCCTTCCGCGCGCTCGGATTTCCCGGCGCCGACGAGGCCGGCAACATGTTCCAGTACTACGCCGACTGCGAGCACGCCTTCACCACCGCCCGCGACCTCGACGCCGTACGTGCCCTCCACCCCGGGCTGCAGGACTTCCGAACCTGGCTGACCGCGCATCGCGATCAGTTCCACCTGTCCTGACCGGTACCCCACCCTCCGCCGGAGTGGGCATCTCCGCAGGCGGGCGGCATGTGGTCTGCCGTGCTCATCCGCGCTCCTCCTGGTCGGGTGGTTCGCTCACCGTGACCTGGGCCGGGCGCAGGAGGTGTTGTCCGACGCGGTAGCCGGCGCGGAGGACGGTGGTGCAGGTTGGCCGGTCGACCTTGTCGGACCGTTGGTAGGAGATCGCTTCGTGGCGGGTGGGGTCGAAGGGTTCTCCTGTGGCCCCGACTTCCTGCAGGCCGAGCGTGGCCAGCTGGGTTTCGAGCGCGTCGGCGACCGCTCGCATGCCGGGATCGAGGGTGGCGTGCTTGCGGGCCTGATCGATGGCGTCCAGGACGGGCAGGAGGCCGCCCAGGACGTTGGCGACAGCGATTTCCCGTATCGCGAGGCGGTCACGCCGTACCCGCTTGCGGTAGTTGTCGTACTCCGCCTTGAGGCGCTGCAGGTCGGCGGTCCGTTCGGCGAGCAGGCTCTGCACAGCGTCGGTCCCGGCGGCAGAGGCGTCGCCGGACGTCCCGAACTCGCCGCTCCCGGTCCCGCTGTGCTCGGGATTGCCGTCGCCTGCCCCGAGCTCGAGGGTGACAGGGTCGATGGGTCGTTTGTCCCTGATCACGATGGGGGGCGGCTGCTTTCGCGGTCCGTCGGATGATTTCGGTGGGCTCATCGCGCGTCTCCCTTCGGGCTCTCGTCGTCGACGATCTCCGCGTCGACGACTTCCTCACCCGCGCCGGACGACCCGGAATCGGAGGCCGGCCTGTCACCGCCTGCGGCCCCCTGGGCTTCGTAGAGGGCGGTCCCGATCTTCTGCGCGACGTTGCCGGCGCGCTCCGTCGCCGTGCGGATGGCCGCCGTGTCCTGACCCTTGAGCTTCTCCTTGAGGTCGGCGATCGCGGTTTCGGTTTCCGCCTTGAGGCCGACCGGGACCTTGACCTCGTTGTCGTGCAGCAGCTTCTCGGTCTGGTAGACGAGCTGTTCGGCGCTGTTGCGGGTCTCGGCCTCCTCCTTGCGGCGGCGGTCCTCCTCGGCGTGCTGCTCGGCCTCGCGGACCATGCGGTCGATGTCCTGGCGAGGCAGGGAGGACCCGCCGGTGACGGTCATCTTCTGCTCCTTGCCGGTGCCGAGGTCCTTGGCGGTGACGTGCATGATGCCGTTGGCGTCGATGTCGAACGCGACCTCGATCTGCGGCACGCTACGCGGGGCCGGCGGCAGGCCGGTGAGCTCGAACACCCCGAGCTTCTTGTTGTACGCGGCGATCTCGCGCTCGCCCTGGAAGACCTGGATCTGCACGGACGGCTGGTTGTCCTCGGCCGTCGTGAAGATCTCGGAGCGCTTGTTCGGGATCGTGGTGTTGCGCTCGATGAGCTTCGTCATGATGCCGCCCTTGGTCTCGATGCCAAGCGACAGCGGGGTCACGTCGAGGAGCAGGACGTCCTTCACCTCACCCTTGAGCACACCGGCCTGGAGGGTGGCGCCGATGGCGACGACCTCGTCCGGGTTGACGCCCTTGTGCGGATCCTTGCCCGTCAGCTCCCTGACCAGCTCCGTCACGGCGGGCATGCGGGTCGAGCCGCCGACCAAGATGACGTGGTCGATGTCCGAGACCTTGATCTTCGCGTCCTTGACGGCGTTGTGGAACGGCGCCTTGCAGCGCTCCAGGAGGTCGGCGGTCAGCTGCTCGAACTGGGAGCGCGTGAGCTTCTCGTCCAGGTGCAGCGGGCCCTCGGCGGACGCGGAGATGTACGGCAGGTTGATGTCGGTCCCGGTGGCGGCGGACAGCTCGATCTTCGCCTTCTCCGAGGCCTCGCGCAGACGCTGGAGCGCCATCTTGTCCTTGGACAGGTCGACGCCGTACCCGTTCTGGAACTGCTTCACGAGGTGGTCGACGATCTTCTGGTCCCAGTCGTCGCCGCCGAGGTGGGTGTCACCGTTGGTGGACTTGACCTCCACCAGCCCCTCGCCGATCTCCAGAAGCGACACGTCGAACGTGCCGCCGCCCAGGTCGAAGACGAGGATCGTCTGGTCGTTCTCCTTGTCCAGCCCGTACGCCAGCGCCGCGGACGTCGGCTCGTTGATGATCCGCAGCACCTTCAGCCCCGCGATCTCGCCGGCCTCCTTCGTCGCGGTGCGCTGGGAGTCGTTGAAGTACGCCGGAACGGTGATCACGGCGTCCGTGACGTCCTCACCGAGATACGCCTCGGCATCGCGCTTCAGCTTCTGCAGGACGCGTGCCGAGATCTCCTGCGCCGTATACCGCTTTCCGCCGATGTCGCCGGCATCCGGGAAACGCCAGTCCGCCTCACCGATGTGGCGCTTCACGGACCGCGCCGTGCGGTCGACGTTCGTGACCGCCTGCCGCTTGGCGATCTCTCCGACCAGGACCTCTCCGCCCTTGCCGAAGGCCACCACGGAAGGGGTGGTCCTGTTTCCTTCGGTGTTGGTGATGACCGTGGGCTCGCCGCCCTCCAGGACCGCGACGACGGAGTTGGTCGTGCCCAGGTCGATCCCGACTGCGCGTGTCATCATCCGCTCCTCTCAGATCCATGAACCTCTCGACTGTTCACCTCGCCGGGCGGCGGTGGGATTCCGGCAGGACGCCGAGTCCGAAGCGGTCGCAGAGCTCGACTCCGCTGACATCGGCCTCACCACGCGCGTACCGCCGGACAACGCGTTGATCTCCTTGCGTGAGCCGTCTACGGCCCTGATCTCGACCGTCCGAGGCTTTGCCTCCTCGGCGACCGCAATGCTCGGCCGAAGTACGCCGGCCTCGTGGGAGCCCTCGATACGGTCGGTGTCCAGCGTCTCGCCGAGGAACAGCCGGCGGCTGAAGCTGCCGGAGGGGTGCTCCGCGATCAGCACGTCGCGGTGGTCTCCAGAAGCGGTGGTCCGCCGGTCCGCCCGGACGCTGAGGACGATGTGTTCGACGTCGGGGTCGATGGACTCGCGGTGGACACCGGGCAGGTCAAGCGCGAAGGCGAACTGCTGTGCCAGCCGGTCCAGTTCACGTAGGGGATCGGTCCTAAGGAGCGTCATCGTTCACTCCTCTCCCTGTCGTCACGGATGCACGTGGCGACACCACCTATATAGCGCGTTGCAATAAAGTTGACAAGGGTCGACTCACACCGGGTGGGTGCGACACCGGATCGTATGGCCGCTGGTGAGATCACGGCGCGGGCGCCAGTAGCACGGCCGGACGGCTTCCCGGCCGTCGGGAGTGCTGGAGAGTGCGTCAACGACCTCCGCAGGCAGCGCCGGCCTCCGCAGCGCCGTCCGGGGCACCGCGTCGACGCCGCTGCCCATTCCGACGGCGCTGTCCTTCCCGGCGCCGGCACTTCGCTCCGGACCCGTGCCCATACACCGATCTTCCTATCCTTCGCTGCCCATCACCAGGCCGGCCTTCCGAAGCCCCGAGGTGTGGCACCCGTTCCACGGCTTGCTCGGCCGGCCGCCCTCGCTCGGTGCTGCTCGCGGTCTTCAGGGACCTTGCCGCCCGGGCTCCACAAGCCGCCGACGGACGAGATCGGGGGGTGCTACAACCGCGGCCCGACCAGTCGCGGAATTCGGGAACTGGCGGGTGCAGTACGGAAGGTCGAATCCCTGCTCACAGGTACGACAAGATCCGCCGCGGTGCGTCGAGGGCCCGACTGAGGGCCTTGATCAGGTCCGGCGGCTGGTTGTCGGCCTTGTCGGCCGAGACGTTCAGCGCGTAGTAGATCTGCTCCACGGACGGCGGTCCCACCGCCAGGTTGCGCTTCGCGGCCTGCTCGGAGGTGGCCTGTGCGGTCCCCACCAGATAGGCGGCGCTCATCGCGCCGGTACGGCCGACGCCGGCGCCGCAGTGCACGTAGACCGGCCCGGGTGACTGGCGGACGGCCTTCAGGAAGGTGTCCACCTGCCGCTCGGTGGGGGTCTGACCGTCGCGGATCGGCAGGCGGACTGCTGTCAGCCCCGCCTGTGCGGGCAGCGAGCGGCCGTGGGCGGACATCTTCTCCGCCCGCAGGTCGACGACCGTGCGAATGCCCTGGTGGGCGAGTTCCCGGTAGCCGGCGGAATTGGGCGCCGAGCCGCGCCACACCTTGGCGTCGACCCGCAGGAAGTGGTTGATGCCGGCCGCGGTGCGCTGACCGGACGAGATGTGGTCGTCCCTGGCCCACGCGGACACCAACAGGATGCCGCCGGCCACGCCGCCCCAGAGCAGGGCGTAACCGATGACGGAGAGCAACAGGGTCGCGACGACTCGGCGTACCCACCGGCGGCGGGATCGGGGAGGGGTCTTGTCCGGGGGGAGCGCGTCGGCCGTGGGCGGGGCGGGGGAGGGGAGGGTTGTCGGGGAGGGCGCAGAAATCAAAACGGGGACACCACCAAGGTGGGGAAGGAGGGAAACGAGCGCTTCCACCACTCCTGGGGAAAACCGCCGACACTGCCAGGCTGCGTGCGGGTCGGCGCCGACCCCGGGCGGGAGACTCCGCGCGCTACCGGCTCTCTGCATCGTACCCGCTCGACCTGGCGCTTCTGTACAAAACGTAACATTACCCTCATCAGGTACCAGTCAACGAGGACGCTCGGCCTGCCCGTCGCCCAGCACGACGGCGCTCGCCCGGTTGACTGCGGCATCCGACAGGCAGCCGCGCAGACGGAGCGTGTCGTGTGAGCCCAACGCCGGGCGGACGAGGCCCGCGTAGACCCCGTCGGAGAGCCTGCTGAGCGGAGAATGGGCGCTCAGCTGCCTGGTCGAGCGGCTGCACACCCCCCACAGGGCGCGGGCCGCGAGGTCACGGGCCACAGGGCCGGTGGGACCGTGGACCTCCACCTTGAAGACGATGGTGGTCGCCGCCGCGTTCGGCGGCCTCTCGGCGCGCGTCTCGGTGGCCTCCTCCAGCACGTGCACACCGAGGATCAGCAGCGTGACCAGCGCGCCCGTGCCGACTACGGCGAGCAGGACGCGCCAGGGATCGCCCTCGGGGACCGCGGGGCGGTCCTCCAGCTGTGGCAGCGGGCCATAGATACCGGCGGGCGGGGCGGCGAGCGGTGCCAGGCGGCCGGCGAGCCGGCGTTCGGCGCCGGGGCGGGTGGTCGCGGCAATCCGGCGGATCAGCCAGGCGACGCCCGTGAGCACGACGCCGGTCACCAGCAGCATCGGCACGAAGACGAAGGTCCTGTTCGTACCGCCGGGCCCGTCGCCGTACGGATCGGTGCCCAGCCAGCGGAAAGGGCTGACGGCCGACTCGTCGCGGGCGTGCTCCAGACGCCTTGTGATCTCCTCCACCCGGGCGTCGCCGTCGGCGATCCGCCGCTCCAGCCGGCCCATCCGCCCGAGCAGGATCGCGCAGATGAGGAAGCCCTCCACGGTGACCAGGATGAGGCCGCAGATGATGGCCCGCTGCCATTCCCAGCGGTAGAGGTAGAGGATCAGGTAGGCGCCGGAGGCGGAGGCGCACAGGCCGCCGAAGAGATAGGCGATGTACTTCACATCGGGTTCCTTCCGCCCGGACGGCGTGGGCCGCGCCCGTTGGTCCCCGACTCGCCGCCATCGATGCCGTCATCGGCGCGGCCGGCGGCCGGGATCGCTTCGACAGTGCCCGTCGCACCGTCCACCCGCACGGTGGTGCCCGGGCGGAAGCGGTCGGTGGCGTGCTCCACCCCCACGACCGTGGGGACCTGGTGCTCGCGGGCCAGCACCGCCAGGTGCGAGAGCACGCTGCCGGTCTCGGCCACGAGTCCGGACAGGTCCGGCAGCAGCGGCGCCAGCGCGGGGTCGAGTGTGGCGACCACGAGCACCGCGTCCTGCGGAACCGCACCCTCACCGTGCCAGACGGTCCCGGTGCCGTAGCCGCCGCCTGCGGCTTGGCCTTCGTGCCCATCGCCTCCGCGACCGTGGCGGCGGCCGGCCGGCACGGCCTGTGGCCGGCCGTCGGCGAGCCGGAAGGCGGCGGGCAGCTGCGGGGTATCGGGGCGTGGAACCCTGTTGGCCAGGTCCACCGGGCGGGTGCCGTGGTCCCCCAGGCCGAGCAGTTCGGGCCAGCGCAGCAGCGCGATTTTGTGGCGCTCGCCTGCCAGGTGGTGCTGGTCCATCCGGTTTCCGATCTCGGCCACCATCGCGGACTGCATCTCCTGTACCCACCGGATGCGCAGTCGCAGCCCCTCGCGCAGGGACAGGGAGGCGACGCCGCGCGGTACGTCGTGCCGGTCGGCGTGCGGGGGCAGCGGGGGGCGTTCGCCGAGTGTGGGCGGCAGCAGCGTCAGCAGGACCGGGTGCCGGGTGAGCAGTTCCTCCTCGCTGAGCCCGCCTGCCCGGCCTTCGGCAAGCACCGCCAGCGCCTCGCCGGCCGCGGTGTTCCCGGTGTCGTTGTCCAGCAGCGCCCCGGCCAGCGACTCCTGGGCGTGCAGCGAGGCCAGTACGGTACGACCCCAGGCGATCGCGCCCAGCAGTTCGCCGCTCAGCAGCAGCCGGGGGACGACGAGGTCGTGCAGCTGGCGGTCGACGTCGGCCATGAGGTCACGGGCGAGCAGCGGGAGGGCGACGCGCAGTCGGCCGACCCGCCAGGCCGCTGCGGCGCGGCGGGCGCCGGGGGCCGGGTTGATGAACTTCAGCACCGGGTGAGCTGCCGGGGCGGCGCCGATCAGCAGCAGATCGGCGACGGCCCGGCCGTCGACGGACGTGGCGACCGGCAGCCGGCGCAGAGTGCGGCGTGGTGCTGCGCCGGTGATGTCCAGGGCCAGAGTCAGGCCCTGGTTCATCGGTGCCAGCCACAGATCCTCCTCCAAGGGCTGGAGGACGTGCGGCAGGGTTTCGGCGACCGGTCCAGGGCCCAGCAGGCGGGCGCCGCGCGGAGGTCGCCCGGCCATCGCGGTGATCGGGCGGGACTGGAAAAGCCACAGTTTGCCCCCGGAGTCGAAGGCGAACTCGACATCCTGCGGGCTGCCGTAAACCCGTTCGGTGCGGCCGGCCAGCCGGACGAGCTGCGCCAGGGCGCGGCGGCCCAGTGGCCGACTGCGACGCGGGACGGCGGGTTCCGTGTGCAGCAGGTGTCCGTAGCGGGTCAGCTGGTAGCGGACTCCTTCGGTCCGGCCGCTGACCAGCTGGTCGGGGCCGCCCCTGACGGCGCTCACCAGGATCCGGTCGAAACGGCCCTCGACGGGGTCGGCGCCGAACATCACGCCCCCGGCGCGCGCTTCAAGCATCGGCTGGACCAGCACCGCCATGTCGAGGGCGGCGGGGTGGGCAGTCGGCCGGTCGCGCGTCGGGGGCGGGGCCGACCGGCCCGCGGAGTCCAGAACGCGGCGGACCGCCTCGCCGAAGGCGTTCCAGGCCCGGACGTCGAGCACGGACTCGAAGCGGCCGGCCATCGAGGACTGTTCGGTGTCCTCGATCACCGAGGAGGACCGGACGACCAGCGGCTGTCGTTCGCCCCCCAGCTCCCGCCAGGCCGCGCGCAGCGCCTCGGGGCCGCGCGGTGCCCGTGGGGCCCGGGTCGCAGGGACGATCACGAAGCCGGGGAGTACCGGCAGGCCCTCGGCCGCCGCGTGGGCCAGATTGGCGGCCTTGGTACCGCACAGGTCCCGCTCGCGGGCCTCGGCGTCGCTGAGCGAGACCACCGCGAGCCTGTCCACGTCGTACGTCATCCGGCGCTCTCCTCCCCGCGACTGTCACCCCGTCGGCCGTGGCGCCCGGCGGGAACCATCGGTCCGCCGTCCGGCGGACCGGCTGTCAGGTCTCGACCTGGGCCTCCGGATCCGACTGGCGTACGGGAGGACCTGCTGGAACCGGGGGTCCGTCCCGGTTCACATGACGAGCAGACCCAGTGCGGTGCGCCGGTGCTCCTCAAGTGACTCGATACGGCGGGCCTGTTCGTCGGTGATCACATCACACACCCAGTCCCAGTGCAGTGCCACCCGATCGCCGGGGTGGAGCCCGTCGATCAGCGTCCGCCCGCCGGCGGAGCAGCGCACGGTCTCCTGCCGCCACGCGCCGACGACCAGTCCCGTGCCGTCCCAGCACAGCGGACGCGACCGCACGGTCGCCACGTCGCTGTCGGCACTGACGACCACTCCCGTGCGGATGCGGCACTGGTCCAGCACGGAGAGGGCGGTCGGATGGCCGCTTCTCCGCAGCATCGGCGCCCAGGGATACACCTCGAACACCTGGAAACTGTGATGGGCCAGGGCACGGCGCCCGGCTTCGCGCCAGGTGCCGCCGAGCTGCCCCTGGAACCGGTCGGTCATGCGCTCCAGCAGGGCGACGGGATCGGCTCGGTCCAGCAGTTCGCCGCCGATCCAGTAGGCCTCGACCACCCGCACGTCGAGCGGGTCCTGGAGCCCGGCAGTCTCCGCGAGGAACTGGAGATAGCACCAGGCCCCCTCGAACTGCCTGGCCCGCCGCTCGATGTCGGCGGTCGCGTCACGGCGGAGGAGAGCCGCCGCGTCGGCCGGGCCGCAGTAGCCGAGCTCATTGGGTGGGTAGGCGTATCGCGCGAACAGCAGTGCGCCCTCGGCACTCACTCAGCAGATCCTCGGTAGTTGTTCGCCGATCGGAAGCCCGATCACCCGGTTCCCGCCCAGCCCGGTCTTCGCGACCACCATCCCGGCGTGGTCCGGAACGCAGCTGCCGATCCTGCACGCCGACCTGCCCAGGGGATGGGACCGCATCGCGGCCAGTACCCGGTCCGCGTCCTCGGCGGGGACGATCGCGATCAGCTTGCCCTCATTGGCCACCTGGAGCGGGTCGAGCCCGAGCAGACTGCACGCGTCCAGCACCGTGGGCGGCACGGGCAGCAGCCGCTCGACCACTTCGATGCCCACGTCCGAGGCGCGGGCGATCTCGTTGAGCGAAGCCGACACGCCCCCTCGCGTGGGATCCCGGAGCGTATGGAGGTCCGCACCGGTGGCGAGCATCGCGGCGACCAGCCCGTGCAGCGGGGCGGTGTCGCTCTCGACCGTCGTACCGAACTCCAGGCCCTCCCGGCAGCTCATCACGGCCACCCCGTGCACGCCGATGTCACCGCTGACGAGCACGGCGTCGCCGGGGCGCGCGCGGCGGGCGTGGATGTCGACACCGGGAGGGACCACACCGATGCCCGAGGTGTTGATGTAGACGCCGTCACCACTGGCGCGCTCCACGACCTTCGTGTCCCCGGTGACCAGGCGGACGCCGGCGGACTCGGCGGCCCGTCCCACGGCCTGGGCGATCCGGCCGAGGGCGCTCAGTTCGGTGCCCTCCGCGAGGATGAAGGCGGTCGAGAGGAACAGCGGCGTCGCGCCGGACATGGCCAGGTCGTTGACCGTACCGTTCACCGCCAGGTCACCGATCGACCCGCCGGGGAAGAACATCGGCTTCACCACGAACGAGTCCGTGGAGAAGGCGATGCGGGTTTCCGAGCCGACCCGCAGGACGGCGGAGTCACCGAGGTCGGCGGCTGCCGCGGCGCCGTACGCGGGCAGGAACAGGTGCTCGATCAGCTCGGCGGACATCGCGCCGCCGCCCCCGTGGCCCATGACGACGGACGGGGTGTCCCGTAGCGGTACGGGGCAGGTCCATCCTTCGAAGTCGAGGTCGGGCACTTCCGCCGTCACGTCGGTCGCTCCGGACCGTTCGGTCACGTCTTGCATCGCGTCAGTCACTTCGCATCGACCAGTTCGAGCCGGCGGTGGGTGTAGTACGCGGCGCAGGCGCCCTCGGACGACACCATGGTTGCGCCGAGCGGGTTCCTCGGTGTGCACTCCTTGCCGAACGCCTCGCACAGATGTGGCTTGATGAGACCCTGGAGCACCTCGCCCGACCGGCAGAGCGACGACTCGGCGGTGTGGATGCCCGCCACGTCGAACCGCTGCTCCGCGTCGAACGCCCGGTACTTCTCGGAGAGCCGCCAGCCGCTACGGGGAATGGCCCCGATGCCCCTCCAGGTCCGGTCCGTCACCTCGAAGACATCGGCGAGCATCTTCATCGCGGGTACGTTGCCCTCGTCGCGAACGGCCCGGGGGTAGGCGTTCTCCACCTCGTACCGGCCCGCCTCGAGCTGGATGACGGTCCGGCGGACGCCTTCGAGGATGTCCAGGGGTTCGAAGCCGGTGACCACGATCGGCACCTTGTACTTCTGGGCCAGCGGCGGGTACTCGGCCGTTCCCATCACGCTGCACACATGACCCGCGGCGAGGAACGCCTGCACCCGGCAGGTCGAGGATTCCATGATCGCGGCGATCGCGGGCGGGACCAGCACGTGGGAGACCAGCAGGGAGAAGTTGCGCACCCCCAGCTTCTTGGCCTGGTACACCGTCATGGCGTTCGCGGGGGCGGTGGTCTCGAAGCCGATTCCGAAGAAGACGACCTCGCGGTCGGGGTTCTCACGGGCCAGTCTGAGCGCGTCGAGGGGTGAGTACACCACCCGTACGTCGCCGCCGGCGCTCTTGACGGAGAACAGGTCCTGGTTGCTGCCGGGCACGCGCAGCATGTCGCCGAACGAGCAGAAGATGACGCCGGGGCGGGCGGCGATCGCCAGTGCCCTGTCGATCATCTCCAGCGGGGTGACACAGACGGGACATCCGGGGCCGTGGATCATCTCCACGCTGTCCGGCAGGAGTTGGTCGATGCCGTGTCGGATGATCGAGTGGGTCTGGCCGCCGCAGACCTCCATCATCGCCCACTTCCGGGTGGTGGCCGCGTGGATCTGGTCGATCAGCTTCTTCGCGAGATCCGGGTCGCTGAACTCTTCGAGGTACTTCACCGGCCGGCTCCTTCGGGGGATGCGCTCTGCTGAGCCGCGCGTTCGAAGCCGTCGCCGAACTCCTCGGCGAGGATGCCGAGGCGCTCGAAGTTGGCGAGGGTGTCCTGTGCCGACCGTTCGTCGAGTCGCTGGATGGCGAACCCGACGTGCACGACGACGTACTCACCGACGGTCACATCAGGGACGT
This sequence comes from Streptomyces sp. NPDC048560, assembly GCF_040650955.1. NCBI lineage: Bacteria > Bacillati > Actinomycetota > Actinomycetes > Kitasatosporales > Streptomycetaceae > Streptomyces > Streptomyces sp. NPDC048560. The sequence goes on from NZ_JBEZIJ010000003.1 coordinate 471,277, forward strand.
ACTGGAGGCACACCTCCTTGCGCACCCCGCCGAAGTCGACCTCGGCCATCACCGTGCCGTCGACTTCGGCGGTACTGAGGACACGCCCCGGAACAGCCAGACACATGGTCCCTCTTCTCTGTGGATCCCTCGTGGGGTACGGGTCGCCGCGGCGTCAGCCCGATGCGGCGATCATCAGCTGGCCTAGGGCGATCCCGCCGTCGTTCGGCGGGAGCAGCCGCGGCCGCAGGACGGTGAAGCCTCGCTCACTCAGGCCGCGTTGCGTCGCTTCGAGCAGTACGGCGTTCTGGAAGACGCCGCCGCCCAGGGCCACGGCATCGAGGCCGGTGTCCCTGCGGCACAGGTGCGCGAGGCCGACCACAAGGGCGGCGACGGCGGCGTGGAAGCGTGCGGCGATCAGCCCGGCGGGAACACCGGCCCTCACGTCGGACACCACGGCCCGCACGACCGGGCCCGGGTCCGCGACGGTGGGTTCCTCTCCCGTACCGGGCAGGATTCCGAAGCGGTAGCCGCCCTCCTGCGTCGCGAAGCCGGCCGCCGCGGAGCGGGCCAGTGCCTCCAGCTCCATGGCCGCCTCCGCCTCGTAGGCCACCTCGTGCCGGACGCCGGCCAGGGAGGCGACCGCGTCGAAGAGCCGGCCCATTCCCGACGTGGGCACGCAGCCGAAGCCGGTGGCGAACTGGTGTGCCAGTACGCCGCGTTCAGCGGGTGGGCAGGCTTGGGCCGCGGGCAGGTCCTCGTCCCAGGGGACGCCTGCCGCGTGCAGATGAGCGAGGGCCATCCGGTACGGACGCAGGACGCTCGCGTCGCCCCCGGCCAGCGGTACGTAACCGAGGTGCGCGGCCCTGCGGAACGACGCGTAGCCGGCCACCAGGACCTCGCCGCCCCAGGCCGCCCCGTCGTCGCCGTGGCCGGTGCCGTCGAAGGCGACGCCGATCACGCGCTCGTCCGCGCCCAGGCCGTGCTCCGCCATCACGGACGCGATGTGCGCGTGGTGGTGCTGCACCGTGCGGACCGGCCGTCCGGCCGCGTGGGCGCGGGCCCAGTCGCCTGAGCGGTAACCGGGGTGACGGTCGGCCACCAGCCCGGCGGGCGCCACCCCGGTGAGGTCCTCCAGGTGCTTCTCGATCCGGGTGAGCCCGTCGACCGTGGACAGGTCGTCCATGTCTCCGATGTGCTGGCTCAGCCAGGCGTAACGGCCTTCGGCCACCGCGCAGGTGTTCTTCAGATCGGCGCCCACGGCGAGCGTCGGGGGAACGTCGAAGGGCAGCGCGAGCGGAAGCGGGGCGTATCCGCGCGAGCGGCGGAGCGGCAGTTCAGCACCGGCCGCATAGCGGCTGACCGAGTCGTCGCACGGCACATGGATCCGCCGGTCGTGCCGGAGCCAGGCATCGACCAGCGGGGCGAGGACGGTCAGCGCGTCCCCGTCATCCGTGACGATCGGCTCGCCCGACAGATTGGCCGACGTCATCACCAGTGCGTCCGGGCCCGGCCGGTCGTCACCGATTCCGAAGAGCAGGACGTGCAACGGGGTGTACGGAAGCAGTAGTCCGAGGTGAGGACTGCCGGGTGCCACGGCTTCGGACACCCCCGCCCCGGCCCGGCCGGGGTGCCGGGGGAGGAGCACGATCGGCCGGCGGCCACAGGTCAGGAGCTCTTCCTCGTCCTCCGTGAGGGTCACCAGCTCCCGTGCGACGTCGAGGCCCGGGACCATGACCGCGAAGGGCTTGCCGGCGCGCTGTTTGCGTCGGCGCAGCTCGGTCACGGCGTCATCGTTGCGGGCGTCACACACCAGGTGATAGCCCCCGAGGCCCTTGACCGCGACGATCCCGCCGCCGGCGAGGAGCTCCCGCGCGGTCCGCAGCGCGTTCGCGTCGTGGGACGGGGACACACCGTCCTTGCCGACGAGTTCGAGCCGCGGTCCGCAGTCGTGACAGGCGATCGGCTGGGCGTGGAAGCGCCGGTCGCGCGGATCCTCGTACTCCGCCCGGCAGGCCCCGCACATCTCGAAGTCCGCCATCGTGGTGGCGCCCCGGTCGTACGGAAGGCCGGTGACGATCGTGAAGCGGGGGCCGCAGTGCGTGCACGTGATGAACGGGTGGCGGTAGCGCCGGTTCGACGGATCGCCGAGCTCGTCGAGGCAGTCACGGCAGGTGGCGATGTCGGGCGAGACGAGCGTTCTGGCCCGGCCGGACGCGCTGGAGCGCTCGATGGCGAAGCCCGTACCCCCGCGCGTCGGCCGGTCGCTCGTGCGCACGTCCTCGACGACCGCGAGCGGCGGGGCGTCGGTACGGAGCCGGCGGCCGAACTCCTCCACGGCCTCGGCCGGTCCCTCGACCTCGGCGAGCACTCCGTCGCCGGTGTTGGTCACGGAACCCGTGAGCATCAGCTCCGAGGCGGTGACGTAGACGAAGGGCCGGAAGCCCACGCCCTGCACGACACCGCGCACCTCGAACCTCCGCCGGATCCGCTGCTCCCGGCCGCGGCCCATCATCTCCAGACCCGACAGCGCCTCCCGGGCCTTCGCGTGGTCGATGAGCTCGACGGCGAAGCCCATGTGGAGAAGCACCCAGTCGTCGCAACCGGGTGCCTCGTCGAGCATGCCGATGTTGACGCGGCGTCGGGCGCCCTCCACGTCCACCAGAGCCAGCTGGCCCGCATACCCGTCCACGAGTTCCACGACGCGGCCAGGGATTCCTAGGCACATGATCAGGGTCTCCGGGGTTCGGCGCTGTTCAGGGACGCGGCCGGCACGAGCTGCCGGACCAGGGTGTGCACTGCCTGGATCGCCTCGGGCACCGCTTTGTCGACTGTTTCGCTGAGCCCGATGCCCTCCTCGACTCCGGCGGGCGGACAGCCGACGAGGTAGGTGAGCGGAAGAGTACCGCCCAATTGATCCAGATTTGCAAGTACAGCGACCGGATTCATCCCATGGGCGTCGAATTCACCCGTACCGAGGTCCTCCGCGCCGATGCGGAGCACCGTCACCTCCCCGGGGGCGCCGCCCCCGGGGTACGCGTCGACCAGGACCAGCGCGTCGTACCCGTCGAGCAGGTCGTACGCGAGATGCATTCCGCGGATCCCGTAGTCCACCACCCGGGCCTGCGGGGGCATCCCCTCGGCGCGGGCCAGCCGGCGTACGACCTCCGGGCCGAAGCCGTCGTCGCCGAGGAACAGATTGCCGATGCCCGCCACCAGCACCCGGGCGGCCGTGTCCTGTTCTTGCGTCATCCTCGGCTCAGCCGCCACCGGACTGGAGGTCGGGCGATTCCGGGTCCTGGGCCTTCTTCGGCTGTACGGAGGTGTCCGAGCGTTCGTCCGAGGTGCCCGAGGGGCGGTCGACCGGGCCGCCTTCCGGTTTGTCCGAGCCGGTGTCGCGGGACCCCTTCGGGCCCCGTTCCTCCTGTGGCTCCTCCTCGACGCCGCTGTTCTTCTCCGGTGCGTCCGCCATGGGGTGCTCCTCACTCACATCATTCGGATCGGGGGTTTCACATCGAACGGATTCGCAGGTAGCGGCGGACGTCGGGGATCGACCTGATCCCGACCCCCACGGCGACGACCGCCACGGCCGCCGCGACGCCGACGGTGATGATGCCCAGGTTCTTCACGATTGGTTCTCCTCTCGGTGCTGCGCCGTCTCCTCGACGGACAGGGGTGTCAGCTCATCGGGCGCGAAGTAGAAGTAGCGGCCGTACCAGTCGTGCAGGTCCGACGCCGGGTCGTCGACGAGGACCAGGGCGACGTGCGTACCGCCGTCCACGTCCGAGAGGACCGCCGTCACCCGTGCCACCTGGCCGGCGAAGAACAGGTCCTGTGCGTCGGCCCGCCGGGACGGATGGACCCGGACCAGGCTGCCCTTGGCCACCCGGACCCCGTCGATCAGCACCGCGTCGCTCCCGGGCCGTACCGAGGCATCGGCCGCCGGATCCCACCAGGGTGCGCCCGCGGTGTCGAAGGTGGCGGGCTCGACGTCCCGGACGTCGGCCGCCTTCCCCACGAGAGCCGCCGCCTCGGGCGGGTGGGGGTCGCGCAGCAGTCCGTGCAGCTGTTGGAGGTCGGCGGGCGACATGCCGTCGCACCGGTCGATGATCTCCCGGGCGCGGGGATCGGTGGCCCGGGCCTCCGCCTTCTCCTCCTCCGTCATGGTCATGACCCGGAGGGTGAGGATCTCGTCGATCTCGGTCGAGTCGAACAGCGCGCCGGGGCTCTGCTCGGCGACCTCCGGGTAGTCGTAGAGGATGATCGGCGCGCCGAGCAGGGTGTCTGTCGTCCCCTTCGGCCCGACCAGCACGGGCCAGCACCTGCGCTGTCGGCACCGGCCGGCGGCTGCCGCCGCCCCGGCGGGCGGTTCGAGCAGTGAGACGAACTCCGCGTCGTGCGCCCGGATCAGGAGGTGCGCGCCGATCAGCGAGGACCGGATCGCCGCGTCCTTGGTGACGGCCGGCTCCGGGTGCTCGTTGCGTACCGCCACGGAGAGGCGTACGTATCCGCCGTCGACGACGGGTCGCGCACGGACCCGGAACGCCAACGGCAGTCGGCGCCGTACGATCCGGCCCACCTCCACGCCCTGTGCGTCGGTCACCGGCTCGATGTCCTCACCGCCCGGGACCTGGTGGACGGAGTCCGCCTCCTGCGTCAACGGCAAGGCCGTCAGGACGACTTCCTGTTCGACCGCCTCGTCCCAGGACATCACCGACACCCCGTCGACGGTGAGGTGGTCGACCGGTCTGTCCACCCCGTCCTCGCCCGTGGTCCGTACCTCGCGGACCTGGAGCTGGAGGAAGCGCAGATGCATGGTGACGGCCGCCGGCCCGTCGCCCGGTGCCAGCAGACACTGCATCTCCATCTCCGGCTCCTCGCTGAAACTCGCCGCCGAGGCGTGCGGCGGGCCGAGGACTCCGAACTGCCAACGTGAGCGGTTCTTGTTCGAGCTCGCCCGGTACGGGTAGAGGAGGTACCCCTCGTAGAGGACGGCGTCGGCGATCGAACGCACCTGGTCAAGGCTCACAGGACCACCTCGTCGTGCTCGGCCAGGAGTGCCTGGACCGTCTCGTCCCAGCTGATCAGCCCGCGCCGGGCCCGGAAGTCCGCGAAGCGCGCGAGCACCTCGTGGTCCAGCCTGATCCACCCGGTGTTCGGGAAGTGCGCCGCCACCATGCGCCGCCACACCTCGACCGGCATCGCGTACCGGGCCTCGCAGTCCCACGGCACCTGCTCGACCCCGAAGCCCTTGCTGCCGCGGGTGAAGACCGTGCCGGAGAACATCAGGACAAGGGGGACCGAGCCCTCTCCCAGGGCGTGCAGATAGCGGGAACCGATCACGTCGAAGTCGTACGTGCAGGGCAGGGCGAGGTCCACCTCGGTCGCGCCGCTGAACCCCTGCACCGTGGTGTCGCAGCTCATCCACTGGAACGGCTTCAAGGTGTCAGTCCAGCGTTCCCGGCCGCCGAACAGTGCCACCAGCCCGCTCTGTTCGGCATCGTCGTAGTGGCGTCGCTGCGGCTCGATGCGGACCTGGCAGTGCAGCGCGATGGCGTGGATGCGCCGGCCCGTCCGCTCCTCGATCCGCAGTCGAGCGGTGAGCTGCGGCGCGGCCGCGTACGGCTCGGCGAACACGTCGAGCACGGAGAACACGAAGTCGTTCACCGCGCCCCGATCCCGGCGGCGGGCCGGCTGCGGTCCGCCACCCGAGCGAAGAAGCCGTCCGTCGCGGCACGCGCCTCGGAGCCGCCGTCGAACCCGCGCCACAGTGTGCGCAGTTGACCCACCAGTTCGTAACAGGCGTCGATCGGCACCAGATGGCACGATCCGCCGCTCTCTGCCGTGCGCCGGATCAGCAGCGCCTCCACGTCGGGACGCAGCACGGTGAGTTCCGGGCTCGACTCGACGACGGCCGCCCAGGCGTCCAGCGGCAGCTCCGACTCGGTGGCCCCGGCGGGGCCCGGGTAGAACGCGACCATGCGGTCCATGACGGAGTTGCGGAACAGGAAGGCGAGCCCTACGGGGATCTGCAGTTCGTCCCAGGCGCGCCCGTCCACGGTCAGCCCGTCGAAGTGCAGATAGCGATCGGGGACCGCCCGGTAGCGCAGCTGTGCCCCCTCGTCGGTGAACAGCAGATAGCAGGCCCGGCAGCCGCACATCAGGGCGCGGCTGTCGAGGTTCACCACGTGGGGGTGGTCCTCGCCGATCGGCGCCGCACACATCTCGCAGCGCTCACCGGCAGGCGGCTGCGGCCGGTTGCGCGTGAGGCGCAGCAGGGTGGATGCGGGGGAGGCGGAACGGCCGGCCGCGATCACGGCGCCACCGCCGCGGGCACCGAAACGGAGACCGCCGCACCGTCCGAAAGCAGGGGCAGCGGGGCCAGGTGCACACCGTCCTCGTCGAGGCAGACCCCGGCCCGCCGCACGTCGTAGTGGGCACGGCACCCGGCGCAGCGAAGGATCGCGTCTGCGGGCCCGCCGCCCAGCCGCCGCGTCAGCGTGGCGCCCTCGAACGGCCGCTCGCAGCGCGCACACCGGTCCTCGAAGGCGAGGAGGTCCGCGCCGACGCGGCAGACCACCACCGGCATTCTGCCGACGTCCACCCGGGCCACGGCGCCGGGCTCCAGCCCCGACAGTTCCGGCACGACCTGCCAGAAGGCGCCGTCGTCGCCGGCGGCAGCGTCCGCGTGCAGCCGGGCGAACAGAGAGTCCACCGGCACCAGCGGCCCCGCCGCCCCGGTTTCCTCGTCGGCCGCGGTCTCGACCTCGATCGAGGTGATCTCCGGAGCCGCGGCCTCCACCGCCCCCTGCACGGCCAGCTTGAGCGTGACCGTGGACGAAGGGCAGCCGTCGCAACTGCCCAGCATCCGCAACCGGACGGTGCCCTCGTCGGTGACAGCGAGCAGCTCGACATCACCGCCGTGCGACCCCAGATACGGCCGCACACTCTCCAGCGCCTGCTCGACCCGGGTCTCCACGCCGTACGGGTGCAGCCCGTGGACCAGCAGGACGCTGGCCACCAGGTCGTCGCCGGCCAGAGCGGCCAGGACGTCGTCGTCCAGCCGCCCCTGCTCGTGCACGAGGTCGAGCAGCCGTTCCAGCCCGGCGCCGTAGAAGTCGGCGACGAGCCGGACCAGTTCCTCGCTGCGTTCGCGGGCGACCGCGCCGCCCGAGGCGCTGGCGGCGATCAGCGTGTCGATGCGTTCACCGGTCGCACGCCAGTCGGGCGCGGCCGGGGATTCCTCCTGCGCCATCACTCGCTGCCCGCGGACTGGGTGGGGGAGTGCAGGAGTTCCAGCTTCTTGCCCTCGCCGAGATACATGTGCACGCCGCAGGGGAGACAGGGGTCGAAGCTGCGAACCGTGCGCATGATGTCGATGCCCTTGAAGTGCTCCCGGTCGTTCTCCTCGAAGATCGGCTGGCCCTGTACGGCGTCCTCGTAGGGACCGGGAGTGCCGTACGTGTCGCGAGGGCTCGCGTTCCAGGGAGTCGGCGGATACGGATGGTAGTTGGCGATCTTTCCGTCCCGGATCACCATGTGGTGCGAGAGGACACCGCGTACCGCCTCGGTGAACCCGCAGCCCACCCCCTCTTCGGGCACCTCGAACTTCTCCCAGGTCTTGGTGTTTCCCGAGCGGATCTCCACGAGCGCCTTCTCCGCGAAGTGGAGCGCGCAGGCGGCCGCGTACGCCTGGAAGTAGCTGCGGGCCCGGTTGCGCTCGATGGTGTTGCTCCACTTCGGGACGTGCCACTCCAGCTCCACCGGCCCCTTGAGCGCGGTCTTGGGGAGGTTGATCTTGACGCTGTGGCCGGTGGCCTGGATGTAGCCGATGTCGACCAGCCCGGCCAGCGCTGTGGTCCACAGCCGCGCGAGCGGCCCGCCACCCGTGTCGAGAGCCAGGTAGTCCTTGCCGTCGAACCACCGCGGTGACATGACCCAGCTGTACTTGTCGTCCAGATCCCGCTTCTGCGGTTGCGGGTTGGTGTGCTGGTTCCACGGGTGGCGCCGGTCGACCGGATTGCCCAGCGGGTCGTGGGAGACGAACGTCTCCTGCTCGTCCCAGTCGTTGTAGTACGACGAACCGAGCAGGATCCGGATGCCGAGGTTGATCTTCACCAGGTCGGTGGTGACCAGCTTCCCGTCGACGACCACACCGGGGGTGACATACATCTTGCGTCCCCAGTCGGTCATGTCCTTGTACTCGAAGTTGCAGTACTCCGGGTCCTGGAAGGAGCCCCAGCAGCCCAGCAGGATGCGCCGGTTGCCGACCTGCTCGTACCCCGGCAGGGCTTCGTAGAAGAAGTCGAAGAGATCGTCGTGCATCGGCACGACCTTCTTCATGAACTCGACGTACCGCTGGAGCCGGGTGATGTAGTCCGTCATCAGCTGAATGGTCGCCACGGTGCCTACGCCGCCGGGATACAGCGTGGAGGGATGGACGTGCCGGCCCTCCATCAGACAGAACATCTCCCGGGTCATACGGCTGACCTGGAGGGCCTCGCGGTAGAACTCGCCGGTGAACGGGTTCAGCGACCGCATGATGTCGCCGATGGTCTTGTACCCGTGGGCGTCGGCGTGCGGTGAGGGGGTGCGGTTGGCCTGCTCCAGCACCCCGGGGTTGGTCTCCGCGACCATCTTCTCGCAGTAGTCGACCCCGACCAGGTTCTCCTGGAAGATGTTGTGGTCGAACATGTACTCCGCGGCCTCGCCGAGATTCACGATCCATTCGCCGAGGTGCGGCGGCTTCACCCCGTACGCCATGTTCTGCGCGTAACAGGAACACGTGGCGTGGTTGTCACCGCAGATTCCGCAGATGCGACTAGTGATGAAGTGCGCGTCCCGCGGATCCTTTCCCTTCATGAAGACCGAATAGCCGCGGAAGATGGAACTGGTGCTGTGGCACTCAGCGACCACCTTCTGCTTGAAGTCGATCTTCGTGTAGATGCCCAGGCTGCCGACGATCCGGGTAATGGGATCCCACGCCATTTCGACCAGGTCATTCTGCCCCCGGCCTCCTCCGGCACCCTTGTGCTGCGTCGCGGTCATTGCGCCGCCTCATCTTTCTGTCCGTTGCGGTGATTTCGCGGTCACTTACCAGGTGCGTGTGGCGCCGGTCTTGAGTTCCCTGCCAGGCTTACGCCATTTCGGTTCGCGGTCCAGGGTGTGGGTGGTGATGTGGCGCAGGCGCCGCATCGTCGACCCGTACAGTCCGACCGCGTTGGTCGAGAGCTTTCCGCCGGGGGGTTCGTCCATGAACGGCATGAACTTGTCCGGGAACCCGGGCATGGTGCAGCCGATACAGATCCCACCGACGTTGGGGCAGCCGCCGATGCCGTTCATCCAGCCGCGCTTGGGCACGTTGCACTTGACCGTGGGGCCCCAGCAGCCGAGCTTGACGATGCACTTCGGCGAGCCGTACTCCGTCGCGAAGTCCGCCTGCTCGTAGTACCCGGCCCGGTCGCAGCCCTCGTGGACTGTGGCTCCGAACAGCCACGTCGGCCGCAGCGCCTCGTCGAGCGGGATCATCGGAGCCTGGTCGGTGGCCATGTAGAGCAGGTAGGTGAGTGTCTCCGACAGGTTGTCCGGCTGGATCGGGCAGCCGGGGACGCACACGATCGGGATCCCGGCCTTGGACTTCCAGTCCCAGCCCAGGTAGTCGGGGACCCCCATCGCGCCGGTCGGGTTGCCCGCCATGGCGTGGATGCCGCCGTACGTCGCGCAGGTGCCGACCGCGACGATCGCGGTGGCCTTCGGGGCGAGCCGGTCGAGCCATTCGCTGGTGGTCATCGGCTGGCCGGTGGCGGGATCGTTGCCGAATCCGCACCAGTACCCCTCGTCGTGCAGTTTCTCGTTCGGGATGGATCCCTCGACCACGAGGACGAACGGTTCCAGTTCTCCGCGATCGGCCTTGAAGAACCATTCGAGGAAATCGTCCGCGCCGCCGTTGGGCCCGCATTCGAAGTCGATGAGCGGCCAGTGGACCGCAACCTGCGGAAGTCCTGGCAGGGCGCCGAGTGCGATTTCCTCGATGCTCGGCTGAGTGGCGGCGGTCAGAGCGACAGAGTCGCCGTCACAGCTCAGTCCCGCGTTGATCCACAGTACGTGGATCAGTGTTTCCTCCGCCTTTACCGCTTCCTCTGTCGGCATGGCAGTGCCGCCTTTCAGGATGACGGCCCACCGGCCATCGGCTCCTTGGATGGGTATGCGCACATTGCTACCATCACGCCTCGATTCGAGTGCATCGGCAACACGGGGAATCTCCGTCCCCGCCCCATGCCCGGGGGCCGAATGACCGCATACGGTGGGCCGTCCGGGTGATCCGGCCGGGGGACCGGTCCGGTCGGACGGTGCCACCCTCCCTTCATGGCCCTACGGTCGGAGCCACCCGCGGAAGGACGAGGCACCGGTGCACGAGCTGGCCATCACACAGAGCGTCGTCGAGTCGGTGTGCGAACGCGCCGCGGGGCGTCCGGTCCGGTCGGTCCGCGTCCGCGTGGGTGTGCTCACAGCTGTGGTGCCCGAATCGATGCGGTTCTGCTTCGGCCTGGTCACGGAGGGAACGGCGGCCGAGGGGGCGCTGTTGGAGATCGACCAGCCGCCCGGCGCCGGCCGCTGTCGCACCTGTGCCGTCGAATTCACCCTGACCGACCTGATTCTGCTGTGTCCCTGCGGCAGCGCGGATGTGGAGATCACATCGGGACAGGAACTGCAGATCGTCTCCATGAAAGTGGGCTGAACCATGTGCGGAACCTGCGGCTGTTCCGAGGAGTCCGGCGGGACCAGGATCGTCATGCTGCGGGAGGATGATGCACCGGACCACGGACATCCGCATCCTCATCCGTACGGGCGTCTTCAGCCGAACAGCGCCGGCGAGACCGTCACCATCGAGCAGAAGGTGCTCGCCAAGAACGACCTTCTCGCGGCCCGCAACCGGACGTGGATGAACGACCGCGGCGTCGTGGCCGTGAACGTGATGAGCTCACCCGGCGCCGGCAAGACCACCCTGCTCGAACGCACCATCACCGATCTCCGCGGCCGCCGGCCGGTGGCGGTCGTCGAGGGCGATCAGGAGACCAGGATCGACGCCGACCGGATCCGCCGCACGGGCTGCCCCGTGGTGCAGGTGAACACCGGAGCGGGATGCCACCTCGACGCGGAGATGATGAGGGACGCGCTGACGGCGCTGTCACCGGCCGGGGGCTCGTTGCTCATGGTCGAGAACGTCGGGAACCTGGTGTGCCCCGCCCTGTTCGACCTGGGGGAGCGAACCAAGGTCGTGATCATCTCGGTCACCGAGGGCACCGACAAGCCGCTGAAGTATCCCTACATGTTCGCCGCCGCCGACCTGATCCTGATCAACAAGGCCGATCTGCTCCCGTACGTCGACTTCGACGTCGAGCAGTGCGTGCGGCACGCCCGCTCGGTGAATCCTGACGTGCGCGTGCTCACGGTTTCCGCGACCACCGGCGAGGGTCTGGCCCACTGGTACGACTGGCTGGCGCAGCAGTCGTAGCCGCACCGCCGTCGGACCGTGGTCAGCCCCGGGACCGTGGGGGGTGCTGGGCAACCGCGGCGGACGCGGGGCGTTCCTTGCGGACGAACGCCCGTCGCAGCCCGTGGTACGGGTGATGCGGGTCCGCGAAGATCCGCCGCATGTGGGCGAGTTCGGCCTCGCGGTACGGAGTGAGGTCGACGCGGTCGCGCTCCGCCTTCTTCGTGTTGATACGGGACCGCGTCGCGGGCAGGGCGGCCAGGCGGGTCGCCAGGGCGCCGACCTCGGAGTCGAACGACCGGGGAGCGCATTCGATCGTCCTGTCGATCAGCCCGAGCCGCAGTGCCGCCGCGGAGCTGACCGGCAGGGCGTCCCGCATCAGCCGGTCGGCCGTCGCCGCACCCACCCGGCGCGGCAGGGTGTACGTCCAGTACTCCGACCCGTACAGCCCCATCAGGCGGTAATGCGGATTGAGCACAGCGCCCGCCCTGCACCACACCTCGTCGGCGGCGAGGGCCAGCATCACCCCGCCCGCCGCGGCGTTTCCGGCCAGGGCGGAGACGACCAGCCGGTCCGTGGTGGTCAGCACCGCTTCCACCAGGTCGTCCATGGCGTTGATGTTGGCCCAGGACTCGGCGCCGGGATCGGCCGCCGCCTCGATGACGTTGAGGTGGATGCCATTGGAGAAGAAGTCCCGGCCGCCGCCGACGACCAGCACCGAGGTGGGCCGGGAGCAGGCGAACCGGTAGGCGCTCAGCAGGCGTTGGCATTGTTCGGTGCTCATCGCGCCGCCGCGGAACGAGAACGACAGGAAGCCGGTCCCGGCCTCCTCCCGGTAGCCGATCTCGGACCAGGTGTCCTCGTGTCCGGTCCTGTGCAGCGGAGCCGGCCGCTCCGGCACCGCGGACAGCCTCCCGGCCAGCGCCGAGGTGGCTGGGAGCTTGAAGGTGGCCGGACCGCCAGGCTCCCGCCGGGGCCGCAGCTCGGGGATCCACACCGCGCCGTCGGTGGTCGCCCGGCAGATCGCGCCGTCCCGGGTGGCGACCAGTTCGCCCGGACGACCGCTCAGCCGGGGCTCGGGATGCCCGCCGTGCAGGAACCACTCGCCGCCCAGCATCTCGTCGAGCACGCCGGGCTGGGAGTCCGCGGCCCTGAGTTTGCGGACCACCGTCGCCGTGGAGTCCGACTGCCAGTCGATGCGGCGCATCGACTGGCGGAACAGGGGGTGGCAGCCCTCGCCGGTGCCGGAGGTCTGCGGCGCCGGGGTGTACGTCCCGGAGGCGAAGCGCCCGACCGCCAGGAGCACCGCCTCCGCGGCGGCGTCCGAGACCTCGTTGCGGTACAGGTCGCTCTTGCCCACCGGGGGCAGCGAACAGGGCACGGACGCCCACACGTCGCCCGCGTCCATCTCCGCATTCGCCTGCAGGACCGTGACGCCCCAGCTGTCCGCCTCCCCGTGGACGGCCCAGTCGAGGGAGGAGGGCCCCCGGTCGCCGACCGGCCCCGGGTGGACGATGAGGCAGGTGTGGACCGACCACACGTCCCTCGGAATCGCGGACTTGAGATACGGGGCTACGACGAGGTCCGGGGACTCCCGGCGCACGGCCTCCAGGGCGTGGCCCTCCTCGTGCATGAGCTGCACGGCCACGGAGTGCCCGTGGTCCGTGAGCTCGGCCCGGACACGTTGCGTGAGGCTGTTGAAGGCGCTCGCGAGAAGCAGGATGTGCACGACGATCTCTCCCGGTGGCTGCGGTCCGTTCCGGTCGAGCGGAGCGTAAATTCTCGCTCACCGGGGCGTACTCGCCCGGAGAACCCCCGGATTTCACTCGAAGGTGCACAGCCGGTGCACGGCGACGTCGGTGACGGGTCCACGCGTGCGGCCCGGTCGGGCCCGCCTGCCTCTTGGGCAACCCGGGCCGCCTTCCCGAAAGGGTGAACCGGCCAGCGAACCCGGCGTGTCCCGGCACCTGGGGCAGCACTGTTTCGCAGGGGCGGCGGGGGTGCCGTACCCCTGGTGAGGTGCCCGGCGGCGGGCGAGGGGGAGTGGCAGTGGGAACAGCCAAGGGGCGGCCGCGGGTCTCGCTGCGGGACCGGGCACGCTACCGCTTCGACCGTACGCTGGCCCGCTCCACCGGCACCCTCATGGGCTGGCTGGTGATCACCTGCCTGGCCGTGGTCCTCCCGGTGAGCACGCTGCTCGTGTGGACGGATCCCGGCTCGCCTCCGTCGCTGTCGGGGCGGCTGACGGCGGCGTGGCGGACCAGTGCGGAGACGCTGCGCCTGGGCGCGGCCGACGGCACACCGCTGCGCCTGGCGCTCTCGGCCCTGCTCGGGCTTGTCGCCCTGCTCTGCGTGTCGACCCTGGTCGGGGTCATCACGACGGGCCTGGCCGAGCGGATGACGGAGCTGAGCCGGGGACGGTCGACGGTCCTGGAGCACGGGCATGTCGTGGTGCTCGGCTGGTCGGATCAGGTGGCCACCGTGGTGAGTGAACTGGTCGCCGCCCAGGCCCCGCACCGGCCGCGCGCCATCGTGCTGCTCGCGGACCAGGACAAGGCCGAGATGGAACGGGTGCTGGCCGCCCGGGTCCCCCCGGCCGCAAGGGCCCGGATCATCTGCCGCAGTGGTCCCGCCGGCGACCCGGACGTGCTCGCGCTCGTCAGCCCCCGGACGGCGGGCACGGTGCTGGTCCTGCCGTCGGCGGAGCCTGCGGCGGACGCCGAGGTGCTGCGCATCCTCCTGGCGCTGCGCGCGGTCCTGGGTGAGGGGGCGGACGGGCCGCCGGTGCTCGCCGCGGTGCGGGACGACCGGTACCGCGCTCCGGCGCGGCTGGCCGCCGGTCCGCACGGCACGGTGCTGGAGACCGACACGGTCACGGCCCGGCTGATCGCCCGGTGCGTCGGCCAGTCCGGCCTGTCGCACGTCCTTCGCGACCTCCTCGACTTCGCCGGCGACGAGTTCCACCTCGCCGATGCCGACACGTTCGCGAACCGCTCCTTCGGGGCGGCCCTGCTGAGCCACCCGAACTCCTGCGTGGTCGGACTGCTCACCCCCGAGGGCCGTACGCTGCTGAACCCGCCGGCCGGCACAGTCGTCCTGCCGGGCAGCCGGCTGATCGTGCTCGCCCGAGACGACGGGAGCACACGGACGGACGACTGCCGGCACCTGGTCGACCGCTCGGTGATCGTTTCGGCCCCGTCGGCGCAGGTCGGCCCGGCACGGCTCCTGCTGCTCGGCTGGAACCGGCGGGCACCCCTCGTCGTCGGCCAGTTGCTGCGCACGGCCGTTGCCGGCTCGGTCCTCGACGTGGTCACCGACAGCGCCGTACCGGGGCCGAGAGAGCCGGAGCGGGAAGGCGTGACGCCCACGGGGCCGTACGTGCGCTTCCGGTCGGCGGCCCTGTCGCGGCCCGAAACCCTGCTCGGACTCGACATCGGCCCGTACGACGGGCTGGTCGTGCTCGGTCCGGACCGGGGCGACGGTCCGCACCGCCCCGACGACTGGACCTTGGTCACCCTGCTGTCCCTTCGACTTCTGGCAGAGCGCACCGGACATGAGGTGCGCGTCGTCACCGAACTCACCGATGACCGCAACCGGCTGCTGGCGCCGGTCGGCACGGGCTCCGATGTCATCGTGAGCGGAAAGCTGACAGGCCTGCTGATGGCGCAGATCGCGCACAACCGGCACCTGGTTCCGGTCTTCGACGAGTTGTTCTCCGCGGACGGCGCCACCGTGTGCCTGCGCCCCGCGAGTGCGTACATCCGCCCGGGCGCCGAGGCGTCCTTCGCCACCGTCGTCGCCGCCGCGCGCGACCGTGGCGAGTGCGCGATCGGCTACCGCCGCTGCGATGTCCCCGCCGGGCTCGCGGACCAGGGGATCCGGCTCAATCCGCCGAAGGACGAACGGCGCGTCTGGAGCGCCGGGGACCATGTGGTGGTGGTGGCGGACCCCGGCACCGCCAAGGTGCCTCCCGTCCTGCCGGGCCGCGCCGACACGACAGCCCCCGACGCGATCGGTGCGCAACGGAGAGACAACCAGCCAGTTGACTGACCGGGCCGTCCGGCATGCCAAACAGATGTCTGCCCCGGTGGTCCGGGCGCCGGCGGCTGCGTAGGGGCCATGGAGGCCCGCTTCGGCGGGACGACGCCGGTGCCCTCCTCCGGGACACGAGGCCGGACGGCCGCACGCCGAACGCGTGATTCGTCGGGTTCTGCAGCCGTTGCGGACGATGAGCCGGGTTCCTTTGGCCGATGATCGCGTCAGTGCTTCTCCGGCCGAGACCGTGGACGCCATTGGCCGATCGATCTGTCGGCTGGTCAGACCAGAGGAGGGAGCGACTGTGGCGGAAGGTGAGCAACGGTCCGACAAGCAGACGGTGGACCGGTCGGAGGGGTTCGGAGAGCGGTTGCTGGGTGTGTTGCTGGACCGGGCGCACGAGATGCCGCCGCAACTGATCGCTCCTCTGATCGCGGAGGAGGTGGCCCGGATCGGCGGCAGGGGCGTCTCGATCCTCCTGCAGGACTACG
Source organism: Streptomyces sp. NPDC048560 (assembly GCF_040650955.1). Classification (NCBI taxonomy): domain Bacteria; kingdom Bacillati; phylum Actinomycetota; class Actinomycetes; order Kitasatosporales; family Streptomycetaceae; genus Streptomyces; species Streptomyces sp. NPDC048560. The sequence continues at coordinate 487,276 of NZ_JBEZIJ010000003.1, forward strand.
CGCGAGAAATGCTGGTGCCGTTGTCGGGTCGCGGGCTGTCGGTGAGTGACCCCGAAGGGATCAGTGACTCCCCTGCGGGCAGAGCCTTCCTGACGGCCACCACGGTCGAGGTGGAAGAGCCGGACGGCGTCCGCATGTATCTGCCGCTGCTGGACGGCAGCGACGAGGTAGGAGTGATGGCACTCACCCTGGACACCGTCGACGACGACGACAGGCGACTGCTGCGCAGACTCGCCGGACTGGTCGCCGACATGCTGGTCACCAAGCACTCCTACACCGACAGGTTCTTCCAGGCCCGACGCCGTGAACCGATGAGCGTGGCAGCGGAGATGCAGTGGTCCCTGCTGCCGCCGCTGACGATGTCCGTGCCCCAGGTGTCGGTCAGCGGGGCCGTCGAGCCGGCCTACGACATCGCAGGCGACAGCTTCGACTACGCGCTCAACGACGACGTTCTGCACGCGGCAGTGATCGATGCGATGGGCCACGGCCTGGACGCTGCCACGATGGCGACTGTCACCATCGGCGCGTACCGGCACGCCAGGCGTGCGGGCGTCGATCTCTCGGACATGTACGCCTACATGGACCAGGCCGTCTCCGACCAGTTCGGACCCGATCACTTCGTCACCGCTCAGATGATGAAGCTGGACGTCACCACCGGGTTGTTCCAGTGGGTCAACGCGGGGCATCACGCTCCGCTGCTGATCAGGCAGGACACGGTCAGTGCCCTGGTGAGTCCGACCACCCTGCCGGTCGGACTCGGCGGTGAGCGCCCCACGGTCGGCGAGTACCGACTCCAACGCGGTGACCGCGTGCTGTGCTACACCGACGGCGTGATCGAGGAGCGGAACGCGGACGGAGAGCTGTTCGGCGAGGAGCGACTCATCCGCTGTGTCGGCCGCATCGGCCGGACCAACGGCGGGATGCGGTCAGCGGCTCTGAAACTCTCGAACGCGCTGAAAGAGGAACGGGGCGGGCGCACCAGTGACGACGCGACCGTCTTCCTCATCGAGTGGCGCGCCGGTGAGGCCGACCATCTCGCGTCAATGGACTGAACTTCGCCATGTTCCGCAAGCCTGGTGCCCGCCGAACTCCCGGCCTGGTCGGCGGTCATGCTCCGGCGAGGCCGCGCGCTGTGGACGTACCCGGAAGACTGCTCTGCCAGGTGCGGCTGACGGGCTTCCCGAGGACGCCCGCCACGACGGCCCGCGCAGGCACGACTGCGAGAGTCGAGGGTGCGTCGAGGCCGGTCGGTACAGCGGGCCGGATCAGGCCCGTCCTGCTGCCCGCTGGCTACGGCGGGACAGGGAGTCGACGACGACGGCGGCCAGCAGGACCGCACCCGTGATCATGAACTGGATGGCGTTGCTGAGGCCCATGATGTTCATGCCCGACTGGATGGAGCCGATCACCAGAGCACCCAGCAGGGCGGACCACACGGATCCGCGTCCGCCGAACAGGCTGGTGCCGCCGATGACGGCCGCGGCGATGACGTTCATCAGCAGGTTGCCGCCGCCCGATGTCTGGCTCGCGGACTGGATCTGCCCGGCGAGGAAGATGCCTCCCACGGCGGCCATGGTCCCCGCGATCGAGAAGACGGACATCCGGATGAGAGCCACGTTGATACCGGCACGGCGCGCACCCTCGATGTTGCCGCCGACGGCGAAGATCTGCCGGCCGTACGTGGTGCGGCGCAGGACGAAGTCCACGAGGACCAGCAGGATCAGGAAGAGCAGGAGGGCCAGCGGGAGGCCTTGGTACTGGTTCAGGATGTACGCGGTGGCGAAGGCGATGGCCGCCAGGAACACCGTACGCAGCGCGATCTCGGCGACCGGTCTGAACGGCACCCCGGCCGCCTTCCGGCGTCCGGCGTCCAGGAGCGACGCCGCGAGAAACAGCCCGACTCCAACCGCCGCCGTCACGTAACTGGCCGCGGGGCTGCCGAAGATGGTCGAGTAGAGCTTGGTGACGATGCTCTCGCTGGGGATGTTGACCGTGCCGCTGGCGCCGAGCACCTGCAGCATCAGCCCGTTCCAGGCGAGGTTGCCCGCCAGGGTGACCACGAAGGCGGGCACGCCGACCCGTGCGAAGAAGAAGCCCTGGATGAGTCCGACGGCGGCTCCGCCTGCGATGGCGACCAGGAGCGCCAGCCACTGGTTCATGCCGTTCTGGACGTTGAGCACCGCGAAGATGGCGGCGCACAGGCCGCTGACCGAGCCGACGGACAGGTCGATCTCGCCCAGCAGCAGGACGAAGACGATACCGACGGCGATCATGCCGGTGCCGACGATCTGCTGGCTGAGGTCGGAGAGGTTCTGAGCCGAGAGGAACGTGCTGTTCAGGCTGCCGAACACGGTCCAGATGATGATCACGGCCAGGACGACGGGAAGTGAACCGAGCTCTCCGCTCCGCAGCTTGCGCCGGAACTCGCCGAGGTACCCCTTGATGCCCTCCTCGCGGACGAGCAGCCGGGTGTCGACGGCGGGCATCGCGTCGCGTGCGGGCTGCTGCGTACCGGAATCGCCGGGGTCTCTGTCACGCTTCATCGCTCCTCCTCCCGCCTGCGGGCCTGGCGGCGGGTCACGGCGCTGTCGCTGGCGCCGGTGATCGCGGAGATGATCTCCTCCGTCGTGGTGGAGCGCTTGTCGAAGAAGCCGTTGTTCCGGCCGAGGCGCATGACGGCGATCCGGTCGGCCACCGCCATCACATCCACCATGTTGTGGCTGATCAGGATCGTCCCGAGGCCGCGTTCGCGAAGCCGCTCGACGAGGTCGAGGACTTCGGCGGTCTGTTCCACACCCAGGGCGGCGGTGGGTTCGTCGAGGATGACGACCTTCGGTGCGCCGACCAGCGAGCGGGCGATCGCCACGGTCTGGCGCTGGCCACCGGAGAGTGAGGCGACGGGGATGCGCACGCTGGGTATGCGGATGGACAGGGTGTCGAGCAGCTCGCGTGAGCGCTTGTCCATGCGGACCTCGTCGAGCACGCCGAAGCGGGTGATCTCGCGGCCGAGGAACAGGTTGCCGACCACGTCGAGGTTGTCGCACAGCGCCAGGTCCTGGTAGACGGTGGCGATGCCGAGGTGCTGGGCGTCGTGGGGCCGGTTGATCGTGACGCGGTGGCCCTGCCATTCGATGACGCCCTCGTCGGGTGGGTTCACCCCGGCGATCGCCTTGACGGCGGTGGACTTCCCGGCGCCGTTGTCGCCGACGAGTGCGACCACCTCACCGGCGTGTACGTCCAGGTCGAAACCCGACAACGCCTGGACCGCACCGAACCGTTTGGAGATGCCCCGCAGTGTGAGCACAGGTCCTTCCGGCAACGGAACCGCCTCCTCCACCGGCCCGCTCGGGCCGCGCCTTTCCCCCGTCGCCATCAGCCGCTCGTGCGACTACTGGAGTCCGGCCTCCTTGCAGGCATCGGCGTAGTTGGGCGTGCAGATCTCGTCGACCGTGTACAGGCCGTCCTTGACGACGGTGTCCTTGATGTTGTCCTTGTTGACGACGACCGGGGTCAGCAGCGTGGCCGGCACCTTCTCGCCGCTGCCACTCGTGACGGTGGTGGGAGTCAGGGAGGAGGGGATCTCCTTGCCCTCTGCCAGGTTCACGGCCATCGTGGCCGCCACGTCGGCCTCGGGCTTGTACGGCTTCTCGATCGTGATGGTCTGCGTGCCGAGCAGGATCCGCTGGATGGCGTCGAGCTGGGCGTCCTGGCCGGTCAGCGGCACGTTGATGCCAGAGGCCTTGAGGGCGGTCGCGATGCCTGCGGCGAGTCCGTCGTTGGCGGAGTAGACACCGACGATGTTGTCCTTGCCGAGTGCGCTGATGGCTCCGGACATCTGCTGGTTGGCGTTGTTCGGGTCCCAGTTCGGGGTGTCGTACTCCTTGCCTATCTTCACCTTGCCGTCGAGGACGGAGTGGGCTCCGGCCTTGAACTCGGCGGCGTTCGGGTCGGTCGGCGAACCGTTGTGCATCACGATCTGGCCGCTTTCGGCCTTGTCACCGAGCGCGGCCAGGAGTGCCTTGCCCTGCAACTCGCCGACCTTGCGGTTGTCGTACGAGACGTACGCGTCGACGGGACCCTGGGCGAGGCGGTCGTAGGCCACGACCTTGACACCCGCGTCACGGGCCTTCTGCACGGAGGACTGGATGGACTTGGCGTCCACGGCATCCAGGATGAGCACCTTGTCCCCCTTGGCGAGGGCGGTGTTGACCTGCTGCTGCTGCGTGGTGGGGCTCTCGGCCGCGTTGTAGTAGTCGATCTGGGCGTCGGGCGCCAGTTCCTTGATCTTCTGCTCGATGTAGGGCCGGTCGAACTTCTCGTACCTGGTCGTCTTGCTCTCCGGCAGCAGGAGGCCGATCTTGACGTCCTGGGCTGCCGCGCGTTCCGTTCCCGCGTCCGCCGCTCCGATGGACGCTGCCGCGCCCAGCGAGAGGGCCGCTGCTCCTGCCAGTGCTATCGCACCCCGCAATGTACGGGTCATGGGAGGCTCCTTTCGCGCGGCGCCGCCCCTTCGCCGGGAAAGCGCGGCAACGAGGATGCGCTTATGTCCTACATATCGAGATTAGTCCCAACCTGATGACCGGCAAGCGGGTGAGGGCGTCACCCGTCCGGCGGCGGCAGCCGACGCGCCCGGCCGTCCCGGACACGTCCCGGACACGGCCCGGACGTACGGCCGTCCCGTGTCCGGGACGGGAGGGGAGCCGTTCCACGGCAGCGCGTGCATGGCGGAGACCCGCTCGCGGATCTCCGTGTCCGGAAGAAGCACCTGGTAGGCGCGCCACCCGGACAGCGAAAGCCGGCGTCCACGGAGCGCGGTGAGGGTCTTTGGCCGGATGACCTCAGGATGCGGGCCTGTCGGACAGGTTCCTTTCCCAGAACACTTCGTCGCGCCATGCGCCGTCGGCGTAGAAGTGCTCATGGGCGATGCCCCAGGAGTTGAATCCGTGCTTGCGGAGGATCGCCTGAGAAGCGAGGTTCTCCAGTTGGGTGTGTGCCTCCAGCCGGTGCAGGTGCAGCTCGTCCTCGGCGATCCGCAGAGCGAGGCCGACGGCGCGGCTCGTGTGCCCGAGTCCCTGGTGAAGAGAAGAGACCCAGTAACCGAGGAAGCCCTTCTGGAACGGGCCACGCAGGATGGAGCTGATGCTGACCTGCCCGATGACGGTCTCGCCGGAGACCACGACGCCGGGCCACGCGACCCCGCTGTCGTGGGAGGCGAGAAGGGATTCGATGACGGAGGCCTGCCCGTCGGGCGTGTAGAACTCGGCGGGCCTCGCGGGCAGCCAGCGCGCATACGCTTGCTTGTCATGGGAAAGCAGGCTGGCGAGCGCGGGGCCGTCGGAAGGCTCGATCAAGCGGATCAACGTGGAACTCACGGGTGTTCTGCCTGTCTTCTCAGCTGGCGTAGTCGGTCGGTTGCTCACGAGTGTGAGGAGGGCTCGCGCTCGATGATCGCGCAGGGCGTCGGTCGGAGGGCGGGAGAAGCGAAGCGGTCGACAGGCCACAGGTTGCGCCCCAGCACATGGAGAGAATGATCGTGCGGGGATGCGCGCCGCAGGTTGACCGATGAATTTCCGCACGTCACGGAGTCTGAAGGGGCGGGGACGGATGTCTCCCCGCCTGAGAGAGTTGGTGTGCGATGAGGTTTGGTACTACAGGAGTTCCTGTCCCTGGACGGTGTCTCCCAGGGGCCCGGATCCCCGGATGAGGACACCAGCGACGGATTCACGCAGGGCGGCTGGTTCGTGCCGCACCTGGACGAGGCCTTCGAGCAGGTGGTGACCACCTGGCTCGGCACGGCGGACGCGTTCCTCTTCGGCCGCCGTACGTACGAGAACTTCGCTCGGGACTGGCCCGAGATGACCGATCACCCGAACGCCCGCATCCTGAACGACTCGCCGAAATACGTCGCCTCCCAGAGCCTCACCAAGGCTGGGTGGGAACCGACCACGATCCTGTCCGGCGACATTTTCGCCCAGGTCGCCGAACTCAAGCGACAGCCCGGCCGCGAGCTCCAGATCCACGGCAGCGCTCGGCTCGGCCAGTCGCTGCTGGCCGCCGGCCTGATCGACGAGGTGCGGCTCGCGATCGCCCCGGTGGTCCTGGGCAGCGGACGACGCCTGTTCCCGGACGGCGGCACCCCGGTCGGACTGCGCATGTTGCACAACGAGACGACGCCGAGCGGAATTGCGGTGCACGTCTACGAGTCGACCGGCGTTCCGGAGTACGGGACGTACGGAGCCGACGCGTAGGGGCCGTTGTCGCCGATCACGGTGTCGAGTATCCGGTCGACCCGCAGGAAGGGCCGGCTTCGACTGGGCCGGAGGCCGTACGCAAGCGGTCCGGAGGCGGTGTGGAAGCCCCGCCGCTTGCGCGTTCGGTGACGGCGGCACCACCCAACGTGGTGGTTGTGGGACGGCAGGAGTCGGGACGCGCAGTCGCGCCGGTTGCCGTGCAGCCGCACCGTCGGATGGCGTCGTCCCTCCGCCCGAGGAGGGGGCGGACCGTGCCGTAGCCGCCTCCCAGGGCCCAGAACGCAGCCCCCCCACGACACCCGGCGCACGGGATTTCGCGGCAGGTCCGGCGATCTGCCGACCACCACATAGGCCACCGCCCGGGACACTCCGCTCGCGACGGCCGTCAGGGCCGTGCCCTCAGCAGCCGAGGGCGACGACGGTGTGACCGAGTGAGAAGACGGCGAGGGTTTCGGCTTCAGCGCCCACCGCGGGCCACGCTCACGTGAAGGTCACCCGCCATCTCGGGCAGCAGACCTGTTGGTACGAACCCGGTCGTCCCCACTTGGGACTGCACGTGGACAGCTCGCCGATGAGTTCTCGAAGGGCCCGGTCTTGGGGATTCCGGATCCGTCGGGTCAGTCAGGTGAGATGTCCGGCCGACCTGGAGGTGCCCGTGCGGTGCGATATCGAGTTGCCGTTCGCGAGCCCGGTCGGATAGGAACCGTGGATGCTAAAGGGCAACAAGGTCGGGCTCAGGGCCCGGCACGAGGACGACATCCCGGTCCTGCGGACCGAGCTCTACGACGACGTGGTCAACTCCTCCCGGGCCGAGAGCCGGCCGTGGCGGCCGATCACGCCCGGCTCGAAGGATGCGAGGCTCGTGGTGGATGACACGGAGCACGGGCATGTCCCGTTCTCCGTAGTGGAGTTGGACGGTGGTGCGCTGGTCGGCACCGCGACGCTTTGGGGGATCGACAACCACAGCCGGTCCGCGCACATCGGGCTGGGGCTGCTTCCGTCCTGCCGCGGCAAGGGTTACGGCACCGACGTGGTAGCGGTGTTGTGCCACTACGGCTTCGTCGTACGCGGCCTGCAGCGTCTGCAGATCGAGACCCTGGCGGACAACGCGGCGATGCTGCGCTCCGCAGAGCGCAACGGCTTCGTCCGCGAAGGGGTTCTGCGCTCCTCGGCCTGGGTGATGGGCGAGTTCCTGGACGAGGTACTGCTCGGTCTCCTCGCCCGGGACTGGAAGCCGGAAACGGCGGGGTAGCCCCTGGGCGTACAGGTGATCACATTCTGATCGCCGTGGTGGGAGCCTCCTGGTCCCCACCACGGCGGGACGGCGGGACGGCAGGACAGCGGGCGGGGCTGGGCGGGTTGAACCCGACTGCTTCTGCCGGAGGCTGGACATGCTGACTCATGTGCCCCGGATCGACACCGCCTCCTGAGAGGGCGGAATCACATGGGGAAGCCAGTCAGCCGAGGCCGGGCTTCCTCGCGTCCGGAGGTCAGCACCCTGGCCAGCACCTCGCACATCTCGGCCTCCAAGTCGTCCAGGCAACCGGGGTCCAGCGATACCGTGAGCAGGGTGCCGGCCAGAGCCACCTCGCGGACACAGCCGTAGGCCGTGCTCTGGTCCGGAGTTATCACGCAGTACGTGTCGAATCCGAGCGAGATCTCCTGTGCGGACGGCTCACCGGCAGTGCTCGTGAACAGCAGGAAGAAGCCCTCGTCCTCCTCTGCCACGCCGGCCTGCAGCTCGCCGTCACCATCGGTCTCGGCAGCCACCGCGCGGGCCGTGAACCTGTATGCCATGCGCCGGTTCTACCAGGAGCCCGACTCGGAGTGAAGTTCGGTGAGCTGCGAGCGGCCTACAGGATCATGCAGGTGGTGGTGGCGTGGGCGATGAGCTTGCCCTGGTCGTCCAGCACCTTGCCTTCGGCGGTCGCGGTACGGCGGCCGACGTGGATGACCGTGCCTTCGGCGGTGAGTGTCTGTTCGTCGGTACGGGCGGCTCGGATGTAGTTGACCTTGAGTTCGAGCGTGGTGTAGCCGGAGCCGGCCGGAAGCGTGGTGTGGACGGCGCAGCCCATCGCCGAGTCGAGGAGGGTGGCGGCGATACCGCCGTGAACGGTGCCCAAGGGGTTGGCGAAGTCAGGGCGGGTGTCGAGTGAGATGACGATGCGGCCGTGCTCGACCTCGTCGAAGCGCATACCGAGCAGGCGGCCGATGGAGGGAATGTCAGTAGGGCGCTCTGTCTGCACCCACCGCATCAGTTCCAGGCCGGTCATGGAGGTGAAGTCGGTGGTGGTCACGCTGGTTCTCCTTGGGTGGTGCTGGTCGACGGTGCGTCCGTCAGGCCCGATCAGTCGGTTGCGGCAGGACAGCGGGGCGCGGTTGAACGCACCCCGGGCGAAAGTGCCCCGGGGTGCTGGGCGCGCGGAAGCGTGCGGTCGTCGAGGTGTCGTCAGCCGAGCGGGTTGGTGGTGTCGCGCAGGGTTGCCAGGGCCGGGGCGTACATGCGGGACTTGATGGTGCCGAGGGTGTCGCCCGCCTTGTTCACCTGCGCTTGGGCCAGCTCGATGGCGGTGGAGCGTACGGCGTCCTCGGTGACCGCCCGGTCGACGATGCCGGCGTTCGCCGCATCCGAACCGCCGTAGCGGCGGGCGGTGACCATCGCCTCGTGAGCGGTCTGCGGCGTCAGCCGGGACTGGATCAGGGCGGCCATGCCAGGGGTGAAGGGGATGTTGATGTCCGCTTCGGGCAGGCACCAGTAGCCGCGGTCGGCGCGCATGACGCGGAAGTCGTGGGCGAGGGAGAACATCGCGCCGGCGGCGAAGGTGTGCCCCTGAAGTGCGGCCACCGTGATGACCGGCAGCGACAGCATCCGTGCGAACAGCTCGTGGACCGAGACGACGTACGCCTGGTGCTGGTCGGCGTTGGCGAACAGCCAGTCCAGATCAAGCCCGTTGGAATAGAACTTGCCTGTCGCGGCGGTGACCAGAGCGCGAGGACCTTCCGCTTTCTCCACCTCGTCGAGGGCGGCACCGAGCGCGGTGAGCCAGACGGGGTGGAAGCGGTTCTCTCCGTCTCCGAGATCAAGGACGAAGACGTTGTCGTGACGGTCGAGCGAGGGCATGGAGACTCCTTCGAGCTGGGCAAGTGACAGCGGGGGCGTGTGAGGTGCGTGTGAGGGTGCGGGCCGGCTAGGGCCGGGCTCGGGGCTGTGGTTGCGGTCGGAGCGGGGGTCGAGCTGCCGGGCGGTCGCGCAGCGCGTACAGGAGCAGGTCGTGGATCTCGGCGGCTGCCGCCTCGATCGGGGCGGTGCTCCGCTCCGCCCGGCACATGATCACCGCGCCCTCGACCGCAGCGATGATGAAGGCGCCGAGCCTGCGGCTGCGTTCCTCGGTCAGGCCGTGTCGTACGAACAGGGCCGCGAGGGCCTCCTGCCAGCGGGTGAAGACGGCGGCGGCCGAGCGGGCCAGCTGAGGGGCGTCGTCGTTGGTCTCCACGGCCACGGCCACGATCGGGCAGCCGGCCCTGAAGTCGCTCTCCACGAGCCGGTCGTGCCACAGGACGAAGAACGAGTCGATCGCTTCCACCGGGTCGTCGGCCTGCATGGCGGCGTCGATCAGACCCGCGATGAAACTGCCCGCCAGTTGCACCGCCTCGTCGATGAGCTGCGCCCGCCCGCCGGGGAAGTGGTGATACACCGATCCGCGAGGGGCTCCGCTGTGGGCGAGTACCCGGTCGATACTCGTCGCGCCCGCGCCGTGCTCACGCAGCAGTGCCGCCGCGCTGAGGACCATCCGGTCACGACTGTCGCTCCTGCGCGCGCTCAACTGACTCGCACCTTCCCGAGGACGATTCGGCCCGCCAAAGGGGCTACCTGTCAGTAACTTATGGGGTATGGCATAGAACATGCAAGAGGTGTGAGGGGTCCTGTGCGTGCCTCGGTCACCGAGCAACGGTTCCGGGCGACGATGGGGGCGGGGACAAGGCGACGAGGGGCGGAACGACGGAACGACGTTCCGCGAGGTAACAACGCTTCCGGGCGTCGGCGGGCCGTCAGCGGGTGCGGCGGGCGTCGGTGGTCAGGGGGTGTCAGGGCCCGAGCCCCGGCGGCGCCCAAACGGAGGCGGCCGGGCCCGCGCGAGCAGCAACAGGCCGCCGGATACGCGTAGGCGTCCTCGGCTACGTCCGCGGACGGCGACGCCCGCCGATGCCCTGGCGGTCGGCGCTCCGCGCGATGGACCTGCGGGCCGCGTCGGGGAACTCCCGCTCGATCGATTCCTCCAGGAGGAGCACCTCGGCCTGCACCGCCGGGTGCCGTCGGGGCGGCAGGGTCTCGATCAGGCCGTCGAGCATGGAACGCAGCCTTCGGCAGATCTGCACCGACGAAGCGCCGTAGTCGCGGATCTCGCAGACGGCGAGCTCCAGGTGGTTCTCCCAGTCGCGTCCCGGAAGTACGAGCCGGACGTGCCCGTCGGCGTCGGCGAGTTCATAGCGGTCGCGGAGGGGCGTGCTGCCGATCGTGTGGAGGAACGACTCGATGTAGTTCATCACCTGCACCGCGGTCGTGGGGTCGTTCACGGCGGGGGAGAGCGCCCTGATGGCGACGTCCACGAGGACTCTCATGGCGAAGGCGGGGTCCTGTTCGATGGTGCGCTCGGCCCCGAGGGCGACGAGGCCGGTCACCCGGTCAGGGTCCGGCCTCGATGTGCCCCCGTGGACCTCGACGAGAACGGTCCCCGGCGTGACGAAGTCCCCGATCAGCCGGGTCACGACGAAGACGCAGTCGTGCCGGGCCGCTTCGGCGACCAGCCCGGCGACGTTGAACGCCTGGATGGCTCCGCCGCGTGGGGTGCTGATCCGCATCACCGGTGCGCCGGACGCCACGTCCTGTTCTCCCCGTGGGGCCGCGTCCCGGATCCCCGCCGCCCCGGCCGTGACGACGTCCTCTCCCATGAGCGCGACCAACTCGGCGATGGCCACCGGTCTGAGGCTGTGGGTGAACCTGTTGAGGTAGATCAGCAGCAGTACGAGGCTGATGCCCACCGCCGCGCCGGCCAGGGTGACACCCAGGTCGGGGACGGAGCCGGATTCGATGCTGCGGAGCAAGGAGAACGCGAACGCGAACGTCCCGGTGAAGGTCGCGAGCACCGCCTTCTGCAGCCGGTCCCGGTACCACAGGCGCATATAGCGGGGGGAGAGGGTTCCCGTTGCCTGCTGCACGACGAGTACGCCGATGGTGACGACGAAGCCGAGCAGCGCCACCATCGCCCCGACGATGGCCGTGAGCACGTCGCTCGCCGTCGTGGTCGAGTAGTGCCAGCCGCTCGGCGGCCAGTCGGCGCTGTCGGCCGTCAGGGCCAGCTCGGCGAGAAGGATGCCGAGGACGAGGCCGAACATCGGCACGATCCACAGGCTTGCCTTGATGTATTGCCACAACCTGAATCTGGTCGCCCAGGACGGCAGGACACCCACGTCACGCCCCCTTGTCCGGAGGAGTCGTCCGGTGCTCACCAGGTGCACGCGGGACCGCGGACCCTTGAACGGGACCGCTGTCACCTCACCGTAGGGCCGTTCACGGAGCGGCGCAGGTGCGGAGTGCCCGGCCGCTACCGCGCGTCACTTCTCGCCAGGACGGAGTGGCCTCGTTGACTTAGGCTGGCGATCGCGGCCGAAAGGGGCACGAAATGGACGATTACGGCCTGATCGAGAACCATGGCCTGATCGGTGATCTGCAGACCGCTGCTCTCGTGACCACCGATGCGACGATCGACTGGTTCTGCTGTCCGCGCTTCGACTCGCCCAGCATCTTCGGAGCACTGCTCGACCGGCAGAAGGGCGGCCACTTCACCGTCAGGCCGGCCGCGGAAACGTACACCTCCAAGCAGCTCTACCACCCTGACACCGCAGTTCTCGTGACGCGCTTCATGACCGAGGACGGGGCGGGGGAGGTCGTCGACTTCATGCCGGTGACCGGCAAGACGGTGACGGACCGGCACCGCCTGGTCCGCATGTTGCGCTGTGTGCGCGGCAGCATGACGTTCGAGGGGGAGATCGCCCCGCGGTTCGACTACGGCCGTCAGCCGCATGAGCTCCACATCACCGAGCGCGGGGCCCTGTTCACTTCGCAGGACATGGATCTCGCCGTCCACCTCGTCCGTGAGCCGCAGGACGAGCGGCTGCTGAGCGTCCTCTCGGGTGACAAGGACCTGCGCTTCTCCCTGACTCTGCGAGCGGGTCAGCAGCGGGGACTGGTGATGGAGTCGTCTCCTGGCGGACCGCCGCACGAGGTCGGAGTCGCGGAGTTCGAGCAGCTCTTCGACGAGACGGTCCAGTTCTGGCGCACGTGGCTCGGCCAGTCCACCTACACGGGCAGGTGGCGGGAAGCCGTCGAGCGTTCGGCCGTGACGCTGAAGCTCATGACCTACGCGCCCACCGGCGCCCTGATCGCGGCACCCACAGCCGCTCTGCCCGAGCAGTTGGGCGGAGAGCGCAACTGGGACTACCGGTTCACCTGGATCCGTGACGCGTCGTTCTCGGTGTACGCCCTGCTGGGCCTGGGTTTCAAGGAAGAGGCGACGGCGTTCATCAGCTGGCTGCACGACCGCGTGAAGGAGGAGGCCGGCCAGGGAGACGGAACCGGCCCACTCAACATCATGTATCGCGTCGACGGCTCATCGGACCTCGTCGAGGAGACGCTGGACCATTGGGAGGGCTACCGCGGATCCGCCCCGGTCCGCATCGGCAACGGAGCGGCCGCCCAGCTGCAACTGGACATCTACGGCGAGGCGCTCGACAGCATCTACTTCGCGCACCAGCACGGCATGCACCTCGACAACAGGGGGTGGACCGCGCTGCACACACTCCTCGACTGGTTGGTCGACCACTGGGACCAGCCCGGAGAAGGGCTGTGGGAGACCCGCGGCGGCCGGAAGGACTTCACGTACGGCCGCGTGATGTCCTGGGTGGCCTTCGACCGTGCCATTCGGATCGCCTACGACGACGGCCGCCCCGCGGCCCGCGGCCGATGGGTGGACGCGCGTGACGCGATCTTCAAGCAGGTGCTCAGCCAGGGATTCGACCCGAAGAAGCAGGCCTTCGTGCAGCATTACGGCGACGACGTTCTCGACTCGTCGCTGCTGCGTATGCCGACGGTCGGCTTCATCACGCCGGACGATCCGATGTGGAAGTCCACGCTGGACGCGATGGAGCGTGAGCTGGTCAGCGACAGCCTGGTCTACCGCTACAACCCCGAGGCGTCACCCGACGGCCTGCGTGGCTCCGAGGGAACGTTCTCCCTGTGTACGTTCATGTACGTCGACGCCCTGGCACGGGCCGGACGCACCGACCAGGCCAGGCTGGTGCTGGAGAAGATGCTCACCTACGCCAACCACCTGGGCCTGTACTCCGAAGAGATCGGCCTGACGGGACGTCAATTGGGTAACTTCCCGCAGGCGTTCACGCACCTGGCCCTGATCGACGCGGCGATCACCCTGGACGCGAGGCTCAATGCGGAGCGCGGCCACGGCGGCTAGCGCCCGGAGCCCGGGTGCCGGGTTCACTGTCCGGCGTGCGAGGGGACGGAACCGAGGAGGACGACGGTGTCTCCTTCCTGCGGGACGATCTGCTGCCTCTCGGTGACCGGGTCCAGCCGTTGGTTGGCCCGCACCACGAAGAGGAGGTCGTGCTCCGGCGGCAGCGGGGTGGAGGCGGGCTGCACCACGTAGCGGGCGCCCTGCTCGTAACGGTCGGTGAGGACGTGACGGACGAGGGACCGGCCGAACAGGATGTCCCCGCCCGTGTAGGGAGCGACCACTCCGTGGCTGCCGTGCGGTGGCCCGACCCGGTACACGGGCCCTTCGACGTTGTCCTGCATCACCACAGCGGCGAGCGCGTTGAAGTCGTCGTCGTCGGTGGCCAGGAACACGGCTGTCACCCCCTCCAGCCGTGCGCCGGGGTTGATGGCCGTGGCCAGCAGAGCGCCCTTGGCCAGCTCGATGCCCGCGTCCCCGATCCGTGCCCGCTCCTCCTCGCGGCCCGCCCACATCAGCACGTCGAGGCCGGCGGACCGCAGCGCACTTCCCAGGTCGACCACCCAGGGGTCGCCGCCCACCAGAAGGACGCGCGTGCCGGCCGGCTTGACGACCCCCAGCCGTCGGGCCACCGGCGCCGCGCTCAGGGCGTACAGCAGGACGGTTCCCACGATCACCAGGAACGTCACCGGAAGGATGCGCTGGGCCCCGCTCACACCCCGGTCGACCAGGCCGGCGGAGAAGGCCGACGCCGTGGCCGCCGCGACGATCCCGCGCGGGGCCATCCATCCGACGAAGGCACGCTCACCCCGGGAGAGGTCCGTGCGCACGGAAGCGGCGAAGGCCACAGCCGGCCGGATGGCCAGGACGAGGATCGCCAGCAGGACCAGGGCGGGAAGGAGGACGGGTACCAGGGACGCCGGGGTGACGGTGGAGGAGATGGAGATGAACAGCAGTCCGATGACGAGCTGCACCAGAGTCTCGAAGAACGGGCGACGGGCCGGCATGTCGAAACCGCGGATGTTGGCGACGGCCAGACCCACGAGAATCGCGGCGATGAGCCCGGTGTCGTCGCGCACGACGTCACAGACCGCCGATACGGCGAGCACGGTGGCGAGCTGAGCCAGCGTGCCGAGGGTCTCGCCGAGCCGCAGGACGCGCAGGGTCAACCACAGCAGGGCCGTACCCACCGCGCCGCCGGCCAGGCCGACGGCCAGGCTGAGGGCGAACTGCCCCAGCTGGTAACCCCGGCCGATGTCGACCTGGTGCGCCGTGGCGATGGCGTGGAAGGTGAGCGCACCGAGGATGCCGCCGATCGGGTCGGTCAGAGTCCCCTCCCAGATCAGGATGCGCCGCACCTTGTCGCTCGGCCGCACGAAGTCGAGCAGCGGACCCACCACGGTGGGCCCCGACACGACCAGGATCATGCCGAGCATCGCGGCCACGCGCAGGGGCATGTCGAACAGCGCGGGCGCCACCGACGCCGTGACCAGGAACGTGAGCAGCACCCCGTACAGCAGCAGCCTTCCCACGATCCCGCGGGTGTGGCGGGCGAGCTTGCGCAGGTCGAGCCCCAGACCGGCGTCGTAGAGGATCACCGCCACGGACAGCGACACCAGTGCGGAGAAGTTCTGCCCCAGCAGCTTGTCCGGGTGAATGATGTCCGTTGCCGCACCGGCGGCGAATCCCGCCGGCAGCAGGATGATCAGGGCCGGGACGCGCAGCTTGTTCGCCAGGATCTGCGAGCCGGTGGCGAGCACCACCGTCAGGGCGAGTCCGAGAAGGATCTCGTCGTCGGTCACAGCGGCTTCCTTCGTCGGAGTCGGGGCGCGAGGGGGTGTTCCGGTGTGGGCGGGCGCGGTCAGCCGCCGCGTGACACGTCGCCACCGTCGGCGCCGCTTCCTCCCACGAGCTCGGCGTCGGTGAGCTCTTCCAGCTCACCGTGGGTGTCCAGCCAGTACAGGAAGACGACAGCCGGCACGACGAGCACGAGGGCCACCAGGGTGACGACCGCGAGCCACGTCAGCGTGGCGGGCGCGCCGGCCGCGTCGGCCACGGTCAGCGAGGTGGGGACGAGGTAGGGGCGCTGCGCCATGCCCCAGGCGATGACGGCGCAGGCCACGACTCCGACTGCCGTGACGCGCACCCATGTGCCTGGCGTCCGCACGAGGAGCAGCGCGGTCGCCAGTGCGGAGACCCCGGCCACGACGACGAAGAGCAGCCCCAGGCCGTGGGTGAGTCCGTGCCACACATGGGGGGAGTCCTCATGGGTGACGGCCCCGGTGGTCAGCGCCAGCGCGGAGACCACGGCGAGACTGGTCAGCGCCCTGCGCCTGAAGTAGCCGACCAGATCGGGGGCGTCGAACCGGCATGCGTCCCCGGTGAGGAACACCGCGCCGAGGAACGCGGTCGTCGCGACGGCGACGAGTCCGAACATGAGGGCGGTCGGGCTGGACCACGCATCCACCGAGGCGTCCGTACCGGGCGACACGCGTCCCGAAGCCACTCCGCCGACGGCGGCACCCAGGAAGAACGGCGTGACGAGCGAGGCCACGGCGAACACGGCACCGTACAGCCGTCGGTCGACGAGCCGCCGGGAGGGCTTGCGGAACGCGAAACCGGCGCCGCGCAGGACCAGGCCCATGGCCGCCAGCGCCAGGGGGAGCCACATCGCGGAGAACACGGTCTGGAACGCGGTGGGGAAGCCGGTCCACATGATGATGAGAACGAAGATCAGCCAGACGTTGTTGACCTCCCATACGGGAGCCATGGCGTGGTCGATGAGCCACCGGGGGCGCCGGCCGCGTTCCGTCCCGCCGGCCGTCAGGTCCCAGAAGCCGGCCCCGTAGTCCGTGCCGCCCGCGCAGGCATACGCGGCCACGGCGAGGAGCAGCGCCACGGCGATGAGATCCGCGGTCATGGCCGGCCGTCCTCGGGTCGGGAGGCCGCGCCGCCGGCGTGGGCGTCACCCGCGGGGAGGGGTTCCCGCGGCCCGTAGGGGGTGTCCGCCTCCGGCGCGTGGGCCGCACCGTCCGCGGCCCGCTGCTCGTCGGCGAGCCGCCACCGGGTGCGCATCTTGAGCAGGACGACGACGAACGAGCTGAAGAGGAACACGTACACCACCATCACCACCCCGAGCATGATCCACAGGGTCGTGGAACGGGTCGAGGTCACCGCCTCGGCCACCCGCATGTTCTGGTAGACGATCCACGGCTGGCGCCCCACCTCGGTGGCGATCCAGCCGCACTCGACGGCCACGACGGAGGCGACACCCGCACAGGCGGCGGAGCGGTAGAACCACGGCGATGCGGGCAGCCGCCGATGCCGTAGCCAGATCAGTCCGTACCAGAGCGCCAGCAGTACGAGGGCGGAACCGATCAGGACCATGATGTCGAAGGCCCAGTGCGCGATGGTCGCCTGAGTGGCCGTGGGGCGCTGGTCCGCCGGTACGGACGTCAGTCCCACCACCTTGGTGTCCGGGCGGAATCCGGCAAGGACGGAGTCGAGCAGCGGGATCTTGATGCCGCCCGAGATGGTCCCGTCCTCGTTCAGACGTCCGAAGATGTACTCCGGCACGCGCGTGTCCGTCTTCCAGACGATCTCCATCGCGGCGAACTTCACCGGCTGCTTGTGGAACACCGACCGGGCGATGGAGTCGCCCAGGACGAACTGCACCGGAGTGGCCAGCGCGGCGATGGTGAACGGGACGGCGAAACCCAGCCGGTGGTAGTGGTCGCGGCGGCCGCGCAGCCAGCCCACGGCGTAGACACCGGCCACCATGAAGCCCGCGGTGATGATCATCGCAACGACGAAGTGCCAGTACTGCGGCCCGAACATCGGCGTGAAGATCGCCTTCCACACGTTCACGTCGACCGGGTTGCCCTCGGAATCGAGGGAGAAGCCCTGGGGCGTGTTCATCCAGGCGTTGGCCGCCAGGATGCCGAAGGCCCCGAGCAGCGCGGTAGCCGGGAGCGGCAGTGCCAGCAGGAAGTGCGTACGCGGCTTCAGCCGCCGCCATCCGTACAGATAGATGGCGATGAGCACTGCTTCGAGGAAGAACGCCCACGCCTCGACACCGAAGCCGATGCCGAAGACATCACCCCATCTGCCCATCAGGCCGGGCCAGAGCAGGCCGAACTCGAAGGAGAGCACCGTGCCCGTGACGATGCCGAGCGCGAACTGCACCGCCATGACGGCCGACCAGCGCCGCGCAAGGAGCAGCGCTGCGGCGTCCTTGCGACGCAGGCCGCGGTAGTGCATGACCAGGGTGATGAACGGGAACGCCACGCCGAGCGGCACCAGGATGATGTGGGATGCCAGCGTGAAGGCCATGAGTTCCCGGGCCGGCAGGAGTTGGGCCGGGGCGTCCGCCAGCAGATGGAACGAGGGGGACATACACGCCTTTGCTCTTCATGACAGTCGGGGGAGAGGGGTCAGCCGCCGGTCGCGAAACCAGGGAAGAGGGTCATTCCGCCGTCCACGTACAGGGTGGTCCCCACCACGTAGTCCATGAGGTCCGAGGCGAGTGCGACCACAGCGTGCGCGATGTCCTCGGGGTCGCCGATCCGGTGGTACGGAATCAGCTTCAGCAGATCCTCCCGTGCCTCGGGCGTCTCCCAGGCGTCGCGGTTGATCGGCGTCCTGATCGCCCCCGGGGCGACCGCGTTCACCCGGATCTTCTCGGGAGCGAGCTCCTGGGCCAGGGTCTGCATCATCATCTGCACACCACCCTTGGATGAGGCGTAGTTGACGTGGCCCGCCCAGGGGATGAGCTGGTGGACCGAACTCATACAGATGATCTTCCCGGCCGCGCGCGACACCTCGGAGACGACTCCGCGGCGCCGGAACTCCTTGGTCGCTTCCCTGGCGCAGAGGAACTGCCCGGTGAGGTTGACGTCGAGGACCTTCTGCCACTGGGCGAGGGTCATCTCGGTGAACCGGGCGTCCCGCTGCAGCCCGGCGTTGGCGACCAGGATGTCGATGGTCCCGAACTCCTGGACCATCCGGTCCATCATGGCCGTGACCTGGTCCTCCTGGGACACGTCCGCTTCGTAGGCCGCCGCGCGCACCCCGAACGAGGTGATCTCCTGAACCACTTCCTCGGCGGCCTCGCGGCCGGCCACGTAGTTCACGACCACGTCCGCGCCGGCCCGTCCCAGGCCGATGGCCGTGGCCTTCCCGATGCCCGAGTTGGCTCCGGTGACCAGCGCCTTCTGGCCTTTCAGCAGATCTGCCGGGATCACACCCTGCGGTGCTGACATGGCGGAATCCATGATGAGCTGCCTCCTCGCTGCGCGCTCGGTCCGCCCGGATGCGGCCGGGCGGTGCACGGTGGTCAAGGAATCACCGGCCATGGCGGGCACGGTGTCCGGCGCACCACGTGTGGGCCTTTCGGCCGAAAATTTCGTCCGATCGGACCAGCGGCCCACCGCTTCGGTCCACCGGACGGCGATCTCCAGGGCAGCGGGGCCGGTGCCGGAGCGCCAGATGGCCGCCCGCGCCGTCGAGCGGGGTCACGGAGCTCCCCATGGGCTGAGGCCCCAGCGGAGCACGTGTGTGGCACCCGCTTCCAGGACGGTGAGATCCGTGCCGCTGCGGAAGGCGTCCGGCGGACAGGACATGGCCTCCACGGCGACACCGCGGCGCCGGCGTCCCGGTTCGGCCAGCGTGTCGCCCGTGTACACCTGCACGTACCTGGTGCCTTCGCCGAGCCACAGATCGACACCCCGCAGCCCGGAGGGATGTGCCAGTCGTACGACGGCCCGGCCGTCGGGCGCGCGGTCGAGTCCGGTGAAGGCGGTGTCCAGACGCAGATCGCCGATGGGGCGGGCGGTGCGGAAGTCGTACGGGGTGCCGGCCACGGGCTCCTGGTCGAGCGGCAGACCCTGGTCGTCGGTACGAAGGAAGCGGCGAGCCGGAACGGTGAGCAGCGCGGTGTCCACAACGTCGGTGCCGACGGTCAGATAGGGGTGCTGACCCACTCCGTAAGGTGCCGGAGCCGTACCCGAGTTGGTGGCTGTGACGGCGGCCTCCAGCCCTTCGGGCCCCAGCCGGTACTCCACGCAGACATCCAGGAGGAAGGGGTAGCCGGGCTGGGGGCAGAGCGTCGTGCCGATTCGCACGGCGTCGTCGGTGTGGGCGAGCAGATTCCACAGGGTCCAGCGGAGCAGGCCGTGGATCGCGTTGTTCTTCTCCGGTTCCGTGAGCGGGAGTTGCAGATCCGATGCGCCGAACCGGTAACGTCCGCCGCCCACGCGGTTAGGCCACGGCGCGAGCAACTGTCCCCGCCCGCCCGTGATGGCGGAACCGGCCGCGAATCCGTCGAGGACAGGCCGGCCGTTCACCGTGTAGTCGCGCAGGGCGCCCCCCAACTGCACCACCACGGCGCTCTGTTCGCCGTGGGTCAACCGCCACTGCGCGCCGGTGTGGCTGGGGGGCACAGAAAACTCCTCACTCAACTCGGCACTCTCCGTGAGGGTTCCGGCCGGCATCGGTACGGAAGGGGCTTCCACGCGCATGAGGGACAGCACCGCCGTGACGACGGCCTCCGGAGGCTGATCGATCTCCACCACCAGCGGGTGCTCATCGGCCTCCGGCTCCCGCAGGTCAGCGAGCTGGGTGTCCAGCAGGTCCGTCGGGAAAAAGTGACCGTGCCGGGCGGCCAGCCGCGAGCGGATCAGCTCCCGCGTTCCGTGCAGATAGACCAGCCGGACTCCGGGGCGCGTCGCCAGAAGGGTGTCCCTGTACGCCCGCTTGAGCGCGGAGCAGGTCACGACGGCACGGCGACCGGCCACGGTCTCACGGTCCATCCAGGAACCGATGGCTTCGAGCCAGGGTTCCCGGTCCTTGTCCGTGAGAGCGTGACCGGCGGCCATCTTGGCGCGGTTGGCCGCGGAGTGGAACTCGTCCGCGTCCCTGTACACCCAGCCCAGCCGGTCGGCGAGCAGGCGCCCGATGGTCGACTTTCCCGACCCGGCGACGCCGACGAGGAGCACCAGTCGAGGCTGCTCCCCTGTCGCTGCTGCGTGTGACACGGGCGTCGCTCCCGGCCGTCAGTCCTTCAGAGGCCCGGGCGCCACGCACAGGCCCCAGATGATGAGGGCGTCGATCGCGATGAGCAACAGCGCCCACCACGGCGTGTAGGGAAGCCACATGAAGTTGGCGATCATGCTGAGACCGGCCAGCCCCACGCCGACGATCCTGGCCCATGTGGCGCCCGTGAACAGGGCGATACCCGTGAGCAGGATCAGAATGCCGAGGATGAGGTGGATCCAGCCCCAGCCGGTGAGGTTGAGCTCGTAGACGTAATTGCGCGTGGCCACGAACACGTCGTCCTTGGCGATGGCGGAAATGCCTCCGAGGAGCGTCATGATGCCGCTGAAGGTCATGATGACCCCAGCGAACACCAGCCACCCGCTGCTGTGCGTTTCCTTCTGCCGACCGGGTGCGCTCGCATGGGTCGTCATGGCTGGCTCCTAGCTGTGGTCCGGTCGGCCCACCGTGGCGTCTCCGTCCGGTGGGCCGGGTACCTCCAATTTGACCCCGGTCGGCCCTTGGCGCATCTCGGCCGAACGAGAGGGCCCGTGCCGCCGACTCGTCGCGCGCGGCAAACCGTGCCTGTACGGAACACCTCGTCACCGCTGGGGCCACCGTGGATTTTGGGCCGTTCCGCCAGGATTCGCACTGTTCGCGGCTGGCAAGCATGTGCCATGGCGAGGACTTGCCGCCATGAGGTCTTCCCGACGGTGTCCACCGGTCGATAGACCCATGGCATGTACTCCCCCTCTCAGGCTTCCGCCTTCCGGCGCGGGCGTTGGCAGCTGATCTCGGCAGCCACCGTGGTGCCCCTACTGGCGTCGGGGCTCGCGATTCTGCACGCACCCGCACAAGCCGCTCCGAGCAAACCCACCGTTCCCGCCAAGCCCTCCGCGACCCACAAGGTCACCCTGGTCACCGGCGACGTCGTCACGGTCACCACCATGGCCGACGGCAAGCAGACCGCCGACGTCGACCGGCCGGACAGCGCCGTCGGCGGCGTGAAGATCCAGCAGGTCAAGGGCGACCTGTTCGTCGTCCCTGACGAGGCCGCGCCGCTCCTGGGCACGGACAAGCTGGACAGGCGGCTGTTCAACGTCACCGACCTGATCGAGATGGGGTACGACGACGCGAAGTCGGCCACGGTGCCGCTCATCGCGACGTACGTCCAGCCGAAGTCCCGGTCCGCCGTCGAGCCGACGGCCCCCCGGGGCAGCAGACTGACCCGCAAGCTCAAGGGCATCAACGGCGCTGTGCTCAGCACCGAGAAGCGGCAGACCCGCACCTTCTGGACCAGCGTCGCGCCGCAGGGCAGCGCGAAGCTGGGCGCGGGTGTGGCAAAGCTGTGGCTCGACGGTCGGGTGAAGGCCGCACTCAAGGAGAGCGTGCCGCTGATCGGCGCTCCCGAGGCCTGGGAGGCCGGATACACCGGCAAGGGCGTCAAGGTCGCGGTGCTCGACACCGGCATCGACGTCAACCACCCCGACTTCGCGGGTCTGATCGATGGCACGGCCAGCTTCGTACCGGGTGAGGCCGTCACCGACGTCAACGGTCACGGCACGCATGTAGCCGGCACGATCGTCGGTTCGGGCGCCGCCTCCGGCGGCGACAACAAGGGCGTCGCCCCCGGCGCCGACCTGTTCGTCGGCAAGGTGCTCGGCGGCGCGGAGGGCTCCGGCCTGGACTCCTGGGTCATGGCAGGCATGCAGTGGGCCGCCGAGACCGGTGCGGACGTCGTCAACATGAGCCTCGGCGACTCCTACCCGACGGACGGCAGCGACCCGATGTCGCAGACGGTGGACGCACTGTCCGAGCAGTACGGCACCCTGTTCGTCATCGCCGCCGGCAACTCGGGTCCGGAGAGCATCTCGGCCCCCGGCGCGGCCGCCTCGGCGCTGACCGTGGCCGCCACGGACAAGCAGGACCAGCTCGCACCGTTCTCCAGCACCGGCCCGCTGGCCTACTCCGGCAGCATGAAGCCGGACATCGCGGCGCCCGGCGTGGACATCACCGCGGCTCGCTCGCAGGAGATGACCGACGGGGGCGAGGGCCTCTACCGCACCATCAGCGGTACCTCGATGGCCACCCCGCACGTGGCAGGCGCGGCGGCGATCCTCGCCCAGCAGCACCCGGACTGGACCGGCGCGCAGCTCAAGGAACACCTGATGAGCACCGCGAAGGGCCTGGACGGCGGGTACTCGCCTTACGAGGTCGGAACCGGCCGTCTCGACGTGGCCGCCGCCGTGAACAGCAAGGTCCGCAGCACCGGATCGCTCTTCTTCGGCAACTACACGTGGCCGCACGAGCCGAGCGACGGCGCGGTCGAGAAGGACATGGTCCTCACCAACACCGGATCCGCCGAGGTCAAGCTGAACCTGACCCTGACCGGTGACGGCGGCCCGTTCACGCTCGGAGCCACCACGGTGAGCGTCCCGGCGGGCGGCACCGCCACCGTCCCGGTGACCGGTGACCCGCAGTCCGCCTCGGCAGGCCGGCACGTCGGTTACGTGATAACCACCGACGCGGCCACCGGCCGGCCCATGACCCGCACATCCCTCGCGCTGATCGAGGAGGAGGAGCGCTACGACCTGAACATCAAGCTGGTCGGCCGGGACGGCAAGCCCGCCGCCGGTCAGGTCACAGTCAACCTCGCAGGCGACTTCTGGCCGTGGTCGGTCTACGTCGACGGCCAGACCACCATGCGCATGGCACCCGGTCTGTACACCGTCGCGGGGTACCTCGACGTGGCCGGCGAGAAGGCGGACCGCTCGGGTCTGGCCGTGCTGGTCGCCCCGGAGACCGTGCTCAAGGACGGCTCCGCGGACGTGGTGCTGGACGCGAGCAAGGCACGCCTGCTGCAGACCGAGGCGCCGCAGCGCACCGAAAACCGGCAGCGCAAGGTCGACTTCAACGTCCACTACAAGGGCCTCGACCCGTACATGGACTACCGCAGCGCGTACGTGCTGCCGCCGACGTACGACGACGTCTACGTCGCGCCGACGAAACCGATGGCACAGGGCGAGTTCGTCCTGACCACCCGCTGGCGCAAGGGCGAGCCTGCGCTCAGCCTGAGTACGTCGGGCGGTCGGCTCCGCTTCGAGACACTGGTACAGGCGGGCAGCGCCCTGGACACCGCCACGGACAAGATGGACGCCGTCTACGCGGGCAACGGTGCGGCGGCCGGATACGAGACGATCAAGGCCAAGGGCAAGGTCGTCGTCATCACGCGCAGCGACGAGGTCTCGCCGGCGGAGCGCACCGAGGCCGCGGTCGCAGCCGGTGCGAAGGCGCTGATCGTGGTCAATGACGGTGTCGGCGCCCTGATGGAGTACGTCGGCGAGTCGACCATCCCGGTCGCCACCGTGCACCGCGACGCGGGCAAGTCCCTCGTCTCGATGGCCAGGACCGGGGTACTGAAGCTGACCGTGAAGCAGACCGAGCACACGCCCTTCGTCTACGACCTGACCCGGGAGTACCCGGGCCAGGTGCCGGACCGATCCCTGGTCTACAAGCCGACAAAGCGTGACCTCGCCAGGATCGACGCCCGCTACTACTCGGCCACGACCGGCAAGGCGGCGGAAGGCTACCGGTCCGATTTCACCCTCAGCCCGTCGTTCAACTTCCCCGAGGCCGAGTGGCACCCGGGCACCCGAACCGAATGGGTGACCCCGGGCCAGGTCTGGAGGGAGTTCCACGCGCAGGGCGTCGACGGCAACCTGCCGTGGGTGATGGTGTCGGGCGACAACACGTACGCCAAGGGCAGCACCACCCAGCTGGACTGGTTCGCTCCGGCGACCCGGCCCGGCCAGGGCGAGTCCTTCGGTGTGTACAACTCCCGCTGGCAGAACTACATGACCTGGAACGTACAGGCATGGGCCTCCGCGAGCGACAACATGCGGCTGGGGGGCTTCCTGCCCTGGGGTGAGACGCCGTCCCACCTGAAGGTCTACCAGGGCGACACCCTGATCCACGACAACCCGGTCAGCGGTGACATGCAGTGGGTGGAGGTACCGGCCGGCAACCTGCCCTACCGCACCGTCCTCGACGTGGAGCGGCCCGGTGACGTCTTCCGGCTCTCGACGCGCACCCACACGGAGTGGACCTTCATGTCCGACACCGTCGAGTCGGACTACTTCGAGCGGTTCTCGGTGCTGAACCTGGACTACAGACTGGAGACCGACCTGCACGGGGACGTCAAGGCCGACGCCACCCAGCGGATCGCGCTCAAGCCGGTGTCCATGGACCTCGGCGCCGTGCCGGGCACCGTCAACAAGGTGACGCTGGACGTCTCTTACGACGACGGCTCCACCTGGCAGAAGGTGACCCTGGCCAAGGGCACCGAGGGCTACTGGACGGGTTCGTTCAAGACGGCCAGGAAGCCCGGTGGCTACGTCTCGGTACGCGCGAGCGCCGCGACGGACAAGGGCTTCAGCGTCAAGAACGAGATCATCCGGGCGTACGGCCTTCGATGAACCGCACTGTCGGGCCCCGGGGAGGCGACTCCCCGGGGCCCTCCCCGTCACACCCGCTCCCACCAGGGACTATTCAGGGTCTGCCGCCATGGCGCATACTCTCTCCGCTGCCGCAAGGGGAACGGAGTCGGTTGCCGATGCTGGATGTTCTGGGTCTGGAACCCGATGACGAGTGTGTCTACCGGGCACTGCTCGGACGGCCCGGTTCCACCGCGACGCTGCTGTCGGATCTGCTGGCCGTATCCCGGGCCGACGTCGACAAGGCCTTGTCCCGCCTGGTCGGATGGGGACTGGTGATCAGGTCGGCGGACGAACTGTTCACCGCCGCCCCACCCGCCATGGCGCTCGGCTCCCTCATCAGCCGGCGCCGGGACGGGCTGCGCATGGCGGAGCACGCGCTGGCGACCTTCGCCGAGGAGCACCGGGCGGCGATGACCGGGAGCAGCATCGACGATCTGATCGAGGTCGTCACGGGCGTGGATGCCATCCGTCACCGCTTCCTTCAGGTGCAGCACGCGGCCCGTACGGAGGTCCGTTCCTTCATCACCGCGCCGTTCGTCGCCCTGCCTCCCGACGAGAACACGGCCGAGCCCTTGGCCCTCGACCGCGGAGTGCTCTTCCGGGCGGTTCTGGACCGCGCCGCGCTGGCGGAGCCGGGCATCGTCCACGACGCGGTCGAGTCCCTGCGCAACGGGGTGCGACTGCGTGTCGCCGACCACCTGCCGATGAAGCTCGTGCTCGCCGACGCCGACCTCGGCCTCGTCCCCCTCGCGGTCACACCGGCGGGTGAGCCCGGCGCGGTGCTGCTGCACCGCAGTGGTCTGCTGGACGCGCTGGACGCGTTGTTCGAGACGGTGTGGCGTACTGCCCACCCGCTCGGGCTGTCGGACACGGGGGACGCGTCCGAGGCCGGCGTCGAGGTCGGTCCGCAGGGCCCCAGCGAACTCGACCGCAGGATCATCGGGCTGCTCCTGGCCGGCGTGACGGACCTGACGGCCGCGACGCAACTCGGTCTGTCACCACGCACCCTGCACCGGCGTCTGCGTCACCTCATGGATCTGGCCGGCGTACGGACCCGGATGCAACTCGGCGCCTACGCGGTGCGGAACGGCTGGGCGGAGGCCCTCTGAGTGCGGTGGACGGGGACCGTATACACCGGCGCGGGGGGACGGCGCCGGGGCCCACTTCGGCATCACTCCTCCGTCGCGCCGCCACAGGCCGCCGGGCTGACGGAGGTCCTGTCACGTGCGCAGCCGCCCGGCGGCTGCGCCGAAGAGGCGGTCCGTGCAGGAGCCCGGTCTCTTCGGCGCAGCGCGCGGTCAGACGCGGTCGGCGGCGATGAGGACGTACTGGAAGGAGCCGTCCTTGTACGAGTTGATGAACGCCTCCTCGATGCCGGTGACCAAGGAGGACGTGGCGCGCAGCTCCCAGTAGGGCAGGGTCTCGGGAGTCAGGTCGATGACGGCCTGCGGTACGAGACGGTTGTCGGACATGGCGCGCAAATACTCGCGGCGGGAGTGGATGTTGCACTCGAAGTGGGCGTTGATCTGGGAGACCCACTTGGAGGGCTGGCCGTAGCGCGGATTCCAGCAGCCGGTGATGGTCACGTAGCGGCCTCCGACCTCGAGGACCCGGGAGTGCTCGGCGAAGAGGTCGTGCAGGTCGACGTACATGCTGGACTCGTTGTTCCACGAGCCCGCGGCCTGTCCCGTCTCCAGGGGGGTGTCGAGCATGTTGCACACGCGGGCCCGGACGTGGTCGCCGATGCCGAGTTCCTGGGCGCGGTGGTTGGCGAAGTCGGCCTGCTTCGTCGAGAGCGTGACGCCCTCGACCGCGCATCCGAAGCGCTGATGGGCCATCACCATCGAGCCGCCCCGGCCACAGCCGGCGTCCAGGAGCGTGTCGTCACGTCCGATGGGCCCGAGGTGGTCCAGGAGGACTTCGGCCTGGGCCGACTCCAGCCTGTGGAGTTCGGCGATCAGCTTCTTCTCGTACTCACTGCTCGCGGCGTCGCCCAGGGCGTCGTGATCGACGTCGCCGATGCCGTAGTGGTGGTGGTAGAGCCCGTCGACGTCGCCGAGGCGCAGGTTCACCGGCCGCGCTTCGTTGTTCCAGTAGCGCGCGATGTCGCCCTGGTAGGGGGATGCCGGGGCGGGGATGAACGCGGAGGTGCTGTTGAGGGTGGTGCATTCGGTGCTGGTCACAGATGATTCCGTCCTTACCAGAAGTCGGGCAGGCTGTACCGATAGGTGTTGGTCTGGTGCCAGTAGTGGTTGCCGTCGACCCACACGGCCACGCCCCGGAGGAAGCGCAGCACGCTGGGGACGGGGCAGGCGGCAGCCAGGGCGGCGGCTTCGGCTTCGAAGTCGCGCATGAGGTCGTTGTGGACCTCGACCGCCTTCAGGTAGGCCTCCTGGTCGGAGACCCCTTCGCGGTCGGCGATCACCACGGGCAGATTCAGGTGCCGGCCCGGGGCTGCCAGCTCCTTGGTGTACGAGTACAGGTCGTTGACGATGGTCGTGGCGTTACCCGCGAGAGCGAGGACTCGCTGCATGGCGGGCTGGGCGTGGAGGTCGGCCGGCAGTTCGTAGCCGCCCACGGTGTCGGTGATGGTGGGGCACGGTCTGAAGTTGTTGAACTGCCGCATCACCAGGTACTCCCACACCTCGGGCGTGTGGTCCGTCTGCGCCCAGGCGGCTTCCGCGAGGTAGCCCAGGTGCAGGCGGGCCATGTCGTGGCGGAAGCGGTCGGCCTGGGAGGCGGTGGCCTGCTGGGAGAAGTACTCCATCGCGGAGCGGTAGGCGCGCCGCGGAGCGTCCACGTGGAGGGACTCCGCCCACTGGGGCTGGTATTCACCCGTCGAATGCAGGGGGTCCAGGGCGGTGTGTGCCAGCAGGAGGCGCCCCCCGAGGCCGATGGGTGAGCCTCCGTGGTCCTCGCAGTAACAGTCGTCGACGGTGTTCTCGGCGACCATCAGCCGCGTGGCGACCATCAGGTGGTCGATCGTCGGAGCGTCCGGATGACAGGCGACCATGTAACGCCCGACGGAGAATCCGTCGAACTGGCCCTCCCACTCCGCGGGATACAACTCGACCTCGTCCACCGCCCAGGACTTGATCCTGCGGCTGACCTCCTCCACCCGTACCGGATCGGGCTCCGGAACGGGGTGGTGGTACAGGCCGGGAATCGGGTTGCCCTCCGTCGGCGCCCCGGGGGACGGCGGCGGTTCCGGCGCGGCCTCGCGCCGGCCGAGGTGCAGGCTCGCCGTGCCCAGACCGCTGGGGCCGCCCAGGATCCGTCCCAGGGCGGGGCTGATGTCTGCTGGGGGAATGTCGGCTGTTCGGAGGTCGGCGTGGCGGAGGGCGGCCCCGAAGCCGGCCGCCGCGGCAGGCAGACCCGACTGCAGAGGGGAAGGCCCAGGGTCGGGCATCCGTGGCTCCTTGGTGAGGTGGATGGTCTCTCCCGGATCCGGCCACGCCCGCCCGGCCGGAGGAAGTCCGGACCGGTGGGTGGCCGTCGTACGGACCTCTAGTCGCGCCTGCGGGCGATCTGCACGTTCTCCATCACGCCGAGCGCGTTGGGAACGAGGATGGCGGCGGAGTAGTAGGTGGTGACCAGGTACGAGATGATCGCCTGCTCGCTCAGGCCCATGAACCGCACCGACAGGCCCGGCTCGTACTCATCCGGCAAGCCGGTCTGACGCAGGCCGATGACGCCCTGGTTGTCCTCGCCGGTGCGCATGGCGAGGATCGAGCTGGTCTGTTCCTTGGTGATGGGGATCTTGTTGCAGGGAAGGATCGGGACCCCGCGCCAGGCCGGGACCTGCTGTCCGCCGACGTCGACGTGATCCGGGTAGAGCCCACGGGCGTTGAACTCGCGCCCGATCGCCGCGATCGTCCTCGGGTGGGCGAGGAAGAGCTTCGTACCCCGGCGGCGGCAGAGCAGTTCGTCCATGTCGTCCGGGGTGGGCGGGCCCGAGTGGGTCTGGATCCGCTGCTTGAAGTCGGCGTTGTGGAGCAGGCCGAACTCCCGGTTGTTGATCAGCTCGTGCTCCTGGCGCTCCCGCAGCGCCTCGATGGTGAGCCTGAGCTGCTCCTCGGTCTGGTTCATCGGCCCGTTGTAGAGGTCGGCGACCCGGGTGTGGATGCGCAGAACGGTCTGTGCGACGGAGAGCTCGTACTCGCGCGGTTTGAGCTCGTAGTCGACGAAGGCACCGGGCAGGTCGACTTCGCCCACGTGCCCGGCCGACATCGCGATCTCGGCCTCGCCGTGCCGGTTCTGGCCTTGCCGGGGGAGCGAGCTGAACTGGCGGATGTGCGCCTGGAGGCTCGACGCGGAACTCATCACGGCGGCGAAGTCCGCACGGGACAGGGTCAGCAGGGTGCCGGGGGTCTCGGCGGTCGCGGTGTAGTCCCACTTGGCGTCGGCATCGAGAAGCGCGGTCTCCCCGAAGTGATCGCCGTCGGCGAGCACGCCCACGTCGATCTCGTCGCCGTACTTGCCCACGGAGTTCTTGTTGATACGGCCGTGGGCGATCAGATGGATCTCGCCGGCCGGGGTACCGCGCTCGACGAGCACCTCACCGGAACGGAAGTCGCGCTGGACGCACCGTTCCGCGATCGCGGTCAGCACCTCCACGTCCTCGAAGCCGCGCAGCAGGGCCAGTTCGCCGAGCTCCCGGGGGATCACCCGGACATCGGAGCCGTCCTGGACGAACTCGATGCTCCCGTCGCCGACGGTGTACGTCAGCCGGCGGTTCACCCGGTAGGCGCCGCCCTTGGTCTCCACCCAGGGGAGCATCCGCAGAAGCCAGCGGGAGGTGATCTCCTGCATCTGCGGGGCGGACTTGGTCGTGGTGGCCAGGTTGCGGGCGGCTGCTGTGCTCAGGCTGGACGGCGGGGGCGGATCCAGCTGCGATTGCGGGCTGGTCTCAACGGTCATCGGGAGAGCTCTCCTTGGCGAGGGGATGGTGTGCACGCGCCCGACCGGTGAAGACATGCGAACGTCACGGCGCGGGCTTTTCGTCCAGAACTCGCTGAACAGTAAGGGCCGTTACGCCTGACTCGCCCGACGAGTCCGATGGCGCTACTCGAAGCAGTGATCTTGCCGCAGACGGGGTTTAGCCGGGCGACCGACGGCATTCGAGCCACATGACCGAGAGGACCTCGGTGAATCGGGTTGTCGACCGGCGAATTCCCGTCACCGGGGGAGCCGTTGAATGAACGACGCCCACGGTTGGGAACAGGTGTGGCAGGCGGACTCTCGACAGCGGTGCCGGAGGCCGGGGGTGCCGAGGAACAGCAGTGCCGACGAGCAGCAGTGCCCGACGATGCGAGGCCACTGGGAGCGCGCCCGAGACCGTCGGCCTCGGTGCACCTCGGCACCGGGCTTTCGGCGGGGAGAAGGGTGCGCGCAGCGCAGGTGGGCCGAACCTGCTGTGGATCCGGCTGATGCGGCCGGATCCACCATCTGCTGCTTCCCGCAGGAGCTCAGCGGGGAACGAGCTGGAGGGTCGCCTCGCGCGCCCGCTCGGTCAGGACGTCGTCGACGATTTTCGGATAGCGCGTGCCGTACTTCGCGCGATAGGCGGCATCCACCGCCGCCCGCACGCCCGGGTCCGGGGTCTCGAACCCCACGTCCTCGACGACGCCGCCCGCCCGGACGCGTCCTCGGTGGCAGGTCTGCGTGCCGACGAACCACGGCCCTTCGCGGCCCTTGACGGAGCGGACGTAGAGACAGTCACCGGCGCGGACCATCCACATCGTGACCGGGGCTCGCAGCGTGCCGTCCGCGCGCTCCGATTCGAGGTCGATCTCCTCGGCCGCGGCGAGGCGGTCCAGCTGGGTGGCACTTCAGGCAGTCATGACGTACCTCCTTGAAGTGCAGTGGTCAGCCGGTCGTCCGGACGCCGCCGAGCCGGGTGACCATGGCGGGGTCGCGGTGGTCGAAGAACAACGAGGCGCCGGTGTCCAGGGCTGCGATGGACGCCATCTCGTCGGTGGTGAGTTCGAAGGCGAAGACGTCGATGTTCTCCGCCATGCGCTCCGCCCGGACCGACTTGGGGATGGCGACGACACCTCGCTGGATGAGCCAGCGCAGCACGACCTGAGCCACGGACTTGCCGTGCTTCTCCCCGATCGCGCTCAGAACCGGGTGGGTGAAGAGGTTGTTCCTGCCTTCGGCGAAGCCGCCCCACGACTGGATCTGGACCCCGTGCGCGCGCATGAGCTCCTGGTCGGCGGTCCGCTGGAAGAAGGGATGGGTCTCGATCTGGTTGACGGCAGGCGTGACGTCGTTGTTGAGGATGAGGTCGACGAGCCGGTCGGGGTAGAAGTTGGCGACACCGATCGCCTTGGTACGGCCCTCGCGATACAGGCCTTCCATGGCACGCCACTGGCCGTACACGTCACCGAACGGCTGATGCATCAGATACAGGTCGATGTGGTCGAGGCCCAGCTTGGTCAGGGACGTCTCGAAGGCCCGCTCGGTGTGCTCCTGCGCGGGCGCGTCCTGGACCCACAGTTTGGTGGTGACGAACAGTTCCTCGCGCGGGATGCCGCTGCTCCTGATGGCGCGGCCCACGGCCTCCTCGTTCTGGTACGCGGCGGCGGTGTCGAGCAGCCGGTAGCCGGCCGCCAGGGCCTCGGTGACACACCGCTCGGTCTCCTCCGGCGGGATCTGGTAGACGCCGAAACCGAGGATCGGCATCTCGACGCCGTTGTTCAGCCTGACGTTCTGCATGAGGGGACTCCTTGGGGAGGGCGGCGGGGTGGTTCGGTGCTCGGCGGCCGGACGGTCGGCGTCCGGGCGTCCGCGGGTGTGCCGGACCCGGGCAGGTGGACCGCTCGGTCAGGGGTGACGGGTGCGCGGGCCGGCGTACTGCTCGTCGGTGACGTGTTCCAGCCAGGTGGTCTCGGGGCGCCCGTCGGAGGGCGCGGTGCCTTCCCACAGCGCCAGGTGCTGCATGAACCGGTCCTCCTCGGCGCCGTGCCAGTGCTCCTCGCCGGGCGGGCAGCTGACCGTCTCGCCCGCGTGTGCCGCGAACACGGTGCCGTCGCGCGTACCGACCAGGGCCACACCGGCGACGACGTGCAGGGTCTGGCCGACGGCGTGGTGGTGCCACGCGGTGCGGGCACCCGGCGCGAAGCGCACCATGTTGGCGCGGAGTCGGGAGGGTTCCTGACCGGCGTGGATGACGTCGAACCAGACGTCACCGTCGAACCAGTCAG
This sequence comes from Streptomyces sp. NPDC048560, assembly GCF_040650955.1. Taxonomy (NCBI): domain Bacteria; kingdom Bacillati; phylum Actinomycetota; class Actinomycetes; order Kitasatosporales; family Streptomycetaceae; genus Streptomyces; species Streptomyces sp. NPDC048560. Next base: position 519,789 of record NZ_JBEZIJ010000003.1, read on the forward strand.
CGGGTCCCTTGCCGGTGGGCTGCGGCATGACGAATTCCACGGGTGCTCCTTGGGCCGAGCGGGGATGCGGGGGTACGGGGTGGGGGAGTGGTTCAGGCGGCGTCGGAGTGGGCGAGACCCGAGCCCAGGGCGCGCGAGGCGGTGGCCTGGGCGGTGATTTCCCCTCCCTTCGCCTCGGCGGTGGCGATGGCGTCGTCCCCGGCGACGAACCGCAGCGGGGGCTCGTCCGAAGCGATGACCTTCAGCAGCGCGTCGGCGAGCTTCGCCGGGTCACCCGCCTGTCGGCCGTTCATCGACTGCCACATCGCCTTCGTCGTCCGGGTGCGTTCCGCGTAGTCGTCGATGGACAGCTCCGCCCAACTGGTGGAGGCGTCAACGAGCAGCTCGGTGCGGAAGAAGCCGGGCTCGACGACGGTGGTGCGGATGCCGTAGGGCTCGACGTCGAAGCGCAGGGAATCCATCCAGCCTTCGATGCCGAACTTGGAGGTGGCGTAGGCGACACAGAACTCCTGCCCCACCAGACCGGCGATCGAGGAGACGGTGACGATGTGCCCGGAGCGCTGGGCGCGCATGACGGGCAGGACGGCCCGGGTGGTGTTCATCGGGCCGAAGAGGTTCGTCTCCATCTGGGCCCGCATCTGCGCGTCCGAGATCTCCTCGAAATAGCCGGCCTGGAAGGTGGCGGCGTTGTTGATCAGCACGTCGATACGCCCGAACCGCGTGACGGCGGTACCGACGGCCGCCCGCGCGGCATCCGGGCTCGTGATGTCCAGGGAGGCGACCAGCAGGTTGTCCTGCTTGCCGCCGAGTGCTTCGAGAACGCTCTCGGGGCGGCGGCCGGTCGCGACGACCTGGTGGCCGGCCGCGAGCGCGCGGCGGGCGATATCGGTGCCCAGTCCACGGCCGACGCCGGAGACGAAGATGACCTTGCTCATGGGAAGGAGTGCTCCTGTGTACGGGGGTGGGTCCGCGGCGTACCGGGGGTGGGTCCGCGGCGTACCCGGTGGTGGGACTGCGGACTGCGGGGGTGCCGGGGATCCGACGAGACCTGGGCCGATCGGCGGTCAGGAAGGCCCCGGCCGACCGGGCCCAGGGCCCTGCTCGTCGAGAGCCGGTGTCCGTCCGGCGCCTCTCCACGGCATTCCTGTCCGACGGACAGTCGTCCTGCCATTCCGGCAGCCGCATATCCACCACTGTCACATCGCCCATCGATCATGAAAAGGGGAGGCTTTCTTCCTGGGAGGAAGTCATCCTGGGAAGAAACTCTCCCCCTTCAGCCCGGCCCCCGCGATGCGAGACTGGTGGCATGAGTCCCGACCCGCATCTCAACGAACTGGGTGAGTTCCTCAAAGCCCGCCGGGCCGAGCTCAGCCCTCGTACCGTCGGGCTGCCGGACCCTCCCAGGCCCCGGCGCGTGCCGGGACTGCGCCGGGAGGAGGTCGCCCAGCTCGCGGCGATCTCCACCGACTACTACACCCGGCTGGAACAGGGCCGGCTGCCGGCATCCGCGCCCGTTCTCAGCGCCCTCGCCCAGGCTCTGCACCTCGACGACGATCAACGCGACTACGTCTTCGGGCTCGCGGGCAAGGAGACGCCGCGCCCGCGAAGGCGTGCCCGGCAGAAGGTCCAGCCGCAGTTGCAGCGACTGCTGGACGACCTGACCACCACGCCCGCTGTCGTCCTGGGACGGCGCATGGACGTCATCGCCTGGAATCAGCTGGCGGCCGCCCTGGTCACGGACTTCTCCCGCATTCCGGAAAAGCAACGGAATTACCTCCGCATTCTCTTCACCGACCCGGTCATGCGCACCTTGTACGCCGACTGGGAGAAGGTCGCCCGCACGGCCGTCGCGCAGTTCCGCATGGAAGCCGCGAAGTATCCGGACGACCCCCGGCTCACTGCTCTGGTCGGGGAGCTGTCGGTCCAGGACGGGCACTACCGCGAGTGGTGGGCCGCTCATCAGGTGGCCGCACTCGCCATCGGCTCCAAGGTGCTCAACCACCCCGTCGTGGGTGAACTGTCCCTCGACTGGGACACCCTCACGGCCAGCACCGACCCCGGCCAGCAGCTGGTCATCTGGACCGCTGCGGCGGGCAGCTCCACCCACGACCGTCTGCGCATCCTCGCCTCGTGGGCCGCTGACCAGCAGCTCTCCGTCTCTTCCTCGGCGTGAGAGCGGGCGGAGGCCGCGGTCGGTACGTGCGACCGGCCCGCTCGCTCCATCAGCTCGAAAAGATGCGGGGCAGCGATGTCGAGAACCCGTGTCCGGCTCCGTCCCCGTAGTGAGCGCGACCAGAATGGGTCGCACCAGTACCGAGGAGAAGCACGATGGCCAAGTACCTGCTGCTCAAGCACTACCGGGGCGCCCCGGCCGCGGTCAACGACGTTCCCATGGACCGGTGGACGCCGGAAGAGATCTCGGCCCACGTGCGGTACATGCACGATTTCGCGGACCGTCTCGAAGCGACCGGCGAGTTCGTCGACAGCCAGGCGCTCGCCCCCGAGGGCACGTTCGTCCGGTACGACGGGGAGGGCCGCCCGCCGGTCACCGACGGCCCGTTCGCCGAGACCAAGGACCTCATCGCCGGCTGGATGGTGATCGACGTCGACAGTCACGAGCGCGCGGTCGAACTGGCCGGGGAGCTCTCGGCCGCTCCCGGGGCGGGCGGAAAACCGATCCACGAGTGGCTCGAGGTCCGCCCGTTCCTGGCCGCGCCGCCCACCATCACGGAGTGACACCGAGGTGAACGACGCCCTGCTCCGCAGCCTCACACCGAGTGTGATCGGCATCCTCGTCCGCCGCGGTGCCGACTTCGCGGCGGCCGAGGACGCCGTGCAGGACGCGCTGGTCGAGGCGGTCCGCGTCTGGCCGGCCGACCGGCCAAGGGATCCGAAGGGCTGGCTGGTCACCGTGGCCTGGCGCCGGTTCCTCGACGCGACCCGGGCGGACAGCGCGCGCCGCCGGCGTGAGCACGTCGTCGACGAGGAGCCCGCGCCCGGGCCGGCCCCCATGGTGGACGACACACTCCAGCTCTACTTCCTGTGCGCCCACCCGTCACTGACGCCGTCGTCCGCGGTCGCACTCACCCTGCGCGCGGTCGGCGGGCTGACCACACGGCAGATCGCCCAGGCCTACCTCGTGCCCGAGGCGACCATGGCCCAGCGGATCAGCCGGGCCAAACGCACTGTCTCCGGCGTGCGGTTCGACCAGCCGGGCGATGTCGCCACCGTGCTGCGCGTCCTCTACCTGGTCTTCAACGAGGGCTACTCCGGAGATGTCGACCTCGCCGCCGAAGCCATCCGGCTCACCCGCCGGCTCGCGGCCGCGATCGACCACCCCGAGGTGGCGGGACTGCTCGCCCTGATGCTGCTCCACCATGCCCGGCGTGCCGGCAGGACGGCACCCGACGGGAGTCTGGTGCCGCTCGCCGCGCAGGACCGAAGCCGGTGGGACACCGAGTCGATTGCCGAAGGCGTCGAGATCCTGCAGGCGGCCCTCGCCCGCGACCGGCTGGGAGAGTTCCAGGCGCAGGCCGCCATCGCGGCACTCCATGCCGACGCACCCACCGCCGGGGAGACCGACTGGGTGCAGATCGTCGAGTGGTACGACGAGCTCGCCCGCCTGACCGACAACCCGGTGGTCCTGCTCAACCGTGCGGTGGCCGTAGGTGAGGCCGACGGACCACGTGCGGGCCTCGCGGCGCTCGCCGGGCTGGACGACTCGCTGCCGCGTCACGCGGCGGTGGCGGCGTACCTCCACGAGCGCGACGGTGATCCGGTGACGGCGGCACGGCTGTACGCGGAGGCGGCCCGCAAGGCACCCGACCTCGCCGAACGGGATCACCTGACGCGCCAGGCCGCCCGTCTCAACTCCGCCCGGAAGCAGTGATGTCGCACGCACACCGCACCGTGGCTGGTCGCGCTGGTCGCGCCACATACCCGTGCGAACCAGGTGTGTGAGGATGCGGTGTGCTGGATGTGATCGAGGCAGTCGACTGGAGTGCCGTACCTGGTCCTCCCGACTGGTACGAGCCGGACCGCGTCGCCACCGGTCTGCGTGCCCTGGCCGGTGCGACGAACCGCGTTCAGGCTGCCGAGGCAGGCTCTCTTCTGGGCTGCGGCGGAATCGTCCACGACCACGGCGGAGCGGTGTTTCCGGCGGCTGCGGCGGCGGCCCCGCTTCTCCTGGACATCGCACAACAGGGACACCCCGTGGCTCGTGAGGCAGCGCTGGGGTTGCTCGACGAAGCGCTGTCGTTCCGGCCTCGTGCCGGGTACGAGCGGGTGAGGACCCCCTACGGCCGGTCCGTCCGTATCTGCTGTGCCATCGCCCACCATCTGCGGGCCCGGGCCGCATTCCTCGCCGGGCAGGGCCGCGCAGGTAAATTCCTGCTGGCCGACGCGGCTGCGCACTGGCGTTTCGACATCCAGGAGTGTGTCGCGGACGGCGACGGCACGGCAGCCCTCGGGCTCCTGGCGGGGTATCTCCAAGGCGGTGTCCCCCATGCGGCTGAGCTGCACGTCGACGGTTCCACCGCCCTGCTGGGGGAGGTTGCCCTCGTATACCCGCCGGTGGACGGCAGCCTCGAAGCGTGCCTGCGGATCATCGGCCGACGTCCGCGTGAACTGGCCGCGGGTGCGACGCTGTTGCCGGCGCACTGCGGTGAGTGAGGCGCGGGCCGCCGCGGCGGTCGAATCCTGAACGCTCCTGCGCCACCCGTGCCGAGCCCTGGACCTGGCGCCCCGGCACGGACGGTCCTCCTCGTCCGGCAAGAAAGCGCCTGAGGCACCGTTTGCGCAGGTGGCGGGCTCTGTGACGCGATGACGAGAACTTCACAGGACTGTCCCGATCACGTACCGCCGCCCGTCCGGCCGACATCCGACGCCTAGTCTGTCGGCGCTGAAGACGTCCGAGGGATGTCGTTGCAGTCGGACGAGAGCGGGGAGCGGGCATGGATGCGGGCGAGGGTCGAGCGGTGTCGCGCAGGCGGATACTCAGGCTGGCGGGGGCGGGGCTGGGGCTTGCCGTCACAGGGGCCGCAGCGGTGGGGTGCGGGCCCGAGGACACACCCGAGGAGCCGTCAGGCGGCGCGAAGCCGGGCGGGGGCAAGGAGGGTGACACCTTCACCACTCCACCTCCGGGTACCGCGCCCGAGCCCCTGTGGCAGGCGGACACGACGACCGACAATCTCGCCGGTATCCAGGCTCTCGCCGTCGTCGGGGACACAGCCCTGGTGTCGGGCGATCCCCTGGTGGGGCGGGACGTCGTCAGCGGTGAGGAGAAGTGGTCGCGGGCGGGGATCACGACCCCCGGCGCCCGGCTCATCATCGGCGGCGGAACGCTGTACCTCTCCAGCGCCGAGTACGACGGCGACGTCGTGGGTCTCGATCCGGCCACCGGCAAGGAGACCTGGCGCAGCCGCCTCGGCAAGTCGTACCAGCAGCCGCGCCCGATCGCGGCCGACGACCGCCATGTGTACGTGCTCGCCGGAGTCCTGGAGAAGGACTTCTCGACGCCTACCAACGTCATCGCGGCGATCGACACGACCACCGGGAAGGTGGCCTGGAGGGAGAAGCGCGACGCGGGGACCGAGGAGTACGGCATCACCGCGTCGGTCGTCGGCACGCGTCTGGTGTACACGGACTACCGGAAGAACCTGACCGTCCGTGACACGACGTCGGGCCGTCAGGTGTGGACGAAGAAGATCGGCAAGTCCAACTACCGTCGTTTCGCGGTCCACGAGGACCTGGTGATCGTGGCGGACGGGCAGCGGCTTCGGGCGTTCGGCCTGGCCGCCGGCAAGGAGAGCTGGTCCCTCGCGACGGAGGAGTTCAGCCTGTTCAAGGACCCGCAGGTACTGGACGGAGTGCTCTACGCGTCGGACAGCGTGCGCAGCCTGTGGGCGGTGGACCCCGCCACGGGCAAGCAGATCTGGCACAACGAGGACCTGCTGGAGTCGGCCGCCCAGGCGTGGCAGTTCGCCAAGGTGGGCGCCACTCTGTACGGGGCGACCGAGTTCGACGAGGAAGGCGGAGTGCACGCCTTCGACGCGGCGACCGGCAAGCTGCGATGGACGTACAACGACAAGACCGGTGACATCGAGCAGTGGTACGTCGTAGGGGCGGGCAAGCGGCTCGCCGTGATGCACGGGAAGCGGCTGTACGCGTTGCCCGCGGTGTGACCCGACGCCTTCGCACCGACGTGTTCACCGTGCCGCCGTGTCCCGTACGCCGCCAGGCGTCGGGTACGGCGGCACCAGGGTGCCCGGCAGGCTGCTACCACTTCGGTCCCGCCACGCCCTGCGCGGACCCGGCTCAAGCCCCGCTTCGGTGCGGCCGTTGTCGCGCGCCTGCCTGGTGCAACCAGGCGCTGAGAGTCCTGTAGTCGGCACCGCGCAACCCATGCCTGGGATCGACGCGGTGCAGCAGGGCCCGCCCGTGATGGTGGGCGGCCACCCAGGCCCGATCGGCCTCGCTGATCTCGTCGTCCACCCACGCGAACGCGCGCCCCGCAGCCCATTCCACGAGGGCCCGCGTCTTCCAGTGCAGCCCTTCCCGCTCGTCGGCCTCTTCGTCCGCCGAATCGGAGGGCTCGGGCCAGACCACCACGGGCAGCCGCGGCAGTCCGATCCGCGGAGAGACGCAGTCGTTCGCCTCATGCATCCACGTCGTGGCCCAGACCAGATCGCAGGGCAGGGCCATCAGCTGCCGTCCGTGCTCGGGGTCGATCCTGGCCAGCAACGGATTCGACGTGGGCGGACCGGCCTCATGAGCGGCCCGGTAGGTCGGGTAGCCGTCCGGATACTCCTGCGGTGACGCGCCGAAGGGAATGAGTGGTCCGTCGACATCGAGGAAGAGCAGCGGACGTGAGGGAGTGGCGGTCACGGCTGCACGATAGCGGTACCACGGCTCCGGATCGCCCGCCACATCGGCGCGAAACCGATCGCTTCCAGGATCCCGGCGCTTCCGTTGTGGACCGCCTGGCGCACGTATGCCCAGTAGTCGTCGTCGCCGGGCCGCTGGATGCCTTCCTCGTCGGCCTCGAAGGCGTACGGGGAGGCGCTCAGGCGTTCGGGGAACAAGTCCGAGCCGGCGGGTCCGGCGCAGCGCGTCCACGCACGGGCGGCTGCTGCCGATGTTGAGGTACTGGTCCCACCCCACGTGGACCGAGAACATGCCCTCGACTTCAAGCCGGCACCAGACGCCCTCGTCGCGCAGCATGGCCCGCACGAGCTCCAGCGCGACAGCGAGCGGGACCTCGGCGCCGTCATGGAAACCGGAGAGACCGAGAGGGAGGAGCCCGTCCAGCCCGAGACCCTCCACCGGAGGTTCGATGCCGAAGTGCGCGTAGGCGGGAACCTGCGGTTCGCGTACAGCCAGGTGCTCGATGCCGGAATCCTCGGCGAATGCCGCGAACGCGTGGAGATATGCGGCCTCGACCGTCCCGTGGTCGCTGGTGACGTCCTCGATGCCGACGTAGTGCCCGCGTTCGTCACGGTCGGCGGGGTCGTACTTGGTGACGCGGTAGACGTGGGCGAGTTGCATGGTTCCTTCCTCGGAGACAGCGGTCGCTCACCGACAGTCGTTCACGTCGGTCACGCACGTCGGCTCAGCGGCATGTACGCACCCCACCTCCTTCGCCCCGTGTCCAGAGCCGGGGCCATCGCTGGAGGTCTCCTCGCAGGCGGAGGTTCACTGCTGTCGTCGGCCTGCTGAAGGAGCGGTGATAGCGCTTGCTGTGACGGTGACCGGTGTGGTGCTCCCCGGGTTCCGGGTGTTGGACCCCTCGGTCGAGACAACGGCGTCACGAGCCCCGGGCGTCGGGGCCGGGGTGTCGTGAGGGGGCGGTTCCAAGCCTCTGATATGCGATCTCTTCGATCGGGGGGTAGCGGGAACGGCAACAGGGGGAGAGGTTGGACGAGTTGGCGGATCCGGAAAGCGACAGGAGTCTTGCCAGTCCTGCGGAACCAGCCCTAAGCTGCGCGCCAGAAAGCGCTTTCCCTCTGGTGTGGCCGCATCGGTACATGAGTCGTTATCGGTTCGGCGCGGGGGGTGGGTGCAGTACGCGGTGCGACCCGACCGCATTGAAGAGCCCTCGGATGTGTGGAACACCAGGACCTGCTCAGCGGCGGTCCGGGCAACCTCAGGGGGTTGTCTGACATGTGCATGGCATTGCTATCGATATCCGACACATGCGAAGAGGAATGAGGAGACCGGAATGAGACGACCATTCGTACTCCGACTCAGTGCGGCGCTGGCCACGTTGGCCGTCGCGGCTGTGGGCGGTGTGGTGCTTTCGACGCCCGAGGCCTCGGCGGCGACCGGCGGCGTCACCGGCTACGCGACCCAGAACGGCGGGACCACCGGCGGTGCGGGCGGGCAGACGGTGCGGGCCACGACGGGGACCGCGATCCACGCGGCCCTGTGCGGCCGGGCCAGCAGCGCCACCCCGATCACCATCCAGGTCGAAGGGACCATCAACCACGGCAACACCACCAAGGTGTCCGGTGCCAGTTGCAACACGGCCGACGGTGTGATCGAGCTCAAGCAGATCAGCAACGTCACGATCGTCGGTGTGGGCAGCGGCGCGGTCTTCGACCAACTGGGCATCCACATCCGCGAGTCCAGCAACATCATCATCCAGAACGTGACGGTCCGGAACGTCAAGAAGTCCGGCTCGCCCACGTCCAACGGTGGTGACGCCATCGGCATGGAGAGCGACGTCCGCAACGTATGGGTGGATCACGCCACCCTCGAAGCGTCGGGTGGTGAGTCGGAGGGTTACGACGGCCTGTTCGACATGAAGGACAACACCCAGTACGTCACCCTGTCCTACAGCACGCTGCGCAACTCGGGTCGTGGCGGCCTCGTCGGGTCCAGTGAGACGGAGCTGTCGAACGGCTTCATCACGTACCACCACAACCTGTACGAGAACATCGACTCCCGTGCGCCCCTGCTGCGTGGCGGTATCGCCCACATGTACAACAACCACTACGTGAAGCTCAACGAGTCCGGCATCAACTCCCGTGCCGGGGCCCGCGCGAAGGTGGACAACAACTACTTCAAGGACTCCAAGGACGTCCTGGGCACCTTCTACACCACGGCGGCCGGGTACTGGCAGGTCAGCGGTAACACCTTCGACAACGTGACCTGGTCCGCCCGCACCAGCGAGCACAACCCCGCCGGCCCCAACCCGCAGTCCAACACCACGGTCAGCATCCCCTACGCCTACAGCCTCGACGCCGCGAGCTGCGTGCCCGCCGTCGTGGCTGCGACCGCGGGCGCCAACAAGGGGCTGAAGGTGTCGGACGGCAGTTGCACGCCGCAGACGCCGACGCCGACCCCCACGCCGACCGACCCCACGCCGACGCCGACCGACCCCACGCCGTCACCGACGACCCCCACCCCGGGTCCGACCCAGCCCAGCGGCACCAACCTGAGCATCGGCGCCGGTTCCGACGGCACCAGCAAGGCCGACGGAACGAGCTACGGCAACGTGCGGGACGGTGACATGAGCACCTTCTGGTCGCCGGCCGGCTCGACCGGTTCCGTCTCGGTCAAGTGGGGCTCCGCCACCGCCGTGTCCTCGGTCAACATCCGAGAGGCGTCGGGTTCGGCGGGCAGCATCGGCGCATGGAAGGTCATCAACGGTGACACCGGTGCCGTCCTGACCTCCGGCAGCGGGGCGGGCGTCATCTCCTTCGCCCGGACCTCTCTGAGCAAGATCACTTTCCAGATCACCAGCTCGACCGGTACCCCCAAGGTCGCCGAATTCGAGACCTACGCCGGATAACGGCTCGGGGGCCGTCGCAGACGACGGCCCCCGTTCGGTCCATCAGCCCCACGTCACCACCCGGCGGGGGCATCGGTGCCGGTGGCCCGCGGCGCCGATTCCGGCATGTGCTTCCGCTGTACGGCGGAGACGGCGCGGATCATCAGGGCCCCGGCCACGGCCGTACCGATGACGGCGGCATCGACGAACAGCAGGGGTGCGACGTCCGTGTACGCCCGGGCGATCACGTTGTCCGCCGTGTCGGCGTGCAGCAGGCCCGTCCCGGTCAGGGTGCCGACCAGCCAGAGGCCCCACCACCAGTTCAGGGCGCGCGGCAACCGTTCGTCCGGGGCGCTCGACCGGTGGATGTCCGCGATGATCCCGCGGGGGACCCACAGGTTGGCGACGGGGACGACCCAGCCCGCGTACACCCATGGCCAGGCGTAGCGGGGGCGCTCCCCGGAGAGGGCGCGCGCGTTGTCGCGGACGCTCCACAGCCAGGCCAGGAAGACGATCGCGCACAGCGCTGTCGCCACCTCGGTCAGGGAACTGACGAGGTGGTAGGCGTTCTCCAGTTCGTTCAGCGGGCGGTGCCGACCGCCGCCCTGGTCCGGCGGCCCGGACGCCGGCTGCCCGGCAGCGGCGAGCCGGACGTGCCACACCGCCAGAGCGGCCCAGGCCGCTCCGGCGAGGAGGAGGGCGGCGACGGCGACGTGGGTCACTCCCTGCACGGGGCGCAGGGCGGGCGGTTCTGCGGAGGCGCTCACGTGATCATCTTGTCCTACGCCGACGCGACTGGTCGTCGGGGGTGGGGGTGGTCCGCTTCGCTGCCGACTTCGAGGCTTCGACCTCTACACGATGCGGGTCGTCGCACTCACTGCGCATGGCGGCACTTGAAGAGAGACCGCCCAGCGCGCCGGCCAGGGAGACGTTCCGGCGGCGAGGGTACTTCTCGATCTCACGAGCCACCACGACGACGTCTTACGCACACGGGCCAGGACCATGCTCATGTTGCCCCGGGCTGCCCGCGGAGGCCGCCGAGGCGCCGAGGCCCGCCATGTGCCGCTCCCTATGGCCGCGTACGACAGCTCCGAGCAGGCGTCCAAGTCCATGCCCTCGTTGAAGAGGTCCTCGCAGATGGTGAACCGAGGCAGGTAAGTCGATCTCGATCACGAAGCCGCAGGTCGCCGTCTGCTGAGCGGCGCGATGCCTCCCGGGCCCGTCAGCGCAGGTCGAGCCGCATCAGGACCCGCGGGTGGCCGGCGAGTACCGACGTGGTGTCCGCAGCGACGGTGAATCCGGCACGCTCGAAGTTCTTCCGGATCCCGGCGTACGCCATCGTCAGATCTACCTTGGCGTCGCCGTTGTCCAGGGGATAGGCCTCGACCACCGGTGCGCCCTGGGCGCGGGCGAAGTCGACCGCCCCGGCGATCAGAGCGTGCGAGATCCCCTGCTTGCGATGACCAGGTCGCACGCGGATGCACCACAGCGACCAGACGGGCAGGTCGTCGACGTGCGGGATCCTGCGGCTGCGCGCGAACGAGGTCTCCGAGCGGGGGGCCACCGCGGCCCAGCCGACGGGCTCCTCGCCGTCGTACGCGAGCACGCCCGGCGGGGGCCCTGTGCGGCAGAGTTCGGCGACGTACTCTCCTCGGGCCGGGCCGCGAAGCGCGTTGTTGAGCTTGGACGGGATCCGGTAGCTCAGGCACCAGCAGACGTTGGCCGTGGGCGACTTCGGGCCGAGCAGCGCACGAACGTCCTCGAAGACCGAAGCCGGGCGCACCTCGATGGTCATGCCCCTACGATGCCACGCCGTGCGGCACGACGCCGCTCGGCCAGAACGGCGCGGGAGGCCTCTGTGTACTCCTCATCGAGCTGCCGGCGACTCCTGCTCCTGCGGCCGGGACGATCAGTCGCGCCTGCTCCGTTCCTCGCGGGGCCCGGCCGCGCCCATGTCTCTCCGGTCCTCATCCGTCCACTTGCGGGTGTCACACGGCTCGACGTAGGGCTCCTCGTTCGCGTCCTGGCGGGCGATGACCGCTCGTTCGCGTTCGATCTCCGCGTCCAACTCGAGCCCCAGCAGGATCGCCAGATTCGTGATCCACAGCCACACCAGGAAGATGATGATTCCGGCGAGCGTGCCGTAAGTCTTGTTGTACGAGCCGAAGTTGGCCACGTAGAAGGCGAACGCCACCGAGGGCGACCAGCCAGATCAGCAGGGCCAGCAGGCTGCCCAGGGTGACGAACCGGAAGCCGCGGTTCCTGGCGTTCGGTGCCGCCCAGTACAGGATCGCGATCATGATGGGGTCACCAGCGCCACGGGTACCGGCCACTTGGCGAAGGGCCAGACGGTCAGAGCCGTGTCCCCGATGCCCAGCGCCGTGCCGATCTGGCGGGCGAGGCCGCCGGTGAGGACGATCAGCGCGCTCACGCACGCGAGGACCATCAGGACAAGGGTCAGGCCGACGCGTACGGGCAGTACCTTCCAGGCCGGTCGGCCCTCGGGAATGTCGTAGACGGCGTTCGAAGCGCGGATGAACGCGGCGATGTACCCGGAAGCCGACCACAGTGCGCCGAGCAGACCACGACTGTCCCCGGGTGCCCCGTCGAGGAAATCCGATCAGTCTCGCCACCTGCGGGCTTTCCGTTGTGTAGTGCGCTCCGCGCGAGCTGTATCCGGAGTATGCGAAATCCGTTGCCCACGCGGCCTCTCCGCCTGCTTGCGTACGCGAAAAGGGCTTCTCCGACGGTCTGCCGACCGCCCAACTCCGCCGGATCGGCCCCCGGTTCAGGCGCGGTCGGCGGATCGTGGAGTATGGACGTCTCGTCCGCCTTCCGCCCGTGCGGACCGGCACGACCCTCGGGAGAGTCATGGCCCTGGACATGCGTGCGCTCTGTGAGCGTTGCGGCACCGCGGAGCTGCCGCCGGAGGCTGCCGCCCGGATCTGTTCGTACGAGTGCACCTTCTGCGTCGCGTGCGCCGACGCGATGCACGCCACCTGCCCCAACTGCGGAGGCGAACTCGTCGCCCGGCCGCGTCGGCGGGCCGCCGCCGAGCCCGTTCCCGGAACCTCCTCCTGACACCGGCGGCGGGCCGGCTCGGTTACACCCGCGCCTCGGAGAAGAAGTCCGCCAGTACCGGGGCCAGGACCTTCGGAGCGATGCCGTGGTCCTGGCCCGCGAAGGTGTGCAGGGTGTAGTTCGCGCCCAGACCGGCGAGCGCCCGTGCACCGTTGCGCATCCACGCCTCGCTCGCGCCGCCCTCGCCCACCAGGACGGGGATGCGCACCGCGTCCCAGCGTCCGGCGGGCAGCGGGCGCCCCGACATCGTGTCGCCCATGACCGTGCCGTCGTAGGAGAGGGTGTGGGCGACCGCCTCCATGCCCGCCCAGAACGGCGCCTGCCGCATACCGGCCACCACCTCGGCCGGCACACCCACCGCCCGGGTGAGGAAGTACTCGACGGCCTCCCCCCGCGCATCGCGGGCCGTCAGCGCGCGCAGGTGGCCGATGTAGTCCTCGGGCAGGGGCGGGCGGGTGTCGTCGACGACGAACGGCGGCTCGTACAGCGCCAGCCGGGAGACGGCACTGCCACGGGACACCGCCTCAAGGGCCAGGGCGGCGCCGGAGGACATACCGAAGACGAGCGCGGACCCACCGGCACGCCCGATCACCGCGTCGAGGTCCTCGACCTCCCGCCGGACGTCGTACGGCGGCGTGTCTCCGCTGTCGCCCCGGCCCCGACGGTCGTAGGTGATGACGGTGAAGCGCTCGGCCAGCAGTGCGGACAGCTCCGCGAAATCGGTACGGACCTGGAAGGCTCCGCCCACGAGTACGAGAGCCGGCCCCTGGCCGGCCCGCTCGTGGGCGATGACCGTACCGTCCGCGGAAAACACCGTGTCCATCAGAACTCCCCCTTGATACGCGCGAGTCACCGGGGTGCGGGACCCGTACGACATGACCCGCACGACATGCAACCGGACCGCACAGCACTGTCGTCAGTACTGTGCGGTCCAGTCTACTTTCCGTGTGGGGCGGCCCAGGGTCCTTCGCCCGGATCAGGCCGGAGCCCACGAGCCCGGCTTGACGCGAACGGCGGGCCCCAGGTCTCCGTCAGGCGCCGACGTACTTGGCCAGGTACTCGCCGGTGATCGTGGAACGGGCGGCGATCAGGTCGGCCGGCGTGCCCTCGAAGACGATCTGCCCGCCGTCGTGACCCGCGCCCGGGCCGAGGTCGATGATCCAGTCCGCGTGCGCCATCACGGCCTGGTGGTGCTCGACGACGATGACCGACTTGCCGGAGTCCACGAGCCGGTCGAGCAGCCCGAGCAGCTGCTCGACGTCGGCGAGGTGGAGACCGGTGGTGGGCTCGTCCAGGATGTAGACCCCGGCCTTCTCGGCCATGTGGCCGGCCAGCTTCAGCCGCTGCCGCTCGCCGCCGGACAGGGTCGTGAGCGGCTGGCCGAGGGTGATGTAGCCGAGTCCCACGTCGACGAGCCGCTCAAGGATGCGGTGCGCGGCCGGCGTACGTGCGTCGCCCGCGCCGAAGAACTCCTCGGCCTCGCGCACCGACATCGCGAGCACCTCGCTGATGTCCTGCCCGCCGAAGCGGTACTCCAGGACCGATGCCTCGAACCGCTTGCCACCGCACTCGTCGCAGGGGGTGGCGACCCCTGCCATCATCGCCAGGTCGGTGTAGATGACACCGGCGCCGTTGCAGGTCGGACAGGCCCCCTCGGAGTTGGCGCTGAACAGTGCGGGCTTCACGCCGTTGGCCTTCGCGAACGCCTTGCGGATCGGGTCGAGCAGCCCCGTGTACGTCGCCGGGTTGCTCCGCCGCGAACCCTTGATGGCGGCCTGGTCGACCGAGACGACGCCGTCGCCCACCGGGATCGACCCGTGGATGAGCGAGCTCTTGCCGGAGCCCGCCACACCCGTGACCACACAGAGCACCCCGAGCGGGATGTCGACGTCGACACCGCGCAGGTTGTGGCGCGTCGCGCCGCGGACCTCCAGCGCCCCGGTGGGCTTGCGCACCGACTCCTTGACGGCGGCCCGGTCGTCGAAGTGACGGCCGGTCACGGTGCCACCGGCCCGCAGCCCCTCGACGGTGCCCTCGAAACAGACGGTGCCGCCCGCCGTACCGGCGCCGGGACCGAGATCGACGATATGGTCGGCGATCGCGATCGTCTCCGGCTTGTGCTCCACGACGAGCACCGTGTTGCCCTTGTCCCGCAGACGCAGGAGGAGGCTGTTCATCCGCTGGATGTCGTGCGGGTGCATTCCGATCGTCGGCTCGTCGAACACGTACGTGGTGTCGGTGAGCGAGGAGCCGAGATGGCGGATCATCTTGACGCGCTGCGCCTCGCCGCCCGACAGCGTGCCCGAGGGACGGTCGAGCGAGAGGTAGCCGAGGCCGATCTCCACGAACGAGTCGAGGGCCCCCCGGAGCGCGGTGAGAAGGGGCGCGACCGACGGTTCGTCGAGGCCGCGCACCCACTCGGCGAGGTCGCTGATCTGCATCGCGCACGCGTCCGCGATGCTGATCCCGCCGACCTTCGAGGACCTGGCCGCCTCGCTGAGCCGGGTGCCCTCGCACTCGGGACACTCCGTGAAGGTGACCGCCCGGTCCACGAACGCCCGGATGTGCGGCTGCATCGCCTCCCGGTCCTTCGAGAGGAACGACTTCTGGATCTTGGGGATCAGCCCCTCGTACGTGAGGTTGACCCCCTCCACCTTCACCTTGGTGGGCTCCCGGTAGAGGAAGTCCTGCATCTCCTTCTTGGTGAACTTGCGGATGGGCTTGTCGGGGTCGAGCAGACCCGACTCGGCGTACGTCCGTACCGTCCAGAAGCTGTCGGACTTCCAGCCGGGAATGGTGAACGCGCCCTCGGCGATCGACTTGGAGTCGTCGTAGAGCTGGCTGAGGTCGATGTCGGAGACGGAGCCCCGGCCCTCGCACCGCGTGCACATGCCGCCGGTGCGGGTGAAGGTCACCTTCTCGGTCCTGGTCTTGCCGGCCCCGCGGTCGACGGTGACCCCACCGCTCGCCTTCACCGAGGCGACGTTGAACGAGAACGCGTTGGGCGACCCGATGTGCGGCTTCCCGAGGCGGCTGAACAGGATGCGCAGCATGGCGTTGGCGTCGGTGGCCGTGCCGACCGTGGAGCGGGGGTCCGTCCCCAGCCGCTGCTGGTCGACGATGATGGCGGTCGTGAGGCCGTCCAGTACGTCGACCTCGGGCCGCGCCAGCGTCGGCATGAAACCCTGCACGAAGGCGCTGTACGTCTCGTTGATGAGCCGCTGCGACTCGGCGGCGATCGTGCCGAACACCAAGGAGCTCTTGCCCGAACCGGAGACACCGGTGAACACCGTCAAGCGGCGCTTGGGGATCTCGACGCTGACGTCCTTGAGGTTGTTCACGCGCGCACCGTGCACACGGATCAGATCGTGCGCGTCGGCAGCGTGCGGCGCAGGCTGCGCACCGGTTCTCTTGGCCGTGCTCATCGTGTCTCCATCTGTTACGCGGGGCCGCCGCGCGGTCCCGTGGGCCTCGCCCTGCTCGTCCGGCAGGCTCCGGACCCTATATCGCGCGTGCGCCCGCACGCAGGGGTTTCAGCTGTCCTGGAGTACCCCGAGCACGTTGCCGTCGGGGTCGGTGAAGGTGGCCACCAGCCGGCCGCCGCCGACGTCGTGCGCCTTCTCCGTCACGGTCGCTCCGGCGGCCGTCACCTCGGCCAGCTTCGCCTCGATGTCCGGCACGTGCCAGTAGGTGACGGGTGCGGTCATGTTCTGCGGTCCGCCGCCCGGCAGCAGCCCGATGTGCTGGCCGGCCGCCTCGAAGCCCACGTAGTAGGACTCGTCGGTCTGCGGGGCGACACCGAGCAGTGCGGTGTACACCGCCTTGGCCGCCGCAAGGTCGGAGACGGGGTGCAGCACCGTCTTGATTCCCTCGGTGGAAGAGTTGGTCATGATCGCTCCTGATGTCGTGGATCCGGTCGTGCTGTCCATGAACGTCACGCTAGCCCCGGCCCCGGAGCCGCGCTTCTCGATTCCTGACCGCTCGGGCGCGGGCGTCCGCCCCGGGCGGACGGGCGGCGGACAGGCCGTTGTCAGTGCCCGGTGGAATGCTGTCCGCATGGACGAGCTCATGCGGCAGCGCCGGGTCTACGGCGCCGACCACGACGACCCGGACCCAGGCCCCAAGCCGGGACACGACTACCGGGAGCTGGTCGGCGGTCCTCTCGACGGCCTGCTCCTGGACGTGACCGGGTGGACCGACGCGGCGCTGTGCGAGGGGGCGGCGCTGATCACGGAGATCGGAGCGTACGGCCCCGGCGGGCGGGCCGAGTACCGGAGCAGACGCACCGACCCGCTGAAGTGGGACTGGCGCGGCGACACCCGCTGACCCGCTGACCAGGCCCGCGCGGCACCTCCCGCCGCTTGCCGGATGGCTGGGGAGCGGACGGTGAGGGAAAATCGGGGCACGGTCAACGAGATCCTCGCGAGTGCCGGGAATGGGTGATGATCATGGCTGACGAGATCGGTAACAAGGTTCATCAGATGCGTGAGAAGGCCGATCAGCTGTCCGAGGCCGCCAAGCAGGCGTCCGACGACAAGGAGAGCCGACGGCTGAAGGAGAAGGCCGCCCGGCTCCGCAGCCAGAGCGAACAGCTGAGCTCGATGGCCGCGGGCGACATCTACCCGAGCGAATAGCCTGTCGTTCGGATGGCGTCCGGGAGCTGTCCCGCGACACGGCACAGGGCTCGTCCGCCGGTCATCGGCGGCGCGAGTGACCAGCCCTTGCCGGCCGTGACGGGCCTGGTTCGCGGCGGAGGATCCTCCGGACGCCGCCGCGAACCAGGGCGCGCGTCACGCGGTGAGTTTGCCGATCACCTGCCTGGCCGCACGTTCCCCTTCCGTGGCCCCGCCCTCCATGAACCCCTGGAAGTCGTAGCTGCAGTGCTCTCCGCCGATGTGGATGTTGCCCTGCGGTGTTCCCTCGTAGCCCGCGTAGCGGTGCAGATAGCCGACGGGCCAGTACGAGTACGCTCCCAGGGCGTACGGGTTGCGGTGCCAGGCCGACAGCTGCGCCTTGCCTGTCCAGGCCGCTTTCGTGCCGGGAAAGAACGCGTCGACGCCGGTGAGGCGACGCGACGCGAGGTCCCGTACGTACGGGTCGGACTCGGTGGCGAAGGGCGTGGCGGGTGTCAGGTCCCTGGCCAGCCGGCCGCTGCCGTACTGGATGAGGATGCCGCCGCTGCCCGGCTGGATCTTGGTGGTGTCCCAGGTCTGCTGGACGTCGCTGTCCGTGAAGCAGTCGCCCGCACTGACGCCGTGCCACGGCCCCGTGCCGCGCCAGGGCCGTGAGGTGAACTGCATGTTGAGCTTGGTGCAGTGGCCCATGCGGGCGTCCCGCAGCAGGTTCGTCATCCGAGGGTCGAAGCCGGCCGCCGACCGGTCGAGCCCCTGGAGGACGGGCAGCGGGACACAGAGGATCGTGTGGTCGGCGACGACGGTCGTGACGGTGCCGGCGTCCGTGAACGTCAGGGTCTGGGTGCCGTCGCTGTTGGCGCGCAGGGCGGTCAGCTGCTTGCCCATGCGCAGGGTTCCGGCGGGCAGGGTGCGCGCGATGGCGTTCGGGAGCTGATCGTTGCCGCCCCTGATGTGGTAGCGCTCGTTGGACAGCCCCCAGATGTTGAACCGTCCCGGATTGGTCTGGTACCCCATGAGCAGGACGAGGGCGAGCGCGGACTGTTCGGTGGTGTCCGCGCCGTACTCGACGTTGTACGCGACGTCCATGAAACGGCCGAGCGGGGAGGCGTGACCGCCGGGGACGCGGGAGTCGATCCACTCGTGGACCGACATGGAGTCGAGCGCCGTCCCGGCGGGCGTGGTCCCGTTCCACCGCACCTCGCCGGACTCCTGGAGGTCGCGGTGCAGTGCCTGGTAGACCGCTTTGAAGTCCTCGTCGGCCTGGCTCCGAGGGTAGTAGGCGCCGTTGAACCAGAGGATCTCCTCGGCGCCGTTCGGCCCGCCGCCGAGGAAGTCCTCGGTGGCGAGGCCGAATCGGCGGCACAGCTCCAGGATCTTCTTGTGGCTCGTGTCGATCAGCTCGCCGCCGATCTCCGACGTCTGGCCGTACGCCCAGTGGTCGCGCTGCGTCCACATCCGCCCGCCGACCCGCTCCCGGCTCGCTTCGTACAGGGTGCAGTCGAGCCCGGCGTCCTGGAGTGTCAGCGCGGCGGTCAGCCCGGCGATTCCCGCGCCGACCACGGCGATGACGGGGGACCGGGCATCCGTCACCGGCCGGGCGGCGGAGGTACCCGTGGCGGCGGCCGGCCGGGCGGCGAGGCCGGTTCCCAGCGCTGTGCCGAGGCCCAGCGCCGCGGCCCGGCCGAGCAGTTGGCGACGGCTGGAGCCGCGGACGTCGGCGACGGGCATGCGCAGTCTGCGGGCCGCGGCGTGCTCAGCGGCGAGTCGGCGTAGTGCGTGCATCGTGTGCGTACGGGACACGGGTGCTCCTCAGACGTTCGCGGTGGCCTGATCGGAATCGGAATCGGAATCGGAATCGGAACCGGTATCGGCGTCCGTGCGTTCGGTCGCGTCGTCGAGGACGATGCGGCCGATGATCTCGTAGCGTTCCGGCCGTCTGGCCTTGAGGTAGAAGCCGAGCCCGAGTCCGCCGATGAAGACCGCGCCGACGATCCACGGGATCAGCTTGAAGAAGAGGGAGTCGGCGGCGAGTCCGGCCGCGGTCTCCATGTTGAGGATGAGCAGGACGACCACGGCGATCATGCCGATGCCGCCCAGCAGCGGTGCGGTGAACGTCCGGAACCAGTGGCGGTCCTCCGGGTGGTTCCTCCGGAAGTACCCGATCACCGCGAAGGAGCAGAGGGTCTGGACGATCAGGATCGCCATCGTGCCGAGGATCGCGAGCAGGGTGTACAGGTGGATGTACGGGTCCTCGCCCGCCAGCCAGAACGCGCAGACGAGCGCGGTGGCGATGCCGGTCTGGACGTACGAGGCGATGTAGGGGGAGCCGTGGGAGGGGTGGGTCCTGCCGAGTGCCGGGTGCAGGAAGCCCTCACGGCCGATGGCGTAGAGATAGCGCGAGGCGCACTGGTGGAAGGCCATGCCGCAGGCGAACGAGCCTGTCAGCAGGAGCCATTGGAAGGCGTCGACGGCCCAGGGCCCGATGAACGACTCGGTCGGGTTGAAGAACAGGTCGAGCGGTGAGGCGGACGAGGACACCTTGACGGACCCTTCGAGCCCGTTGCCCGCGATCGTCATCCAGGAGACGTAGATGTAGAAGATGCCCACGCCGATGACGGAGATGAGCGTCGCCCTGGGGATGACGCGCTTCGGGTCGCGGGACTCCTCTCCGTACATCGCGGTCGACTCGAAGCCGACCCAGGACCAGAAGGCGAAGAAGAGCCCCAGCCCGGCGGAGGTGCCGGTGAAGGCGTTGACCGGGTTCAGCGGTTCGACCGGGATGCCGTCCGGCCCGCCGCCGGCGAGCAGGACGGCCGTGGCGACGGCGAAGAGCACCGCGATCTCGCCGACGAGCATGACACCGAGTGCCTTGGCCGTGATGTTGATGTCGAAGTAGGCCAGCACGGCGGTCAGAGCGAGCATTCCGAGGGCGTAGAAGATCCAGGGGATGTCGATGCCGAGCTGGTCGGCGACGGTCGTCCGGCCGAAGTACGCGAAGATCCCGACGATCGACGCCTCGAACACGATGTACGCGAGGACGGCCAGCATGCCGGACGCCAGGCCGGCGATCCGGCCGAGACCGTGCGAGATGTACCCGTAGAAGGCGCCCGCCGCGGTGATGCGCTTCGCCATCGCGACGTAGCCGACCGAGAAGACGGTCAGCACCACGGTCGCGAACAGGTATCCGGCCGGGGCGCCCGTCCCGTTGCCGAAGCCGACGGCGATGGGCAGGTTCCCGGTCATGGCCGTGATCGGGGCGGCGGTGGCCACCGCCATGAAGACCACACCGACCAGCCCCACCGAATTCGCCTTGAGCCGTTGGACCTCACGTGTGGGTTTGTCTGACATTGCGCACCCTCTCTCATTCTTCGCGCTCCCGTTGCTCCGGGGGCGACAGTCTCGGGCGGGGTGACCTGTGCCACAACAGGCACGCGGTCACTCAAATGCCGTGCGGAGACGACGAGTTGTCGGGGCAGCGTGCCCACCGATGTGGTCTGTAACCGCAGGGTGATGTCCACGGAACATGCGGATGTGCCTCGACCCGGCGTAGTGCGCGGGTCACCGACGGAATGCGCACCCCCGAGGGGCATGGCACACCACGGAGGTGCCGTCCCCGGGTCCGCCGCGCCGAGATTCTCCGTCATGCGGGCGGCCGGGGCCGGACTTCGTCACCATGGCGCTCACGTTCCGGTACCGGTGGAACCACGTGCGAAGGAGCACCCGCATGAGAAAGATCATCCTGGCCATGTCTGTGTCACTCGACGGGTACATCGAGGGCCCCGGCCGTGAGCTCGACTGGCATCTGGTCGACGAGGAACTCCACCAGCACTTCAACGACGAGCTCAGGACCATGAGCGCGTTCCTGGACGGACGGGTCAGCCACGAGCTCATGGCCGGTTACTGGCCGACCGCGGACGCCGATCCCGCTGCGGAAGCACCGGTGGCGGAATTCGCCCGGATCTGGCGGGAGATGCCGAAGATCGTCTACTCCAGGACCCTGGAACGCGCGGAGTGGAACACCACCATCAAGCGGGAGGTCGTGCCCGAGGAGGTCCGGGCGCTGAAGGCCCAGCCCGGCGGAGACATGGCGATCGGCGGGCCGAACCTCGCCGCGTCGTTCATGCGCCACGACCTGATCGACGAGTTCCGTCTCTACGTCCACCCCATCCTCCTCGGCCGGGGCACACCGCTCTTCCCGCAGTCGGAGACGAGGACGGCACTCACCCCGGCCGGCAGCAGAACCTTCGGCAACGGGGTGGTCCTTCTCCGCTACACCAGGAGCGCGTCCTGAGGGACGCGGCTCCACGAACAGTCGATCACCACGCGCGATCATCCCGCCCCCGGGCTGCAATGGACCTGTGACCGCGCCTCCCGACGACTGCCTCGCGCGCAACGAGTGGATCTGCGGCGACTACCTGTCCAGTCGCAGCGAGATCCTCATGGACGCGAGCGTCCAGCATGTCCAGCTGACCGTCGTCTCCGTGCTCGTCGGAGTCGCTCTCGCCCTCCCGCTCGCCCTCGCCGCCCGCCGCCTGCGCTGGGCGGCCGGGCCGGTCCTCGGCCTGACGACGATCCTCTACACGATCCCGTCGCTCGCCATGTTCTCGCTGCTGCTCCCGGTGTACGGGCTATCCGCCGTGCTCGTCGTCGCGGGGCTCGTCCTCTACTCCCTGACGCTCCTCGTACGCAACATCCTCGCCGGACTGCGGGCGGTGCCCGAGGAGACCCGGCAGGCCGCGCGGGGCATGGGCTACGGCCCCGTACGGCTCCTTCTCGCCGTCGAGCTCCCACTCGCCCTGCCGGCCGCAATGGCGGGCCTGCGCATCGCCACCGTATCGGCGGTCTCGCTGGTCACGGTCGGCGCGATCGTCGGCCACGGCGGGCTGGGCAACCTCATCTACTCCGGGATGAACACCTACTTCAAGGCCCAGGTGCTCACCGCGTCCGTCCTCTGCGTCGTCATCGCCGTCGCCGCCGACCTCCTGCTCCTCGGTGTGCAGCGGATCCTGACCCCGTGGACGAGGGCGCGGTCATGACGACGCTCTCCGAGTCCTGGACGTGGCTCACCACCCCGGCCAACTGGTCGGGTGCCGACGGCGTCTGGAACCGGCTGGCCGAACATCTCTACCTCACCGTCGTCTGCCTGCTGATCAGCTGCCTCATCGCCCTGCCCGTGGCCCTGGTCCTCGGCCACCTGGGGAAGGGCGGAGCGCTCGCCGTCAACATCTCCAACATCGGCCGGGCCGTTCCCACCTTCGCCGTCCTGGTGCTGCTGCTCCTGACCCCGATCGGTACGCACGGCCAGTGGTCGACCATCATCGCGCTGGTGCTCTTCGCCGTCCCGCCCCTGCTCACCAACGCGTACGTGGGGATGCGCGAGGTGGACCGCGATGTCGTACGGGCGGCGCGGGGCATGGGCATGACGGGCCGCCAGATGCTGGTACGGGTGGAGCTGCCCCTCGCGCTGCCGCTCCTGCTCACCGGCGTACGCATCGCCGCCGTGCAGCTCGTCGCCACCGCGACGCTCGCCGCACTCGCCGGCGGCGGAGGACTCGGCCGCATCATCACCGCCGGTTTCAACCTGGCCTCGACGCCGCAGGTCGTGGCGGGAGCCGTCCTCGTCGCCCTGTTCGCCCTCCTCGTCGAGGGCCTCTTCGAACTGGGCCTGCGCCTGGCCCCCGAGCGGACCCGCGAGCGGGCGGCGGTATGAGGACCGCGCGTACGGCCGCAGCACTCCTCGCCCTGCTGGTCGTCACCGCCTGCTCCACCGGCCCCAGCCTGGAGGACCAGGGCGAGGTGACCACGCCGCCCGGCGACAGCAGGGAACTCACCGTCGGCTCGGCGGGTTTCACCGAGAGCGACCTCCTCGCCCAGATGTACGCCCTCCTGCTGGACCACGCCGGATACTCCACCGAGATCATCTCGGTGACCAACAGGGAGCTCTACGAACCGGCCCTGGAGAACGGCCAGATCGACGTCGTACCCGAATACGCCGCGACCTTCGCCGACTGGCTGAACGCCAAGGCCAACGGAGCCGACGCACCGCCCGTCGGCTCGCCCGACCTCGCCACCACGATGAAGGCACTGCGTACCCTCGCCGTGCCGCGCGGCCTCACCGTGCTCGACCCGGGCCGGGCCGTTGACCAGAACGCCTTCGCGGTCTCCTCCGCGTACGCCGCCGAGCACCGGCTGAGGACGCTCAGCGACCTGGGCCGTACCAAGCTCCCCGTACGGCTGGCCGCAGGCGACGAATGCGTGCAGCGCCCCTACTGCGCGCCCGGGCTCAGGAAGACGTACGGCATCGACGTCACCGCCGTCGATCCCAGGGGTGTAGGCACCACCCAGGCCAAACAGGCCGTCCAGAATGGTCAGAACCAGCTGGTCCTGACCACCACGACGGACGCCACGCTGGACGACTTCGGACTCGTGCTCCTGGCCGACGACAAGGGCCTCCAGAACGCCGACCACCTCGTCCCCGTCGTCAATCGTTCCCGCGCGGGCAGCACCGGCGTACGCGACGCCCTCGCGAAGCTGAACACCGTCCTGACCACCGCCGACCTGGCGCGCATGAACGAACAGGTGGACAGCTGGCGCAGGCTGCCCGAGGACGTCGCGCGGAACTACCTGACGTCCCGGCGGCTCATCCCTCGCTGAGCCCCTGCCGCGCCGGGGCCCAGCCCTCCGCGTCGCCGTGCAGCGCGCTGTAGTAGGGGTCGCCCGCCGCGATCTCGCCCGCGCGGACGGGCTGCCCGGTGAAGGCCGCCTTGTAGAGCGCCGCTACGAGTTCCAGGCTCGTGCGGCCGTCCGGCCCGCTGCTGCGCGGCCTGCGCCCGGCGCGCATGTCGGCCAGCAGCCCGCGCAGCTGAGCTTCGTGCGAGCTGGGGACGTCGGGTCCGAAGTCGTTCCACGCGTCGGACTGTTCCGCCGTCACACCTGGCGCCGGAGTGATGCGCCAGTCCGCGTTGCGGTGCCCGTACAGATGGGTGAGCTCGACCGTCGCGCGTTCGCAGTCGATCCGTATCCGGCTGACCTCGTCAGGGCTGAGGACGCTGTTCACGATCGTGGCCATCGCGCCGCTCTCGAAGCGGACGAGGGCGGTCGAGACGTCCTCGGTCTCGATGTCGTGCACCAGCCGGCCGGCCATGGCGCGGATCTCCGACCACGGGCCCAGGAGATCCAGCAGCAGGTCCATCTGGTGGATGCCGTGCCCCATCGCGGGGCCGCCGCCCTCGGTGCTCCACTTCCCGCGCCAGGGAACGGCGTAGTACTCCTCGTCGCGGTACCAGGTCGTCTGGCAGTGGGCCACCAGCGGCCGGCCCATCGACTGCCCGGCCAGCAGCTCGCGGACATGACCGGAGCCAGATCCGAAGCGGTGCTGGAACACGATGGCGGCGAACGGGCCCACGGCCTCCGGCCCCTCCGCCGCCTCGATCGCGTCGAAGTCCTCCAGCGAGGGGCACGGAGGCTTCTCGCACCACACCCAGGCCCCGGCCCGCAGCGCGGCGATGGTCTGGTCGCGGTGGAACCGGGGCGGCGTACAGAGCGTGACCAGGTCGGGCCGCTCCCGCGCCAGCATGAGGCCGAGGTCCGTGTACGGGCGGCCGGCGCCCGCGTCCGCGCAGAACGCCTCCGCCGACCCGGCATCCACGTCGACCGCCGCGACGATCTCCAGCGGCTGCTCGGCGGCGAGCGCGAGGACTGCGGGCAGATGGCTGCCGCGCGCGATCGCGCCCGTGCCGACGATCGCGACCCGGACCGGCTTCGCGTCCGGCATGAATGCGGGCATGACAGGCACCCCTGAGTGGGAGAGAGGGTGCGCCTGCCTGGTAGCAAGCGCTTTCTCCCCGGAACCTAGGCTCGATCGGGGAGCCGGGTCAAGGGGTGCCCGGTGGTCAGGCCAGCAGCTTCGCCGGCAGCCAGGCGAGCTGCGCGGCCTGCTGGAACGGGCCACCGCCCTCGTGGTCGTTGAAGGGGTACACCTCTATCTCCTTGTCCTCGTGGGCGTAGGCGTTGAAGGCGGCGAAGACCGTCGACGGCGGGCAGGTCTGGTCCTCCAGGCCCGTCGAGAACAGGGCCGGAACCCGTCCGCGTGCCGCGAAGTGGACCCCGTCGAAGTAGGCAAGCGTCGCCCGCACCCGCTCGGTCCTGCCCCGGTGGGTCTTGAGGTAGTTGCCGATCTCGCGGTAGGGCGACCGGTCGGTGACGGTCATGGCGCGCGGGAAGTCGCACAGGAACGGCACGTCCGGTGCGATGGCCACCAGATCGGGCACCAGCCCGCCGACGGCCAGGGTGATGCCGCCGCCCTGGCTCTCGCCGATCACCGCGGTACGCGTGGCATCGGTCAGGGGATGCGAGCGCGCGGCCTCCACCGCTCGTACGGCATCGGTGAACACCCGCCGGTAGTAGTACGTCTCCGGGTCCTCGATGCCCCGGGTCATGTAGCCGGGGAAGGACGGGGCGCTGCCCACCGGGTCGGCGGTGTCGCCGGGCTGCCAGGTGCTGCCCTGCGCTCGTGTGTCCATCACGAAGTGGGCGAAGCCCGCCGACGCCCAGAGCAGGTGCGAGTGCGGCAGCCCGCGCCCGCCGCCGTAGCCGATGTACTCCACGATGACGGGCAGCGGGCGCGTGGTGCCCGCGGGGAGGACGAGCCAGCCCTTGACGGGGTGCCCGCCGAACCCCGCGAAGGTCACGTCGTACACCTCGACCGTGCTCAGCGCGGTGTCGGAACGCAGCTCGAACCGGGCGTCCAGATCATGGGAGCGCGCCTCGTCGAGCGTCTTGGACCAGAACGCGTCGAAGTCCTCCGGCTCCACCGACGTGCTGCGGTGCGTGCGCAGTTCGTCGAGGGGCAGATCGAACAAGGACATGGGAAACCGCCTTCGTCGCAGGGCTCAGTGATCACACCCTACGGTCGGCGGCCGCCCTCAGGGAGCGGTGTCAGGCCCCTTGGCCGGCGGCCACGGCACATCGGCCAGAACGGGGAGCAACTGCTCCTCCTCGTAGGCGAAGTGGGCGTTCAGCTGCTGCGACATCCGGGCCAGTTCGGTGCGGAACCGCTCGGGCACGGTGGCGCCGACGCCGTCCAGCAGAGCGGCCAGCTCGCTCTGGACGGCGCCGATGGCCAGGTGTTCCTCGCGCAGTCTCTCGAACACGTCGGCGAGGTGCGGGTGATAGCCGGCCATGACGGGGAAGACGTGGCCGTCCTCGCCGGTGTGGTGGAACTCCAGGGCCTGGCAGAACGCCAGGCAGCGCTGCCGGATCTGCAGACCCAGCCCGGGCGCGGGCGGCCCGCCGGGCTGCCCGGACGCGCGGTGGGCGGCCGATGCGGCGAAGTGGGCGTCCGCCTCGGCGCGCACCTCGCGCAGTTGGTGGCGCAGCCAGGTGTGTACCTCCAGGATCTTGTCGGCGAGCGTGTTGACCTCGGCGGGTCCTTCGCCCGCCGGGGCCTCGGACCGCTCCAGTGCCACCACGGGCAGGACGCGCTCCGTAGCTGCCTGGTAGTCGCCGTAACCGGGCGCGACCCGGACGATCAGCTCGAACAGCGCGTCACGCCGGGCTCCTTCGGCGGGGACGGCGATCGCCTCGTACTTCTCGGTCCCCACCTCGACGTCCACCACGGGGCGGACGAGCAGGTTGCGGTACCAGGCGGGATGCGAAGGAGCGCCGAGGTTGGAGCCGACGACCAGCAGCCGGTCGCCGTCGGCGACGTAACCGAGCGGTGTGGTGTGCGGCCGGCCGGTCCTGGCGCCGGTGGTGGTGAGGAGAAGGAGGTCGCCGCCCGCGAAGGGGCCGCCGACCTTGCCCGCGTGGGAGCGGAACTCCTCGATGACGGACTGGTTGAAGGACAGGGACATGGGGTGCCGGATCTCCGTAAAGGTGTGTGCGGCTGCCCGGGGCGTCACTCGGTGGTCCCGGAGCGGCCGGAGGCAGGACGGACAGGCGGGTGTACGACGTCGGTGCGCGGGGATGGGCCGCGCGGGAGCACGGCGACGCACGACGGCACAGAGGGCCTGACGTGTGGATCAGAAGCAGGGGGCTGAGAGTGAACTCATGGCGTCGTCCCTGGATGAAGGTGCCGGCCCGGCTGTCGGCCTGCCCACATCTCTCGGCCGGCGCCACGCTGCACGCAGACCATTAGAACGAGGCGGCCGTCGGCTGTCAACGCGGCGCAGCCGAACCCCGGACGCGCGAAAACACGTTGCCCGTCGGGCGGGCGGCTGCGACGCTTCGCGGCATGTCCGTCAGAGATTCCAGCAGTACGCGCCAGGTGGCCGACCTCTTCTCGCAGGGACGCCTGACGGCGATCCCGCGCAAGGCCGCCCGCCGGGAGCAGTTGTTGCACCACCTCGCGCACACCCTGTTCGAACGAGACCGGGTCTACAGCGAGTACGAGGTCAACGAGGCGCTGCGCACCGTGCACGAGGACTGTTCGGCGCTACGGCGCTACCTGGTCGTGGCGGGGCTGCTGGTCCGGCCGAAGGACGGCAGCAGCTACCGGCGGCTAAGCTGACGCGGCGCCAGTTCTCTTCCGGGGCACGTACGTTGAAGCCGGCCCGGTGAATCGCCCAGCGCGGCCATGACGGCGCGGGCTCCGGAGGTTCGAAGGCATCGGCCGAGGCGAACCGCCTTTTCGTCGCTCTGTTCCGACCTCGGCCGCCGTGCGCCTGCGTGGCCCGGTTCCCACGCCGGTATGAACAGGCGTGCGGCCGCGGTCGGCATCGGAGCCGGACCGGATTCTTCTCCACGGCGGCTCGGTGCTCCGCGGGGCGGCGGCTCCCGGCGAACCGGTGCCCGGGCGAACGGCACCCCTACGCGTCGGCCACCGAGTCGAACCGCACCTTGTCCCGCCCGACCCCCCGCGCGTCCGCGTCCACCGAGCGCCGCAGCGCCTCGTGGAGCTTGGCCGGGGTGAGTACGCCGAGGAAGCGCGCCCCGTCCAGGACCGCCACCCACCCCGCATCGTGCTGGAGCATTTCGCTGAACGCCTGCTTCAGGGGAGCACCGACCGGCACCCAGGCGTCCATGCGCCGCGCAAGCTCACCGACCGTGCCGTACTCCCCGGCGACGCGGAGCGCGTCCGCCGATACCCAGCCGTGCAGTTCGCCGTCCGCGTTGAGCACGACGGCCCATCGCGCTCCCGAGGCGTTCAGCCGCTGTGCCGCCGCGTGGGCCGGTTCGTCGATCCCGGCCACCGGCGGCTCCTGGAGGTCATCCGGTTCGATCGTCGTGACCGACAGGCGCTTCAGACCGCGGTCGGCGCCGACGAACCGTGCCACGTACGGTGTGGCGGGCGTGCCGAGCACCGCCGCCGGTGTGTCGAACTGCTCGATGCGACCCTCGCCGTACACCGCGATCCGGTCGCCCATCCGCACGGCCTCCTCGATGTCGTGCGTCACCATCAGCACGGTCTTGCGCACGGTGGCCTGCAGGTTCAGGAACTCGTTCTGCAGCCGCTCGCGCACCACCGGGTCGACCGCTCCGAACGGTTCGTCCATCAGCAGGACCGGCGGATCCGCGGCCAGCGCCCGGGCCACCCCCACCCGCTGGCGCTGCCCGCCGGAGAGCTGAGCGGGGTAGCGGGAGCCGTACGTCTTCGGATCGAGCCCCACGAGGTCCAGCAGTTCCGCCGCCCGCTCCCGGGCCCTCGTCCGCTTCCAGCCGAGCAGCGCGGGGACGGTCGCGGTGTTCTCCAGAACGGTCCGGTGCGGGAAGAGGCCGACCTGCTGGATCACATAGCCGATCCTTCGGCGGAGCTTCACGGGATCGATCGTCGCGATGTCCTCGCCGTCGACCAGGATGCGGCCGGACGTCGGCTCGGTCAGCCGGTTCACCATCATCATCGTCGTGGTCTTGCCACAGCCCGAAGGGCCGACGAGCGTGACGAGTTCCCCCTCGCCCACCTCGAAGGACAGCTGGTCGACCGCGGTCGTACCGTCCGGATAGACCTTGCCGACCTGCTCGAACCGGATCATGACTGCACGCTAGGAGCCTCCCGCGCGCGGCGCACACGGGCCGGGACTGTCCGGGTGCCGGCCCTGTGCTGGACTGTCCTCGGACCATCGGATTTCAGGAGCCCCCCTTTGAGCAGTTACCGTCAGCCCGGCGTCGTCCTCACCGACCGTCGCTTCACCGTCCCGCTCGACCACACGGACCCGGGCGGGGAGCAGATCGAGATCTTCGGCCGGGAGGCCGTGGCGAGCGGCAGGGCGCACGACGCGTTGCCGTGGCTGGTCTATCTGGAAGGCGGTCCCGGCTTCGGTGCCCGCCGGTTCGTCGGAACGGAAGCCTGGCTGGGCCGGGCGGTACGCGAGTTCCGGGTGCTGCTCCTCGACCAGCGCGGTACGGGTCTCTCCACCCCGGCCAACCGTCAGACGCTCCCGCTGCGCGGCGGTCCGCGCGAACAGGCCGACTACCTGGCCCATTTCCGGTCCGACTCCATCGTCCGTGACTGCGAACTGATCCGTCCGCAGCTGACCGGCGGTGCCCCCTGGACCGTGCTCGGCCAGTCCTTCGGCGGTTTCTGCGCGGTCAGGTATCTGTCGACGGCCCCGGAAGGGCTCACGGCGGTGCTGATCACCGGCGGACTGCCGTCGCTCGACTCCCACGCCGATGACGTGTACCGCGCCGCGTATCCGCGGATCGAGCGCAAGGTCGCGGCCCACTACGCCCGCTACCCGCAGGACGTCGAGCGTGCCCGGGACATCGCGGCCCACCTCTTCGAGCACCGCCCGGAGAGCACCGGTCACCGGCTGACGGTGGAAGGCTTCCAGTCCCTCGGCATCATGCTGGGCGGCGGGAACGGCAGCCACCAGTTGCACTACCTGCTGGAGAACGCCTTCGTCCGCACTCCGTACGGCACCGAACTCTCGGACACCTTCCAGGAGGCCATGCGCACGGCGAACTCCTTCGCCGGTCACCCCCTGTACGCCCTTCTGCACGAGGCGATCTACGGCCAGGGGGAGCGCCCTACCGGCTGGGCCGCCGAACGGGTCCGCGCCGAGTTCCCGCGGTTCGACGCGGCGGAAGCGCTCAAGGGCGACGGGCCCGTGCTGTTCACCGGGGAGTCGATCCACCCCTGGCACTTCGAGGTGGATCCGGCGCTCCGGCCGCTGCGGGAGACGGCCGAGCTGCTGGCGGCCCGCACGGACTGGGCCCCGCTCTACGACGCCGGGCGGCTGGCCGCCAATGACGTACCGGTGGCCGCGGCCGTCTACCACGACGACATGTACGTCGACACCGAGCACGCGCTGCGCACCGCGGCGGCCATCCGCGGACTGCGTACGTGGGTGACGGACGAGTTCGAGCACGACGGCCTGCGGGCCGGCGGGCCGCGCGTACTGGACCGGTTGCTTGCCCTGGTCAGGGACGAGATCTGAGCCGTACGGGCTCGGTGAACCGGGGAGCCGGCCGCGCGTCACGCGCGGCCGGCTCCCTCTCGCGTCAGGCTCACCTCTGGAGTGCGTCCAGCGTGGCGCCGAGGTCCGAGGCACCCAGCGGGGCGCGGTTGTGCGGGAGCTTCGACAGGACCGCCGCCATGCCGCAGGTGTTGGTCACAGCGGAGAAGACGAGCCCCGAACCGATGCCCGCGGACAGCCAGCGGGCCGCCGGGAAGCGGGTCCCGGCCAGCAGTCCTGCCACCACGAGCGAACCGGCCGCCAGCCGCACCTGGCGCTCCATGGGCCAGGTGGTGCGGGCGCCCACGGGGCGGTCCAGGTCGCGGCCCTCGCCTTCCCAGGCGGAGGTGCCGCCGCTCAGCGCGCAGGCGTCGATGTCGGCGCCCGAGAGGATCTCGCAGGCCCGCGTGGAACGCACGCCGGAGGCGCACACCACCAGCAGCGAACCCCGGGCCGCGGCGGCCTTGAGTGCGGGCACGGCCTCCTGGAGACGGTCGAGAGGGATGTTCAGCGCACCGGGCACATGGCCGGAGGCGTACTCGCCGGGAGCCCGCACGTCGATGACGGTGAACTCCTGCAGACGGGCTGCCGCCTGTGCGGGGGAGAGGGAAACGGGGCTGGTCACGATCTGAGATTCCTTTCGGTCACCGGGCCGGACAGGAGACTCCGTCTCTCTTGCCCCGGACGGGCTAGAATACCCCCACGGGTATGCGAGGAGGATGTGTGGAACTCGACATGGCGGCCGATGAACTGAAATCGGTCCTCAACCGCCTGCGCCGCGCCCAGGGGCAGCTCGGCGCGGTCATCAGGATGATCGAGGAGGGGCGGGACTGCGAGGACGTGATCACGCAGATGGCGGCCGTTTCGCGGGCGCTCGACCGCGCCGGGTTCGCGATCATCGCGACGGGGCTTCAGCACTGCATGGCCGACGGTACAGCGGAGCCCGCCGACCGCGACCGGATGCGGGCCCGCCTGGAGAAACTCTTCCTCTCATTGGCCTGACCGACTGACTCGGCAGAGGCCGGACTCGACTGACCGACGGGCCGCAACGGGCCGACTGGCTGACCCCTTCCGACCCGGGGCGACTGGTCGACCGCCTGGTCGGTCGACCCGCCTGGTCGGCCGACCGGCTGCCGGGCCCGGCCCGCCCGGGGGAATGCCGGCTCACGTGGCCCCCGCGCCGATAGCCTGCCCGCATGACGCAGCAGTTGGAGCCCATGCCCACGGACTGGCGGCGCGCGCTGGCCGTCGTCGCCCACCCCGACGACCTGGAGTACGGCTGCTCCGCGGCCGTCGCGGGCTGGACCGACGCCGGACGTGACGTCGTCTACCTCCTCGCCAGCCGCGGGGAAGCGGGCATCGACACGATCGCCCCGCAGGAGTGCGCCCCGCTCCGGGAGCGTGAACAGCGGAAGAGCGCCGCGGTCGTCGGTGTCAGCACGGTGGAGTTCCTCGACCACACGGACGGGGTGATCGAGTACGGCCTCGGGCTGCGCCGGGACATCGCGGCGGCCATCCGCCGGCACCGTCCCGAACTCGTCATCACGCTCAACCACCGTGACACCTGGGGCGGTGGCGCCTGGAACACCCCTGACCACCGCGCGGTCGGCCGGGCGACGCTCGACGCGGCGGGCGACGCCGGGAACCGGTGGATCTTCCCGGAGCTGACCGAGCAGGGACTGGAGCCGTGGGACGGGGTGCGCTGGATCGCCGTGGCGGGGACGGACAGGCCCACGCACGCGGTGGACGCGACCGAGGGTTTCGAGCGCTCCGTCGAGGCGCTGCTCGCTCACCGCACGTACATCGAGGTGCTGACCGAGGAAGACCCCGAGACGTACTGCCGCACTTTCTGCAGGGCATGTCCCGGATGGCCGCCGGCCGGTTCGGGGATCGTCCCGCCGTGGCGTTCGAGGTGTTCGCCCGCTGAGCGGGCCGCTCGGCGGGCGGCCGTGCGAGGCCCCGGTCCGTGCGGCAGGCGCCCCCGGAGCGGGACCTCGGCCGCCCCCGAGCCGCCCCCGAAATCCACGCGGTCCGAACGAGTGGACTCTGAGGAGCGCGTAGCGCACGGGGCCCTCCGCCCGGCGTCCGGATGGTGATGTTGCCGTCCGTTCCCCGACCTGGAAGAGGCATCCCCACATGAGTCGCACCTCCACCCGACGTCTGTTCGCCGCGGCGTTGCTCGTGGCGTCCGTGCTGGCCCCGATGGCGGTGGCACCCGCCCCCGCGGTCCACGCCGCAGGCGTGGACCGGCACGGCCAGGAGGACTGCCCGCCCGGTGGCCTCGGCCACGAGGTGAACGCCCGGCTGGACAAGGCCATCGCCGACGTCCGCGAGGAGGCCGGTATCCCCGGTGTCGTCGTCGGGCTCTGGATGCCGGGCAAGGGGAGCTACGTCCGCGCGACCGGCGTCGCCGACACCACCACCGGTGAGCCGATGGCCGCCGACTCCTTCGTCCGGATCGGCAGCGAGACCAAGACCTTCACGGTCACGGCGCTGCTCGAACTCGTCGACGACGGCCTGGTCGAGCTCGACGACCCGATCTCGGCGTACGTCCCCGGCGTGCGCAACGGCGACCGGATCACTCTCCGCCACCTTGCCGAGATGCGCAGCGGTCTGTTCCCGTACACGTCCGACCCGGACTTCGATCACGACCTGCTGAGTGACCCGCATCGCTCCTTCACCCCGCAGGAACTGCTCGCGTACGGGATGAAGCACAAGAACACCTTCAAGCCGGGCGCCACGTTCGAGTACTCCAACACCAACCTCATCCTGCTCGGCCTCGTGGTCGAGAAGGTCAGCGGACGCAAGCTCGAGCGCTTCATCGAGAGGCGGGTGCTCCGCCCGTCCCACCTGCGCAACACGCTGTTCCCCACGGGGTCGGAGTTCCCCGAGCCGCACCCGCGCGGCTACACCGACCAGACGCTGAGCGGCGAGACAGAGGACGCCACGGACTGGAATCCCAGCTGGGCGTGGGCCGCCGGGGGGATGATCTCCGATCTGCACGACCTGCGCCGCTGGGCCAGGATCGTCGCCACGGGAGAGCTGCTCAGCCCCGAGACCCAGGCGCAGCGCCTCAAGACGCTGCCGACCGGCTTCCCGGGTACCACCTACGGCCTCGGCATTCTGGAGACCAACGGATGGATCGGGCACAACGGCTCCCTGCCGGGGTACGAGACCGTGACCGTCTACCTGCCCTCGAAGAAGGCGACGCTGGTCGTCATGATCAACACTGACTCCCTGAGCGGGGGCCAGGAGCCGTCCACGCTGCTCGCCCGGGCGATCACCGAGGTCGTCACCCCGAAGAACGTCTACGCCGGGGCGGTCGTCCCGCGGTAGAAGAAGGCCCCTGCCGCGCCCGGGATCATGGACCGCCGGGCGGGGCCGGGCTCCGGGCCCGCCCGGCGATCGTCGCATCCGATTGACAACGGCGTTTGCCGATCCTGCAATGGGTGCATGAACGAACAGCGCCGGGACGACCCGGAGATCGACGCGGTGCTCACCGGTGTGGGGCCCCGCCTGCGCCGCCTGCGCAAGGACCGGGACGTCACGCTGGCCGCACTCTCCGCGGCCACCGGCATCTCCGTGTCCACCCTCTCGCGGCTGGAATCCGGTGGCCGGCGCCCCAGTCTGGAGCTTCTGCTCCCCATCGCCCGCGCCCATGAGGTGCCGCTGGACGACC
Organism: Streptomyces sp. NPDC048560; assembly: GCF_040650955.1. Taxonomy (NCBI): domain Bacteria; kingdom Bacillati; phylum Actinomycetota; class Actinomycetes; order Kitasatosporales; family Streptomycetaceae; genus Streptomyces; species Streptomyces sp. NPDC048560. The sequence continues at coordinate 554,349 of NZ_JBEZIJ010000003.1, forward strand.
TCATCGGGGCGCCACCGGTCGGCGACCCCCGTATCCGGGTCAAGCCGATCGAGCGCGACGGGCGGACCATCATGCCGCTGACCGCCAGACCGGGCGGGCTCCAGGCGTACAAGGTGGTGCACCGCGTCGGCTGCACCGAGGAGCCGGAACAGCGCACGCACGAGGGTTACGAATGGCTGTACGTGCTCTCCGGGAAGCTGCGGCTGCTGCTGGCCGAGCACGATCTGGTGCTGGACGCGGGTGAGGCGGCGGAGTTCGACACCCGGCTGCCGCACTGGTTCGGGCCGGTGGGGGAGCAGCCGGTGGAGTACCTGAGCCTTTTCGGACCGCAGGGGGAGCGGATGCACGTCAAGGCGCGGCCCAAGCAGTGACGGGCGTCGCTCCCGGGGCGGCCAAGGTGTTCCCAGATGGGCAAGCGACCGCTTAGTATGCGCCGGAGCAGTGGTAATGCCGACAGTGTTGTGGAGGCCCCTCATGCAGGCATGGCGAGTGCACCGGAACGGCGAGCCGAGCGAGGTGATGGAGCTCGAGGAGACCGACCGCCCCACCCCCGGGGACGGGCAGGTGCTGCTCAGGGTGCGCGCGGCGAACATCAACTTCCCCGACGCGCTGCTCTGCCGGGGGCAGTACCAGACGCGGCCGCCGCTGCCGTTCACGCCGGGTGTGGAGATCTGCGGGGAGACCGAGGACGGACGCAGGGTGCTCGCCACACCCGCCCTTCCCCACGGCGGTTTCGCCGAATACGTCGTCGCGGACGAGGCGGCCCTGCTGCCCGCTCCCGACACGCTCGACGACGCCGAAGCGGCCGCGATGCACATCGGCTACCAGACGGGCTGGTTCGGACTTCACCGGCGCGCCCACCTCCAGGCGGGCGAGACGCTGCTCGTGCACGCGGCGGCCGGCGGTGTCGGCAGTGCGGCCGTGCAGCTCGGCAAGGCCGCCGGGGCCACGGTCATCGGGGTCGTCGGAGGCCCGGAGAAGGCCCGCGTGGCACGTGAGCTGGGCTGCGACGTGGTCATCGACCGGCGCGCTGAGGACATCGTCGCGCTCGTCAAGGAAGCCACCGGCGGGCGCGGTGCGGACGTCGTCTACGACCCGGTCGGAGGCGACGCCTACGCCAAGTCCGTGAAGTGCATCGCCTTCGAGGGGCGCGTCGTCGTCGTGGGCTTCGCGAGCGGCACCATCCCCGCCCCCGGGCTCAACCACGCCCTGGTGAAGAACTACACGATCGCCGGCCTCCACTGGGGGCTGTACAACGCGAAGGACCCCGCCGCCGTACGCGCCTGCCACGACGAACTCACCAAGCTCGCCGCGCAGGGAGTCGTCAGGCCGCTGATCAGTGAGCGCGTCGGCATGGCCGACGCGGCGAACGCCGTTCAGCGTGTCGCGGACGGTACGAGCACCGGCCGCATCGTCGTCCTCCCGGCGGGGGGTGCACGATGACCGCCCCCGTCGACGCCGGCGAAGTCCGGCGCCTCACGCATGAGTTGGTGGCCTCGTACCCTCCGGCCACCACGGACCGTACCGAATTCCTCAAGGCACGCTTCGACGCCGGCCTCGCCTGGGTGCACTATCCCGCCGGGCTCGGCGGTCTCGACGCGCCCCGCTCCATGCAGCAGATCGTGGACGCCGAACTCGCCGCGGCAGGGGCCCCCGACAACGACCCGCGCCGCATCGGCATCGGCCTCGGCATGGCGGCCCCGACGATCCTCGGCTACGGAACCGACGAGCAGAAGCGGCGCTTCCTGCGCCCCCTGTGGGTCGGCGAGGAGGTCTGGTGCCAGCTCTTCAGCGAACCGGGAGCCGGATCCGACCTCGCCGCGCTGGGTACGCGCGCGGTCAGGGACGGTGACTCCTGGGTCGTGGACGGGCAGAAGGTCTGGACGTCGAGCGCCCATGTGGCCCGCTGGGCGATCCTGATCGCCCGCACCGACCCGGACCTGCCCAAGCACCGCGGCATCAGTTACTTCATCTGCGACATGACCGACCCCGGTGTCGAGGTGCGGCCGCTGCGGCAGATCACCGGCGAGGCCGAGTTCAACGAGGTCTTCCTGACCGGCGTACGCATCCCGGACAGCCACAGGCTCGGCCCGGTCGGCGACGGCTGGAAGGTCGCACAGACGACCCTCATGAACGAGCGCGTGTCGATCGGCGGGGCCCGTATCCCGCGCGAGGGAGGCATGATCGGCACCGTCGCGCGGACCTGGCGCGAACGCCCCGAACTGCGCACCCACGACCTGCACCAGCGACTCCTCACCCTCTGGGTCGAGGCCGAGGTCGCCAGGCTCAGCGGTGAGCGGCTGCGTCAGCAGCTCGTCGCGGGGCAGCCCGGCCCCGAGGGGTCGGCCATGAAGCTCGCCTTCGCCCGGCTGAACCAGCAGATCAGTGGGCTGGAGGTCGAACTGCTCGGCGACGAGGGCCTGTTGTACGGCGACTGGACCATGAGCCGCCCGGAACTGGTCGACTTCACCGGCCGCGACGCCGGCTACCGGTATCTGCGCTCCAAGGGCAACTCCATCGAGGGCGGTACGAGCGAGGTACTGCTCAACATCGTCGCCGAGCGGGTGCTCGGGCTGCCCTCGGAGCCGCGCAACGACAAGGACATCGCCTGGAAGGACCTCTCCCGATGACCGCACAGACAGCACAGCCGGGACAGGACGAACCGAGCCCGATGCCCGTCCTCCTGTACTCGGAGGCCGAGGAGGACCTGCGTGCCGCCGTCCGCGCGCTGCTCGCGGACCGGGCCGACGCGCCGGGCGTCATCGCCCGGGTCGAGTCCGACACGCCGTACGACGCCCGGTTGTGGAAGGCGCTCGCCACCGACATCGGCGCCGCCGGACTCCTCGTACCGGAGAAGCTCGGCGGTCAGGGAGCCACCTACCGCGAGGCCGCCGTGGTCCTGGAGGAACTCGGGCGCAGCGTCGCGCCCGTGCCGTACCTGACGAGTTCGGTCGTCGCGACCGAGACGCTGCTCGCGCTGGCGGCGCAGGACGGCGCCGTCGTCGAGCTCCTGGGGGAACTGGCCGCGGGGCGCAGGACGGCGGCCCTCGCCGTGTCGTTCTCCGCACCGGCGGCCGACGAGGCCCAGCCCGCGAGCGCGGTGGACGGCAAGCTGGAGGGGACCATCACGGGTGTCGCCGACGCGGCCACCGCCGATGTGCTGCTCGTCCCCACCACCGACGGGCTGTACGCGGTGGAGACGGCGGCGGACGGCGTCACCGTCGAACCGCTGGTCGCGCTCGACCTGACCCGCCCTCTCGCCACGGTCGTCCTGGACGGTGCGACGGGTGTCCTGGTCGCCGACGCGGCTTCCGCCGTCCCGGCGGTGGCGCGCGGTCTCCTCGTGGGCGCCGGTCTGCTGGCCTCCGAACAGCTCGGAATCGCCGAGTGGTGTCTGACCGAGACCGTCCGGTACACCCGTGAACGCCACCAGTTCAACCGGCCGGTGGGCTCCTTCCAGGCGCTGAAGCACCGGATGGCACAGCTCTGGCTGGAGATCGTCTCCGCCCGGGCCGCCGCCCGCCACGCCGCCGGCGAACTGGCCACCGGCAGCCACGAGGCACCGCTCGCGGTGGCCGTGGCCCAGGCGTACTGCTCGGGAGTCGCGGTCCACGCGGCCGAGGAGTGCGTCCAGCTGCACGGGGGGATCGGCATGACCTGGGAGCACCCCGCGCATCTGTACCTGAAGCGCGCCAAGGCCGACTCGATCGCGTACGGAACGGCGGGCCGGCATCGCGAGGTGATCGCGGAACTGGTCGACCTTCCGGCGCCGTAGCCGAACGGGCCGACAGGTCAATGTAGTTGGGGCGGGGGTACGCACGTGCGTGCCCCCGCTCCGGCATGTCCCGCCGAGGCCGGGTACCGGCGCCCCCTGCGCGTGCTGTTTAATTGCGCATCGTTCGCAATAACAGTTGATCTTCAATAGGGGTGTGCAGCGTATGAGGGCCCGATCGGTACGGGGAGGGATCTCGGCCGCGCTGGCGGCCGTGCTCTCGATCAGCGCGGCAGCCTGCTCGAATCCGGGCGGTTCCGGCAAGGGCGCCGCTTCCGCGGACTCCGCGGTCGTGGGGATCGCGTACGAGCCCGACAGCCTCAGCCCCCTGCTCGGCTACGGCAAGGACGGCAACTCCAAGATATTCGACGGGCTGCTGGCCCTCGACGAGCACCTGGAGCTGCGGCCCGCGCTGGCCACCGCGCTGCCGGACGTCGGCGACAACGGGCTCACGTACACGTACAGGCTCCGCCAGGGCGTGAAGTTCAGTGACGGCGAACCGTTCGGTGCCAAGGACGTCGTCTTCACCTACCGGACCATCCTGGACAAGAGGACGAACAACCCCTCGCGCACCGAACTGGACGCGGTCAAGGGCGTCGAGGCCGTCGGTGACGACCGTGTCGTCTTCACGCTCAAGTACCCCTACGCGCCCTTCGCCCGGCGCACGGTGCTGCCCATCGCCCCCGAACACATCGCGGGGAAGCAGGACGTCAACACCGGGGCGTTCACCACACAGCCGGTCGGCACCGGGCCCTACCTCCTCACCCGGTGGTCCAAGGGCGAGAAGCTGAGCTTCCGGGCCAACCCCGCTTACTGGGGCGGCGAGCCGAAGGTGAAGCGGTTCACCATGGCGGTCATCAAGGACGACGACGTCCGTGCCACCCGGCTGCGCTCCGGTGAGCTCGACGGCGCGATCCTCCCGCCCAACCTGGCCGAGGGCTTCAAGGACGAGAACGGGCTCAGCACGTACGCGGCGAAGACGTACGACTACCGCACGGTGACCCTCCCGACCCACAACAGGATCGCGGGCGACCGCGCCATCCGTCGTGCCCTCGATGTCGCCGTCGACCGTGAGGCCATGGTCGACGCCATCCTCAACGGTGCGGGCAAGCCCGCCTACGGCCCCGTCCCCACCGGCAGCGAGTGGTTCGCGGAGGGGACCGAGCGTGTCCACGACCTCGACGCCGCGAAGAAGATCCTCGACGAGGCCGGCTGGAAGCCCGGCAAGGACGGAATCCGCAGCAAGGACGGGGTGCGCGCCGCCTTCCCGCTCTGGTACCTCACCGGCGACAAGCTCCGTCAGGAACACGCACTCGCCTACGCGTCCGACGCCAGGAAGGCGGGCATCGGCATCACCACCGAGGCCGGCACCTGGGAGGTCATCCAGCCCCGGATGAAGCAGGACGCCGTGCTCGCGGGCGGCGGATCGCCCGCAGACCCCGACTTCGACCAGTACGCCCTGCTGAAGTCCACGCTGGCGGGCGACGGCTTCAACAACATGGCCTGGTACGACAACAGGGCCGTCGACGAGGCCGTCGAGACGGGCCGCAGGAGCGGCGACCCGGCCGCACGCAAGGCCGCGTACGACACCGTCCAGCGCGAACTCGCCAAGGACCCCGGCTACACCTTCCTCACCCACATCGACCACGTGTACGTCGTCGGCAGCCGGTACGGCCACCTCAGCACCCAGGTCGAGCCGCACGACCACGGCCTGGCCTCCGGTCCGTGGTGGAACGTCGAGAAGTGGAACCCCGAGGGCGCGGACAAGTGAGCCACCGCCTCCCCTGGGGGCCGATGGCACGGATGGCGGCACGGCGGGCCCTGTCCGCCGTGCCGGTCCTGATCGCCGTCACGTTCGGCGTCTTCGCCGTCGCCGCCGCATCCCCCTTCGACCCCGTCAAGGCGTACGCCGGCACCGCCGGCCTGACCGCCTCGCAGGAGAACCTCGACCAGCTCAGGGCCAACCTCGGCGTCGACCAGCCTCTGGTCACCCGCTGGTGGGACTGGCTGACGTCCGCCGTCCAGGGCGATCTGGGTGACTCCAGCGTGATGCGCATGCCGGTCGCCGACGTCATCGGTGAACGCGCCGGCTGGTCATCGCTGCTCGCCACCTGCGCGTTCGTCATCGCGATCCTGCTGGGCACCGGACTCGGCGTCCTCGCCGCCCGCCGCCCCGGCGGCGCGCTCGACCGGTGCGTCAGCTCCGCCGCGTACACCCTTGAGGCGGCGCCCGCCTTCTGGCTCGGACTGCTCGCCATCTGGTTCTTCGCCCTGAAGCTGGACGTCCTCCCGGCAGGAGGACTCACCGACGCCGGCAGCGACACCGTCACCTTCGGTCAGGTCGCCACGCACCTGGTCCTGCCCGCCGGCGTCCTCGGTATCTCCCAACTGCCCTGGTTCTTCCTGTACGTACGCCAGGGAGTCACCGACGCCCTCGACGAGGACCCGGTACGCGGCGCGAGGGCCCGCGGACTGCGCGAACGCACCGTGCTGCTGGGCCACGCCCTGCGCTCCGGGATGCTCCCCATGCTCACCCTCATCGGTTCCCGCGTGCCCGAACTCATCACCGGCGCCCTGCTCGTCGAGACGGTCTTCAGCTGGCCCGGTATCGCGGCGGCCACCGTGCAGGCCGCCACATCCGTGGACTTCTCCCTGCTCGCCGCACTCACCGTGCTCGCCACCGCGGCCGTACTCCTCGGAAACCTCCTCTCCGACCTGTTGTACGGACTCGCCGACCCGAGAGTGGGCTTCGATGGCTGACCTCGCACTCCGGCAACCCGCACGCGGCGCCGCCCGCCGCACCCGGGTGGTCACCTCGGCCGCGATCCTCGTGACGGTGGTGCTCGCCGTCCTCCTGGTGCCCCCGCTGGTCCAGCTCGACCAGCAGGCCGTCGACCTCGGGGCCAAGCTGCGGCCGCCTTCCCCGGCCCACCCCTTTGGCACGGACGACGTCGGACGGGACCTTCTGCTGCGTTGTGTGTACGGGCTGCGGGTCTCCCTCCTCGTCGGCCTCGTCGCCGCGCTCACCGCCACCGTGATCGGTACGGCGGTCGGCGCGCTCGCCGCGGCGTCCGGCGGCTGGACCGACCGGGTCGTCATGCGGCTCGTCGACACCTTCTCGTCCGTCCCGCACCTCCTGCTCGGCATCTTCGTCGTGGCGATGTTCCGGCCCGGGGTCTGGCCCGTCATCGTGTCCGTGGCACTGACCCACTGGCTCTCGACCGCGCGGATCGTGCGCTCCGAGGTGCTGTCGCTGCGCTCACGGCCCTTCATCGACGCGGCGATCTCCGGCGGCGCCTCACGGGGCCGGGTCATCGTCCGGCACCTGCTGCCCGGAGTGCTGCCGCAGGCCGGTCTCGCGGCGGTGCTGATGGTGCCGCACGCCATGTGGCACGAGTCCGCGCTGTCGTTCCTGGGCCTCGGCCTGCCCACCCATCAGGCGAGCCTCGGCAACCTCGTGCAGTCCGCGCGCGGTTCGCTGCTGGCGGGGGACTGGTGGCCGACGCTCTTCCCCGGCCTCTTCCTGATCATCCCGACCCTCGCGCTCGCGGGGCTCGCCGGCGCCTGGCGGGAGCGGATCAACCCGCGCCGCCGATCGGAGCTGATGCTGTGAAGCAGACATCCGCCACACCACCCGTGCTCTCCGTGTCGGGACTGTCCGTAAGGTTCCGGATGCGCGGCGGGCGGCATGTCGCCGCGGTCACCGACGCCACCTTCGACCTGGCGGCGGGGGAGTGCCTCGCCCTGGTCGGCGAGAGCGGCTGCGGTAAGTCCGTCCTCGCGTCGGCGCTGCTCGGACTGCTGCCCGCGAACGCCGAAACCTCGGGGACCGCGCTCCTCGACGGCGGCCCCGACCTCCTCACCACCGATGAACGCACCCTTGCCCGCACCGTGCGGGGCCGCCGGATCGGACTCGTACCGCAGAGTCCCGCCGCCCACCTCACCCCCGTACGAACGGTCCGGGCGCAGCTTGAGGAGACCCTGCGCGAACTGACCGGAATGCGGGGAGCCGCCGTACGTGACGCGGCGCCGGTGGCGGCCGGACGCGCCGCTTTCCCCGCCGATCACCTCGACCGCTACCCGCACGAGCTCTCCGGGGGGCTCGCGCAGCGCGCCGCGACCGCGCTCGCCCTCATCGGTGACGCGCCGCTGCTCCTCGCCGACGAGCCGACCACGGGACTCGACCGGGAACTCGTGGAGCGGACCGTGGACGAACTGCGGCGCCACACCGACGGGGGCAGGGCGCTGCTGATCATCACGCACGATCTGGCGGCGGCCGAGCGGATCGCCGACCGGGTCGCCGTGATGTACGCGGGCCGCATCGTCGAACTCGCCGACGCGAGCTGTTTCTTCGGCCGGCCCGGCCCCCGCCACCCCTACGCGCGGGGTCTCCTGGACGCCCTGCCGGAGCGGGAGTTCGCGCCGATCCCGGGGATGCCGCCCGAGCTGGGCGACCTGCCCGCGGGGTGTGCCTTCGCCGCCCGTTGTCCGCGCGCCGACGCGCGGTGCGCGCTGCAGCCGGCCTTGAAGAGCGGGGTGGCCTGCCACCACGTCGCCGGCGACGGGATCCGCCGAGCCGAGGAGCCCGCCGATGCTTGAGCTCAGCCGCATCACCGCCGGATACGACCGGCGCGCCCCCGTCGTGCGTGACGTCTCGCTCGGCGTCGCGCGGGGGGAGTCGGTCGGGCTGCTCGGCCCGAGCGGCTGCGGCAAGTCGACGCTGGCACGGGTCGCCGCGCTGCTGCACCGCCCCGAGGCCGGTTCGGTGGTCCTCGACGGCACCGCGGTACGGGGCTGGCGGCACAGAGCCCCGCAGGAGCGGCGAACCGCCGTGGGTGTCGTGTTCCAGCAGCCGCGCCTCTCCGCCGATCCCCGCCTGAGTCTGCGCGAGCTCATCGCCCAGCCCCTGAGGTCCACCGGACGGCGCCGCGAAGTCACGGAGCGCGTCGGGGAACTGGCGCGGGAGGTCGGGCTCACCGAGGAACTCCTGGGACGCCGCCCCCACGCGGTCAGCGACGGGCAGCTGCAACGGGCCTGCCTCGCCCGCGCCCTGGTGCTCCGGCCGGGGCTGCTGATCTGCGACGAGATGACGGCGATGCTCGACGCCTCGACGACCGCCGCTCTCGTCGCGGTCGTGGAGACGTACCGCGCCCGGTCCGGTGCCGCGCTGCTGGCCGTGGGTCACGACCGGGTGCTCCTGGAGCGCTGGTGCGACCGGACCGTGCGGTGGGAGGAGCTGGCAGGGCAGCACGAGCACGCCGACGCCGTGGGCCCGCGCGGGTAGCCGCTCCGGTTGCGGCGGACGATCGACTGCTCCGCCGCACCGGCGAACAGCAGAGGCGTCGCGGTCGACGGACGGGCGAAGGGCGGTCCAATTTTTGGCAGGTACCTGACCGCCGGGGGCGGCCCGGCTCCATACTCGGTCGCGTCCGTCCTCCGGTCCAGCCCTTCGCCCCAGGGAGACGCCATGGCAGATCCGACCCGTCGCAGAGTCGTCACCACCGCCCTCGTCACCGCGGCCGCGGGCGTGGTGATCCCCGCGCAGACGGCCGCCGCCTCCACCGGCCGGCCGGGCCCGCGCCCCCTGGACCGTGCCCACGCGCACAACGACTATCTGCACCCGCGCCCGCTGCACGACGCGCTCGACCAGGGATTCACCAGCGTGGAGGCGGACATCTTCCTCGTCGGCGGCGAACTGCTCGTGGCCCACGAACCCGCCGGGCTCGACCCCACCCGCACCCTCGCCTCGCTCTATCTCGACCCCCTGCTGGCCCGCGTCACGGCCAACCACGGCACGGTGCACGCCGGACACCGCGCCCCGCTGCAACTGCTGATCGACATCAAGAACGAGGGCGCAGCCGCCTACGCCGAACTCGACCGGCAGCTGCAGCCCTACCGCAAGATCCTCACCCGCTACCGCAACGGCCGCATCCACACCGGTGCGGTCACCCCCGTGATCTCCGGCGACCGGGCCGCTCGCGTACCCATGGAGCCCCAGCGCACGCGGTACGCCTTCTACGACGGCAGGCTCGACGACCTCACAGGCCCGGCGGCCGCCTCCTTCATTCCGCTCATCAGCGCCAACTGGACGCAGAGCTTCGCCTGGCGCGGGGCAGGCCCCTTCCCCACCGCCGAGCGGGACAGGCTCCGCACCCTCGTCGACGCCGCGCACAGCCAGGGCCGGCGTGTCCGCTTCTGGGCGACACCCGACGTACCGGGACCTGACCGCGACGCCCTGTGGACGGAGCTCCTGGCGGCCGGAGTCGACCACCTCAACACCGATGACCTGGCCGGACTGGCAGCCTTCCTGCGCGCCCGCGCACGCGACGGGCGCACGGCCTGACCTTCTCCGCCGCGCCGAAACGGTCACGCCGAGTCAACACCCGTTCGGCGGACACGCCAGTGCGCCGGACGGCCCCTTCCCTACGCCACACTGGCGGCCGAATGCCGCAATTCCGGCGCGGCGGAGGAGGTTGGCATGGCCATTTCGATCTCACTGGTGCTGCTCCTGCTGATTCTCGCAGTGATCTTCCTGCGCAACGGAGGACTCAAGATCTCCCATGCGGTGGTCTGCGCCCTGCTCGGATTCTTCCTCGCCGGTACGAGCATGGCGCCGACCATCCAGGACGGGATCACCGCCACCGCGGACATCGTGAGCAGCCTGCACCCCTGACCTGCCACGGATCCCCGTAACCGGCCCTTCGCACGACACACCCGCGTCCGATACGGGACAATGGCGACGGAACCCGGCCGCGCACTGCTCCGGACGGCCCCCGCCACGTATCTGGAGAACGCAGCAATGTCCTTCCCGCCCCCCGGACGGCAGTCGGGCGCCGCTCACCACGAGTACTGCAACACGGGGCTCTGCTGCCGGTGCCAGCAGCGCTCCTGGACGACGAAGCTGGGCAATGAGCGGCTCTGCGGACTGTGCGCCGCCTGCTGCCGGGAGTGCGGCAGATCACCCGCACCCCACCTGGACGGGCTGAACGACGGGCTCTGCGGAGAGTGCCGGGGGCTGTGCGCACGCTGCCACACCCCGATGCCGCCCGAGGGCGAATGCGGGTGCCGGACCTGGCACCAGCGGGCGGGCGCCGATCCCGTCGGCTACGTTCTGCGCGCCATTCCGCAGCCGCTCACGCAGGCGCTCGGCCGCCGCATGCCGTCGGAAATCCATGAGCTGATCCACCAGGAACTGGGGCGCCGCACGCCCGCCCAGCTCGTCGACCGGATGGAACGCCGGTGGAACACGCGCTGGTCCCACGCCCTGCACGAGAAGGACGAGGACGGCCGCCGCCGCTGGACCGTCGAGGGGATCGCGGAGCAGCTGCTGCAGCCGGGCCACTGCTCCGACCCCCAGTGCGAGGACGGCTACCTCGTCACCGGCGACACGCCGTGCGGACGGTGCCGGCAGCCCACGCACCGCTTCGTCACGGCGGTGGCCGACCACACGGCGACCACGGCGCACGCCCGTGCCACCGCATCCGAGATCAGGCGGGCCATGCTGGACAACCGCTCCCGCAAGCAGCACCCGAAGCCTCCGCGGAAGCCGCAGCGCTGAGCGCCGTCACCTTCCGACGAGCCGGGAGCGGATCAGGAACCGCACCCCTTCGGGAGCCTCCAGCGAGAACCCGCTCCCGCGCCCCTCGACCACGTCGACGATCAGCCGCGTATGGGCCCACACCTCGTGCTGGCTCCTCGACATCCAGAAGGGGACCGGTTCCGCGACGCCGGTGACGTCGAGGGAGGCGAGCAGCACGTCCGAGTTGCCCGTCCGGAACTCGCCGGCCGGGTAGCACATGGGCGCACTGCCGTCACAGCAGCCGCCGGACTGGTGGAACATCAGCGGGCCGTGATCGGCCCGCAGCGTACGCAGCAGAGCGGCGGCGGCCGGGGTGAGCTCCACCGCGGGGGCCGCCGCGCCGCCGGGTTCGTCCGTCTCGTACGCGTTCACCTGCGCGCCGCCCTTCTGAGAACGATGACTACGGCTGACCGCCCCAGTGAACCCGCTCCGACGTTGCGGCAGGGTTGCGCGCCTCAGTCGAGAGCCGGATGCAGCTCGGGGCGTGCGTCCCACCAGGCCCGGTGGAAGGGGTTGTTGTCCACGTTGGCCAGGTAGGCGCGGGCGGCCGCCCGGTACAGCAGTTCCGCCTGTCCCGCCGAGACCGTCGAGCGGTTCCAGGCCAGGCGGATACGGCCGGTGATCGGCGTGCCGACGAGGGGCCGCAGGACCGTGCCCCGGGCGTACGGCGCCGTCGGCTGGCTGAGCGAGATCGCGCGGCCCGCGGCGATCAGCCCGTAGTGCATCTTGCGGTCGGTGATCCGGTAGCGCAGTGACGGAACGAACCCTGCCTTCGCGCAGGCCGCGACCAGCGCCTCGGGGCCGCCGTCGTCGTCCTCGACAAGCGTCATCCACGACTCGTCGGACAGGTCCGCGAGTTCGACGGACTCCCGGTCCGCGAGGGGGTGTCCGGCCGACATCCGGATACAGAACGGCTCCTTGGGGATCAAGGTCCTGGCCATCACACCGGTGGGGAGCGGGACTTCGTGCTCGTTGACCTCTCCGTACGCGACGGCGTCGTACTTCCCCGCTCCGAGCATACGGAGAAGCGCGGTCGCCGAGTGTTCCAGATCGACGGTGATCTCCTGCCCCGACATGGCCAGATCCGTCTGCTCCAGCAGTCCGTCGACCAGCACCAGCAGGATGCAGCCCAGCCGCAGCGGCCTGCCCGTGACGAACGCGCGCGACTCCGCACCCAGGGCGTCCATCTCGTCGAGCACCCGGCGGGCCTTGCCCAGCACGAACTGGCCGAGCGACGTGGGCTCCACGCCGTGCCTGGTGCGGACGAAGAGCTCACCGCCCGCGACGCGTTCGATCCGGCGCAGCTGAGCGGAGAGCGCGGGCTGTGACACCCCGAGCCGGCGCGCCGCGAGACCCAGGCTGCCCGCCTCCGCTATCCGGCAGACGGCTTGCAGATGCCTCAGTTCCAGCTGCATTTCAGCAGCGTACGCAGCGTGCCGCCGTCGCACCATAACTCGCGCCTTATGCCTGGCGGGATGTCCCTCACTGGTCATGCTCACGCCCATACTCGGCGGCGACGAACCAGCCTCCCCCACGCATTGGAGCCCCGATGAAACGAAGAACGGTGACGGCCGGCCTGACACTCGCCATGCTCGCCGGGCTGACAGGCACCTCGGTCGCCCAGCAGACGAAAGCCCCGGCGAGCACCGCCGACGCCCGCACGACTCCGCTCGCGCGGGCGGTCGCCGCAGCGGACCGGGCCGTCGACAGCGGTCTCGACTCCCTGGTGAACTCCTCGCAGGAACAGTACGAACGGCGCCTCGTCACACCCTGGGTGAAGGGCCTCTACTCCGTCGCCTACGAGCGCAGCTATCGCGGCCTGCCGGTCGTCGGCGGCGACGCGGTCGTGCTGGCCGACGGCGACGGTGACGTGCGCGCCCTTCAGTCGGCGTCCTCCACCCGGATCGACGTGGCGACCGAACCGGTCGTCACCGCGAAGAAGGCCGAAACCGTCTCGCGGGCGAAACTGGCCAAGGTCGACAAGGTCCGCAGCAGCCGGCTGGTCGTCAGACTGGACGGGGGCAGGCAGACCCTTGCCTGGGAAACGGTCCTCTCCGGCCGTACGAGGAAGGCGCCCAGCAGACTCCACGTCTACGTGGACGCCCGCACCGGCAAGGTCGTCGGAACGCACGACGAGGTCGCCGCGGGCAGCGGCACCAGCAAGTGGAACGGTCCGGGGCCGCTCACCATCGACACCACCGCCTCCAGCGGCAGTTACAGCCTGCGCGACCCGAACCGGGCCGGACTGAGTTGCGCGGACTACAGCACGGGCACCGTCTTCTCGAAGGCGTCGGACTCCTGGGGCACGGGGAACCCCACATCCAAGGAGACCGGCTGTGTGGACCTCATGTTCGCCGCGCAGAAGCAGTGGGACATGCTCGGCCAGTGGCTCGGCCGCAACGGGGTCAACGGCAGTGGCCGCACCTTCCCCGCCAAGGTCGGCCTGCCCGAGATGAACGCCTACTGGGACGGCAGCCAGGTCACCATCGGCCGCAACAGCGCCAACGAGTGGATCGCCGGAGCGGACGTGGTGGCCCACGAGTACGGGCACGCCATCGACACCACCACCCCGGGCGGCACCGGCGGTCAGGAGTCGGGACTCGGCGAGGGCACCGGAGACATCTTCGGCGCGCTGACCGAGGCGTACATGAACCAGCCCTCGCCGTACGACGTCCCCGACTACACCGTCGGTGAGATGATCAACCTCCAGGGCCGGGGACCGATCCGGAACATGTACAACCCGCCGGCCGTCAACAACGACCCGGCCTGCTACAGCTCCGCGATACCCGGCACCGAGGTGCACGCGGCGGCCGGGCCACTGAACCACTGGTTCTACCTGCTCGCCGAAGGGACGAACCCGGGCGGCGGGAAGCCGAGCAGCACCACCTGCAACCAGACCACCCTGACCGGCGTCGGCATCCAGAACGCCGGAAAGATCTTCTACGGCGGGATGCTGCTCAAGACCAGCAGCATGTCGTACAAGAAATACCGCACGGCGACGCTGAGTTCGGCCAAGTCGCTCGACCTCGCCACCTGCGGCCTCTTCCAGAAGACCAAGGCCGCGTGGGACGCGATCAGCGTGCCGGCCCAGGCCGGTGACCCGACCTGTACACCGACCGGGCAGAACAGCGACTTCTCCCTGGCTCTGAACCCCTCCGCCGGCACCGTCCAGCAGGGCGGCTCGGTCACCACGTCCGTGGTCACCAACACCACCACCGGCACCGCCCAGTCGGTGACCCTCACCGCCACCGGCCTGCCCTCCGGAGTGACCGCCTCCTTCAGCCCGGCCACGGTCCAGTCCGGCCAGTCCTCGGTCCTGACCCTCTCCGCGGCCACCACCGCCGCGCCCGGCGCGTCCACCGTCGTCATCAAGGGGCAGGGCACATCCCTGTCGCACACCGTCGACTACACGCTCAACGTCGGCGGAACACAGCCTGGCACCGACCCGCCGAACATCGCCGTCGCCAACGTCCAGGCGCACCTCGCGCAGTTCGGCACGATCGCCGCCCAGAACGGCGGCCACCGACGGGCGGGCAGCGCGGGCTACACCCAGTCGCTCGCCTATGTGAAGGCCAAGCTGCAGGCGGCCGGCTACACCGTCACCGAGCAGACCTGCTCCACCTGCACCTACCCGTCCAACAACCTCATCGCCGACTGGCCCGGCGGTCCCGCCGACCAGACCGTCATGTTCGGCGCTCACCTCGACGGCGTGGCGGCGGGCCCCGGGATCAACGACAACGCCTCAGGCTCCGCGGCCCTGCTGGAGAACGCGCTCGTCCTGGCGCAGAAGAACCCGACCATGACGAAGCACGTGCGCTTCGCCTGGTGGACGGACGAGGAACAGGGCCTCAACGGCTCGGAGTTCTACGTCAACCAGCTCAGCAGCTCCCAGCGCACGGCCATCAAGGGCTACTACAACTTCGACATGATCGGCTCCACCAACGCCGGCTACTTCATCAACAACGTCAACTCCACCACCTCCGCCCCGCTCAAGGCGTACTGGACCTCCCTCAACCTCGCACCCGAGGAGAACGTCGAGGGCCAGGGGCGCAGCGACGACGCGTCGTTCCAGGCCGCAGGCATCCCCACCTCCGGGTACGCGGCCGGTGCGAGTACCCGCAAGACCTCGGCGCAGGCGGCCAAGTGGGGCGGCACGGCCAACGCCGCCTACGACCCCTGCTACCACAGCTCCTGCGACACGACGAACAACATCAACGCGACCGTCCTGGACCGCAGTGCGGACGGGATCGCGTACGCCGTCTGGAAGCAGGCGGTCGGCAGTGACATCCCGGCGCAGGACTTCTCCCTCTCCACCAGCCCGTCCTCGGGCAGCGCCGCACCGGGTGGCAGCGTCACCTCGACGGTGAACACCACCACCCTGAGTGGCAGTGCGCAGACCGTCGCGCTCTCGGTCTCCGGCGCGCCGAGCGGCGTGACGGCGACGCTGAGCCCGTCCTCCGTACAGTCCGGCAACTCCTCGACCCTCTCCGTGCAGATCGGGGCCTCCGCCCAGCAGGGCACCTACACCCTCACGGTCACCGGTTCCGGAACGGTGAGCCACAGCACCACCTACACGCTCACCGTCGGCGGAGGCGGCGGTACCTGCACCGCACGTCAGCTCGTCGTCAACGGTGGCTTCGAGAGCGGCACCAGCCCGTGGACCACCACCTCGGGCGTGATCACCAACCAGGCGGGACAGCCACCGCACGGCGGTTCCTACAAGGCATGGCTGAACGGGTGGGGCACCGCACGTACGGACAGCGCCGCGCAGTCGCTGACCATCCCGTCGGGCTGCGCCACTCACCGGCTGTCGTTCTATCTGCACATCGACACCGACGAGACCGAGAGCGTCGCCTACGACACCTTCACCGTGTCGGTCGGCGGCCGCACCCTTGCGACGCTGTCGAACCTGGACGCGAACACCGGATACGCGCTGAAGTCCTACGACGTCTCCGAGTTCGCAGGGCAGACGGTCACCCTGAAGTTCAACGGCGTGGAGGACCAGTCCCTCCAGACCTCCTACGTCGTGGACGACGTCACCCTCCACGTGAGCTGATCCGCGGCACGTCCGGATGACCGATGACCGATGACCGGCGTCCGTCCCAGGGCCTCACGGCCCGGGGCGGGCGCCGGTCCCGCTCCGGGCGGAGCCCGACTGTCGTACCCACCCGCTAGGTTGCACTCATGAGCGAATTCGTACTGGTGGCAGGGGCGTGGCTGGGATCGTGGGCCTGGGACGAGGTGGTGCCCGGACTACGGGCCGCGGGGCACGGCGCGCATCCGCTCACCCTGACCGGCCTCGCCGAGAAGAAGGGCATCGCGGCCGGCCAGCAGACCCACGTCCAGGACATCGTCGACGAGGTGGAGCGCCTCGGTCTGCGCGACGTCGTCCTGGTGGGGCACAGTTACTCGGGCATTCCGGTCGGCCAGGCCGCCGAGCGGCTGGGGGACCGGCTGGCCCACGTCGTGTTCGTGGACTCCAGCGTTCCGGCCGACGGTGAGTCGTTCGCCTCCGCGTGGTGGGAGGGCCCGGAGAAGCTGGAGACCCCGATCAGGGAGAACGGTGGCTTCTGGGCTCCGCTCACCGCCGCGGACTGCGAGGGTCAGGACCTGACTGCCGAGCAGACGGCGCGGCTCGTGGGTGGGTCGACCCCGCATCCCGGTGCCACGCTCACCGAGCCGGCTGTCCTGACCCGTCCGCTCGGCGGTCTTCCGGTGACGTACGTCAAGTGCCTGCTCGACGGCGACGAGCCCGGTGCGGACGTCGCCGAACTGCTCAACAGCGAGCACTGGCGGCTGGTCACCATCGAAACCGGGCACTGGCCGATGTTCTCGCGGCCCGGCGAACTGGCCGCGATCCTGCACCGGGCGGCCGTGGGGGACTGACCAGGGCGCTCGATTGGCGGGGCCGGGAGGCGAGGCTTAACGTCGGTGGGGTGAGCGAATGCCTTCACCGCTGACGCGAGGCGTAGATGCCATGACAAGCCCCAACGCACCATCCTCCCGAGTCGCCGCAGCCCCGGAGCGGGGCCGCGGCAGTGGAATGGCCCTGCTGGTCATCGCATCCTGCCAGCTGATGGTGGTCCTCGACATCACCATCGTGAACATCGCCCTGCCACACATCCAGACGTCGCTGGGCTTCTCCACCGAGACCCTGTCCTGGGTGATCAACGCCTACACGCTGACCTTCGGCGGCCTGTTGCTGCTCGGCGGCCGGCTCGGCGACATCCTCGGCCGTCGCAGGGTCTTCATATTCGGCATCCTGCTGTTCGTGTTCGCCTCCCTGCTCGGCGGACTCTCGCAGGAATCCTGGCAACTGCTCGCCGCCCGTGCCCTCCAGGGCGTCGGCGGCGCCATCGCCTCCCCCACGGCCCTCGCGCTCATCACCACGACCTTCCGTGAAGGACCCGAGCGGAACCGGGCGTTCGGCGTGTTCGCCGCCGTATCCGCGGGCGGCAGCGCGATCGGGCTGCTCGCGGGAGGACTGCTCGTCGAATGGCTCGACTGGCGCTGGATCCTCTTCGTGAACGTGCCCATCGGTCTGCTGATCGTGCTCGCCACGCCTCGCTACATCCGTGAGTCGGAACGACACCCGGGACACTTCGACATCCTGGGCGCGCTCACCTCGACCGCGGGCATGGTGCTGCTGGTCTACGGCTTCATCCGCGCCTCCGAGGACGGCTGGCGCGACAGCCTGACGCTCGCCTCCTTCGCCGCCGCCATCGTGCTGCTCGCCGTGTTCCTGCTGATCGAGACCAGGTCGAAGCAGCCCATCACGCCCCTGTGGATGTTCCGCGACCGCAACCGCGCCGGTACCTACGGAATGATGCTGAGCCTCGCCGCGGCGATGTTCGGCATGTTCTTCTTCCTGACGCTGTTCGTGCAGAACATCCTGGGATTCAGCCCTCTGGCGGCCGGTCTCGCGTTCCTGCCGGTCAGCGTGATCATCGCGATCGGAGCGGGCATCGCCTCGCAGCTGCTGCCCCGCTGGGGGCCCAAGCCGTTCATGGTGGTGGGGGCGGTCCTGGCGGCGGTCGGGCTCGGGTGGCTGACGCTTACCGACATCGACAGTACGTATCTGGGGAGCATCCTCGGTCCGATGCTGGTCTTCGGGCTCGGCATGGGCATGCAGTTCGTCTCGCTGACGCTGATGGCGGTGTCGGGGGTGGGCGCCCGGGACTCCGGGGCGGCTTCCGGCATCCTCAACGCCACCCAGCAGGTCGGCGGATCCCTGGGTCTGTCCATCCTTGTCACGATCTTCGGTACGGCCAGCCGCAACGAGGCCACCGACCAGGTGCCGAGCTTCCTGGCGGAGGCGACCCCGGCCGAACTCGCCGAGTTCCGAAGGACGGGGGAACTGCCGGGAACCTGGGGCGACCAGGTGCTGACCTCGGGCATCTCGAGCGCGTTCATCGGAGCCGCCGTCCTGGCGATCGTCGCGGCACTGATCGCCCTGATCGTCATCCAGGTGCGCCCCGACGACCTGGAGCGGCTGCGCGGTGGCGGCGCCCTGCCCGCGGTCCCGGCCGGAGACGTCCCCGAGGAGAAGGCCGGGACCGGTGAATCGGCCGCGATGCCGCCGCGTGGGCCGGAACCGCCCGGCTCCTCCCCGCCCGCGAGATGACCGCTCGACGCGGTTCGTGACCACGGTGTGATGCGGTACGTCACCACGGTGTGACGCGGTACGTGAACGCGTGGCCGAGACCCCTTGGCGCGATACGGGCTGCGGCGCGTATGGCGGAGCACGTACACTCGGCCCGCACTCGCGCCCACCGGCGGGGAGTGTACGCAACTGATTGACGGAGAAGTTCGACATGAGTTCCGCAGACAGGTCCGAGGCACCGATCTACGCCAGTCTCGTGCAGGAGCACGGAGATGTGCTGGCCGAGGTTCGCCGGGTGGCCGAGCAGGCACTCCGCGACGCGGAACGCGCAATCGACTTCAGCGACCTTCGGGCGCCCGTGGCGTTCCGGTGATCCCGGCCACACCGGCCCACTGATCACCGAGTACCCGGCCGAACGGTCCTCACTGGGAAACCGTTCACCCGTTCGATAGGTTGACCGGTCATGTGGGCATTGAGCGCTGTCGCATACCGTCGGCTCGGCGCGGCCGGATCCGCCGCCGCCGTTCTGGGCGGCTGGGCCGCCGGAAAGCTGCCGGCCCATGATCCGTGGGGTCTGTGGGTGCCCCACGGGGCCCTGCTGACCACGTCGGCCGCCGTCCTGGCGTACGCCGGACTGACCCTGCTGGTCGTCGCCTGGTGGCAGTACGGGCGTGCGGGCGCCTCGGTGCGCGAGTCGCTGGTCACGCTCGCCTGGTGGACCGCACCGATGCTGCTGGCGCCGCCGCTGTACAGCGCCGACGTCTACAGCTACATCGCCCAGGGCGCCATGGTCATCGAGGGGCACGACGTCTACGTCGTGGGGCCCTCGGTACTCGACCCTGGCGGGCTCGGCGGCGACGCGGCCGCGAGTGTCGGCGGACACTGGACCGACACCCCGGCGCCGTACGGGCCGTTCTTCCTCGTGCTCGCCCGCGGTGTGACCTGGCTGACCGGCGGCACGATCGTGCCCGCGGTCCTCGGTATGCGGCTCATCGCCGTGGCCGCGCTCCTGCTGATCGTGTGGGCGCTGCGGAACCTCGCGCGCGAGCACGGCAGGAGCGAGAGCACCGCTCTCTGGCTCGGTGCGCTCAATCCGCTGCTCCTCATGCACGTCGTCGGCGGTATGCACAACGACGGGCTGATGATCGGACTCATGCTGGCCGGCGTGGTCCTCACCCTGCGGGGCCGCTGGATCTCCGGCAGCGTGCTCGTCGGCCTCGCCATGATGATCAAGTCCCCGGCGGCTGTCGCGCTGCTGTTCATCGGTGTGATCATGATCAGCGTGGTCGCCGGCCCGTACGCGCGACGGCTGGTGAAGGGCCTCCTGGGCCCCGGCCTGGTGGCGGCGGCGGTGGCCGTGGCCACGACCCTCCTCGCCGGGACCGGCTTCGGCTGGCTCGCCACGCAGAACGTCGCGGGAACCATCCATACAGCGCTCTCCGCGACCAGCGACATCGGGCTCGGCCTCGGGCACCTGCTCCACCCGCTGACCGGTTCCGACCCCGCCACGGTGAAGTCCGTCGTGCAGACGCTGGGCCTCGCCGCGGCGGTCGCTCTGATCCTCCATCTCGCCTGGCGCGCCCTGCGAGGCCGGACGGAACCCGTGCACGCCCTGGGCCTCGCGCTCCTCGCCCTCGTCGCCCTCTCGCCGATGGTGCAGCCCTGGTACCTGCTGTGGGGGACCGCCGTCGTCGCCGCCACCGCCGCGCACAGCCGCGCGGGCCTCGTGGTGGCCGTCCTCTCGGCAGGTCTCGTGTACGAGACGCACCCCACGGGGAGCACCCCGCCCTACGGTTTCGTCCTCGCCGGGGCCGCCTGTGCGATCGGCGCGACGCTGGTGCGCCGCGAGCGGACCTCGCCGGACACCGTACGCGTACCGGCCCCGCGCAGCGCCGAGCCGCCGGGCGCCGCGGAGGCCCGTGTCCGGAGGGTCGAATCCGGTTCCGTTTGACATGCGGCGGCCGGGTGGGAGGGTTGTCGATGTGCCGGTCCGCCACCCCGCCCGGCAGCGGTCGGCCGCGCGAGCGACGTGAAGGAGGACGGACGATGAAGGACGACGAGACGTTCCGGATCTGTCGGCACCTCGACGACGTACGGCCCGTGAACCCCGACAGCCCGGACGCGTGCCCGGAGTGTGTGGCGCAGGGCGACACCTGGGTGCACCTGCGGGAATGCCAGACCTGCGGCCACGTCGGGTGCTGCGACTCCTCGAAGAACAAGCACGCCACCGCGCACTTCACCGCGAGCGGCCACCCGCTCATCCGCTCCTTCGAGAAGGGCGAGAGCTGGTGGTGGTGCTACGAGGACCAGGTGTCCTTCGACGTCGAGGGCGCGCTCCCGGCCCGGCCGGTCTGAGCGTCCAGCGCGGCGAGCAGCCAGTCGTGGGCGGCCCCGGCCGTCGGCCGGGACGGGCCGGACACCTCGGCCACCAGCTGCCAGTAGCGGTCGATACGAGGGTCCTGCGCGAGCACTCCCGCGAGCCGGCGGCGGAAGCCCGGAGTGTCACGCGTGCCGTGTGAGCGGGCGTAGGCGGAGACGAAGCAGTCGAGCGCCTCGCCCTCGCGCCCCGGCCGCCGGGCACGGAGCTGCGGTGACGCCAGCGCGTACGCCTCGCCGAGACCGTCGTAGAGCACGTCCGGGCGGTACCCTTTCCCGGTCCTGTGCGCTTCCGGCTGGCAGTGCGCGGCGGCGACGTGCACGCCCGACACGAAGGCGTGGAGCCGGGCGAAGGTCAGGACCTGGGCAGGGGTGGGGTCGGCGGGCGGCTGCGGGACGGCCTCGTCGACGACCGCGGAGACCACGGGCGCCGGCAGGCGCGGGGGCAGCCAGCGGCGCCAGAAGCGCGCCAGCAGGGTGGTGTCCGGCGGGAGGGGTACGGCGCCGATCAGCCGGAGCCGCTCGGCCCGTTCCCGCGGGGTGCAGTCCTGGAGCAGCTGGAGAGCGGCCTCGCGCCAGCGCAGGCCCGCCAGCCGGGAGCCGAGTTCCTTCAGCTGCGCCGCGACGACGTCCTCCAGCGCGCCCTCCTCGTCGAGGACGCGGCCCACCTCCGGTACGGGCAGGCCGAGGGCCCGCAGCGAGCGGATGAGGCGGAGCCGCTCGACCGCGTCGGGCCCGTACCTCCGGTGTCCGCCGGTGCTGCGGGCAGCCTCCGGCAGCAGACCCCGGTCCGAGTAGAAGCGGACGGTCTTGACGGACGCGCCCGTGTGCCGGGCAAGCTCTCCGATGCTCCACATGCCGTCAGGCGACAACGCTTGAACCTCCCTCAGGGGGAGTTACTACGGTACCGGCGAGGGCGGGCGGCCCAGGTGGCAGGCCCGTCGGACGACTGCGTGCGAGGAGACGTACATGACGGCGTTCATCCTGGTGTCGGGCACCTTCACCGGCGGCTGGATCTGGCAGGAGGTGGCCGCGGGGCTACGGGAGTCGGGCGCCGAGGCGCATCCGCTGACGCTCACCGGCATGGGCGAGGGCGGCCCTCCGGCGGCACCCGGCACGGATCTGGAGACCCACATCCAGGATGTGGTGCGGCAGATCGACCGGGTGGACGCGGCCCAGGTGGTGCTCGTCGGCCACTCCTACGGCCTGTACCCGGTGCTCGGCGCCGCCGGCCGGCGCCCGGAGCGTGTTGCCCGGATCGTCAACGTGGACGGCGGACTGCCCCAGGACGGCGACCCGGCGCTGGGCCTCGTACCCGACCAGGCACTCCGTGACCGGCTGCTGGATCCTTCCGGGGCGGCCGATGACGACGGACCGCTCGCCCCGCCACCGCTCGACGGCTGGCAGCGCTGGGGAAGCGTGAAGGGCATCGACGCGGAGGGGCTGGCGAAGCTGGACCGCCGTGCCGTGCCGCAGCCCGCGGCCACGCTCACCCAGCCGCTTCCGCTGACCGAAGCGGTCGGGAAGCTTCCGCTGACCGGCGTCCTGTGCACCGCCAACGGGTCGAGCATCCAACTCGTCGAGTCGGCGGTGGGGTTCGGGGACCCGCGCTTCCAGGCGCTCACCGATCCCCGCGTGACGTTCTTCGAACTCGCCACCGGGCACTGGCCGATGCTCTCCGTCCCCGGCGAACTGGCCGGGGTGCTGGTCCGGGCCGCCGCAGGAGAGGGCCACCGGCTGGCCGCGACGGCGAAGGAGCGGCCCGTCCATCTGCGGCCGTTCCTCCTGGACGTACCGGAGCGGCCCCGCGAGCGGATCGGCCGGGTCGACCTCCATCTGCCGGACGACGGGCGAGGCGGCGAAGGCCCCCGGCCCGCTGTGGTGTTCGTGCACGGCGGCCCGCTGCCCGCCGGAGCGCGGCCCACCCCCCGGGACTGGCCGACCCTCGTCGGCTACGGGCAGTACGTGGCGCACCTCGGTGGCGTGGGCGTGACGCTCGACCACCGGCTCCACGACTTCACCGACTACGGGCGCGCGGCTCAGGACGTCCTCGACGCTGTCGAGCTCGTACGCGCAGATCCGCGCGTCGACGGGGACCGGGTGGCGCTCTGGTACTTCTCCGGCGGCGGGCTGCTGTCGGCGGACCCGCTCGCCGCGCCCCCGCCGTGGCTGCGGTGCGTGGCGGCGACGTACCCGGTGCTCGCGCCGCTGCCCAACTGGACGCTCGTCGATCCCCGTTTCCGGCCCTCGGCGGCGGTGCGGGGCGCGGGGCGCCTGCCGATCGTGCTGACGCGGGTCGGCCTGGAACAGCC
Organism: Streptomyces sp. NPDC048560; assembly: GCF_040650955.1. Taxonomy (NCBI): domain Bacteria; kingdom Bacillati; phylum Actinomycetota; class Actinomycetes; order Kitasatosporales; family Streptomycetaceae; genus Streptomyces; species Streptomyces sp. NPDC048560. The sequence continues at coordinate 577,991 of NZ_JBEZIJ010000003.1, forward strand.
GGAGATCATGGCGACGGTCGAGGAGTTCCTGACCGCCGCCAAGGAGTGCGACGCGAACGTCGAAGTGGTCGACGTGCCCTCCGGGCACCACTCGTTCGAAGCGATCGACCACACGGACGAGGCGCGCCGAGCGGTCGAGCACGCGGTACGCACGGTGCTGGGGCACCTGTGCGACCAGGACGGCACGGCGGCCCCGGGCCTGCCCCGTCGTGCGTGGCTACTCGAACCGTGAGGGGTCGCCGGCCCCCCTGCGTACGATCTCCGGCTCGCCGCCGGAGAAGTCGATGACCGTGGTCGGCTCGGTACCGCAGTCGCCCGAGTCGACCACGACGTCCACGACGTGGTCGAGCCGCTCCTTGATCTCCCAGCCCTGGGTCAGCGGCTCCTCCTCGTCCGGCAGGAGCAGGGTGCTGGACAGGATCGGCTCACCGAGTTCCGAGAGCAGCGCCTGCACCACGGCGTGGTCCGGGATGCGCACTCCGACCGTCTTCTTCTTCGGATGCATCAGCTGGCGCGGCACCTCCTTCGTCGCCGGGAGGATGAACGTGTAACTGCCGGGTGTCGCCGCCTTGATGGCCCGGAACACGTCGTTGTCGACCTGTACGAACTGGCCCAGCTGGGCGAAGTTCTCGCAGACGAGGGTGAAGTGATGCCGGTCGTCCAGGTTGCGGATCGAGCGGATGCGGCCGATGCCGTCGCGGCTGCCGAGCTGACATCCCAGCGCGTAACAGGAATCCGTCGGATACGCGACGAGTGCGCCGGAGCGGATGCTGTCGGCCACGCTGCTGATGGTGCGCCGCTGAGGATTCTCGGGGTGCACGTCGAAGTACTTCGCCATCCGCCGAGTCTACGGGCTGTCCCGTCATCCCTGGTGGAACAGGACGCGGCGGGCCCGTGACCTCCGGGCCCGCCCGTCCGGGCGCACCGCTCAGCGCCTCACCCAGCGGCTGCCCTTCGCCGCGGCCACCAGTTCGGGCACACTGCCGAGTTTGGCGCGCGTCCGTCCCTGACCCCTGCCGCGTGCCAGTTCGGCCCGGTCGATGGCCGCGAGGCCGCGGGCGTCGATCAGATGACGGGTGCGGTTCCTGACGAGGCGGCGGAACGCCGTCGCCGACCGGGCCGGTGCGGGCAGCGCGCCCCCGACGGCATCGGCGAGGAGCGTGCTGACCGTCTCCGCCGCGCAGGTGCGATTGGCCCCGATGCCGCCCGAGGGCCCGCGCTTGATCCACCCGACGACGTACGTCCCGGGCTGTCCGGTCACGCGGCCGGCCTCGTGCGGGACGGTGGCCGTCGCTTCGTCGAAGGGCAGTCCCGCCACGGGCACCCCGCGGTAGCCGACGGCCCGCAGGAGCGTCCCGGCCGGTATGTCGACGTCGCCCCCGACTCCCGTCACCCGTGCGGCCAGCACCGAGTCCGTGCCGATCACCTCCACGGTGGAGGAGTGGAAACGCAGGACGATGCGGCGTCCCGTCGCGGGGGTGGGCGACCAGTCGACCGTCCTTCTCGCCACATCCCGCAGCAGCGCGGCCTTCCCTTTGCCCTTCCCCTTTTCCGCGGCTGATGCGCTGTCGATCGTCGCGCCGGTACGCGGATCGTGGTCGTCGACGACGAGTTCCACACCCGGGAGGTGCTTGAGAGCGAGCAGTTCGGAGGCGGTGTACGCGGCGTCCTCCGGACCCCGGCGGCCGAGCAGGACCACTTCGCGCACCTTCGAGGCCCGCAGGGCGGCGAGGGCGTGGTCGGCGATGTCCGTACCGGCCAGCGCCTCGGGATCCGTGGCGAGAATGCGGGCCACGTCGACCGCCACGTTGCCGTTGCCCACGACGACCACCCGCTCGCCCGAGAGGTCGACGGCGTCCGCCGCCACCTCTGGATGGGCGTTGTACCAGGCCACGAAGGTGGTGGCGGCGATGCTGCCCCGCAGGTCCTCGCCCTCGACGCCTAGCCGGCGGTCCGTGGAGGCCCCCACGGCGTAGATGACCGCGTCGTGATGCGCCGCCAGTTCCCCCGTGCTGATGTCCTTGCCCACCTCGACGCCGAGCACCGTCCGGGCCCGGGGGTGGGCGTGGAAGCGTGCGAAGGTGTCGCCGATCTTCTTCGTCGCGGGATGGTCCGGAGCGACGCCGTACCGGATGAGCCCCCCGGCGACCGGAAGCCGGTCCACGAGGGTCACTTCCGCGTTGGTGTGCAGCAGCAGGTCCTCCGCGGCGTACATTCCCGCCGGGCCCGTGCCGACGATCGCGACCCGGATCGGCGCGAAGTCGGCGGGCACTTGGCGCTCGAAATTCGGCGCGCCCCACGTGTGGAAGTTCGGCCCCGCACCGACCGGTTCGGGCCGGCTGTCCGCGAAGTAGTCCGCGTTGACGGCGGCGTACTCCCGCTGCGCCACGGGGAGGCTGTCGACCGGGAAGATGGCGTCGACCGGGCAGGCGTCGGCACAGGCCCCGCAGTCGATGCAGGTCTTCGGGTCGATGTACAGCATCTCCGTGCTGCCGAACTCCCGCTCCTCGGGGGTGGGATGGATGCAGTTGACCGGACAGACGGCGATGCATGTGGCATCGCTGCAGCAGGTCTGGGTGATGGCGTAGGTCATGGCGTCGGCTCGGCTCCGGTCGGGCGATCGGCTCGGGTGAGATCTGGGGTGAGATCCCGGGTCGGCCTCGGGGGAAGGTCTCGGATCAGATGAGGTTGGCGCGCTTGTAGAAGAACAGCGCCGGCTTCGTGAGGAGGCGGGCCGAGGACAGGAACTCCATCAGGCCCGCACAGCTGGAACGCATCAGGGACCTGTGGTGCTCGTTCGTCGCCGCCTCGGTGAGGGCGCGCTTCGTGTCGAGCCCGGCGTTCGCGTAGACGCCCGGGTTCACCATGCTGGTGACGATGAAGTAGGAGGCGACCGCGATGACGAGCGCGTTCAGCTGCCGGCGCACCGGACCCGCGTGACGGAGCCGCTTGCGGGTCTCGTCGCGGGCGAACTTCATGTGCCGTGACTCCTCGACGACATGGATGTTGTTGATCGTCCGGACGAACGGCACGACCCGCTCGTCGCGCATCCAGTCGCGCTGCATGACGTCGAGGACCTCCTCCGCCACGAGGATCGCGGCGTACGCGGCCTCGCCGAAGGCAAGTGTCTTGAAGGCCCTGCCGAGTTCGATGACGCCGCGGCGGGGCTTGTAGGCGGGGGCTCCCAGTTTCGCGGCGCCCCGGGCGAACATGATGGAGTGCCTGCACTCGTCGGCGATCTCGGTGAGCGCCCACTGGAACTCCGCGTCGGTCGGGTCCTTGGTGTAGATGTCACGGAGCACCATCTGCTGCAGGATCATCTCGAACCAGATGCCGGTGCTTGCCACCGACGCGGCTTCCTGACGGGTGAGTTCCTTGCGCTGGGCGTCACTGAGTTCCCGCCAGTAGGCCGTTCCGTACAGCGTGCTCCACTCGGGGCTCGCGCCGTGGAAGCCCTTGTCCAGCGGGGTGTCCCAGTCCACCTCGGTGGCCGGGTCGTACGAGAGTTTCGCGGATGAGTCGAGCAGTCGCCGTGCGACGTCCTGCTCCTGGAGCCGGTCCTGTTCCTCCGGCCGAAGTGTGCTGCTTGACATGCTGCGGCTCCTTGAATCGAGAGGTCGGCCCGACGCCGGCAGCCGTGCCGCTCCCCACCCCGTGCCCGCTCGTGAGGAGCGATGGCCGCCGCGCGCCATCCACGCTTGTTAGACACGGCGTCTAGCAAGCTGTTAGGCGGAAGGTACAACAAGAGCGGCGCGCAGGCCTACCCCCGGTAACAAAATGCGTGAGATCTCTCCACGGAGCTGCCCCCGCGCCTTCACGTCACGGGCGGCGCGCGGGCGAGCGGCGTTGTCGGACCCGCGTCGTACGCTCACCGCATGAGTGTTTCGCTGTACTACGGCGCGCGCCGCGACCACGCGTTGACGGAGGCCGAGAGGGCCTCCGTCGAGCGGGTCGTCGCCGCCCACATGGCCTCGTTCCCGTACGGCGGAGAGGAGGATTCCCTGTATCTCTATGCTCCGGACGGCACCGACGAGCGCGAGATCCTCGGCGGTTCCACGAAGATGCCGCTCGATCCGGGCCGGCTCCTGCCGCTGATCGCCTGCGTGCTCGACTCCGTGACCGAACTGCGCCGAGCGGTCGAAGGCGCGGAGTGGCGGGTCCATATGGACGACCTGGACGTCCCGTGGCACGAGACCGAGGGGTATGCCCTGCCCGGTATGCGTGACCCCGAGCTCATCGCGGAGCTCGGGGGTCTCTGACGGTGCGGCCCGGCGGCCGGTGCGGGGTCAGTCCCGGTCGCGCTCGTCGGACAGGCCGGCCATCTCGTCGTCGGACGGACGCGAGCGCCCGATGCGCCACCGGCTCCGCAGTTTGTCCACCAGCGGGTATTTCTCCCGCTGTTCGCGGGACTGGCGGTCCAGCTCCTCCACCAGTCGCTCCGACCGCTTCTCCACGTCCAGCTCGTCCAGGATCCGGTCGACCTCGGCCAGCAGCGCACCGTGCAACTGCCACTGGCGTGGATGCTGCTGTACGACGCCGAGCAGAAGGAAGGCCGCGGTCTCCCGGCTCGCACGGCTGGCGGCGAGCTCGTTGACCAGCCGGTCCTCCGCCGCGTCGGCATTGGCGCTGACCTGGGTGGTGATGAGTTCGGCGAAGCTCTCGACGGCGAGGGCCATATGGGAGAGGAGTTCATGGAGGGCGGCGGAGGTCTCGGGCTGGAAGAGCGGCTCGTCGGTCCGTGCCTTGGCGAGATCGGTCAGGGTGCGGCACACGGTCCTCAGTACGACCGCGCAGATCTCCAGGGTGTCGAGGCCGGTCCGCAGCACGACCCGGAAGAGCATTCCCTCCTTGACGCGCGGATTGAGCCGGAGGCTGTCCTCCGCCTGCCGCAGTGACGCGTCCACCTGGACGATGTCGTGATCCAGCCGACGGGCCTCGTGCAGACGGTCGGCGGCCACCTCCACGCTCGTGTGGCCGACCACCTCGTCGCTGAGGCAGACCAGCAACCGCCCCATACGGCCCGCGAGATGCTCGATGGCCTCGCTGGCCGGCTGCACCCACACCGGCGGTGCGAAGAGCACGTTGAACAGCAGCCCGACCGCCGCCCCGATGAGCGTTTCGAGCACCCGGTCCCAGGCCGTCGCGGCCACGCGCGTCACGCCCAGCACCAGCATCGCGCTGATCGCCACCTCGGGGACGAACTCACCGGCCCGTACGAAGCGGCCGAGGGTCAGGGACGCGAGGATGATCAGGCCCAGGCTCCACCAGCTCAGCCCGACCAACGCGCTGAAGCCGATGGCGATGACCACGCCCGCCACCACCGCGTTCACCCTGCGCATACTCGTGGTGAGTGTGGAGTAGAGGGTGACCTGGACGACGAGCAGCGCGGTCAGCGGGGCGGTGAGCGGGGCGGGTTCACTGCTCAGCATCAGGGCGACGACGTAGGAGATCACGGCAGCCACGGTCGACCGGATCGTCTGTACGACCACCGGCTCGTTGTGCCGCCGGACGAGATTCAGCAAGGGGTCGGTGACTTCGGGCACTCTGTGGGTCCTCCGGGGCCTGCGTGGCATGGCTGCCTCGGGTCGGCGGCCGTCGAAGGGGCCCGCGCGGCAGCGACTCCGTCGCGCCGCCCGCGGCCCAGGGCCCGTCCGGGAGACAGTAGAGCCAGGTCCGCCGGGCGGACCCGCGACATGCCGTCCGGCCCGGCCCGGGCCCCGGTTGGGCTATCCGGGGCCCGGGCCGGTGAGCCGGCTACGGATCCGAGGTCCGATCCTCCTGTTGCTCCCGTTCCTCACGTTCCGCCGTCTCCGCGATCCGCTTGATGCTCGCCAGCCTGCGGTCCCAGTCCGACGCCAGCGCGGCCATCCACCGGGACGTCGCGTCCAGGGCCGCGGGCCGCACGGTGTACCGCATCTCGCGGCCGACCCGGCTGCCGGAGACCAGACCGGCCGCGTCGAGGACGGCCAGGTGCTTGACCACCGCCTGGCGTGAGACGGGAAGCCGCGCGGCGAGTGTCGTCGCGGTGGCCTCGCCCTGCGCGGCGAGCAGGTCGAGCAACTGACGCCGCGTCGGATCGGCCAGTGCCGCCAGCACGCCGTCCACCGCTTCCGCCCCGCCCTCGTCGGTCACGTGGACGACTGTTCGGCGCGCTTCCTGAACGCGTCGAGCACCTGCGGCCAGCCACCGGTGTTGTCCTCCACGGCCTTGTCCCGCAGCTCGTCGGAGCCTGCCAGGGCCGCGAACCCGCTCTCGACGACGCGAAGCCGCGTCTTGTCGCCCTCCGGGGTCAGGGTGAACTCCACGAGCGTGCTGTTGTTCTCGCGCAGCTGCTCCCCGGGAAAGGCGCTGGCCCAGCGGTACGCCAGGTACGACTGCGGCCGGACCTTCTCCACCCGCACGGGGAAGTCGCCGTACTCGGGGTTCTTGGCCACCATGGACTCTCCCTCCCTGGCCACCGTGCCGGCCAGAGCCGACTCCTCCGCCACCCAGAAGCCCGGCTGGGCCACCAGTGACCAGACCCGGTCCAGGGATGCGTTGATGAGGGTTTCGCGTTCGATCCGGTCCTCGCTCATGACGTGACTCCTCGGTCTCGTTCATCCGATATCGCGTGCAACTCCAGGGTTGCACGACGAGGACCGAGGTGCAACCCAGGGGTTGCACCTCGGTCCTGGGTGGACGTGGACTCCGGCTACCGCGAGACGGCGAGCGCCTCGTCGATCTCACGTACGAAGGGGTCCAGGTCACCGGGATTGCGTGAGGTGATGAGCTTCCAGCCGCCGTTGTCGTCGACGACGACCGGCGCGTCGGTCCAGTCGCCTCCCGCGTTGCCGATGTCGGTCTTCAGCGAGGCGTAGGAGGTGAGCCGCTTCCCTTCGACCACGCCCGCCTCGACGAGAGCCCACGATCCGTGGCAGATCGCCGCGACGGGCCGCCCTGAATCCCTGAAGGCGCGGACGATCTTTGTGGTGGGCTCCTGCAACCGGAGCGTGTCGGCGTTCTGGGTGCCGCCGGGTACGAGCAGGAGGTCGTAGCCCGCGGGGTCGGCGTCGGCCAGGGTCAGATCGGGCCGGACCGTCCTGCCGGGTTTCTTGTCGCCGACGAGCGTCTCGATGTCGTCCATCGACGTGGCGGCGATGTCGACCTGGGCGCCCCAGCCGCGCAGGTGCTCCACGGGGACCACGAGCTCGTCCTGCTCGACACCGTAATTGGTGACGATGGCCAGTACGTTCCGCTTGCTCACGTCATTCTCAGTCATCAAGGGTCACCTTTCCCGGACGTTGCCGCCTGCGTCGATCGCAGCTCCCTGGGTTCCCCCGAAATCCGTGGACATGCGTCTCAGGACGACCGGGCGCCCGCTCCGGCCGGGGCGTCCAGCTGATTCAACCGTTTACCCGGAGCGGGAAGCCCTGGATGTGCGGACTGCGGGAACGGTTGCCGGGGAAAGGCCCCTTCAGCGGTTCGCCGTCCCGTTACGACGGGACGGCGGGGCCGTGTGACGAAGGCGCCGCAGGCTGTGGGCCAGGCCGTGACCGTTCGACGCGACCACTTCTTCCGCGATCTCGCCCAGCTTGTGGTTCGTCCCCTGCGAAATCGCCCGCAGCAGCGCGAACGCCTCGTCCGCGTCGCAGCCCACCACCCGCATGACGATGCCGCACGCACGGTCGATCACCGCGTGGGACGTGATGGCCTTCTTCAGCTGCCGTACCTCGACCTGGGCCGACGCATAGGCGTGATCACGGAGCAGCCCGTCGGCGAAGTCCTCGGCGAGCGCCCGGACGGGCTGCCGGACCGAGAGAGGCAGTGCGTCCTGCCGGAACGCGTACAGCGTGACCGTCGTGAGCAGGTCCTTGGTGCGGACCGGAACGGCCAGGCAGGCCCTGAGCCCCGTCGCCAGCGCCTGGGCGCGGAACAGCGGCCACCGGGTATCCGTGATCAGGTCCTGGGAGACGACGGGTTCACACAGCGCGAAGGCGTCGGCTTCGGGGCCTTCGCCCGTAGTCTCCTGGAGCCGGGCCAGGGCTGCGAGGTCGGGATGGGTGGCCGTGGTCCGGTGTCCGCCGCCCGGTACCCGCAGAGTCACGGCGGTGCCGCAGCAGGCCGGTGCGCATTCCAGGGCCCGAATACTCAACTGAGTCGTCCGCTGCACGGCGGACGCGGATTCCGTATTCACCTCGGTCGGTGGAGACACTCCGATCCCTCCTTCGCACGGAACGATTCAGCCTGCCTCCCGTCCGGAATCCGGCCGAATCCGTTAACTTCACTTTATGACCCCGTCAGAGGACTTCGGCAGCGAGTTTCAGGACTTCGTCGCCCGCGTGGAAGAACTGCGTGCGGCGCGGGCCCGCCCGGATGCCGAACGCTCGGTTCTGCTCGACGCGGCCATCCTGGAATTGCAGCACGCGGTCGACGGCCTGCGCCCGGCGTACGAGCAATTCGTCACCGGCGCGGGAGGCAGGCACCCCGGTGGCAAGGCCGAACAGCAACTCTTCAAGGCTGTCTTCGAAGGTCTGCCGGTTCCCGTGGTCCTGGTGGACGGCGAAACGGTGGTGCGGCGCCTCAATGCCGCGGCCGCCGACCTGACCGGCCTGCCTCCCGGTTACGCGGCGGGCAGACCGCTGAGCGGGATCCTGCGCCCGGGTGACAGGCCGGCGCTGCGGAGCCAGACGGCCGCTGTCGCGCGGGGGGAGGGCAGCCGCAGCCTCTCCGTCCACCTCCAGCCCCGGACGGGCAGCCACGTCCGGGTCACTCTCAGTGAGCTCGTCCTGCCCGGTGACACGGACACCACCGTGCTCGTGGCGCTCTGGCCGTCCTCCGGGCTTCCGAGAGCCCCGGAAGTCTCGGAGCGCCCGGCACGGGCTGTGCGCGCGGCGGTCCGTGAGGCCGAGCTCACGGACCTGATGGACCGGACCACCAGCATCCTTCTGAGAGGAGGCGCGCGCGACGCGGCCGAGGCGCTGCGGACCGTGACCGGTCTGATCAGGGACCGGATCGCCGACTGGGCCGTGCTCGACCTCCTGGCCGGGGGAGGGCTGACACGAAGTGCCGTGCAGGCACCCGAGGGCAACGAGGACCCCGGGCTGGAGAAGACGCTCGTGCAGCAGGACCCACGCCGCTGCCCCGTCGTCGTTCAGGTGGTGAGTACGGGATCCATGGTCCTCGACGCACTTGCGGAGTCCCTCGACCGGCTGGGCGCGGACGACAACGGAGCCCCGCTGATGGGACGCGCCGACGTCAGCTCCCTCCTCACCGTGCCGCTCGCCGCCGTGGCCGGCGAGACACCGGCACGCGGCGCGCTGACCCTCCTGCGGACGGGGGCGAGCCCGCCGTTCTCCATGGCCGAGGCCAAGTGCGTGGAGATGATCGTGGGCCACATGGCGATCGCCGCGGAAGGACTCACCGACGGCGGTACCGGCACGGCCGCCGACGCCCGGTAGAGCCGGGAGCACCGCGGCGGGCCTGCTCGCGCCCCCTCCTCGATTCATTCCAACGGTAGCCGCGGAGATGCGGCGGAGACACGGTCCGGCAGGATCAACGTGTGAGAACCGAGCGGCGAAGAACTCCGCTCGGTGCCGTCAGGAAAGCGGCGGCATGACAGGACGCGGCATTCCACCGGGGCAGCCCGATTTCCGTGTCAGCCGAATACGGTGCCACGGTTCCCGTGATCGTCGGCCGTATCGAGCAAGCACGGGCGTACGAAATCCATCTGCTCCCCGCGGATCGTCCAGGACGCGACGATGCGATGTCCTAGGTGCGCGTTCCTCTATTCCTTGCGCGAATTCGTCGCACAGCCGGAAGGGAGAAGTGGGTGCATGACGACCGGACGACTGAGCGATTCCCTCGGCGACGCGCGGTGGGGAGCGGCGCCGGATTCCTGGGCGCGCATCTCCGCGAGCGCCTGCCGGACGGCGGGGTCGGGATGGGCTGCGCCGGCAACCTGTCGTCCGGGTCGTCCGCCGACGTGGCGCACCTCGCCGGACGCGATGGATTCCGTTACGTCAACTGCGATGAGTCAGACGCCACTTGCCGAGCAACTCCCCGGGGAGGCACCCCATGACCGAGCACCGGCGCAGTCAGTCGCCCCCGCCCACCGGCCCGATACCGTTCCGGCCGGTAGCCGTTCTCTTCGACCGCGACGGCACGCTCGTCCACGACGTGCCCCACAACGGGGACCCCGAGCGGGTCCGCCCGGTTCGTGGCGCCGCCGAGGCCGTACGGCTCGTACGCGAGGCCGGTATGTCCACAGGAGTCGTCAGCAACCAGTCCGGCATCGGACGTGGCCTGCTCTCCCACGATGAGGTGCGCCGGGTCAACATCCGCGTCGACGAACTGATCGGGCCCTTCGACGTCTGGGTCTACTGTCCCCACCACCCGGACACTGGATGCCCCTGCCGCACACCGCGTCCCGGCCTCGTCACGGACGCTGCCCGGCGCCTCGGCGTGCGACCGAGCGACTGCGTGCTCATCGGCGACGTCGGCGACGACGTGCTCGCGGCCAGGGCGGCCGGCGCCGAAGCCATCCTGGTTCCCAACGGGGCGACCCTCCCCGAGGAGATCGCGGCCGAGGCCGAACCGGCCCCCGACGTCCTCAGCGCCGTCCTGCGCCTCCTGGCCCGCCCCGCGCAGCCCCAGGACGTGCCGCGTACGGACAGGCGGCCGGCATGAACGTAGTCGTCGAACGGCCCGGCAGCTTCGGCGTGGCCCTGATCGCCGGGCCCGCCGCGCCCATGAACCCCGGCGTGGACGACGTCATCGTCCGGCAGGCGTCGCGGGACGGCGCTCACCCGGGACCGGGCGAGGAGGCCGACGTCATGGGCCCGGTCACCAGGCCGCGCGAACATGCCGGTGAGGCCGTCCTCGTCCTGGCCCCCTCCGGCGGTGCCCTCCGCCGGCCGCCCTGCCGCTGCGGCCGGCCGCCGTCCCGCTGGACGACCGGGAGCGACTCATGAAGGAGGTCACGCGATGACGCCTCCCTCGCCCCGCCGCGGCCGGATCGCCCTGGTGTCCGGGCACGCGAGTCCCCTCGCCGAGCTGGGCAGCCCCGACGCGGGAGGCCAGAACGTGTACGTGGCGCAGTTGGCGAGCCGGCTGGCCCGGCGCGGACACGACGTCACCGTGTACACCCGCCGGGACCGCGCCGGTACGCCGACGATGGTGCGCACCCCGGAGGGCGTGAAGGTCGTCCATGTGCCCGCCGGGCCGCCGGCCGTCGTGCCCAGGGACGAACTGCTGCCCTGGATGCCCGACTTCGGCGCCTATCTGTCCCGCATGTGGCGGCTCGCGCGTCCCGAGGTCGTGCACGCCCATTACTGGATGTCCGGCCTGGCCGCCCTCGCCGGGGCCAGAGAGGCCCGGATCCCCGTCGTCCAGTCGTTCCACGCGTTGGGCACCGTGAAGCGGCGCTACGAGGGCACCGAGGACACCAGCCCGCGCGAACGTGTCGACATCGAGTCACGCATCGGGCGGGAGGCCGACCGGATCATCGCGACCTGCGCCGACGAGGTGAACGAACTCGTAGCCATGGGTATCCCGCGCACCCGGATCACTGTCGTGCCCTGCGGAGTCGATACCACCCACTTCTCGCCCTCACCCGTCGGCGGCCGCTGGCCCGGAGCCCCCTACCGGCTCCTGTCCGTCGGCAGGCTCGACCCCCGCAAGGGATTCGACCGCGCGATCAAGGCCCTGGCGGCCGTCCCGAACGCCGAACTGCTCATCGCGGGCGGCCCGGAAGCGTCACTGCTGTTCGCCGACCCGGAAGCCGAACGGCTGCGCAAGATCGCTTTCGAGTACGGGGTGGCCGAGCGGGTGCGGCTGCTCGGCTGCGTACCGCAGGACACGATGCCGCAGCTGATGTCCGGCGCCGACCTGCTGCTCTCCCTGCCGCGCTACGAGCCGTTCGGTCTCGTCCCCATCGAGGCCATGGCCTGCGGCACACCGGTCCTGGCCACGGCCGTCGGCGGCCAGTTGGACACCGTGGCCGACGGGGTGACGGGCACCCTGGTGCCGCCCTGGGGGACCCCCGACCACGACCTCGCGGCCACCATCAGGGATCTGCTCGACGACTCGGCCAGGCGGGCCCGTTACGGAGTAGCCGGCCGGGCCCACGCCCTTGCCCGGTACACCTGGGAAGAGGCGACTGACGGCATCCTACGGGTTTACGCCCAGCTCAGCCCCGCTCCCCAGCCTTCGGTGGTGGCAGGAGGAGGCTCATAGTCTCCAGTCGTCCGACCGCGCGCCCGCGGACGCCGTCACGAGTCAACGGCCATGTGCGCGGCCGAGCTTGGTCCGAAGCGATGTGCGCGGCTCACCTGCGTCCGCCGGAGCGATGCGTGCGGTGTGTTGCGGCGGACCGGGCCGGGGAAGGCCCCTGAATCCCATCTCCCCGGCCCGGTCCATCGTGGCCGGCCGCTCGGCCGACTCCCTGGGTCCCCCCGCGCCCGGGGGCCAAACATCGCGGGGGGTTCACCTCAGCGACCCGGCCCCGTGGCAGGAGCGGGCGGCGCTGGGGCTGTCTTCCCAACCATCAGCGCCTGCGCCGCCGCGTACGTCGGCGGCGTGTTGTACGGGGTACCCGTGCCCTCCGGCACAAACGCGATGGCCGGAAGATGTGCGGTCCCGATTGAAGCATCGCATCGGGGGAACCCAGTCGCGCAGAGGGAAGCACCCGGCGCCGTCGCGTGGTACGGCACAGGCCGAGGGAGAGATATGGGAAGGCACGCGGACCTTGTCCGGGCCACGGCCCGAAGAGTGAAAGCCGCCAAGCTCAAGGCGGACGGTGCCGCGCTGGACGACGCACGCCGCCGGGAAGACGGTGCCGCGCTGGACGACGCACGCCGCCGGGAAGAGGGACGGAATCTGGAAGCCGCGGCCCGGCAGGCGGAAGACCGGGCGAAGGCCCCCCGGGACAGGTCGGGCCGTTGACCTGCCCCCGGGACACGTCGGGCCGCCGACTCGCACCCTCCCCGGAGCACCTTGGGCCGTTGATCCGCACCCATCCGGATGACCTGGTGTTTGGCGCGCCGCGGGGCGGATACACAGCAGCCCGGCGCACCGGGGGCGGGCCCGCGCCGAGGCATGTGAGGCATCGAACCGCCACCAGGAGAGTCATATGACTGACGAGAAGCAGAAGCAGCGCGACAGCGTGCGTGCGCCCGACCCGTCGGACGGTCCGCTCACGACGGATCAGGGCGTGGCCGTCGAGCACACGGACGACTCGCTCACGGTCGGGGACCGTGGTCCCACGTTGCTCGAGGACTTCCACTTCCGGGAGAAGATCACCCGGTTCGACCATGAACGGATTCCCGAGCGGGTGGTTCACGCCCGAGGTGCGGGCGCCTACGGCTTCTTCCAGCCCTACGAGTCGTGCGCCGAATTCACCCGTGCCGCCTTCCTTCAGGACCCCTCCCTGCGGACACCGGTGTTCGTACGGTTCTCCACCGTGCAGGGCCCGCGCGGCTCGGCCGACACGGTCCGGGACGTACGAGGGTTCGCCACGAAGTTCTACACGCCCGAGGGCAACTACGACCTGGTGGGGAACAACTTCCCCGTCTTCTTCATCCAGGACGGCATCAAGTTCCCGGACTTCGTACACGCGGTGAAGCCCGAACCCCACAACGAGATCCCCACCGGCGCGTCCGCGCACGACACACTCTGGGACTTCGTCTCCCTCCAGCCCGAGACCCTGCACACGATCATGTGGCTGATGTCCGACCGTGCGATCCCGCGCAGTTACCGCATGATGCAGGGCTTCGGTGTCCACACCTTCCGCTTCGTGAACGCGGCCGGACGTGGCACATTCGTCAAGTTCCACTGGAAGCCCAAGCTCGGCGTCCACTCCCTCGTCTGGGACGAGGCGCAGGAGATCCAGGGCCGGGACCCGGACTTCAACCGGCGCGACCTGTGGGGCACCATCGAGGCGGGCCAGTACCCGGAATGGGAACTCGGTGTGCAGCTCATCCCGGAGGAGGACGAGCACTCGTTCGACTTCGATCTGCTCGACGCCACGAAGATCGTGCCCGAGGAACAGGTCCCCCTCCGTCCCATCGGTCGCATGGTCCTCAACCGCAACCCGGACAACTTCTTCGCGGAAACGGAACAGGTGGCGTTCCACACCGCCAACGTGGTGCCCGGCATCGACTTCACCAACGACCCGCTGCTCCAGGCACGGAACTTCTCCTACCTGGACACCCAGCTGCTGAGGCTGGGCGGCCCCAACTTCGCGCACATCCCGGTCAACCGGCCCGTCGCCGGTGTGCGCAACAACCAGCGCGACGGTTTCCACCAGGAGCAGATCCACACCGGGACCAACTACACACCGAACTCCCTGGGCGCGGGCTGCCCGGTCCTCGCCTCGACCGAAGCGGGCGCGTACCGCCACCTCACCGAGCAGGTCGACGGACAGAAGATCCGGCGCCGGAGCCCGAGCTTCGACAACCACTACCTCCAGGCCGCCCTGTTCTGGCGCAGCATGAGCGCCTGGGAGCAGCAGCACATCATCGACGCGTTCCGCTTCGAGCTCGGCAAGGTCTCGGCGAAGGACGTGCGCGCCCGGACCGTCGAGCAACTGGCCCTCGTGTCGGCGGCCCTCGCCAAGGCCGTCGCCGAAGGCGTCGGCGTGCACGCGCCCGAGGGCTCGCAGACCCCGACCCCCGAGCCCTCACCGGCCCTGAGCCTGGAGAACAACAGGGGTGACGGGTCGATCGCCACCCGGCAGATCGCCGTACTGGTCACCGACGGCATCGACGACAGCCAGGTCACGGCGGTCAAGGAGGCACTCACCGCGGACGGCGCGATCGTCGACCTGCTGGCGCCGCAGGACGGCACGGTCCGCACGGCAGGGGGCGGGACGCTCCCCGTGGACCGGGCACTGCCCACGGTGGCCGCCGTGCTGTACGACGCGGTCCTGCTGCCGGACGGCGCCCAGTTCTCCGACGACCCGGTCCGCAGGTTCGTCCGCAACTCCTACCGCCACGGCAAGCCCATCGGCGGATACGGGGAAGCCGTATCCGCCCTGGCGGAGCTGCTGCCGGCGGCCGTGACCGGCACGCAAGGGGACGCGCACGGCGTGATCACCGCCGCGGCCGGTGACGACGGCTTCCGTACGGCGTTCGCGGCGGCGATCGGCAGGCACAGGTTCTGGGACCGGCCCGCTCTGGCCTGACGCCGCGTGAACACGCGTACGGAGGCGCCGGCGAGCGTGTGGCGACGCGGGAGGTGTCTGTCGTGTCCACTTCGCACAAGCGGCGCGAGGCGTCGGATACGGCGCCGCCGAAGTCGTCGGACGGAGCGCTTGCGTACGTCCCCGCCCGGGGCGGCGTCGCCGCGCTCCGCCGCGCCGCAGCCGGCTGCCGCGGCTGTCCGCTCCACGCCACACAGACCGTGTTCGGGGCCGGGCCCGTCCACGCGCGCACGGTCGTCGTCGGCGAACAGCCGGGCGACCGGGAGGACCGGGAGGGTGAGCCCTTCGTCGGACCGGCCGGAAGGCTCCTGCGCAGGGCACTCGCGGACGCGGACATGGATGAGGAGCAGGTCTACTTCACCAACGCGGTGAAGCACTTCAAGTTCGCGCCGGCGGGCGAGGGCAGGAAGCGACGGATCCGCAAGGCGCCGAACCTCCGGGAAATGACGGCGTGCCGCCTTCTCGGCTGACCGAGCGGTCCTGGACCCGCGGTCGGCCGGCGGTCGGCGCGCCTCGCCGCCGCCTCCCCGTGGGTGCGGCATTCTGTGTGGCTGATCTGGGCCGATGGCGAATGGAACACCTCGGCGGATGGAGGACATGGGTGTGACAGTCACTTTCGGAACAGCGTTTCAGAACACCGGCAGTTCCGTTCTGGTCAGCGCCACCGGCGATCTGGATGCCGCCGCCCGGCCTCCTCTCGCCCGCGCCCTCGACAGCCTGCCGCTCTGCACCGCCGTCGTGATCTTCGACATGCACGGAGTGCCGTTCATGGACTCGGCCGGCCTGCTTCTCTTCCTCGACCTGCACCGGCGGGCGGAGTCCCGCGGCCTGCGCGTGCTCGTCGTCGGATGGCAGGCCCAGCCCCAGCAGGTCATGGAGGCCCTGGCCGAGCTGCCCGGCGGCAGCGGGTACCCCCGGGAACGCGCCGCGCTCATCGGCTTCCGCCGCCTGGTCCAGGAGCGCGCCGAGCGGCAGAGACAGCTCGCGTCGAAGGCGGCGGTGGCAACCGGCCCCCACGTACAGCCCCTTCCGTACGGCGGCCGGTAGCCCGGCGTACGCGCCCTGCGCCAGGACATCAGGGCATCAAGGCCGGGGTGCGGGAGATGTCGCCCGGCCGCCGCCGCGATTCCGGTGGGGGCGGCCGGGCGGGACAGTGAGTCACGGACGGACGTCCGTGCTCAGTGCGGGCGCCCGCTCAGGGTGTCGCGGAGCCGGTCGACGAATCCGACGCCTGGCGCCACGACCTTGATGGCGGGCGGCGAGGTGGGCAGCGAGGGATGCGGCCGGGTGGGTGCCGTCTCCTTCGTACGCCGAACGAACCGCCCCAGGGTGTTCAGCTCCTCCTCCGAGCAGACGCGGGCGAGCTCGGGGAACAGGCGTACCTCCTCGTCACGGATATGGGCCGAGACGACCGTCTTCAGCCTGCCCAGCTCCTCGGCGAAGCGGGGGTCGTCGGCCTCCAGGTCGTCCATCTCCTTGAGGATCTTCTCGATACGGGTTTGGGCCGACACCTCCTCGTCGGCGAGTTCCCGGCCGTTCGCGAGGCGCTCGCGCACCACCGGATAGAGATGCGTCTCCTCGGCGACCGCGGCCCGCACCAGGTGAGCCGTCAGCTCGTCGGCCAGGGCACGGCACTGCAGCTCCTGGCAGGGCAGAGCTTCGAGACGTGCGAGGAGTTGCTCGGTCTCACGGTGATCGGCCCGCATCTCCGCGATCACGCTGCTGCCGTGGATCATGGCACTCTCCTTCAGTCCTCGGCGGCGGACACGGGCGGGGCAGGGTGCCCGAAGAGCAGGTCGTAGCCCGGGGGCAGCTGGAGCAGCAGCCTCCGGGTGAGGTCTTCACCTGCGGCATCGGCGGTCACGCTCAGGACCGCGCCGACATCCCAGACGGCGGTCCGCTCGGTCGCTCCGTCGATCCACGCAGCCGTGGCCCGGACGAATCGTTCGGGGGAGAGGGGCTCGGCCGCCTGCAGAGGGTTCATCAGGATGAGGGCGAACGTGTCCGGCAGTTTCGCCGCCAGTTCGGAACGCTCCTTGCCCACCACATGGGCGCCGAGCAGGGCGAGAACGGTGCGTGCTGCCCGTTCCGCTTCGTGCGGCGAGCGGTAGCTGCCGCGATCCCGGACGGCGTCCAGAAACGCCGACCAGTTCATATGAGTCACCTCGTACCTCCCGTCGTGGTCCGGGGAGGAAGCGGGGGGCGGGTCATGGGAGGGGGAGAACGTGTCCCGTCCCCCGCCGCTCTCGGGCCGGATCAGGCCCGGCTAGCTGTCGATCTCCGTGCGGGCGGTCTCCGGGCTGCCGATGCTGATCCTGCGCGGCTTCGCGCGCTGCGCGATCGGGATGCGCAGAGTCAGCACGCCCGCCTCGTAGTCGGCGCGGATGTTCTCCGTGTCCAGGGTGTCGGCCAGGACGATCTGCCGGGAGAAGACACCAAGAGGGCGCTCCGAGAGCTCGAACTGCACGTCCTCGGGCCTCTGGAGCGGGCGGCGCTCCGCCCGGACCGTCAGCATGTTCCGTTCGACGTCGATGTCGATCGCGTCCTTGGAGACACCCGGGACGTCGAACGCCACCACGTAGGAGTCCTGGTCGCGATAGGCGTCCATCGGCATGGCCGACGGCTTGGACCACGTGCCGGTGATCTGCTCGGCGAGCCGGTCGAGTTCGCGGAAGGGATCGGTGCGCATCAGCATCGGTGAACACCTCCTGTGAGTCAGTGCGCCATGCGCTTCGCCTCCACTCCGTTGTAACATGTCATCGAAGTGATGACAAACGAAATGTCGCCTGAAAGGCGACACTCCGGAAGGCGGTCCGGCGTATGCGGGAGCAAGTGCGGACGGAGCCGGCGGCCGGGGCTTCCACGGCCCTCGCGGCGATGGATGCCCTGAGCGTCATCGAGGCCGCGGTGGCGGGTGCCCAGTCGCCGGACGCACGTCCCCGGCCCGTCGGCGCCCCGCCGGCCCCCAACGGCGAGGAGGCGCTGGCGGCGCTTCTCCTCCTCCGCGAGATCAGGCAGCGGCTGGCCGCCTGGGAGCCCGGCCTCATCGAGGAGGCCCGCGCGGACGGGATCAGCTGGGCCGACCTGGCGGGACCGCTGGGCGTCACGAGCCGTCAGGCGGCTGAGCGCCGGTATCTGCGCCTGCGCCCCGGCCCTTCGGGCAGTACGGGCGAGCAGCGCGTGCAGGCGACGCGGGACCACCGCGCCGCGCACCGTAGCGTCGTCGCCTGGGCCCGCGAGAACGCCGCGGTCCTGCGGCGGCTCGCGGGGCAGATCACCGCACTCGACCTGCCGGCCCCGGCGCGGGGCTCCGTGACGCAACTGACCCACGCACTCGCCCAGAACGACGCCGCGCTGCTGGTCGCCCCGCTGAGCGACACACAGCGCCACCTGCGCCCCGCCCACCCCGACCTCGCGGCCCAGGTCGCCGACATCACGAGCCGGGCCGAGTCCCTGCGCCGGCACAGCGACAACCGGCGCCGCAACGGCGCCTGATGCCACCCGTACGGCCCGTTGGTCCGACGGTGCCGTTCGGGCCGTGTCCCGCACGCGTACACCCCGGTCCGGACGGGCCGTCCGTCCACGGCTGAAGCCCGGGTCGCACCTGCCGATCCCTGCCGATGGACCCGCCCGAGATGCGAGCTGGGCCAGGGTCATCAGACTGGGATTCATGGCAGAGCAACGTCGCAAGCGCAGTGCGCAGACTTCGACAGCGCCCCACTCCCGCAGCATTTCGACGTCCGTGCGAGGGCCCGCTCAGGCCGCTCAGGCCGCTTGTCAGAGCCTCGACAGCCTGCTCGGCCATCCCACGGAGGGGGTCTCCGCCGTGCGGCGCAGCGATGACGGCTGGTGTGTCGTCGTCGATGTGCTGGAAGTGCCGCGCATCCCCGATACGACAAGCCTTCTCGCCGCCTACGAGGTGCAACTCGACGAGGACGGCGACCTCCTGGAGTACCGCAGGGTCCGCAGATATCGGCGGGGCGCCGCCGACGAGTGATCCGTGCGTGCCCGAACAGCTGGAAGGACACCCATGCCCACGACGACTTATTCGGACGAAGTGGCACCATGCCCGCCGCGTGCGGGCACGCTGTACGACGTACTCGAGCTCATTCTCGACCGGGGAATGGTGATCGACGTCTTCGTCCGGGTGTCCCTGGTGGGCATCGAGATCCTCAAGATCGACGCCCGCATCGTCATCGCGAGTGTGGACACCTATCTCCGCTTCGCCGAGGCGTGCAACCGGCTCGACCTGGAGCGGGATTCGGGCAGCACCACCATCCCCGAGCTCCTGGGCGGCGGAGCGGCCAAATCCATCGGGAAGCGCAAGGTCCGCAAGGCCGCCGAGTCGGTCGGCGACACCGTGCGCAAGGCGGTCGGCGGGCGTGACGACGGCGACGAGGTCGACGAGGACGACGAAGAGCGCGAGGAAAAGCCCCGGAAGCGGCGTGCCCCCGCGGGCGGCAGCGGCACGGCGGCCCGCCGTCGACGTGTGGAGGCGTGACGGTGACAGCCAACGGCGTATACGTCTACGCGATCATCCATGCCGACCGGGCTCTGCCGGACGGCGTCGGCGGAGTGGGCGGCCCGGCCGTCACCGTGCGAACGGTCCGGCAGGGAGAGATCGCCGCAGTGGTCAGCGAGGCCCCCGCCCAGTTGCGCGCACGACGGCGTGACCTCCTGGCACACCAGGACCTGCTCCTTCGTCTCACCGACGGGGGGCCGGTCCTGCCGATGCGCTTCGGCATGGTCGCGCCGGACGAGGAGACCGTCACCGCGCAACTGGGACGGGCCGAATCCGCGCACCTCGCCACCCTTGAACAACTGGCCGGCCGGGTCGAGGTGAATCTCAAGGCGTTTCCCGCGCAGGACGCGCTCGCGGCGCTCGTGGCCGAGGACAGGAACGTCCGGCGCCTGCGCGAGGAGGTGCGCCGCCGCCCCGACTACGACGCCAGCGTGCGCCTGGGCGAAGCCGTCGCGGCGGCCCTGTCGCGCCGGGCCGCGGAAGCCGGCAGGAAGGCGCTTCGCACGCTCACACCCCTCGCGCGGTCGGTTCGCCCGGGACCAGAGGTCCAGGGCTGCGCGGTCAACGTGTCCTTCCTCGTGGACCGGAGCGACAGCGACTCCTTCCGGGCCACGGCGCTCGGGCTCGCCGACGAGTACCGCGACCACGCCGAACTGCGTCTCGCGGGGCCCCTGCCCTGCTACAGCTTCGTCGGCGCCGAGACCGGTCCCGTCACCGCGGCGGGTGTCTGACGTGGGACTGATCACCGGGCTTCTGACGCTCCCCCTGGCCCCCGTCCGCGGTGTGGTCTGGGTGGCGGAGAAGGTCCACGAGGCGGCCGAGCGCGAGTTGCACGATCCCGGTGTGATCCGCGCCCAGCTCGCCGCACTGAACCGGGAACTCGAAGACGGACACATCGAACTGGAGGAATTCGAGCGGGAAGAGGAACGGCTGCTCGACCGGCTGCACGCTGCAGGAAGTCGGCCCGGCACCGCACGAGCGAAGGTGACTAGCGATGGATGACACGACCAAAGTGACGCTTGCGGCCGCAGTGGTGGGCGGTTACGTACTCGGCCGCACGAAGAAGGGGCGTATGGCGATCACCGTCGCCACCTACCTCGCCGGCCGGCGGTTCGGACTCGAACCACGCCAGCTCGCAGCTGAGGGGATGCGTCGGCTCGGGGAGATGCCCCAGTTCGCGGCGCTGCAGGAACAGTTGAAGGGCGAAGTGCTCAATGCGGGCCGAGAGGCGGTGACGGCTGCCGCCAACCGCAGCATGAACTCGCTCGCCGATGTCATCAGCGAGCGCACGGCCAGGCTCGGCGAGGTACCCCAGGTCGCCGGCGAGGACGAGGGCGACGAGGACGAGGACCAGGAATACGAGGACGAGAACGCGCCCGAGGACGAAGGGGCGGAAGGCGAGGAGGAGGAAGAGGAGGAGCCGGAAGAGGAGGAGCCGGAAGAGGAGGAGCCGGAAGAGGAGGAGCCGGAAGAGGAGGAGGAAGAAGAAGAGGAAGAGGAGGAGGCCGAAGAGGAGGAGCCGGAAGAAGAGGAGGAGGAGGAAGAAGAAGAGGAGCCGGAAGAGCCTCAGCGGCGGCCGGCGCGAAGGGGCAAGAGCGAGCCCTCGTCCCGTGAACCGTCCGGCGCCCGGACGAAGAAGGCCGCGGCCAAGAAGACGGGCCCCGCGAAGAAGACGGCCGCCAAGAAGGCCCCTCCGGCCAAGAAGCAGGCGCCCGCGAAGAAGTCGGCCCCCGCGAAGAAGACGGCGGCCAAGAAGACGGCTCCGGCTAAGAAGACGGCAGCGAAGAAGACGGCAGCGAAGAAGACGGCAGCGAAGAAGACGGCTCCGGCCAAGAAGACCGGCCAGGCCAAGAAGTCGGCTCCGGCGAAGAAGTCCGCTGCAAAGAAGTCGGCGCCTGCCAAGAAGTCGGCAGCGAAGAAGACGACGTCATCGAAGCGAGCAGCGTCCAAGCGCGCGGACCGTAGGAGGTAGGCGGCCATGGCCAGGACTGAATCGGACGAGCGCGAGGAGCAAGGGGAGTCGGGCGTCGACCGTCTCCGCGAAGAGGTGTCGGGGTTTCTCAGTGCGCAGGTGGAGCGGTTGGCGGCCAAGGCGGGCGACAAGCTGACGGACATGACCGGTCAGCTCAGCGATGTCGCTCAGAGCGGTGGGTCGCTCCCCGCCATCGGCGCGCGCGTGCTGCAGGGCGAGTCGCCGATGAAGGCATTCCTCGGGCAGAAGACCAAGGATATGAAGGACAAGGTCGTGGGCAAGGCCAAGGAGGCCTTCGGCGGTGGTGGCGGGAAGGGGAAGCGCAAGTCGAGCGGCGGCAAGCTCATGAACATCATCGAGGTCCTCGATGTGGGAGTGTCGCTGCGGTTCGCCTACGACCACTGGACGCAGTACGAGGAGTTCAGCAGCTTCGCCAAGGGCGTCCAGGACGTCTCGAAGAACGACGAGATGGTGAGCGACTGGAAGGTCAAGATCGGCCCCTCCACCCGTGGTTTCAAGGCGACGGTCCAGGAGCAGGTGCCCGACGACCGCATCGTTTGGACCTCGGAAGGGGCCAAGGGGACGACGCGCGGCGCTGTGAGCTTCCACGAACTGGCGCCGAACCTGACGCGGATCGTCCTCGTCGTCGAGTACTACCCCTCCGGGTTCTTCGAGAAGACGGGCAACCTGTGGCGCGCCCAGGGGCGCCGTATGCGTCTGGACTTCAAGAACTTCCAGCGGCACGTCACGCTCGCCCAGGAAGAAGCCGACGGCTGGCGGGGCGAGATCCGCGACGGCGAGGTCGTCAAGTCCCACGACGAGGCGATCGAGGAGGAAGAGGCCGAGTCCGAGGAGTCGCAGGGCGACGAGGAGGAGGCTGAGGAGGACCGGGACGAGGAGGAGCCCGAGGACGAGTACGCGGACGAGGACGAGGGCGAAGAGGAAGAGGAAGGCGAAGAGGAAGAGGAAGGCGAGGAGGAACCCGAGGAGGAAGAGGAGGAGGAGCCCGAGGAAGAGGAGGAGGAGCCCGAGGAAGAGGAGGAGGAGCCCGAGGAAGAGGAGGAGCCCGAGGACGAAGAGGAGGAGGAACCCGGGGAAGAGGAGGAGTACGAGGCGGAGCCGGACGAGGAGCCCCAGCCCAGGCAGAAGCAGAAGAAGAGGGGCCGTCGGCGTGACTGACATCGACTTCCGTCAGGAAGTCTCCCCGGTGCCCGGCCCCCAGACGACCAATCTCGCAGACATCCTGGAACGCGTCCTGGACAAGGGCATCGTCATCGCCGGCGACATCAAGATCGACCTGCTCGACATCGAGCTGCTCACCATCCGTCTCCGCCTCTTCGTGGCCTCCGTGGACACGGCGAAGAAGGCCGGCATCGACTGGTGGGAGACGGACCCGGCCCTGAGTTCGCGCGCGGCGCGTGACGAACTCAGGGAGGAGAACCGCGAACTGCGCCGACGGCTGGACGAGCTGGAGTCCGAGGACGACGACACCGGGACGCCCGCAGCGATCAAGGAGAAGCAAGGCACATGACCCAGCGCGGCCCCGAAGTCCCGGAAGCCACCGCTCTCTACGTGTTCGCCGCCTGCCGCGCTCCCGGTGCGGCGCTGGTGGCCGGTCTGCCCGGTCTGCCCGGTGTCCCGGATGACCGACCCGTACGGACTCTGCCGTTCGGCCCGCTCACCGCGGTAGTGCAGTCCGTGCGCGCCGCCGACTTCACCGACGAGGCCTGGCAGGCGCGCCTGGCCGACGAGCGCGAGCTGGAACGTTACGCGCGCGCCCACCATGCGGTGGTGAGCGCGGTGGCCGCGCGGTGCCCCACGGTCCCGCTGCCGCTCGCCACGCTGTACCACGGTGAGGACCGGGCGCGCGAGGCGCTGGCCCGGGAGTCGGATCGCTTCGAGACCGCCTTGCGGCGCATCGCCCACCATGCCGAGTGGGGGGTGAAGGTGTTCGCCCCGGCTGCCCGGACCCCGGTCGTCCCCGACACGCCCGCCCCCGCCGAGCGAGCCCGCCCGGCGCCCGGGGCGGGCCTGGCCTATCTGAACCGCAAGCGCGGGCTTCAGGAGGCGCGCGAGCGGCGGCAGGAGGAGGCGGCGCGCGCCGCCGACGAGGTCGACGCCGAGCTGCGGCTTCTCGCCACGGCGTTCCGTCGCCTGCGGCCCCACGGACCGCAGCAGCCCGGGGAACACCGGGTGCAGGTGCTCAACGCCACCTACCTGGTGGCGGAGGAGCGGGCCGGGGAACTGGCCCGGCTCGCGGAGGTGTTGCGGGACCGGACCGGCGCCGCGATCGAGCTGTCCGGCCCCTGGGTCCCGTACTCCTTCGTCGGGGAGGTGTGACCGTGCCCTCGCAGGTGGTGCCCTGGGACACGCCCGAACCCCTGAGCGGCCCGATCGGTGTGCCGCTCGTCGACCTCCTGGACCGCCTCCTCGCCACGGGTGTGGTGATCAGTGGCGACCTGGTCATCGCGATCGCGGACGTACCTCTCGTCCGGTTGTCGCTGCACGCCCTGCTGTCATCCGTCAACGAACGCGTGCCCGCACCATGGGCGGACAGCGGCCCGCTGTGACGAGCGCGCGTGTCGACCTGGACCGGGAGCGGATGGGGCAGGACCTCGTCACTCTCGTGCTGACCGTCGTCGAGCTCCTGCGGCAGCTGATGGAGCGCCAGGCGATCCGCCGCGTCGAACAGGGCGACCTCAGCGACGAGCAGGCCGACGAGATCGGGACGACGCTCATGCTCCTCGACGACCGCATGAAGGAGCTGTGCGAGCAGCACGGCGTGCGCCCGGAGGACCTCAATCTCGACCTCGGGCCGCTCGGCTCCCTCCTGCCGCGCGACTGACCGCCCGGCAGCGGCCGGAGCCCGCGGAGCACGACCGAGGGCCGGCGATCGGGAAAGGATCGCCGGCCCAAGGTGTCCGTGAACGTCACTGCCAACTGCCCGCCCGGGAGTCCCGGGGTGCAGCGCTCCGCCGGTCCTAGAAGACGCTGACGCCGTACGCGCTGAGCGCCTCGGTCACCGGCTGGAAGAACGTCGTGCCACCGCTGGAGCAGTTGCCGCTGCCGCCCGAGGTGAGGCCGAGGGCGGTGGTGCCGGAGAACAGCGAGCCGCCGCTGTCGCCGGGCTCGGCGCAGACGTTGGTCTGGATCATGCCGTACACGACGTCACCGTTGCCGTAGTTGACGGTCGCGTTGAGACCCGTGACCGTTCCGCTCCGCAGGCCGGTGGTGCTGCCGCTGCGCTGGACCGACTGGCCCACGGACGCGTTGCCCGCGCCGGTGATGTCGCGGTAGCTGCCGTTGTAGAGGTAGACACGGCCGTCCGCCGCCGAGGCGTTGGAGTGGCGGATGATGCCGTAGTCGTTGGTCGGGAAGCTGGAGCCCGTGCGGGTGCCGAGCAGCGTGGTGCTGGACGAGTTGGTGTACCAGGTGCTGCCGATGTTGGTGCAGTGGCCCGCGGTCAGGGCGTAGTAGGTGCTGCCGCTGCGGACGTTGAAGCCGAGCGAGCAGCGCCCGCCGCCCGCGTAGATGGCCTGGCCACCCGCGATGAGCTTGCTGAACGTGCCGGGGGTGCGCTTGATCTCCAGCGAGGTGGCCCGGTCGCCGGCCGCCTTCTTGATCTTCGCGATCTCGGCGGCGGAGACGGTGGAGTCGGCGGTGAGGACGATTCTTCCGGTCGTCCCGTCGGTGTACCAGGCGGTTCCGGCGACGTCGGCTCCGCGCACGGCGTCGCTGGCGACGGCGAGCTGGGCGGTGGTGGCCCGGCTGTCGGCCGTGGTGGCCGCGGACGAGGTGGGTGCGGCAAGCGCTGCGGCAGCCACGAGCGCGGTGGCCACGGCGATCAGCCGTGCGCCGTTCGCGACGCTGCCGAGGGGGGACAGACGCTTGAGATTCACTGCATCCTCCGGTGGGAGTGGGGGGCTCGCTGGGTGGGCGGGCCGTCGTTGCGGGACGGGCACGTCCAGGTGGGGATAGTCCGCCATGGACCTGCCAATCTCGCCGAGACGAATCCTGGGTGCAGGCGGCGTTCCGTTGCAAGGACGCCTTTCGGCCGTCTACGCGCGTTCATGTGGCGTGGCGTGCCGAGGCACGGCCTGGCGGCCGGCCCGGCATCCGCCCGGCGGGCGGAGGGGAGGTGCATCGCAAATGCTTGCGGACGTTTGCTGATGGTCTTTCAGTGGACGCGGAGAGCGTGCCGGTGACGTGACGGAGGTGCGGGGCCGGAGCGGAACCTCTCGTACCGTTTCTCCAGTTCAGTCGTCGCGCCGCACGGCCCGCCCGTCCGGCGCGACGGGCGCGGTCCCCGCCCGGCCCGGCGGATTCCGTCCCCGTTCCTGGGGCGTCGCTGGCGCACAGATTCGCACGGAAACGGTCGTCGCCCCCGGGTTGGTGTTGGTGAGGTCTGTCGTCGCGGCGCCGTCGCCCGAGGGCCGTGAGTGTGACGGTGGCATCTGTTCGGCATCTGGTTAATGCCTCAATCATTCCCCTTCGCCCGGGTAGTCCGGCTGTCCTGATCGCGTTCCCGCACGGTCAGCGGCGGGGACCGACGTCCGGCATACGTCGTGCCCGCGCGGCCGGGGACACGGGAAAGGTGGTCGCGCGGTGCTTCACGTGCCTGCACAATTCGCTTGTGATGGATGACGACCCGTACCTGTGGCTCGAAGATGTCGAGGGTGAGGCCGCTCTCGACTGGGTGGCCGAGCGCAATGCCGAGACGGAGGCCGCGCTGACCGCCGACGCGGGCTTCGCCTCCCTGAAGGGCCGCCTGCGGGAGGTGCTGGACGCCTCGGACCGCATTCCGTACCCCGTCCGCCGGGGAGCGTTCCTCTACAACTTCTGGCGGGACGCCGAGCACGTACGCGGGGTGTGGCGGCGTACGACACCGGAGCAGTACCGCAAGGACCTCCCGGAGTGGGAGATCCTCCTCGACGTCGACGCCCTGCGTGCCGCCGAGGGTGAGAAGTGGGTGTGGGCCGGTGCGCGGGTGCGCCACCCCGCCTACGACCGGGCGCTGGTGTGCCTGTCGCGCGACGGCGGCGACGCATTCGTGGTCCGCGAGTTCGACATGGCCACCCGGACCTTCGTCGACGACGGGTTCCAGGTGGGGGAGGCGAAGACGCGGATCGGCTGGATCGACGCGGACACCGTCTTCGTCGGTACGGACTTCGGCCCGGGCTCCCTGACGGACTCCGGCTATCCGCGCACGGTCCGCAGATGGCGGCGCGGCACGCCGCTGGAGGACGCCGCCCTCGTCTTCGAGGCCGGGGCGGGAGACGTGTCCGCCGCGGCCTGGCACGACAGCACCCCCGGCTTCGAGCGGGACTTCGTCGGGCGCTCGATGGACTTCTTCCGGAGCGAGACCTACCTCCTGGCGCCCGACGACACGCTCGTGAAGATCGACGTTCCCGACGACGCCCGTGCGTACGCCCACCGCCAGTACCTGATCGTCACCCTGAAGTCCGACTGGCTCGGACACCGTGCGGGATCCCTGCTGGCGTTCGGCTTCGACGCCTTCCTCGCGGGTGACCGCACCGCCGAGGTGCTCTTCACCCCGGACGAGCGGACGGCTCTCGCCGGGCACTCATGGACCCGTCACCATCTGATCCTGGAGACGATGCGGGACGTCAGCGCCCGCATCGAGGTCCTCACCCCGGGCTCCGACGCCTCCGCCGGCGGTCGTGGCTGGGCACGGAAGCCGCTCGCGGACGTGCCGGCCCTGTCGGCCGTCACGGTGGTGGACACGGACCCGGACGTCTCCGACGAGTTCTACCTCGACGTCTCCGGCTTCCTGCAGCCCTCGACCCTCTACCGGGGCGAGATCGGCGCGGACACGGAGATCGTCAAGCAGGTCCCGGCGCGTTTCGACACGACGGGCCTGACGGTGGAACAGGCCTTCGCGACCTCGCGGGACGGCACCCGGGTCCCGTACTTCGTGATCGGTCCCGACCGCACCACCACCGGACCGGGCCCCACCCTGCTCTACGGATACGGAGGCTTCGAGGTCTCCCTCACCCCGCACTACGGTGCCGTGACGGGACGGGCGTGGCTGGAGGGGGGCGGCACCTACGTGATCGCCAACAGCCGGGGCGGCGGCGAGTACGGGCCGGACTGGCACCAGGCCGCCCTCGGCGCCGAACGGCCGCGCGCCTTCGAGGACTTCGCGGCTGTCGCGGAGGACCTCGTCGCACGCGGCATCACGACGCCGGCGATGCTGGGCGCCGAGGGCGGAAGCAACGGCGGCCTCCTCATGGGCGCGATGCTCACCCGCTACCCGCACCTCTTCGGCGCGATCGTCACCCAGGTGCCGCTGCTGGACATGCTCCGCTTCCACCGGCTCCTGGCCGGCGCCTCCTGGATCGCCGAGTACGGGGACCCGGACGACGAGGCGGACCGTCCCCACCTCCGCGCGATCTCCCCGTACCACCGGCTCGACGCGGACGGGGACTACCCGCCGGTCCTCCTGATGACGTCCACCCGGGACGACCGTGTGCACCCCGGCCACGCCCGCAAGACGGCCGCCCGACTGCGAGAACTGGGCCACGACGTGCTGTTGTACGAGAACACGGGGGGAGGGCACGCGGGCGCCACCGACAACGAGCAGTCCGCCCACAACAACGCGCTGGTGCACACGTTCCTGTGGCAGCGGCTCACCCCTGCGAGCACCGCCCGCCCCCCTCGGTGAGCACCGCATGACCGCCCTCCGGCATTCCGTCACCGGCATCACTCCGGAAGCCGGCCGTGTCGGAGGGCTCGCGCGGCTGCTCGTCGGCCTCGCCGGATCCACCCGCGCCCGCAACGACGGGAGTGTCCGGACGCCCTACTGGCCACCTCCCGGAAAGTGCCGCCGGGCCCGGTGGAAGCTCCCGCCGTGCCGCCCGTCATCAGGGCGACGCGTGCGCTGTTCGTATGAAAAGGAGGCGCCGTCCGCGCGTGCGGAGCCCGGATAACCGTGGGGAAGGGCGGAAGACCGCACAGTGGACGGCGTCGGAAAGTGACGCCCAGTCCGATGCGCAGGTCCGGGTCGTTACCGGTTACCCAGAGACAGGCGGTCAGCCGATTCCGGGGAGCGTGACATGACTGCCCTTCAGCTATCCGTCGTGGTGCCTTGTTTCAACGAGGCGGAAGCGATCGAGACCTTCCACGCCGCGCTGCTCGCCGCCCTCGAGTCTTTGGGGGACGAGCTGGAGATCTGTTACGTGGACGACGGAAGCACCGACGGAACGCGCCTGCTGCTGGGCGGCCTCGCGGCACTCGACCAGCGCGTCCGCTACACCGCCTTCAGCCGCAACTTCGGCAAGGAGGCGGCCATGCTCGCCGGTCTCCGGATGTCCCGGGGTGCTGCGGTCGTGCTGATGGACGCAGACCTGCAGCACCCGCCGGAACTCATTCCCCGCATGATGGAACTGCACCGGCACGGCTACGACCAGGTCATCCCACGCCGTGACCGTACGGGCGACGGTGTGCTGCGCAACGCGCTGAGCCACACCTACTACGCACTGGTCCGCCGCTGCATGGACGTGGAAGTCGTGGACGGTTCCGGAGACTTCCGGCTGCTGTCACGACGAGCGGTGGACAGCGTGCTCTCGCTTCCGGAGAGCAACCGGTTCTCGAAGGGGATCTTCTCCTGGATCGGCTTCGACACGGTCAGCTTCCGCTACCGCAACAGGGAGCGTGCGGCCGGGCAGTCTAAATGGGGCAGCAGAAGGCTGCTGAACTACGGCATCGACGGACTGCTGTCCTTCAACAACCGACCCCTGCGCCTCGCCATCTACACCGGATTCTGGGTCTTCGTCTCGGCGCTCGTCTACGCGCTGTGGACGGTCGTGAACGTCGCGCTGAACGGCGCGGAGACCCCCGGCTACGCCACCCTTCTCACCGCCGTCGTCGCGCTCAGCGGAATCCAGCTGGTCACACTCGGCGTCATCGGGGAGTACGTGGGCCGCATCTACCACGAGGCGAAACACCGGCCACCGTATGTCGTACGGGAGACGAGCGAATCGTGTCCCGTGCTGCCCGGCACCCCGGAGCCGATCGTCCCGGGTGAGCTGAGTGAGATCGCCGCGGGCCGGTCGCGCACCATGCGTCAGTTCGCCTCGTTCGTCCTGATCGGCTTCGCCAACACGGCGGTGTATCTGGGCGTCTACTACGTGCTGAACCAGGTGATCCCGTACCTGGCCGCCCATGCCGTGGGCTTCACCGTCAGCGTCATCGGCTCGTTCCTGCTGAACTCCTACATCACCGTGGGCACCAGACCTACCTGGCGCGGGTTCGTGCGCTACCCGCTGTCCAGTGTCATCAACCTGGTGGCATCCGGTGCTCTGCTCCACTTCGCGGTCACCCGCCTGGACATGGACAAGAACCTCGCGGCCCTGGTCGCGGGAGTGCTCGTCACACCGATCTCCTTCCTGCTGGCCCGTTGGGCGATCACCTCCGGCCGCCGTGCCGGCGCGCCGCCCGACCGGCCGGACGACAGGACTCCCGAGCCGCCGATGATCAAGTCCGACAGCCTCTGAGCGGCAGCCCCCGATTCCGTGGCCCCCGCCGCGCGCACACCCCCTCCGGCGTCGAAAGGCACCTCCGCACATGGTTGGCAGCGCCCCTGGAACCGCCGTTCCGGAACAGCCGGACGAGAAGGGAGGTCCGGACCACAAGGGAAGTCCGGACAAGAGAGCAACGCCGGACGAGAAACGTAGGCCGGTCACGGAGGGCCGGTCCGCCGGGGGAGGTCCGGCGCCGGACGAGGCGCGCCGCCCGCCGGAGCAGCGACCGTGGACCGGCCTCTGGGTGAGCGCCCTCGCCCTCGTGCCCCTGGCCCTGCTGGCCGCGGCGTCCTGGTCCGGGCGCTGGGTCCGTCCCAGTGCCGACGACTGGTGCTTCCTCCCGGTCGTACGGGACGAGGGCCTCGCCGGTATCGTCGGCAAGTTCTATCTCGACGACAACGGACGGATCGCGAACGGGCTGCTGGTCGGCGCCTACGCCGAGTTCGGTGTCGCGGGCCACCAGTGGTTCGCGTTCTTCAGCGGCGTGCTGATGCTGGGCATCCTGTGGGCGGTGACGGTGTCGTCCCTTCGACGGGCGGGAGTCACGGTGCCCCGCGGCACGGCGCTCCTGATCGCCGCCATGGTCACCGCGCTCTTCCTGTTCGTGACCACGAACACGTACAAGACGTTCTACTGGCCCGCCGCCTCCGTCTCGCACACCCTGCCTCCCGTGCTCGCCTGTGCCGCGGTGATTCCGCTGCTGCGGGCACGCTCACGTCGGGGGAAGGCCTTCGCGCTGGCCGTGAGCGCCCTCATGGGGCTGTTCATCGGCACGCTCTCGGAGGAGACCACCGTCGTCGTCGGGGTCGTGCTCGTCGCGGCGATGCTGATCGGCCGCTGGGTCTTCCCGGCCGGCAACCGGGGCTACTGCTGGGCCTGGTGCGCGGCAGGCCTCGCCGGGACCGCGATCGGCGGCCTCGTACTGCTGGCCTCGCCAGGCTCGCAGACCCGCCGCGAGCGGTTCGGTGCGCAGAACGCCGCCCTGCTCGCCCCCGACTCGCTCATCGGATCGCTGCGAGGTTTCGGAGAGATCATCGTCACGGTCGCCACGACGTGGCAGTACATCGGAGCGGTCGCCGTCGGGATCCTGCTGGGTCTGGTCGCCGACCGGGCCGACGGACAACCGATGCGTCCGCACACACGCTGGCCACTGCTCGCCGTCACAGGGACACTCGCTCTTCTCGTCTCCGGGTATCTCTGTACGGTCATCACCTACCCGGTCTTCCGTGAGCGCGTCGCGCTCGCCAACCGGCTCTGGAACGACTATCTGCTGCTCTACGTCGTGCTGCTCGTCGGCGCGGGTCTGCTCCTCGGCCAGGCCGTTCGGCTGCTCGCCCGCAACACCGCGCCGGTCAAGGCCGCCTGCGCCGCGCTGTGTGTCCTGGCGTGTCTCGGACCCGCTGTCTCGCTCGTGCGCCTGGACACCAACATGCAGGCGCGCGCCCAGCGTTGGGACCATCAGGACCGCTGGCTGCGCGAGCGGGAGGCGGCGGGCTCCGAGGTGCTCCCGTACAAGGCGGTCACCGTGAGCGGGATGCTGGAGCCGTTCAGCCGACAAGGGCGCAGCCCCTGGCCCGCCGGATGCGTAGCCGACTACTACCACCTCGAACGCGTCACGTACTCGACCCGCCTTCCCTGAGTGGCCGCTGCCTTCACAGGGGGCGGCCCAAGGCCGTGCGATCGCGAAACGCACCTTGTACGGCGCCTTCGCCGCCCGGCTCGGCACGCCCGCGCCCGCCGACGTGCCGGACGCCGACATCACGCAGGCCTCGCTCGCCTGCCTGCTGCGCGGCCACATCACGCTGCCCGCTCACAGCGAGGTCTTCGCCTTGCACCCGGCCGGCCTGACCACGGCCGACGTCCGCCTGGTCACTGCCTCGGACGGCGCCGGTTAACTCACCGGGCCGTGACCGGGAGGAGCCGCGCCGGGCCGTCGCGGCGTAGCTGTTCGTGCGCGGGCAGTCTGCGAAATCCTGGGGGCCTACCCGCCCGGTGGGTGCCGGGTGTGACCGGGAGACATGCGCCCTCCAACTCCGACGGCGAGCAGGAGCGGACGGCGTACGCGGAGCCATCCACTCCAGCGGCTTGACGGCCATATCTCGCGGGCGGTTGTCGGTGCCGCCGCCTACGCTGTGTCTCACTTCGCGATCTGTGAGGGGGGGTACCTCGAGGTCGTCTGTTTACCCATGCGCACACGAGGTGATGCACCATGACTTCCGCCATCCCGCACGAAGAGACGGCGCCGGACGTCAACAGTTTCCAGGTCGACCTGCGGGGGCTGGTCGACCTGCTGTCCCACCACCTGTACTCCAGTCCCCGGGTATACGTCCGCGAGCTCCTGCAGAACGCCGTGGACGCCGTCACCGCCCGTCAGGCGCTCGACCCCTCCGCCCAGTCCGCCATCCGGCTCCGCGCCGCCGACGGGACGGTGTCCATCGAGGACAGCGGTATCGGTCTGACCTCCGACGAGGTGCACACCCTGCTCGCCACCATCGGGCGCAGTTCCAAGCGCGGTGGCGAGCACGGACTGGAGTCCGCCCGACGGGAGTTCCTCGGCCAGTTCGGCATCGGTCTGCTGGCCTGCTTCGTCGTGGCGCGGCGGATCAGGGTGGTGACCCGTTCCGCGCGTACCCCCGATGCCCTCCCGGTGGAGTGGCTCGCGTCCGACGACGGTTCGTACACCGTCCGGGTGCTGACCGACGACGCTCGTCCCGAAGCGGGCACCACCGTGTACCTGGAGGCGCGCCCCGGTTCGACGGAGTGGATGGAGCCCTCCCGCGTGGAGGCCCTGGCCCGCGACTTCGGCTCCCTGCTCCCGTACGACATCACGTTCGCCGGAGCCGACGGCACCGAACGCCCCGTCACGGACCGGCCCGCGGTCTGGGACCGTACATACCCCACCCCCGCCTCCCGCCGCGTGGCGCTCGCCGGGCACTGTTCCAACGTCTTCGGATTCACGCCGCTCGACACGATCGACCTCGACCTGCCGGTGGCCGGCGTGCGCGGGGTCGCGTACGTACTCCCCGAACCGACCAGCCCCGCGCACAAGGCCGGTCACCGCACCTACCTCAAGGGCATGCTGCTCACCGACCACGCGAGCAACCTGCTGCCCGACTGGGCTTTTTTCGTCCGGGCCGTGGTGGACACGGACTCGCTGCGGCCGACGGCCTCGCGCGAGAACCTGTACGACGACGAAACCCTCGCCGCCGTGCGCGACGCCCTCGGCGGACGGGTACGGCAATGGCTGACCGAGCTCGCCGCAGGCGACCCCCAGCGACTCGCGGACTTCCTGCGCGTCCACCACCTCGGCGTGAAGTCGCTGGCACGCCACGACGCCGAGCTCTTCGAACTCATGCTGCCCTGGCTGCCGTTCGAGACCAGCGACGGAAACCTCGGTCTCGAGGAGTTCGCCGCGGCGCACAAGGAGATCCACTTCACCCGGACCGTGGAGGAGTTCCGGCAGATCGCCCCGATCGCCGCCGCCCACGGCCTCGGTGTCGTCAACGCCGGATACACCTACGACGCCGAACTGCTCACCCTGCTCCCCACGATCCGTCCGGGTCTGAAGGTCACCGAACTCGATGCCGGAGCCGTCACCGAGCGGCTCGACCCGGTCTCCACCACCGATGAGCTGGCCCTCGCCTCCTTCCTCGCCACGGCCCGCACCCGGCTGGACCCGCACGGCTGCGACGTGGCGCTGCGAGCGTTCCAGCCGGTGAGTGTGCCCGCGCTCTTCCTGGACGACCGTCAGGCGCGCCACGAGCGGGACCGCGTCACCGCCCAGGAGAACGCCGACTCGCTGTGGACCGACATCCTCGGTTCCCTGCGGGGTTCGGCGCCCCGGGCCCGGCTGGTCCTCAACCACAACAACCCGCTCATCCGCCGGATCGCCGGTCTGCCCGACGTCGAACTCACCGGCACAGCCGTCGAGTCGCTGTACGGCCAGGCCCTGCTGATGTCGCAGCGGCCCCTGCGCCCCGCCGACTCCACCCTGCTCAACCGTGCCTTCCTCGGGCTTCTGGAATGGGCGACCCACGCGAACCCCCAGGAGAACCAGAAGTGACCACCATGACCCCCGACGACATCCTTCGCGAGCTGGTCGAGAACGCCCGCGCACCCCACGGCACGGCGCGCAATGCCCATGCCGAGGCACTCGGCGCGGCCGCCGAGGCCACGGGAGACCGAGAGCTGTTCCGCCGGGCCCTCGTCGCCATGATCGAGGCCTACGAATACAGCGCCGAGCGCACCAAGATGGTGGTTCCCTTCGCCCGGCTGCTCCAGGAGTACGACCGCGACCCGGGCGCCTTCGCCGCCCATGAGGTGCACCGGCTGTTCTGGCGCTTCAAGTGGGTGGCCGGGCGGATCGTCGAGTCCCCGGAGATCCCGCTCTCGGCCGTCGACGGCTGGCTGATGGACATGGAACGCCGCTACAGGATGGCCGGATACAGCGAACGGGCCGTACGCCAGGCCGAGTTCCACCTGGCCGACGCGACCGGCGACCACGCCCGGATGGAGCGGGCGATCACCGGGTGGGCGGCGGCCGAGCGGGACTCGATGAGCGACTGCCACGCCTGCGAGATCAACACCCAGGGCTGGTACTGGGCACGCAAGGGCGACGACGCGAAGGCGATCGAGGTCTGGAAGCCGGTCCTCACCGACGGCCTGTGCTGTATGGAGGAGCCCCACCGGGTGCTGGCCCACGCCCTGCTCCCGCTCGCGCGGCTCGGCCGCACCGACGAGGCGCGTACGTACCATGTGCGCGGCTACCGCATGGTCCGTGGCAAGGAGAACCTGCTCCGCTCCGTCGGCGAGCACATCGAATTCTGTGCGCTGACCGGGAACGAGTCACGCGGCCTGGAGATCCTGGCCGAGCACGCCGGACACCTCGGCCCGCTGGCGGACGTCGAATCACAGATGGAGTTCGCCGGGGGAGTGCTCGTCCTGCTGCGCAGGCTCACCGACCTGGGACACGGGGACAGCCCGACCGTCTCCCACCGGGGCGCAGTCCGCGGCGTGAAGGAGCTGTACGAGCTGCTGTACGCCGCGGCCACGGACATCGCCGCCCGCTTCGACGCACGCAACGGCACGACGCTCGTCTCCCAGCGGCTGGTCGACCGGATCGGACAGCAGCCCCTGGTGCAGTCGCTTCCCCTGGGCGTACGCAGTGCGGAGCTGCCCCTGCCGGGCCAGGCCGCCGCGCAGGACCGCAGCGGACGCCCGCGCGCCACGGAACCCGGCCCCGCCGAGGGCGGCGAGGGACCGGATCCGGCCGAGCTCGTCGAACGTGCACGGGCCGCCCGGAGACAGGGACACCCGTCCGCCCCCGGACTGTGGGCCGAGGTGGCCCGGCTCGTCGACGCCGCCGAAGGCACGGGCGAAGGCTGCCTGCCCGACCCGGCGCTGGCCGGGGACCTACTCGCGCACAGGGCCATGACCGCCGCCGGCGCGGGCGACCCGGAGGCCCGCGTCCTCTACGCCGAGGCGGCCGCGTCCTACCGGGCTGCCGGACACCACAGCCGCGCCGCCCACGCCCTGCTGGCCGTCGCGGGATGCGCCGCCCAGTCCGACACCGACGCCGACGAGATACGTGAGCTGCTCGCCACGGCGCAGCTGGCGGCCCAGGAACTGGACGGGGCCGACCCCGAGCGCCCGCGCCGGATCGCCGCCGCCGAAGTCACCGTCCTGCGTATCGAGTCGTACCTGCGCCTGCGGGTGACGGACGACCCGGCGTCGCCCGTCGACCACTGTCTGGCGGCCGGCCTGGAGGGTTTCGTCACCACGTACGGCGGCGAGCCCGCGGCGCTGACGGCCGGTCCCGGGAGCGTGGCCGACATCGTCGCTGACAGCGAGTTGCTTCTCGCGCAGATGGCCATGGCAGTCGACGACTTCGAGCGGGTGACGCCACTGCTGAACTCGGCGGCACGACGCCTCCAGGCGGCGGAGCAGCCATGGGACGCCGTCGGACCGCTGTCATTCCACGCCGGTGTGCTCGCCGCGCGCGGCGAACTGGAGAGCGCGGAGGCCGCCGCCCGCGCCGCACTCGACCACGCCGCCGAGCTGACCGACGGCGCGTCCCAGGGCGGACTGCGGCTGACACTCGCCGAGATCCTGCTCCGCCGGGGCGAGGCCGAGGACGCGGTGCCGTATGCCCTCGACGCGACCCACTGGTTCGACCAGGCCGGTCTCGCGGCAGGGGCAGGGGCCCGGGCCAGGTTGCTCCTGGCGAGGGCGTACGCGGCGGCGGGGCGCACCGCCGAGGCCGGGGAGGTGCTCCAGTCGGCCCTGCCCGACCTCCTGGAGCACGGCCAGTGGGAAGGCGTGGAAGCCAGGGAGCTGCTCGGCGGACTTCTCCGGGAGCTGCACGACCCGCGTGCCGCGGCGGAGCAGTATCTGCTGGCCGCGGAGACCGCCAAGGGGTGGGACGAACCGCAGTACGAGGCCGGCCTCGCGCACTCGGCCGGGGAGTCGCTCGGCGCCGCCGGCCTGCACAGCGAGGCCGTGGCCGCCTACGAGCGTTCCCTGGAGCTCTGGCGGCGCGACGGCGGCAATCCGGGCGCCGAGGTAAGGCTGCTGCGCTCGCTGGCCTGGCTCGCTGTGGAGGACGAGGAGGACGAGGAGGACGAGGAGGGGGACTCGGGGCGCGGACGCGCGCGTGACCTGATGGAGCAGGCGCTGGCCGTCGGTGACGCGTCGGATGAGCCCTCGATGCGGGAGGAGCGGGCCCAGACCTGGCAGCAGTTCGCCCGGCTGCTCCAGGACACACTCGACGAGGACGAGGACGAGGACGAGGACGAGGACGTCGGCGTCGGCGGCGGTGAGGGTGACGGCCAGAGCCGGGAGAAGTCCTCGCCCGAGGGGGTACGGGCCGTACGCGAGGAGATAGCGGACCTGTTCGAGCGGGCTGCAGCGCTCTACGCGGAGTTGGGCGACGACGTGCTCGTGGACCGGTTCCAGTGCGAGCTCTACGCCGCGCGGGCGGAGAAGGAACTCGGCCGTGCGGACGACGCCACCGGTCGAGTGGCCGCTTTCATCACTGAACTCGAAGCGATGCAGGGGGACCTGGCCGCGGATCTGAAGATCCGCGCGGAGGGGATGCTCGCCCACCTGGCGTAGGGGTCCGGCCGGCTGCCCGTCGGCTCATCCTCCCGCGGCGGCGGGGAGATGAGCCGACGTCACGTGCGGTCTACCAGATCGCCTCGACCCACTCCGGGTGGTCGATGAACGGGTTGCGGTTCTTCTGGTAGGTGTCGAAGATGACCTGGTTGCGCCGCTCTTCGAAGGCGCTCGGCGGGTCCTGCGCGCTCCACTGCTTCAGCACGGAGAGGCGGCCGTGGTAGGGAACGCTGCCGTTGGACACCGAGTCGTTGGGCTCCAGATCCGCCCAGGCGTCGTCCCCCTCGTAGCGGACGGCCATGTAGAGGATCATGCGGGCCACATCGCCCTTGTCCGCGTTTCGCGGCTCGAAGGAGTTGGTGTCCGTGTAGCTGCCTGCCGCGCCGCTCACAGCGCTGCCGCCGTTGTCGAAGTCCTTGTTCCCCCGGATGCTGTTGACCTGGACGTCCGCGGGGCGCAGGTGGTGGAGGTCGGTGCCGGGGCCGGCCGAGGTGCCGAAGTTGCCGTGCGACTGGGCCCAGACGTGCTCACGGTTCCAGTCACCGACGTCGCCGCCGTTGAGGCTCTTGCTGCGTGACGTACCGCTGTACAGCAGGATCACGTTGCCGCTGTTGGCAGGGTCCTGGTCGGTGACCTTCAGCGCGTTCCAGACCGCGTCGTACGAGATCTTGGTCTGGGGGCTGATGATCGTGTGCAGCGAGGACTTGAGGCTCGTGCCGGTCTTGCCGATCGCGTTCTTGTAGTACGTACTGTCGTACGCGGTGGTCGTAGCGCTCGCGGGACTCGCGGCGACCGTCGGAAGGGTGAGGCCGAGGAGGACGGTGGCTATGGCTGTCGCCAGCACCTTCCATCTTCCTATGTGAGCAACGGACATGGGGGGTGCCCTTTCCGGAAACGTCACGCGCCGCAACGCGGCTTTTGCCCCAACGGCGCCGCGTTCTACGCGTGTTGACTTTTTGTCATCGGGAGCATGGCACGGGGCGAAGGCGGCTTGCGTAACCGGGAGAAGGCGTTTTCATGACGTTCTCGCATACGGCACAACCCCCGCTCCCCACTTCGCGTCAGTGGTGCGCTCGCGGGGGTGCGTCCTTGTTCGCCCGCCCCGGCACGCACCCCGACGGGCGACTTGTACGACTGTCCCGCGGAACTCGACGCCACACGGATCAGGTCGATCGGGGAAGCCAGGGCGAAGGGAATCGTCGGCCCGTCGGTCGCCTCGCGCGAAGTGCTCGTGACCGTCACGGCCGTATCGATGACCTGGTCGTGACGAGCGCGACGGCGCGCGCGGGTTCTGCGCACATTTTCGCTTCGCCTGCCGGTGGACGCGCGGCGCCGCTGAGCCGCGCCGGTGTGCTCGTCGGTGAACCGCTCGGCTCCCGAGGCGCCGAGGAAGCCGGCAGTGTCACCACCTGCGTCCCGATCGGCTGTACTCACTGCTCCGTACGGGGCAATGTGGCAGCCACCCGATGTGCGGCTCCGTGATCATCGAGTGTCCGGGTGATCAGCGCCCGGCACATGCTCGATGAGGAGATCGCGATGCGTATTCGCCATTCGCTGCTGTCCGCCGCTGCCGCGGCCGTACTGACCGTGGGTCTCGCGCCGGCCGCGACGGCCACTGCCCCCGCACACGCCGCCACGGCCATGAACCCCTGCGGGTTCTACGAGACGGGCTCCGACGCCCGGTACAACCACTGCACGTCGGACGGGTCGAACGTCATCATCGAAGTCGAGGTCTTCGGCCCCAACTACGAGCGCTGTGTGGGCCCCGGCGACACCTGGCTCGGCTCGGCGAGCAGGATCCAGGGGGCCTTCTACGTCGGCCGAACCTGCTGACCCACGATCGCGCGACGGAGGTCTCGGGACCCCGGCGGGCCGGGCCGTGCCCCTTCGGCGGAGTACGGCCCGGCGCGACGACGGCGCGGGGGATCCGGGCTTCCGGGCCTGACACCGCGCCGGTGGGACGGGAGTGACGGGACGGCAACGTGTGCCGCACGACGGTCATTTCGAAGGACGACCAGGATTTCACTAGGGTGGCCCCATGTCTGCCACATTGAACTCCATAAAGACGGCCGCCGCGCTGCGAACAACGGCACGCGTATCCGTCGAGTTGCTGCTGGTCATCGTCGCGGCGGCCGCGGCCGTGTGGATGCTGGGGTGGATGTGGCCGATCGTATGGCCGATCGTCGTCGGCCTGTTCCTCACCACTCTCACCTGGCCACCCGCCCGCTTCCTGCGCCGGCACGGTTGGCACCCCGCGCTCGCGGCCTCGGTCGTGACCGTCCTGTTCCTCCTCTTCTTCGCGGCCATCCTGGCGCTGATCGCTGTGCCGGTGGCCTCCCAGTCCGGCGAGCTGACCGACGGAGTGGTCGAGGGTATTCAGAAACTGCGCGAGTGGGCAGCCGGGCCGCCGCTGAACATCGGCGACGACCAGATCAGTGGTGCGTTCGACTCCGCCATCGCGCGCGTCCAGGACAGCATCGGCAGCATGGTCACCGCGGTCGGCACCGGTCTGAGCACCGTGCTGAACGGTGTGGTCACCGCTTTCCTGTCGCTCTTCCTGATGTTCTTCTTCCTCAAGGACGGCCCGCGGTTCCTGCCGTGGCTCACCCGTCAGCTCCCCGGCCGTCTGGCCACCGACGTCCCGATCGTGGCCTCACGTGGTTGGGAGACGCTGGGTGCCTTCGTGCGCTCGCAGGCATTCGTCGGCCTGCTCGACGCCGTCTTCATCGGCCTCGGTCTCTGGATCCTGGGAGTGCCCCTGGCGCTTCCGCTGGCCGTACTCACCTTCATCTCGGCGTTCGTCCCCATCGTTGGCGCCCTGTTCGCCGGTCTCGTCGCGGTGCTCATCGCGTTGGTGTACAACGGTCTGACGGACGCGCTGATCGTGCTGGCGATCATCCTCGTGGTGCAGCAACTCGAAGGCAACGTGTTCCAGCCCATGATCCAGAGCCGCGGGCTCGGCCTTCATGCCGCGGTGGTCCTGCTGGCGGTGACCCTGGGCGGCAGCGTGGCCGGCATCGTGGGCAGCCTGCTCGCCGTCCCGGTGGCGGCGTTGATCGCGGTGGTCTGGAACTACGTGCGCGACCAGCTCAGCGACCCATCGGCCGGTCCGGAGCCTCAGGCGGATCCCGAGCCCGACGAGCCCGACGACTCGCTCGCCGGCGCGAGGGTCCCTGCGTAGCCACACAGCACTCGCCACGAAGTGCCCCCTGTTGACGATTGCGGAACCTGCGGCCTGCCTATGGCTCCAAAGGTTCCGCAATCGTCCAGAGGCCATCGACCGGCGGACCGCGACCCCGAGGAGCCGTGCCGCCCGCCTTCGGCTAACCCCTCGGTGATGATTTGCCGACACCCGCCGCAGGCGGACGTACTGCAAAGGCACTTGCGGACACATGGCACAACTTGCTACCGCCGGTGGGATGCCGTAGGGGTGCACGCTGACCCGAATGAACTCCCGTGGCTGGGGCGAGGATCGAGCCGTTGCTACCGGACCGTTCGCCGAGGCGGGGTGGGCGGTGGAGGGGCCACCGACAGGTGGTTGTTGTAATCGGCCCTACCCGTTCCGGGAAGGGCCGATCCGAGGTGAGGGGGCGGGGAGTTGGCTGCTTGGGTGGGACGTTTCGCTGGGGTGCTCGTTATGGCCGTGTCTCTGTCGCTCGCCGGTTGCGGCGGCACCGACGGCACTGCGACCGGGGGGAGCAGCAAGGAACGTGCGAAGGCTGCGATCGAGGCGGCTCGGGCCTATCAGCAGGCCCAATGGGACCATGACTGGGAGTCCGCCTGCGAGGCCATGACCGAACGCCTGCGACGGAGTCGAGGGATGAACACCATCGCCGAGTGCGTCGAGGTTATTACGGCGCCCAAACCCGGCGACGACCGCGACGCGCGGATGAGCACGAGGGAAGCGGTAGAGGTCTCCGCCTTCGGCCCGCACCCGGCGGGAATCGGACTGGGAATGACCATGGACTCCAAGCGACTCGCCGTGGTCGTTGACATCGCGCTGCGACTCGTTCCCGACGAACGCGGCACCTGGCTCGTCGATCAGGTGGTCAACCTCTTCGAGCCCAAGAGTATGGACTCGAAGACTGTGCGCACAGCGCTGGAAGGCGAGTGAGCCGGGCAGTTCGTTCGGATCACCGGGCGGACCGTAGGAGATCAAGCGAAACGGCCCCGGGCGGTCGGCAGTGGGCATCCTGCGTCCCGATCAACGAGAGGGCCGATGCATGACCAGCCACTGCTGCGAGACGATGAACAACCGCGTGAACGTGTCCTGCGACCGACACGATGACGTCACTGCCTGCCGGACGCATTGGTTGGCTTCATTGCCAAGTTCCAGGAGTACGGGCTGATCATCCACGACGGCGGCACATCAAGCGTGCGGATCCACTTCTGTCCCTGGTGTGGTCAGCGCCTCCCCGAGTCGCAGCGAGACCGGTGGTTCGACGAGCTGGAACGCCGCGGGATCGATCCGTGGGAGGACGAGGTGCCCGCTGAGCTGCAGGACGGCAGCTGGCTCGCCTCACCGTCGCCGGAGGGATGAATCACCCCCTCCCGCGTTCTCGACATGGCGGGCGGCCACCCGGCTTCGACGAAGAGCGGTACAAGAAACGCAACACCGTCGAACGGGCGATCAACCGGCTCAAGCACGCCAGAGCAGTGGCCACCCGCTACGACAAGCGCAGCTACGTCTTCCTCGGCACCGCAACGGCAGCAGGCCTCGTTATCTGGCTTCGCACCTGAGCCCGTGTGTCACAACGCGATCGCCCGATAGGCCAATGCCTGATCGACCACCTCATCGGCAGAGAGCTCTCGCTTTGGCGGCCAGAAGATCAGGCCGCTGACGTGGCCGGATGGACAGGCCAGGGCTCTGTCAAGCATGTCCAACCACCCGTCCGCCTCGTCCTCGGACGCATAGTCCGCATCCATGACCCGCTGCACGAGCGCGACCGCTCCAGTCCGGCTCATCTTCACGGCACCCATCACAGCCTCCCTGGGCGCCAGCCTAACGAGCAGCATGATCGGCCGGACAACTCCTAGGGGCTGGGGTATCTGACGGACCGCAGCGTCAGCCTCTCCAGGCACGTTGTCGTGCGAGGAGTGCATACCGGCAGATGGTCAGCGTTCCGCCCCCGGGTCGGCCGGCTCGTCACTCAGAGGGCTCGGCGATCAGGGCGGTGGCGACACGGCGGAAGCCGAGGCGGGCATAGAGCCGGGCGACGTCGTCGTCACCTGCCGACAGGAAGATGGTCTCCACGCCCCGCGACCGGGCAT
This sequence comes from Streptomyces sp. NPDC048560, assembly GCF_040650955.1. NCBI lineage: Bacteria > Bacillati > Actinomycetota > Actinomycetes > Kitasatosporales > Streptomycetaceae > Streptomyces > Streptomyces sp. NPDC048560. The sequence continues at coordinate 620,590 of NZ_JBEZIJ010000003.1, forward strand.
CGGCGACCAGTGCCACCGTGACCGAGAGCCCAAAACCACGCCGCCGCGCAGCGGGCAGCGTTCCGACGCCGACGATCTCGCTGACGGTTCCGACCGGCTGGTGCTGGCCCGCGCACAGCGCCGCTCCGTCCTTCACGACCGCGGCCACGGACGTCAGTCCCGCCCGGATCCGTGCCACCAAGGGTTCCACCGATCCGTCGCCCTCCTGGGATCGCACGATCTCCGCGAGCTCGGCGACTCCTGCCGCGCCGACGCCCGTTCCGGGTTCAGCGAAAGCCAGGTGCGGCACCGCGAGTGCGCTCGCCAGCGCCGGGTCGTCCGGCCCCAGGATCCGCACCGCCGAGTCGCCGGACACCGCCTCGGCGCCGGTCACTCGGGCGTCCGGGTCCAGCACCATCAAGGGGTGTTCGTGCACGACGAGCCCCGCGCCCTCGACCGCGGCCCGAAGCGTGGGCGTGACCTCGTCGATCCACTCGAAGCTCTCCGGCACCGCGAGTTCACGCTGCCGCGCGCGGACCCGGGCGACTGCGGCGGCGCTCACCTCACCGGTCCAGCCCCGGGCCGGCCGCGCGTAGAACGGCCACCCTCGGCCCTCCCGTACGAACAGCGTCAGCGCCCCGAGTTCCTCGACCCGGGCACTGTGACGCGGCACCGCGTCGTAGTACCGCTCGATCTGCTCCAGCAGTACTCGTTCAGAGCGGTCATCAAGATTCGTAGACGTCACGCAGGGCATCCAAGCACCAGCACGCCGGACGCCGCCAGCCGAAATATCGGGCCAAGGCCCAATCGTGCCCGGCAGCGAAGTATTCGCTTTCTCCCGGGGCCGGGACTGACAACATGCCGCCATGCCCACCATCCCTCACGGCGACTACGCGGTCACCGTGATGTACTCCGTACCCGACGCCGCCTGGTACCTGGAACTGGACCTCCTGGCTGACGACCGCACGCTCGTGACCGCGATCGTTCCCGATGAGGACCCGGCGCGGGAGCCGACCGTCTGCTTCGACACCCGCGGCGCACATACGGACATCCCGTACGAGGTCATGCGATGGTTCATGAACCAGGTCGACGAGGAGATCCGGACGTCCCGGGCCTGGATGCGGCTGAGGCCAGAGCTCGTGGAGGTCGTGTCCGGCATGCGGCAGGAGTATCTGGGGATGATCGACGACGATGAGTTCGCCCGGGTCCTGACCCGGCTACGTGCCGGAGTCCCGGCGACCGACCTGCCCGCGGTCCTTGCTGCCGCGTTCGGGCGTAAGCCGGACGGCAGCGCCGTCGACCGTGCGCCGGATGCTGATTTCCGGCCAACAGAATGCGTCGATACCCAGGGCGGCTGCAAGGAGGCGTCGTGATCACATGGCGGCGGTTGACCGAGGACGACTTCGGGTTGTTGCGGAGCTGGCTCGCGCAGCCCCATGTCGCCCGCTGGTGGCATCACGACACGTCCGTCGAGGCGGTCGCACGCGACTTCGGTCCCGCGGCCCGTGGTGAGGATCCCTCCGAGGACCTGTTGGTCATGCTGGACGGCACCCCGGTCGCACTCGTCCAGCGGTGCAGATTCGCGGACTTCCCTGACTACGTGGCCGAGTTGGCCGACCAGACGGAACTGCCCGACACGGCGGTCACGATCGACTACCTGGTCGGAGATCCGGCGAGGGTAGGGCAAGGGCTGGGCCCGCGCATCATCCGGGCGATCGTCGAGGCGACCTGGACCGACTATTCGGAAGCCTCCGCCGTCGTCGTCCCCGTCCACACGGCCAACCGAGCGTCCTGGCGGGCGCTGGAGAAGGCCGGGCTGCGCAGGACCGGCACTGCCGACCTCGATCCGGACAACCCGGATGATGACCGCACTCACTTCGTCTACCGCATCGACAGACCGGCCGATGCGCTCGCAGATCCTCGGTCGGGTCCCCAGTCGAGTCCCCAATCGGGTCCGAAATCGGGTCCGTAATCGGTTCGTGAACGGCTCCGCGGCTGGGCTCCGCATCCCGACGTCGTGTTCTGCGGGCGCCGGTCGAGCGATCCGCCGGTCGAGCGATCCGTCGGTCCGCAGACCCACGAGTTTCGGTGGATTCGCCGATCCGTCGTTCGCTGATCAGCTCACATACGCGGCGATGGTTCGCGCGCACGCCATCGCCTCGGTATGCGTCGTGTCCACCTCCACGTCATAGGTCACCCCTTGATGGACCACGTCCGCCTGCGACGCCGCCATCCCCTGAACCCGGTCCGCTCGTGCTGCCTCACGCCCAGCGGCCACCGTGCTCTCGCACCTGACGGCGACCCACAGCACCGTCAGTCCGCCGACAGCCTTCTGCCACCGCTGCTGAGAAGCCGCCCCACCGAGGAAGACGTCGTCGACGATCACCGAGGCTCCCGCACCCGCCATGGCTGCGATGCCCTCCATCCAGGCCGCCTCCAACGCCCGGAAGTCGGCCCCGACGCTCACTCGGCCGTCAGCCGCGAACTCGATACCCGCCTCCGAGTCCTGCATTCTCGCGGGCAGGGAGTCCACGAACGAATCGACCCCGAACGCCAGCCACGGTTGCGGCAGCACGGCTTGCAGACACCGTACGATCCCGGACTTGCCCGAGCTGGATCCGCCATTGAGAATGATCATCCGAGTTGTCACCAGGTCACAGTAGGGGCACTTTCACAGGGCCGTACGGATCACGGCGGATGTCCCTGCCGTCCGGCGCCCGCACACGCCGGCCGGCTCGGAGTGCGACGGCGAGGGGAAGTGGGCAGCGCAATGGCACGGGTTACGGCTGTGAGCAGCAAGGGGACGTACTCCTTCAGCAAGCCGAACCGGACGGGCATCACGTTGCTCGCCGGTCTCGGCGTCGAGGGGGACGTCCATGCGGGGGAGACCATCAGGCACCAGTTCCGCATGACGTACGAGCCGGACCTGCCGAACCTGCGCCAGGTCCACCTCATCCATGAGGAACTCTTCGACGACTTGGCCGCCAAGGGTTTCACCGTGGCCCCTGGTCAGCTGGGCGAGAACATCTCGACCCGGGGGATCGACCTGCTCGGACTGCCCACCGGGGCCCTTCTGCGTCTCGGCGAGGAGGCGGTCGTCGAGGTGACGGGGCTCAGGAACCCGTGCTCGAAGATCAACGATTTTCAAAAGGGCCTGCTCCAGGAAATGTTCGAAATCAGCCTGGAGACAGGTGAGTTCACCTTCAAGGCAGGGATCATGGGGGTGGTCAGGAAGGGGGGCGACGTGCACCCCGGTGACGCTGTCGGGGTCGAGCTGCCCGCCGGTCCGCCCCGTCCGTTGGAGCGTGTGTAGGTACTCTCCCGGGGGCCCTGTCTGCGTATGCGTCAGATCATCCTGGCGTCCGGCGGTCGGTTAGCGGCAGAATCCAAGGCGTGAAGATCACTGCGCGCGAGCTCAACCGTGCCACACTCGACCGACAACTGCTGCTGCAGCGTGGGGCTTTGAGCGCCACCGAGGCGGTGCGCCGTGTCGTTGCCGTCCAGGCGCAGCACGCACCCTCGCCGTACGTCGCCCTGTGGAACCGGGTGGTGGACTTCGACCCGGCCGATCTGGACGCGGGCTTCACCGCCCGCTCGGTGGTCAAGGCGACGTTGATGCGGATCACGCTGCACACGGTTCATGCCGATGATTACCAGGCGTTCCGCGAGGCGATGCAGCCGACTCTGTACTCCTCGCGTCTCGGCTTCCGGTTCGCTGCCTCCGGGCTCACGCCCGATGACGGCCATGAGCTGGTGCCGGAGCTGCTCGCATTCGCCGACCGGCCCAGGACGACCGTGGAGATGAAGACGTGGCTCGAGTCCCGGCTCGGTGCCGACAAGCAGCCGGGGGCCTGGTGGGGACTTCGTGCCTACGCACCGCTGCATCACGCTCCGACGGGTGGGCCGTGGTCGTTCGCCGACCGGGCGTCGTTCGTCTCGGCGCGGACCGGTCCGGTGCCCAGCGGCCGGGACACGGTCGCGCCGGCCCTGCAAGCCCTGATCCTGCGGTACTTGGAAGGGTTCGGGCCTGCCTCGGTCCTGGATGTGGCCCAGTTCGCCATGGTGCGGCGCGCGCCGATCCGCGAGGCACTGATCGCGCTCGGCGAGTCCGTCGAGCAGCTCGAAGGCCCCGGGGGCGCAGTCCTGTACGACATCCCGGGCGCCTCCCGACCGCCCGCCCACACCCCGGCCCCACCTCGGCTCATGGCCATGTGGGACAGCACTCTCCTCGCGTACGCCGACCGCAGCCGCGTGATCCCGCCGGACTACCGCCGACTCGTGATCCGCAACAACGGCGACGTGCTGCCGACTCTCCTCGTCGACGGTTACGTCGCAGGTGTGTGGCGTCCGGTGGACGGAGGTATCGAGGCCACCGCCTTCCATGAGCTGCCGCCTGCGGTGTGGGACGCACTCGGGGCGGAAGCGCGCTCCCTGACGGCGGTGCTGGCCGGCCGGGACCCCCGGGTGTACAGCCGCTACAACCACTGGTGGGCCAAGCTCCCCGACGCCGAGGCTCGGGTGTTGCCTGCCTGACACCAGTCGGGCGGGCGTAGCGGCGGGTGCGTTCTCGGCGCCGTTCGTGTTGGCCGTCGCTTCACCGTGGTGACACCCCAAGGGATCAGTCCCGCAAAGAGGTTCGCGAAGGCTGATATGGGCATGTCAATCACGTCGCGCGCCCCACACCGCGGTCAATCAGGAGGACGCAGTTGAAGAAGAGCTCGCGGATTCGAAGAGTGACGCTGACCCTTGGCAGCGCCGTCGCCCTGGTCATAGCCTTCCCGGGCGGAGCCTACGCGGCTCCGCCCTCGGCCCTGCCCGCCGCCGCGGACGGCCTGGAGCAGACGTTCCAACCGGCCTACGACTACGACACGGACGGCTGTTACTCCACGGCCGCCATCGGGCCGGACGGCACCGTCGCCACCGGCCTCAACCCGAGCGGAGCGCTGAACGGCCAGTGCCGTGACGCGTGGGACCTCGACAACACCAACGGATACTCGCGCTCGAAGTGCAACAACGGCTGGTGCGCCATCATGTACGGCCTGTACTTCGAGAAGGACCAGGCCCTGGCCGGCAGCAGCCTCGGAGGGCACCGCCACGACTGGGAGCACGTCGTGGTCTGGGTGCAGAACAACGAGGCCCGGTACGTGTCCACCTCCGCCCACGGCAACTTCGACATATACAGCCGTGACCGGATCCGCTGGGACGGCACCCACCCCAAGGTCGTCTATCACAAGGACGGCGTGAGTACGCACTGCTTCCGCCCGGCGAACACCAACGACGAGCCGCCGGAGAACCACCACCACAGCTGGCAGTTCCCCAGCCTCGTCGGCTGGAACGGCTACCCGGCTGGTCTTCGCGACAAGTTGAGCCAGGCCAACTTCGGCAGCGCCGTCTTCGGGCTGAAGGACGGCAGCTTCAACGCCCACCTGGAGAAGGCCAAGCCGGCAGGGATCGCGTTCGACCCCAACGCCTGAGCAGCGTGCGACATCCGGTCGTTGACCGGAGTCACGCGGCTGTGGCCCCGGCTCCTCACCCGGCCGGGGCCACGGACCCGGCCAGGTGAGGAGCGGTCCGTGTGTGGATCGACGCGTGCGAGGATCTCGGCGTGAACGATCTGCACGTCCGCCTCGCCGCCGACACCGACCTCGCCACTCTCGTCCGCCTGCGCGACGACGCCGCCCGCTGGATGCTCACCCAGGGCATCAACGATCAGTGGCACCCCGGTGAGCTGGACGAGGACCACTTCCGCCGGATCATGACCGACGGCGAGGCGTGGCTGGCCGAGAACGACGGCCGGGTGGTCGGCGCATGGGAGTTGTGGTGGGAGGACGAGGACGCCTGGGGCCCGCAACCGCCGGTGGCCGGATATGTGCACCGGTTGATGGTGGACCGGGGCGGAGCCTGGCCGGGCACCGGGCGGCAGCTGCTGCGGGCAGCGGAGCGCCGTGTGGCCGAGCGGGGGCGGATGAGCGTACGGCTGGACTGCCTGGCCGGCAACACCCGCCTGAACGCCTATTACGTGGCCGAGGGTTACGAGGTCGTCGGCCACAAGGCGGGTAAGCCCCAGGCGGGCGGCGCGCCGCCCAAGTCGTTCACGCTTCTGGAGAAGCCCCTGGGCAGCACGGCCTGCCGCTCCCGCCCCTGAGCGGCAAACCGTCCGGGCCGATCCCGCCCTGAGCGGCCGGGGCGGTCGATGCCGCCACAGAACTGCCCTTCCCGCGGACCCCGCCCTGGGTGGCCCGGGCGGCCGGTCTCCTGCCCTGCGCGACCTCGACGGCTGCCGCCCGCCCTGGTGGCCGGGATGCCGTGCAGGCCTTCGAGTGACCGGGGCGGGTGCGGCAGCTGAAGGGCGCCGACGGTGCGGACTGGGCCTAAGAGGTCCTAACAAAGGCGTTGGACGTGGCGGTGGGTGATGAGGCAGGTGGCGAGGCCGAGGAAGGCTTCGTGGATGTCGTCGCGCCGTTCCCAGCGGATGCGCAGACGTCGGAAGCCGTGGAACCAGGCGATGGTGCGCTCGACAACCCATCGGTGAACTCCGAGGCCGGAACCGTGCAGGACACCGCGGCGGGCGATGACCGGTTTGATGCCCCGAGCCCAGACCAGGCGGCGGTACTTGTCGTGGTCGTAACCGCGGTCACCGAGCAGTGCATCGGGCCGTCGACGTGGCCGTCCAACGAGCCCCGGGACCGACGGAATCTTGGCGAGCAACGGCATTAGCTGGGTGACGTCGTTGCGGTTTCCGCCGGTCAGGGACACCGCGAGCGGGATGCCCTGGCCGTCGACGAGGATGTGGTGCTTGCTGCCCGGCCG